>NZ_JBFAOQ010000067.1:0-1011 GCF_040675285.1 Nonomuraea sp. NPDC049625 | reverse complement strand
TGAAGTGATCTCAGCGAATTGCTGGTAGGTAGTTGTGCTCGAAGTGGGTGAGGACAAGGGCGGCGCGGGCGATGTCGCCGATTGCGCTGGGGCTGGCGGTGATGTGCTGGAGAATCCGCCAGCGGCCTTTGAGCAGGGCGAACCCGCGTTCGCCGAGACATCGCAGGGCGCGTAGGAGCCGGTTGTAGGTGCGGTTGTCCGGGCTAAGGGTCTGGTTGCCTTCGGGCTGTTTGATCGGCGTATGAATGCCGATCCCGGCGCCGTCGTAGCCGCTGTCGGCGAGGGTCGGCAGGCCGCCTGCGGCTGCGGCGTACAACGCGCCCAGCACGTGCGCGCGAGCGGCGGTCAGATCGTGGACCGAGCCCGGTTCGACGTCGGCGATCCACAGGGGGAGCCCGCTGGGTGCCGAGAGTGCTTGGAGGTTGCCGGCGTGCTGGTGGGCCTTGCCGGAGTACCAGGCGTCGATGGGCTCGCCCTTGACGCTGATGGCCTGCTCGGCGCAGCGATCGATCGAGATCAGGGTGCCGTCCAGGATCACATAGGCCAGCCCATCGGCCTTGGCGCGGTCCAGAGCCTCGTGCAAATCAGGGGCTTGAACTGCGAGGACGTCGATTCCCTCGGCGATGTAGCGATAGGCCGTGGCCCGGGAGACGCGGTGATCGCGGCCGAGCTTGGGGATGTCGTACTCGCCCCGGAACCAGCGCAGCACCAGCACCGCTTGCCAGAACGGGGTCAGGGCACGACTGCCTTTGGGAGTGCCGAGCTGGCGACGTTCGTCCTGCAGCAACCGGGCAACGTACCGAACCAGTGCACGCGAGACGTCGAGCATGGCACGATGAGCAATCACGTGGAGCCTTTCGGCTGGCGGGGATTCTTGTGGTGAGAACTCATCTACCGGAGGCTCCACGTCTGTCTCCGGCCTTCGACGACTTCTCCCGAAAGGCCCGAAACGCCACCCCGGGCGTCCCGAAAATCCCCAATCGCCCGAATTATTTCTCTGAGATCACCTCA
>NZ_JBFAOQ010000066.1:0-1021 GCF_040675285.1 Nonomuraea sp. NPDC049625 | reverse complement strand
GGGTTCAGCTCCCGCAGTGCTCGGACGGGCTGTTGTACGTGCTGGATCCGGCCTTGCCGCCCCACTTGACGCACTTGCCGGCGGCCGCGCCGCGCACCGGCCCGGCGTAGTACTCGAAGTTGCCGGTGTCGGTGGCCCGGGCCTTGCCCGCGACCTCCAGGTAGGCGGTGGTGGCGGTGGCCTTGCCGAGCGAGGCCTTCTTGATGGTGGCGACGCAGTTGTTGCCGTTGGCGGAGTTGAAGGTCAGGTAGACCGTGCCGCTGGAGCCGAGGGCGGCCGAATCGATGACCTTGTAGCCGGCGCCGCAGACGGACTCGGCGGTGTGCGGGTTGCCGGGGCTGCCGCCGCCGCACTTGTTCTTGGAGGTCACGCTGGCGTTCGGGTAGCCGAAGGTGGCGCCGTTGAAGGTGGCCTTGCGGATGTTGCTCGGGTAGCTGGTGCCCTGGCGGACCTCGTAGTGCAGGTGCGGGCTGATGTTGTTGCCGGGCTTGCTGGTGTTGCCGACCGTGCCGATCTTCTGGCCCTGGGTGACCTGGGCGCCGGCGGAGACCGAGCGCACGGTCAGGTGCGCGTAGTACGTGGTCCAGCCGCCACCGTGGTCGATCTTGACCAGGTTGCCGTAACCGTTGGTGGAGCCCTGGTGGGCCGAGATGACCACGGTGCCGGCCGCGGCGGCGACCACCGTGTCACCACGGTCGGCGTCGGCGGTGCTGCCCCGGTTGAAGTCGATCTCGTATGACTTGTGCGCGCTGCTCCCGCTGGAGTTACCCGTCCACGTCTGACCACAGGGGAACGGCAGCTGGAAGCTCGGCGCCGCCAGCGTGGACACCGGCGGGACGTCCACCTGGTTGTCCGGGTTGCCCATCTCCCCCTCGTCCTCCTTCGACGAGGACGTCGGCGTCGGGGTCGGCGTCGGCGCGGCCCAGGCCGTCGCGATCGGGCCCGTCGTGAGGCTGAAGAGCAGGGCGAGCCCGGCCGTAAGCACCCCTCTGGTTCTCATGCGGATACCTTTCTGCGCGCA
>NZ_JBFAOQ010000065.1:0-1110 GCF_040675285.1 Nonomuraea sp. NPDC049625 | reverse complement strand
GGCGTCCTTTACGCGGGCCTGCCCGATGCTGGGGATTGAAGATCTGCATTTCCACGACCTACGCCATGAGGGGTTAGTCGGTTATTTGAAATGGGCTGGGATATTCCAAGGGTGTCGAGCGTTTCGGGTCACAGGGACTGGAATTCGCTTCGACGTTACACGCATCTCAGAGGGCGGGGTGACCGCTACGACAATTGGCGTTGGTTAAAATTGATTTTAGCGTCGTAGTTATTACAATCTTTGCTAGCAAATTTAAGTGGTTTTTGGCATTTTGACATCATGATACGCTCCGGCTGTAGCCAAAAAGTATATAAAAGGGAGTTTTAATGACTGCTCAGGTTAATGCTCATCCCGCGAAGCGATTTTTCGTAGAGATGTTGACGCGCGACATCGAGCTTAAGGATTCGATTCTCGACTTGCTTGATAATTGCGTCGATGGCGCTATGCGCGAGAAGCGTGCGGAGTTAGATCATCCGTTACCTTACAAAGGGTTTGAAGCGAGAATCACGTTTGACGAAAATCACTTCTCTATCTTCGATAACTGTGGAGGAATACCGCGTGAAGTGGCCTTGGAGCGTGCGTTTCGCTTAGGTCGCCCTGATCGTGATACCGATAAAGATGTACCGACCGTGGGTGTATATGGTATCGGGATGAAGCGGGCGATATTCAAGCTCGGTAAGCAATCAACAGTTGAGACAAATGCCAAGGATGCCGCTTATAAAGTTACTATTGATTCTGCATGGTTGGCCGATGACTTTAACTGGAATTTACCAATTGAAGAAGTTGCTCCAGGTGAATTTAAAGGAACAAAGATATCTATTACAGAGTTGAATGATGGGATCCCACGGTTATTCTCAAATCAAACTGGTTTTGAGATGGATCTTAAAAAAGCTATATCTGCTTACTACGGCCACATCATAACCAAAGGTTTTAACGTTTACGTTAACGCTGAAAGAGTTTCACCGACCACGTCGAGTTTTATCTTGGGTGATAATGCTTTGGCGTCCGGTGCCGGTATCGCGCCTTATGTGTATCAGGGCGATTATCAAGGTGTCACTATTGAGTTGGCTGTTGGTTTCTATCGCGATCTTCCATCTGATGAAGAGGAAG
>NZ_JBFAOQ010000064.1:0-1224 GCF_040675285.1 Nonomuraea sp. NPDC049625 | reverse complement strand
CCATGAACGACAACCGACGGGCAGGCTATACATGCCGCCGGACAAAGCAGGCAAAATACCGCGCCATTACCCGTGAACCGGTAGCCCTGTGAAATCAATACCACCGTCCAATACCTTGCGTCCCTCGGCCTGTCCGGGGTTGCTGCGTATTGTCCAGGCGTTGGACGGCGGGATTTGCCGGATCAAGTTGGCCGGTGGTTCGATCCTCGCCGAGCAGGCCCTTGCCGTGGCCGATGCGGCCCTGGCCCATGCCGGCGGCGTGATCGAGGCGACCAACCGCGCCAACCTGCAGATTCGCGGAATAGGTGCCGAACAGGACGCATTGATCGCCGCCTTGCTGGCCGCTGACCTTGGGCCCAGAAGCGCCGCCGGTGACGATGTGCGCAACCTGATGCTCAGCCCCAGCGCCGGTATCGACCGCGAGATGCTGTTCGACACACGGCCGCTGGCTGACGAAATCCTCGCCACCCTGGAAACCCACCCGCGTTTCCATGAGCTGTCAGCCAAGTTCGCCGTGCAACTGGACGGCGGTGAAGCCCTGGCGATGCTCGAGCATCATCACGACCTGTGGTTGTCGGCGTTCGACGCCAATGGCCAGACGCTGTTGGCATTCGGCCTGGCAGGCTGCCCGGCGCAGGACGCGCCATTGGCCGCCGTGCCTTTGGCGCAAGGGCATGCACTGGTGGTGGCGGTTCTGGAGCTGTTCCTTGAACTGGCCCGGCCCGATCAAACCCGCATGCGCCACCTGCTGGCTGAAACGTCTGTGGATAACTTTCTGCGGCAGCTAAATCTGCCCTTGCAGCCGGTTGACGGCTTTTCACGCCATTCCAACCCCGCGCCGCTGCACCTGGGAAGTTATCCACAGCGTCAAAAAAACCAGGTCTACGTCGCTGCCGTCGCACCCTTGGGCCGCCTGGATTCGGCGATGCTCAGGGGCGCCGCGCAGCTGGCCGTCGACCATGGCGACGCCACCCTGCGTGTCACGCCATGGCAGGGCCTGCTGCTGCCCAATATCCGTGACGCGGCGGCTGTCATTGAACGCCTCGAACGGCTTGGCTTTTTGTGCTCGGTGGACCAACCCCTGGCGCGCCTGATCGCCTGCACCGGCTCCAGCGGATGCGCCAAAGGCCTGGCCGACACCAAGACCGACGCCCTGCAATTGGCAACGCTCGTGCCCGGCCACAGCGTGCACCTGTCCGGCTGCCCACGTTCCTGCGCCGCCGC
>NZ_JBFAOQ010000063.1:0-1298 GCF_040675285.1 Nonomuraea sp. NPDC049625 | reverse complement strand
AAGGTGGGGAAGGTTTCGTAGAGTTGGCGGCCCATGCCGGGGTGTTGGGCGCCTTGTCCGGAGTAGAGGAACGCGGTTTTGCCGGGTCGGGCACGCCCGATGATCACGTTCACGCCCACCCCGACGCCGATGCTGTTGCGGGTGTTCGACGGGGTCGCGGTGGGGGTGTCGGCTCCGTTGCCGGTTGCCGTTGCGGCTCCGCTTGCGGCGTCTGTGCCGCTGCTGCCGTTGCTCGTGCTCGTGCCGCTTGCGGCGTTCTCGGTGCCGCCGTGGGCGCCAGTGCCGTTGCCCGTGCCGTTGACGGTGCCGTTGACGGTCGCGGTGTTGATGCCGTTGCCACTGGCCGCGCCAGCGTCTGAGCCGTCGCTGCCGTTGCTCGTATCACCGTTGCCGTTGACGTTGCCGTTGCTCTTGGCGACGTCGTTGTCTGTGCCGTCACCTGTGCCGAGGCTGGTGCTGTCGTCGGTGTTGGTGCCGGCGAGGTGGTCGAGGGCGTGGTGGAGGTCGTCGGCGTTGCGGGCCAGGATGACGGCGCGGTGCTCAAGATGGGCACGTGTGGTGGCCGTGGACAGGGCGATGTCGTGCAGGGGGAGGTCGGGGTGGGTGGTGAGGTGGCTGGCCAGGCGGGCGGCCTGGGCGGCCAGGCTGGTCTGGTCACGGGCGGATAGGGCTACCGGGATCAGCGGTAGGGGCTGCGGAGCTTCGGTGCCCGTGCCGGTGTCCTTGTCAGCGCCTGCGTTAATGCCAGTACCTGCGCCTATGCCATTGCCCGCGTTAGCGCCCGCACCGGTGCTTGCCTGAGCCCCTGCGGCGGTGCTTGTGCTGGTGCCCGCGTTGGGGGCGGTGCCTGTGGGGGTGGGGTGGGGGGCTTGTTCGAGGATGAGGTGGGCGTTGGTGCCGCTGATGCCGAAGGAGGAGATGGCGGCTCGGCGTGGTTTGTCGCTGTGTGCGGGCCAGGTTTGGGGGTGTTGGAGGAGGCGGATCTGGCCTTGTTCCCAGTCGACGTGGGTGGTGGGGGTGGTGATGTGCAGGGTTTGGGGGAGGAGGGCTTCGCGGGCGGCCATGACCATCTTGATCACACCCGCCACCCCGGAGGCGCATTGAGTGTGGCCGAGGTTGGACTTCACGGTGCCCAGCCACAAGGGGTGTTCTTCGGGACGGGCTCCGTACACCTCGAGGAGGGCTTGGGCCTCGATGGGGTCGCCGAGTTTGGTGCCGGTGCCGTGGGCTTCGACCGCGTCGATGTCACCGGGGGCCAGGCCGGCGTTGGCCAGCGCCTGGCGGATCACCCGCTCCTG
>NZ_JBFAOQ010000062.1:0-1365 GCF_040675285.1 Nonomuraea sp. NPDC049625 | reverse complement strand
GAGAACTGTGAGGATGGTGGTGTGCCGCTTCGAGCCCCGGCTTGACCCGCGCGAGAACAGACCATGGTGTCCTTGTTTGGATCTGTCGGCCGGGGTTTCGAAGCGGTGCTCGCTGTCACTGGGGCGTCGGAGCGTGTCCCGATAGGGGCCTTGCCGCAAACAAAGCACCGTCACAGTTCTGACCGCTCCTGCCACCCCGGCGACGGCCGACCAGCCCCCACGCCGAGCAGGAGCCGGACCACGATGACCAGCATGCCCCACACCAGTGCGCCTCTCCACCTCGCCCACGGCCGGGAGGAGGTGGTTCTGGGCGTCGACACGCACAAGGACGTCCATGTCGCTGCGGTTTTGACCGGGATGGGAGCCCTGCTGGACAGCCGCGGCTTTCCGACCGGCCCTGACGGTTATGAGCAGCTGCTGACTTGGGCGAGATCCTTCGGCGTACTGCGCCGGGCCGGCGTGGAGTGCACCGGTTCCTACGGGGCCGCACTGGCCCGTGTCCTGACCGCCGAGGGCGTCGAGGTCTTCGAGGTCAGCCAGCCCGATAAAGCCGCTCGCCGCCGGCGGGGCAAGTCCGATGAGGTGGATGCCGAGGCCGCCGCCCGGGCCGTGCTGTCGGGCCGGGCCACCGCCATCCCCAAGTCCGGTGACGGGCCGGTCGAGATGGCCCGCCTGCTGCGACGCGCCAAGGAATCGGCGGTCAAGGCCAGAACCCAGGCGATCAACCAGCTGCGAGCGGCGCTGGTGGTCGCCGACCCTGGCCTGAGAGCCTCCTTTGACGGCCTGGGACCCAAGACCCTCATCCGCCGCTGTGCCGACCTGGCCGTCGGCCCGGTCGCCGACGTCGACAGCGCCACCCTCTACGTACTGCGCCTGCTGGCCACCCGCGTCCAGTCGCTGTCGCAGGAGATCGACGCTCTGGAGCAGCTGCTGGAGGAGGTGATCCGCCGTCACGTTCCCGCCCTGCTGGAGCGCGTGGGCATCGGCCCGGACACCGCCGCGGCCCTGCTGGTCACAGCCGGAGACAACCCGCAACGGCTGGAGAACGAAGGATCCTTCGCCGCCTTGTGCGGGACCAGCCCGGTGGAGGCATCGTCCGGCAAGTCCCAACGCCGGCGCTTGAACCGAGGCGGCGACCGGCAGGCCAACGCCGCCTTGTACCGCATCGTCCTCACCCGGCTGCGCTGGGACGAGCGCACACGCGAGTACCTGCAACGGCGCACCACCGAGGGCAAGACCCGCCGAGAGGTCATCCGTTGCCTCAAACGCTACGTCGCCCGCGAGGTCTACGCCTTGATCAAAGCAGCGACAGCCGACCACGCTCCCGCCCCAGCCTGACGACTTGACGAACATAGGGGCATCCAA
>NZ_JBFAOQ010000061.1:0-1429 GCF_040675285.1 Nonomuraea sp. NPDC049625 | reverse complement strand
GAGCAATGCTTGAGATCTGTGGATCACTGGGAAGGGGTGTACCGTCCCGGTGATCATGTGAATCCACAAGCATGACCGACGCGCCAACGTCGGCCGGAAAGGCACACCCGTGCTCACCGTAGTCCCTGACTCCGCCGACGGCGACCGCGCCGCGGCCTCTTCCCCGTCGCCAGCGCTGATCGACGAGCTCGTGCGTGAGGGCGCCCGCCGGATGCTCGCCCAAGCGCTCAGGGCCGAGGTCGACGCCTACATCGCCGCCTTCGCCGACGAGCGCGACGAACACGGCCGCCGCCTGGTCGTCCGCAACGGCCACCACCAACCCCGGCAGGTGCTCACCAGCGCCGGCGCCATCGAGGTGCACGCCCCACGCATCAACGACAAGCGCATCGACGAGACCACCGGCGAACGCCAGCGCTTCTCCTCGGCCATCCTGCCGCCCTGGTGCCGCAAAAGCCCCGCCATCACCGAGGTACTGCCGCTGCTCTACCTGCACGGCCTGTCCACCGGCGACTTCGTCCCCGCCCTGGGCCAGTTCCTCGGCACCGGCAACGGCCTGTCGGCGCCGGTCATCACCAAGCTCACCGAGCAGTGGAAAGCCGAACAACGCGCATTCGCCGCACGCGACCTGGGAGGCATCGACTACGTCTACCTGTGGGCCGACGGCATCCACGTCAACATCCGCCTGGAAGAGCACAAACTCTGCCTGCTGGTGCTGATCGGGGTGCGCGCCGACGGCCGCAAGGAACTGGTCGCCCTGACCGACGGCTACCGCGAATCGACCGAATCCTGGGCCGATCTGCTGCGCGATTGCGCCCGGCGCGGCATGCGCGCCCCAGTCCTCGCGGTCGGCGACGGCGCACTCGGCTTCTGGTCGGCGCTGGCCGAGGTGTTCCCGCAGGCCAGAGCGCAGAGGTGCTGGTTTCACAAAATTGCTAACGTGCTGGGGTCGCTGCCGAAGTCGGCCCACCCGGGCGCGAAGAAAGCGCTGGCCGAGATCTGGAACGCCGAGAGCAAGGCGCACGCCCTGGCCGCGGTCGCCGCCTTCGAGGCCGCCTATGGCGCCAAGTTCGGCAAGGCCGTGGCCAAGGTCACCGATGACGTCGAGGACCTGCTGGCCTTCTACGACTATCCGGCCGAGCACTGGCGGCATCTGCGCACCACCAACCCGATCGAGTCGACCTTCGCCACCGTCCGGCATCGCACCAAGGTCACCAAGGGTCCTGGTTCCCGCGCCGCCGGACTGGCCATGGCCTTCAAACTGATCGAGTCCGCCCAACGGCGCTGGCGCGCGGTCAACGGCGCCCACCTGGTCGCCCTCGTCCGCGCCGGCGCCACCTTCATCGACGGCAAGCTCGTCGAACGTCCCGCAGACTCGCCCGTCCCCACAGCCGCCTAGGAACTCACGATCCACAGGTCTTGACTATTGCTC
>NZ_JBFAOQ010000060.1:0-1580 GCF_040675285.1 Nonomuraea sp. NPDC049625 | reverse complement strand
GGAGCTGGTGTAAGACCTCAACGAGAGTCCTCTCGGGCGGGCGACCGGCAGTGAAGCAGGAAGGCCAACCGGCGACGGTTGGAATCCCCCTCGTTCACGAGGGGGAGGAGGTCAACACGGGAACTCCGAGCATGTGTGACTGCGACGACCTTGCTGGCGACCATCCTGCCCGAACTCTGGATCCGGTGCCGTGACGGGTCGCCCGCGTTGAGTGCCGCGGGCAGGCCGGCCAGGTTGTTGGCCGGCGCGATCGCATATTAGTGATCGATCACTTTAGCGTCAACGCTAGGCTGTCCCGCAAGGAGCGAGGAAAGGGGGTCTCCTTGGGCGAGTCCGAGACGCCGCGCGTCACGATCCACGAGGTGGCCCGGCGTGCGGGCGTTTCCCACCAGACGGTTTCCCGCTACTTCCGCCACAACGAAGGCTTGAAGCCGGAGACCCGCAGGAAGATCGACCTGGTCGTCCAGGAGCTCAACTACCGGCCCAACCTGGTCGCGCGCTCCATGCGCACCCGGCGCACCAACCGGCTGGCGATCACCCTTCCCGCCTCCACCTACCTGTGGCCGGTACGCCTGCTCAGCGCCGCCTCCACGGCCGCTCACGCCGAAGGCTTCCAGCTGGAGGTCGTCAGCATGGAGGGCGACCCCCGCGCCAGGGCGGAGCGGATCCTGGAGCTCGCGGGCTCGGGGCAGGTCGAGGGCATCCTGTCCTTGACGCCCCTCGAGATCGACCCCGGGGCATCGCCGGTCCCCATCGTCGTCACGGGTGACTACGACGACAACCTCCGCAGCGTCAACGAGCTCGCGGACGCCTCTCCGATCCGCGAGATCATCGAATATCTCGCCTCGCTGGGGCACAGAGTCTTCTTCCACATCGCCGGCACGCAGACTTTCGCCTCCGCCCGCAATCGCAAACTGCTCTACGAGCAGACGATCAAGCAGCACGGGCTCACGTCGTACGGCATCGCCCTCGGGGACTGGACCCCGCAGTCCGGCTACGACGCCGTCCGGGGGCTGCCCGAAGGAAGCGGCGTGACCGCCGTCGTCGCCGCGAACGACCACGTGGCCATGGGCGCCGTACGAGGAGCGCTCTCCCGGGGTTGGCGCGTTCCCGACGACGTCAGCGTGTTCGGCTGGGACGACGAGGAACTGGGGCGCTTCGCCAGCCCGTCGCTCTCCACGGTGGCCGTCGATCGCGAGGTTCAGGGGCGGGAGGCCATGGCCAAGCTCATCGCGGAGGTCCGGGGCGAGCCGGTGCCGGAACCCCCCTCACGGTCGATCAACCGGGTGATCGTACGCGAGACCGTGGGTCCGCCACCGTACGCGTGCGAGCAGAGCGGTGTGTGATCGATAACGCATGGGCCGGCCAATAGCCGCGACGGCCACCACCCCGCCACGCTGAAACTTTCACCCTGCCTTGACATGCGCCGGGCGCCGCCCTTACACCGTTGGGTGTTATCGATAACGCACCTCATGCATCGGCTCCGCAGAGAGAGTTGCGCGATGTCCAGACGTAGACCCTTGTTGACCGCCTTAGCGGTCGTGGCGCTCGTCGTCCTGGTGGCCACAGGCGGCCCGGCG
>NZ_JBFAOQ010000059.1:0-1663 GCF_040675285.1 Nonomuraea sp. NPDC049625 | reverse complement strand
CCTGCGGCTTTCACGGCGAATTTGAGCCGGCCTGATCGTTCACATAAGAAAAGTGCCCTTGAGCTGGGAGGATCGGACTTGTCTAAGGCCCCGTCCACCCCAGATCAGAAGGCACTTTCCGAGTGAACTCTACCCCTTCCCGCAGCAAGATCACCGTGTCCGCCGACGGCCGTGGGCTGGTCTCACACGGCGGGGGTCTGCTGCTGGTGCAGACGCTGCGCATCACCGGACTGGAAAAGGCCCTATCCGAGCGGCTGGAACGATGGCGGCCCAGCCGCGCCGTCCACGACCCCGCAAAGATCATCACCGATCTGGCCCTCACCCTGGCGCTCGGCGGAGACTGCCTGGCCGACATCGCCATGCTGCGCTCCCAGTCCGACCTGTTCGGCCCCGTCGCCTCCGACCCGACCGTCTCACGTCTGATCGACCGGCTCGCCGCCGATGAGGCCCGCGCGCTGAAGGCCATCCGCGCCGCCCGCGCCACCGCGCGTGAACGCGCTTGGCAGCTGGCCGGTCATCACGCCCCCGGCACCGACGGCCAGCCCGTGATCGTCGACCTCGACGCCACCATTGTGATCTCTCACTCCGACAAGCAGCACGCGGCACCGACCTGGAAGAAGAGCTACGGCTTCCACCCGATGACCGCCTTCGCCGACCATCACGCCGACGGCGGCGGCGAACCGCTGACCCTGCTGCTGCGGCCCGGCAACGCCGGCTCCAACACCGCCGCCGACCACATCGAGACCACCCGGCTCGCCCTGGCCCAGCTACCGCGCGCCCAGCGACGCAACGTTCTCATCCGCACCGACGCCGGTGGCGGCACCCATGAATTCCTGAACTGGCTCACCCGCCCCGGACGCTGGCTGAAGTACTCCATCGGCTTCACCATCACCGACGACATCGCCGCTGCCATCCTCAAACTGCCCGCCACCGCCTGGACCCCCGCCTACAACGCCGACCGCCAACCGCGGCCCGGCGCCTGGGTTGCCGAACTCACCGGCCTGCTCGACCTGACCGGCTGGCCCAAGGGCATGCGCGTCATCGTCCGCAAAGAACGCCCACACCCCGGCGCCCAACTGCGCTTCACCGACCTCGACGGACACCGTTTCACCTGCTTCGTCACCGGCACCCCCGGCTGCCAACTCGCCGATCTGGAACTACGTCACCGCCGCCGCGCCCGCGCCGAAGACCGCATCCGCGCCGCCAAGGACACCGGCCTGCGCAACCTGCCCCTGCACGACTTCGCCCAGAACCAGATCTGGCTCGAGATCGTCGCCCTGGCCTGCGAACTGCTCGCGTGGATGCAAATGCTCGCCCTGCACGGCACCGACGCCCGCCGCTACGAGCCCAAACGCCTGCGGCTCCGCCTGCTCGCCGTCGCCGGCCGCCTGGCGCACGGAGGCCGCCGCCTGCGTCTCCGCATCCCCACCCGATGGCCCTGGGCCAGCCAGATCCTTACTGCCCTGGCACGCCTGCACGCCCTGCCGGCACCAACCTGACCAGCACCAACCCGCCCCACGACCAGGAAAGGAAACCCCGCGGGCCCGTGGAACCCCGCCCACCCGGCGCGACAGCCGGGCATCCACGCTGACCACAGCGAGAAAATCGACCCCCAGCCGAACCTCTCAGCCGACCAACTCAAGGTCGAGAAAGATCGAGGCTA
>NZ_JBFAOQ010000058.1:0-1757 GCF_040675285.1 Nonomuraea sp. NPDC049625 | reverse complement strand
GCCGGATGCTCTCCGAATGGCCTTGTAGGCCGCAACGCTGCTGGCCTCACACTATCTTGCCAATCCGGGGTGTGGACATCCAATGGCGGCTTAGGGACACCAAGCGAGTATTCAACTTCTTATTACCGCCCTAAAAGTGTAGGGGGTTGGGGCGGAACACTTAATATCGGAGCCCACAAGATCTGCACCATAACTTCAAACCATGGTACAAACGTAGCAAGCACCTATCCAGGCTTCGGCTGCAAGGTCTACGACTCGTCTGGAAACTGGATTCTCCAGGCTTATGCCCAAGATCAGGGCACCGGGTATTGCACAGCAACTTGCTATTAACAGGCTTGCCAACCATCACGAAGTCCATGTGCACCAGATTCGAATAAACCCTCCCATAAAAAAGCCCCGGTAAGGGGCTTTCTTATGGGCAGCGTAAACAGTGAACTAAAAGCATGTTAGGGCTGCAGCATCTTGGGGGACGACATACTCCTGTACCTGGCCGGCTATGAATCCGTAACTCATGCACGCTCGATTGCCGCAGGATAACGACCACTGGAAAGAGCCAGTCTCCTTTCCGGGCTCACTTCCACAGGTCGCGTATCCGTTAGCTCCTGGTTGATTGTTTACATAAGAAATTCTAGTCAGGACATACGATGGTTTATACATCCTGAACCACACCCCGGATTGGCAATTAGAACTGGCAGCAGAAAATAGTTGAATAGTCATTCTGTCCAATAATTATCCCGGGCGTGCTGCTCCCCCTCCACCCGCTTCCCGTTGTGTCCCAGGCAATCTTCGTATATCCGGCAGGGCAAGCGTAAGTCGTTACGTCGTTAGACGAATAGCCGGGTATCGTGAATGCCTTACACGTAGGAGCGCCCCCGCCGTTGGATTTCCACACACCGGATTGGCAAAACACAATTTTAACGGTAGCAGTAGACAACTTGGGTGCCAGAGCCGGAGTAATACCAGTTCCCTCCGCTAAATGTTAATGACTTCGAGTTTCCACTGCCGTAATTGAGGGTGCATATTACCCACGTCCCTAGATTAGAGCCGGTTACCCGATACGGCCCATCAAGTCCGCCACCGACCTTGGACCACACACCGGATTGGCAAGATGATCACTGAGTGAATTCAGCCAGATAGATTCGTCCAGCGCCGCATGTATATGGAGCGGACGACACTTGATATGCACTGCCCGCTGGCACCATGAAACCGATGGAATCCGATTTGGAACCTACATCGTATGTATGGCTTGACCCTGCAACTGTAATCCAGCCTCCGTAAAATACAGCCGCAGAAAGTTGATATCTATTCCCGCAGGTTCCTCCGGAGCCATTGCCTCCGTAAGCAGAAACGAACATTGGTGAGCTAGTAATGTTCGTCCTCGTGACAGACCCGTTGAACAAGCCGATATAGTCCAAACGACCAGGTGCTGATCCTCCCCCTCGCCACACCCCGGATTGGCAATGTAGTGCCCGAATCCCGCGTCTGTCCTGGCTACCCGTACTTTCAAGATCACCCAATCACTGCAAAAAAGTGTGACCCCCCCCTTTTGACTGTTCTGAGAGTAGGCAGAGTGGATCCAGCATGATGATGTCTGCCTCGTCGACCTGTTCCAGGTACTGATCAGGTGCTGGTACGTGGCGTTTGTCACGCAAGGCCACCATGAGATGCCTCAGCAGGGCGTCCTGGGCGCTCTGTAGCGCGATTTCCGGCGTGAGTCCTTGCCCTTCTACTCCTTCGAAGTCCAAGACGCGGACAAC
>NZ_JBFAOQ010000057.1:0-1849 GCF_040675285.1 Nonomuraea sp. NPDC049625 | reverse complement strand
AGCACCAATCGCGGACGCCTCTGGGGTGAGAGGTGACGTTATAGAACGGCGTACATCCGGAAACGCCCAGGTTTAGGAGGTTTTCATTGACCTTCGCCATGGCTTCGGACAGCCCGAGGCGAATATGGTCACTGTGGGAGTCGCCGATCAGCATTACAGACGGATCGCCATCTCGTGTCATCGAGCAGTGGTCGATGGGCCAGAACGATGGGTAGGCTTTCCGGCAAGTTTCGTTTGCCAACTCACCCCAGTTGAACTGATTGTTATTGCTGGCAAGCTCTTGAACGCGGGAAGGAATGCCATCTCGCGCAAAAGTAGCGTACCCGACCCCGCCAACACACAGCATCAAAACCCAAAGTATCGCGGGCTTCAGCGAAGTTTGTGCGCCGAATCGAATAGGGCTTTCGATGAAGCGATAGGTGAGCCAGGACAGCAGGACGCTCAGCAGAACTCCGCCGACTTGGATGCCCCAAGACGGAACAGCAGACTCCATGATCCGTGCAAACGAAAGGATCGGCCAGTGCCATAGGTACAGCGGGTAACTGATCACGCCGATGAAGAGCATAAACCGGTTGTTCAGGAGAGAACGGTTCACCAGTGCGTGCGGGCCCGAAAAGATCAGCATCGCCGTACCGATCACAGGCAGGAGAGCCCACCAGCCTGGGAAGATGTCGCCACTTTTTAAGAAAGCGACCGAGCCAACTATCAGCCCAAGCCCTATCAGCGAGATAGTGCTATTAACCGCTCCACCGAAAACGCGTGCAGCCCCCTTCCCTTCGGAAGATTTCGAGCGCGAGTAATAAAAGTAGGCAAGGATGGCACCGGCCAACAACTCCCAAAATCTTGTTTGAGGGGAAAAGAACGTCCCTACAGGGTCTGTAGACACGCCGTAAATGTTCAGCCCAAAAGAAATGAGACATAGGGCGAGAACAGTAAACATGACGTTTATGCCTGAACGCCAAACTGCCCAAATGATTAGCGGGTAAACAAGATAAAACTGCTCTTCAATCGCCAGCGACCAAAGATGCATTAGCGGTTTCAGCTCTGATGACGTATCGAAGTAGCCCGACTCTCCAAGCAGATTGAAGTTCTGTAGAAATATGGTACCGGCCGCTATGTGCCGACCCAGCTGCTTGAACTCATCTGGGAGCAACGTGAACCAGCCAAAGACATAGGTAGCCAAAAGAACAACTACCAGCGCCGGGAAGATCCTTTTGGCCCTTCGCGAATAGAAGTCTATAAAGCTGAAGTTGCCCCGATCCAAACTTTTAAAAATAATGCTAGAGATCAGAAAGCCGGAGATAACGAAGAACACATCGACCCCTGCAAATCCGCCAGGGAGCATGGACGGAAATGCATGGAAGATAACAACTGATAAAATTGCTATCGCCCTGAGTCCATCAATGTCAGGTCGGTACTTCAAGTGATCATGGGCTTTCGTTTTCCCCGCTGACGACTCTATAGCGTCCTTGAGTAGCGGCGTCTTCACATTCATTAAGTTGCTTTTCCATTCGGGCAATGCTGTCGCGGCAGCTCAATAAAGCATTTAGCGAAGCGAGGTTTCCGTTGACCTCGACCGGCCAATCTAGCCGCGTATGGTACTGCTGGCACATTGCTGGTCGCAACCTCTGATACTGTTTCCAGACTCTACTGGCACGCCCCCACCGTAGCGACCAACTGTCGTTCATAGCCAATTCGCTGCCGACGCTCAGCGAGAAGTGCCCGTATCTTCAGTTCGAGGCTGTCGTTTTTCTTCAAGCCGTCGGCGGCCCACGGTGGCACAGCAACCTCCCGCGTCTTGCACGGCACCTGCACCGGCACCTCAACTCGCACGATGCGTAACTCCGGC
>NZ_JBFAOQ010000056.1:0-1948 GCF_040675285.1 Nonomuraea sp. NPDC049625 | reverse complement strand
GTCTGCGAAATATTCCAGGCTTCCTCTGGACTACAAGGGGGGAGATCAATGTCCATCAAGCTTCGGGTGGCCACAAATTCTTCGTATTTTGGATTGAGAGCCTTACGAATTTTGAGCTTATTGGACATCAGGTCTACCTGCTTCTCTGCCACATCAGGCAGGAAAAGCACCTTGACCGTTCCATCAGCAACAAACGAGACATCTCTGAACGATTTACCATCAGTCCAGATAGCGTGCCGTTCGGCCTCGATATACACCTCATTGCACCAAATGCGGAAGCCATAAAGAACTCTCCCACCATTTTCTTTCATGAGTTCTATTACGTTCAAATCGCAGCAGCCGTCACGACTCCAAGGTTCGGGGTCTGAATCAATGTAAAATGGCGTTTCCGAGCTGATAGATGAACAAAACCTAGATACTTGCTCAGTTATTGCGCGCGGGGTATCTAGGTCGTTAAAAATACTTTCCATTGCCAGCATATCCCCGAGCCAACTAGGCACTCCTAGTGATTTGAAGCTCTGCGACATCTGGCGCTCAGCTTTCAGTGCTTGCTTGGCCTCTCTTTTAGCTTTGCTTTTTTTACCCACGTGAGCGCTCCTTGAACTCATAAAAGGCTATCAGACACGATTTAATGCCAAATTGCCATCATGCCGCATCCGGTCACGGAGGGCGGCGCCTGCATTGGAGAGCGTCAGGGTCCAGCAGCATCAGAAACTGGTCGGACTGCATCGACATGATTCGGTCGGCGCCAGATCAGGCGATAAGCAACTTATCTAGTTGCGGGCTCTTCAAGAGTCAATAAAGAAATTCCTTTCGGATATTCATCTATTACTAAAGCACGATATCTTTCGGAAATACATGCCATCTCCTCATCAGAAGGCTCATATCCTAGAATTATTGAAGCTTGTACCCTGTCTGTCCGCGGAGCCCAATTTCCCCTGCCCTGTTCCGTTTTAATACTGATTGACTGCAAGCTAAGATCGGGACCAAAGTTCAAAATAAAAGACTTAGCCGACAACATGTCAATTTGAGCAACTGCGTAATCCAAATCAAGACCAGACAAAGATTCAGAAGAGTGAGTCTCATACTTCTCTCTCGGGTCATCGCCCCATCGAGCTAGTATGGTTTGTGGAAAGCAATACTGAAATTTTGCCATTTATATCCCCTTTCCAGCTCCATGTCGGGCCGAACTCTAATACGCCATTTATACGAATCACGCCAGCCGGCAAGGCAGGGCGCTGATCCCGAAGCACGGCAACTTTTCCTAGGATAGATTGAGTTTATCTGCGGACTCAACACTCTTCCTAATGGATGCAGCGGTCACTACGGCGGCCATAGACATGGATAGACACACTATTGCTACGCAACCAATTCCTAAAAAAAGTCCGTTAGCATGCATTTTTTCCGCAGATACAGCCATATAAATTCCAATAAGAGCCAATACCTGAAAGCTGACGCCTCGAATGAGGACGTAAGTTGCAGTCACCATAGCCTTCGTCCGTAAATACTCGCTACGTGCCAACTCTTCAATCTTTCCCTGCTGAGACTGTTTCCTTCTATCGGAAGAATTCTTCCATTTCTCAGAAATTTTGCCCAAACCGCTATCAATCCACCCTTTGGAGTAAGCGGAGAAAAAGTTAATCGCTATTCCAACGATTACGACTGAGATCCACCACGACGAATCCCCGAAAAACCTCATTACGTCCACGGCTGACATCCCTATGCGCCAAAAGAAACGATAATACCAATTTGCCATCACAAAGGAAAATTTCACATGATTACCGCTATCGATATATTTGCCTGCTTTGGCGGATGGCTGCTGGAGGGGGGGCTGCTGGCTTGAACGTACTGTGGGCCGACAACCATTGCCCCCGTCGTGGAGTGGAATACCAAGAACAACCTGGAGACGCGGCACGTCTGCCAGGACCTGCACCAAGCTGATTGATCG
>NZ_JBFAOQ010000055.1:0-2202 GCF_040675285.1 Nonomuraea sp. NPDC049625 | reverse complement strand
CGTGAGGTAGGCCACGGGCGCGGTGTCGGTATCGCTACCGGTCCGTTTCCCGTGACCCCCTCCCGAACCCGGCGTGTCCATTGCTGAACACCGGGCTCTCCACGTGTCTTGCCCGCTGGTCAGCCGCTGGTGGCGGCTGCCGGTGTCGGGGTCCAGGGAGTCGCGATGGTGTTGCCGCGGTAGCGGTAGCGGGTCACCTTGACGCTGGATGCGCCGGTGAAGACGACTCCCTTGTGGGCGAATCGCCACCCCTTGTCGCAGAAGCGACGTCGGAGTTCGCTCATCCCGAGTCGGTTCTTGCCCGCGTATTTGGCGCGAATCCAGCGCATCAGACGACCCCAGGTGAAGTTGTCGATGGCGCTGAAGGTCGCCTTGGACACGCCGTATCGGAAGTAGTTCGCCCACCCGCGCAGTGACCTGTTCAGGGTGAGGATCACCCTGTCGAGGTCCTGGCTGCGGGTTGACCTGATGGTTTTCGCCCGCACCTTGTCCTTGATCGACTGGATCGCCTTCTTGGACGGTTTGGTGTAGACGTAATGCTTCGATGTCCCTCGTTTGCGCATCCGGCGGATGTCGAAGCCGAGGAACGTGAAGCCCTCGTCGATGTGGACCACGCGGGTCTTCTCCGGTGCCAGCCGTAGCCCCAGCGGGGCGAGCACGGCCGACACCTCTTCACGCAGGGCCTCGGCATGGTGGCGCTCGCCGGCTACGACGAGAACGAAGTCGTCGCAGTAGCGGACCAGGCGCCAGTTCCCCAGGCCGTGGTTTCTGCGCTTGCGCCGCAGCCAGCCGGTTCCCATCTCCTGGCGCCATTGCTGGTCGAAATGGTCATCCAGTTGAGATAGGGCGATATTGGCGAGCAACGGCGAGAGAATTCCGCCTTGTGGGGTTCCTGCTGGCGTTTCTTCCCGATTTCCGAGTTCGGTCATGACTCCGGATTTCAGGAACGCCTTGACCAGTGAGCAGATACGCTTGTCCTTGATCCTGGCTCGGAGGCGTGTCATTAAGGCCGTGTGATCGATTTCGTCGAAGCAGGCCTTGATGTCGGCTTCCAGAATCCATCGGTAGTTGACGGGTTCGGAGGTGAGCTTGTGGATCTCGGCAATAGCGTCCTGTGCCCGCCGGTTCGGACGGAATCCATAAGAGCACGGTTTGAAATCCGACTCAAAGATGGGTTCGAGTACCAGTTTCAGGCTGGCCTGGACCACGCGGTCGGCGATGGTGGGGATTCCGAGTTTCCGGAGTTTTCCGTTTGACTTAGGTATCATCACCTGCCGCACTTCGACCGGCTGGAATTCCCTCGACTTCAAGGAGTTCCGGATCTGGCCCAGGAAAACTTCTACCCCGATCCAGGCCTCGATCTGGGCCGCGCTGACCCGATCGATCCCGGAGGTCTTGGCGCCCTTGTTGGTCGACACGCGTTCCCACGCGTGCACCAGGAACGCCCGGTCGTAGACGAGGTTGACCAGGTCACCGAACCGGCGACCAGGATCTTCGGTCGCCCAGCGGTGCAATTTGGTCTGCATCCTCCGTACTGCGAGATACGCCGAATCCGGGTCTGGCCATCTCGCGGCGCCGGTATTCACCGGCGCATCTTCGGACATTACGTTCCTTCCTTGACTGACACGCTACCGTCCTTCCCCATGTACGCGGTTCTCCCGCGTTCGGAGTACTACGACGGCTCCGTCCCATCCACGCCTTCGGCGGGCATCACGCCTATCCATCCCGGGTCTATGGCTTAGAACCGATATCATGGAGCGTACGTGGATGGTTCCCACGTTCACGGTCATCCGGTCGACGAGTTAGGCACCCGGCTGTACCCCTGCGGCATCGCCACGATTACGCCGTAGACAATTCACCGTGGCCTCCAGAATCAGACAACAAAGACCCCTCCTGGAGTTCCCCGCTCGCGATGAGGAGCAGGTGCGCACCGCCAACCAGCCCGAATCCACCGGGTTGGAGCTGGCGTAACGTGAAGAGGCGTAACAACACCGGTTTCTCGCGTATACCTTCTCGTCTCGCTCACCGCGCCCGGCCCATCCGGTAGTCCTGAACCGGCGCGACTTTGTCGAGGCTGCTCCCACCCTCCCCGGTGATCCCCGGATCAGGCTGCCTCCAGCTTTACTCCGCCGCTACGACGGCGAAGGAATGGATGGTCTTTCACCCCCATCCGGAACTAACCGCACCTCGTGGCGCACTTGT
>NZ_JBFAOQ010000054.1:0-2286 GCF_040675285.1 Nonomuraea sp. NPDC049625 | reverse complement strand
CCGCCTTCGCGGCCATAGCCGGACTCCTTGTAACCGCCGAACGGCGAGGCCGGATCGAACTTGTTGAACGTGTTGGCCCACACCACCCCGGCCCGCAACCGATCAGCCATCCACAGGATCCGCGACCCCTTCTCCGTCCAGATCCCCGCCGACAACCCATACGGCGTGTTGTTGGCCTTCTCCACCGCCTCGGCCGGCGTGCGGAACGTCAGCACCGACAACACCGGCCCGAAGATCTCCTCCCGCGCGATCGTGTGCGACTGCGCCACCCCCGTGAAGATCGTGGGCGGGAACCAGAACCCCCGCTCCGGCAGCTCGCAGGCAGGCGACCAGCGCTCGGCGCCCTCCGACTCCCCGACCGCCGACAACTCCCGGATCCTGGCCAGCTGCTCCGCCGAGTTGATCGCCCCGACGTCGGTGTTCTTGTCCAGCGGATCACCCACCCGCAGCGTGCCCAGCCGCCGCTTCAACGCCGCCAGCAACTCCTCCTGGACCGACTCCTCCACCAGCAGGCGCGAGCCGGCGCAGCACACGTGACCCTGGTTGAAGAAGATCCCGTTCACGATCCCCTCCACCGCCTGATCGATCGCGGCATCGGCGAACACGATGTTGGCCGCCTTGCCACCCAGCTCCAAGGTCAGCCTCTTGTCCGTGCCGGCCACCGCCCGGGCGATGATCCTGCCCACCTCGGTCGAACCGGTGAAGGCCACCTTGTCCACATCCGGATGCGCCACCACCGCCGCGCCCGTCTCGCCCGCGCCGGTCACGATGTTCACCACCCCCGGCGGCAGATCGGCCTGCCGGCAGATGTCGGCGAACCACAACGCCGACAACGGCGTCGTCTCGGCCGGCTTGAGCACCACCGTGTTCCCGCACGCCAACGCCGGCGCGATCTTCCAGGCCAGCATCAGCAGCGGGAAGTTCCACGGGATCACCTGCCCCGCCACCCCCAGCGGCTTCGTGCCGAACCCGGCATACTGCAGCTTGTCCGCCCAGCCCGCGTAGTAGAAGAAGTGCGCCGCCACCAGCGGCACATCCACATCCCGCGACTCCCGGATCGGCTTGCCGTTGTCCAGCGACTCCAGCACCGCCAGCTCACGCGCCCGCTCCTGGATGATCCGCGCGATCCGGAACAGATACTTGGCCCGCTCCACCCCCGGCAACGCCGACCAGCCGCCGAACGCCTTGCGGGCGGCCTGCACCGCCCGATCCACATCATCGGAAGAGGCCGTGGCCACCTCGGCCAGCGTCTCCTCCGTCGCCGGGTTGATCGTCTTGAACGGGGTGCCCGCCCCGTCCACGAACTCGCCGTTGATGAACAGCCCGTACGACGCCTTGAGGTCGACCAGGTCACGCGACTCGGGCGCGGGGGCGTACTCGAAGATCGCCATCATCAGTCCAGGGTGAAGTAGTCGGGACCGGCATACCGGCCGGTGGCCAGCTTCTGCCGCTGCATCAGCAGATCGTTCAGCAGCGAGGAGGCGCCCAGCCGGAACCACTGCGGCGACAGCCAGTCATCACCGGCCGTCTCGTGCACCAGCACCAGATTCTTGATCGCGTCCTTGGTGGTACGGATGCCGCCCGCGGGCTTGACGCCCACCTGCCGGCCCGTCACCTCGCGGAAGTCCCGCACCGCCTCCAGCATGATCAGCGTCACCGGCAACGTCGCGGCCGGGGCCACCTTGCCGGTGGAGGTCTTGATGAAGTCGGCGCCGGCCAGCATCGCCAGCCAGGACGCGCGCCGCACGTTGTCGTAGGTGGCCAGCTCGCCGGTCTCCAGGATCACCTTCAGGTGCGCGCCGCCGCAGGCCGCCTTGACCGCGACGATGTCCTCCCACACCTTCAGGTAACGGCCGGACAGGAACGCGCCCCGGTCGATCACCATGTCGATCTCATCGGCGCCCGCCGCCACCGCCAGCGCGGTGTCGCTCACCTTGACCTCCAGCGAGGAACGGCCGCTGGGGAAGGCGGTGGCCACCGAGGCCACCTTGACCCCGGTCCCGGCCAGCGCCCCGACCGCGACCTCGACCAGGTCGGGGTAGACGCACACGGCCGCCACCGGGCCGGCGCCGCCGCCGGGGTGGACGGCCTTGGTGCACATCGCCCGCACCTTGCCGGCCGTGTCGGCTCCTTCGAGGGTGGTCAGGTCGACCATGGAGATGGCCAGGTCGATGGCCTGTGCCTTGGCGGTGGTCTTGATCGAACGGGTGCCGAGCATCGCCGCCCGCTGGTCCGCGCCGACCCGGTCAACCCCGGGCAGGCCGTGCAGGAAAGCTCGCAACGCCG
>NZ_JBFAOQ010000053.1:0-2544 GCF_040675285.1 Nonomuraea sp. NPDC049625 | reverse complement strand
CTTTGAGATTAGCGGAACGCTCTGGAAAGTGCGGCCATAGTGGGTGATAGCCCTGTACGCGAAAATCTCTTAGTCATGAAATCGAGTAGGACGGAGCACGAGAAACTTTGTCTGAATATGGGGGGACCATCCTCCAAGGCTAAATACTACTGACTGACCGATAGTGAACTAGTACCGTGAGGGAAAGGCGAAAAGAACCCCGGAGAGGGGAGTGAAATAGATCCTGAAACCGTATGCGTACAAGCAGTGGGAGCAGACTTTGTTCTGTGACTGCGTACCTTTTGTATAATGGGTCAGCGACTTATTTTCAGTGGCGAGCTTAACCGAATAGGGGAGGCGTAGCGAAAGCGAGTCTTAATAGGGCGTCTAGTCGCTGGGAATAGACCCGAAACCGGGCGATCTATCCATGGGCAGGTTGAAGGTTGGGTAACACTAACTGGAGGACCGAACCGACTACCGTTGAAAAGTTAGCGGATGACCTGTGGATCGGAGTGAAAGGCTAATCAAGCTCGGAGATAGCTGGTTCTCCTCGAAAGCTATTTAGGTAGCGCCTCATGTATCACTGTAGGGGGTAGAGCACTGTTTCGGCTAGGGGGTCATCCCGACTTACCAAACCGATGCAAACTCCGAATACCTACAAGTGCCGAGCATGGGAGACACACGGCGGGTGCTAACGTCCGTCGTGAAAAGGGAAACAACCCAGACCGTCAGCTAAGGTCCCAAAGTTATGGTTAAGTGGGAAACGATGTGGGAAGGCTTAGACAGCTAGGAGGTTGGCTTAGAAGCAGCCACCCTTTAAAGAAAGCGTAATAGCTCACTAGTCGAGTCGGCCTGCGCGGAAGATGTAACGGGGCTCAAACCATACACCGAAGCTACGGGTATCACCTTCGGGTGATGCGGTAGAGGAGCGTTCTGTAAGCCTGTGAAGGTGAGTTGAGAAGCTTGCTGGAGGTATCAGAAGTGCGAATGCTGACATAAGTAACGATAAAGCGGGTGAAAAGCCCGCTCGCCGGAAGACCAAGGGTTCCTGTCCAACGTTAATCGGGGCAGGGTGAGTCGACCCCTAAGGCGAGGCCGAAAGGCGTAGTCGATGGGAAACGGGTTAATATTCCCGTACTCGGTGTTACTGCGAAGGGGGGACGGAGAAGGCTATGTTGGCCGGGCGACGGTTGTCCCGGTTTAAGCGTGTAGGCTTGAGTTCCAGGCAAATCCGGAACTCTTTAAGGCTGAGGCGTGATGACGAGGCACTACGGTGCTGAAGTAACAAATGCCATGCTTCCAAGAAAAGCTTCTAAGCTTCAGGTAACCAGGAACCGTACCCCAAACCGACACAGGTGGTTGGGTAGAGAATACCAAGGCGCTTGAGAGAACTCGGGTGAAGGAACTAGGCAAAATGGCACCGTAACTTCGGGAGAAGGTGCGCCGGTGAGGGTGAAGGACTTGCTCCGTAAGCTCATGCCGGTCGAAGATACCAGGCCGCTGCGACTGTTTATTAAAAACACAGCACTCTGCAAACACGAAAGTGGACGTATAGGGTGTGACGCCTGCCCGGTGCCGGAAGGTTAATTGATGGGGTTAGCTAACGCGAAGCTCTTGATCGAAGCCCCGGTAAACGGCGGCCGTAACTATAACGGTCCTAAGGTAGCGAAATTCCTTGTCGGGTAAGTTCCGACCTGCACGAATGGCGTAACGATGGCGGCGCTGTCTCCACCCGAGACTCAGTGAAATTGAAATCGCTGTGAAGATGCAGTGTATCCGCGGCTAGACGGAAAGACCCCGTGAACCTTTACTATAGCTTTGCACTGGACTTTGAATTTGCTTGTGTAGGATAGGTGGGAGGCTTTGAAGCGTGGACGCCAGTTCGCGTGGAGCCAACCTTGAAATACCACCCTGGCAACTTTGAGGTTCTAACTCAGGTCCGTTATCCGGATCGAGGACAGTGTATGGTGGGTAGTTTGACTGGGGCGGTCTCCTCCTAAAGAGTAACGGAGGAGTACGAAGGTGCGCTCAGACCGGTCGGAAATCGGTCGTAGAGTATAAAGGCAAAAGCGCGCTTGACTGCGAGACAGACACGTCGAGCAGGTACGAAAGTAGGTCTTAGTGATCCGGTGGTTCTGTATGGAAGGGCCATCGCTCAACGGATAAAAGGTACTCCGGGGATAACAGGCTGATACCGCCCAAGAGTTCATATCGACGGCGGTGTTTGGCACCTCGATGTCGGCTCATCACATCCTGGGGCTGAAGCCGGTCCCAAGGGTATGGCTGTTCGCCATTTAAAGTGGTACGCGAGCTGGGTTTAGAACGTCGTGAGACAGTTCGGTCCCTATCTGCCGTGGACGTTTGAGATTTGAGAGGGGCTGCTCCTAGTACGAGAGGACCGGAGTGGACGAACCTCTGGTGTTCCGGTTGTCACGCCAGTGGCATTGCCGGGTAGCTATGTTCGGAATAGATAACCGCTGAAAGCATCTAAGCGGGAAACTAGCCTCAAGATGAGATCTCACTGGAACCTTGAGTTCCCTGAAGGGCCGTCGAAGACTACGACGT
>NZ_JBFAOQ010000052.1:0-3212 GCF_040675285.1 Nonomuraea sp. NPDC049625 | reverse complement strand
CCGGCCAGCGTGCGCAGGCCCTGGGCGAGCGCGTCGAGGTTGGCCATGACCGCAGCCGCTTTGTCCCGTGTCCATGCGGTGCGCCAGGCGAGGGGCAGGGTCGAGATCGTGCCCTCGGTGACGTCGTCCGGCAGCAATGCGGCGAGGATCTCGGCGAGCCCGAGCGTGTACCGCAGCCGCTCCGCGTCGGCCCAGTCGGGCTGGTAGACGCGGTATTTCACGATCTCGTCGTGGAAGCCGCGGTAGGGGAACCCGTTGAGGGTCACGACCTCCAGGCCGAGCGCGGTCAGCCGCTCGCGCAGCGCGGCGAGTTCGTCGCCACGGGCGAGCAGCTCACCGGCGGCCTGCCGGGGCAGCCAGAGGCCGACGCCGAGCCGTTCGGCGCCGAGCAGTGTTCTGACCCGCGCGGCGACGCCGGAGAGTTGGCGGTGGATGCCGGGGAGATCCTCGGCCGGGTGCACGTTGGTGCAGTAGGCGAGGTGGATCGTCGAGCCGTCCGGGTGGCGCAGCCTCATGGGTCAGCCTCGCTTGATCGTGTTGCCGGCGTAGTCGGGGGCCGCCTCGGTGCCCGCCTCCAGGCTGAGCCGGCCGCTCTGCCCGTAGAAGGTCACCGGGTTGCGCCAGAGCACCTGGTCCACGTCGTCCTCGCCGAAGCCGGCCGCGAGCATGGCGTCGGCGACCTCGCGCGTCTTCAGCGGGTCGCTCCGTCCCCAGTCCGCGGCCGAGTTCACCAGCATCCTGTCCGTGCCGTGCTCCTTGAGGACGGTCACCATCCGGTCCGGGTCCATCTTGGTGTCGGGGTAGATGGAGAATCCCATCCAGCAGCCCGAGTCCGCGACCATGCCGACGGTCAGCTCATTGAGATGGTCGACGAGCACCTGCCCGGGAGCGAGGCCCGCGGCCCGCACCACGTCCAGCGTGCGGCGGGTGCCGGCGACCTTGTCCCGGTGCGGCGTGTGCACGAGGACGGGGAGATCATTTACTCGTGCCAGGGCGAGCTGGGCCTCGAAGGCCCGTTCCTCATCCGCCGTCATGGAGTCGTAGCCGACCTCGCCGACGGCGACGACCGAGTCCTTCAGCAGGTATCGCGGTAACTCGGCCAGCACGCCCGCGCACCGCGGATCGTTCGCCTCCTTCGGGTTGAGCGCGAGCGCGCAGTGGTGGCGGATGCCGTACTGCGCGGCGCGGTACGGCTCCCAGCCGAGCAGCGCGTCGAAGTAGTCGAGGAAGCTGCCCACGTTGGTACGGGGCTGCCCCAGCCAGAAGGCGGGCTCCACCACGGCCCGGACTCCCGCGGCGTGCATGCGCTGGTAGTCGTCGGTGGTCCGGGAGCTCATGTGGATGTGGGGGTCGAAGATACGCATTCAGATCCTCTCCATGACATCGCGCGGAACGGGCCGGCCGGCCGCCCGCAGCTCCGCCGCGTAGTCCGACAGCATCCGGGCCAGCTCGGCGTCGAACCGGCGCTCCAGGCCGGTCACCGAGGCCAGCGGGATCGACATGAAGACGCACTTGAGCACCCCTTGACGGAAGGCGTGGTCGTCCAGCCACGCCGACCCGTAGGGGCCCAGGGCCGCGGCGACCAGCCGGGCGTCGTTGGTGCGCAGCGCGTCCTCCACCAGGTCGACCGCCGCCGGGCCGAGATCGAGCTCGGGCAGCGCGGACAGGATGGCCAGCCGCTCGCCGCTGTCGCCGCGCTCGTACAGTTTGCGGATCACCGCGTGGTCGCCGCCCAGCGCTTTGAGCAGCGCGCTCCGGGCGGCGGGGCCGCCCCGCCGCTCGGCCTGCGGGAAGAGCAGGTGGATCGCGTCCGGGTCAGCCTCGACCCGCCGTACGGCCTCTGTCTGCCACTCGTCCCTCATGTGCCCTCCTCAGGAACTCGATCGAGCGCCGGGCGACCTGCGGGGCCGCGTGGCTGTGCCGGGCCAGCTCCACGGCCACGAGACCGGAGTAGCCGTGCAGAGCGGCGAGCACCGGCACGAAGTCGATCTCGCCTTCGCCGAATTCCAGATGCTCGTGGACCTCGCGGCGCATGTCCTCGATCTGGACGTGCACGGTGTACGGCAGCGCCCGCCGGACGCAGGCGGGCAGGTCCTCCCGCTCCACGCAGTGGCAGTGCCCGATGTCGAGGGTGAGACCGAACCGGGGATGGTCGCCGAGCATCCGGCGCAGCCGTTCGTAACCGTCCAGGTCCCGGACGAGCATCCCGGGTTCCGGCTCGAACCCCAGGATGACGCCGGTCCTGTCCGCTTCGTCGAGGAGCCGTTCGCACTGGTCGGCCAGCCGTGCGTACGCCTCCTCCTCCGTCATGCCGTCAGGTTTGACCCCGCTCCACAGATGGACCACCGGGGCGCCCAGATCGGCGGCGACCCGCATGGCCGTCGTCAGGAACTCCGCTCTCCGGCCCGCGTCGTCGCTGATGAGGGTCGGATGATGCTTGCGCCACGGGTCCAGGGTGTAGCGTCCACCCGTCTCGACGACGGCCGCGAGGCCGAGGCGTTCGAGGAGTCCGGCGATCCTCGACACCTCCGCGGCCAGGCCGGGGGCATAGGGGTCGAGATGGCCGCGGTCGAGCGTGATCGCCGCACCGGAGTAGCCCAGGTCATGCAGGATCGCGAGCGCCTCGGCGAGCCGGTGGTCGCCGAAACCGTTGGTGCAGTAGGCCCACTTCATGACGTGGCCATCCGGGACGAGAGCCATCTGCCCAGGGGCAGCGAGCACAGCAACGCGCCCGCCGCCCCGAACCGCCCGTTCCCGGCGAGCGCCGCCGCCTGGAGCGGTATCAGGGCGAGGATGCTCAGCCGGACGGCGTGCCGCACGTTCTCGGGATCGGGGTGAGTCCGTAACCCGGCCTGGACCGGGAGGGTCGAGGCGAGATAGCCGGCGATGAGGACCCCGGCGCCCGTCCGGGCGGCGGCTCCCCTGCGCAGGCTGGCCGCGGCCGCCAGACCGGCCGCCGCGGTGGTGGCGGCGAGGGCACGCTCGGCGGTCCCGGGTGCCGCCCCCGCCACCTCGGCCCGGCCGAGGATGCTGATCCCGTACGTGTGCGCGCCGACCGCCAGCGCCATCGGCACGGCGGCTCTCCCGTCCGAGCCGGCGCCCAGGAGCACGTCCAGCGCGCGGCAGGCGGCCATCGAGGCGGGGCCCGCCGCCGTCCGTTTGAGGCCCAGGTCGTAGGCCCACACCGCACCGGCCAGCAGACCGGCGACGGT
>NZ_JBFAOQ010000051.1:0-3717 GCF_040675285.1 Nonomuraea sp. NPDC049625 | reverse complement strand
CACTGGCAGGCTTCATTGATCCATTGATCTGTATTCCTCCCCGGTGTGCCGTAGGACTTCACCCTCTGTGATCACGGAAGCCGTTGGGGTCGGAGATCACCACGACCCTTCGGGTGTAGGACAGCAGTGGCCGCCAACGGCAGGCATCAGCACGTCAGACTTGATCGGCTCGTAGCGTGCCGCCTGCGGCGTGATCCCGCAGCAGGACTTCGAGCTGCCGGGCCGCGCGGGTGAGTTGGGAGAGCCGGTCGGCCTCGTGGAGAAGTTGCGAAGGGCCGTAGGGTCCTTGGGCGTCGGGGTCGTGGAGGTATTCGTCGGAGAAGTGATACCGGTCAACTCCGAAGTGCTGGGCGACCTCCTGCCGGAGGGCGCCGCGCTCATAACGCAGGACGAGCGGCTGCCACGCGTCGCGAATTTCGAGGGCGAGTTCCCAAGCATCGGGCCAGGGATCTGTGAGCGCGTCATCCCAGTCGAAGTCGAAAAGATCGCGAGCGGCGAGTGACAGCGCGTTGCGGAAGGGCTCGAACTCAGGGATGTCGTCGGCTCCGGGCAGTTGTTCGCGGAGCCGTTCGACGAAGGGATCGTCGATGGCCTCGGCGGCTGCGTAGCGAGGTGCGTGCTCGTTGACCCAGGTCACGTACTTCCCCCGTTGATGAGTGGGACACGGCCCATGCTGTGGTGTTGAGGAAGTGCCGCAGGTGCAGGGGGTGGTTGTGGCCATGACTCATCCTTTCTGAAACGACACTGGCAGGCGCCGATCCATCGATTGGTTTCCTCTTCGCGTCGATTGCCTGACGCATCACTGTTCGTGGTCGCCGGGGGCGTAGCGGCTCCATGGGCTTCCGGCTGCGGTGGCGAGTCTGGTGGCGGTGTCTGCGTCGTAGCCGAGCATGCGGGCGACCACGGGTGCGGGGGTCTGCAGGACGAGCTGGCGGATCGCGGCCGAGCGCCCGGGGCCGGCGAGGATGCCGAGCTTGCTCAGGCGTGACTGGATGGTCGTGGGGTCCAGCGGTTGTCCGCCGCGGCGGCCGGGGAACAGCCAGCGGCTGTCCCGGTTGGTCGCCGTGGTGGTGTTCGGCCTGGTCTGCGTGTAGTCGAGCAGCAGTCCGGCGAAGGGCTCGGGGACGGGCGAGGGCGGGTCCCCGAGGCGGAGGAGGACCTGATCGCCGTCGTGCATGAGGTCGTCGAGGGTGAGCCGGAGGATGCGGCTGATGGGCTGGGCATAGAGCAGGACGAGCAGGGCGATGACCCGGTCGCGGTCGGGGGTGCTCTGGTCGCTGAGGGCCTTGCGGATCAGGGCGAGTCGTTGGCGCTGGCTGATCGGGGCCGGGTTGAGGGTGCTGCGAGTCGGGATGGCCAGTTTGGGCATATGGCCGGTGGCCATGCACCAGCGCAGGAACGCCTGGGCGGAGCGCCGGGCCAGGAAGGCGGTGGCGTGCCAGGCGTCCAGGTCGGCCTGGGTGCAGCGGTCGAGGCGAGTGTTGTGATCGTCCAGCCAGGTCAGGAAGGCGGCGGCCTGGACGAGGACGCGGCGGGCGTCCTGGTTGCGCTTCATGCCGAGGGGTTGCCGGTTGGCGATCGTGCGGAGCTTGCGCAGCAGGTGCCAGGTGGCGAAGCGTTCGAGCAGGCGCCGGTGCTCGACGTCGTCGATGCCGGCGAGCCATTCGGCCAGCCAGCGCTTAAACAGCAGCAGGTGCCGGTCGACGGCGGGCAGCACGCCGTGGTGCATGAGCAGGTCCCGCAGGTAGGCGGCCGATCGCCAGGGCATCATGGCATCGACGGTCTCGTGGGTGATCGCTGTGTCCGGGCTGGCCAGGATGCGTAGCATCTCAGCGACGTGCGGGCGACGTAACCAGCTCACTCCCGCTCGCGGGTTGTCCATCTGGCGCATGCCCTCGAACAGCGGCAGGAGCTCGGGCCGGATGCTTCCGTGGCCGTCGTCGAGGACGGCCTGCAGGTCCTCGGTCAGCGCGCAGGCTCCGCAGAGCCCACGTCGGTAGCGGCGTCCTTCCCTGCCGCAGCCGTCGCAAGTCAGAGGCGTGGCGGTCATGCCTCGGGACGGATGCGCGCTCGCTTGGGCCGCAGGGCCGTGGGCAGCTCGACGACGCCGGCGTCGTCGGTGGCGGTCTTGCGGGACGCGGCGTTCTCCGCCTTGGTGGCGATGAGCTGGGCCGGGGTGCAGTCGAAGATGTCGCAAAGCGCCGCGAGCACCGGCAGCGACAGGCGTTCGGGAGTCTGGGTGACCAGGCGCCAGACCTGCACCGAGGACAGCTTGATGCCCCGGTCGTGCAGGAGCGGCTCGAGGTCGGTGGCGGCGAACATGCCGGCCGCGGCCATCATCTCGCGCAGGCGCCATTGATAGCTGACGTGCCGTTTCATCGGGTTCTCCTGGCTGGCTTGAGTGCGGCCTCGATAGTGGCGTCGAGGGCTCGGCGCAGGGTGCGGGTGCGGAAGTCGGAGGACACACAGGTGTAGATGGAGGTGGAGCTGGCATGGTCGTGGCCTGCTTGTTCCTGGACGAAACGGGCGTCCCAGCCGTCTTCGATGAGGTGGGTGATATATGAGCGACGCAGCGAATGGAAGTCGAGCACGGCATCCAGGCCGAGTTCGTCGCGGTAGGCCGCCAGACGGGTGTTGATCGAGCTCAGCCCGATGCGCGGGCCGCGCTCGGAGGGCCAGCATGCCGATGTCCCGGCGGTGGGAAACAGCGGGCGGATGTCGTCGATCCATTCCTGCAGGATCTCCGCCGACCAGTCCCAGACGGTCAGCACGCTGCGGCGCTTGGGCGGAGAGCCCTTCTTGGCCTTGCCATGCCGGACGTAGAGCACGCCGTACTCGCCGAACTCCGGCCCGTCGGGGTTGCGGCCGAAATCGACGGCATCCAGCATCCGTACCTCGTTGCGGCGCAGCCCGAACGCATAAGCGGTCTTGAGCAGGGCCGCGTCACGGAACGCCGGCATCCAGCCCTTGCGCCCGGCGGTGCGGATGCGCTCGACCTGCTCGTCGGCGTGGTCGAACAAAGCGATCAGCTCGTTGCGGGTGAAGGCGCGCTTGCCCGCGTCGGCGTCGGCCTCCTGGACGTGGGTGGCGGTGTTCCACTCGTGGACCACCTGGATCGGGTGAGTGCCGAATCGCTGTTCGCACTCGGTGGTCCACTGATAGGCGGGGTCGAGCAGATAGCCGCAGAACGAGCGGACGGCCTCCTGGTAGTTCCGCAGCGTCTTGCGCTTTAGATGGCGCACCGCCCGCAGATCGCCCAGCCACTCATCCACCTGATGCGCAGACCAGTGCCAGGGGAAGGCGTCGGCGTGCCGGGCGAAGGCCTGCACGGCCTTGGCCCGTGAGTTGATCGTGGAGAACGCCAGGTTCCGGGCCAGCTGCTGGTTGCGCCAACCCTCCAGCATCGCCGCGAACACCTGCTCCTCGGGTCGCAGTAACGGCAGCCCGCCGACCAGATGAAGACCCGCAGCGCCTGGCGAGAGCTTGTCTTGCCCCATCTGTCACTACCCTCCGTCACTTACACCTAAGGAAGGGATCTTTCATTAGATGTAATCAGAGCGCAAGTCCGCAGCTCAGCGCGTCGATACACGCCGCCCGGCAACCGCTACGATCGCTTTGACCACCTCGCGGGGCCTACAAATCCGCTGTTCCGGCAGTCGCTCTCGGTCGGTGTGCCAACCAATCTGGGTTCTTCATCAAATGAAATTGCCGCTAGTT
>NZ_JBFAOQ010000050.1:4056-5288 GCF_040675285.1 Nonomuraea sp. NPDC049625 | reverse complement strand
ATTGTCCGGCGGCGACCTACTCTCCCACACCCTCCCGAGTGCAGTACCATCGGCGCAGAGAAGCTTAACTTCCGGGTTCGGAATGTAACCGGGTGTTTCCTTCCCGCCATAACCGCCGTAACCCTCCGAAACACACAAGCACAACTGCTTGTTGTCTCAGAATCACATAATGGACGCGAGCAACGACTAGAAAAGTCTGCTTTGTGGTCAAGTCCTCGGCCTATTAGTACCGGTCAGCTCCACACGTTACCGCGCTTCCACCTCCGGCCTATCAACCCGGTCGTCTACCGGGAGCCTTACCCCCTCACAGGGTGGGAGACCTCATCTCAAGGCAAGCTTCCCGCTTAGATGCTTTCAGCGGTTATCCCTCCCGAACGTAGCCAACCAGCCGTGCACCTGGCGGTACAACTGGCACACCAGAGGTTCGTCCGTCCCGGTCCTCTCGTACTAGGGACAGCCCCTTTCAAGTCTCCTGCGCGCGCAGCGGATAGGGACCGAACTGTCTCGCGACGTTCTAAACCCAGCTCGCGTACCGCTTTAATGGGCGAACAGCCCAACCCTTGGGACCTACTCCAGCCCCAGGATGCGACGAGCCGACATCGAGGTGCCAAACCATCCCGTCGATATGGACTCTTGGGGAAGATCAGCCTGTTATCCCCGGGGTACCTTTTAGCCGTTGAGCGACACCGCTTCCACACGCCGATGCCGGATCACTAGTCCCAGCTTTCGCTCCTGCTCGACCCGTCAGTCTCACAGTCAAGCTCCCTTGTGCACTTACACTCAACACCTGATTGCCAACCAGGCTGAGGGAACCTTTGGGCGCCTCCGTTACCTTTTGGGAGGCAACCGCCCCAGTTAAACTACCCACCAGACACTGTCCCCGATCCGGATCACGGACCAGAGTTAGACATCCAAAACGACCAGAGTGGTATTTCACCAATGACTCCACCCGAACTAGCGTCCGAGCTTCCCAGTCTCCCACCTATCCTACACAAGCCGTTCCAAACACCAATGTCAAGCTGTAGTGAAGGTCCCGGGGTCTTTCCGTCCTGCTGCGCGAAACGAGCATCTTTACTCGTACTGCAATTTCACCGGGTCTGCGGTTGAGACAGCGGGGAAGTCGTTACGCCATTCGTGCAGGTCGGAACTTACCCGACAAGGAATTTCGCTACCTTAGGATGGTTATAGTTACCACCGCCGTTTACCGGCGCTTAAGTTCTCACCTTCGCCAG
>NZ_JBFAOQ010000050.1:2319-3958 GCF_040675285.1 Nonomuraea sp. NPDC049625 | reverse complement strand
CGCTGACTAAGCGGTCCCCTTAACGTTCCGGCACCGGGCAGGCGTCAGTCCGTATACATCGTCTTACGACTTCGCACGGACCTGTGTTTTTAGTAAACAGTCGCTTCCCCCTGGCCACTGCGACCCCCACCAGCTCCGAGTGCAAGACTCATCACCAGCAGAGGTCCCCCTTCTCCCGAAGTTACGGGGGCAATTTGCCGAGTTCCTTAACCACAGTTCACCCGATCGCCTTAGTATTCTCTACCTGACCACCTGAGTCGGTTTAGGGTACGGGCCGCCACAACACTCGCTAGAGGCTTTTCTCGGCAGCATAGGATCATCCACTTCACCACAATCGGCTCGGCATCACATCTCAGGCTTAAGGAACGCGGATTTGCCTACGTTCCGCCCTACATGCTTACCCCAGGACAACCATCGCCTGGGCTGGACTACCTTCCTGCGTCACCCCATCGCTTACCTACTACCCGATCGGATCGAGCGTTCACTCTGACGGCCATCCCGAAGGACAACCCGAGCTAAGGACTCTTAGCATCACGAGGTTCGATATGGGCGCGTTAAAGCGGGTACGGGAATATCAACCCGTTGTCCATCGACTACGCCTGTCGGCCTCGCCTTAGGTCCCGACTTACCCTGGGCGGATTAGCCTGCCCCAGGAACCCTTGGTCATCCGGCGCGAGGGTTTCTCACCCTCGATTCGCTACTCATGCCTGCATTCTCACTCGCGTACGCTCCACGGCTAGATCACTCTGCCGCTTCACCGCATACACGACGCTCCCCTACCCATCAACACAACATGTGTGTCAATGCCACGACTTCGGCGGTGTACTTGAGCCCCGCTACATTGTCGGCGCAGAATCACTTGACCAGTGAGCTATTACGCACTCTTTCAAGGGTGGCTGCTTCTAAGCCAACCTCCTGGTTGTCTCTGCGACTCCACATCCTTTCCCACTTAGCACACGCTTAGGGGCCTTAGTCGGTGATCTGGGCTGTTTCCCTCTCGACTACGAACCTTATCGCCCGCAGTCTCACTGCCACGCTCTCACTTACCGGCATTCGGAGTTTGGCTGACGTCAGTAACCTTGTCGGGCCCATTAGCCATCCAGTGCTCTACCTCCGGCAAGAAACACGCGACGCTGCACCTAAATGCATTTCGGGGAGAACCAGCTATCACGGAGTTTGATTGGCCTTTCACCCCTACACACAGATCATCCCCCAGGTTTTCAACCCTGGTGGGTTCGGTCCTCCACCCAGTCTTACCTGAGCTTCAACCTGCCCATGCGTAGATCACTCCGCTTCGGGTCTACAGCATGCGACTCAACGCCCTATTCAGACTCGCTTTCGCTACGGCTCCCCCACACGGGTTAACCTCGCCACACACCATAACTCGCAGGCTCATTCTTCAAAAGGCACGCAGTCACATCACACAGAAGCAAGCTTCTGTAAGCTCCTACGGCTTGTAGGCACACGGTTTCAGGTACTATTTCACGACCCCTCACCGGGGCACTTTTCACCTTTCCCTCACGGTACTCGTGCACTATCGGTCATCAGGGAGTATTTAGGCTTACCAGGTGGTCCTGGCAGATTCACACAGGATTTCTCGAGCCCCGTGCTACTTGGGATCCCCTCAAGGAGTCCATCC
>NZ_JBFAOQ010000049.1:0-6208 GCF_040675285.1 Nonomuraea sp. NPDC049625 | reverse complement strand
CCCGGTGTTCAGCAATGGACACGCCGGGTTCGGGAGGGGGTCACGGGAAACGGACCGGTAGCGATACCGACACCGCGCCCGTGGCCTACCTCACGATCCAAAGCGGCTGCTGCCCTCATCGTAGAGGCCCGGCGTGTGCAACGGAACCTCGACGACCTCATGACCGCGCTGGCCCCGAGGTTCCCCAGGATCGAACCGCGGCTGCAGGCTGCCAAGTACGTCCGAGCCGTCATGTCCGAGCTGCCCAGGCGCAATGGCTGGACGATCGCCGAGTGGATCGGCGACCGCCGCCCGGACGCCACCCAGCGCCTGCTGAATCGCGCCCGGTGGGACACCGCGGGCGCGATGAGCACCGTCCGCCGCTTCGCCGTCGCCCGACTTGATGCCGCCGCCCGATCGGGCAGCCTGACCGTCGGCGTGCTGGACGAGTCCGGTCAGGAGAAGAAAGGCGTAGCCACGGCGGGCGTGAAACGCCAGCACATGGGCTGCGCGGGCGGCATCGACAACGGCGTCAACACCGTCTACCTCGCCTACGTGCGTGCCAGGGCGGGGCACGCGCTGATCGGCGCCCGGCAATGGATCCCCGCCGAGCAGATCAGCGACCCGGTCACCGCGATCACCACCGGCCTGCCGCTGGATCTCACCTTCGCCACCAAGGGCGAACTGGCCATCGACCTGCTGCGCGAGGCCTACGCCGACAACGTGCGCCTGGACTTCGTGACCGGGGACGAGGTCTACGGCGCCTGCACCAAGCTGCGCACCTTCCTGGAAGAACGCGGTCAGGCCTACGTGCTGCGCATCCGCGCCACCTTTACCCTCACCCTCGGCGGCGGCACCTGCCTGACCTGCGCCCAGGCCGTGGCCAAGCACCTGCGGCAGAAACGCCGGTGGACCATCCGCTCAGCCGGGGCCGGCTCCAAGGGCGAACGCACCTACGCCTGGGCGTGGATCGCCACCGCCAGCTCTGCCCACTTCCTGCTGGTCCGCAAGCACCGCACCACCGGCGAGGTGGCCTTTCACTACTGCTTCGTACCTGCCGGCCAGCCGGTCACCCTGGCCCGGCTCGTCTCCGCCGCCGGGCTGAGATGGCCGGTGGAGGAAAGCTTCCAAGCCGGCAAGGACCTGTTCGGCCTGGACCAGTCCCAGGTCCGCCTCCACCAGGCACTGCTGCGACACCTCGTGCTGGTCATGGCCGCCCTGGCTGTCTGCGCGGTCACCGCCGCTGCAGCCCGGCACGGAACCGACACCCAGGTCAACCGCCCCACTCATCCCGACGAAGCACCGCCCGCCGACCCTGGCCTCATCCCGTTGACGGTTGCCGAGGTCAAGGGCCTGTTCAACGCCGTCACCGGCCGCACACCGACGCTGGAACACGCCGCCCACTGGTCGGCCTGGCGACGCCGCCATCAAGCCCACGCCCGCTGGTTTCATCACCGAGCCCGCCTGAGCACCGCATATATCCAGCTCAACTAACGAATGGCGGCTGCCGTACTAGGCCAGGACGGGGTCTCGACCGACAACTCCTGTACTGCCACGACATACGCACGCAATGTCGCGGGAGGCCAGTACTTCACCAAACTTCCATCCGTAGTCGAGCGCAGAGCAGGTGACGACTGTGTCGCCGGTGCGCTGTACGGCAAGTCGGTCTTCCTTTATGACGGCGGATCAGATCCGGCGACCAACGCGCCCAGCGATGGGAACGTCACGGAGACTCGCCTGCACTTCAACGCCACCGGCAGTTCCGTTACGAAGGGCACTTTTGACGAGTACGGGCGCACGCTGACAACTACCGATCCCTTGAACAAGGTCACCACCACTTCCTATGACCCGCCTGTCGGATGGCCGCTCAATGGGGTTACCACAACGAACCCTCTCGGGCAGAAGACGACAACAAAGTATTCCTACGGTACCGGGTTGGTGATCTCGGTACTCGACGCCAATAGAAGACTGACGGAGATCGACCACGACGGCCTCGGCCGATCGGTCAGGTTGTGGGGCACGGGCGAGCCGAGAAGCGGCGGGACACCCACTGCCACTGTTGCTTACGACATCCCCGTCGCGGGGAGCGCCAGCCAACCGAACGGTCCCATAAAGACCGTCATGCGACAGCTACTGTCTGGTACCGGGGGCGCGGCGAAGTACACCGAGTCGCACACCTACGAGGACGGATTCGGCCGGATCCGTGAAGTGCAGACGCCGTCACCTCAAGGAGGCCGCACCATCGCGGTCACGGCCTATGACGCCCGAGGCCTGACGTATGTCAAGGCTCTGCCAGCGTACAACGGTGGCGCCCCCGGGAGCGGCTTGCTCAACCCGGCTTTCGAAAGCCTGCCGCAGTGGACGAAAACGCTCTACGACGCGCTCAAGCGTCCGATCGCCAACATCGACATGAACCTTGCAGTCGAATTCCGGCGGACCACCACCAGCTATCCCGGCATGGACCGCGCCGAGGTGCAGCCATCGGTGGGCGGAAAGGTGGCAACCGTCCTGGACACAGCAGGACGCACGATCAAGAAGGAAGAATGGCTCGACACCTCCACACATCACGACACGACCTATGCGTACAATCTGGCCGGAAAACTGACCAGGCTCACCGACGCCAACGGCAATGTTCGCACCTTCTCCTACGACTGGCTCGACCGGCGCATCGCCACCACAGCTCCGGACAGTGGTAGTGCCTCCACCGGATATGACGCCGCTGGACGAATCCTGTGGAACATTGACGGGAACAACACTAAGACCTCCTACACCTACGACGACATAGGTCGAAGAAAGACTCAGTGGGCTGGAGAGGTCGACACCGGTATCAAGCTGGCCGAATGGTTGTACGACACCCTTGCGCAGGGCCAGGTTACCTCCAGCACTCGCTATGCTGGCGGCCGTGCCTATACCAAGGCTGTTACCGGTTACGACAGCTCTTACCGCCCTACCGGCACCAAGGTATCCATTCCAGCCGCTGAGACGGGAATCGCAGGGGACTATGTCTTCGCCATAACCTACGACAGAGCCGGCAACCCACTGACGCGCACTCTGCCTGCTGCGGGAGGTCTCCAATCAGAAACCCTCACCTATGGTTACTCGGACCTGGGGATGCCCAAGGACGTTTCGTCGGACCTGAACGGCGGCACGGTCTACGTCAAAGACACCTCCTACGGCTCCACCGGCCGCATTGCCGAACGCTTATATGGAAGCAACGGTCAGCTCAAACGAACCTTCACCTGGGATCCCGGGACCGGGTGGCTGGGCAAGCTGACCACCACCGCGAAAGCGAACACACCGAGCCCCGTTACTGCCCAGGATGACGTATTCAGCTACAACCGGGCCGGTGAGATCACGCAGGTTCTCGACGCCACGTCAGCGACCGGAAGTAGCCCCGGCCAATCAGAGTGCTTCGGCTATGACGCTCTAAGTCGGCTCGCCTCGGCCTTCACCACAACACGGGCCGACTGTACCGCCGGTCCTGACGGTCAAGGCATCGACCCTTACCGTCACACGTACGCATACGACGCCGTCGGCAACATCGCCTCTCTGACCGACAGTACGGAGACGGCTACATACCATTACCCGGCGCCTGGATCCTCGGCGGTACGTCCCAACGCAGTCACCTCCGTCGCGCGACCGTCCAGAACTGACACCTATTCCTATGACAACGCCGGCCAGCTCATCAGCCGCACCGTAAACGGCAAGCAGACGACATTTACGTGGAACCAGACAGGGCAGTTGGAGAGGGCCGCCGTTGATGGCGTGGACACCTCCATGGTCTACGATGCCGATGGCGAGCGGCTCATCCGGCGTGAAGCAAGTGGGACCACTCTTTATCTGGATGGGATGGAGGTACGCGCCTCCGGCACAACGAAGGCGACCCGCTACTACGCCTCGCCCGACGGCGCCGTCATCGGCATTCGCACCACTAACGGTTTCCAGTGGGCGGCCTCCGGCCTGCACGGCTCGATGCAACTGGCCATCGACGACACCACCGGCCAGGTCGCACGGGAACGCTATCTGCCCTACGGCCAGCGCCGGGGCGTGGACGATCTGCCCTCCACTGACCGCGGCTTCCTCGGCAAGGTAGAAGACGCCTCCACGGGGCTGAGCTACCTGTCCGCGCGCTACTACGACCCCGCCACGGCGAAGTTCATATCTCCCGACCCTAAATTTGACACCGAAAACCCGGAGCTGACGAGCCCGTACGGCTACGCAGCCGACAATCCTGTTGGGCAGTCCGATCCGGACGGTCTCGACGTCGACGCTGGCGGTGGCAGTGGCAGTTATGTATCAGCCATCGAGATCATCATTGGAGCGCTTCCGAACGATGCGGTCAGGGCGAAGTTCATAGAGCGCTGGCAAGCTCGTGCCGCCGACCATTTCAGAACATATTCGAAGGCCATGAACGATGATCGCCTCAGGACGCAGCAGGAATTCTTCCTCGCCATGTCCATCTGTGAAGAAATAGGCTTTACGTCCTGTGGGAGGAAGGCCACAGATTTCTTCTTCAACGGCATATGGGCGCGCCATGACCTTGATGAGCTCATGGGTAGCGACAAGGGCAAGGCCAGCGGCAAGGCCAGTATGTTCAGCAGATTCCGCATCACGCCGGGGAAGAATATCAAGATCGACGTGCCCAGTGCGGCAGGCGGAAGGAGCTACATCACATACATCATCCGCAATAGTGCGGATAAAGTAGTATACATAGGCAAGGCCAGCGGCAAGGGAACGCCTCAGCAGGTGCTCAATGCGCGCTTCAAAAAGCAAAAGAAGGGGCATGACCACTACTTCCCAGAGCTGGGAGACAAACAGCCTGAGATCATCGACGTCTATACTTCCAGGGACGCCATGTCCGGTGGTGAGCAATTCTACATAGAAGCTTATAGAGAAGAAGGGGCTGACCTAAGGAACAAGATCGAGGGTATGAGCTGGGACCGTCCGGACCGCCGGAAGAGGTCGCTCACGAAGCTGGACGCGTTCTTCCTTGAGAAGGTGTTCAGGCAACAGATAGAGTAGGTATGGTGGAAGTATTTATCAGCTGGCTGGGCGGCGCGCAGGTAGGCAAGGCCGATATCGAAGATCTGATCGAGGATATCCTCGGCGATCAGGGTGAGGTGACGGGAGGAGGCGAAGGTGATACCGGCGGGAATATCGACATCGAGATATTCGAGGACGCCGACGCCGAGCGACTGGTGTCCGAGATCGTCAAGGCGATCTCGGGCCACCTCCCGAAGAACGCCTACTACGTTTTTGCCGATGACGAGGAGAGGCATCTGCTGCGGGAGCAGTTGCCTGGCGCGGCCCAGGTTCCGATGCAGTTGCAGGCGGCCAGCGATGGCATCTGCGGTGGCCTCAACAGGGCACTCGATGCCGCTGCGCGAGCCAGAGGTGAGACCATGCCATTCAAATGTGCGTTCGGCATGGTGGAAGGTACAACGGTGATCTCCCAGTTGGTGGGGCGTCTTCCCGTCGAGACGGTGCGGGAACGACTCGAATCCTGGGTGAACGGCGAGGCCTCTGCCATGATCAGGCAACCGCTCGGTCTCGTCGGCGCCACCGCTTGGGAGGCCCATTACAACGGTGCTGCCATCCTGCGTGTGCCAATTCCGTGACCAGACCGATCCGGGGTCGGACCGGGCCTCTCTGGTAGGGAGAATCTTCGGCTGACGCAGACCTTGCCCTTACGGCCGGTCGGATTCACACCTAGCGGATCACCATCGATCGGTACCGAACGGAACCGGGCCCGTACCTCTTGGGATGCGGGTCTCCGCTGGTGAGCATGTGCTGTGTCAGGTGGGGACGATGAGACCTGCGGGAAGACGACTTCGATCGCTACAGGGAGCTTGTGCCGAGCAGAGAGCGTTCTGCTCGGCTGCGAGCAAGGCGACTGTGCGCCTGCCGAAAATTCCATCCATGCGTTCAAGCCGCAGGTGAGTACTCGTGGAGGACGCCGCCGAGCCGGTCGCGTCGGCATACATTCAGGTCGGTGATTTGCTCGGGATCCGTGATCGGATCGGGGACGGTGCGCAGCGGCGCTGCTTGGTTTAGGGCTTGATGAGCTCGGTGCTGGTTGTAGAACCGTTCGTACTCGCGCAGGGCGTGCCGCAGATGGCGTTCGTTCCATACAAGGCGAGCAATAGTCAAGACCTGTGGATCGTGAGTTCCTAGGCGGCTGTGGGGACGGGCGAGTCTGCGGGACGTTCGACGAGCTTGCCGTCGATGA
>NZ_JBFAOQ010000048.1:0-14545 GCF_040675285.1 Nonomuraea sp. NPDC049625 | reverse complement strand
CATCGACGGCAAGCTCGTCGAACGTCCCGCAGACTCGCCCGTCCCCACAGCCGCCTAGGAACTCACGATCCACAGGTCTTGACTATTGCTCGCCCACTGATGTTCGAGCCGTAATCCTCGCGCGCACACCCGCCGTGACCAGGAGACTGATCCCTTCGGCGTTACGTGGTCTGCGCCCCTGTTACAACCAGGCTCCCACCAGCGGCAATCTCACGATGGTGAGGGGGCCCGGATGTGAGGTGGCGCGGCACAGCGAAGGGGCCCTCGGTGGTCGGCCTGGCGGAGGTCGCCGGCCTTGAGGGGCGGACGCGGCGGCCACAATGGGACAGCAGACGACGAACACCCCCGCCCGGCGTTGAGGACGGGGGTGCCTGCCCTTCGTTGCGGGACGTCAGAAAACGATGGTCCACCCTTCGCGGTTGGCCTGGTCTGCGGTGTAGGCGACCCCATGAATTTTGAGCCCGGCGTCATCCAGGAGGGTGATCGCGCCGCCGTTGTTGCCCGGCTGCAGCGCTTCGCTGACCGGCACCACCAGGGTGGCCCCGGCCGCGAGCGGCCCGGCCGGCAACGCGAGGGTGCGCTTGGCTCGAGTCCGGGCGGGTCTTCGATCGCGTGTGGCCGCCTGACGTCGCCCTGGCAGGTCCCTGACTGCTCTCCCCTTCCGTCGGCCAGGTAGGAGATCGAGCGAACCTCGTAGCCGGCGTTCCTGGAGCCGCGTACGTGCATCAGCATCGCACCGCCCTCATAGGAGTAGGCGCACGAGTAGCCCTGCGGCTCCTTGCTGCAGCCCTGGAAGAAGTGGGTGACGCCGCGCGGGTCGTAGGTGACCTTGAAGTTTCGCCACCAGGCGAAGGGCGCAGTGTTACAGGGGGACGGCCGGTCGGGTCGCGCTGGGCGTTTCAGCCCGGGGTCGGGGAGGACCGCCGCATCGCTGCGGCGGTCAGGCTCGGCATGCTGAAGCCATCGTGACGCTGGCCTGCGCCGTGTTCACCGGCCTGTGGCTGACCGCGGCCCGGACGTCGCGGGCTATCCCGGGCGGCGTCCCCATGCCGAGATCAGCGGAGCGAGGGTGAGGTCGAGCTCGCCGGCATCGATGGCGGCCAGGTGCGCGTCGATCTCGGCGTCGTGGGCCAACCCGTCGGCGAGCAACTCGGCGCGGACCATGCGCACTGTCGCGGTCTCCAGCCGGTCGCAGGCTACCCCGCCGACCGGGAAGCAGCCGGCCGCCGTGACATCGACCAGGCCGGCCGCACGCAACGCCCGCGGCAGCGTACGGCCGTAGCGCAGGTCGGCGCCGCGGCGGGTCATCAACTCCCGGACGGCGCGCCGCAGCCGGTTGGCGCGCTGCTGTGCCGGGCCAACCTCGTCGAGGCAGGCCAGCGGCTGCAGCTCGGTATCGGCGTCCTCGACCAATAGCCAGCCACCGGGGCGCAGCGCCGCCACCATTGTCGCCAACGCCCGGGCACGGTCGGGGACGTGGACGAGCACGAGCCGGGCGTGTACCAGGTCGAATGTGCCTGGCTGCGGCGGCGGGTCCCCGACGATGTCGTGCCGGAGCACCTCGTACCCGCCGTGCGGGTCCAACCAGGCAGGATTGATGTCCGTGGCCAGCACGTAACCGGTTGGTCCGACGGCTGTGGCGAGTGCCTCGGGAATGCTGGGGCCTCCGGCACCGACTTCCCAGCAGCGCCAGCCCGCCTTCACTCCGAGCCGGTCGAAGTGTCCCCGTGTGACATCGTCGAACAGCTCGGCCAGCCAGGTGAACCGCTCGCCCGCCTCCGTCCGGGCGTTGTCGAGCAAGTAGCGGTGGTCCGGGGCAGACCGGGGGGTGTGCGGCGATGGGGGGCCGGATCCCGCGCCAGCAGTATTCACCGCCCCGACTGAGGTTGTGTCCGGCTCGGACCCAGGGTCGGCGAGGGGTTGCGATGAGCTCATGCCTACATCCTCACGACCTTCCGCGTGCTGTGTCAGCGCGACATGGAATGAAACCAGACGGCCTCCAGGACTGGCAAAGATCGAGGATCGGACCAGATTTTGGCACCGTGCCACTACACAACGAATGCGGTCGAAGTACGCCAAAACGCGCCGCGTGGCGTAGGCCCCAGTTCTCAGTGTTGGTGTCGCCGGGCCGCTGAGTCGTGTTCGGCGGTGGTGCGGGCGAGGGTCTCCTCGCCGAGGCGTACGTAGCGGCCGAGGCTGGCCAGGTGCTGGTGGCGGCTCTTGGCCTGGAGTTCGGGGGTGGTGCGGCCGGCCACGACCGCCACGGCCTCCACCATCACCGCTTCCTCGAGCATCTCATCGGCCAGCAGCCGCGTTGTAGGTGGCATCCTGCAGACGGGCCTTGACGCGTTCGAGGGGGTCTGGGCGGTGGGCGGGCTCAACCGTCTTCTGGCTCGTCGGGGTATGACCCGAACTCGCGCATGTACTCGTAGAAGGCGTCGTCGTCCCAGGGCCGTTCGAGGAACTCGGGTTCGAAGACGTCGTCAGGGCTGTCGAGAGATTCGGAGTACTTCAAGAGCATGATCATGAAGTTGCACGCCTCACGTAGGACCTGAGCGTCGTCGAGCCAGACGCCGTACTCCAGGCTCTTGCGCGAGCTGTTCGTGGCGTTGGCGCTGCCCAGCCACAGCCGTTTGGGCGTGAAGCCGATGACGTCGGCCACGTCTCCCAGTGCCCCTTCGTCGTGCCACCATAGGTGCCCCAGCAGGAACATCTTGGCGTGAATGATCGGTACCGGTGTTTTGCCTGCCTTTCGGTAGCCGAGCGATCGGAAGGTCTGCAAGTCGACGTGCTCCTGTGGGGAGTACGGGTGCACCGCTTCAGGGTCGCCGACGTAGCGAGAGGCCATGTGATCGAGCTCGAAGAACACCCGTGACGGAAAGCCCGGCCCGCTCGCCGCTCTCTGCTTGAGTTGATCAAAGGAGGCCTTGCGCTGAGTTTGGCGTCTGGCTTGGTGATCAGGATGCAGGATGATGCAAACCGGTCGATCCGGCCCAGGAGTTGCTCGTCATCGAACCAGGGCACACATCCCAGCACGGCCGGGCCCAGGGAGCGGTACCGGCGCCAGCGCCCGTTCGGGTCCTCCAGGAACTCGTCCATGCCGGTCGTGAGATTGCGCAGCGCGTCCAAGCCGAACAGGCCGTTGCCCATGTCGCCGAAGCTGAACTCGCGGGTCAAATCAGCGGGGAACTCCGGTGGCTGCTGAGTCATATGCCCCTCCCTGACGTCGTCCTCGTCCAGCCCGCGACCAAGGCTCGGGGATGACGTGAATCACCATCATGTCCTGCTGGACAGCCTTCACGGCCTGGAACTCCCGTCGCTTCGGCGAGCCGCCACGCTGTTGATCGTCCAGAGGGATCGGGTGGTGAGCCGAGACCGGTCTCGGGGAACAATGCGCGTCCTGGCCGACCCGGGCTGGGCGAGGGGCCGCTAGCAGGCGAATCAGGTCCTTTCGTTCACCTGTGGGGCGGCTGGAGAGGTGTGCGGGCGCAAGGTCTGGGTCGAGCGATCAGCAATCCAGTCGCTGACCTGACCATCAGCGTCAGTGACCCGGACCGACATGCCCTCTCCAGCAGGGGAATCGGAGAAAATCACCAAGGCGCGGTTATCGCCGACGCGTCCCGCGCCGACGGCGTAGGCCATCCCTTGGAGCTCCGCCGCCAGCAGCACCGGCCGCGCCTCAACCCGTGCGCCGAGCACGGCGTCGAAGTCGGTCAAGCGCAGTAATTGCCCTTCCCGGGTGCATGAACACCTCGATTGGATCGCCGCCCTCGTCACGGCGAAGCACGAAATCGGACACCAGTACGCGCAACTCCACGGACTGGCCGGGAGCCTGAGCCACCACCTCTCGCAGGTCCGCGCCATCCAGAAAGATCCCCACCAACTCGGCGACGCTGCACAGCGCGATGCCCTCGGCGTCGAAGACCGCAGCGCCCGCAGACAACGGAATGGTCTGACTGTCCCCATTCCGGCTGACCTGCCCGGAGACGGAGATCAGACGTTCTCGAATCAGGTCGCGAAATTCCAGGTGCGGCTGCCCCAGCCGACCGAGAGGCCCGTCCGCGGGGATCGGCCTTTCCGGCGTCACCAGTTCAATGCCGTAGTAACGGGCCTTGGCGACCGCGCCCGCGGTGAAACCGCTGGAGGAGACCATTACCATCTGATCCAGCTCCAAGTGCATCTCGGAAGTCACGCCTTTTCGTGTTTCTATATTTTACCTACATTCCGCGTCGAGAGGCTGCACAAATGCCACTCGCCGCCATATAGATTTTCTTGCCATTGCCAAGCCGTAGAAATTCGGCTTTGCTATTCAGCGGGGCCCGGCTTCTGGCGAAGGAGAACGCGTTTGAAGACATGGGTTCGTACGGTGACAGCGATCGTGGTCATCGCAGGCACGATGACGCTGACCTCCTCACCTGCGCACGCCAGCTCTTGCGGGTGGTGGTCGTCCTTCTTCGGTTGCACAACCCGGGCCGCGAACGCTGGCGACCTGGCCTCCCTCCTCGGCCTGGCAGGAGGGCTGGGGAATACACCCATCCTGCACCGGTAGGCGGAGGGCTGCTTCCCTTCGGGCGATAGAACGGCCCCGCCCTTACGGGGTGTATTCGAGGGGTCGTCGCAACACGGTGATCGCTCACTGGCGGTGGCCAGCATAACGAGCCGACTGGGTTTCCGTATCTTCTGAGTTGCGGAGGATACGAAAACCCAGGAGTCGCAGGCGAAAAGAACGCCCACGTGGGTGGCACGAAGCCGAGCGAGATCAGGCCGGTTCGGTAGCCTCGGTGAATGGTGAAGATCTTGGTCAGGTGCGCGTGGACGGGTCGAAGCCGACCACGGCCGCCCCCGCCGTGAGGAACGCCCGTCTCCACGGATACCACGTCATACCTGATCCTTTCGCAGCGCGGTCACGTCGCGTCGATAATCGCCGACGGCACCCGGCGACGCCACCCGAACGAAACCGGATGACAGGCACAAAAGGGTTACCACGGCGCTTCGGGCCTCGACGGCGAGCCGTGGGGCAGGCGAGCATCATCGGGGCAGGATGGACCGATGATGCTCGCCTGCCTGGCCGGCCTACATCGCCCTCGCCCCGCGTGGTCGCATTGTCGCTGCAACATGCTGTGAAGATCAGCCAACGTGCCACACGTGAAAGAAAAGATCATCTTGCTCTGACCAGCGAGAAGAGGTCGTCAACTCAAGATAACGATTGAGACGACCTGGAAAAGGTCCGGTCGACCTACACCGAACAAGGCACCTCGATCGCAGCCCTCGCCCGCGTCCACGGAGTCAGCCGCGCCGCCATCCGGACCGCACTGGGCGACCTCCTGCCCGATCAGAGCGTCCCATCCCCTCGGCCAGCCTGACCCAGGCTGACCGAGAGACACCCCTGTCGACCTGCGGCTCAGCGCTAAGCGCTAATACCCGGCCGGATCTTCCCGCTGCCCCAGGCTGGCCCACATCGCTCCCGGCCGCGTCGTGATCACGCTGCCCGCCCGGCCCGAGGTGACCCAGCAGAACGGCTACGTCCACGCCGGCGCCAGCAGCGCCATCGCCGACAGCGCCGGCGGCTACGCGGCCTTCACCCTGTTCCCCGAGGGCACCTCGGTCCTGACCGTGGAATACAAGATCAACCTGCTCGCGCCCGCGGCCGGCGACCACATCGAGGCCGTCGGCACCGTCCTCAAGCCCGGCCGCACCCTCACCGTGTGCTGCCTGGAAGTGTTCGCCACCCACCAGCAGCAGCGCACACTGATCGCCACCGGCCAGCAGACCCTCATCTGCGTACCCGAACGCCCCTGAAAACGCCACTGGCCGAGGCTTCGGTTGCCGCTCAACCCCCGGGACCGGGGCGGTTCCGGCATCACAGGAGAGGGAGCGGAGAGGGGGTCTTGATCTCTTGGAGGTGCAGGAGAGTGGTGACGCGCTGGGCGCCGTGCAGGGAGAGACGGAGCAGAATCCGCTGGAGGTCCGGGACGTCGCGGGCGGCGATGAGCAGGATCATGTCGATCTCTCCGGTGACGACGTCGGCGGAGAGCACCTCGGGGATCGCCTTCAGGCTGTCGGCGAAGGCGCGCTCGGTCTGGGGGGTGTGCCGGGCGAGGGTGATCATCACATAGGCCTTGAGGGGGAATCCGGCCTGTGGGGGGTCCAACTCGGCCCTGATCCGCCTGATCACTCCTGATTCCTTGAGCCTGCGGACGCGGTGCAGGGTGGCGGCGGGGGAGAGCCCGACCAGCCGGGCGAGTTCCACGTTGGTGCGGCCCGCGTCCTGCTGGAGCTCGGTCAGCAGCCTGCGATCAATTTCATCAAGCGAATCGGCCATCTCACAAAATATAGTTGCGCATACAGGATCCGGTGCCGATTCTTCGGTCGCACCTTGCTGATCCTTGGGGCATGACGATGAATCGTTCGGCGACCCTGTCCGCCCTCACGGCAGCCGGAGTCCTGTGGGGGGTGACCGTCCCTCTGATCAAGATCGCTCTCGCTGGCTGGGGTCCGGTCTGGCTGACCGTCGTACGCTTCGCGCTGGCCGCGGTCCCGCTCCTGTTCGTGGCCGACCGAGCCCGTCTTCGACGGGCCGCCTCGCCCAGGGTGGTCTTCTGGGGCGCGACCGGCTATGCCCTCGTGATCGTCCTGCAGGGGCTGGGAATCGAACGGACGAGCGTCGCCCACGCCTCACTGATCATCGGCCTGACCCCTCTGCTCGCCGCGATCGCCACGGTCGCGCTGGGCCGTGCCAGGGTTGGCAGCACCGCTTGGACGGGCTTCGCCCTGGCGTTCGCGGGCATCGCGCTGGTCGCCACCAGCGGTGGCGGCTCGGCCTCCCTCGGCGGCGACCTGCTGATCCTGGTCAGCGTTTTGCTCAGCGCCACCTTTCTGCTCGCTCAGGACCGCCTGCTGGTCGACCGCGACCCGCTCGCCGTCACGGCCGTGCAGTTTGCCGCCTCCGCCTTGCTGGCCGCCCCGCTGGCCGTAGCCGTCGAGGGCGCCCCGGCCCTGCCGTCGTCGACCGCCCCCATCGTCGCGGCCCTCGCCCTGACCGTCCTCGGCACCCTGCTCCCGTACGCCCTGTTCGCCTACGCCCAGTCGCGCGTCTCGCCCGGCCTCGCCGGCGCCTTCCTCAACATCGAACCGGTCGTCGGCTTCGGTGCGGGCGTCATCGCCTTCGGGGACCCCTTCGGCCCGCTCCAACTGCTCGGCGGTCTGACGGTCCTGGCGGGCCTGGCCCTCACCGCCGCCCCCGGCCCAGACCAGCCCCCTGCCCCACCCGAGCCACTACCCGTCCTGGGGGATCAGGCCGCCAGGACGAGGTCGAGGCGGCGGCCCATGTCGATGTCGATCGTGCCGTAGAGGTTGGCGTTGGACCAGAACAGCGGCGACAGGCCGCGCTTGTCGGCGTCGGTCAGTCTCTGCTGCCAGGCGGGGTCTTTGAGGACGGACTGGACGAGCAGGGTGTTGATGAATTCTCTGAACTAGTTGATGATCTTGTTCGGGTCGACGCTGATGGTGCGACCGGCGACGTCGCGGAATGTCGGGGTGCCGAGGTTCACGGTGGCGGCAAGGCGGGCGAGCTGGTCGAGCTGGGCGAGTTTCTGTTCCGCTCCGGCGAGGCTGACCTTGAGTCCTTCGACTTCGCCCAGCCAGTTCTCCCGTTCGGCCTCGGCGATGCGGGCGAGCAGGTTGTTGCGGATGTCCACGATGCGTTGACGCTGGCCCGGGTCCGGCCGGAGGAGGCTGCAGCGTAAACAACTGTCCTCGTGAACGCAGCCGGTGCCGTAGGCGCGGCCGCAGTCGCCCAGGGCGACGTGCCGGCGTTCGAAGTGGCCGAGAAACTCCTCCCATTCTTGATCGGTGGGCGTGCGGTATTCCTCGCTGGGACGAGTCCCGCGGCGGCGGGTGATGAAGGCGCGGTGCCCGTTGATGACCTCCTCGGGATAGACGGCCTTGTAGCCCATCGTGGTGTTGATGTCGCGATGACCGACCACGAGCTGGGCGATGTGAGGTGGCATCCCGTTCATGATCGCGTCGGTGATGAACAGGCGCCGGAAATCGTGTGGGGTGAACTTCAGCGGCTGGTTGCTGGTGTCGGTGAGACCGGTGCGGGCCAGAGCCTGCGTTGAGCAGCGCCCGGATGCCGGAGATAGGAATCGGCCGGTTCTCCACTCCGATCGGTCGTTGAAACAGCAGAGGCATGGGTGGATTCCAGACTCGCTCGTGGATGTCGTAGGAGGCCACGAGCGGGACCGCGCCGCTGGTGTCCCGGACGCGGCAAATGATTGTGCTGAGCACGTCGGCCAGTTCGGGGCTGATGACCAGCAGCCGTTCGGCGTCGGTCTTGGACGGAGCAATGTGCAGCAGCGGGATGAGTTCGCCGGTGCCGGGCATTCGGTATTGCACCAGGCTGTGATGCGAAAGTTCGGTCAGTTCCTCGACCCGGATGCCGGTGTGGCGGAGCGTTTCGACGATCGCCCCAGGCCCAGAACGCCTTGTGCTCCTCCATGGTGAGATCGCGGCGGTGGCCGGTATCGGGGTCGTCGGCCCAGACCTTGGCCGCGGGGTTCTTGGTAACCGACCGGCACCAAGTGTGCCCGGCTGCGGTGAACTGGCTGCCGGGGGCCACTGCTTGTGCGGCATGCAGTCGTTCGGCGGCCTGCCGACGATGCTCATCGACGGTCCGCGCCAGTGTCGGCAAGACAGGGAGGCGTTCTCGGGTGCGCTGATCCATGCGGGACTTGCGGCTGGCGTGTTCCTTCCTGCGGGACATCTCTCAACGCGAACGGGGCAGGGTGCTGCCCAGATGCCCCACCGGGCCGGGTCGTCCATGGCCCATTCGGCCAGGTCGAGGTAGAAGGCCCGCACGATGGCCAGGTGGTTGAGGCCGTGATCGGCGCGCGGTGTGGGACGACGCCGGCCTGACCGGCTGAACCTCACCCCGGCGGCACCTGACCCGGATGCCCGCCGTCTCGCCTCCCGGGCGCGTTCTGGGGCTCATGTGAACCCCTGCGGTCGGTTCCGCCTTGACATGGAAACCCGGCTCGACCTGACGTTGCCGTGAGCGGGTCCCCGCTTCACTGCCGGGTGCGCCGCGGCGGCAACCCCGGCGAACGCGGGGCTCTCCAGGATGGCCTCCGGGGAGGATCGGACCGGATTTTGGCGCTACAAAAGCGATCTTGACGACGATTCGGTGACGAGGGCTGTTTGCCCTGGTTGAGAGCCCTAGCGTGCCTGCTCATGCCTGTGGATTTCCTCTCGAATGAGCAAGTGACCCGCTATCGCCGGTTCCGGCCTTGCGGTAGAGCGGCGACTCCTGCGGCAGGCTCCCTCGTCCTGCGCGCTCTCGGATCAAGGGTCTTGGGCCGCTCTTGAGCCCGGCGTTCCAGAACGGCCCAAGGGCGGGCGGTCACGATGGCGGCACATCGTAGAGAAGGAGCGCATCGTGCACACCGCCGACCACCCGAACGTCCCGCAGATCATGCTGCCCGGCCAGGCCGCCGCCGCCCCCGGGCCGCTCGACATGGCCAACATGTACCTCGCGCACTACGGCTTCCGCCGCGACCTCGGCCACCTGCTCACCGCGATCGGCCGGATCCGCCTCGACGACCGGCGGCGCGTCTCAGCGCTGCGCGAGCACCACGCGTGGGTCCTGTTCGTCCTGCACCACCACCACACCGCCGAGGACGAGAAGATCTGGCCGCGGCTGCGCGAGCGGGCCCCGGGGCGATCGGCACGATCGACGCGCTGGAGGCCGAGCACGAGGCCTGCGACCGCTGGATCCGCGAGAGCACCGAGGCGTTCCAGGCGTTCGACTCCGGACCGTCCGAGCAGGGGCGCGAGCGGCTCACGACCGCCCTGCGCACACTGGCCGACACCCTCGGCGCGCACCTCGCGCACGAGGAGACCGACGGCATCCCGCTGATGATGGCCCACATCACGCCGGAGGAGGACGCGGAGATGCACAAGACGATCATGAAGGACTACGGCCTGCGCAAGCTAGTCAGGCTGGTCGGCTGGACCAGCGCCGAGGTGCCTGCCGACGTCGAGGCCCATCTGCGCGCGACCGCGCCCCGGCAACTGCTGATGATCTCCAACCTGGCCGGGAGACGCTACCGGCGCCGCACGGCCTACCTGTGGGGCTGAGCCGGTCCTCTGGGGCTGAGCCGGTCCGGTAGAGGTGAACCGGTCCCCGCCTACTCGCTGGGCTGGGCCAGTTCCCGTTCCACGCATTCGGCGTGCTCGGCGTGCCGCCGCGCCGCCCCGATGTCGCCCAGGGCCTCGGCCAGCTGCGCCAGCGACCGGCTGACCGGCCACAACAGCATGCCCAGGCCGGAGATCCCGATGCGGTCGGCGTACGGGGACGCCTCCTCGTACAGGGCGGCGCAGGCTTGCCGGTCGCCCAGCGCGGCCCAGAGCTCGCAGCGCAGCACCAGCCAGCACAGGTACACGAACGTGCGTGGGATCGGCGGCTGCCGCTCCCACGGGCCGAGCGCCTGCCGGGCCTCCTCCAGCCGGCCGCTGACGACCAGGTAGTGGGCGTACAGGTCGAGGTTGAACGGGTCGAGCGGCTCGTGCGACATGTCCATCGGCGGCCGGACCGCGTCCGCCGCCCCGAGGCGCAGGCGCATGACCTCCACCACGTACGTGATCCCGGCCGTGCTCGACTCCACCCCCCCACATCGAGGTGGCCCGCTGCTCGGCCGCGGTGGCCGCGAGCAGTTCCTCGGCCGCGTCCAGGTCGCCCTGCTGCACGAGCAGGCCGAGCCGCAGCCAGCCCAGCATGATGCGCAGATACGGCATGTGGATACGCCCGATCAGCCGCGCCGCCTCGGCCATCGGCTCCCGTGACTCCCGCACCCGGCACAGCTCCAGCAGCGTGCCGGCCTGGCAGATGAGCCCGATCGCGCGTAGCTCGTCGTCGCCCGCCTCCAGCCCGGCGCGGGCCATCTCCTCGCCCGCCTCCAGCCGCTGCCGCGCGTGGTCCGGGTCGAGCAGCCCGTAGTAGCGGGCGAACAGCACCCGGCCCAGCAGCGTCGCGTCGTTCTCGCGGAGGGCCAGCCGCACCGCCTCGGCGCTCCATAGCTCCCGCTCGGCCGGGTCCCGGCCGGGCTCGTAGTACGTCTGGAGCGTCAGGCAGGCCAGCACCCGGGCGCGGGCCGAAGGCTCCAGCCCCTCTTCAGCGGCCAGCTTCGCCAGGTCCGCGACTAGGTCCGGATCGTGGTCGCCATAGACCTTCCAGGGCTGCAGGATGCGGCCGCCGTACCCGGTCGCGGCCTCGATCAGGCGCCGCCGGTCGCCCACCTGCCCGGCCAGATGGCGGATGCGCGCCAGCTCGGCCTCCTGCCCCAGCGAGTCGCCCGCCCCGAACCTGGCCTCGGCCAGCGCGAACAGCAGGTCCATCCGCTCGGCCTGACTCGCCGCCGGGTCGTCCTCGGCCACGCGGTCCGCCCGTTCGAGCAGCTCGACGGCCGCGTCGTACGCGCGCAGCCGCTTGGCCTCCTCGGCAGCCCGCCACGCAGCCCGCCACGCCCGCGCGGTGTGTCCCGCGGGGATCGCCAGCAGCCAGTGGTGCGCGGCGGCGGCCAGCCGGTCCGAGGCCGGGCCGCCGGTACGCGACTCGATCGCGGCGGCGACGGCCGCGTGCAGCCGGGCCCGGCTCAGCACCGGCACCACCTCGGCGAGCGCCTCCTGCACCAGCGCGTGCACGAACAGGAACCGCCCGGGCCGCCCCTCGGCCAGCAGCTCCGCGGCCATGGCAGGCTCCAACCGGTCCAGCGCCGTGCCCAGGTCCAGCCCGGCGGCCTCAGCCGCGACCGTCACGTCGAACTCCCGCCCGGCCACCGCCGCCACCCGCAGGAAGTCGGCGGACGGCGCGGGCAGCCGGTTCACCCGGCCGAGCACGACGTCGCGCACGCCCAGCGGCAGCGTGCCGCCGCCCGGCGATCCGGCCCGCAGGTAACGCACCAGCTCGGTGACGAAGAACGGATTGCCGTTCGTACGCTCCCTGAGCCCCCGAACGTCCGCGCCCTCGGGAGCCAGCCCGGCCAGGTCGGAGGCGGACAGCCCGGACAGCGGCAGCCGCAACGCCTGCCGCCGCGCCAGCGCCTCGAACGCCTCGGCCAGCGCGCCCTCAGGCGGCGGCCAGGTGCGTGCCGTGCCCACCACGGCCAGCCTGCCGTCCAGCACGTACCCGGCCAGGTAGCCCAGCAGGCGCAGCGAGGAGCGGTCCGCCCAGTGCAGGTCGTCCAGCACCACCAGCACCGGCTGCTGGGCCGCGGCCAGCGCCCGCGCCGCCGCCTCGTAGGTGCGGAACCGCGCGCCCTCGGGGTCGTTGCCGGTCGCGGAGTTGACGCCGGGCAGGTTCGCCCGCACGTCGGCGGGCAGCGGCGGCAGCGTGTCGGCCAGCCGCTCCAGCACCGCCACCCACGGCCAGAACGCCGGAGCGCCCTCCGTCGCCGCGCACCGCCCCACCGCGACCGTGAACCCCCGGGCGCGGGCCCGGCTCACCAGCTCCTCGGCCAGCCGCGTCTTGCCGATCCCCGGCTCCCCGGTGATCAGCGCGAACCCGGGCCGGTTCGCCGCCGCCGCGTCGAGCAGCCCGTCCAGCGCGGCCAGCTCGTCCTTCCGGCCCGCGATGCCGCGCCCGGCCGGTTGGAGTTCGGGCATGGGCGGCCGCTGGGGGAGCAGCGCGGGGGACTGGCCGAGGATGTCACGTTCCAGCTCGCGCAGCTCCTCGCCCGGGTCGATGCCGAGCTCCTCGGCCAGGATCCGGCGGGCCGTGCGCAGCGCCTCCAGCGCCTCGCCCTGGCGGCCGCACCGGTAGAGCGCCAGCGCCCGCAGCGCCCACAGCTGCTCGCGCAGCGGGTGCTCGCGCGTCAGCATCTCCAGCTCGCCCAGCAGCTCGCCGTGGCGGTCCTGCCGGATCACCGCGCCCACGCGCAGCTCGCGGGCCCGCTCCCTGGCCTCGGTGAGGCGCGCCCTGACGGCGCCCACGTACGCCTGATCGTCCAGGTCCTGGTACGGTTCGCCGCGCCACAGCGCCAGCGCCTCGCCCGCCAGCCGTTCCGCCTCGGCGGGCTCGGCCGCCTGCTCGGTCTGCCCGACCAGGCGCAGGAAGCGCGCCGCGTCCACCTGATCGGGGTCGATCGCCAGCGTGTATCCGACCGGCCCGAACGTCAGCAACCGGCTCTGCGCCCTGGCCGGGCGTCCCGGTTCAAGCAGGCGGCGCAGGTTGGACACGTACGAGTGCAGCGACGCCTGCGCCTCGGCCGGTGGCTCCTCGCCCCATAACCGGTCGATCAGAGTGGCCGGGGATACCGGCCTGCCCTCGGCCAGCACCAGCACGTTCACCAGCGCGCGCAGCTTCGGCGCGCCGATCCCGCACGGCCGCCCGTCGTCGCCGACGATCTCCAGCGGGCCCAGCACACGAATGTCCAATGCCCTACCACTCCCACGAAGTCGTCGTCCGATCTTACGATGGGGTGGCCGGAGGCGGTGTAGCCGAGGTGGTTGTACACCATCTGCGGTGGGATCATGGGCGATGACGAGCCGAGGTTCGGCTACGGCCAAGGACGGCGGCCGCCGTGGAGCGAGCGCGATCACGATGCCGAGCAAAGCCGGGACGCACTGCGTGCTGCCGGGCTGATGGAGTGCAGCGACAGCCGGGCCGGGGAGCAGATTGCCGCGCATGCGGCGGCGCTGAGGGCGGCCGGGATGCGGGCCGAGCCCGGCGCTGCTGGATGGGGTCGGCCCCCGCGGTGATGCGGGCTGAGGTCTCCTCGCCCAGGCGCACATAGCGGCCGAGGCTGGCCAGGTGCTGGTGGCGGCTCTTGGCCTGGAGCTCGGGCGCGGTGCGTCCGGCTTGCGCGAGATGCTGCAGCGCCGAATGACGCAGCTGATGCAAGGTCCACCCCCGGCGGTGTGGGTCGAGCTTGGCCGAGGCGGTCTCGAACAGGTACTCGGCGCGCGGGTAGGACAGGCGGCCCCGCCCGGTGACGGGACAGACGTCGCCGGACGCTGGCGCGCGGCGACCGGAGGAAGGAGCGCGCCGGTCTGCCAGGAACACCGGCCCGCAAGTGCGGTCTGCCGGCAGGCGGGGCAGCAGCCGAGCCGTTGCTGTGGCCCAGTGCACGTATTCGTTCGAGCACCACTACGCCTTCGCCGACCGGATGCGCTCGGACCCGCAGGTCCAGCAGTGCTATCGGGTCGCGGGACCGTGGGACTACGTGGTCGTCCTGGCCGCGCGGAGCACGCGCGATTGCGGCCGACTCGGCGACCGCCTGTTCAAGGCGGACGACAACATCAGGCGATACGAGACCCTGGTCGTCTTCGACACCATCAAAACCGGCCTGGCCCTCGCGCTGCCCGCACCACAGCCCTCTCGACCACAAGACAAGCGGCCATAAGCAGGAAGACCAGGTGAAGACCAGAACTAGTGACAGGCGTCACCGTCACCAGAGCAATAGTCAAGACCTGTGGATCGTGAGTTCCTAGGCGGCTGTGGGGACGGGCGAGTCTGCGGGACGTTCGACGAGCTTGCCGTCGATGAAGG
>NZ_JBFAOQ010000047.1:0-14961 GCF_040675285.1 Nonomuraea sp. NPDC049625 | reverse complement strand
ACAGCCGGGCATCCACGCTGACCACAGCGAGAAAATCGACCCCCAGCCGAACCTCTCAGCCGACCAACTCAAGGTCGAGAAAGATCGAGGCTAGGAGGCGCCCGCCGTCATCCTGCGATCGACTGGTCGAAAATCATCAGCGATCTGCATGCACTCATTATGTATCTCATCCGCTGTTCTCGGCCATTGTGGCCACGGATCTTGCCGGATGGACCCGGGATGAGGCTGTCGAGAAATTCATCAGGATAAATCACCTGCTGGCCTCGTACGGATATCGTTCATTCACTGTGCATACTCGGTCAAGGGGCGATTGCCTGGGCATACAGGCTGGACGCGTCTGGTGATCAGGATGGCGTGCCTGATGGGGCACTTGCTCAATTCTGTCTTAGCGCCAGAAAATATTGCGATTCACTATGGTTATGGAACTGCTATGAGCCTGCCTAAGACGCCTGGCGCGACCCTCATGCCTGACCCTAAGTTGCTGAGATCACTACAGATTCTGCATATCATCGGCACTCGTGAAGACATCGGTCAGGCCAGCTTGCCAGAAAGACGCATTGATCATCTCCTCGCCGGGCAGGCACAGCCATACCGGGCCGGACGCACCAGGGTAAGCCGCCGATCGCGTGTACATGTGTCCCGGTGGACTTCCTCGCGCGCTGATTGCCCTGCCTGAAGTCGGCGGCTCACAAGGTTCGGGAAGTGCCGCTTGCCGGCACGCGCGCCGCCGCTGGGGGACCGGCCGGAGAGCTGCCCCATGCCACGCTGTTGCCTTTTCGTCCCGAAATCTCGGCAGCGAGATCGTTACAGGTCGTTTGCGCTGCTCGCAGGGTCATTAACGGCCGCTCAAGGTCGCCCGAATATGGCGCGGTTGCTGCCCCCGGCCCACCGCCGCGCCAGGGGCCAGATTCTCGGAATCACGGCATATCTGCGCGAATCGGATCTTTCGGGAGCTACACGTCAGAATAATATCTATTTTAATGGCGGATATTCGGACATCAAGGACACTCCCTCCTTTCGCTCCTTGCTGATTATTTGCCCGCTTATAAACGTGCGTGCGTCTTTCATGATTGACGCTGGGGTATCTCCCTTGTCGCACTATCGCAGCGGTGCGGGCGTATACGAAAGAAAGAACAACTCTAGCATCCGCGCTACCGCGACACCATTCACGAGCTCGATCTGACACAGGTCAACGAGCCTCAGGAAATTACCTGACGTTCTCGCTGGGAATGCTCACCACGGAAAGGAATGCCCTATGCCATTCATCATGCGCAAAACACTCCCCAAGCCGGCCGCACGTACACTCGCCGCCACCGTCCTCACCGCAGCAGTCATGACGCCCGCGGTCGCGGCATCCTCTGCCCCCAACCCTGCCGAGGCATACATCTCGAGCGTCAGCGCGAACGGAAACGGGTGCCCGCCCGGGACATGGGAGGCGGCGATCAGCCCCGACGGGAAGTCGTTCACCGTTACATTCAGCTCATACGAGACGCTCATCGAACCTGGTGGTGATGCTTCGGATAAGGAATGCACGCTCTCGCTGAACGTGCATACGCCGCCGGGGAGCTCGCTTTCCACCGCCAAGTTCTCCTACCAGGGCTACGCGCTCATGGACCAAGCAGGGATGAGCGCGACGCAGAGCGCAAGCTACGACTTCCGCGGTGCTCCCGTCCCGGCTCAGTCGGTTCGCTCGCAGATCTCGGGGCCACACGACGACACGTACCTCTTCTCCGACCGGATCTTGCTTCACGACGACGTGGCGTCGGCGCAGGGCGAAACCCGCGCGCTGAACGGGGAAACGCGCCTAGTCCTCACCAACAACCCCGCAAAGACCGGCAGCGGCTACTTCAACACCAACAGTGTCGACGGGACGCTCCAAAACGGACCGGGCTGCACCATCGACCGGCGCACCGCCACCTCGGGGCAGACCATCGTCGGCACCTCGGGCGCCGATGTCATCTGCGGGTCACCGTTCGCCGACCGTATCGCCGCGCTGGGCGGCGACGACGTCATCCTCTCCTTCGCGGGCAACGACCGGATCGCCGCCGGTGCCGGCAACGACACCGTCTTCGGCGGCAACGGCGACGACGACATCAGCGGCGACGACGGCAACGACACCCTTGACGGCGAAGCCGGCAACGACCGGATCCTGGGCGGGCCGGGCACCGACACCGCTAACGGCGGGCCGGGCACCGATTCCTGCGTAGCCGAGACGACCACCTCCTGCTGAGTCAGGTCGACGCTCCGGTGATGTGGCTTCGGGACGAAGCAGTCGAGGTCGGAGCCGGGCGACCTGCTTTACCCACCTTGGCCGCGCCGGGCCCCGAAGCGAGGGGACCCAGGTCGGACACTTGCGGATAGGAAGGAACCTGCGCGACCCGCCCGGCCAGCGTACGGGCCCCCTCGCTCCCGGCCCGACCAAGGACACCGGGCGAAAGCCGGCCGCCCTTCACCATCGCCCGGGAGCCGATCCGGCGCAGGAGTGCCAACCGTGTGCGACCAGCGTACGATCCGCCGCGGTCAGCTTCGGTGAGCAGTGGCGACCCAGAGTCCAACTTCTGAGCGGGGGCAAGGCCCCGATCAGGGCACAAAATCGGGTTCCCAAGCTGACATACCCATCACCCAGGTAGGGGTTGTTCGCTTGCTGCACTTCGCGTGTCATGGCTAGGCCATCGAGCACGCGACCATGGGGACCGTGAGCGGCTCGCGGAGGGCGATCGCTTCAGGACGGCGGTCACCACAGGCGACAGATGCGTGACCACGGACGCGGTAGTCACGCAGTTTGTCACTCTCCCTCGCCTCACAGTGATCGGCGAGGGAGAGTCTTCCCAGGTGAAGCCTAGGAGATTCGAACTCCTGACTTCCTGCTTGCAAACGGGAGCCGGTCACAACGTAGAACCTTCCACTCCCTGCTCAAGCGGTAGTTGGAGACTGGTGGCATTTGACTGGGTGAGGCAGCGTTGCTGTATCCGACTGCTGTACGGCACCGCGCGCGAACGGCAGCACCGTCTGACGATGCGCCGGCCGAAACCCATCGCCTCAACCGCACGGTTCGGTCTCTCGCCGCTTCGAGCTACCTCAAACCCGATGCCACCTCGATGTGCCGAACGACGAGCAGGAGATCCGCCGAGTGCAGACGTTGCTCAATCTCGCTTAATCGGACGCTGAGGAGGTCGCGCTGCGCTTCCGTGAAGACGGCGCCGAAGTCCAGGCACTCGCCGACGCATATGGTGATCTCCAGGAGAACGGGGTCCGAGGAGGGCAGCAGACGAGGGAAGCGTTGGCGGCGCCAAAACCGCAATGCGAGCAACGCGGCCTTCCGGGGATTGCCGTACCAGTACCAGCGAACCTGAAGGTTGGGATTTGGTTCCTCTGCACGCGGAGATCGCCGGCCTTGCATTTTGGCCTCCCGACGCCTTGTCGCGTAGGCGTGGAGCTCGGCATGCCAGGCAGCGCGGCTGGCCTCGATAGCGTCCAGCGCCTGAAGCAGTGCCGCCTCATCGTGTTGAAACCTCCCGGCCTGGAACTCGAGGAAACTCAGCGTCGCCTCGAATCCGAGTGGCCGATACAACTGCACGCAGGACCGGAACGCTGACACCCGCCATCGGTAAGGCAAGGCAGGATCACGTACCCTACGGGCAAAGCTGGCGAAGCTCACCGAAAAAGGCTAGCCAATTGGACGCCGGGAGGCACCAACTCGGCAACGGCGCTGGCGGGGACATTACTACTGGACTGTCCCAACCACTCACTTCCGGACCTGACCGTCCGCTTTTCAGTCTTTGATGTGGCTTCGCGCACGCCCTGCGGACGAGGAAAATCGGGACCGGTTGCCCACCGACGTCGAGTCCGCCTGGTGCCTGGTCGAGGCCGGTTTTTAGTCTGACGCCGGGAGCCACCTACAGGGGCCCTGAATTGTCGCTTCGAGCACGAGAGCCCGGCTCTTGACTTCTCCCCTACCGGCTCCCCGGGCAACGACCCATCCAGCAACGCAGGAGACGAGGGACAGGTGCAGGAGACCAACGAGCCGGTGGAGTTCGTCGAGCGGGTCGCCGCGATCGACATCGGCAAGAGCGGCCTGGTCGTGTGCATACGCGTGCCCAGCGAGGACAAGCCCGGACGGCGCCGACAGGAGGTACGCGAGTTCACCACGCTGACCGCCTCCCTGCTCGCGTTAGCCGATTGGCTGCGCTGCCAGAGCGTGAGCCTGGTGGCGATGGAGGCCACCTCGGACTACTGGAAGCCGGTCTACTACCTGCTGGAGGCAGAAGGCTTCACCTGCTGGCTGCTGAACGCCAAGCAACGCGTGGAGAAGCTCCTGGAGGATGCGCAGATCAAACTGTCCAGCGTGATCAGCGATGTCTTCGGCGTCTCCGGCCGCGAGATGCTGCAAGCTCTGATCGACGGTCAGCGCGATCCCAAGACGCTGGCACAGATGGCCCGCGGCCCGATGCGCTCCAAGATCCCGACCCTGCAGGAGGCGCTCACCGGCCACTTCACCGACGAGCACGGCTTCCTCTGCCAGATGATGACCGACCGCATCGACGACCTGTCCGCCCGGATTGAGACCATCTCCCGCCGGATCGAAGACAAGACCGCCCCATACGCAGCCGCGGTCGCCCGGCTCCACCGGCAAGGGCAATCCCTGGCTCGCCGCCACCCTCGCCGAGATCGTCGCGGTCACCTCCCGCTCGGCCACCTTCCTGGGCGAGCGCTACCGGCGACTGTCCAAACGGCGCGGACGAAAACGCGCCATCGTCGCCCTCGGCAACTCCGTACTGACCATCGTCTGGCACCTGCTGTCCGACCCCGACGCCCGCTACCACGACCTCGGCCCTGACTTCTACCAGTCCCGCATCGCCACCCAGCGCCGAGAACGCGACCTCATTCGCCAGCTCGAATGCCTCACCGGCAAGACCGTCACCCTGCAACCAACCGCCTGACCACGCCACACCGCACCAACCTCACCCCGAGATCGCGGGTCGAGGTTCGCTGCCGCCTGCCCACGAACTCACCGGTTTTCGAGCCCGGACCATTCACCCTGCTCAGACAGAGAAAGCCGTCGTCAGAGGGGTGTGGACGGTAGCCGGCATATGCTCGCGTCTGGGGATGTTGCTGTCAGCCTTGCTGTCACCTCGGCCATGGCCTCCCGACGGCAAAGGCTGCGGTAGCGATCGCTCCCGCTCTCGACCACGAGAATCGAGGCAGGCGATCGTCACAGCCTCACCACTGCCTGGTCGACAGCGCATACGTGGCCGATAATCTGCTCATCTCTATGCGCCTGTGCCAGGCGATGGACACCAGGAGCCGTCCTATGCCCGGCATGAGAGTGCGGCGCGGCTAGATCATGGGATTCTGTGGCGTGGACTCGGTAACACTGCACGTGGCGGCACGCCGGTATCTAATGGAGCGCTACGACGAGTTGGCTGACAGGTACGTTGAGCTGCCCAACCAGGGGCGGGCGGTGGACGGGTATGGCTACAGTCCCGAAGCCTGGCGCATCTTCCCTCGCTACAACGTGGTCGCAGCGATCCTGGAGCAGGTGGAGCGGCTTGATCCAGACCGGCTGCCCAAGTTCTCCGGCCTCGTCGACGCTCTGGCAGAGGCGGCCGACACGGCCCAGTCTCCGTTCACCCAGCCGGCGTCCAACGAGGTGGCGACCAAGGCCATGGCTGAGGAACGCCGTCTGTTCCAGTCGACCCTGCAAGGCTGGGTTACGCGGGGCGGCCTTCGGGTGACACCGTTGGCGTACCGGCGCGTGTTGACGCCTGCCGAGTCGGCCGAACGGCAGGAACAGTTGCAGCAGCGGTGGGGGCTGGTGGGCAGGTCGTGGCACCCGATGCTCGCCGAGCCAACCCCGCCCGACGCGCTCGTGGTGACGGAGGCATCGATGTGGGATGAGCAGGGACTCGCCCAGGTGCGCGCCGCACTGCTCGAGATGAGCGGCGGCCGTGTGACAGAGCTACGCGAGTACGGCGCGGACTACCTCGTTGACGTGGAGATGTTTGCACCCCGATACACGGGCGCCGAGGGCGTGTGGAGCGATGACGCGCTTACTTGGATCGCGTTCGCCTCCCACGAGGGAACTGTCGCCTTCGGTGGCCAACTCGCCGCCGCCCTCGAAGCGGAGTGGGGCGACCTCGACCGATGGCGCTGGTCAGCCTGAGCCGCTCCGGCTTCGATGGTTCGTGCCGAACCTTCGCCGTGTGGCCGGGTACGAGGTGCAGTACTTCGCCACAGTGGAGCCACAGAAACGGCTCGCGCCGCATCTGCACATGGCGATCAGGGGCACGCTGCCGCGTGCAGAGATCAAGCAAATTGCGGCGGCGACCTATCACCAAGTGTGGTGGCCGCCCGGGATACAGGCCGGAGTGGTTGAGCGGACGTTCGGCGCTCACAGCCGTTCATGGAGCGAGGCTTGCGCACCTCGTCGGCCGGCGGCTGACCCGTGCGCTGCTGGTGTGGGATCTCGAACAGGATGAGTGGTTCACCGACTGCCCGATCCTCCTGGACTTCGAGGGCGAGCAGGTCGAGATCAACCACTGGAAGTTCGACGAGGTCTCCATCACCTGGAACACCATCGATCCGGTGTGCGCGCTGGACTGGCCGGACTTCCGCCTGGCATGGCGAGATGACGTACCGGACGAGCTCTCTGCACTGGTCGGGCAGCCTTGTTCGGCAGTGGAGCTGCTGATGTGGAGAAACAGGGATCTCGTAGAGGGAACGATCGTGTCTCTGGGGTTCGGCTTCCCGAACGGCCAGGTGACGATCTACAACGCCCTCGATGAAAACGGCATCGAGTTCACTTCTCCTGGCGACCGCTACGCGCGATACACGCTCGGACCATATGATTCGTAGGTCCCCAAACGATCTTCATGGGCGTTCGCAGGCGTCCGCCACCTCGCCGGGCGGCATCCTCGCTGTACGTCCCCGTCCGCCGGGGTTCATGATCGTCCGCTCGAGATAGGCCCGACAACTTCGCTCGTACAGCCAAGGCACTATCAGCTTGGGAACTCGTTCAAGATCATGGCCCCTGAACAGGGGAAACGCTGACCTGGGCATACGCCGGTCGAGTGACCGTGAGTCCCCATGGCTCCCTGCTGATCGCCGTAGGAACGGGCACGCAACGGGCACGCACCCTCTGATCCGTAATCGCCGCTGCCGCCTGCGCTGGCATTCTGTCGTGCATGTCACATGACGATCTGATCCAGCGCATCCGCAGACGGGCCTGGGATCCTGTACGCCGCCACGACCGAGTCTACGTCCCGCTGGACTGGCTCAAACGTGAGTACGGCGAGAACATCTGGAGCCGCATCCACCACACGCGGCAGCCGCTCCGTGGAGGCGGCAGCATGACCCAACTCAGCTTCGACGACCCCACGCCTGATCACCTCATCAAGGCGGCCTTGGAAGCAGGCGCCCCCGAAGCCGTCAAGTACTTCAGCGATGTCCCACATGAGCCCCCGTACCCGCCAATCTCTGAGGCGGACTTGCGAACCTGCGAGCAGCGCATCGGCCACGAGTTACCCGAGCTCCTGGGCAGGGTGTACACGGAGGTGAGCAACGGCGGCTTCGGCCCCTCCTACGACCTCCTGAGCCTTCCGCCCAGCGAACACCAGGCATACGAATTCGGCCCAGACGCGCTCAAAGAATACGAGAAATACCCGGAGGTGAGCAGCGTGCTCGGGTTCCCTCTCGTGTACGCCGGATGCTCCATGTACTGGTACATGTCGCTCACTCAGCCCGGCAATCCCGTCTGCCTCTGGGATGGCGACGCATGGGACTTTCCCGACGAGCAGTCGCCCGAAGTTGGGATCATGGCCATCTGCTCGTCCCTAGCAGAGTGGTTCGACCGCTGGGTCGACGGACGCAACCTGGAAACTTCATATCCTGAACGCCAAGATCAGCAGGAGCATCACGGCATCGTAAGCGGACGCAACCTGGAAACCTCGCCCCCGGACGATGACCCTTGGGCTATCCCCGACGATGCCCATGGCTAGCGGCCACGGAATGGGAATACAGGTTTGAACGCGATCTGACAGATGGCGGGGATCGCCCTTCCCAATGAATCAGGGGCACTGAACCTGACTCGATAGCTCGCACTGGATGCGGTGATCAGCCACGTTGCTCATTGAGCCAGGGTGAGGAACGAACCCTGGATCGTCGATCGCCCCCAAGCACGTACGGTGGCCAGCACGCCGTGGCGATCGTAAGGGCTCCAGTTGTGCGGCGGTGCGGCAACCCGGCCCGGGGCGTTCGGTGGGAACGGTGCGGTCGGCGTGCGGTGCCCGGCCCGGTGTCCCGCCGCCGTCCGGGACCGGCCCCCAGGCCGCACGCCCGGACGGCGGGCGGGCGGAGGGCCGGGGTACGGCGGCGCGCCGCGCCGCCGCTTGATCCATATGAGCGTAATTCGGCAGAGGTTAAATAGCCGATTCAGTCCCCGGAGACAGAAGCTTCTGTGGTGCCCATCGATCGTTCGCTTTCAGGCGGAGCAATCACCCTCGGCGGTCGCCGGAAGCCGTGGTCAGAAGGCACGAGGCGGTGGCCGGCGTAGGTCTTCGCATGAGGACGTTGCCGTCAGCGCACGTAGCCGTTGTCGCGGCCCAGCTACACAGCATGATCACCTGGGCGTAGCATCGGATTGTCTCGCCTACCAACCCCAAGGACATCGACGCCCCGTCTGCTCGGACGTCCTTTGGTGGCGCAGGTCAGTTCCAGAGGCAGTGTGGTCGTGATGATCGCCCCTTGGATGGGGGTGCCGATCTGCTCGGCAGGAATCCACTGCCGTGAGCCGATCAGCGCGTTCCCCTGCGGCGGCTCGGACGTAGGCCAGATGCACGATGTTGATGCCGTGTCGATACCGCCTGCGCAGCCCATGTGCTGCCGCTTGACCCCGGCCGTGGCGGTGCCCTTCTTGATTACCGGTGTGGCGCTCAGATCTTCTCGGCAACGGCGTGTCCGTCTCGACCGCGGCCAAGGCCTATCGCCTGCTGCGGGCGGTACTGATGACAGCCGTCGAAGAGGACAAGCTGATCGCCCGCAACCCATGCCGGATCAAAGGCGCCGACAATGAACACACACCTGAGCGGCCCGTCCTCACCGTCGCCCAGGTCTTCGAGCTGGCCGACCGGATGGCCGACCGCCGGTTCAAGGCCCTGGTGTTGCTCGCCACCTTCGCGAGCCTGCGCTGGGGAGAGGTGATCGCGCTCCGCCGTAGCAGCATCGACCTCGACACTCGGACGGTCCAGGTACGCGAACAGCTCGTCGAGCTCGACGGTGGCGAGATACGTCTGAGCCCGCCCAAGTCCCGGGCCGGCAAGCGCACGATCAGCATCCCCTCAGCCATCATCCCGGCCCTGACCGAACATCTCTCCACCTACGTCGACCAGGCCGACTACGCCTTCGTGTTCCTCGGCAAGCGCGGCGCGTTCCTGCGAGGCGGCAACTTCCGGCGGGAAGCCAAGTGGTCGGAAGCGCTCAAGGAGATGGGGCTTCAAGGCCTGCACTTCCACGATCTCCGCCACACCGGCAACACGCTGGCCGCCCAGTCCGGCGCGAGCCTGGCCGACCTCAAGGCTCGTATGGGTCATGACAGCGACCGCGCCGCGCTGATCTACCAGCACGCCACCCGCGACGCAGACCAGCGAATCGCCGACGCGCTAAGCGCTCGCGTACAGGCCGAACAACAGAAGATCGCCAAAGGCTAATGGCACGTTAATGGCACGAACGCCCCGCCACATGATCAGTGGCGGGGCGTTTTCCCTGGTGGAGCCTAGGAGATTCGAACTCCTGACTTCCTGCTTGCAAAGCAGGCGCTCTGCCAACTGAGCTAAGGCCCCTTCGACGAAGATAGCTTACCGGGCGGACGAAGCTACCTGCGTCGTACCAAGGTCATCGCTCAGTACCAAACCAGGGAAGTCGGCGATCGAGTCAAGGATGTGGGTCGCGCCGCCCTTCAGAAGGCGCTCCCGGCTGTGGACCCCGGTCATCACCCCCGCCACGATCGACGCCCCCGCGCGCCTGCCGCAGAGCATGTCGCTTTCGGAGTCGCCGATGACGGCCACCTGGCGGACGTCCTCCGCCCCCAGGCGCAGCACCGCGTGCAGGACCATGTCCGGCCAGGGGCGGCCGCGGCCGCCGGCGTCTTCGGGGGAGATGGCCAGGTCGATCTTGTCGTGCCAGCCGAGGACGCTCAGGATGCGGCTCAGGGTGGTGCGGCTGAAGCCGGTGATCAGGGCGAGCTTGATGCCGGTGCCGCGGAGTTTGTCGAGAACCTCCAGAACTCCGGGCATGGGGACGAGACCCGCCCGCTCCAGAGTGCCCTCGTAGGAGCGCTCGAACGTCAGGTTCGCCGCTTGCGCCTGGGCCTCGTTCCCGGGGAAGATCCCACGGAAGACATCGATCTTGGGGCAGCCCCGGGACCGGTGCACGTGAACCATGGCACGCGCGTATGCTCCGGTCCCGGGCACTATGCCCTGGGTCGCGATCGCCTCGGCAAAGGCGCGCTCGACCATGGCGATGTCACCGACTGTGGTGCCTGCCAGGTCCAGGCACACCAGCTTGATGGGGACGACGTCACTCATCGCCTCGCCGGTCGGTTAGTTCTCGCTGCCGGTCGCCTCGGTCCAGAGATCGAGCTCTGCGCGGTCGGCCTGCACCTTACGCCAGATCAGCAACCCCCCAAGAGCGATCAGCGCCAGAACGAGCAGCTTCTTCACGGTGTGACCCCACTTCTTCGACGGCCTCACCTGCCGGGGTGAGACCCAACGGTTGACATGCAGCCTAGCAAGGGATGGCTGCGCTCCCTGTGTTGCGCACAGACCAGATGCGCGGAATGCGCGGAGAACGAGTGGTCAGCCCCAGGTGAGGCGCGTTAACCCCATCCCCCACGACATCTCGGATTCCTCTCCGTGTCCATCCCCCTCCACTCAGGGGGCCACCCGTCAGGCAACAGCTCGATCATGCCAAATATCGCGCCCGGGCGCGCATGACTTCGAACTGGACATACCCCAGGGGGGTGTGTTACGTTCCTCGCCATTCCCGATATACCCCCTGGGGGTAGCAAAGAAGGAAGGGGTCACGTCATGGCTGACGAAAGACGCTGGTGGGCGCTCATCGTGCTCGCGGCGGCACAGTTCATGGTGATCATGGATACCTCCATCATCGGCGTCGCGCTCCCCGACATGCAGCGCGACTTAGGCTTCTCCGACGGCGGGCTGCAGTGGGTGTTCAACGCCTACGTGGTCGCCTTCGGCGGGTTGTTGCTGCTCGGCGGGCGGCTGGCCGACCTGTTCGGGGCGCGCAGGGTGTTCGTCACGGGATGGGCGGTCCTGATCGCCGGATCCGTGGTCGCCGCCGCTGCCACCACCGCCTGGGTCGAGGTGGCCGGGCGTGCCGTGCAGGGCATCGGCGGGGCGCTGATCGCGCCCGCCGCCATGGCGCTGCTCATGATGCTCTTCGGCCACAACGCCCGCGAGCTGGGCAAGGCCATGGCACTGTACGGCGCCGCCGCCCCGGCGGGTGGCACCGCGGGCGTGTTCGTCGGTGGCGTGATCACCGAGTATTTGAGCTGGCCCTGGGTCTTCATCATCTACGTCCCGATCGGCCTGGCCACGCTGGCGGCCACCAGGTTGCTGCCCGCCGTGCGCGGCAAGCGCGGATCCGTCGACCTCGTGGGCGCCGCGTCCGTCACCGCGGGCATCGCGCTCGTCGTGTACGCCATCGTCGCCGCGAACTGGCCGGCCGGACTCGGTGGCGCGGCGCTGCTCGCCCTGTTCCTGTTCGTGCAGCGTACGGTCAGAGAGCCGCTCATGCCCCTGGCCATCTGGCGCACGCCCGGCCTGGCCACCTCCAACCTGGCCATGGCCCTGCTCGGCGCGGCCTGGATTCCCATGTGGTACTTCCTCAACCTCTACCTGCAGCAGGTCCTCGGGTACGGCGCGTTCGCCAGTGGCGCGGCGCTGCTGCCGATGACCGTGGCGATCATGATCTTCATGATCGGCATCACCGCAAGGCTGCTGGGCAGGTTCGGGGCCAAGCCGCTCATCGTGGTCGGGCTGGCGGTGCTGGCGGCCGGGGTGGCCGGGCTCGGGTTCACCGGCGGGTTCGCCACGAACGTGCTCCCCGCGAGCCTGATCGCGGCGGTCGGGATGTCCCTGGCGTACATCCCGGCGATGATGTCGGCCATGTCGGGCGCCCGCCCGGAGGAAGCGGGCCTCGCCTCTGGCATCGTCAACACGACCTACCAGGTCGGCTCCGCGCTGGGCCTGGCCGTCATGACCGCGCTGGCCACCTCCCAGGAGCAGCTCGGCTTCCAGGCCGCCTTCACGGGCGCCGCGGTGGTGGCCGTCCTGGGCGCGGCGCTCACGGCCGCTCTCATGCGCAGGCCGGCCGTACGCGAGAGCGATCCTGTCGGCTGAATCCCCAAAAACCCTTCTAGATACCCTAGGGGGGTAGGGTGTTAGACTACGAAGAAGGAGACGTCATGAGCACCACCACCTACATCGTCAAGGGCATGACCTGCGGCCACTGCGTGAGCTCGGTGAAGGAAGAGGTCAGCGGCGTCGCTGGGATCACCTCCGTGGAGGTGGACCTGGCCGGCGGCCTGCTGACGGTCAACAGCGAAGGCCCCGTCGACCGCGCGGAGATCGCCGCCGCGGTCGAGGAGGCCGGATACGAGCTGGCGGGCCAGGCATGAACGCCGCCGCCAAACTCGGCGCCTACGTCCTGGGGCTGACCGTCGTCTTCGGCGGCGCCCTGGGCGTGGGCCAGGTGGCCGGCCCGACGGCGGCCCCGGCGCAGGTCGAGGACCACGCCGCGATGGCTCCGCAAGAGGACCACGCCGCGATGGCCCCGCAAGGCGAGCACGAACAGACGAAGAGCGATACCCCTAGGGGGCTTCAAGTGTCCGAGAGCGGTTACACCCTGAACCCGTTGACCACCATCAAGGCCGGCGAGCCGACCGACTTCCGCTTCACGGTGACCGGCCCTGATGGCAGGCCGGTGACCGACTACCAGGTCGAGCATGACAAGAAGCTGCATTTCATCGTGGTGTCGCGGGATCTGGGGAGCTTCCAGCACCTGCACCCCGTCCAGGACGGGGACGGCGCGTGGTCGGTGCGGCTGACGCTGGCGGATCCGGGCGCGTACCGAGCTTTCGCGGACTTCGCTCCGGTGGGCGGCGGTAACCTGACGCTGGGTGCGGATCTGCTGGTCGCGGGGGACTACAAGCCGCAGCCTCTTGCTCAGGTGGCTCGTACGGCTGAGGTGGATGGCTACACGGTCTCCATGGCGGGTGATCTCGTGCCCGGCCAGGCGAGCAAGCTGACGCTGAGCGTGAGCAAGGACGGCAAGCCGGTGACCGACCTGCAGCCGTATCTGGGGGCGTACGGGCATCTGGTGGCGTTGCGGGCCGGTGATCTGGCCTACCTGCACGTTCATCCGGAGGAGAGCGTGAAGGCGGGGCCGGAGATCACCTTCTACGCCGAGGTGCCCAGCGGCGGCGACTACCGGTTGTTCCTGGATTTCCAGCATGACGGCAAGGTCCGTACCGCGGACTTCACCGCCCGGGCGAGTGGTGCGGGACCGGCTCAGCCGGGCACCAGCACTCACGGGCACTGAATCAGGAAAAGGAGGGGTGATGACTTCCCTGGCCCAGGACAGATCCGTCGAGCTGTCGATCGGTGGCATGACCTGCGCGTCCTGCGCGAACCGGATCGAGCGCAAGCTGAACAAGCTCGACGGCGTGAGCGCGACGGTGAACTACGCGACGGAGAAGGCGAAGGTCACCTTCCCGGATGGCGTGGACCCGAAGGAACTGATCAGCGAGGTGGAGAAGGCCGGGTACACGGCCGCGCTACCTGCTGCCCCGGCTCCGAGCGAAGCACCCCAGCAGGACGAGCTGCGGCAGCGGTTGATCACCGCGGTGGTGCTGAGTGTGCCGGTGGTCGCGATGGCCATGGTGCCGGCGCTGCAGTTCACGAACTGGCAGTGGCTGTCGCTGGTGCTGGCGGCGCCGGTGGTGGTCTACGCGGGCTGGCCGTTCCACAAGGCGGCCTGGACGAACCTGCGGCACGGCGCGGCGACGATGGACACGCTGATCTCGGTCGGCACGCTGGCCGCTTTCGGCTGGTCGCTGTGGGCGCTGTTCTTCGGCAGCGCGGGCACGCCGGGCATGACGCATCCGTTCGCCTTCACGATCGAGCGCACCGACGGCTCCGGCAACATCTACCTCGAAACCGCGGCGGCGGTGACCGCGTTCATCCTGGCCGGCCGGTATTTCGAGTCCCGTTCCAAGCGGCGGGCGGGGGCGGCGTTGCGGGCGTTGCTGGAGCTGGGCGCCAAGGAGGTGGAGCTGGCCGACGGCCGCCGGATCCCCACCGACCAGCTCGAGGCCGGTGACACGTTCGTGGTGCGGCCCGGCGAGAAGATCGCCACCGACGGCGTCATCCTCGAAGGTTCCTCGGCGGTGGACGCCTCGATGCTGACCGGCGAGTCGGTGCCGGTGGAGGTGCGGCCGGGCGACACTGTCACCGGGGCGACGGTGAACGCGGGCGGCCGACTGATCGTCCGGGCCACCCGGGTGGGTGCGGACACGCAGCTGGCGCAGATGGCCAAGCTGGTGGAGGAGGCGCAGACCGGCAAGGCGGCGGTGCAGCGGCTGGCCGACCGCATCTCGGGGATCTTCGTGCCGATCGTGATCGCGCTGGCGGTCGGGACGCTGGGGTTCTGGCTGGGCACCGGGAACGGGGTGGCGGCGGCGTTCACCGCGGCGGTGGCGGTGTTGATCATCGCGTGCCCGTGCGCGCTGGGGCTGGCCACGCCGACGGCGTTGCTGGTGGGGACCGGGCGAGGGGCCCAGCTCGGGATTTTGATCAAGGGTCCGGAGGTGCTGGAGTCCACCCGCAAGGTCGACACGGTTGTGCTGGACAAGACCGGCACGGTCACCGAGGGCAAGATGACCCT
>NZ_JBFAOQ010000046.1:6749-17421 GCF_040675285.1 Nonomuraea sp. NPDC049625 | reverse complement strand
TGATGCTCAACGAGGAGTCCCGGATGATCGCCCTCGTGGTCACCGGGATCATCGTGATCGGCGGGCTGGCCATCTGGATGCGGTTCGACACCGTCAACCAGCGGCGCAAGGAGGCCCAGAAGGCCCAGGTCGAGGCCGAGTTCGAGGAACTGTCCGAAGAGCCGACGGCAGGTGGCTTCCCGGTGCCGCCGCTCGATCTGCCGCACTACCACGGGGTGCAGCACAAGGAGATTCCCAGTGGGACTAACTGATTGGCTGAACCCCGTCAAGGGCTTCGGGGTCACCTTCCACACGATGTTCAAGAAGCCCGTCACGACGAACTACCCGGAGGAGAAGAAGCCGACGGCTCCTCGCTTCCACGGGCGTCACCAGCTCAACCGCTGGCCTGACGGGCTGGAGAAGTGCGTCGGCTGCGAGCTGTGCGCCTGGGCGTGTCCGGCCGACGCGATCTTGGTCGAGGGCGCGGACAACACCGACGAGGAGCGGTTCTCGCCGGGTGAGCGTTACGGGCGCACGTACCAGATCAACTATCTGCGGTGCATCCTCTGCGGTCTGTGCATCGAGGCCTGCCCGACCCGGGCGCTCACCATGACCAACGAGTACGAGCTCGCCGACACCTCCCGCGAGAGCCTCATCTTCACCAAGGAGATGCTGCTCGCGCCCCTGACCCAGGGCATGGAGCAGCCCCCGCACCCCATGCGGCTCGGTGAGACCGAAGAGGACTACTACCGGCTGGGGCGGACCAATGGGTGAGACCGTCACGTTCTGGGTGCTCGCCGTCGTGTCCGTCGGCGCCGCGCTCGGCATGGTCTTCAACAGGAAGGCCGTGTACTCCGCGCTGATGCTCGGCACGGTGATGCTCTCCCTCGCGGTCCTGTACGCCGTGCAGGACGCGCCCTTCCTGGCCGCGGTGCAGATCATCGTCTACACCGGCGCGATCATGATGCTGTTCCTGTTCGTGCTCATGCTGGTGGGCGTCGACTCCTCCGACTCCTTCGTCGAGACGCTGAAGGGCCAGCGCGTCTGGGCCTCTCTCGCGGCCCTCGGCTTCCTGGTGCTGGTCGTCCTGGCCTTCGGCAACGCGATCTTCGCCGACCAGGCGGGGCTGGCGCAGGCCACGGCGCAGGGCGGCTACATCCGCTCGATCGCGCTGCTGCTGTTCACCAAGTACGTGTTCGCGTTCGAGATCACCTCGGCGCTGCTGATCACGGCGGCGCTGGGCGCGATGGTGCTGGCGCACCGCGAGCGGCTCACCGAGAAGCCGACGCAGAAGGACCTGGCCCGCGCCAGGTTCCTCGGCGACCAGCCCTCGGCGCTGCCCGGCCCCGGCACCTACGCCAGGAGCAACGCCATCGACATGCCGGCGCTGCTGCCCGACGGGTCGGTCGCTCCGTCCTCGGTCAACCGGTACATCGCCCGGTACGACGTGGAGCACGACCACCTGCCGGCCGACCCGAAGCTCGCCGATGCCATCAAGCACACGGCCGAGGAAGACGCCGAGGAGCACGCCATCGAGCGGGATGACAGCGAGCAGAACAATGAGGTGACCAAGTGACGACGCACTACCTCGTCCTGTCCGGCCTGTTGTTCGCCATCGGCGCTCTGGGTGTGCTGATCCGGCGCAACGCGATCGTGGTGTTCATGTGCGTGGAGCTCATGCTCAACGCCTGCAACCTCGCCTTCGTCACCTTCTCCAGGCAGGTCGGCAACCTGGAGGGCCAGATCATCGCGTTCTTCGTGATGGTGGTGGCCGCGGCCGAGGTCGTGGTCGGCCTGGCCATCATCGTGACGATCTTCCGAACCCGCAGGTCCGCGTCGGTCGACGACGCCAACCTGCTGAAGTACTAAGAGGTGACTGGTGGAATCTCCTGTTGAGATCATCCAGCACACCGGCGGCGTGATCGGGGTCTCCTGGCTGATGATCGCCCTCCCTCTCGTGGGGGCGGCCATCCTGCTGGTGCTGGGCCGGTTCACCAACCGCTGGGGCCATCTGCTGGGCGTGGCCATGTCCCTCGCCTCGTTCGTCGTGGCGGTGCTGGCGTTCTTCGAGCTCGTCGGGTTCGGGGAAGAGCAGCGCCGGAGGGCGGTCGAGCTCTACGACTTCATCCCCGGCCTGGTGAAGATGGGGCTGCTGATCGACCCGCTGTCGATCAGCTTCGCGCTGTTGATCACCGGTGTGGGTTCGCTGATCCACATCTACTCGATCGGCTACATGTCGCACGACGAGCACCGGCGCAGGTTCTTCGGATACCTGAACCTGTTCGTCTCCGCGATGCTCCTGCTGGTGCTGTCCGACAACTACGTGGGCCTGTTCATCGGCTGGGAGGGCGTCGGTCTGGCGTCGTACCTGCTGATCGGGTTCTGGCAGTTCAAGCCGTCGGCGGCGGTCGCGGCGAAGAAGGCGTTCGTCGTCAACCGCGTCGGTGACTTCGGCCTGCTGGTCGGCATGTTCGTCATCTGGACCACGTTCGGCACGCTGACCTTCAAGAGCCTCGGCGAGCAGATCACGCCGGGCCAGGAGAACGGCACCATGCTGGCCATCGGCCTGCTGCTGCTCCTCGGCGCGTGCGGCAAGTCCGCCCAGCTCCCGCTGCAGTCCTGGCTCCTGGACGCCATGGAGGGCCCGACCCCCGTGTCGGCCCTGATCCACGCCGCGACCATGGTCACCGCCGGCGTCTACCTGGTGGTCCGCTCGGGGGCGTTCTTCTTCCCCGAGGGCTCGGGCGCGGCACTCGCCGTCACCATCGTCGGCGCGGCCACGCTGCTCGCCGGTGCGATCATCGGTTGCGCGAAGGACGACATCAAGAAGGGCCTGGCCGGTTCGACGATGTCGCAGATCGGCTACATGATGCTCGGCGCGGGCCTCGGCCCCGCGGGGTACGCGTTCGCGATCGGTCACCTGATCACGCACGGCTTCTTCAAGGCCGACATGTTCCTCGGCGCCGGTTCGGTCATGCACGGCATGAACGACGAAGTGGACATGCGGAAGTACGGCGGGCTGCGCAAGGTCATGCCGATCACCTTCGTGACGTTCTTCATCGGCTACCTGGCGATCATCGGGTTCCCGCTGCTGTCCGGTTACTTCACCAAGGACGGCATCATCGAGACCGCGGTCGAGCACAGCCCGGTCCTCGGCTGGCTGGCCGTCCTGGGCGCGGGCATCACCGGCTTCTACATGTCGCGGATGGTCTTCATGACCTTCTTCGGCGAGAAGCGCTGGGCCGAGGACGCGCACCCGCACGAGTCGCCGGCCGTCATGACCTGGCCGCTGATCATCCTGTCGATCGGCTCGATCGGGCTGGGCGGCTACCTCATCCTGAGCAACCGCCTCATGATGTTCCTCGCCCCGGCCGTCGGCCGGCCGGAGGAGCTGCCCTCGTTCCACGCCACCAGCCCGGCAGGTCTCGCCACGCTCGCGCTCGTCGCGGTCGGCGCGGCCTTCGCCTGGATGAGGTACGGCCGGGCCGAGGTGCCCGTCGTGCAGCCGCGCGGGTCGTTCCTCACCACGTTCGCCCGCCGTGACCTCTACGGTGACGCGCTCAACGAGTCGCTCTTCATGCGCCCCGGCCAGTGGCTGACCCGCATCGCGGTGTTCTTCGACAACCGCGGCATCGACGGGCTGGTCAACGGCCTGGCCGCGGGCATCGGGGGCACTTCGGGGCGCCTGCGGAGGCTCCAGACGGGCTTCGCCAGAACGTACGCGCTGTCCATCTTCATCGGTGCCGCCCTGCTGACCGGCGCCCTGCTCCTCGTTGGGAACCTCTGATGTCACCCTGGCTTCCGATACTCATGGCGGTGCCCGTGGTGGGCGCCATCGTGGTGGCCCTGCTTCCCAAGGGCAGTGACAAGCTGGCCAAGCAGGTCACCCTGCTGGTCTCGCTGCTGACGCTGGTCCTCACGGGTGTCATGGCCGCCGGGTTCAAGCCGGCCGGTCCGCGCTTCCAGTTCACCGCCGAGTACAACTGGATCCCGAGCTTCGGCGTGAAGTTCGGGGTCGGCGTGGACGGCGTCGCGCTCGTGCTGATCGCGCTCTCGGTGGTGCTGGTGCCGATCGTGGTGCTGGCCTCCTGGCACGACGCCGACGGCGTCAAGACCGCCGACGGCACGCTCATCACGCCCAAGCGGTCGGTGAAGACGTACTTCTCGCTGCTGCTGGTGCTCGAGACGATGATGATCGGCGTCTTCGCGGCGACCGACATCTTCCTCTTCTACGTGTTCTTCGAAGCCATGCTGATCCCGATGTACTTCATGATCGGGTCGTACGGCGGTGCCCAGCGGTCCTACGCGGCCGTCAAGTTCCTGCTGTACTCCCTGTTCGGCGGCCTGCTCATGCTGGTCGCGGTCATCGGGCTCTACGTGGTCGGCGGCAGCAAGACCTTCATGTTCCCCGAGCTGATCGGGGTCGTGCAGGACCCGGCCATGCAGAAGTGGCTGTTCGCGGGCTTCTTCATCGCCTTCGCGATCAAGGCGCCGCTCTGGCCGGTGCACACCTGGCTGCCCGACGCGGCCGCGCAGGCTCCGGCCGGTGCCGCCGTGCTGCTGGTGGGCGTGCTGGACAAGGTCGGCACGTTCGGGATGCTCCGCTTCTGCCTGGAGCTGTTCCCCGACGCGGCCAAGGCGTTCACGATGCCGATCGTCGTACTGGCGGTCATCAGCATCATCTACGGCGCCATCGTGGCCATCGGGCAGACCGACATGAAGCGCCTCATCGCGTACACGTCGATCTCGCACTTCGGGTTCATCGTGCTCGGCGTGTTCGCCATGTCGTCGGTCGCCCAGTCCGGCGCGGCCCTCTACATGGTCAACCACGGCTTCGCCACCGGCGCGCTGTTCCTGGCCGCGGGCTTCCTGATCGCCAGGCGCGGCTCGCCGTTCATCGGGGACTACGGAGGCGTGCAGAGCGTCGCGCCGGTGCTCGCGGGCTTCTTCCTGGTCGCCGGTCTGGCCGGTCTCTCGCTGCCGGGGCTCTCCTCGTTCGTGAGCGAGTTCATGGTCATGGTCGGCACGTACTCCAGCCAGGCCCACGGGTCGGGCGCCCTGACGGTGGCCGCGGTGGTCGCCGCGGTGGCGGTCGTCCTCGCCGCCGTCTACATCCTGTGGATGGTCCAGCGGACCATGAACGGGCCGACGGCCGAGCCGGTCAAGGCGTTCAAGGACCTGAACGCCCGCGAGATCTGGGTGCTGGCCCCGCTGGTCGCCCTGATCATCGGCTTCGGCTTCTTCCCCAAGCCGCTGCTGGACGTGATCAACCCGTCGGTGCACCAGACGCTGACCAACGTGAAGGTGCCCACCTCCACCATCGCTGAGAAGGGGACAGGTCAGTGAACTCCATCCCAGCGCCGACGATCGAGTACGGCACGCTGGCGCCGCTGCTGGTGGTGTTCGGCGCGGCCGTCATCGGAGTGCTCGTCGAGGCGTTCGCGCCGCGATACCTGCGTAAGTCGATCCACGTCCCGCTCACCCTGCTGAGCCTGTTCGGCGCGTTCGCCCTGGTGCTCGTCCAGGTGCTGCGCGGCAACGTGCCCACCGCGCCGGTCGCCATGGGCGCGGTCGCGGTGGACGGGCCCGCGCTGTTCATCTGGGGCGTCATCCTCGTCCTGTCGTTCGTGTGCGTGCTGCTGATCAACGACGAGGGCCACTTCGTCGCCTCGGCCGCCGCCGTGCCCGGCAGCGCCGACGAGGAGGAGGCCGAGGCCACGGGCGGCGGGCACACCGAGGTGTACCCGCTGGTGCTGTTCGCGGTCGGCGGCATGCTGCTCTTCCCGGCCGCCCACGACCTGCTGATGATGTTCGTGGGCCTCGAGGTCATGTCGCTGCCGCTCTACCTGCTGTGCGGCCTGGCCCGCCGGCGTCGCCTGCTCTCGCAGGAGGCGTCCATGAAGTACTTCCTGCTGGGCGCGTTCTCCTCGGCCTTCTTCCTGTACGGCACCGCGATGGTGTACGGCTTCGCCGGCACCGTCTCGCTGCCGGGCATCAACGAGGCAATGGCCAGGAGCGCCACGCTCGATCCGATCCTGATGCTCGGTCTCGCGCTGCTCGGCGTGGGCCTGCTGTTCAAGATCGGTGCGGCACCGTTCCACGCCTGGAAGCCGGACGTCTACCAGGGCGCTCCGACGCCCATCACCGCTCTCATGGCCTCCGGCACGCTGGTCGCGGCCATGGGCGCCGTGCTGCGGGTGTTCTGGGTGGGTCTGGGCAACCTCGACTGGAACTGGCGGCCGATCATCTGGGGCGTCGCCGCCCTGACCATGATCGTCGGCTCGATCCTGGCGATCACGCAGACCGAGATCAAGAGGATGCTGGCGTACTCGTCCATCGCGCACGCGGGCTTCCTGCTCGTCGGCGTGATGGCCACGTTCGGCTCCGCCGAGCAGAACGCGGTCTCCCTCAAGGCGATCCTGTTCTACCTGGCGGTCTACGGCATCACGACAGTCGGCGCGTTCGCGGTGGTCACGCTCGTACGCGACCCTGGCGGCGAGGCCGGTCACCTGTCGCGCTGGGCCGGGCTCGGCAAGCGCGCGCCGGTGCTGGCCGGGGTGTTCGCCTTCTTCCTGCTGGCCTTCGCCGGCATCCCGCTCACGAGCGGCTTCTTCGGCAAGTACGCCGTCTTCGCCGCCGCTCTGAACAGTGGCACGCAGCCCGGCGACTCGATGGGTGGCTGGATGGCCGGCCTGGTCGTGGTAGGTGTGGTGGCCTCGGCCATCGCCGCGTTCTTCTACGTCCGCGTGATCGTGCTGATGTTCTTCAGCGAGCCGGCGGCCGACGGCCCGGCGATCGCGGTGCCCAGTATGGGGACCGTGGCCGTCATCGCCGTTTCGTTGCTGGTTACCGTAGGAGTGGGGCTCTACCCGGAGTCCGTGCTCGGTGTCGCCAACGACGCCGCACACAGCCTGTTCATCAGATAAGGGGATCTCGTATGTCTGCGCCTCCCGTGGTTGACCTTCCCATCGAGGACGAACGGCTGGCGCAGGACGTGGCCACCGGACTGGCCGCGGTAGAGAAGCTCCTGCGTTCGTCGGTGGAGAGCGAGGACGCCTTCGTCACGGAGGCGTCCAAGCACCTCATCGAGGCCGGCGGCAAGCGGTTCCGCACGCTGATGCTGCTGCTGGCTGCGCAGTTCGGCGACCCGTCCGCGCCGGGGGTCGTGCCCGGCGCGGTGGTGATCGAGCTGACCCACCTGGGTTCGCTCTACCACGACGACGTCATGGACGAGGCCCCGGTCCGCCGGGGCTCCCCGTCCGCCAACGCCCGGTGGGACAACACCGTGGCCATCCTCACCGGCGACTATCTGTTCGCCCAGGCGTCCGACCTCCTCGCGGACCTCGGTCCCGAGCTGATCCGTATCCAGGCTCAGACGTTCTCCCGCCTCGTCCAGGGGCAGATCCGCGAGACCGTCGGCCCGCGCGACGGCGAGGACCCGATCGGCCACTACCTGAGCGTGCTCGCCGACAAGACCGGCTCCCTGATCGCCGCCTCCGGCCGCTTCGGCGCGCTGCTGTCCGGCGCGCCCGCGGACGTCGAGGAGCGGCTCAGCCGCGCCTGTGAGGCCGTCGGGGTGGCCTGGCAGCTCGGTGACGACCTGCTGGACGTGGCCTCCTCCGGCGCCCAGTCGGGCAAGACGCCGGGGACCGACCTGCGGGAGGGGATCAGGACCCTCCCGGTTCTGTACGCTCTGGCGTCGGAGGAGCCGTCGCGGCTGCGTGAGCTGCTGGCGGGTCCGGTGGCCGAGGAGGATGTGGAGGAGGCGCTGAGCCTGCTCCGCGCCGACCCGGCGATGGCCCAGGCGCGGGCGGAGCTGGAATCCTGGGTGGACCGCGCCCGTGCCGACATCTCCGGCCTTCCCGACATCCCCGCCAGGTCCGCATTTTTGGCGCTATGTGACTACGTGGTCCAGCGTTCCGGCTGATTTCCGGACCCGCTTCGCGGCGCGAGCCGTCCTGAAGCCGTCGTACGTGAAGATCGCCAGGGCCAGCCAGACGATCGAGAAGCCGATCCACCGGCTGGACGGCATGGTCTCCTTGGCGATCAGCACACCGCACGCGAACTGCAGGACCGGCGCGATGTACTGCAGCAGCCCCATGGTGCTGAGCGGCACCCGGATGGCCGCCGCCCCGAAGCAGATCAGCGGGATGGCGGTGCCGATCCCACCGCCGATCAGCAGCAGGGCGTGCCCGAGGCCCTGGTCGGCGAACGTCCCCTGCCCGCCGGCGTGCAGGAAGAAGATGTAGCCGAGCGCGGGGAGGATCAGCACCAGGGTCTCGATCGCGAGGCCCTCGGTGGCCGGCACGTTGGCCCGCTTCTTCAGCAGCCCGTACACGCCGAAGCTCAGGGCCAGCGTCAGCGCGATCCACGGCAGCCGCCCGTAGTCGAACGTCAGCACCAGCACCGCCAGGGCCCCGAACCCGACGGCCACCCACTGCATCGGCCGCAGCCGCTCCCGCAGCAGTACCACCCCGAACAGCACGTTGACGAGCGGGTTGATGAAGTAGCCCAGGGCGCTCTCGACGACGTGCCCGCTGTTGACGGCGTAGATGTAGGTGCCCCAGTTGAGGGTCACGACCATGGCCGCCAGCACCAGCAGGCCCAGCTTCATGGGCTGCTTGAGCAGCGGGCGGAACCAGGACCAGTGCCTGCGCACCGCCAGCACGGCCGCGACGGCGACCAGCGACCACACCATCCGGTGGGCGAGGATCTCAACGGCTCCGGAAGGCTTGAGGAGCGGCCAGTAGAGGGGGAACAGCCCCCACATCGTGTAGGCGGCGATCCCGAACAAGACACCGCGCCGAAGGTCAGGCATGAACCCCATCTTCGGGCATTACCACCTTTAAACACAAATGCCTCTCACTATACGGAAATGTGTAGAGCTCCTAAAGCGTTAGAGCCTATGTACTCTGGGACGAGACCTACTGGAGGTAGTGCCATGGGCTGGCTGTTCGGCGGCAACAAGACATCGATGGTCCGACCCGAGGACGCCCTCCCCGGCCGCTCGGACCCCATGCCGATCCCGTCGCGCCACGCGGTCCTCGACGCCCCCCTCACCCCGCCCGAGGGCCTCGAGATCGCCGACTTCGGCCTCGGCTGCTTCTGGGGCGCGGAGCGCAAGTTCTGGCAGACGCCTGGGGTGGTCACGACGGCGGTCGGATACCAGGGCGGCTACACGCCCAACCCGACGTACGAGGAGGTCTGCAGCGGCCTCACGGGTCACACGGAGGCCGTCAGGGTGGCCTTCGACCCGGCGAAGGTGTCGTACGAGGAGCTCCTGAAGGTCTTCTGGGAGGCCCACGACCCGACCCAGGGCATGCGCCAGGGCAACGACGTGGGCACGCAGTACCGGTCGGCGATCTACTACCACTCACCGGAGCAGCAGAAGGCCGCGGAGGCGTCGCGGGACGCGTACCAGGGGGTCCTGAAGCAGGCGGGCTACGGCGAGATCACCACCGAACTCGCCCCCGCGGGCCCGTTCCACTACGCGGAGGACTATCACCAGCAGTACCTGTTCAAGAACCCGAACGGCTACTGCGGCATCGGCGGGACCGGGGTCTCCTGCCCGGTCGGGCTGACGTCCGGCGAGGCGTAGACCTGCTGAGATAGCGCAGTGCCCGTACGGGTGATCCGGCCCGAAGGAGCCCGACGAGACCAGGTCTCCAGGCTCTTCTTGAGCGGTATCCCAAAGCCACGGCGGCGTGGGTTCGGTGGCTTTCACCACCGAGCCCACGCCGCCGGTTCGTCGTGCCGATCTAGCTCGCCAGCGCGAGTTTGACGGTCAGGGCGCCGGTCTTTTCGGCCTTGGGGTCGAAGAGGATGGTGTAGGTGCCCGTGGCGGGCAGAGTCGTCGCGGAGATGGTGCAGTTGCGGCCGCAATAGGTGGGGGAGACCAATGCGGTGCCGTCGGGCTTCTTCACCGATACCTGGGCGTCGATGGAGCTGCCGAAACTGGAGTTGGTGAAGGTGAAGGTCACCTTCTGGTTGGCGGTGCCGTTGAAGGTCCAGGTTCCGCTCTGGCCTGGGGTCATGGTGGTCAGGGTCGAGGTGGCACCACCGATGGTGATGCTCACCGGAGAGAGGTCGGCGACCGAGTAGGTCCTCAGCGTCAGCTTGCCCACCTGTTCGTCTCGCGGGTTGAATTCGACGGTGTAGGTGCCCGTGGCCGGCAGGGCCACGGGGTCGAGGAAGCAGTTGCGGCCGCAGTAGGTGGCCGCCACCAGCACGGCGCCGTCGGGCTTCTTCACCGTCACCTGGGCGCCGGTGCTGTTGGCGAAGCTGGCGTCGGTGAAGTTGAACGAGACGAGCTGGCCCGAGGTGCCGGAGAAGGACCAGGTTCCGTTCTGGCCCGGCGTCGTCGTCGTGAGGCTGGACGCGGCGCCTCCGACCGTGACGTTGCCGCTCAGGTGGGTGATCGAGTAGAGCTGAGCGGTCAGCTTTCCGACATTCCCATCCTGCGGGTCGAATTCCACCGTGTAGGTACCCGCGACCGGAAGAGCAATCGGTTCCAGGAAGCAGTTGCGACCGCAGTAGGTGGCCGCCACCAGCACGGAGCCGTCAGGCTTCTTCACCGTCACCCGAGCGCCGGTCGTACTGGCGAAGCTGGCGTCGGTGAAGTTGAACGAGACGAGCTGGCCCGAGGTGCCGGAGAAGGACCAGGTTCCGTTCTGGCCCGGCGTCGTCGTCGTGA
>NZ_JBFAOQ010000046.1:5396-6650 GCF_040675285.1 Nonomuraea sp. NPDC049625 | reverse complement strand
AGGCTGGACGCGGCGCCTCCGACGAGGACGCTGCCGGTCAGGTGAGTCACCGTGTAGAGCTGCAGGGCCAGCGAACCCGTCTTGGCGTTCTGCGGGTTGAGCTCGACCGTGTAGGTACCGGTCACCGGCAGCACGGTCGGCTCGAGCAGGCAGTTGGTGCCGCAGCGGGTGTCGGCGACCAGGTCGGTTCCATCGGGCTTCTTGACCTTGACCTTGATGTCCGAGCTGGAGGTGAACGTCGAACCGGTGAAGTTGAACGACACCTGCTGGCCCTCGGTCCCGGCGAACGTCCACACGCCGTGCTGTCCGGCGATCGTGGTCGTCAGCGTGGACGCCGGCCCCCCGACGGTGACCTGCGCCGCCACGTCCTGCGCCACGAGGTTCACCTGGGCTGAGGCCGAGCCGGTGTAGATGCCGGCCGGGTCGACCACCACCTGGTAGGTGCCGTCCGCCGGCAGTACGGTCGCATCGAAGAAACAAGAGGTGGAGCAGGACTTCTTCGGCAGGAAGACCGAGCCGTCCGGTCCGAGCACCGACGCCTGCGCGCTGGTGAACGTTCCGCCCGAGATCGTGATCGAGATCCGTTGGCCGGACTTTCCTGCCAACGACCAGGTCGGGTTCTGCCCCGGCTCGGTGGTGGTCAGCTTGACCGCGGCGCCGCCCGGCGTGAGCGTCCCGGTGACGTCGCCCGCGACGACCTGCGCGGAGATCGAGCCCACGGCCGTTCCATACGGGTCCGCGACCACCGTGTACGTTCCGGTCTCCGGCAGCGTGGAGGTGTCGAACGCGCACGACGGCTGGCAGTAGGTCGGCTTGAACAGGTCCGATCCGTCGGGATTGCGCACCGAGGCGCGTGCGTACCCGTTGTTGTCCCACGTCCCGCCCGTCAGGACGAACGCGATGCGCTGACCGGCCGTCCCGGCGAACGTCCAGCTGGCGTTCTGCCCTGGCCCGGTGGTGGTCAGCTTGACCGGTGCCCCGCCGGCGGTCAGGGAGCCGGTGACGTCGCCCGCGGTGACCTGCGCGGAGATCGAGCCCACGGCCGCCCCGTACGGGTCGGCGACCACCGTGTAGGTCCCGGTCACCGGCAGCGTGACCGTGTCGAACGTGCACGACGCCTTGCAGTAGGTCGGCTTGAACAGGTCCGATCCGTCGGGGTTGCGCACCGAGGCGCGTGCGTACCCGTTGTTGTCCCACGTCCCGCCCGTCAGGACGAACGCGATGCGCTGACCGGCCGTCCCGGCGAACGTCCAT
>NZ_JBFAOQ010000046.1:0-5304 GCF_040675285.1 Nonomuraea sp. NPDC049625 | reverse complement strand
ACGTCCAGCTGGCGTTCTGCCCCGGCCCGGTGGTGGTCAGCTTGACCGGTGCCCCGCCGGCGGTCAGGGAGCCGGTGACATCGCCCGCGATCACCCCTGCCGTCATCGGCCCCGGCCGCGCGACGGTCGGATCGACGACGATCGTGTAGGTGCCGTCCGCGGGAAGCGTGATGGTGTTGAAGGCGCAGGCCGTCGAGCAGTAGGTGGAGCCGTGCAGCGGCGTTCCGTCCGGTTTGCGGACCGAGGCGTAGGCGGAGCTGGTCAGCCCGCTGACCCCGAACGCGATCCGCTGCCCGGCCTTACCGGCGAACGACCAGTACGCGTCCTGCCCGGGAATCGTGCTCGTCAGTGTGGAGGGCGCTCCGAGCGCGACCGTCCCGGTGAGGTCGGTCACCTCGAACAGTTGCAGCGCGAGCGAGCCGGTCTTGGCGTCCTTCGGATCCCACACCACCGAGTAGGTGCCGGTGACAGGCAGGGTCTCGGTGTCGATGAAGCAGGTCTTGCCGCAGCTCTGCGACGCCAGGACGGTCCCGTCGGGTCGCTTCACCCGCAGGGTGGCGTCGCTGGTCGAACTCAGGGTGCCGTCGGTGAACTCGAAGGAGACCTTCTGGCCGGCTGTTCCGGCGAACGTCCAGGTGCCGTACTGGCCCGGCTGGGTGGTCGCCAGCGACACCTTCGGCCCGCCGATCGCCGCGGTCTTGACGACGTCGGGCGCGATCGTGCTCACGCTGAGCTTGTAGGCGCCGAACTCGTCCTCGTGCGGTGAGACGCGTAGCCGGTACGCGCCCGCCGCGAGGCCGTCGAGGCGCTTGCCACCGCACAGAGAGTTGGTGGCGACGCTCCCGCCCGTGGCGTTGAACAGCTCCCAGTTGAACCAGAGCCCTGGGCACTCCTGCGCGTCGACGAAGATCGAACCCGGCTGGCCCAGTGTGAACTGGTACTCGTCGCGCGCGACCTCGGTCTCCAGGTTGCCCGCTCCCGCGGCCGGGACGCCGTCCGAGGCCGTGAACGGCAGCGACACCGCGAACGTCTGTGGCGGCGTGACGTCCAGGTCGAGGTTGACGTTGTCGATCCCGAACGCCTGGTTCGAGATGCCCGCCACCCCGGTGGCCGTGGTCTTGAACTCGATCTGGCTCTTGTTGTGGGTGACCGGCATCGTGATCCGGTATTTGGCCCACGGCAGGCCGGTCGCCAGTTTCCCGGTCGCGACGGGCGTCAGCGTACTCGGCGTGATCGTGTACGGGGTGCCGCGGTCGGTCTCGACCTGGACCGTCTCGGTGTCGGAGTCGGACGCCCAGTCGCCGACGGCCAGCAGGTCGAAGCTCAGCGTCCCGCTCTTGTGAGACGGTAGCGCCTGCGCGTAGAACCGGTACGAATCCGTCCCGCTGAACGGCCCTGCGAACGTGCTCACCGCCGGATCGGCCGACACCCGCGACGGCCGCACGTTCGAGCTGAGCGCCCCCTGGAAGTCGATCGCCAGGTCCCCGTCCTCGTTGACGGTCTGCGCCGTCGGGTCGAGGATGGGTTTCGTCTGCTCGGCGGCGGCCTTCGCGAACGAGGTGTCCGCCGTGAGCGCGATGTCCAGGATGCAGTCGTTGAACTGGAGGCCCGCCGGGACGCCGTTCGCCTCGCACTGCGTGGTCGCCAGCTGGACCTGCTCGGGCGTCAGGTCGGCGACCGAGACGATCTTGGCCGGGAACGATTTGTTGGTGAAGGTCGCGGTGCTCTGGCCCGGACCGTAGGTGAACAGCGACTCGTTGTCGTCGATCCGCCAGGAGTCGGCGAAGCTGCTGTGCAGCACGGTCGGCGAGGCGTTGGCGGGCAACTGGGTGCCGTCCCGCAGCCGCAGGTCGTTCTTCGGGTTGCCGTCGGCGTCGCCGAGCAGGCCCACGAGGTCACTGTCGGGGGTCGGCGGCACGTAGAGGCTGGCGGCGCCCCTCCTCCAGGACAGGGCAGGGCCGGCCACGCCGTCGAACATGACGGCCCACTTGTCGTCCTTGCGCAGGATGAACGCGTTCTTGCCCAGGTAGAGGAGCTTGCCGGTGTCGAGCGTGCGCTTCTCGTTGTCGATGTACAGGTCGTCCTCGTGGAACTCGACCAGGTGGTCGCCGGCCTCCATCGCGGCATCGAACATCACCGAAACGTCCCTGCCGCCGCTGGCGGGGCTGAGCCGGCCCTGGATCTCCAGGTTCCACCTGTCGGACTGGGCGAGGATGAACTCGCCGACGGACTGCAGGTCGTAGCCCAGGCCGTCCGGGGTGGTGAAGTGCGGTTCGCCCTTCACCAGACTGCCGTGGTGGGTGAAATACCACCACAGGATGAGGCCGACCAGCGCCACAACGCCGAGCGCCAGCGCGGCCTCGACCGTGATGAAGCCGGCGTCGATCAGGAACGCCCTGCCCGCCTGGCTGGCGAGGAACAGCTCGATCTCAGCGGTCAGCTCGGCCGCGGCGAGCTCGACGCTGCCATAGGCGCCGATGTCCTCGGCGAGCGTGGTCGGCCCGACGGTCCGGATGCCCCTGATCAGCGGCAGAAGGTAGTCCGGGGGCTCCCACTTGAAGTCGTCGTCGTCCTCGTCCACGACCGGGATCTTGGCGGGCGGGCTGTTGGGATCCGCCGGGTCCTTCTGCCTTTCGCACTTGCGCTCCTTCTTCACCTCCCGGATGTCCAGGAGGCCGGAGGCCGGCGAGGTGGCCCTGTAGGTGGACAGCTGGAACCCCTTGGCGCCGCCACCGAGCGGGCACGTCTTTTCCTTGCCGTAGACCTGGAACCAGTCCTCGTACCCGCCCCAGCGGTCGAGGACCGACCCGGCGCGGACGCCGTTGACGCCGTTGGCGGCGATAGCCGAGACGTACCGGCCGACCTGGCGTGCCCAACCCTCATAGTCCGGGTTACCCTTGACCTTGGCCTCGACCACCTCGGCGAAGCTGGTGCCGATCCGGTCGTAGTAGACGATGTCGGGCCGATCGCGGCCGTTGTTGAGGTACGTCTCCCACTGGACGTCCGGGTTGATGACCGCGCCGGGCTGTGCGGGCGGCGGGACGCCGAGGTGGTCGTTCAGGTACTTGATGGCGCGCGCCTGCCCGATGGACTCGATGCCGCCGCCGGCGCTGCACTCGTTGGGCTGCTGGTAGATGTAGGTGCCGAGCGCGGGACGGGCGGTCAGGCAGAAGTTGTTGTTGATGCGGCGGCGGGTGGCGTACATGCGGTTGAACACGCAGCGCTTGTCACCTCTGCCGGCGTTCGACCAGTCGTTGCTGTTCGGGGGGCACTGGGCAGCGGCCGCGGTCGCCGCTGCCGCCATTCTGGCCGTTAATGTCTCTTGGACGGGTCCTAACAGTGACGCCACGAGCACACACGCCATAATCACGCAGAGACGCCGCATGCATTCACCTCGGATAAATAGGACATAAATATCGCAGCGGGACGGTACACCATGAAGATCGGCTTGCGGCAGATCTCGAATCACCACGTTCCGTGATCATTGACTATGCTGCGGTTCGGATCCGCTCTTGGGAGGCACCGTGGTCGTCCACCGGTCGTGGGAAATCGCATTCGACGCGCCGGTTTCACGGCCGGTGCGGGCGGCTCGGATGGTCGTCGCGGCTCATGGCCTCGATCGGGACGCCGTGCTCGTGCTGGACGCCGACAGCGACGAGTTCGTGACCGTCCCGGGGCTCCCGGCTCACCTCTCCCGCAATACGGTGTCGCTGTCGTCCGACGGGACCCGGCTGGTGTTCCTGTCGCGGCAGGACGACGGCGCCGGACCCACACGGGTGGTGCTGCACGAGCTCGCCACCGGAGCGCGGCAGGAGTTCGTCTCGGACGGTTTCGTGCGGGCGGCGCTCTCACCGGACGGCAGCCGGATCGCCGTCCTGGCCGACCTGTCGAACGGACCCGGAATCCCCGGCGTGGGCGACGAGATCGCCGGCATCGTGCTGATCGAGACCGCCACCGACGCCCGGCAGCCGCTCTGGTCGGCCGAGGGCTACTGGCAGGAAGACGCCATCAGCTGGTCCCCGGACGGGCGACTCCTCGCCGCCACCTATCTGACGCTGGACGACGTCATCACCACCGTCGTCCTCGACCTTTCCGGCAAGGTGATCGGCGTCCACGAGGATCGGGTCGCCCTGCCCGGGGCGCACTCCGTCTGGACGTCCGACCGGGAACTCATCGTCTACCCGGAGCCCGACGACGAGAGCCCACTCATCGCGATCGACGTCCCGACCGGAAGCGAGCGCCGCTTCACCAGGCGGAACTTCAGCGGCTACCTCGCCATCACCGATGGCCGGGTCGTGCGTCCGGGATCTTCGCCCGAGCGGGTCGTCACGACCGACCTCAACGACACCGACGAGCGTCCCTTCCTTACCTTCCGCCCCGCCGTGTCGATCGAGGCCATCGACATCGTCCCGTCCGCCGTCAGGTGACCCGATTTACCTCCACTTCGGCTCCAGAACGCCAGGCCGGCCTGTCCTGCGGCATGCCGCCAACTTGGACGGACGCGTCTCCGGCCGCAGGATCCCGACCGGCCGCCGCTAACTCAGCGCCGTCGACAGCCACTTGCCGCCCACTCGTACGTAGAGGCGTCTGTTGGTCGAGTCGACCGCAAGTGTCCCGTCGACCGGGGTGTGCGTGAACGAGGCGTCGCTGACCGCGCCCGCGACCATCCGCAGCGGCGGGTTGGGCTGATTCTTGGTCGGGACGGTACCGCCGGACTGCCCTCCGATGTTCGCGTAGCAGTTCTCCACCCGGAAATCGCCGGTGCTTGAGGCTTCGTAGTAAATGTGAGAGCCGGTCGGCTTTGTGGAGTAGCGCCCCACGACGTTACGCAGGACGGCGGTCGAGCCGGAGCCGGAGTAGAGATCGATCCCGGAGTTGACCGTCGCCGCCGACGAACCGTTGGCGATCAGCACGTTCTCCAGGGCGCCGGCGCTTCCCGCCCAGGCGATGATGTTCTGCGCAGTGGAATACCCGGACGCAAAACCACCCGCGTAAGCATAGATATTGGACGCATAGACATGCCTGCAGGACGCGTCGACCTTCAGATGAGGGCCGCCCTGCATCCTGGAGGTTTCGAATTTGCAGTCCGTCAGATAGATCCCGTTGGGATTATTGTTCTTCGCGGTGCCCTGGGTGATCCACAAGGCGCCGGTGCCGAATGCCTCCATGCGGCATCCGATGAAATGGATCTGGTTGACGTTGTCGGCACTGAGGTGATCTCAGAGAAATAATTCGGGCGATTGGGGATTTTCGGGACGCCCGGGGTGGCGTTTCGGGCCTTTCGGGAGAAGTCGTCGAAGGCCG
>NZ_JBFAOQ010000045.1:0-18726 GCF_040675285.1 Nonomuraea sp. NPDC049625 | reverse complement strand
CCGACGTTGGCGCGTCGGTCATGCTTGTGGATTCACATGATCACCGGGACGGTACACCCCTTCCCAGTGATCCACAGATCTCAAGCATTGCTCCCCAGTGGGCGCAGTGCTGCCGGTACCTCGGTCAGGGCCCGGACGGACCGACCGCAGTCCGGGCCCTGAGCTGCGCAGCGCGCTGTGAGGCTGTCAGGCTGTCCTGGTGTCGGGCACAGTACCGGGGTCACCGTCAGACCAATCAGCTTGTGGGTGCCAGAAACTCGGCCGCCCTATGCGACCTGCGCGTATTCATGGATCAGGCCGCCGAGGCGATCACGTCGGATGACCTTGATATCGGCCTCGGCAGGGTCGGGAAGAGCGCGTAGCGGAGTGGCGTGGCCTAAAGAGCGGTGTGGCCGATGCTCGTTGACGTGCGTCTCGTACTCGGCCAGCACGCGCCGCAGGTGCCGGGCGTTGACGATGAGGATCCGGTCAAGGAGCTCTCGGCGTAGACCGCCGATCCAGCGTTCGGCGAATGCGTTCGCCTGCGGGGTCCGTGGTGGCGTCTGGAGGATGCGGAGGCCCTCGCTGGTGAACACCTCGTCGAACATGGAGATGAACTTCACCTGACGCGTGGAGATCTCCATGATGACCAGGCAGTACAGACGTTGGAATAGCACGGTGTCACAGTGGAAGAAGTCGCACGCCAAGATCCCTGAGGCTTGAACGCGCAGGAACTCACCCCAAGCCGGTCCCGTGCGTCGCGGTGCGGGGTAGATGCCGGCCTTGTTCAAGATGAGCCACACAGTGGAGGCGCCAACCCGGTGGCCCAGACCGGCGAGTTCTCCGGTGATCCGCCGATACCCCCACAGCGGATTCTCCCGGGCCAGGCGAAGAACCAGGACCCGGATTCAAGGACGTGTGCGAGGCCGGCCCTGGCTGTGGCACTTGAATGTCCACCGGCGCCTTACCAGATCAGCGTGCCATCGCAACAGCGTGCCTGGCGTCACGAACAACCGCAGACGACCAGTTGGAGACAGCAGTCGCGATAGCCCGCTGATCAGCGCCCGATCAGCCCATGACGGCCGCGGCCTGGCCACCTGCCGACGCAACACCGCCAGCTGATGACGCAGGACAAGGATCTCCACCTCCTTCGACCTCTGCGAGCGGCCCGGGAGCACCAACCAACCCGCGAGACGGACGAAGATCAGATAAAGCAGACGCAACGCCATGGACAGCGATCATGCTCAACCTAAACACCAGCAGCGAACCACACGTCAACCCCATCACCGAGTTTCTGGCATCAATCAACCACCATCAGCACCATCCCGACGTGCAGCGGGAGGGCGACCTGTTCTACGTCGCGCACTTCAACGCCGGGCTGCAGGTGTACGACGTCTCCAACACCCGCCTCCGCGTGAGGTCGGCTACTTCGTGCCGCCCGACCCACCCGCAGGTACGGGCCGATGCCGGAAGGCAGCCTGGTGGCCCAGACAGAGGACGTGGCCGTGGACCGGCGCGGCTATATCTACATCTCCGACAAGAACCAAGGCATCTACGTGCTGCGCTACATCGGCCCAAGCGCCTGACCGGCGCCATTTCAGTGGCATTTAACTGGCCTTTCAGCGGCCAATTCTAAGCTGAATCTCAAAGCGTGCAAGGAAGGATACGAAATGCGACTCACCGGAAGATACCTGCTATCAAGCTCGGTGGCGATAGCCCTTGCCGCCGGTTTCTCGGTCGGACTCGCGTCCCAAGCGAGCGCTGCCTCTACGTACTGGAAGGTCGGTACGCAGGTCAGCCATAGCCGGGTCTTCTCTGGAGGCAACGGCAGAAATATGCGCTGCTTTGGACCCCAAAACGACATCTCAGACGCGGTGATGTGCTATCGGAGCGACCGGAACGCAACCTACGTACAGAGCAAGAAGGCCAGCGGCTATTTCAAGCTTGGCCAGCACAGGCAGAACGGCGGCGGTTCTATATGGCGTTGCCAGAACAACTACAAAAACAGCGCGGGCACCGGAACATGGGTGGAATGCAAGTGGAGTACGAAACCACGAGCCGGGGCTTGCGCCACCGCGAGAGTCGGGCATGGGCAAAACGACTGGTTCAAACTGAGCACAGTGGGTGACCTTATATGTTTCTAGCCCTGGTAGCGGCGACCTCGTAAGACCTGAGCAACCCGGGGTTGCTCTATGGGCTCGCGCTCCGCCTGACATGGGGAGTGTCAACTTAACGGCACTGGCCCGTAATCGGTGATGCGCGGCGTGATGCCTGCCAGGCTGGGCCGTGCTGAAGATCGACGATCTTACCAGTGTGGTGTTTGCGGGACTGTCTGCCCTGGTCACCGAGGCAGTAGAAGACGAGGACGACCTCATTCGGGTCATGGCCCGTACTCGCGACGAGCCGGCGCCATGCCCGGTGTGTGGGGCGCTGACCGGTCGGGTGCACGGCTACGCCAGCCGAACGGTCACGGATGTCCCGGTCGACGGGCGGCGGGTGGTGGTGTCGCTACAGGGACGGCGTCTGCTCTGCCCGGCATGGGAATGTGGTCGGCAGACGTTTCGTGAGCAGGTCCACGGCACTGCGCCTGCTCATGCGGCTGCCGCGGCCACCGCTGCGGATCCCGCGCGTGCTGGGTGTCGATAACTTCGCTCTCAAGCGCCGCCACCGTCCTCACCGACGCCGAGACCGGCGAGCGGATCGACGTGCTGCCCGGCCGCGGTGCCGACGTCCTGGAAGCCTGGCTGCGATGCCACCCCGGAGTCGAGATCGTCTGCCGCGACGGATCGGGCGCCTACGGCGAGGCGATCCGACGCGCTTTGCCGGATGCGGTGCAGGTCAGCGACCGGTGGCAGTGCGCCATGAGGCGCCTGGTCGTATCCCCGGCTCAGCCGGGAGGAATTGGAAGGAGGTTCCTGGGTCCGATGGCTTACCTGGATCCGAAAGGTGAAGGGGACAGCAGCATGTCATTGAAGCGGCGGTCGTGCTCAGGCGTTGGAGACGGCGCGTCGTGGGACCCGCGTGATATGGCGAAAGCTGGATTGCCTGAATCCCAATCTCCAGTTGATGGAAGGTCGCATCCGTCGGAAATCGACGCCCGAAGCCGACGCCGCGCTCTGCCCGGGTTTAGTGCCATGACCTGGGCACTTTCCGAGCACGGAGCGATGCCCAGTGAGGGCATTGAAGGAGTTGAGTGGGACGCCTACCTCACGCTGTCACGTACGGCCAGGACGAACATGGGATCGCCTACGGGACGCGAGTTCTATGGCGACGGAGGCCTCGTAGTAGTCGTCGGAGTCACGACCGGCCAAGGAGTCCGGGAGAGCCGGACGCAGGGCGAAGGGGGCCAGGTGATCGGACACCTCAGGGTCGGGAGGTATGCGTAATGCAGAGCGCCGAAACGGTGCTGGGTGTCCTGCGCGAGCGCGGCAGGCGTGGCCTGCCGTTGAAGGAGTTATATCGGCAGTTGTTCAACCCGCAGTTGTATCTGCTGGCCTACGGGCGCATCTACGCCGACAAGGGAGCGATGACGCCCGGGGCCTCTGGGGAGACCGTGGACGGCATGTCGATCGGCAAGATCGAGGCGCTGTGGTACGAGCGGTATCGGTTGAGCCCAGTCAAGCGGATCCACATCCCGAAGAAGAACGGCAAGACAACCAGACCCTTGGGTCTTCCGCCGTGGTCGGACAAGCTCGTCGACGAAGTGGTACGGCTCCTGCTGGACGACTTCGTCGAGAAGGTTCTGATCCCGCACTGCACCCGAGAGCGGATCCGCAGGCAGGACACCGCCTATGCCAGGGTGCGCGCCGCCAGAGAGCGGGCGCACAAGCGCGGAGACCACGCCACGGCGCGGGAGTTGCGCAAGCAGTTGTGGAGCATGCCCAGCGGGGATCCCCGAGATCCCGGCTTCCGGCGGCTGCGCTACGTCCGGTACTGCGACGACATCCTGCTCGGGTTCACCGGACCCAAGGCCGAAGCCGAGGAGATCAAACAGCGCCTGACCGCGTTTCTGCGCGACGAACTCGCGCTGGAGCTGTCGGCGGACAAGACACTGATCACGCACGCCCGAACCCAGGCGGCGCGTTTCCTCAGCTATGAGATCATCGTGCTGCACAACGATCGCAAGGTCACTCGCGGCCGGCGCAGCGCCAATGGCGTCGTCAGCCTCAAGGTGCCGGCATCGGTGATCAAGGCTAGGAAGACCGCCTACCTGTCTCGCGGCAAAACCGAGAGCAGGCCCCGTCTGATCAACGAAGACGACCACACCATCGTCAATACCAACGGGGCCGAGTGGCGGGGCATCGTCCAGTACTACCTGCTGGCCGGGAACGTCCATCGTCTCCACCGGCTCGGTTGGGTCATGGAGACCTCGCTGTTGAAGACTCTGGCCAGCAAGCACCGCTCGTCGGTGGCGAAGATGGCCCGCATATACGCGGCCACCATCACCACCCCGCACGGGGCCACGCAAGTGCTTCGAAGCCAGATCGAACGCAGCGGCAGGAAACCACTGGTCGTGGACCCGTCCGGCATTGATGGAGGCTCCTGCGGTTGGAAAGGATGGAGCCCATGGCCGGTCGATCTTCTTCGCATCCCTCCCAGCGTTGGTACCCGCCAGAGCTGAAGCAGCGTGCGGTCCGGATGGTGCAGGAAGCGATCCAGCAGTCCGGCAAGTCCCACGGAGTGATCACTCGGGTGGCGCGCCAACTCGGTGTCGGATCCGAATCGCTGCGCAGCTGGGTGCGCCAAGCTGAGGTCGACGCCGGGCAACGGCCAGGCACGACGACGGAGGACGCGCAGCGGATCGCCGAGCTGGAGCGCGAGGTGCGCGAGCTGCGCCGGGCCAACGAGATCCTCAAGGCAACTTCGGCTTTTTTCGCGAGCCAACTCGACCCACGCCCGCCCAGATGAACGCCTTCATCGACGCCCACCGCGAGAAGTTCGGCGTCGAGCCGATATGCCGGGTGCTGCAGCATCCGCCATCGACCTACTACGCCGCCCGGTCCCGGCCGCCTTCCGCCCGCGCCGTCCGCGACCAGCAGCTCAAAGCCGAGATCACGCGCCTGTTCCAGGACAACTACCGCTGCTACGGCGTCGGCAAGATGTATCACCAACTGCGCCGCGACGGCCATCAGGTGGCGCGCTGCACCATGCGCCGGCTGATGCGCCAGCTGGGCATCCATGGGCTGGTGCGCGGCAAGCCCACCTGCACCACCCTCTCCGACCAGCATGCACATCGGCCAGAGGACCTGGTCGGCCGTGACTTCCATGCTGTGGCGCCGAACCGGTTATGGGTAGCGGATCTGACCTACATCCGCACCTGGAGCGGCTGGGTGTACGCGGCGTTCATCATCGACGTGTACCCACGCATGATCGTCGGCTGGCAGCTGGCCACCCACCTGCGCACCGACCTGGCCTTGGACGCCCTGGGAATGGCCATCTGGCGCCGCCGCAACCACAACCCGACTGGCGACGCTGACCTGTCGCAACTGGTGCATCACTCCGACCGCGGCGTTCAATACCTGTCCATCCGCTACACCGAGCGCCTGGCCCAGGCCGGCGCCCTCAGCTCGGTGGGAAGCCGCGGCGATTCCTACGACAACGCACTCGCCGAGTCCTTCAACGGCATCTTCAAGGCAGAGCTGATCCGTCGCCACGGCCCCTGGACCGGACTCGACACCGTGGAGCTGGCGACGCTGGAATACCTCGACTGGTACAACCACCGAAGGTTGCACACCGCCTGCGGCCACCAGCCGCCAGCGGAGTTCGAAACCATCTACTACCGTCACAACCACAACCCCATCACGACAGCAGAAACCAAGTAGGCAGCTGTCCATCAAACCCGGCCGGGTTCAGACTTTCTTTCGCAGCCGTCCATGCCACCCGTGGCGATGGCGCCTGTCGGGCCGCTAGTGGCGGTGAGCGGCTGTAGGTACGGCGCGGAGGTGAACGACATGTCGCCGCCGTCCACATTCTTGACGGTGTAGCGGATGAAGTACGGCACGATGCCCTTGGCCCGGGAACCGAACCTGCGTTCGAACGTCGCTTGGGGCCCTTCTCGACGGCTGTCACGGTGATTTTGATCGACCCGTTGCGGTACGGCAGGATCGCCTGCTGCCCGACCCGCAGCCGGGTGCCCGCCTTCGTCGTGCTCCGTTTGACTGGTCGCGATGGGGGCTCGGTTTCATGTAGCGTTTCCGTCGCGGGTCGCTGTTGCGGTTCCGCCGCCGACGCATCCGCCTTCGGCGCCTGCCGGGCAGCGACGGACTCGGCGATGTCCTGCGCGCTGCAGCCGCTGAGGCTCATCACCACCGTGGTGAAGGCTACGAGCGCCGCGGCTTGCGGGTGTCTCATGAAGATGAATTCCTTCCTGACCCGCGTCAGGCCATGGGCGTGGAACGGGATACACGCCGAGCGGGCCTTGCGCGTGGCGCCGGTGTTCCAGCGCTTGCCTGGACGAGGTCGTGCTGGCGTGATGGCGGACCATCGTGGAGCAGAGCGCTGAAACGATGCTGAATCCGGCTGGACCACTCATGCGCGGCCGGGCCGGGCAGGTGCGGGTGCGGTTGCGTCAGCCGGTGTAGCGCAAGATGTGGATGCCCTGGTTCTTGTCGGAGATGTAGATGTTGCCGCGGGTGTCCACCACGACGTCCTCCGTCTGGGCCACCAACTCCCCCTCGGGCATCGGGCCGTACCTGCGGACGGGGTCCGGGGGCACGAAGTAGCCGACCTCGCGCGGCAGGCGGGTGTTGGAGACGTCATAGATCCGCAGGCCGGCGTTGAAGTGCGCGACATAGAACAGGTCGCCCTGTTTCTGCACGTCGGGGTGGTGCTGGTGGTGGTTGATGTTGTGCGGACCGCTCCAGCCGCCCCTGCTCGAGAAGTCCGGGTACGGCGCTCCGGGTGGTGGTTCGGGCGTCGGCAGCAGGGACAGCAGCCAGGGGTTGGCCGGGTCGGAGATGTCCACGATGGAGGCGTGCGGGGCGGCGCCCTTGCCGTAGGACACGTTCTCGGAGTTCGCGAACGCGATCCTCCTGTCCGGGATCGGGAGCACGCCGTGCACCCCGAAGCGGGAGTGAAAGGGCGGACTGAAGTTCAGCCCGCCGACCGGCTTCGGCTCGGTCACGTCAGAGATGTCCAGCACCGACCAGCCCGGCCGCGCCGTAGGGCAGGTAGGCCAGGTCGCCGGTGACGTACGGGGGCCCGTGCAGGGACACGTCCGCGCCGTTCGCGCAGCAGAAGCCGTGCGGGTGCGGCAGCTCGGGCGCGGGCGTGCCCTCCTCACCGTCCCGCTGTCCCGGCACCCACCAGCGCCCCACCTCCCTGGGCCGGGTGCTCGATGTCGACGATGGTGTAGATGTTGCCGCGGAATCCCTTCACGCCCGCCGCCACATGCACGTAGCGGCCGCCCGGATAGAGGTTGCGGTGCGTCCCGGTGCCGCCGGTCGTGTAGTGGCCGAGCCTGCGGGGGCGTACGGGGTCTTTGATGTCCCAGATGTAGAGGCCCTCCTCGAAGGCCGCGTCCGGGTCGCCGCCGAAATTGGGGAAGATCTGCTCCAGGGGGTCACCATGATGTCGCCGTGCAGATCCACCTGCAGCGTCCAGGTGTCCTTCGGCCCTGGCACGAACGCCACCACCTCCGGCCGCCGCGCATCGGTGACGTCCACGACACTCCAGCCCGAGTCCCAAAAGTGACCGGTGTACAGGTACCACCGCTCCCCCACACGGCGGATCGCCATCTTGAAGGCCGGCCGGTGATCCATATCGGTGTAGCCGACTACCTCCACTTTCCGGGCGAACTGACCACGCGGACCCGCGGTCACCGCATCGGCCTGCGCCGATGCCGGGGCCGCCTGGGCCACCTCCGCGCCTGCCCGTGCCGGCGTCGCGCCCGTCGAGGTCGCCGCCAGGGCGGAGGCCGCCGTCAGCGAGGTATGCAACGCCTGCGGCCGCGACACCCCGAGGCCTTGTCGTCGGACTTCCACGACTCTCCTCACGTAGACGATCAAGAGCGGGACCAGCCAAGCCGACCATCCGTAAAATCGACCGAAAGATCATCTTTAAGCGGGCAGTCCTGTCGTTGAAGATCACATGTGTCCACGTAGTGCGGCATGCGCCGCCACATATGTGACGATCTATGCACGCAGCGAGCACTACAATGATCGTCATGAGCTGTGAAGAGCCCGCCCTGGAGCCGTGCGGCGTGCGAGGGTATGGCGGCGTCTGACAGCCGATTCCCACAGACGCGCCAGCTGGACGACGTAGAGTTCCGCCTGCTGGGGCCGGTTGGGATCTGGGCGCGTGACACGTTCGTCGGGCCCGCCACTCCGCATCAGCGCTCGGTGCTGGCGATGCTGTTACTCAACATGGGTCGGACGGTTCCTCTCGATCGGTTGATGAGGGCGGTCTGGGAGCGGGAGTCTCCGCCCTCGGCGCGCAACGCCGTTCAGGGATACATATCCAGGCTCCGACGGCTGCTCGCTCAGATGTCCGACGTCGAGTTGTCCACCTCCCCGCCGGGATACCGGCTGAGCCTCGACCCGGCGCGGGTGGACCTGCTGCGCTTTCGGGACCTGGTGGCGTCCGCGCACGCGAGCGATCCTGCCACGGCGAGCGAGCTGCTACGACAGGCGCTGGGCCTATGTCAGGGGCCGTTCCTGGCCGATGTGGCGGGTGCTTGGCTGCGCGACACGTACGGCGCGACATTGGAGGAAGAGCGGCTGAGCACGGTCGAGCAGCGCATTGCGATCGACCTGCGGCTGGGGCGGCATCGGGAGGCCGTCGCCGAGCTGGCCTTGCTCATCAGCGAGCATCCGCTGCGGGAGCGGCTGGTCAAGCTCATGATGGTGGCGCTGTGCCAGGACGGCAGACGGGCAGCCGCGCTGGCCGCCTACCGTGACCTGCGCGGGCGACTGGTCGAGGAGCTGGGGATCGATCCCGGGAGCGAGCTGCAGCAGCTGCACCAGCGCATCTTGGAGGATGACGACCTCACCGTATCGGCCGGTGAGTCTGCTACCGTTCTCGTGCGTCATGGCCGCCCGGCAGCGGAGCAGCAACGCGTACCGCTCCCGCCGGTGCCCGCGGAGCTGCCTGCCGGCCCGGTCTCCTTCACGGGGCGATCGGCCGAGTTGGCGCGCGCGTACGAGATGCTCAGCGGGGACCGATCGGACGGGCTGCGGATCTGCCAGATCAGCGGGCTCGGTGGGGTCGGGAAGTCGTCGCTGGCTCTGCGCATCGCGCATGCCGTCGCCGGCGACTTTCCCGATGGCCAGCTGTACATCGACCTGCACGGCCATACGCCGGAAACCGGCTCAGTGAAGCCGATGGAGGCCGTACGCCGCTTCCTGCGCTCGCTCGGCGTGGCCGACTCGGCCATACCCGCGACGCTGGAGGAGGCCGCGGGCCGCTTCCGTTCGCTGACCTACGGCAAGCGCATACTCGTCGTCTTGGACAATGCGCGCGACGTCGCGCAGGTTCGGCCGCTGCTTCCCGGTAGCCCCGGGTGCGCGGTGCTGATCACCAGTCGACGCAAGCTCACCTCCTTCGAGGGCGCCGTACAGATTGCGCTGGATGTGCTGTCTGGCGGAGAGGCCCTCGACCTGCTGCGTGCCATGGTGGGAGAGACGACGGTCGCCGCCGAGCCCGCTGAGGCGGTCGAGGTGATACGGCTGTGCGGTGGTCTGCCCCTGGCATTGAGCCTGGCGGCGGCACGATTGCGGGCTCGGCCGGCCTGGTCGCTGGCGATCCTGGTCAACCGGCTGGAGAACAGCCGGCGGCGGTTGGACGAGTTGCGTGTCGACGATCGGGCGGTACGGGCCAGCTTCCAGACCAGCTACCAGGATCTGCACGGGGATCTGCGGGGCCGGGCCGCGGCGCGGATGTTCCGGATGCTGGGCATGCTCGACGGGCCTGATGTCAGCCTGTCCGCCGCGGCCGCGCTGGCCGATCTCCCCGAGGAACGAGCGCAGTATCTGCTCGATCACCTGGTCGATGCGCAACTGGTGGACAACTACGTCCCTAACCGCTACCGGTTGCACGACCTGCTGCGTCTGTTCGCCCGCGAGCGCGCCGAAGAAGAGGAGAGCCTGCAGGTACGGCACCTCGCCCTCCGCCGGCTCCTGCGTCACTACCTGGCCACCGTCCGCACGATCAGCCGGAAGCTGAACAGGGGCAGCACGTGGCGGCTGGAGATTGGGCCGTCCGACCTGACGCACCCGGATGTGAGCTTGGAGACGAGCCAGGAGACCAGGGCGTGGATCGCCGCCGAGGTGGACATCATCCTGGCGGCCATGGAGCAGGCGGTACGCACGCCCGTGGCGGACGAGGTGGTGGGCCTGGCGGCGATGCTCGCCGTCCTGCTGCACGAACATGGCCTCTACCTCAAGCAGTTCCGCCTCAGTGAGCTGGCGCTGGTGGCCGCCAAGCACACCAACGACCCACTCCACCTGGCCGTTGCGCACGGCGATCTCGGCTGGGCTCACATCTACACAGGACGCCCCGACCACGCCATCCGTCATCTGCACAGGTCCCGGACCGCCTTCCGCCGGGCCGGGAACACCAGCCGCGAAGCGGCGCTGCTCGACTACATCGGGGTCGCCCACAGGAGCGCGGGCCGCTATGAGGCAGCCATCTCCTATCACCTGCGTGCCCTCGCCCATGTCGGCGAGGCGGGCAACTGCCTGACCCCGGCGACGGTCCTCACACACCTGGGGCTGGCCTACCAGCGAACGGGGCAGTTCGATTCGGCCATCGCCGCCCACACACGCACAATCGAGATCTACAAAGAGGCCAACATCTCAGCCTATCTTGGCCTTTCTGTCGCTCACCTCGCCGAGGCGCACCGCCTGGCCGGACAATCGGGGCAAGCCATCGCCCTTTACCAGGAGGCTCTCGACCTTCACCGGGAAGCGGGCCCCATCAGCGAGTTCCGGCGAGCCGACATCCTCTGGGGGCTGGGGCGTGCCCTCCACAACGCGGGCAGAACCACCGACGCTCGCCGCTACTGGCGACGCTCGATCGCCATCATGCAGGACCTCAACCTCATCACCGCCGAGGAAAGGAACTCTCTGGAAAACAACGAAACTCCCGCGACACCGCAGGTGATCGAAAAACAATATTACTGAGCCTGCAACACCTCGTCCCGGACAGACCAGATTGACCGTGGTCCCGCGTCGCCCCAGTTCGCGGAGGCGACTGGGTCCGAGCTTGACCAGGCGGCGGAGATTGAGGGCGGTGGCGCGGTGGTGGAGCCAGCGGTCGTTGGCGTGGCTGCCGCGGTAGGGCAGACGGCGGTTGCCGCGGGCGACCAGCCAGGCCACGGCGCGCTCCACCATGGGCCGCCGGCGACGGTAGTCGTCCTGCCAGGCGGGGTCGGTGGCGGCTTGGTGGCGGGCTGCGGGTTGTAGATCGTGGTGCGGGCGGATGGTCATCACGGGGGCCGGTCTTGGCGGTGGTGCAGCGATCATGCAGGGGGCAAGCGGCGCACCGGCCGGTGAAGGTGGCGTGGCGCTGCTGGTGGAGGCCTGCCGGGTCGGCGAGCGGGACGGTGTGCCCGGCGGGGGCAGGTGACGGTGCCGGCGCTCGTGTCGATGACGAAGTCGTCGAGGGTGAATCCGCCGGCCACGGTGGGCTTGAGCGCGGGCGGTTTGATCAGCAGCCGGTGTCCGGCCTCGTGATGGGCGGCTCCAGCACCGGGGCGTAACGCGACGGCGGTGACCGCCAGGTGAGCCTTGTAGCCGTCGTCACGGTGCTGACCGCTTTTGTGGATGTTGCGGGGCGACGGTGGAGATGATCCGGTCGGGTGCGGTGCGGCTGGCGATCCGCCACCGTCCGTCGGTGCCGTCGGCGGGTTCGACGTCTTGGCCGGCGATCAGGGCCGGCAGGCCGACCGCGTGTTCGGCCGGCTCGTCGAGGTCCTGGCCGGCCAGGTGGTCCAGCAGGGTGAGCGCATCAGTGACCAGGCCATTGACCAGGGCGTTCTTGGCCCCCTCGTCGTCCCAGGCGATCTTCGGCTTGCCCGGGTCGGCGTAGTCGTGGGCGTGACAGTGTGCCGCCAGGAGCGCGGTCGCGCCGGGTACCTGGTAGGCCACCCGGCGGATGGCAGCGACCAGCTGGGTGATGGTGTCCTGGGTGGCGACCGCATCCAGCAGCACCGCCGAATCCAGCGCCCGCCGAGTCCGGCCCGCCAGTACCCCAGTCTGCTCCACCACGGTGCGTACGGCCTGGAAGATCCGGTCCGGATCCGACGAGCGGGCCAGCCCACGCCGGAAATATGTAAACAGCGACGGATCCAATCCCTTGTCATACAGGCCAAGCCCGCAGGCGGCCTTCCAGCGCAGGTCGAACCGCAGCGCCGCCACCGTGGCCAGCAGACCCGGCGGCACCGATGGACGCCCCTTCACCGGCGCGTACATGTCCTCGAACGCTTGCGGCGGAACAGCACTCGCCGGTGTTCGGCCAGGAACGCGAACACGCTCCTGGCCGAAATCAACTCCCGGCACACGACCCACACCTCAGGCCCGGCCGGCGGCCAGGGGAGCGCTTGCGGCCAGGCGCTGGGCGAACGCGGTCGCCTCGGGCAGCACCTCGCCGAGGGAGCACACGTGCGTGACAATGCCCAGGTGGGCGGCCTCCGATGCGGTGACGGGATCGCCAGTGAGCAGGTAGCGCTTGGCCAGGGCGGGTCCCATGGCCATCGGCCAGATGGCCGCGCCGCCGTCGCCTACGACGACGCCGATCCGCACATGCGGGTCCGCGATGGTCGCCGCGTCCGCCCATGAAGATCGCGTCGCAGAACGGCGCGATCGTCCCCCCGAGGCCGGTCGACCAGCTGAACAAGGGCGAGAGCCTGCACGCGCTGCGCCGCGACCTGCACTACGCCCACCAGGGTGCCATCACCAAGCCGGCCCTGGCCGATCAGACTGACCAGGCGTGGCGTCTGACCGTTTTGACCAACTCTGTCATTACCTGGACCACCGAGTATTACTCGCTGGCTGTACGGCAGTTGCGTGCGGCTCGCCGGGACGTCCCGGACGAGCTGCTGACCCACATCTCCCCGGCGCACAGCGAGAACATCAACTTCTTCGGCGTGATCACTGTGGATGTCGAGGCGGAGCTGGCCAAGCTGGACGGCAGCGGCTGGCGGCCCTTGCGGCCGGTGGCCACAGATATGACATTGATGTGATCGTGCGTGCCTGCCCGGCCCTGTGGGCCTGGGCGGCGTCAGCCCAGCATCTGACGGCATCCTGTCGCTCCAGGGCGCCGTGAGGGTTGTGCGGCCGGGCCTGGCTCAGCCGACGGGTCGGCTACCGCAGCGCGGCGGCGCAGTGTTCGGCGATGGGTGCAATGCGAGGCGGTCGTGGCGCTTACTGCCCGCTGCTCGCCGCCGGCATCTCAACATGCCTGCTTGTGTCAGCGACAGCCTGACGGGGAAACCACAGGTCAACGTCTCGCCGTCTCGGCTACGAGCGCGTTCAGCTGCTTTTCGGCGGACGGGCCAAGGCGCGTGTCAAGCCGCTGGAACGTGCGTGTGGAGCGCTGCGCGGGCCAGTCTTCATCGAGGTACGCGGGGGGCAGGCCGGGGTCGGCGCGAAGGAGGAGGCCCCAGTCGGCGTGCAGCAGCAGAAGCTGGGGTAGGGCGCCCACAGCAGGTGGCTCCGCGCCTTCCCATCGAGCGAGGAAGCTCAGGTGACCTGAGCGCAGCGCGTTGACATCCCAGGCTTTGCGCACCAGTTGCTCGGGCTGGCTCGGCGCGGCGGGCGTGCCGTGAAAGGCCTGCACGAGTCCCAACACCTCCGGAGTGGGAAGGTTGCGGAGCAGTTCCTCGACGTCTACACGTCCGGGGGCAACCCATACGTTGGGGTGGACGGCACCGAATCCGGCCCACATCAGTCGACCCTGCAGTTGGTAGCGCAGGTTTCGCAGGCTTTCGGGGACGGGGCAGCTCAACACGGTCCAGATGCCTTCGGGATGGTCGAACGGTGTCGGCGAGAACATCCGCTCTCGGCCTCGCCGTAGCAGTGCCCTCCCCTCGTCCGTCAGTTGGAAGGCGCTGGTGCGGCCGTGCTTGTGGCGGGCGAGAAGAGAGCGGTGCACCATCCGGTTCAGTGCCGCTCGTGTGGCGGACTCGGAGATTCCCAGGGCGCTCGATGCGGACAACAACACCTGCGTGGGCAACGGCGGCACCGCCGCGAGCTCCGCCCGGACGCCGAGACTCCCTGTCGGCCTACCTCACGCAATCGGTGCTCTGTGCCCCAGTGCTGGCCGCGTGGGAGCTCGGGCTCGGCGCCCACCGTGCTCCTCTACGCCCAGCCGGCCACCCGCATCACGCAACTCAAGACCAGCGACATGACCGTCTCCGGTGATCAAGTGCTACTCCAGATCGCTGAGGAAGAACTACCGCTGCCCGAACCTCTCGACTACCTGATCACAACCCTCATCACCCAGCGCCGCAACATGGGAACAGCAGCCAACCCCTCCTCGCCCTGGCTGTTCCCCGGCCAACGCCCCAACCGCCCGATCACCACCAACCAGCTACGCAAACGGCTCAGAGGCATTGGCATCGCACAAGCCAGCCGCACCGCTGCCTTCAACCAACTCCTCCGAGAAATCCCCGCCCCTGTCCTGGCCGACCTCGTCGGCTGCCACCCCCGCTTCGCCGCTGAACGAGCCACCACCCTCGCCACCGACTGGGACAACTACGCCGCCCTCCGAGCCACACAGCGCCCCGCCAACCGGTGGCAGAAGGAGGAATACAAGCCCTCCGAATATGAGATGGCACCGGTCGAATCGCTGATCGCGGCCTGCGGTAACAGATGCGAGCCGTTGCGTGAAGCGTCCTGTCATCTGCGGCAAGGAGGACGCCGTGCCCGCCGTGACGCCGCTGTCGGCCGCCCAGCGCCTGACGGTCCGCGCTGCGGCCGACGCCGTCCTCGACATCCTGCCCAACCCCAACACCGTGCGCGCCTACGCCGCCGGTGTCGGCAAGATCGCGTTCTGGCTCGGCGAGTACCGCCCGCTCGCGGCAGTGGCCGACGACGAGATCGGCGAGGCCCTGGAAGCCCTGTGGGGCGGCGCGGTGGTCAACACTTAGAACGCCCGCCGCGCCGCCGTACTGTCCTGGCTCGCCTGGTGCCGCGAGCACGGCTACACCGCACCAGCCGTGCCCGCACGGCCTGGGCGCAGGCATGGCCATGACCCTGGATGGCCAGGGTCGGCCGATGATCGCCTGGGTGGACGACGCGGGGCTGTTCAACAGGAACAATTGGGCGCTCAAGGTCACCACAGTGCTCAACGCCGGGCAACGTGAATCGAACGCGCGTCCAGGTGTTTCGGCCCGAGACACCTTTCCTTAATGGACGGGCGTCGTCCATGGTGGCCAGCAACCGGGGGGTGCGGGTGTCGGCTCCGCCGATTCGGTGGCGGCGGGCCGGGTAGCTGGCACGGCGGCGGCCGGCGCCATCCCGGCGGCCTCGGCCACGGCCGATCGCCGGGACGGCACGGCTTATCGCCCGCCCTCCGCACCGGCCACGAGCGGCGTCCGGGCGGTGGGCAGGACGACCTGGCCAGTGACGAACTCACTCCACAGGCCGAAGGTCAGCGTGTCGCCCGACTCGGCCGTAGTTTCGGCGAAGCCGACCGTGCGGCCCTGGTACTGGCGGGTGGCGCCGAAGGAGAGCTGGAACCGGATGGTGCCCGCGCGGTCCTGCGGCGGCACGGACGTGGGCGGCAGGATCTCGTCCAGTACCCACCGGTAGTCCTTGCGGTACGGGTCGGAGACCCGCTCCAAGGTCTGCTCCAGGATCACCTCGGAGGCGGGCAGCACCACCAGTACCCCGGGCAACGGCCCCACCCGCGTGTTGAAGGCCAGCACCTCCTGCGACTGCCCGTCCGCGGACTCTCCGAGCCCGCCGCCGATCCGCGACCCCGCCGGGCACGCCTGCGCCCCCTGCTTCTCGATCACGGTACGCGCACAGGCTGGAAAGGCACCGGGGTTGAAGCTCACCGACCGGTCGAACAGGAACACGAACCGCCGCGCCCCGGCCGGAACCTCCCCCGTCTCGGCCCGACTGCGCCGGTCGAAGGCTATCGTCACGCTTCGGCCGGCCCCGCGGGTCGCAGTCACCGACAGCGAATCGATGTTCTTCGTGCCCTCGATGTCGGGCTCGTAGGAACGCTGCGGCCCGCCGGGGGCGGGATCGGGCAGGGCGGGGCTCGCGACTGCCGGCGGTGTGAGCACGGACAGGCAGGCGACCACGGTCGCCGCGGTCAGAACAGTTTTCAGCTTCACGACGCTCCAAGAAGTGGATCAACAAGGTACGGGTCAACACATAATCAACGAACCCCGAAAAGCCATGTAAAGGCCGGAGTAGATGCCTAAGGGGTGACGTGCTCGAAGCAGCCGGTCCGCTCGCCCGCCTCTTCCTCGACCTGCTCCGTCAGCCCTTGCCGCGACCCGCCCCGGCCCTCAGGCCGGACTACGCTCGCAGACCTGGCCGTGCACGGTGGGTCGGAAAGCGCCACAGGGGCTGTGAGCCACGGAAACGCCTGCGGGCACGCTGAAGCGGCATGTCACTGGGCGTGGGTGTTGTGCCGTCAGGCGACTGTGGCGGGCATGGCATCGACGATTCCTTGGGAACGGGACGTCGAGTTTCGAAGAGCCAGGGGTTTTCTCTGCAAGCCCTCACGCAGGAGCCGGGGGTGGAGGGAACAAAGCGCGAAAGTTATGGACGACCGGGTTGGAGTCGCCGGTGCGCCAGGTCAGGTCCAGGGTCACCACGCGGGTCAGTGGTGACAGCGGCCGGAAAACGACGTCGCCGCAGCGGAGGCGGGCCACCGACTCCGGCACGATCGACACCCCGAGCTCCCGCGGCGGCGACCCGCGAGTCGCCCGGTTGAGCGGGCCTGGCGGCCGGACCGGGAAGATGGGAGAGGGGAAGGCGGACGTTGGCGCGTACAGAGGGATCAGCAGACCGGCGAACGCCGGGACGCCGAGTTTCTCCGCGACGTAGGGCCCGCCGAGAGGCTTGGGGTGGTACACGACGACATCAGCCGGTCGCGCCGCGAGCGCCGCATGGTCGTCCAGGAGGCCGATCACCGCGTCCGTACACACTCCAGAACTGCCCGCTCGACATGTAAAAGGCCATAGCCGACGGTTATAGCCATAGGTATTGGACGAGAATCGGCCTGCCGATGACCATGATGATCGATCCCAGCTCACCAAGTGGAGAGACATCATGACCGAACGACCCCAGCTGCAGCCGTCGAGGCGGGCGATCCTCACGAGGGGCGCCAGGGGCGCGGTGGCGCTGGCCGCCGGGGCCGTGGCCGCCGCCGCGCCCGCCTCGGCCAACACGCAGAACCCGCCCGCCCCTTCCACGGGGATGGCCGACCGCCGCGGGCGCTTCGCCGGCAAGGTGGTGCTCATCACCGGCGCGACGTCGGGCATCGGACAGGCCACCGCGTACGAGATGGCCAGGCAGGGCGCGCACGTGTTCTTCTGCGGGCGGCGAGAGGAGCTCGGCCGGCGGCACGAGCGGGAGATCAGGCGGTTCGGCGGGGAGGCCACGTACATGCGGGCTGACGTGTCGAAGGAGGACGAGGTGCGGGCGTTCGTGAGCGAGTGCGTACGCCGGTACGGGCGGGTCGACATCGCCTTCAACAACGCCGGCATCGAGAGCCCCACCGCCGCGGCGCTGCACGAGCAGACGCTGAGCGACTTCGAGCAGGTCTGGCGCACGAACGCGGCCGGGGTGTTCCTGGCGATGAAGTACGAGATCCCGCACATGCTCCGACAGGGCGCAGGAATCATCGTCAACACCGCCTCCATCTCGGCCGAGGTCGGCTTCGCGACGATCTCGCCCTACAACGCGAGCAAGCACGCGGTGGCGTCGCTGACCAAGGTGGCCGCACTGGAGTACGCAGACAAGAACATCCGAATCAACGCGCTGGCCCCAGGTGCCGTGGACACGCCGATGCTGGAGCGGGCGGCAAAGGCGTTCGGGGTGACGTACGAGCAGATCGCGCAGGACTACCCGATCAAGCGGATCGTACGACCACAGGAGATGGCTCGGGTGGTGATGTGGCTGTCGTCCGACGACGCGACCGCCGTCCTCGGCACGGACATCGACGCCTCCGGCGGCTACCTCACTGGCTGACACCCGGTGACGCGCTGACCAGCCAACTGGTGAAGGCTCATGCCGCGCGCGCTTGCCTCGCCTGGTGGGCGGAGCTCGCGTACGCCACGCAAAGCCGCCAAATGGCCATGACCTGGCTGGATGCAATTATCGGCAGGCGCGCTGTTGCCGGGTCTCCGAGACCTCGGGGCCGGGCGACGGCCTTCATGACGCCCTGTGGGTGCCAAGAACTCGGTCGCCCTATGCGACCTGCACGTATTCGTGGATCAGGCCGCCGAGGCGGTCACGCCGGATGACCTCGATATGGTCCTCGGCCGGGTCGGGAAGGGCTCGCAGCGGAGCGGCCTGGCCGAAGGAGCGATGCGGGCGATGCTCATTGAAGTAGGTCTCGTAGGGAGCCAGCACGCGCCGTAAATGGCGGGCGTTGACGATAAGGATCCGATCGAGGAGTTCTCGGCGCAGGCCGCCGATCCGGCGTTCGGCGAACACGTCGGCCCGCGGAGCCCGAGGTGGACTCTTGAGAATGCCGATGCCCGCGGCCGTGAAGACTTCGTCGAACATCGCGGTGAACCTGGTATCCCGATCGCGGATGAGGAACCAGAACCCCTCCGCCCTG
>NZ_JBFAOQ010000044.1:0-20030 GCF_040675285.1 Nonomuraea sp. NPDC049625 | reverse complement strand
CCGAGTTTGGTGCCGGTGCCGTGGGCTTCGACCGCGTCGATGTCACCGGGGGCCAGGCCGGCGTTGGCCAGCGCCTGGCGGATCACCCGCTCCTGCGAGGGACCGTTGGGGGCCGACAGGCCGTTGCTGGCACCGTCCTGGTTGACCGCCGATCCGCGGATCACACCCAGAACCCGGTGGCCGTTGGCCTGCGCTTCCGAGAGCCGTTCCAGCAGCAGGATGCCCACACCTTCGGAGAAGACGGTGCCATCGGCCTCATCCGAGAACGCCTTGCATCGGCCGTCTCTCGCCAGACCACGCTGACGGCTGAATTGGATTAACAGCTCGGGGTTGGGGAGCACGGTCACGCCGCCTGCGAGTGCCAGAGTGCTTTCGCCTCTACGCAGGGACTCGCAGGCCAGATGGATGGCGACCAGGGAGGAGGAGCAGGCGGTGTCCACCGTCAGCGCCGGACCCTCGAGGCCGAAGTTGTAGGACACCCGTCCTGACATCACCGAACTGGATGTGCCCGTGACCAAGTAGCCTTCGACGTCGGCCGATGGTGAATCCGCACCGTATCCGGTGTGTGTTCCGCCGATGAAGACGCCGGTCGGGGTGCCGCGGAGGGTGTCGGGGTCGATCCCGGCCCGTTCCAGGACCTCCCACGACGTCTCCAGCAGCAGCCGCTGCTGCGGATCGATCGCGATCGCCTCACGCGGACTGATCCCGAAAAACGCCGCGTCGAACCCGGCCGCGTCCTTCAGGAACCCGCCCTCACGCAGATACGTGGTCCCCACATGGTCCGGATCCGGGTCATACAACGCCTCCAGATCCCAGCCCCGGTCCTCGGGGAAGGAGGAAATACCCGAACGGCCCTGCACGAGCATCTCCCACAGGTCCTCCGGCGAGTTCACCCCGCCCGGGTAGCGGCAGCTCATCGCCACGATCGCGATCGGCTCCCCAATCCCCGCGGACGCAGACGCGGCCCGGACGGGTGTGGCCGCGACGGCCGTGCTGTTGCCGGTGACGCGCTGAAGCAGATGCGCTGCCAGCGCGGTCGGGGTGGGGTGGTCGAAGACCAGGGTGGCGGGCAGTTTCATGCCGGCGGCCCGGCTGAGCCGGTTACGCAACTCGACGGAGGTCAGGGAGTCGAAGCCCAGATCCTTGAACGGGCGTCCTGCTTGGATCGCCTCACCGGAGGCATGCCCCAGGACCGCTGCGGCTTCGGCGCAGACCAGGGACACCAGCACGTGTTCCTGCTCGGCCGCGGGCAGGCCGGTCAGGCGGCGTTCCAGCGCTGACCCGCTGCCGGAGACAGGTTCGGTGCGGGCGGTGCGACGCGCGGGCGTGCGAGCCAGCCCACGCAGGATGGGCGGGACGCCGTCGTGGCGGTTGCTGAGGGTGTGGGTGTTGATGGGGAGGGGGAGGAGGTGGGGTTGGGGTGTGGTGAGGGCGGTGTCGAGGAGTTGGTTGCCTTGGGTGGTGGTGATGCGGTGGTAGCCGGCTTGTTCGATGCGGGTGATGTCGGTGGTGGTGAGGTGGGCGCTCATGCCGCTGGGTTGGTGCCAGAGTCCCCAGGCGAGGGCTTGGGCGGGTAGGCCGGTGGTGTGGCGGTGGATGGCGAGGGCGTCCAGGAAGGCGTTGGCGGCGGAGTAGTTGCCCTGTCCGGCGCTGTCGAGGGTGGCGGCTGAGGAGGAGTAGAGAACGAAGGCGGCCAGGTCGAGGTGGCGGGTGGCCTGGTGCAGGTGCCAGGCGGCGTCTGCTTTCGGCCTCAGTACTCGGTCGATCTTGTCGGGGGTGAGGGAGGTGACCACGCCGTCGTCGAGGACTCCGGCGGTGTGGAAGACCGCTGTCAGGGGGTGCTCGGCGGGTACCCGGTCCAGGAGTGCGTTGACTTGCTCGGGGTCGGACAGATCGCAGGCCGTGATGTCGACGGTTGCGCCGGCTGCTTCCAGGTCGGTGCGGAGCTGGTCGGCGTCGGGGGCTTGGTCTCCTCGGCGGGAGGCCAGCAGCAGATGCTTGGTCTGGTGCTCGGTGGCCAGGTGGCGGGCGAGGATGGCGCCCAGGCCGCCGGTGCCGCCGGTGATCAGTACGGTGCCGTCGGGGTCCAGGTTACGCGGCATGGTGAGGATGATCTTGCCGGTGTGGCGGGCCTGGGCCATGTGCCGGAAGGCTTGGCGGGCCTGCTGCACCGGCCAGCACCGCACCGGCAACGCCGCCAGCCCGCCACCAGTGAACAGGTCCAGCAGTTCGGCGAGCATGTGGCCGATACGATCGTTCCCGGCGTCCATGAGGTCGAAGCTGCGATACCGCACCTGCGGATGGGTGCCAGCCACCTGGGTGGGATCGCGCCGGTCGGTTTTGCCCAACTCGATGAACCGCCCGCCAGGGGTGAGGAGGTCGAGGGAGGCGTCGGTGAACGGGCCGGCCAGCGAGTTGAGCACCACATCCATCCCCGCCCCGCCCATCACCGTGGTGAAGGCGTCGGCGAAGTCCAGGTCGCGGGAGGAGGCGATGTGATCATCCGGCACGCCCAGCGCCCGCAGCAGGTGCTGCTTGGCGGGCGAGGCGGTGGCGAACACCTCCGCCCCCAAGTGTCGGGCGATCTGGATCGCGGCCATGCCCACCCCACCCGCGCCGGAGTGGATCAGCACCCGCTCCCCCCGGCTGAGCCCGGCCAGGTCGACCAGCCCGTACCAGGCGGTCGCGAACGCCACCGTCACCCCAGCCCCCTGAGCGAACGACCAGCCCGCCGGAAGCCCGGCCAGCAACCGCTGATCGACCACCACCCGGGGACCGAACGCGGCCTCACCCAGCCCCATCACCCGATCGCCGACCCGCACCCCTTCCACCCCGGGTCCGATCTCGGAGACGACGCCGGCGAACTCGCCGCCGATCGGCTCCCCCTGCTCGGGCACCATGCCCAACGCCACGACCACATCACGGAAGTTCAACCCGGCCGCACGGACCTCCACCCGCACCTCACCGGCGGCCAGCTCTCGGTCGGCCTCCGGCGCGGGGATCAACGCCAGTTCTTCCAGGGACCCCTTGGCCGGGCAGTCCAGCCGCCACCCACCCGCACCCCCGGGCACCACCAGATCACCGGCGCTGTCCGCGCGGGCCAGACGAGGCACCAGGACCTGGCCGGCCCGCACTGCCAGTTGCGGTTCGTCTTCCACGCCCAGCAGGGAGGCCAGCGCGGTGAGTGATTCGGCCTCGTTGTCGAGGTCGATCAGCAGGATCCGGCCGGGGTTCTCGGCCTGGGCCGAGCGCACCAACCCCGACACCGCCGCACCGATCAAAGCACCATCGACGCCATCCCCACCTGAGGCGTTCAGGCGGGCCGAGGGGCCGGTCGCCATACCGGCATCGGCGCTGCCGGTTGTCACCGCGCCGCTGGTGACCAGCACCAGCCGGGTCTCGGTCAGCCGCTCATCAGCCAGCCAACCACTCAGCACACCCACGACCCGATCGAGCGCCGGCCGGAGGAAAGCATCCGCATGCAGGCGCATCACCACGGCGGCGGGAAGAGACCGGCCGGACGCGATCGCATCACCCAACGCCGCCACATCCACGAACTCCCCGACACCCCCACCAGCAGCCTGGACAGCCGCGACCAGAGAGGGCCAGCCCTCGCCCACCACCGCCACGTCCCCAGAACTGACCGGCTCACCCGCCAGCGGCACCCACTGCACACGATGGAGCGCATCGTGCCCAGCCTGCGGACGCGACGACAGCCCGCCGGCCGGTAGCGGGCGTGAGATCAGGCTTGTGATGATGGCTACCGGCGCGCCGGTGGTGTCGGTGATGTGGATGCTGGTGGCGCCGTCGTCGGTGGGCTGGGCGTGGACGCGCACGCGTTGGGCGCCGGAAGCGAGCAGCTCCACCCCGTTCCAGGCGAACGGCAGCGCGACGCCCTCAACCTGCTCGACGAGACCGGTGGCGTGCAGGGCGGCGTCCAGCAGAGCCGGGTGGATACCATAACCGCCGGCCTCGGCGGCCTCCCGCTCGTCGAGCTCCACCTCGGCGAACACCTCGTTGTCGCGGATCCAGGCCCGCTTGAGCCCTTGGAACGCCGGACCGTATCCGTATCCGGTGCTGGCCAGTGTCTCGTAGTGGCCGGACACGTCCACCGCCTGCGCCCCCGCGGGCGGCCACTGTTCGCCAGCAGGACTCGGCGTGCTGCTTGTTGCGGTGAGGGTTCCAGTGGCGTGGCGTGTCCAGGGTCGCTGGCCGGTGCGGGCATGTACCGCCACCTCACGCCGCCCGTCCTCGTCGGCTACCGACACTGCCACCTGGAGCTGGACCGGCTCGTCGCCCTCGATCACCAGCGGCGCTTCAAGCGTCAGCTCCTCCAGCACCGGGCAGCCGACCTCGTCGCCCGCTCGCACGGCCAGCTCCACGAACCCGGTGCCGGGGAACAGCAGCGTCTCCCCCACCCCGTGATCAGCGAGCCAGGGGTGCGTGGCGGTGGAGATCCGGCCGGTCAGCACCAGCCCGCCGTGATCGGGCAGTTCCACCGCCGCACCCAGCAGCGGGTGCTCCACGCGGGCCTGGCCGAGCCCGCTCGCGTCCGACACACCGGTCGTGGCGGGCTCCAGCCAGTAGCGTTGGTGCTGGAACGCATATGTCGGCAGCTCGGCATCCACGCTGGTGCCGGGTAGGAGTTTTTGCCAGTCCACGGCGACACCGGCGGTGAACGCCTCGGCCGCTGAGCGGAGGAACCGGTCGGGGCCGCCCTCGCCACGACGCAATGATCCCACCGCAACGCCCGATGTGCCGGTGGCGTCCAGGATGTCCTGCACCGCCATTGTCAGCACCGGATGCGGGCTCACCTCGATGAACGCGGTGCGGCCATCGGCCAGCAACGCCCGCACCGCCCCCTGGAAGTCCACCGGCCGGCGCGCGTTGGCGAACCAGTACTCCGCCCCCAACTCCGAACCCGCCAGCACCCCACCGGTCACTGTCGAATACACCGGCACCCGGCCGGGCCCGGGCTCGATGGGGCCCAGCATCTCCAGCAGCTGCTCGCGCAACGGCTCGACCATCTGCGAATGCGAGGCCACCGTGGTGGCGATCACTCGCGCCCGCACTCCTTCACCACGCAGACGCTCGACAAGCTCTTCCAGTGCCTGGGTCGGTCCGGCCACCGCGCAGGAGGCAGGCCCGTTGTCCGCGCTCACCTCCAACCCCCCGCCCAGCGAGGCGACACGTTCGCGCACCACCTCAGCGGGCAGCCCCACGGCGGCGATCGCGCCGCGACCCCACAGCTCGGCGGCGAACAACCGGCTGCGCAACACGACCACCCGCACGGCGTCGGCCAGCGACAACACCCCGGCCACATACGCCGCGGCCACCTCGCCCTGCGAATGCCCGATCACCGCTGTCGGCCGGACCCCGACCGACTCCCACAACGCCGCCAGGGCCACCCCGACCGCGAACGCCATCGGCTGCAACACCTCGATGGACTCCAGCCCATCAGCATCGGCCAGGACCTGGGCCGGGTCCCAGTCCACCCACCGCCGGATCTCGGCGAAGCACTCCTCCAGCCGGGCGGCGAACACCGGCGACGCCTGCGCCAGCTCCACCCCCATCCCGGCCCACTGCGCCCCCTGACCGGGGAACACCAGCACCGCATCCCGACGCCCCGACGCCGTACCGGAGACGACCGTGGGATCAGACTCGCCGGCCGCCAAGGCACGCAGGCCGCCCAGCAACTCCTCCCGATCCGCACCCACCACCACCGCACGGTCCTCGAAGGCAGCGCGGGCACGCACCAGCGACAACCCGATACCCTCAACCGCCACCTCCGGCCGAGCATCGACATACTCGGCCAACCGCGACGCCTGGGCCCGCAATGCTTCCTCACCGCGCCCCGACAGCACCCACGGCACCACACCCGACACCACAGGAGCGTCCCCGGAGGTGTCCAGCTGCGGCTCGGGAGCCTGCTCCACGACCACGTGCGCGTTCGTCCCGCTCACCCCGAACGACGACACACCCGCCCGCCGCGGCCGGCCGTCCGGCTCCGGCCACTCCCGCGCCTGCTCCAGCAGCCGGACCTGGCCCTGCTCCCAATCGACATGGGTCGTAGGAGCAGACACATGCAGCGTCTGCGGCAACAACCCGTGCCGCATCGCCAGCACCATCTTGATCACACCGGCCACCCCCGCAGCAGCCTGCGTGTGCCCGATGTTCGACTTCACCGACCCAAGCCACAACGGCTCGGCCGCACCCCGATCCCGCCCATACGTCGCCAGCAACGCCTGCGCCTCGATGGGGTCACCGAGCGCGGTCCCCGTGCCATGCGCCTCGACCGCGTCCACTTCCGCACCCGACAACCGCGCATTGGCCAGCGCCTGACGGATCACCCGCTCCTGCGAAGGACCGTTCGGAGCCGTCAAACCATTACTGGCCCCGTCCTGATTGACCGCCGACCCACGGATCACCCCCAACACCCGATGACCAGCGGCCACCGCGTCCGACAACCGCTCCAGCACCAGCACACCGACGCCCTCGGAGAAGCCGGTGCCGTCGGCGTCGGAGCTGAAGGCCTTGCAGCGGCCGTCGGCGGCGATGACGCGCTGGCGGCTGAAGGCGGTGTACGTCCCCGGCGCGGACATCACGGTCACCCCGCCCGCGAGCACCAGCGGGCTCTCCCCGGTGCGCAGCGACTGGCAGGCCAGGTGGATGGCGACGAGCGACGCCGAGCAGGCGGTGTCCACGGTGACGGCGGGCCCTTCCAGGCCCAGCGTGTACGCGACCCGGCCGGCGACGACACTCGGCGCGGCGCCGGTGACGAGGTAGCCCTCGACGTCAGGGGGCGCCTGGTGCAGCCGGGGGCCGTAGTCCTGCGGTTCGGCGCCGATGAAGACGCCGGTCTGGCTCTGGTGCAGGGTCTGGGGGTTGATGCCGGCCCGTTCGACGGCCTCCCAGCAGGTCTCCAGGATCAGCCGCTGCTGCGGGTCCATCGCCACGGCCTCACGCGGGCTGATCCCGAAGAACGCCGCATCGAACTCCGCGGCGTCGTGCAGGAAGTGGCCCACCCGGGCATAGGTGGTGTTGCCGGCGTCGGGGTCGTCGTCGAAGAGCCGGTCGAGGTCCCACCCCCGGTCGGTCGGGAACCCGGTCACCGTCTCCCGGCCCTCGGTGATCAGCTCCCACAGCTCCTCGGGCGTGGCCACGCCGCCGGGATAGCGGCAGGCCATGCCGACGATCGCGATGGGCTCGTCTGAGCCGACGGCGGCCGTGATCTCGGCGGTTCGCCGTTCCCCGAGCCCGAGCGCCTCGGTGAGCAGGTAGTCGGCGAGAGCGGCCGGCGTCGGGTAGTCGAAGGCGATGCCGATCGGGAGCTCGGCGCCGAGCTCGGCGGCGAGCCGGTCGTGCAGTTCGACCGCCGCGAGGGAGTCGAGCCCCATGTCCTTGAAGGTCTGCTCGGCGGAGACCGTCTCCAGCAGCCCGGGCAGTACGGCGCTCATCACGTCGAGCGTCGTCCGGCTCACCAGTTCGATCAGGGACGCCCGGCGTTCCGCCATGGAGAGGTCAGCCAGCCGAAGGGTGAAGGCTGTCGCTCGTCCGGCCCTCGTCGTCGGAGTGCCGCTGGCTTCGAATTCGCTGTTTCCGGACTGGCTCATCTGTTTGACTCTCCATATGAACCGCAGTGATCCTGTCCGCGGCGGTTGAGCCGGGACAGCCGACGATGGATACCTGCAGGGCAGGCAGGTGGTTCTACTCGTACATGCGGACGAAAAGCACGTGGGACGAGGAGACGACCTTGTCGCCGCGCATGACGACCTCGCTGGGCGCCGGGCGGCCCAGGAACATGAGCAGGCTGGCCGTCATGCCGTAGGCCCCCGCGTTCGGGATGGTCACCACGTCCCCGGGACGGAGATCGGGTACGGCGACGTTGCGGCCGAGGATGTCGCCCGGGGTGCAGAGCGGGCCGACGAGGCTGGCCGGCGCCACGGGCTCGGCGGACTCGAACTGGACGGAGACCGGCAGCAGCCGCCCGAGCCCGGACATGCCGCCCAGCGTGTTGATCCCGGCGTCCAGGATGATGAACCTGCCGCCGCGGCTCTCCTTGACGTTGGTGACGGTGCACACGAGCCGGCCGCAGTCGCCGACGAGGTACCGCCCGGATTCGCAGGCGACCTGGGGGCTGCCGTCGCGCCAGCCCGCGAAGTGCGAGTCGAGGACCTCCTCCAGCGCCGCGCGGAGTCCGCCGTAGACGGGGCGTTCGCCGGGGGAGAGGTAGGGGGAGGCGAAGCCGCCGCCGATGTCGAGCAGCTCCGGCTCCAGGCCCGTCGAGTCACGCACCTCGGCCGCCGCGGTGATCGTGTGCTTGAACTCGGCGATCAGGGATTCCTCGTCCTTCGCGTTGCTCAGCGAGAACAGGTGCATCCCCGACAGACGGGTGCCGGGCACCGATCGAAGCTCCGGCATGAGCTCGGGGAGCGTCTCGCTGTCGAAGCCGAACTGGGAGGGAGCCCCCGTCATGCGGATGCTGGTGGTGGCGCCTGAGGCGGTGCTGTTCACCCGCAGGAGGCAGTCGGCGACCGTGTCCTGTTCCCAGGCGGCCTGCCCGATCCGGCGCAGGTCGTTGACCGACTCGACGGAGAAACGGCGGACGCCGGCCTCCAGAGCGGCCTCCACCTCCTCGGTCGTCTTGCCGGGCCCGGTGTAGAGGATGTCGAGCGGGTCGAAGCCCGCCAGCAGAGCCGCGGCGAGCTCGCCCGTGGAGCTGATCTCGGCCTTGCACGCGGAACCGCCGCTCTCGCGCAGCGCCTCGGCGATCTCCGGATGGGGGTTGGCCTTGAACGAGAAATAGACGACCGTTCCCTCGGGCAGGGAAGCGCGGAGGTCGTCATAAGCGGCGACGGCACGTTCGAGGTCGTAGACGTAAAGCGGCGATCCGTAGCGAGCAGCGAGCTCGGCGTCGCTCTTCACGATATCGGTGGCGTCGTTCAAGATTTGTCTCCTTGGGCAAGGGCATGAAGAGGCGGCCCAAGTCAGGCCAGGCCGGCGAGGAATTCGAGCATGACCCGCCGGAAGAGCTCCGGCTCCTCCAGATGTGGCGAATGGCTGGAATCCTCGAAGACCTTTCCGCGGGCCCCGGGAATGAGCTCGAGGAAAGGCCGGACCGACTCCTGGGTCACCTCGTCGTGCCGGCCCGAGATCACCAACGTGGGCACGTCGATGCCGGGCAGGAGGTCCAGGACGTCCCAGTCCTTCAGGCTGCCGATCACGTGGAATTCGCACGGCCCGTTCATGGCCTGATAGACGGTCGGATTGCTGAGCGTGTCCATGAACGTGGCCTTGAATTCGCGTGGCCACGGCCGCGTACGGATTACGTGCCGGTTGTAGAAGACCATCATCGCGTCGAAGTATTCGCGGGTGTCCGTCGTCCCGGCCGCCTCGTGGGCGAGCAGCGTCTCGTTCACCCCGCTCGGCAGCAGGTCGCGCAGGATCTTCAGCTCTTTACGCCATTCCGGGTACGAGGCCGGCGAGTTCGCGATGACCAGGCCGCGCAGCCCGGACGGCCGCTCGGAGGCGTGTTTGGCGGCCAGCAGACCGCCCCAGGAATGGCCGAAGAGAACGTAGTCGCCGGCGATTCCCAGGCGGTTCAGCAGATTGCCCAGCTCGTCGTCGAACAAGTCCGGTGTCCAGAATCCCGGATCCGCGTCGTCCAGGTGCGTGGAACCGCCGTTCCCGAGCTGGTCGTAATGGACGACCGGCCAGCCGGCGTCGGCGAGCTCCGCCATGGGGAGCAAATAGTCATGGGTGCCGCCGGGCCCTCCGTGCAGGGCCACCACCGCCGGCTTCCCCTTTCCCGGGGTGCCTGTCACCCGGTACCAGGTCACGTGGTCGCCGAACGGCAGGGTTCCCCTGGCGCTGGGGGCTCGGGCCAAGTCAACCACCTCATCACGTTCGGCGCGGAGACGGCGCCCCACGCCCTGGGCCATTCATCGAAATGCCGCACAATGCGCAGGTGAGCGGCCCTGCCGACGCTAGGTGAAGGCCGATCGAGGGCGGACCCCTATCCGACCCGTGCGTATCCCCTATAGGGCGGGATTCCGTTCCCCGGACCCGCCGCGAAGCCCCGGCATCCGTATACCGTTCCGTTGCGAACATTCACCCCGAATGGCGACCGCCGGCCGCGGCGTCGCTTTTTCCGAGCCCGAGTGAACGCAAAATCAGAGCCGAGGTCAACCTGATGAAGCACCTGCTGTTGCGCCTTTCCGAACTCGACGCCCACGCGGGTGACGAGCTCAGGGTGATCAGCTTCTTCGACGTGCTCCTGCAGAACGGGACCGATCTGGAGCGGCTGCTGCTGGAGGCTTCGCGGCTCGCGGAATGCCCCGTAGGGGTGAGCGTTCCCGGTCTGGGGGTGTATCGGCGGGTGAGCGCCGGCGGCGGCGCACTCGACGGGCCCGCCGACCCGGGTTCCAGGAGGCACGAGCTCGTGAACGGCGGCGAGGTGTGGATCGAGCGGCGCGGCGACGCGTACCCGATCGACGCCATGCTCGTCGAACGGTTCGCCATCGCCTGCGCCGCCGTCCTGGGCAGGAGGGAGCCCGCCCCGGCGTTCGGCGATCCGGCGCTCGTCGAACTCGTCCTCGGCTCGGCCGTCGACGAGGCCGGACGATCCCGGGCGCTGAAGCTCCTCGGGCTGAGGCCGGATCGTTCCGTGCAGGTGTTCGCCGTCGCCGGAGACGCCTCCGGGCTCGGGGGCAGGGTGGCCCGCCTCGGGCAGGTGTACGGGGTCATCGTCTCCGGCCCGCCCTGGCCCGACGCTCTCGCGAGCACGAGCTCGGCGGTCGGGGTGAGCCCGCGCGTTCCGTCCGCGAGCGCCGCGCGGGCCTGGCACATGGCGCGTACGGCACTGCGCTTCGCCGGCCCGGGGGAGCTGTGGGGCAGGGTCGTGCACTGGGACCGGCTGGGCGGCTTCGCCCTGCTCGCCGAGCACCTGCCGGACGAGGCCATCGGCGGATCCCCGGACGTCGCCGCACTGGACCGCCTGGCGGAAGCGCCCAACGGGGACTCCGTCCTGGCGACGCTGGACGTCTTCGCGGCCAGCGACTCCATCCGCCAGACCGCCTCCCGGCTCTACATCCACCGCAGCTCCGTCGCCGCCCGGCTGGCCCGCGCCGAGAGCGAGCTCGGCTTCCCCGTGCAGCCGGCCGAGGGCCGCGCCCGCCTGACCCTCGCACTCACCCTGCGACGGCTCGGCGAACACCCCAGTACGGCCGAAGTCCCCAGGGGGGCCTGAGGGGTGATCTAGGGGTCGGTGCCTCTCACGTGGCTGATTACTGTCTCGTGAGAGTCGATGGGGTCTGGCGGACCTGCTCACGACACCCACCTGTGAGCGGAAGGGCGCATTGCGCGCCGCCGCCCGGCCGACCTTGTACCTGCCGGAAGGATGCGGAATGCGCGTCGTTGTCACCCAACTCGCGGCCAGCGCTCATCTCAACCTCGTGGTGCCGCTCGGCTGGGCGCTCAAGTCCGCGGGCCACGACGTCGTGATCGCGGCACAACCCGACATCATGCCCCTGGTGCAGCAGACGGGACTGATGGGCGTCGCCGTCGGCGACGAGGCGCGCTACGCCGAGCGCGTCGCGGCGATGGCGCCCGAGGAGACCATCTACGGGTCCGGGTACTCCATCACGGAGATCCGGCCCGAGGTCCTCACCTACGAGTATGTGCGCGACTGCCTCGCGGCCTTCGCCTCCCCGATGGCGCTGGACGTGAACACCGACGAGTCCGTCTTCGACGGCATGGTCGCCTTCTGCCGCTCGTGGCGCCCTGACCTGGTCATCTGGGACAGCATGACGTACACGGGACCGGTGGCGGCGGCCGCCTGCGGCGCCGCGCACGCCCGGACGACCATCGGCCGCGACCACTGGGGCCGCTTACGCGAGCTGTTCCTGCGCCTGCGGGCCGAGCGCCCGGAGGCCGCCGGCGAGGACCCGGTACGCGACTGGCTGACGGCCAAGCTGGAGAAGTACGGCTGCGAGTACGACGACGACCTCGTCCTCGGCCAGACGACCATCGACTCGATCCCCTCCTGGCTGCGCCTGCCGGCGGAGTACGACTACCTGCCCGTGCGCTACGTGGCGTACAACGGCCCCGGGACCATCCCCGACTGGCTGCGGACGGAACCGGAGCGGCCGCGGGTCTGCGTCACCCTGGGCAACTCCTACCAGGAGGTGTGGGCCGGCCGCGCGAAGCTGGGGTACCCCGACCTGTTCGAGGCCGTCGCCGACCTGGACATCGAGGTCGTCGCCCTGCTGGGCCCCGCTTCCGTCCCCGCCGGGGCCACCGTCCCCGACAACGTCCGGATCCCCGGGTTCGTGCCGCTGGACCCGCTGCTCAAGAGCTGCTCGGCGATCGTCCACCACGCGGGGACCGGCAGCACCCTGACGGCGCTGCTCAACGGCGTCCCGCAGCTCATCATCCCGCACGCGCTGCACGACGAGGACCAGGTCGCGGAGGCCATCGAAGCGCACGGCGTGGGCGTGCACCTTCCGCCGGACCGGTTCTCGGCCGACACCCTCCGCACCGAACTGCAGCGGATCCTGAACGACTCCACCTTCACCGAGCGCGCACAGAAGACCAGCCAGGAGATACGGGAGACCCCGACCCCGCACGACCTGGTCAAGGACCTGGAAGAGCACGTGCTCCGCCACCGGAGGACAGCCGGCTAGACCGCGCCGGCCCACGTCCGTCCCGTTCCGCCTCACTACCTCAAGGCTGGTTGAGAATCCCATGGCCACTGACGACAAGTTCCGGGACTACCTCAAGCGTGCTACCGCCGACCTTCAGCGCGCCCGCCGGCGGCTGCGCGAGGTCGAGGCGAAGGATCGTGAGCCGATCGCGATCGTGGCGATGAGCTGCCGCTACCCCGGCGGGGTGAACTCGCCGGAGGACCTGTGGAACATGCTGGTGGAGGCCCGCTCGGGGATCTCCTCCTTCCCCGACGACCGGGGCTGGGACCTCGAGACGCTCTACGACGAGGACCACACGGCCGGCGGTACGACGTACGCGCGGGACGGCGGTTTCCTCGAAGGGGCGGGCGACTTCGACGCCGGCTTCTTCGGGATCAGCCCGCGCGAGGCCCTGGTGATGGACCCGCAGCAGCGGCACGTGCTGGAGGTCGCCTGGGAGGCGCTGGAACGGGCCGCGATCGACCCCGGCACGCTGCGCGGCACCCCCACCGGCGTCTTCGTCGGCGGGACGCAGACCGGCTACGTCTCGGGGCTCGGGCCGTTCCCCGAGGGCGTCGAGGGGTACGTGCAGACCGGCAACACCAGCTCCGTCATCTCCGGCCGGGTGGCCTACAGCATGGGCCTGGAGGGCCCCGCGGTCACGGTGGACACCGCCTGCTCCTCCTCGCTCGTCGCCATCCACCTGGCCTGCCAGTCGCTGCGCAGCGGCGAGAGCACGCTCGCGCTCGCGGGCGGCGTGACCGTCATGCCGACCCCCGAGCTGATGGTGGACTTCAGCCGGCAGCAGGGGCTGGCCCGCGACGGCAGGTGCAAGGCCTTCTCCGACGACGCCGACGGCACCGTGTTCGCCGAGGGTGTCGGCATGCTGCTGCTGGAGCGCCTGTCCGACGCGCGGGCCAACGGCCACCAGGTCCTGGCGGTCATCCGGGGCACGGCGGTCAACCAGGACGGAGCCAGCAACGGTCTGACCGCGCCCAACGGTCCTTCGCAGGAGCGGGTGATCCGCCAGGCGCTGACCAACGCCGGGGTGACGGCCGCCGACGTGGACGTGGTCGAGGCGCATGGGACGGGGACCACGCTCGGCGACCCCATCGAGGCCCAGGCGCTGCTGGCCACGTACGGGCGGGACCGTGACGCGGCGGCGCCGCTGTGGCTCGGGTCGGTGAAGTCGAACATCGGGCACACGCAGGCCGCCGCGGGCGTGGCCGGTGTGATCAAGATGGTCATGGCCGCCCGCGAGGGCCTCCTGCCGCAGACCCTGTACGTGTCCGCCCCGTCCAGCCACGTCGACTGGGAGCAGGGCCAGGTCCGGCTGCTGGAGCAGGCGCGGGAGTGGCCGGAGCCGGACGGCCGGCCGCGGCGGGCGGGTGTGTCGTCGTTCGGCGTGAGCGGGACGAACGCGCACGTGATCGTGGAGCAGGCTCCCGAGCCGCAGCTGGACACCTCCGGGGACGCTCCTGTGGTGTCGGGTGTGGTGCCGTGGGTGCTGTCGGGGCGCGGTGAGGAGGCGCTGCGGGCTCAGGCGTCGCGGTTGGCCGAGTATGTCGATGCCCGGCCGGAGGTGGCGGTTGAGGGTGTCGGGTTGTCGCTGGTGCGTGCCCGCGCTGCCTTCGAGGACCGTGCGGTGGTGGTGGGTGCGGATCGGGAGGAGTTGCTGGGCGGCCTGCGTGCCTTGGCGGCCGGTGAGTCTGTCCCCGGGGTGGTCTCCGGTATGGCGTCGGGTCGTCGGGAAGCGGTGCTGGTGTTCCCGGGTCAGGGGGCGCAGTGGGCCGGGATGGGGGTGGAGCTGGCGCAGGCGTCGCCGGTGTTCGCCGCCCGGCTGGCCGAGTGCGGGCAGGCGCTGAGCGAGTTCGTCGACTGGGACCTGCTCGACGTACTGCGCGGTGCGAACGGAGCTCCGACCCTGGACCGGGTGGACGTCGTCCAGCCCGCCACCTGGGCGGTCATGGTTTCCCTGGCGGCATTGTGGGAGTCGGTGGGGGTCCGCCCGGCCGCGGTGATCGGGCATTCGCAGGGTGAGGTGGCCGCGGCGTGCGTGGCCGGGGCGCTGTCGCTGCGGGACGCGGCCCGCGTGGTCGCCCAGCGCGGCAAGGTCATCCGCAGGGAGCTCGCCGGGACCGGCGGCATGCTGGCCGTGCTGCTGCCGTACGAGGAGCTGGTGCGGCGGCTCGAACCGTGGAGCGACCGGCTCTCGGTAGCCGCCGTGAACGGCCCGACCTCCGTCGTCGTGTCCGGCGGCGCCGCCGACCTGGACGAGTTCTTCGCGGCGATCACCGGTGAGGGCGTGCAGGCTCGAAAGATCAAGGTGGACTACGCCTCCCACTCCGCCCAGGTGGAGGGGCTCCGGGAGACCGTCCTCGCCGAACTGGCCGGGCTCGAACCTCGCTCAGCCGACGTGCCGTTCTACTCCACGGTCGTGGCGGAGTCGCTGGACACCGAGCGGCTGGGGGCCGACTACTGGTACACCAACCTGCGCCAGCGCGTGCGTTTCGAGGACGCCGTACGAGTCGCGATTCGCGACGGTCACGACTTCTTCCTCGAGGTGAGCCCGCATCCGGTGCTGACGATGGCGGTGCAGGACATCCTGGACGTCACCGCCCCGTCGGGAGTTGCGGTGGCATCGCTGCGGCGCGGCGAGGGCGGCGCGGGGCGGTTCGTACGTTCGGCGGGCGAGGCGTTCGCCGCCGGGGTGGGGGTGGACTGGCTACGACTCCTGCCCGGCACCAGCGTGGGTGCCGAGTTGCCCACATATGCGTTCCAGCACCGGCGTTACTGGCTGGAGCCTTCCGTCGCGGGGGCTGCGGACGCCGGTGGGCTGGGCCTGACGCGGGTGGACCATCCGCTGCTGGGTGCGGCGGTGGAGCTGCCCGATCAGGGCGGGCTGGTGCTGACCGGCCGGATCTCGACCACTACGCATCCGTGGCTGGCCGATCACGGGGTGGGGGAGACGGTGGTCTTCCCCGGCACCGGGTTCGTGGAGCTGGTGGTGCGGGCGGGCGACGAGGTCGGCTGCCCGGTGGTGGAGGAGCTGACGCTTGAGGCGCCGCTGGTGATCGGGGGTGACGAGCCGGTCCAGCTTCAGGTGGCGGTGTCCGCTGCTGGTGAGGACGGTCGGCGTGAGGTGGCGGTGCACGCCCGTACCGGCCGGCGGCCCTGGACGCGTCACGCCGCGGGCACCCTGGCCGTGACGAGCAGTGCGTCCGGTTCTGCTGATGAGCAGTGGCCGCCCGCGGGGGCGCAGGTGGTGGACGTGTCCGGTCACTACGAGGCGTTGGCTCGTGCCGGGTATGGCTATGGTCCGGCGTTCCAAGGGCTCAAGCGGGCCTGGGTGCGTGGCGCAGAGGTGTTCGCCGAGGTGGAGCTCGACGAGCGGGAGGCCGCCGAGGCCGGCGGATATGGCATCCACCCGGCTCTGCTGGACGCCGCCCTGCACGCCACCGGTCTTATCGAGCAGGTTGAGGGGGTCGCGCTGCCGTTCGCCTGGAACGGGGTGGAGCTCCTGGCTTCCGGCGCTCAGCAGGTGCGCGTTCACGTCCTTCCGGCTGAGGGCGGGGCTTCCAGCATCCGGATCGCCGACGGCACCGGCGCGCCGGTCGCGGTCGTCGCGAGCTTGATCTCGCGTCCGCTGCCCGCGGATGGGCTGTCGTCGCGTCCGCAGGCGGGGCACGATGCGCTGCATCGTGTGCAGTGGGTGCCGCTGCCGGGTGAGCCGGTCGGTTCTGGGGCCGGGGACGTGGCGGTGGTGGGCGAGGGCTGGCCCTCTCTGGTCGCGGCTGTCCAGGCTGCTGGTGGGGGTGTCGGGGAGTTCGTGGATGTGGCGGCGTTGGGTGATGCGGTCGCGTCCGGCCGGTCTCTTCCCACCGCTGTGGTGATGCGCCTTGCGGTGGAGGCTTTCGGCCAGGACAGGCTGCGGCCGGAGCTGGATCGGGTCGTGGGTGTGCTGAGTGGTTGGCTGGCCGATGAGCGGCTGGCCGAGACCCGGCTGGTGCTGGTCACCAGCGGCGCGGTGACGACCGGCAGCGAGACCGATGGTGCTTTGATCGGTGCGGCGGTGTCGGGGTTGGTGCGCTCGGCGCAGGCCGAGAATCCCGGCCGGATCCTGCTGATCGACCTCGACGATGCGGCCGAGTCGCTCACCGCGCTGGCCTGCCTGCTGGGTGTGGAAGACGAGCCGCAGCTGGCGGTGCGGGCCGGCCAGGTGCTGGTGCCTCGTCTGGCCCGCGCGGACAGCGCGGGTGATCTGGTGGTGCCCGAGGGTGCGGGTGGGTGGCGGCTGGACTGCCCGGCCAAGGGGTCCCTGGAGGAGCTGGCGTTGGTTGCCGCGCCGGAGGCCGACCGTGAGTTGGTCGCCGGTGAGGTGCGGGTGGAGGTTCGTGCGGCCGGGTTGAACTTCCGTGATGTGGTCGTGGCGTTGGGCATGGTGCCCGAGCAGGGGGAGCCGATCGGCGGCGAGTTCGCCGGCGTCGTTTCGGAGATCGGACCCGGGGTGGAAGGGGTGCGGGTCGGCGATCGGGTGATGGGGCTGGGTGAGGCCGCGTTCGGTCCTCGGGTGGTGGTCGATCAGCGGTTGCTGGCCGGGCTTCCGGCGGGCTGGTCGTTCGCTCAGGGGGCTGGGGTGACGGTGGCGTTCGCGACCGCCTGGTACGGGCTGGTCGACCTGGCCGGGCTCAGCCGGGGGGAGCGGGTGCTGATCCACTCCGGCGCGGGTGGGGTCGGCATGGCCGCGATCCAGATCGCCCGACACTTGGGGGCGGAGGTGTTCGCCACCGCTTCGCCCGCCAAGCAGCACGTGCTGCGGGCGTTGGGCGTGCCGGATGATCACATCGCTTCCTCCCGCGACCTGGACTTCGCCGATGCCTTCGCCACGGTGATGGGCGGGGCGGGGATGGATGTGGTGCTCAACTCGCTGGCGGGGCCGTTCACCGACGCGTCGCTGGACCTGCTTGCCGAGGGTGGCCGGTTCATCGAGATGGGCAAGACCGACCGGCGTGAGCCGGCCGATGTCGCGGGCACCCACTCTCACGTCCGTTACCGCAGCTTCGACCTGATGGATGCCGGGCATGAGCGGGTCGGGCAGATGCTGGGCGAGCTGCTGGACCTGTTCGCCTCCCAGGAGTTGGCTGCGTTGCCGGTGCGGTGCTGGCCGGTGCAGCAGGCCCGCCAGGCCTTCCGGCACATGGCCCAGGCCCGCCACACCGGCAAGATCATCCTCACCATGCCGCGCAGCCTGGACCCCGACGGCACCGTGCTGATCACGGGTGGCACGGGCGGTCTGGGCGCGATCTTGGCCCGCCACCTGGCCGGCGAGCACCGGGTGGGGCGTCTGCTGTTGGCCTCCCGCCGAGGAGACCAGGCCCCTGACGCCGACCAGCTCCGGGCCGACCTGGAGACGGCGGGTGCGACGGTCGAGATCGCGGCGTGCGATCTGTCCGATCCCGAGCAGGTGGCCGCGCTCCTTGGCCGGGTCCCGGCCGAGCACCCGCTGACGGCGGTCTTCCACACGGCCGGGGTGCTGGATGACGGTGTGGTCACCTCCCTCACCCCCGACAAGATCGACCGGGTACTGAGGCCGAAAGCGGACGCTGCATGGCACCTGCACCAGGCCACCCAGCAACTGGACCTGGCCGCGTTCGTTCTCTACTCCTCCTCAGCCGCCACGCTGGACAGTGCCGGACAGGGCAACTACTCGGCGGCCAACGCCTTCCTGGATGCGTTGGCGATCCACCGCCACGCCAGCGGCCTGCCCGCTCAATCCCTCGCCTGGGGATTGTGGGCGCCTGAAACGGGTGGCATGACGAACCAGTTGGCGGAACTCGATCTGGAGCGGCTGTCCCGTTCGGGATTCACCGCCATGGGCGCTAACGAGGGCATGCAACTCCTGGACGTCGCTCTGACAATGCCGGAGCCCTTCCTCGTACCTCTGCCCATCAACACTCGCACCCTCAGCAACCGCCACGACGGTGTCCCGGCGATTCTGCGTGGGTTGGCTCGCACGCCCGCGCGTCGCACCGCCCGCACCGAACCTGTCTCCGGCAGCGGGTCGGCGCTGGAACGCCGCCTGACCGGCCTGCCGGCGGCTGAGCAGGAACACGTGCTGGTGTCGCTGGTCTGCGCCGAAGCCGCTGCGGTCCTGGGGCATGCCTCCGGTGAGGCGATCCAAGCGGGACGCCCGTTCAAGGATCTGGGCTTCGACTCCCTGACCTCCGTCGAGTTGCGTAACCGGCTCAGCCGGGCCGCCGGCATGAAACTGCCCGCCACCCTGGTGTTCGATCACCCCACCCCGACCGCGCTGGCAGCGCATCTGCTTCAGCGCGTCACCGGCAACAGCACGGCCGTCGCGGCCGAGCCGGTGCGGGCCGCGTCTGCGTCCGCGGGGATTGGGGAGCCGATCGCGATCGTGGCGATGGGCTGCCGCTACCCGGGCGGGGTGAACTCGCCGGAGGACCTGTGGGACATGCTCGTGCAGGGCCGTTCGGGTATCTCCTCCTTCCCCGAGGACCGGGGCTGGGATCTGGAGGCGTTGTATGACCCGGACCCGGACCATGTGGGGACCACGTATCTGCGTGAGGGCGGGTTCCTGAAGGACGCGGCCGGGTTCGACGCGGCGTTTTTCGGGATCAGCCCGCGTGAGGCGATCGCGATCGATCCGCAGCAGCGGCTGCTGCTGGAGACGTCGTGGGAGGTTCTGGAACGGGCCGGGATCGACCCGGACGCGCTCCGCGGCACCCCGACCGGCGTCTTCATCGGCGGAACTCAGACGGGTTATGGCTCAGGGCCTGGACCGTACCCCGAGGAGATCGAGGGATACCTGCAGACCGGAAACGCCGGCTCCGTCATGTCGGGGCGGGTGGCCTACAACCTCGGTCTCGAAGGCCCGGCGCTGACGGTGGATACTGCCTGCTCCTCCTCTCTGGTCGCCATCCATCTGGCCTGCGAGTCCCTGCGCCGAGGCGAAAGCACTCTGGCGCTCGCAGGTGGCGTGACGGTCATGGCGACACCTGAGCTCCTGGTGGACTTCAGCCGTCAGCGTGGTCTGGCGCGGGATGGCCGATGCAAGGCGTTCTCGGATGAGGCCGATGGCACCGTCTTCTCCGAAGGTGTGGGCATCCTGCTGCTGGAGCGGTTGTCGGAGGCGCAGGCAAACGGCCACCGGGTCCTGGGGGTGATCCGCGGATCGGCGGTCAACCAGGACGGTGCCAGCAACGGCCTGTCGGCCCCCAACGGTCCTTCTCAGGAGCGGGTGATCCGCCAGGCGCTGGCCAACGCCGGCCTGGCCCCCGGTGACATCGACGCGGTCGAAGCCCACGGCACCGGCACCAAACTCGG
>NZ_JBFAOQ010000043.1:0-21337 GCF_040675285.1 Nonomuraea sp. NPDC049625 | reverse complement strand
GGCCGACGTTGGCGCGTCGGTCATGCTTGTGGATTCACATGATCACCGGGACGGTACACCCCTTCCCAGTGATCCACAGATCTCAAGCATTGCTCGTTGGCCGGCCGCCTGTACCCGAAGGTCGGCCCTCGCCGCCTGCTCGCAACAGGATTCGGTATCATCGCCGCCGCCCAGGCAATGCTGATCATGGTCGGGCCCGGCACTACCCTGTGGGCAGTCAGGCTGGCGCTGTTCGCCATGGGCGCGGGCATGGCACTCACCGTCATCTCCCTGCAGGCCGCCACCTTCGCCACGATCACCCCTACGGCGATCGCCCGAGCCTCGTCGGTATTCTCCACCACCCGTCAGGTCGCCAGCGCCGCCGGCGTCGCCGCGGTCGCCACCTTGCTCACCGCGCGAACCGACTCCAGGCTCGCCGACCTCGGTGCCCACGCCGCCGATCTCGCCGGCAGGCAGGAAGCGCTCTTTGCCGCGTACCACGACATCTTCCTCGTCACCACCGCGCTCGCGCTGATCGGCTTTCTCATCTCCTTGCGCGTGCGCGACAGCGACGCCATCACCACCATGCGCCCGGTTTCGACGGCGTCGAACGCCGATCAACACGGGCACCCCGACAGCGGGCATCGCACGTAGCCGTTACCCAGGCCTCCGGGCGCCGCCGGTGGCGCCGGGGACTTCATCGACCCACCCTCCCAACCACAGCCGAGGAGCAGCCAGCTTCGCCACGATCACCTCCGCGGGCGATCGCACGGGCCTCGTCGGTATTCCCGCCATCCGCCAGGTCGCCGGTGCCCCCGGCGTCGCGAGCGCCACCTTCCCGCTCACCGGCCTGGCCCGGGCCGCGCTGGAGATCCTCTGGTTCGGCGGCGGCACCCTGGCGCTCTCCACCGGCCTGACGGCCTCCGCGGCTGTCTTCTTCGCGCTCTTCGTCCTCAACGCGGTACTCCGCATCGTCTGGAAACAGGTCTGATCATGGGAAAGCACATCGTGGTGGGCTCCGGCCAGGTCGGCACGCACGTGACCACCAAACTCCTCGCCCAGGGGCATGAGGTCACCGTCGTGACCCGGTCCGGCAGCGGCCCAGAAGGGGCGGTCAGGGTCGCCGCGGACGTGGCCGACAAGGGGAGGATGATCGAGATCGCCCAAGGGGCGGATGTCCTCTACAACTGCGTCAACCCGAAATATCACCGCTGGCTCACCGACTGGCCGCCGATGGCCGAGTCCTTCCTGGCCGCCGCCGAGGCCAGTGGTGCTGTCTACGTGATGCTCGGCAACCTCTACGCCTACGGTCCCGTCTCGGTCCCGATGACCGAGGACCTGCCGCTCGCCTCGACCAGCCCCAAGGCGCAGGTACGCGCGAAGATATGGGCCGACGCCCGCGCCGCTCACGAGGCCGGCCGGATCAGGGCGACCGAGGTCCGCGGCTCGGACTACTTCGGTCCTGGCGCCACCGACCAGTCTTACCTGGGCGACCGGTTCCTCGTCCCGCTCAGGGCGGGCAAGATCATCCAGCTCGTCTGGCCGGCCGACGTGCCGCACAGCTTCACGTACCTGCCGGACGTGGCCGACGCCCTGATCATGGCGGGCCGGGACGAGCGGGCCTGGGGTCGGCCCTGGCACGTGCCGACCGCCGAGCCGGTGACCTTCCGTCAGGTGGGGGAGCTGGTGGCGGCGCTGCTCGGCCGTCCCGCGCCTCGCATGGCGCAGTTGCCGTGGCCCGTGGTGCGGGCGGCCGGTCTGTTCTCGCCCCTGATCGGCGAGCTCGGGCACGTCCGCTACCAGTTCACTGAGCCGTTCGTGCTCGACTCTTCGGCCTTCCAGCGCACGTTCGGCGTGGCGCCTACTCCGATCGACCAGGCGCTCAAGGCTACGCTCGACGGGCGAAGTCAGCCGTGATCGGCCTGGGTGACATCGCGGAGAAGGCGTACCTGCCCGTGCTCGCCGCCCAGCCCACCCTCGACCTCCACCTCTGCACCCGCAACAGCGCCCGCCTCAACCGGCTCGGCCGCGGTCGCCACCTTGCTCACCGCGCGAACCGACTCCAGGCTCGCCGACCTCGGTGCCCGCGCCGCCGATCTCGCCGGCAGGCAGGAAGCGCTCTTCGCCGCGTACCACGACATCTTCCTCGTCACCACCGCGCTCGCGCTGATCGGCTTTCTTGTCGGACCCGGTCTACCGCCGCAAGGTCTCCCGGCAGCTCAACAAGGGCGAGGGCCTGGCACGCCCTGCGCCGCGATCTGCACTACGCCCAGCAGGGCACCATCGTCCGGCCCCACGTCCAGGATCAGACCGAGCAGGCCTGGTGCCTCACCCTCCTCACCAACGCCGTGATCACAGCGGACCACCGGGTACTACGGCAAGGCGATCGCCGAGCTCCGCGCCCAGGGCCCGTTCGGTGCGGGCTTCGGGTGGATTCAGTTCGGCATCACTCGTGTCAGCCCGAGTGCGCGGTTGCGCGGTGGATCGGCCATCCTGCTTCGGCTGGGGTGAGGGACAGACCGAAGGTTCGCGCCGCGACGCCCGGGTGGGCAGGTTGCGTCGGGTCGGCCAGCAGCTCGGCGACTGCTCGGGGTGGCCAGGGCCCGGCCGAGGCTTGCTCGACCGATACATGTGCGGTCGGGACGGGACGCCCGTTGATCATTTCGACCATCTGCGTGATCGGAAAACCGCTGGGTCCGACCAGGTCGTAGACGCCGGGTTCGCCGATGCCGTCGACGGCGTTCGCGAGTGCGTCGATGACGTCGCAGGTGTGGACGGGATGGAAGCGTTGCGTGCCATCGCCGATGATCCGTACCGGGACATCTGGGCTTGCCTGGCCGAACATCAGCTCGAACGGGCTCGGAGTGTCGCCTCCGGACACAATCGGGTGAATGCGGAAGATCACGCTGTCGGCGGGGCAGGAACGCAGCAGGTCTTCCGCCTGACCCTTGGATTTGATGTACCAGTTGCCGTGCGCCGAGTCCGCTCCCACATAGGACAGGTAGATGACCCTGGCCCCCGGGCTGATCGCATCGGCGACCATCCGGGTGGTGGCGACGTTGCCCGCCTCGTAGCCGTCCCAGTCCGGTGCCGCGAAGACGCCACTGAGATGAACGACCACCGAAGCCTCCCCGAGAGCCGCCGCGGCTCGTGAGGACCGGGTCCAATCCGGGATGACTTCATCGGCCGGCAGGTCGTGCGGTGTCCGGACGAGCGCGAGTACGCGCGTGCCCGGGCCGGCCAGCCGCGGCAGCAGGTCCCGGCCAGTGCGGCTGTTCGCGCCGGTGACGACCACGGTCCGGGCTGGGGTTGATGGCGACATGAGAACCTCCAGAGATTATATGCTGTGCGAATATATAGCACAGCATATAATCGCACAGCATGTATTGTTGCGGTATGGATCGCATCGAGGAGTTCGGCCTGCTGCTCAAGGCGCTGGCCCGCGAGACCGATCGCCGGATCAACGACCTGCTCCGACCACTCGGCATCACCGCAAGCCAGGCCGAGGCACTGCAACTGCTCGACCGGTACGGCCCGCTGTCGCTGGGCGAGCTGGGCACCCTCCTGATCGCGGAAGGGGGCCATCCCAGCCGGCTCGTCGACCGGCTGGTCGCCTCCGGATTCGCCCGACGGGAGAACGCCAGCGACGACCGCCGGCGGATCGAGATCTCCTGCACCCCACGGGGCCGCGAACTCGCCCGCGCCGCCCGCGAACACAAGGAGACCTTCCGCGCATGGCTCCAGGATCGGCTGGCGGGCGTGGACCTGGGCGCGGCCACGGCGGTGCTCGAGACCTGCCTGACCGACACACCGCTGGCCGAGACGGTGCGCCAACGCCGCGAACGCGCGCTCGCCGGCGAAATCACGCCATGACCTCACTCGTGCTGGCGGATCACACCTTCGTCGTCCCCCTGGACCACGACGACCCTGATGCCGGGCAGATCGAGGTATACGCGCGCGAGGTACGCGCAGCAGGCAAAGCAGGCGAAGGACGTCCCTGGCTGCTGTTCCTCAACGGCGGCCCCGGATTCTCCGCCCCCCGGCCCCTCGGCAACGAAGGATGGCTGATCCGCGCCGTGGCCAGCTACCGGGTGCTCCTGCTCGACCAACGCGGCACCGGCCGCTCGACACCCGTCAACCGGCACACTCTGTCCCGCCTCGGCAGCACCGCTCAACAAGCCGACTACCTGGCGCACTTCCGGGCGGATGCCATCGTCAGAGACGCCGAAGTCATACGCCGAACCTTGATCCACGACGAGCCCTGGACCGTCCTCGGCCAGAGCTTCGGCGGCTACTGCACCACCACCTACCTGTCGTTCGCCCCGCAGGGCCTGCGGCAGGCCTTCATCACCGGAGGACTTCCCGGCCTGCACGCCGGCGCCGACGACGCCTACCGCGCCCTGTATCCCACAGTGGCGGCCAAGAACGCCGAGCACTACGAGCGCTACCCGGAGGACATCGAACGGGTCAGACAGATCGCCCGGCACCTGCGCGACCACGACGTCCGCCTACCCAGCGGGCAACAGCTCACCATCGAAGCCTTTCAGTCACTGGGGAACCTGCTCGGGGCCGCAACCGGAAGCCGGCAGCTGCATTACCTCCTCGAAAACCCGTTCACCGGCGGCACGCACCTGTCGGACGCGTTCTTGCTCCAGATCGACACCCAGCTGTCCTGGGCGAGCGCCAATCCGCTGTACTTCCTGCTTCACGAGGCCACCTACGCCCAGACAGACGCCCCGACCGGCTGGTCAGCCCAGCGCACCCGAACGGAATTCCCTCAATTCGACGCCACCGCGGCCCTCGAGGCCAGCACCCCGATCCTGTTCACCGGCGAAATGATCTACCCGTGGCTCTTCGACAACGACCCGCTGCTCCGGCCGCTGCGAGATGTGGCCAACCGGCTGGCCGACCGCCGTACCTGGACACCCCTGTACGACGTGCCCCAATTGGCGGCCAACACCGTGCCGATCGCTGCGGCCGTCTACGCCAACGACATGTACGTCGCCCGGGATCTGTCCCTGGATACCGCGCAAATGATCTGCGACCTGCGGCTCTGGCTGACCGACGAGTACGAACACGACGGTCTGCGGGCTAGCAACGGAGCTGTCCTGGACCGCTTGCTGTCCATCGTCCAGCAGGAACCCAAAGCCACATGACAACAACCCGCGGCGAACGGAAACACTTTTCTCTCACAAACGACCTATTGCCAGGGAAGATCATCAGACGGCCTCAGAGCGCCAGTTCTGACCTGTGGATGCCCGAAACTTGGCCAGCGGGCTGATCTGGGGTTTGGCGTTTCCGCGCTGGCGGGCATGATCGCTGTTCATGGCGTTGCAGCTGGTTTATCTGATCTTGGTTCGGCTCGCGGGGTGGGTGGTGCTGCTGGGTCGCTCGCAGAGGTCGAAGGATGCGGAGATTCTCGTCTTGCGTCATCAGCTCGCGGTGTTGCGTCGGCAGGTGGCAAGGCCTCGGCCGTCGTGGGCCGATCGGGCGGTGATCAGTGCGCTGGCGCGTCTGCTATCTCCAGCGGGTCGTCGGCGGTTGTTCGTGACGCCGGGTACGCTGCTGCGCTGGCACGCGGATCTGGTGCGGCGGCGCTGGACCTTCAAGCGCGGCAGCCAGGGTCGATCTCCCATCCGCGCCTCCGGCCGGGCCTTGGTACTTCGTTTGGCTCGGGAGAATCCGCGGTGGGGTTACCGGCGGATCGCTGGGGAACTCGCCTCTCTGGGCTGCCGGGTGGGGGCCTCCACGGTGTGGCTGATCTTGAAGAAGGCAGGCATCGACCCGGCGCCGCGGCGCGCGGGACCAACCTGGAGTGAGTTCCTGCGTGCTCAAGCTGAGGAGATCTTGGCATGTGACTTCTTCCACTGCGACACTGTGCTGTTCCAACGCCTGTATTGCCTGGTCGTCATGGAGATCAGCACGCGCCGCGTACATGTCCTCGGTGTCACCGGGCATCCGACCGGGCCGTGGGTTGCGCAGCAGGCCAGGAACCTGATGATCGAGCTGGGGGACAGGGCGGAGGGGTTCTGGTTCCTCATCCGCGATCGGGATACCAGGTTCACCGCGATGTTCGACGAAGTCTTCACGGCCGCGGGCATCGGCATTCAAGAGTCCACCTCGGGCTCCGCGGGCCGACGTGTTCGCCGAACGCTGGATCGGCGGCCTGCGCCGAGAACTGCGCTTCCCCTCTTAGCGTGGAGACCGAACCAGGAGAGGTTTGGTCGTGGCAGGAGTCACGCGGCGACGGTTTGATCCGGAGTTCCGGGCGGGCGCGGTGCGTATCGTCAAGGAGACCGGCAAGCCTGTCGCGCAGGTGGCGCGAGATCTAGGGATTAGCCCGTACACGCTGCACAATCGGGTGATGGATCGGCTCGCCGAGCAGTACAACGGCGACGGGAGCGGAACGCTGGAGGAGTCCGAGCAGGAGGAGCTGGCGCGGCTGCGGCGGGAGAAGGCCGAGCTGGTCAAGCAGCACGCCCAGGACAAAGCAGCGTGGGAGAAGGAACGCGCCGAGCTGGAAGGCGAGCGTGACGTGCTCAAGCGCTCTGTGGTCTTGGGGGTCAAAGAGGCGATGGGCCGGTGAGCGTGGCGGCCTTCATCAGCTCCCAGAAGACCGAGCACGGCATCGACCACGTCACCTCCTGCCGGGCATTAGGGGTGTCGCAGTCCTGGTTCTACAAGTGGAAGAACCGCATCGGCCAGGACACGCCGACTGCCCGCGAATGCCGGCGGGCCAGCTTGGACGCGGAGATCACCCGCCTGTTCGAGGCCTCCGGGGGAACCTACGGCTCGCCCCGGATCACGCGTGACCTGCATGAAGTGGGCTGGCGGGTATCAGAGAACACCGTCGCGGCACGCATGGCCGAGCTCGGCTTGGCCGGCCGGAAACATCGCAAGTCGCGGGCGTTGACCCGGCAGGGCAAGCGGCCGGCCGCCCCGGATCTGGTCCGGCGGAAGTTCACCGCGCCTGCTCCGGACGTGCTGTGGTGCGGCGATGTGACCGTGATCGACACCGGCGAGGGCAAGCTGTATCTGGCCACGGTCGAAGACCTGTTCTCCCGCCGGCTGCTCGGCTACGCCATGTCCGAGCATCACGATGCCGCGCTGACCTGCGCCTCACTGCAGATGGCCGTCGCCACTCGCGGCGGCGACGTGGACGGGGTGATCTTCCACTCGGACCGCGGCTCGGAGTACACCGCGGCCCGCTACCAGGACCTATGTCGGCGCCTGGGCGTGGTCCAGTCGATGGGGCGGGTCGGCTGCGCGCTCGACAACGCAGCGGCCGAGGCGCTCAACAGCACGCTCAAGGTCGAGTACGTGCACCGCCACCGGTTCCGCACCAGGGTCGAGGCTCGTCTAAAGATTGCGACCTGGATCGCGGACTTCTACAACATCACCCGGCGGCACAGTGCCAACGACGGCTCGTCGCCCGTCACATTCGAGCGTCACATGATCGAGAAGAGGAAAGCCTCATCGGCCCTGCTGAGGACCGCTGTGGCATAGGGCCGTCTCCACGTTTTCAGGGGATTGACAGAACTCCTCGATCGGATCCTCATCGTTAACGCCCGCCATTTACGGCGCGTGCTGGCTGCGTACGAGGCTCACTTCAATGAGCATCGCCCGCATCGCTCCCTGGGCCAGGCCGCTCCGCTGCGAGCCCTTCCCGACTCGGTCGAGGACCATATCGAGGTCATCCGGCGTGACCGCCTCGGCGGCCTGATCCACGAATACGCGCAGGCCGCATAGGGCGGCCGAGTTCTTGGCACCCACAGTGTCCGGTGCCAATCTCGCTCATAGCGCTGGCCTGCGGTTTCGCGTGTCGTCAAGCTGCTCTGCGATACTCATGGATCAGACCGCAGACGGCGCTTCGCCGCTGTATTCGAGCTGTGAGATCGACAACTTCGGCCGGATCATGAATGGGTTGACGTAGTGACAGCGCCTGATGCGGCCGGTGTTGGTTGTAGTGGCGCTCATACTCGGCCACGACCTGTCGCAAGTGCCGCTCACCATGTACCAGCATGTGATCGAGACATTCGCGCCGGAGCGTACCGACGAACCGCTCGGCGAACGCGTTCGCCCGCGGCGAGCGCGGCGGCGTCTTGAGGACACGTATGCCTGCCCCAGCGAGCACCCCCGTCAAATCCTCCGCTGAACTTGCCGTCCCTGTCCCGGATCAAGAATCGGAACCCGGCCGCTCGCTCCCCGGGTTCAATCAGCAGATTGCGCGTCTGCTGCGCCGTCCAGACAGCGGTCGGATGAGCCGTGACACCAAGGATATGCACGCGCCGCGTTTCGATCTCCATGACGAACAGCATGTACAAGCGTTTGAGAAACGCCGTATCGACGTGGAGAAAGTCGCACGCCAGGATGCCGGAGGCCTGGGTGACGAGGAACTGGCGCCAAGTCGGTGAAGCTCGACGCGGCGCGGGCCCAAAGCCCCGCCACCGCCACCGCCAGGACTCTGCGGACCGTCTCCTCCCCTACCCGATACCCAAGACCAAGAAGCTCGCCCTTGATGCGCCGATGCCCCAGCGTGGATTCTCCCGCGCCAGCCGGACGATCAGATCACGGATCTCTTCGGAGACCGAGGGCTGGCACCGGCCCGGAGCCGAGGATCAGTAGGTGAAACCACCTTCTATCCCGCCTCCAGTCGGTCCCCCCGACACCGAGCCGGTGACGCACGCGCCCGCGTACGCTCCATCCTCTGTCACGCGGACGCCTCCTCCTTCGGCTCCGGCGCATCCGCTCGAGAATCCGACCTTGGGCGAACCCTGCCGATCGAAGATTTCCTGCATGCGGACGACGAGGTAGCTGAGGATGGCTCCGCGGTCTTCGACCGGCGTGGCCTCGATCACGGGCCGGAGATCGGCCATGATCTCTGCCCGCACTCGCGCGGATTCCTTCTGCAGTTCCTGATTCCGCGAAAGGATGTCGCCGAGGAGTTCGGCCAGCCGCGCGGCGGCAGCATCGAGCTTCTCTCGGTCGTGGGTCAGCACGCTCATCTGTTGTCTCCCTTGTGACTGGCACGGTTCCGAGGTTCCGGGGGATCAGCAAGCCTTCCCATCAACGCGGCCGGCGTCGGGAACAACATCGAGGCCGTTTCCGATCGCGCGAGGCGGAGATAGAAGTGGGCGATCCCGGCCAGCCCCAGCATGACCGAGGGATCCTCTGCCTCGCCGGGCCCGGTCGGCCATGGCGCGGGATGACGAATGTGGTGGGTGATGCCGAAGAGCCCAACAGATCTGGCGAGATGCGAATAAGCGGGTTCGTCGAGCGCTGAGGCGACCAGTGAGAGTATTTCGGCGTTACCCATCAGACCATGACAAGCGGCCCAGTCGGGTGCGGGCGCAGACAAGGTGGCGTCGAGGGCATTCCGTGTCGTGGCCGCCGCGATACGTGCCTGTTCCAGGTACGAGGTGTCACCAAGCAACTGAAAGGCACGAAGCCGGGCGAGGGCGATGCCGGGCGCTCCATGGCACCACGTGACGGCGAACGAAGGGCCTCGAGTGCGAACTCCCGGGATCCTCCGGAAATCGGGCCAGTTCGCGCGCTTCTCGTCGAAAACCGCCTGCTCGAAACGGAATGCCTGCTCGGCGGCTTCCTTGAACCTGTGCAGCCCGGTCGCGGCGAACAGTTCGAGCAGCGCGAACCCGATGCCGGACGCGCCGTGAGACAAACCCGTCAGCCCGCGTTGCCTGGGCAACGCCCGCGACGGCCACGACCAGCCGCCCTGGCCGCGATCAGCGCCTCGCAGGATGGCATCGCCGAGCTCGACGGCCAACTCCGCCGGCATCTCCTGGCCCAGTCCGGTTGCCAGCGCCAGGAGGCCGACCACTCCGCCGGCGAGGCCGCCGAGCAGGTCGAACTCGTGGCCTGAGCCGTCGATGGTGTTCAGTTTGCCGGTTACGGCGAGCGCCTGTTCAAGGCATTCCTCATCGCCCAGACGCAGGCCCACGACCGCCGCGGCACATGCCACGCCGGTCCATCCCGTGTAGAGCCCGAGCCGCGCGGACGGCGGGGCGGCGTCGAGGGCGGCCAGAGCATGCCTGATCGCGCCAAGTGCGTGCATGCGAAACTCGGGCACTTCGGTAGTGGCGGACAGGTCGGCGAGGACGCGGGCGATCCCGGCCGTCCCGGAGTAGACGTCGGGACCGGTGGCGCGGTACGCGGTCATTTCGCCCGCGCTGTTGGGCCCGGCCACGGCTTCGAACCCCATCCATGCGCATCGGCCGTCGTGCCAGATCGCCGACTCCAGCAACCGCCGTCCGACGAGAGTCGCGACCGAAAGTGCCTCCTCGGGGTGCAGTTCAGGCCCCGCGATCCGCTCGCGCGATGGCTGCCGGGCGGGCCTTTCGCGGATTCGGGGATAGCGGTCGGTTCCGCCCCGGCCAAGGTAGGGCGCCTCAGGGTCGATCCCGTGCTCGGCGAAGCAGTCGAGGACGGTGGCGAGGCGACGGGACACGCCGCGAGCGCGAGCCTCCCGAGCCTGGACGATACCCTCCGCCACAATGCCGGACCGGTGCGTTCCGAAGCTCTGGCCGTTCCCGGGGTCCTCGGCGACCGACAGTCCGGGCGCGAGAGGTTTGGTCATGGCGGGAACGGCGGCATCGCGAACGCGAAGCTGCGCAAGAATGTCCGCCGCGACGTCCCACACGCGCTCGACATCGGCCGCGTCGATGTACAGCACGGCGACGTCGGCCCGGTCCGCCCGGGCGGAGCGCAGGAGCACCTTGAGGCGGAAACCGACGCGCGCACGGTTCAACGCCAGTGTGACCAACTTGAGGAGGAGTGTCGCCTGGTCCGGTCCGATGTTCCAGTACAGCCGGACGATCCCGCCGACCGGCGTCCAGGGCGCGTCGCTCAAAGCGACGTAGAAGCCGGGGGACGCCTTCGTGAGCTCGGACGGCATGGCAAGGCTCACGTTCACAGCGGTCCCGCCGGTCCGGGGAGCCGCCAGGTCCGATAGGTCGACGTCGACGGTCAGGCCGTTCTTCTGGACCCGCAGGCAGGTCCCGCTTTCTTCGATCACGCGCCAGCCCGGCTCGGCACCCCCACGACCCGAGTTGGCGGCCGACAACGTCTCCAAGGCGAGCCAGTCCTGGCCCTGCGGCAACCGGCCGGTAAACCGATCGGGCCGCGCGCGCCCAGGACAGTAGAAGTGCGTGTACAGATATGCGGTCAACCGGTTGACCAGGGATTCGCGCGCCGACACCGGATCGAGCCGCCGGCGGACAGAGGCCGGCAGGCCGGGCACCGGTTCACCGAACCACTCGAAGTCGGTCGCCGAGGTGATCGTGACCTGCTCGACCGCCTCCCAGAGCTGTTGCCGAAAGGGGGTCATGCGGCGATCCCAAGCAGGTGCCCGGCGGCTTCGGCGGGACGCTCCATCACGTTGAGGCTCAACTGGAGCAGGCAGATGGCCTGGCTCGTCATCTGCGGGGCTTCCTGCGTGTGCTCGAACGCCATCTGGATGAGCCGGCCCCCAGCGAAGGCCGCGGCCCGCCGCAGGAAGGCCGGTTCGATCTTCCTCCCCGTCCCGCGCTCGTACTCCTTTTCGTAGGACCGCCAGAACGCCCGGATCGCGGGCTGCATGGCATCGAGCGGATGCGCCGCCGTGCCGATGAGCGCACTGTCCATCGCGCCGGCGGTCACGGGCAGGGATAGGACCCACGATCCCAGGTACTCGCCGAAGAAGCAGCCCACGTCCCAGGCCGCATCCCCTTTGCCGGCGAGTTCGAGGTCGACGAGCCTCATCCGCGTGGAGCGTCCCCGTTCCGAGACCATGAGCAGGCAGTTGTCCCAGCGCACGTCACCATGCATGAACGCCGTCTCCTCGTATCCGTCCGCCAGCTCGTCCAGAAGCCCCCCGAACCGTGGATGGGCCTGGATGATGCGGATCAGCTCGATGTTGGTGGCGCTGAACTCCTGAAGGATCCGCGACCCGGGCCGATGGATGCGCACCACCCACGGCGGACAAGGCGGCGGCAGCGGCGCGTCGGCCGATCCGGTCAGTTGATGGAATCGGGCAAGACCACGTCCTGCGGTCGCCGCACCGGTCACCGATGGACGGCGACGATCGAGACACGCCCCTCGCAGGGTCGTGTTCTCCCTGCCGAACTCGAGAAGGAGGACCCCGAGTTCGACGTCGAACGAGTGGTAACGGGCAAGAATGCCCGGCAGGTCGTCGGAGTCCTGGAAATGCCGATAGACCGCGGCCTCGCGGGCAAGGGCAGCCCGTCCTGCCGGATCCCGAGCCTGCTTGAGGAAGTAGCGTGGACCGCCCGTCGTCGTGACGGCGAAGTTGACGTGCCGCCGTGAGAAATCGAGGACGGCGAGGTCGTCGCCGACCACGTGACTCGGTGAAAGCAGCCCACGGTCGATCAGATAGCCGACGATCTCCGGCCGTCCGAGCATTTCACACCACCCCCCCTCTCCCACCGGTACTTCAGACGCGCTTACGGACCGGTAGCGTGTTCTTTCAGCGTCGGCAGCCCGAGTCGGTCGGCACTTGGGTCAGGCAACCGGTCGCCAACGTGCAGACCGCCGGCACGCACGTGTGCTCGCCCCCTCCAGTCGGGCACGCGATGCACACCGAGGCTTGAGGGGGAATCGACTTGATTCCGCCCCCGCCCGGTTTCCTGGCGACCACGGCGCCGAGCGTGCCACCGAGATGACCGGTGGTGATGTTGCCGACCAGAAACTCCAGTTGGGCCTGATGCGTGTCCAACCGCGTGTGCCTCACCGTGGCGTCACGGCGAAGCCAGATCACGGTTCCCCCCAAGATGCTCGCGGCGGGATCGATCTTGGTGTGGTGAACCAGGTCGCGCTCTTCGAACTCCAGGAACTCTGTCAGGTCGGCCGACAGGAAGAGCCGCCAGTGCCCCTGCTCAGGCGCCCTCCCCAAAAACCCGGCGAAAGCCTGCACATCAGGTGGAATCTGCCGATTTCCCGAAATGTGGTCAACGAACTCGTCCGGTTGAAGGTTGCGTTCTTCTTTACTTCTCACCTTGGCCCACCTTCCACGCACGACCAGAGCAAATCCGATTCTGCTAGGAAAGTGCGATAACTTCCAACCCTAGAATCACCATTTGAGGCGAAATTTCCTGGGGAAGCGGAAAATTTGTCACCATATACGATGACCTGGCAAAATTATGGGCCAGCGGTGAACCAGTCGAGGTCGCCCTTCAAGGACAATGCACGACATTCCCACAAGAGATCCGAGGCCTCGCCGCATCCCCCGAAGCGACACTGCGCCAGCCGATAATCTCGTCCGGCCTGATCAGGGCCTTGCTGAGGACGGTCTGATGCGCGTTATCCCCAACCGTTCGGAGTGCGGCATGAGGATCGTCCGTGATCTTTCGCCTGGCCTATCTCGCCATCAGGAACGCCTTCGCCGCACTGCGGTTGCTGACGGTGAACGATCGGGAAAGGACGTCGAGATTCTCACCCTGCGTCACCGAATCACCGTTCTCGAACGGCAGCTCGGTGCCGACGCCAGGGTGAGATTCGCTCCCGAGGACCGTGCCTTCCTCGCCGCCCTGCTGACGTCGCTACCCCGCGAGGTCTTGCGCCGGCTGCGGCTTCTCGTCCGGCCGGATACCGTCCTGCGCCGGCACCGCGATCTGATGAGACGGCGTCATGCTGGCATGTGTCGGCCGAAGCGGGCGGGGCGCCCGCCCACGGTCCGCTCCATCCGCACGCTCATCCTGCGCCTGGTCCGGGAGAACCCGTCCTGGGGATATCGGCGAGTGCATGGTGAGTTGGCCGCGCTCGGCATCGCGGTCGCGTCCTCCACGGTCTGGGACATTCTTAAGCAGGAAGGGCTTGACCGGGCCCCGATCGGGCCTCCACCTCGTGGGCCGACTTCTTGCGCTCCCAAGCCGATGCGCTGCCGGCTTGCGACTTCATCGAGACCGTCACCCTCGCTGGGCAGCGCCAGTACATCCTGGCTGTCATCGAGCACGCCAGCAGGCGCGTCCGCGTGCTGGGTGCCACCGCCCATCCGACCGCGAGCTGGGTCGTCCAGGTGATGAAGAATCTCGTGATGGACCGGGAAGAGGTCGGTTGTCGGGCCCCGCTACCTGATCCGGGACCGAGACGGGAAGTTCCCCAGCCTCATGGACGAGATCCTGGCCGAGGCCGGTATCCGTACCGTTCTCACCGCGATCCGGGTGCCACGGATGAACGCGGCCATGGAGCGGTGGGTGCAGTCGCGCCGCCGTGAGCTGCTCGACCGCTGCCTGCTGTGGGAAACGAACGCCACCTACAGTACGCCCTGCGTGAGTACGAACAGTTCTACAACCGGCACCGTGCTCATCAAGCCCTGGATCAAGCGGGTCCGCAACGCGCCGTCCCGGACCCGATCACGAATCCGACGCGAATCGTCGACCTGAACATACGTCGGCGGGACCGGCTTGGCGGGTTCTTCCACGAGTACTCACATGCCGCTTGATCTGCTTGGATGTAATTCTCGGCGGGGGGAATCTCCGCTGCTCGATACACGCGACTCTTCGCTTGTGCTTCGGGCTTTGAAACCCCTTGGCCATCCATGGCGTTTCGCGTCTTCCAGCGCCGCGGGTGCACGTCGGCGGGCCACGGAATTATCAGGATTTCTTCCCAACAGAATTGCAATCTCTCACCCGTGACTGCTCACCAGCACTGTGGGCGATAGGCGGCGTCGGGGATCAAACGCTTCCACTGTTCTGGGGTAAGGCCGCCAACCTGGGAGCAGATCTGGCTGATGGCCGTGTGGTGGTCGAGCTGCCATGCGCTCACGGTGCCATCCGCTGTGGCCGTCATCACCGCTCCGCTATTAGGGGTGAACTCCACCTGCTGGATGTGACCGGAGTGGACCGATAGCGGATCAATACTGTCCGGTACGAGGGGATCGCTGACGTCCCACAGGTGGATCCGGCTACCCGTGGCGGCCGCGAGATAGCGTCCGTCGGGACTGAAGGTTAGCCCGTTTACGGATTCTACGTCGGCCTCGACATCCGATAGGAAGGTTGGACGAGCTGGATTCCTAATGTCGAAAAGACGAACGATCTTGTCAACGGTGGCCACGGCCATGATGTGGCTGTCCCGGGTGAAGGCGATCGCTGTGGCAGTCTGGTCCACTTCGATATCGCTGTTCTGCCTCTGCGCCGGCATCTTGGCCAGGCTCCACAGCAGGACACTCATGCCACCGCCGTATGTGCCGGTGCCTGGTTTTCCTCCCGTGCCGCCGACGACGATGCGGGAGTTTGGCGTGAACTCGACGACGCTGTAAGGATACCCGTTGTCGGTTTCCAGGCTGCCCCGATGTGCGGGAGGGCCGGAGACGCGGACTTCGAACACGTGGACGATGAGGTTAGTCCCGAAAGCGACCATGCGGCCATCAGGACTCAGCATGAGCGTGTTGCTCACGAGTGTCTTGTCGCCTTTGAACAGCAGGCGTTCTTCAGGCCGTGTGGAGTCGGTCAACTGCCAGGTTCGCAGCTCTCCGTAAATGTCGACCATGAAAAGGGTTTGCTCTTCGGCAGCGAACTCGAATCGATACAGCCCACGGAGCTCGCCGCTCTTGCGCGTGGCCAGCAGGACAGGAGACGAGAGCCGAGCGATGTCCCAGATGCGCAGCGTCCCGCTTTCGTCGAGGGTCGCCGCGAGCTTCCTGCCCGGCGCGATGGCCGTACGCGCGAGCTTGGCCGAGGGGATCCCCAGGCGCGCCGCGGGGCGCGGCTTGACGAGCTGGTCCAAAACCCAAAAGCGGATCGTGCCGTCGTTCGAGCCAGCGGCGAGGGTGCGTCCGTCGGGGGTGAATGCCACCGACTGCAGGGCATCCCCGCTCCCCCGGAAATCGGCCAACGGTTTCGGGTGGGAAGCGTCTGCAAGATCCCACAGCCGAAGCTTCCCGTCGGTGGAGGCGAGGGCGGCGATCTCACGGTTCGGACTCACGGCACTAGCGTTGAAGTCGTGGACGTTCTTGGCGACCTTGCGGACGGGACGCGTGGGGCGGGACAGGTCAAGATACTGGATGGTGTCTCCGTCGTAGGCGATGGCGCTCCTGCCGTCGTCGGAGAGATCCACCTTCGATGGAAGCGGATCGTCCGCCTCTAACTTCGACCAGCGCTTGGGTCGCTGGGGGTTGGTCAGATCCCACAGGTCAAGCCCACGCGTCGAAGGGATCGCCAGCGTCTTCCCATCTGGGCTGAGCGACATCCCATGGAAGCCAAACTTCCACGGCTTCAGCGAGCTGAGCAGCTTGGGGCGATGAATATCCCTAATATCCACGACGTACGCCACTCTCCCGGTGGTGGCGTATGCCATGGTCCGTCCATCGCGGCTGATGACGACACCGTTGATGTAACGGTCCCTGCCGTTGAAGGTGCCTCCTGGTACCGGGTGAGCGGGATCGCTGAGGTCCCATAGCTGGACGACGAGGTTCGACGTGACCGTGACCATGATCGGTGACACTGGGCTGACTGCTGCTTGCCAGATGGGTTTGTCGTCTCCGCCCAAGGTGGCGAGAAGGGCAGGCGCCTTGATGTTCGTCGTGTCCCAAACGCGCAGCACCCCGTCGTCCGCTGAGGACAGCATCAGTGGCCGATCAGCGCGAAACCAGATGTCCGACGCGCTGCTGGCGTGCGCAGCAAGGCTGGTGGCTGTGGGCGAGTCCAGGGTGGATAACAGCGAAGCACGCGCGGCTGGGGTGTCGGCGAATCGGTAGGCGGCCAGGCTGAGCTGGGCTTTGAGCGACGGATCCGGCGTGCTCTTCGCCACATCGGCAAAGTGGCGCGAGAGTGCACCGTCGCGTTGCTTGTTGGCGATGTCCCTTTGCTCGGTCGTGCGGCTCGCCTCGTTGATCGCGGCCACGGTGGCTACGACCGCGACGAGGAGAAATACCGTCAAGGTCGCGATGATCTGGTAGACGGTCCGGATACGGCGTTTTTGACGCCTTCTGCTCTCCTCGACAAAGCTCTTCTCGGCCGGCGCCAGATCGTCCAGACCGCCGTCGTCCACAGCTTCGAGAGCACGGGCGAGACGGGTATCACTGTAGAGGAACGCGGGATCCCGCCCGAACCTGAGCCATTCGGCGGTGTCATCGCTGAGTTCTTGGCGTACGAGCAGGAAGCCGTGGTCGGCCTCGATCCAGGATCGTAGCTGGGGCCAGCCGCGTAGAAGGGCCTCATGAGTGATCTCGATGGTGTCGTGGTGCTGGGTGAGCAGCCGAGCAGCGGTGAAGGCGTCCACTACCGCCGCGGCGGTAGACGGATCGGCGCTGGCGTCCACCAATTCGGAGCGGGACAGACGCCGACGGGTGTCTTGGGTGCCATCTCCGATCTTGATAAGTCGCAGGAACATCGTCCGGGCCATCGCCTGGCCGTCGGCTGTCAAACCAGCGAAAACGTGATCGGCAGTGGTGGCAATGGCGCGGTGGATACCGCCAGTGATCTGGTATCCCTCCACCGTCAAGGTGGCGCCGTGCCGTTGCTGCCAACTGGTCCGCAAAGCGTGGGCCAGCAGCGGAAGCCGGCCCGGCTCATAGCCGGCCGCTTGCGCTTCGCCGGTGTCAGCCGTGATGCCCAAATCGCGCAACAGCAGCTCGACCAGCCCCGGCTCGATCTCAAGTCCCACATCCTGGGCGGGATAGACGATAGCCTCGCGTAACTCCGCCTGCGACATCGAGCCGACCAGTAACGGACTGTCTTGCAATGCTGACCGCAGTTGCGGATAGCCGACACAGACGGCGTAGAAGTCGGCCCGTAGTCCTGCTACGACCAACGCCACAGGTCGCGTTGCGGTGGCGACGTCCGCTGGTGAGCTCGCGAGCTGGGTGAGCAGGTCGATGAACATGCCCTGCTGCCGCTCGTCGGTGCACTGGGTAAACAGTTCCTCGAACTGGTCTGCCACCACCAGGATCCGCGGCTCTGGAGCGTCCTCCGCGCTGGTGTGCTCGCGCAGTGCCTGCCGCAGCATGGTCACGCATCTTTGTGGATCGGTAGTCAGCTCTTCGACCATCCGAGCGGTGCCTGTACCGGTGAGCGTGCAGAGCTGGGCGGCCAATGCCTCAATGGGGTCGGCCGTGGGAGTGAACACCAGTGTCGGCCACCTGTCCGAGCCAGGCAGAGCGGCGTGGGCCAGCTTGGGCAGCAATCCAGCTTGCAGCAGCGAGGATTTGCCGGCCCCGGAGGGCGCGACCACCGCCTGTATTCCGCCTTTGTTCAGGCGGAGGTCGAGGCGGGCGAGCAGTTCAGCGATCAAGCCAGCGCGGCCGAAGAACCAGCGTGCCTGGTGCCGTCCGAAGGCGGCCAGCCCCGGATAGGGGCATTCCGGCGCCAGAGCGCCGGGCACGGTGCGTCGCCGCGTATGCAGACCCTCACCGTAGTGGAAATGCTGATCCCTGCCCGCTTGGTGAATGCGGGCCTGACCGGAGGCGTGCGCCTCCAGGTGAACCCCCTCACCGTCCGAATCGGCTTCCGGTTGCTGCGGATCCAGCTTGTTCGGCACACCCATGGGACCATTCCAGTTCTGGAATGGCTCTTCCGGCGTACCGGTCACCGGTCGGTGATGTGCTGGTCGCGACCGGCCTGATATACCCGGCCATGCCCGCTGGCGGTCGCCTTCATCACGATGGAGGCGATCTGTTCCTGTTCGGCCTGAGGCAGCACCGGAGTGAGGTCTTCGTCCAAGACCCGCCGCAGTTCCTCGGCCAGGGCGGGATCGGCGCGCAGTAGCTGGGCCAGCCGCACCTGCCAGGAGCCCGCCAGCGCGCGCTCGGTGTCGTCATCGCCGTCGCAGCGGGCGGCCAGCACTTGCGTACGGACCTCGGCCAGTTCAATCTCCACTGCGTCAGCCTGATCAGGGCGGAACCGCCGCCACAGGGCGACCGCTCCAGCACGAGCCTGCTGCCAGGCATCAGTGGCCATCGCCGTCACTAAAGCCGTCCCCGCAGCCAGCACGATCGGATCCATGCCCCACCCCTTACGCACTGTTTCTCGGTAATCACGGTAGAACGCGCTGCCCGGCATTACCAGCGGGACAGCTTGCATGTTGAACGTGGCCCCAGCAGATCAGCGTCCTCGAGGACATGGTTTGATCAATATCTTGGTCACCATGTCATGCTGGCGGAGAATCGCATGCTCACCCGCCCTTCCATCCTGGACAGAGCTAATTCCCCTGTCGGTTGGACAAAAAATCCACAGGTGTAGGCACCGGGTGACGGCTTGGTCGACATTTGACGCAGCCAGTTGAAAGCGGCCCTAACGGCCGTCCGGAGCCTTTTACCGAGTCTTCTCTTGACCGTCCGAGGGTTCTATCCGTAAGTTGGCTGGCCTCGTGTGTGTGTCCGGTGCCAGAAACTGGAGCTGAGGGGCCTGACCTGGTCTTAGGCTCGTCTCTCGTGTTGTTTCGGCTTCTGTATCTGCTGGTGATCAGGGTGTTCGGCTGGCTGGTGCTGCTCACTCGGAACAGCGCCTCCAAAGAGGTGGAGATCTTGGTGTTGCGGCACGAGGTCGCGGTGCTGCGTCGCCAGGTCGTCCAGCCCGGGCCGGACCGGGCTGATCGAGCGCTGCTGGCCGCGCTGGCCAGGCTGTTACCTGCTCGCCTCCGACTGCATTGCATAGTGACGCCCAGCACGTTGCTCGCCTGGCACCACAGGCTGGTCAAGAAGAAGTGGACCTACCCCGCCAAGCAGGGCCAGCCCTCGGTCTCCGAAGAGATCCGTGATCTGATCGTCCGGCTGGCGCGGGAGAATCCACGCTGGGGGCATCGGCGCATCAAGGGCGAGCTTCTTGGTCTTGGGTATCGGGTAGGGGAGGGGACGGTCCGCAGAGTCCTGGCGGTGGCGGTGTGTCAATCCCCTGAAAACGTGGAGACGGTGTTATGCCACAGCGGTCCTCAGCAGGGCCGATGAGGCTTTCCTCTTCTCGATCATGTGGTGCTCGAATGTGACGGGCGACGAGCCGTCGTTGGCACTGTGCCGCCGGGTGATGTTGTAGAAGTCGGCGGTCCAGGTCGCAATCTTTAGACGAGCCTCGACCCTGGTGCGGAACCGGTGGCGGTGTACGTACTCGACCTTGAGCGTGCTGTTGAGCGCCTCGGCCGCTGCGTTGTCGAGCGCGCAGCCGACCCGCCCCATCGACTGGACCACGCCCAGACGCCGGCACAGGTCCTGGTAGCGGGCCGCGGTGTACTCCGAGCCGCGGTCCGAGTGGAAGATCACCCCGTCCACGTCGCCGCCGCGAGTGGCGACGGCCATCTGCAGTGAGGCGCAGGTCAACGCGGCATCGTGATGCTCGGACATGGCGTAGCCGAGCAGCCGGCGGGAGAACAGGTCCTCGACCGTGGCCAGATACAGCTTGCCCTCGCCGGTGTCGATCACGGTCACATCGCCGCACCACAGCACGTCCGGAGCAGGCGCGGTGAACTTCCGCCGGACCAGATCCGGGGCGGCCGGCCGCTTGCCCTGCCGGGTCAACGCCCGCGGCTTGGGTCGTCTTCGGCCGACCAAGCCGAGCTCGGCCATGCGTGCCGCGACGGTGTTCTCTGATACCCGCCAGCCCACTTCATGCAGGTCACGCGTGATCCGGGGCGAGCCGTAGGTTCCCCCGGAGGCCTCGAACAGGCGGGTGATCTCCGCGTCCAAGCTGGCCCGCCGGCATTCGCGGGCAGTCGGCGTGTCCTGGCCGATGCGGTTCTTCCACTTGTAGAACCAGGACTGCGACACCCCTAATGCCCGGCAGGAGGTGACGTGGTCGATGCCGTGCTCGGTCTTCTGGGAGCTGATGAAGGCCGCCACGCTCACCGGCCCATCGCCTCTTTGACCCACAAGACCACAGAGCGCTTGAGCACTGTGAGACTGAAGAGGCACCGCCCGACAAGCCAGGGTCTGACCCAGCTTGAGACTGGCCACCGTGCCTTGGTGATGACCTGTCGCCCTGGCCCGGGCGGTGCCGCCGGACCAGGCGTGGATGTGTCCCCATAGGGGCCTCGCCATGTGCATCATCACAGTCCTGACCTCCTCGCCCGGCCGGTGACCATCACCTTCCGAGCCTGTGAGGAGATCCGTGATCCGCCCCGCCGACGACCACACCGTCCCTGCCGACGCCGACGTTCATGAGGAGATCGTCCTCGGCGTGGACACCCACAACGACGTGCACGTCGCAGCAGTGATCACCGTCATGGGCGTGCTCCTCAGCACCCAGGCGTTCCCGGCCACCGCCGACGGATATGCCGCGCTACTGGACTGGGCGCGCGGACACGGCCGGCTGCGACGAGCTGGAGTCGAAGGCACCAGCTCGCACGGCACCGCGCTCAACCGCTTCCTGCGCCGCCACGACATGCAGATCCTGGAGATCAACCGACCCGATCGGGCCCG
>NZ_JBFAOQ010000042.1:23260-30195 GCF_040675285.1 Nonomuraea sp. NPDC049625 | reverse complement strand
TACGACAACGAGTGGTGGCACTTCGAACACCGCCCCGACCGCCGCGGCAGGCCACCACGACGACGGCCCCACCCCGGCGTGGGCTACGACATCGAGAACGGGAGCTCATGATCCACCGGGCGTTCGGAGAGGGCCAGGGTATGTCATCGGGGAGTCACAACAAGTCCGGCTTGCTGGGATGGCGCCTGCAAGCAGCGCGCGAGATGGCGTTCGTGGGGCGGGAGGAAGAGCTCGCGGTCTTCAACGCGGCGTTGTACGGCGGCGGCTGCAGCGTTCTGTACGTGCACGGTCCCGGCGGCATCGGGAAGTCGGCCCTGTTGCGGCGGTTCGCTCACGAGGCCGAGGTGGCGGGGCGGCCGGTGTCCATGGTGGACGGGCGCATGTTGGACCCGGCGTCCGAGGCCGGGCTGGTGCTTCGCGATGCGGACGCGGTGCTGCTGGTCGACGACTTCGAACGCATTCAGGGATTGGAGGTATGGCTGCGCGAGCGGTTCCTGCCACGGGTGCCCATGGGGGCGCTGGTGGTGATCGCGGGGCGGAACCCGCCGGACATGCGGTGGCAGGCGGATCCGGGATGGGCGGGGGCGCTGGAGGTGCTGCCGCTGCGCGACCTGCGGGCCGGAGACGCGCAGGCCCTGATGGACTCCTCCGGGGTGCCGGCCGAGTTGCGCGAGCCGCTGCTGGCCTTCGCCGGCGGTCATCCGCTGGCGCTGCTGCTGGGGGCGGCCGTGGCGGTGAAGGACGGCGGGGCCGGCCGGAGGTGGACGCCGCATCAGGACGTGGTGGCCACGTTGCTGGATCAGCTGGTGGGCGAGCTGCCTTCGGCGGCGCACCGGCATGCTCTGGAGATCTGCGCGCATGCGTACACGACGACGGAGGACCTGCTGCGGGCGGCCTTGCCGGAGGACGCCGGGAGGTTGTTCCGGTGGTTGCGGCGGTTGCCGTTCGTGGAGTCGAGCAGCCGCGGGCTGTTTCCGCAGGACGTGGTGCGGGAGCTGCTGGAGGCGGACCTGCGGTGGCGGGATCCCGAGGGGTACGCGGCGATGCACGACCGCATCCACGCGCAGCTGGCGGAGCGGGTGCGCACGGCGAACGACGTGGATGTGCCCGGCGCGGTGGCGGCGCTGCTCTACCTGCATCGCGACAACGGGGCGCCGGCCGATTTCCACGGCCGCCACGACGAGTTCCAGGAAGAGGTGTTGCGGGAGGAAGACGTCGGCACGTTGCTCCGGGTGGCGGCGGAGGGTGCGGGCTGCGCCGCCTTCTGGGCGGAACGTCAGCCGGAGGCGTTCCGGCTGTATCGGCGGACCGAAACCGGCGAGCCCGTGGCTTTCTCCGCGTGGTTGCGGTTGGCGGAACCGGATGAGGAGGAGCTTGCGGCCGATCCCATCGTGGCCAGGGCGTGGGCGCATGCGCGTGCCACCACGCCGTTGCGCACCGGTGAACATCTGGCGGTCAGCCGGCTGTGGGCGCTGCCGCCGTATCGGGGGAACTCGCCGGTGATGGATCTGATCCAGTGGCGGGTGATCGGCAATTGTCTGCGGTCCGAGCGGATGGCATGGTCATATATCGAGATAAGGCATCCGAAGCATTTACGGCGGCAGTACGGGATGCGTGACATCGCCGAGCAGCCACAACTGGGGGACGACGCGTACGGCCTGTTCGTTCATGACTGGCGCGCGGTGCCGCCGCAGGCGTGGCTGGAGCGGATGAACCGCCCGCTCCACGCGGGCCCTGCCGCGACGGCGGAGCTGGCGGTGCTGTCCCAGGCGGAGTTCGCCGAAGCCGTTCGCAAGGCGTTGCGCCAGTTGTCGCGGCTGGACGCGCTGGCCGCTTCCCCGCTGACGCGCACCAGGCTGATCGCCGAGCGGGCCGGGCAGAGCCCGGCCACGGCACTGGGTGACCTGCTCCGCCAGGCGATCGACGACCTGCGGGAGGATCCGCGCTCGGTCAAGTCCCACCGGGCGCTGTCCGTCACGTTCCTGCGCGGCACGCCCACCCAGGAGCTGGCCGCGGAACGACTCGGCCTCCCATTCACCACCTACCGCCGCCACCTGACGGCCGGGATCGAACGCGTCTGCGCCGACCTGTGGCACCGGGAGCTGTATGGCGCCGACGCACCGGCGTACACCTGAGCCGGTGCGCGGGCCTGCCACCGTGAACGAACGCGACCGGGGGCGGGTCAGCCGGCAAGCGCGAGGCCGGCCGCCGCCTCCGCGTGCAGCCGAGCGCTCGGCAGCACCGGGATGGCGCTGTCCTTCTCGCTGATCAGCAGCTCGATCTCCGTACAGCCGAGGATGACGCCTTCAGCGCCGTCGTCCGCGAAATCATCGATGATCCGGGCGTACGCGTCCCTGGACGATTCCCGGAGCGCCCCGCGCACCAGTTCGTCAAATATCACGTGATGGACCAGTTCCCGCTGCTCACGCCGCGGGACGACCACGTCGAAGCCGTGGGCGGCCAGCCGGTCCCGGTAGAAGGGCTGCTCCATGGTGAAGCGAGTGCCCAGCAGACCGACCTTGCGCATGCCCCTGGCGCGGATCTCGGCGCCCACGACGTCGGCGATGTGCAGCACGGGCACGCTCACGGCCCGTTCCACGTCGTCGCTCACCCGGCTGAAGGTGTTGCTGCAGACGAGCAGGAGGCCGGCGCCGAGATCCTCCAGTTTCCTGCCCGCCTCGGTCAGCAACGTACTCACCTCGTCCCAGCGGCCGGCGAAGATGAGGTCCTCGACGGTCGTGTAGTCGACCGACCAGATGAGGCTGTTGGCGGAATGGCTGCCGCCGAGTCGCTCGCGTACCCGCTGGTTGATGATCTGGTAGTAGATCACCGTCGATTCCCAGCTCAACCCGCCGATGAGACCGATGGTGCGCATGGAACTCCGTTCATTCAGCAAAGGAGCGGTCAACAGGCCGGCGCCGCCAGCGCGCGGGCGCAGGCACCGAGGCCGATCTCGCTGGACGCCTTGACGAACACCACGTCCCCCGGTTCGAGCAGCGCGGTGGCCAGCCTGAGGGCCCCGGCCACGTCCTCGGCGGTGTGGACGGCCACGCCCTGGTCCGAGGACTGCGCTGCCTCCGCCATCGCGAGCGGATCCCCTGCTCCGACCGCGATCAGCACGTCGAAGCGGAGGTCGGCGACGAGCCGGCCCATCTCCGCGTGCCGGGCGCGGGAGGCGTCCGCCTGCTGCCCCATCGCGCCGAGCACGGCGACGGTACGACGGGTGCCGGCCAGGGCCTTCGCCGCCCGCAGCCCGGCCCGCATGGATTCGGGGTTGGCGTTGTAGGCGTCGTCGACGACGGTGATGCCGTCGGGTCGTTCGACGATCTCCAGCCGGCCCGCGGAGCGCCGCCGCGCGGCGTTCAGCCCGTCGGCGATCTCGGCGACGCCCAGGCCGAGTGCGGTGGCGACGGCGGCTGCGGCCAGGGCGTTGCTCACCTGGTGCTCGCCAATGAGGTCGAGCTCGACCGGGGCGCGACCGGAGGGCGTCACCAGCTCGAACGCGGTTCGCGCGCGGCCGGTCATCCGCACGTCCTCGGCTCGCACCTGCGCCCGCGCCGACCTGCCGTACCGCAGGATCCGGGCCCTGGTACGGCCGGCCATGCCCATGACGTACGGGTCGTCGGCGTTGAGCAGGGCGAACCCGTCCGCCGCAAGCGCCTCGACCAGCTCTCCTTTGGCCTCGGCCACGTCGGCCGGCCCGCCTCCCATCCGCTCCGCGTGTGCGGTGCCGACATTGAGCACCAGCCCGACCTGGGGCGGTGCGAGCCCGGTCAGGTACCTCAGGTCGCCCTTCCGGCTCGCACCCATTTCCAGCACCAGGTATCGGGTGGTGGCATCGGCACGCAGCACGGTGAGCGGCAGCCCGAGCTCGTTGTTGAACGACCTGTCGGTGGCGACCGTCGCGGCGTGCCGTTCGAGCACCTGGGCCAGCAGGTCCTTGGTCGTGGTCTTGCCCACGGAGCCGGTCAGGCCGATCACGATCGGGCCGATGTGTTCGAGCACGTGCCTGGCCAGCAGGCCGAGCGCGAGCTGGACGTCCTTGACCACGAGGGCGGGCACGCCGACGGGCCTTGCGGCCAGCACGGCGACGGCGCCGCCCGCGACGGCGACGGCCGCGTAGTCGTGACCGTCAACGCGGGCGCCGACCGTCGCGGCGAACAGGCCGCCGGGCACCACCTCGCGGGAGTCGACCGCCGAGGGAGCCGTCACCAGCGCCTGCGGGTCGCGCACGTCATGCAGGCTCGCGCCGACGACCTGCGCGATCTCGTTCAGCGTCATGGGGATCATGAGCCGCTCCTGGCGAACGCGAGGTCGATGAGGCGGCGCAGCAGGTCCGGGTACGGGACACCGCTCGCGGCCCAGGCCCTGGCGTAGACGGAACGGGAGGTGAAGCCGGGCATGGTGTTGATCTCCAGCACGTACAGGCGTCCCGTGTCCTCCTCATAGAGGAAGTCGACACGGGACAGGCCGTAGCCGCCGATCGCCCGGAACGCGCGCAGGGACAGCTCGCGCACGTCCTCGGCCACCCGTTCCGGCAGCACGGCGGGAATGGCTGCGATCTCGGCCCGGCTGAGGTACTTGGCCTCGTAGTCGAGCCAGTCGCCGGGCACGATGAGCTCGCCGGGCACCGAGGCATCCGGGGTGTCATAGCCGCCGAGCACGCCGCAGATGAGCTCGCGCGCGGTCACCCCCTGCTCGACGATGACCACCCGGTCGTAGGCCAGCGCCAGCTCCACGCCGGCGCGCAACTCCTCCATGGAGGTGACACGGGAGATGCCGATGGAGGAGCCCATGCCGGCCGGTTTGACGTACATCGGCCAGTCGAGCGACTTCACCAGACCCCAGTGGTCGGTGGTGGTGCGCCATTCGTGCTCGGTGAACCACACATGTGGGGTGACCGGAATGTCCTCCGCCAGGAACATGCGCCGCATCGTGACCTTGTTCATGGCCACGGCGGAGGCCATGACGCCGCAGCCCACGTACGGGATGCCCAGCGTCTCCAGGTGACCCTGGACGACGCCGTCCTCGCCGAACGGCCCGTGCAGCACGGGGAAGACCACGTCCGCCAGATCGCGTCGCAGCTCCACCGGCCACCTGCCCTGCCGGTCGATGATGACGGCGACGGGCTCGTACAGATCCCTCGGCAGAGCGTCGAGCACGGCCTGCGCCGACTGCAGCGACACCTCATGCTCGGCGGACGGCCCACCCGCCAGCACAGCCACGCGTACGCGTTCAGTCACGATCGATCAGCCTTCCTCAGTGGCACGGTGTTCGTTGTCGCAGGACCAGCCCGCCGAGTGTCGGCCTTTTGCCTGACCGGTTCACAGGCCATTCGCTGTCCACTTCCTGACCGAAGCGCACTCCCGGTGTGCCACGACCGACTCCATCGCGTACCCCTGGCTATACCTTCATTGGGCCGTAGGCGGGAACGACCGGAGGGGCCCGCGGCTGATGTGCTGATCGCCGTCGGTCAAGCACTCCTCTAAGGAAAATCGAAATGGCAGTCGACAGTCGGCCGGGGGCCGAGCAGCATCCGGGTCGGAGCGGACTTCGAGGCCTCATCCGCCGCCGTCCGCTGATCAGCTTCTTCGTCCTGGCCAACCTGATGAGCTGGCTCGCCTGGACGCCCTACATCCTCTCGGCGAACGGCCTGGGGATCTGGGATTTCAGCTTCCCCTCGCTGCTCGGGACCACGCAGTTCACCGGCGTCCTCCCCGGCGCCTACCTCGGCCCCATCTTCGGCGCGTTCATCGTGACCGCGGTCGCGGACGGCAGGGAAGGGGTCCGCCGGTGGATCGGGCGGATGACCAAGTGGCGGGTCAACTGGGTCTGGTACGTCGTCACCGCCCTCGGCGTTCCCGCCGCCATCATCGTCGCCGGAGTCGCGGTGTCCGACGAGGACATCCACCTGCCGCCGGTCGCCGTACTGGCCGCCTACGTGCCGGGGCTGCTGCTCCAGATGGTCACCACCGGTCTGGCGGAAGAGCCCGGCTGGCGCGACTTCGCCCTCCCCCGCCTCCAGCGCAGGTTCGGCCCGCTGGGCGGCACCCTCGTCCTCGGCCCGCTGTGGGGCGTCTGGCACCTGCCGCTGTTCCTGAGCGAGTGGGGCGGGTGGCCGGACGTCACCTGGACGAGAGTCGGCGAGTTCATCGCCTTCGCCTGCGTCTTCAGCGTGGTCGTCACCTGGGTGTTCAACCGGACCGGCCAGAGCCTGCCCCTGATCATGGTGCTGCACGTCAGCGTCAACAACTTCATGTCACTCGCCTACTCGGACATGTTCCCGTCGATCGCCACCGCCGAGCAGGCGAGTCGAGTCACCCTGCTCGCGGGCGCCACGGCAGCGATCCTGGTCCTCATCGCGACCCGCGGCCGCCTCGGTTACCGCCCGGCCGAGGAACCCGCACAGCAGAACTGAACGACCGCGGGGGGCCGGAGGCGGCGGCCCGGATCCCGGCCGGCGCCGAGGCCAGGACCGTCAAGGTCACCCTGCCGCCCGGTGACCCCGCCGCACCGCCGCACCGCCACCCCGGGCCGCTCTTCGGCTACGTGACCCAGGGCGAGATCCTCTTCGAGCTGGAGGGGCAGCCGCCCCGGGTGCTCAAGGCCGGTGACGCCCTGTTCGAGCCCGGCGGCGACGTGATCCACCTCCAGGGCGGCAACAACCTTCCGGACGCGCAGTCGCAGCTGGTGGTGACCATGTTCGCGCCGCCCGGTGCCCCGATCCTGACCCTGGTCAGCGCGGAGGAGCCGGCCGAACGACGACACCTACGGGTTGCCCGGCCGTGACGTGACGGCGGACAGGTCTGCCGGCTCGGCGCCCATGGTCCCGCCGGCCTCGTTCGGCTCGCGGCCAGGCTGGAGAGGAGGCGCGCGCGCGCCCGCACTGGGCGCGCCGGCCGGGGCGGGATGGGGGGGGCGGAGGTTGGATGTGA
>NZ_JBFAOQ010000042.1:0-23250 GCF_040675285.1 Nonomuraea sp. NPDC049625 | reverse complement strand
GCGCCCTTGTTCCCGGCGGCATCGTTCGGCTGGCGGCCTGGCTGATCGGTGGCCGGCCGGCCACCGATCAGCCTGGCCGCGTGTGGACCTGGTGGCGTTGCGGTGCTTGAGTCGAAGTGATGCCGATCACTCCATGGCCCCGGTGAGGTGACCTTCCATGTCCCTTGACGACGCGACGGCCCAGTTCCTCAAGCAGATGAGCGAAGCAGGCGGCAAGCCGCTGCACGAGATGACACCCGAGGAGGCGCGCGCCATGGGCGGCGCGCTCGGCGACCTGTACGGCAAGGGCCCGGAGATGGCCCGCGTGGAGGAAGTGGTGATCCAGGCGGCGGACGGCGGATCGTTCGGCGCACGCGTGCTGGTCCCGGTGGAGGACCCGAGAGCGGTGATCGTGTACTACCACGGTGGCGGCTGGGTCATCGGCGCGCTCGACGAGTTCGACACCTTGGGACGGACGCTGGCGCACCGGACGGGCTGCGCCGTCGTCCTGGTCGACTACCGGCTCGCCCCCGAGCACCGGTATCCCGTGGCGGCCCGCGACGCCTACGACGCGCTGTGCTGGGCCGCCGCAAAGGAGCCGGACCTGCCGATCATCGTGGCCGGGGACAGCGCGGGCGGCAACCTGTCGGCCGTCGTGGCCCAGCGCAGCCGCGACGAGGGCGGCCCCGCCATCGCGCTGCAGGTCCTCGTCTACCCGGTGACCGACCACGACCTGGACACCGCCTCCTACACCGACCCGGCCAACCAGCTCATGCTGAGCCGCGACAGCATGATCTGGTTCTGGGACCACTACGCGCCCGACCCGGCCACGCGGGCGAACCCGGACGCCTCCCCGCTGCGGGCCCGGGACCTGTCGGGCCTGCCGCCGGCCGTCGTGCTGACCGCCGAGCACGACGTGCTGCGGGACGAGGGCGAGGCGTACGCGCGGCGGCTGCGCGAGGCCGGCGTCCCGGTGCTGTTCAAGCGGTTCGAGGGCCAGATGCATGTCTTCTTCACGATGGTGAACGTGCTGCCGGGCAGCGCGGCGGCGATCACCATGGTCGTCGAGGCGATCGACGGGAGCCTGCGATGAGGTACGACGCCGTCGTCGTGGGCGCGGGCTTCGCCGGCATGTACATGCTGCACAAGCTGCGCGGCCTGGGCCTGACCGTCCGCGTCTTCGAGACCGGCGACGGCGTCGGCGGCACCTGGTACTGGAACCGCTACCCGGGTGCCCGCTGCGACGTCGAGAGCATGCAGTACTCCTACTCCTTCGACGAGGAGCTCCAGCAGGAGTGGGAGTGGAGCGAGCGCTATCCGTCCCAGCCGGAGATCCTGCTCTACGCCAATCACGTCGCCGACCGCTTCGACCTGCGCCGGGACATCCAGTTCGAGACCCGGGTGACCCGCGCCGGCTACGACGAGAGCGCGAACCTGTGGCGCGTGGAGACCGACCGCGGCGACCACGTGTCGGCGACGTACCTCATCACCGCCGTGGGCTGCCTGTCTGCGGCCCGGATACCCGACTTCCCCGGTGCCGGCTCCTTCCGGGGGCCCAGCCACCACACCGGGCGGTGGCCGCACGAGGGCGTGGACTTCACCGGGCAGCGGGTCGCCGTCATCGGCACCGGCTCCTCCGGCATCCAGGCCATCCCGGTGATCGCCGAGCCGGCGGAGCACGTGACGGTGTTCCAGCGCACCGCCAACTACAGCCTGCCGGCCTGGAACCGGCCCATGGAGCCGGAGTACGCGCAGTGGGTGAAGGCCAACTACGCCGAGCTCCGCGCCGGCATGCGCACCTCCGCCTCCGGCGTCATGGGCACCTCCAACACCGCGTCGGCGCTGGAGGCGACGGAGGAGGATCGGCTGCGGGAGTTCGAGACCCGCTGGGCCAGGGGCGGCGTGGGCTTCCTCGGCGCCTACGGCGACACCGCGATCGATCCGGCGGCCAACGAGATCAGCGCCGAGTTCGTCCGTGAGAAGATCCGCGAGATCGTCACGGATCCGCGGGTGGCCGAGCTGCTGGCGCCCAAGGACCATCCCATCGGCACCAAGCGGATCTGCGTCGACACCGGCTACTACGCCACCTACAACCGCCCCGACGTGACCCTGGTCGACGTGCGTGCCGCGCCGATCGAGGAGATCACCCCGACCGGCGTGCGCACCGCCGACGCCGAGTACGCCGCCGACATGATCGTGTACGCCACCGGCTACGACGCCATGACCGGTCCGCTGCTCGGCATCGACATCACCGGCAGGGGCGGCCTGTCGCTGCGGCGCAAGTGGGAGGCCGGGCCGCGTACGTACCTGGGGCTGATGACGGCGGGCTTCCCCAACATGTTCACCATCACCGGGCCCGGCAGCCCGTCCGTGCTCAGCAACATGATGGTCTCCATCGAGCAGCACGTCGACTGGATCGCCGACTGCGTGGAGCGGCTGCGGGCCGGCGGCATCGCCACCATCGACGCCGACCCGCCGGCCGAGGACGCCTGGGTCGACCACGTGAACGAGGTCGCCGCCCGCACGCTCTACATGCGGGCCAACTCCTGGTATCTGGGCGCCAACATCCCGGGCAAGCCCCGGGTGTTCATGCCGTACGTCGGCGGCGTCGGCGCGTACCGGCAGAAATGCGACCAGGTCACGGCGGACGGCTATCCGGGGTTCGTGCTCTCCGGCTGACCGCCGAGGAGCCCTGTCACCTCGGTCGCCTCGCGAACGTCCTCAGAGGATGACTAGGGGGTCGCCGTGACGCGCGCGCAGCGCGTCGAGGACTTTCGCGATCGGGCCGCCGCGCGCTTCCGCGTTCGCGGGCCAGACGACGCCGAGCCGGAAGTGGAGATCCGGATCGTGCAGCGGGACGAGGACGAGGCCCGCCTCGCCGAAGATGCGGCCCGAGATGGTGCTGAGCGTGGTCAGCGACAGGGCTCTGGAATGAGTGACGTGCGCGGCGACCTGGACCGCGTCGTTGTGCGGCAGCTCACGGATCTGGGTGACGCCGCCCGCGCGCAGGTGGTCGCGGAGCCCGTTCATCACCAGCGGGTGCACCTTGTGCGAGGTGAGCAGCATCTGCCGGTCGGTGAGATCGGCGAGGGTGAGCCTGGGACGGCCGGCGAGAGGGTCGTCGGCGCGCATGGCGACGGCGAAGCGGTACTCCGCGAGCGCGAGGCTGCCGAGGCCGCCGGCGTCCACGGGCAGGTGGACGACGGCGATGTCCAGCTTGCGCGCCGCCAGCAGTCCGAGCAGCCCCGCGGACGGCTCCAGGGTCACCGGGAGCTCGGTCCCCGGGCTGACCTCAGCGAACGTCTCCAGGACCAGGTCCAGGACCTGGGTGGGGGCGAGCGGCGTGGCCCCCACGCGCACGACCGCCGGCGGTGGGGCGGCCCCGGCGGCCAGCTCGGCCAGCGCGTCGAAGCGGGCCAGGACGTCGCGGGCGGGATCGAGGAACGTCCGCCCGAAGGAGGTCAGCTCGACCTGGTGGTAGCGCCGGTCGAACAGGTCGTGGCCGAGCTCCTTCTCCAGCTCGCGGATGCGCCGGCTGAGCGGGGAGGACGTCACGTGCAGCCGCTCGGCGGCGCGGCCGAAGTGGAGCTCTTCTGCCACGACCATGAAGTAGCGGAGCTGCTGGATGTCCACCCGGCCAGGGTATCGGCCCTGCGCGGGCCCCCGACGAGCCCCCGTGCCGGCTCACGCCGGGTGGAACACGGGGACCGCCTCTCCCCCTTCGGGCCGCTGGAAGGCGACGCGTACGTGCATGCCGCCGTACACGTCCTCAGGCGCGACCTCGACGATCCGGCCCTGGATCCACGGCTCCTCGTCCAGCTCGACGATCCCGACCACGAACGGCGGCCCGCCCTTGGCGTGCACCACGGACCAGCTCACCACCACGCCCGTTCCGGCCGCGGCCGTCCAGGACGGCTCGGGTGAGGCGCACTGCGGGCACGTACGCGCCTGCGGCGCGGAGTGGGCGCCGCAGGCGCCGCAGCGCCGGATCAGCAGTTCGCCACGGGCGGTGCCGTCGAAGAACGCGGCGGTGGCCGCGTCGCGGTGGACGATTCCCACAGGCATCGGCGTGCTCCTATCGGGCGTGCGGGCTGAGGATCAGGGTGGAGTGATGGTCGAGGATGCCGCCGTTGCCGCTGACCAGCACCATGTCGTTTCGCGGCGCCTGGCGGTCGCCGCCGTGGCCGCGGGCCTGGATGACGGCTTCGGACAGCGGGGTCATGCCCCACATGTAGTAGGAGGAGAGCTGGCCGCCGCCGGTGTTCACGGCCAGGCTCCCCTCCGGTCCCAGCACGCCGCTCGCCACGAAGGGCCCGCCCTCGCCCTTGGCGCAGAAGCCGTAGTCCTCCAGGGAGATGAGCGCGGTGTAGGTGTAGCAGTCGTACAGCTCGGCCACGTCGATGTCGGCGATCGTGATCCCGGCCATCTTCAGCGCCGTGGGACCCGACAGGGCCGCGCCGCTGACCAGGCCGAACTCGCTGTCCCTGCCCATGACGTACCCCGGGTGCGCCTGGCCCCAGCCGCGGAGGTGGACGGCGGGCTGCGCGAGGCCGGCGGCCCGGTCGGCGGAGGTGACCAGGACCGCGACGCCGCCGTTGCTGACCAGGCAGCAGTCGAGCAGGTGGAACGGCTCGGCGATCCACCTGGAGCTCTGGTGGTCCTCGACGGTGATCGGGTCACGCAGCTGGGCCAGGGGGTTCCCGGCCGCCCAGGCGCGCTGGGCGACGGCGATGTGGCCGAGCTGCTCGCTCGTGGTGCCGTACGTCCGCATGTGCCTGCGGGCGGCCAGCGCGTACATGGTGTTGGCGCTGTAGATGCCCGAGGCGGCGGTCAGGCCCTGCCAGCCGGTCGGCCGCCGGCCCGCGGCGGCGTAGGCGGCGCCGCCGCCTGCCGACTTGTCCTTCAGCGGGGCGTCGGCGAAGACGCAGGCCACGATGTCGGCCATGCCGGACATCACGGCCATGGCGGCGTACTGGACCATGGCTCCGGCGGACGAGCCGTACGCCTGCACCTCCGACAGCAGGCGCAGGTGGCGCAGCCCGAGGTCGCGCTGGAGGCCCAGGCCGACGTCGCCGGTGATGCCGGTGTTGGTCAGCAGCCCGTCCACCTCGTGCAGGTCGATCCCGGCGTCGGCGGCGGCGAGCCGGACGGCCTCGGCGGCGAACTCGGGGGCGGTCCTGCCGTAGACCTTGCCCATCTCGGTGATGCCGAGACCGGCGATCACGGGCGCCCTGTTGATCGTCATGGTCATCGGCCCTCCCAGACGGGGGCGCGCTTCTCGGCGAAGGCGCGCGGCCCCTCCTGCGCGTCCGCGGAGCGCATGATCGCGGCACCCTCGGCGGCGGTCCGCTCCCAGGCGGCCTGTTCCGAGGCGACCGTGCCGTCCGCGATGCCCCGCGCGATCCGCTTGCTGGCCTGTACGGCGAGCGGCGCGTTTGCGCTGATCATCTCGGCCAGCGCGAGCGCGGCGGGCACCACCTGCTCCTGCGGCACGACCCGGTTGACCAGGCCGAGCCGCAGGGCCTCGGCGGCGGTCACGGGCTCGCCGGTCAGCAGGATCTCCATGGCCACCTTGGCCGGCAGCTGCGCGGCCAGCCGGAACGCGCCGCCCGCGCCGGCGATGATGCCGCGCTTGACCTCGGGAAGACCGAACCGGGCGCCCTCCGCGGCCACCACCAGGTCGGCCCACAGGGCGATCTCGGTGCCGCCGCCGAGCGCGAACCCGTTGACGGCGGCGATGACGGGCTTGGCGATCGGATGCGTCACGCACCCGGCGAAGCCCCAGTGCGGTTTGAACCCTTCGGTGGAGAACTCCCCTCGGGCCACCTCCTTGAGGTCGGCGCCGGCGCAGAACGCCTTGTCCCCGGCCCCGGTCAGCACCACGGCCCGGATCCCGGTGTCGGCGTCGGCCTCGTCCAGGGCCTCGCCGACGGCGCGGGTCAGGGCCCCGTTCACCGCGTTGCGCGCCTCGGGCCGGTTGAATGTGATCAACATCGTGTGGTCGCGGCGCTCGACGAGCGCGGCGGGCTCACCCATGGTCAACTCCTTCAGCTGGTTCTTCCAGTACGCCCGCCTCGATGAGCGCCTGGATCTCCGGTTCGGCCAGGCCGAGCAGCTTCGCGGCCACCGTCCGGGTGTGCTCCCCCGCCAGCGGCGCCGGGCGCAGCTCGGGGTCGGCCACCCCGCCGAAGGTCGCCGGGCCGTTCTCGGTCCGCATGGCGTGCCCGATGTGCGGGTGGCGCATCTCGCGCAGGAAGCCGCGGGCGGCGAGCTGGGGATCGTCGAGGTACTCGATCACCCGCTGCATCGCCCCGGCCGGCACGCCCGCCGCCTGCAGCCGTTCCATGACCTCGCGGGGCGGGGTGTCCGACGTCCACGCGGTCACGGCGGCGTCGACGAGCCCGCGATGCGCGCGGCGGCCCGCGGCGGTGGCGAGCCGCGCGTCGGCGAGCAGGTCGGCGCGGCCGATGACGCCGCACAGGCTCCGCCACTGCTCATCGCCGTCGACGCTCACCACGCACCACTCGTCGTCGCCCGCGCACGGGTAGAGGCCCTGGGGCGCGTCCCATTCGCCGCTGTTGCCGTGGGCGGTGAAGGAGCCGGGCTCCAGGGACTCGCGCAGCAGGCTCGTGGACAGCTGGGTGAGGATGGTCTCGGCCTGGGAGACGCTGACCGTGCCGCCCTTCCCGGTACGCCGCCGCCGGATCAGCACGGCCAGCACGGCGACGGCGCCGACCCGTGCGGCGAGATGGTCCGGATAAATGGTGATGCCGTCGCAGAACCCCGCCTCCACGCCGGTGTCACGCCAGAGCCCGGTCAGGCCGGTGGAGGCGCGTACGAGGGGGCCGTACCCCATGCGGCGGCTCCACGGCCCGGTCGGGCCCAGGGCGCTGCTGTCGGCCATGACGATCCGGGGGTTGAGCTCGCTGATGACGTCGTAGCCGAGCCCCAGCGACTCCAGCGTGCCGGGCTTGAAGTTGGACAGGATCACGTCGGAGTCGGCGGCGAGCCGTTTGAAGAGCTCCAGCCCTTCGGGCGAGCGGAGGTTGATCCCGGCGCTGAGCTTGTTGCGGTGACCCCAGGCGAAGCCGGCGCTGATGGCCTCGCCGGTCAGCGACTGCCGGCTGCCGTCGGGGTAGGCCCGGCTCTCGATCTTGATGACTTCGGCGCCCTGGTCGGCGAGCAGCCGGCCGAGCTCCGCGCCGACCACGATGACGCCCAGGTCCAGCACGCGGAGCCCGTCGAGTGGCCGCCGCCGGGGCGCGCCATCGGCCGGGACGGCCGGAGGAGTGGCCGGCGGCGTCTCGGCGAAGACCTCGTCGTCGTGCTCCCCGGCTTCGGGGGCCCGGCCGCGGAATCCGGCCCGTATGCCGTCCAGCTCGACGTACCCGGACGGCAGCCGGCCGGTCAGGCCTGGCGCGATCTCGGCGTCGACCAGTCCTCCTCGTGCGCGGAAGTGCGGGCCGGCGAGCACCTCTCCGGGGGCGAGCAGCGACGCGATCGGCACGCCGCGCTCCTGGCCCTGGGCGACGAGCTCGTCCCTGGTCCTGTCCTTGAACAGGTCGGCGATCAACGCGTGCAGCCGCTCGGTCGCGCCGTAGCGGCCCGCGAGGGTGTCGTACTTGGGATCGGCGAACTCCTCGGGCTCCCCCAGCCAGCCGAACATCCCCCGCCACTGCCGCTTGGCCAGCACGCAGATCCGTACATATCCATCCGCGCACGGGAAGATCGGGTAGAGGCTCCCCGCGTCGGGGCGGCCGCGCGGCAGCGCCGTGGCCGGCACGCCGCCGGTGGCGGAGCCGCCGATGCCGAAGCCCGGGTCCAGGACCTGCGCGGTCATCTCGTACACCGAGCAGTCGACGTGGTCGCCGCGTCCGGTCTCGAGCCTGTTCGTGTACGCCAGCAGGCCCGCCCACGCGGCCTGGACGGCGGCCGACTCGTACGCCAGCGGGCCCGGCGGCACGACCGGCTCGCGGCCGGGGATGCCGGAACGCGACAGCACGCCGCCGAGCGCCAGGTGCGTCCAGTCGGTGCCGGCCCAGTCCCGGTACGGGCCGCTCTGCCCGAAGTCGGTGATCGAGATGACGACGAGCGCGGGGTTGCGCGCGAGCAGCGCGTCCGCGCCGAGGCCGAGCCCGTCGAGGGTGCCGGGCCGTTCGGTCTCGATGAGGAAGTCGGCCCCGGCGGCCAGGCCGAGCAGCCGGTCGCGGCCGGCGGGGTCGTGCAGGTCCAGGGTGATGCCGCGTTTGCCGGCGTTGTGCGTGGCGAAGTAGAGGCTCACGCCGTCGTGGAGCGGCTCCCGCCGGCGGGTCGGCGCGCCTCCCGGAGGCTCGACGCGGATGACGTCGGCTCCGAGGTCGGCCAGGAACCGGCCGCACATCTCGGCCTTGCCGTCGGCCAGGTCGATGACACGGAGACCGGCGAGGGGAAGATCCCCGGTTGCGGGCATGGTGAATCACCCCACTGTGTGTGGCGGGCGGGTGCGGAGTACGCCGGACATGACCTGTCCCGCGGATCGTCGGGGACAGGTTCCTGAGGTGAGACTGCCACGACGGTTCCGGGCTGAAAACGTCCGAATCGGCAACGTGGCACGCGTCCCAATCGGCAACGTGCGCGGTTGACGTGCGGCATCGACCATCACGAAACTCCAGGTCATGGACGTACAGCAGCTTCGGTGCTTCCTCGCGGTCGCCGAGGAGCTCCATTTCGGTCGCGCCGCGGAGCGGCTTCACCTGACGCCCTCGCCGGTCAGCCGCTCCGTCAAGGAGCTCGAACGGGAGCTGGGCGTCGACCTGTTCGTCCGCCGCTACCACCAGGTCGAGCTCACCGCCGACGGCGCGCTCCTGGCGGGCCGGGTACGCGACATCCTGCAGCAGCTGGACGGCCTGAAGGACGTGATCAAGGAGGCTGCCAGGAGACAGGTGGCGCGCGTGGGCGGCACCCACCTGTGCCCGCCGGCGGTGATGGATCGCTTCCTGGCCCTGGCCGGGCAGGCGCTCCCCTCCCACACGGTCGAAGCGACGATAGGGCCGTCCGCCGAGCTGCTGCCGGCCCTGGAGCGCGGTGAGCTCGACGCGGCCCTCGTCCACCTGCCGCTGGACCGGCCCCGGCTCGACAGCCTGGTGGTGGCCCGCTACCTGTTCTCCGTGGCGATGCGGGCCGACGACCCGCTGGCCACCGCCTCCGAGCTGACCTTGAAGGACCTCGCGCACCGCACCCTGACCATCGGCCCGCCCACGCCTCAGCCGGTGGCGGTCAACCTGTTCCACGAGCGGCTGAAGAACGCCGGCATCACCTCGTTCCACCGGATGCCGGACAACGACGCGGTCATGCTGGCCAGCCGCATCCGCCGCGACGGCGGGATCACGCTGACGATCGACCCGCGCAACGGCGGCAGCGCCCGGGTCTACGACGACCCGGCCTTCGCGGTCGTCCCCCTCCGCGACGACCTGGACTTCCTGCTCGGCGTGGCCTGGAACCGGTCCCGGGCGCGGCAGGACGACGCCGTCCGGGAGCTCGTCCAGGTGGCACGCCAGGAGTGGGCCGGGCGCCGCCTCACCCTCTGACGGCGGGGCACGTTGCGGATTCGCGTACGTGCACGTGCGCGAAAGCGCAATGGTCACCGGCGGTGCGGCCTGCTTACGGTTCCACGCACACCGCTACGTGAGGCCTTTGTGAGGCGTTCGCCGCCCCTGCCGCAGCGGTGCCTTTGCGCTACCCCCTAGGAGGCCACGATGTCTCAGACACCCCCCTCGCCCGTGTCCGTGTCGGCCGGCAACATCGATGCCCGCATCGACGCCATGGCGAAGGTCGGGCTCAGCCGCGCCGCATGGTTCGCGCTCATGCTCTGCTTCTTCTTCGCCAACTACGACATCTCCGTCCTCACCATCACGCTGCCCTCCATGCGGGACGAGCTCGGGCTGGCGGGAGCCGAGCTGGGGTACCCGGTCACGTGGAACCTCGTCGGCTACTGCGTCGGCGCGTACGCGTTCGGGCACGTCGCCGACCGGCACGGCCGGCAGAAGGGCCTCGCGCTGACCATCGCCGCGCTCGGCCTCGGCGGATTCCTCACGGCGTTCTCGTGGGACGTGTGGTCGCTGACGTTCTTCCGGTTCCTGACCGGGTGCGGCATGGGCGCGGTGCTCGCGCTCTGCTCGGCCTACATCGGCGAGCTGGCGCCCAAGCACCAGCGCGGCGGCTACCTCTCACGCCTCTACATGGTGGGGACCGTGCTGCTCCTGGTGATCGGGTTCGCGTCGCTGCCGGTGCTGGCCGCCTCCTCCGGCGGGTGGCGGTACCTGCTCGCCTTCGGCGGCCTGGTGCTCCTGGTGCTGCCGCTGATCAACGACAAGGCGCTGGTGGAGTCGCCGCGCTGGCTGGTCGCGATGGGCCGGTCCGCCGAGGCCGACCGCATCGTCCGCCGGATGGAATCCCGCGTCGGCCTGCCCCCGGGCGGCACCGTCTCCGTCCCCGACGCCGCCGAGACCGCCGCCGCCGCTGACGACAGGCTGCCGGTCCGGGCCCTGTTCCGGCCTCCGTACCAGAGCCGGATGCTCATCGTGCTCGGCTTCTGGTTCGCCTTCTACGTCGCCATGTACGGCTACGCCAGCTACCTGCCGCTCATCCTCGAGGGCATCGGCATCTCGACCTCCGACGCGGTCCTGGTCAGCGTGCTCACCCGCGCCATGCCGCTGGTGTCGGGCCTGGCCGCCGTGCTGCTGGTGGAGCGGATGGAACGCCGCACCATGGTCATCATCGGCACGCTGGTGTTCGCGGCCTCGCTGCTGCTCATCACCCTCGACCTGGGCGAGACGGTCGCCACCGTCGGGGCGCTGTTCAGCTCGTTCGGCATCGCCTTCATGGCCACCCCCGCCTACACCTACACGGCGGAGGTGTTCCCCACCCGGGCGCGGGGCACGGCATCCGCCATCGCGGACGGGGTCGGACACCTGGGCGGCGCGATCGCGCCCCTCGTGGTGCTGCCCGTCCTGACCGCCTTCGGGGCCCGGCCGGCGTCGTTCGTGATGGTGGGCCTGCTCGTGATCGCGGCCGGCATCATCCGTCTCGGCGTCCGCACCCGGGACCGTTCGCTGACGGAGATCGCCGCCTGACGTCCGCCCGGGAGCGCCGACGGCGCCCGGGCGGAGCCGGCCGGTCAGGTCAATCCGACAGCTCCTCGAGGAGCCGATCCACCTCCTCCTCGGTGTTGTAGTAGTGAACGGAGGCCCGCACCACCGACGACAGGCCCCGATCGGTCATGTCCAGGAGCGTCGACGGAGCCCGTGAGACGCTGACATTGATCGATCGGCCGGCCAGCCGTTCCTTGATCTCCTCAGCGGGTTCGCCGTCGAGGGTGAAGGTGACGATGCCGCACCGTTCGGCCCCCTGGTCGTGCACCTGGCAGCCGGGCAGCTCCGTCAGCCGCCCCCGCAGGTGATCCGCCAGAGCGTAGACCCGGTCCCGGATGTTCCCGGGCCCCCAGGCGAGCGCCTCGTCGATGGCCGCGCCCAGCCCGAGCCGGGCGGCCACGCCGTACTCCCAGTTCTCGAAGCGGCGCGCGCCCGGCTGCACCTCGTAGCGCGACGGCTCCGTCCAGCGGGCGCCGTGCAGGTCGAGGAAGGGCGGGTCGAGCCGGTCGAGCGCGGTACGCCGCACGTAGAGCAGCCCCGTACCGCGCGGAGCACGCAGATACTTGCGGCCGGTCGTGGACAGCAGGTCGCAGCCGATCACCTCGACGTCGATCGGCAGCTGGCCGACCGACTGGCAGGCGTCCAGCAGGAACAGCGCGCCGACCTCCGCCGCCACCTTGCCCACCTCGGCCGCCGGGTTGACCAGGCCGCCGTTGGTCGGGACGTGTGTGATCGAGATGAGCCGGACGCGTTCGTCGGCCATCCGGCGCAGCGCGTCGACGGAGATCTGGCCGAGCCCGTCGTTGGGCACCACCTCCACCTGGACCCCGAAGCGCTCGGCGATCTGGAGGTAGGCGATGAAGTTGCTGGCGTACTCGGCCTTGCTGGTCAGAACACGGTCGCCGGCCCGCCACGGCACCGCGTAGAAGGCCAGGTCCCACCCGCGGGTCGCGCTGTCGACGAGCGCGATCTCGTCCGGCGCGCAGTTCAGCAGGCGGGCCGCGGAGGTGTAAACGGCGGCGAGCCGGTCGGCGGCCTGCGCCGCCGCCTCGTATCCGCCTGTTTCCGCTTCCAGCCGCAGGTGGTCGATGACGGTGGACAGCACGCCGCTCGACGGCAGCGCGGAGCCCGCGTTGTTGAAATGCGCGACATGTCCGACACCGGGCGTCAGTGCCCGTGCCGCGGCGACGTCGATCATGAGGCCACCAGCCGCAGGAAGGCCCGGACCCGGGGATGGTCGGGCGTGGTGAAGAAGCTCGACGGCGGCCCCTGCTCGATCACCGTGCCGCCGTCCATGAAGACGACCCGGTCGGCCACCTCCCGCGCGAACGCGGTCTCGTGCGTCACCACCACCATCGTCATCCCTTCCCGCGCGAGCTCGCGCATCACCTGGAGCACCTCCGCGTGCAGCTCGGGGTCGAGCGCCGAGGTGGGCTCGTCGAACAGGATCACCTCGGGCTCCATGGCCAGCGCCCGGGCGATCGCAACCCGCTGCTTCTGCCCGCCCGACAGCTTCGCCGGGTAGCAGTCGCACTTGTCCTCCAGCCCCACCCGGGCCAGCAGCTCCCGCCCTCGGGCCGCCGCCTGGGCGCGGGGAACCCGCCGTACGGAGACCGGGCCCTCCATGACGTTCTGCAGGGCAGTCAGGTGCGGGAACAGATTGAACTGCTGGAAGACCATGGCGGTACGGCGGCGCAGTTCGCGCACCTTTCTGGCCGGCAGGCGCGCGCCGCAGGTCACTTCGGCGCCGCACACGCCGATCGTGCCCCGCTCCGGCTCCTCCAGCAGGTTCAGGCAGCGGATCAGCGTGGTCTTGCCCGAGCCGGACGGCCCCATGACCACCACCACTTCACCATGCTGGACGTCCAGATCGACACCTTTGAGGACTTCCAGGTCGCCGAATCGTTTGTGAAGCCCACGAACAGTGATCACGCGTAGGCCCTCCTCATCCGCTTCTCCAGCGTCTGCTGGCCGATCTGCAGCAGGGTGTTGACCATCCAGTACAGGAGGCCTACCAGCAGCAGCGCCTCCATGTAGCGGAAGGTCGAGGTGCCGATGCCCTCGGCCACCCGGGTCAGCTCGACGACGGTGACCGCCGAGGCGAGCGAGGTGTCCTTCATCAGCGCGACGAACCTGCTCCCCACGGCCGGGGTCGCGATCCTGATCGCCTGCGGGAAGATGATCCGGCGCAGGGTCCTCCAGTACGGCATGGCCATCGAGGCGGCCGCCTCCCACTGCCCCTTGTCCACGCCCAGGATCCCGGCGCGGAAGTTCTCGCTCAGGTAGGCGGCGCTGAACAGGGTGAAGGCGATGATCGCGGACGGGATGGGCGGGATCTCCAGCCCGAGCTGCGGCAGCCCGAAATAGACGATCATGATCTGGATGAGCAGCGGCGTCCCACGGAACACCGACACGTAAGCGGCGGCCAGCGCCCGCAGCACGCGACTGGAGGAGATGCGGGCGAGCGTCACCAAGGCGCCCAGCACGCTGCCGAGGACGAACGAGATCACGCCCAGCACGATGGTGACACCGAGACCGGTGAGCAGGTCGGGCAGGAAGTCGATCAGGAGATCCATCAGACCCCCTTGAGCTGCTCGGCCATGTCGAGGCCGCCGAGCCACTTCTTGGAGATCGCGCTCAGCGTCCCGTCGGAGATCATGTCGCCCAGGGCCTGGTCCACTGCCTGCTTGAAGGCCGTCGAGCCCTTGGCGAAGGAGATGCCGTTGACCTCCGACTCCAGCAGCGGGCCCGCCGGCTTGACCGCCAGGCTGTTCTTCTGCGCCAGGAAGGCGCCCTGGAAGCGGGAGACGAGGGCGGCGTCGGCGCGGCCCCTGCCGACCTCGGTCAGGCCCAGGGTCGCGTTGTCGTAGGTCTTGATGTCGGCGTCCGGGATCGACTTCTTGGCGAACGCGGCCTGGGTCGTGCCCGCGGTCACCGCGACCTTCTTGCCTTTGAGGTCGGCCACCCCGCTGATGCCCGAACCAGCCGCCACGAAGATCGAGATGCCGTTCACCTCGTACGGACGGGAGAAGTCGACCTGCTCCTTGCGCTCGTCGGTGATGGTCTGGCCCGAGATCACCGCGTCGAACCTGCCGGCCTGAACCCCGGCGATGAAACTCTGGAAGTTCGACGGGACGAACTCGACCTTGGCGACCCCGAGCCGCTTTGCCAGCTCGTTGGCCACGTCCACGTCATAGCCCGCGGGCTTGCCGTTCTCCAGGAAGTTCCACGGCGGGTTGGCCTGGGTCTGTGCCACCCGGATCACCCCCGCGGCTTTGACACGCTGGAGGAGATCGCCCTTGGCCTGGCCGGATCCGCATCCGGCGACTGCGATGACTAACACGACGAGGAGTGAGGAGCGGATCATGGTGCGATCCCTTCATACCTCTAGGGGGTACTTGCGTTCTGCCAACGGTCTCTCCGGCCGGGACACTTCGTCAAGTACCCCCGAGGGGTAACTTTCGGACAAACCGAAGTGTGCCTTTTGTGCCGTTCCCCCGCAGAAAGGCGGCGTTCACCCCCGACCGCGCCCCCGAGCGGCGTCCATGCTCATCGATCCGCCTGGCGCCGCCGGGCGGCCTGCGCGACTCGCCCACCCGGCAGCACCTCGGCGTTCAGCCGGCGACCACTTCGTAACCGATCTCTTCGACGGCGTTCCTGATCTCCGCGTCGTCGAGCGGACCGTCCGAGGCGACGGTGACCTGCCCGGTCGCCAGCTCGACATCCACCGAGGAGACCCCGGCAATCTTGCCGATCTCGGTCTTCACCTTGCCGGCACAACCGCCACAGGTCATTCCCGACACCTTGTACGTGTTCGTGCTCATTGCGGCATCCCCTTCCCTTCATACCCCTACCAGGTATATTTCACAGGAGACCGTACGCCGCGATCATCTTCGAGACAAGCTATACGGGCCAGGGGTATATGAGATCTATGTCACGTTGCAACCCATATACCCCCCATAGGTATGGTCGTCGCATGAGCAGGCTTAACAAGATCACCGTTGTCGGTGCTTCGCTGGCAGGGCTGCGGGCCGTGCAGACACTGCGCCGGGAGGGCTTCGCGGGCGAGGTCACGCTGGTCGGCGCCGAGACGCATGTGCCGTACAACCGCCCGCCCCTGTCGAAGAGCGTGCTGCACGGCGACGACGACATCACACTCCCGGGGGCGGAAGAGCTCGACGACCAGTGGCTGCGCGGGCGCAAGGCCGTACACCTCGACACCCGGAACCGGACGGTCACCCTCGACGACGGCACCGAGGTCGGCCACGACGGGCTGGTCATCGCCAGCGGCGCGCGCCCGCGGCGGCTCGACGGGGTGCACACCCTGCGCACCATCGACGACGCGCTGGCGCTGCGCGCGAAGCTCGACTCGGGACACGAGCACGTGCTGGTCATCGGTGGCGGGTTCATCGGCGGCGAGGTGGCCTCGACGGCACGGCAGCTCGGCCGGAAGGTCACCCTGATCGACTCCGCGCCGTACCCCATGCACGCCGGGCTGGGCGAGGAGGCAGCGCGCTGGCTGGCCGCGCACCACGAGCGCAACGGCGTCGAGCTCATCACGAACGTCCGGGTCACCGCCGTGGACGGTGGCCGAGTCCGGCTCAGCGACGGCCGCACCGTCGCCGCGGACCTGGTCGTCGGCGGCATGGGCGTGCTGCCGAACACCGAATGGCTGGACGGCAGCGGCCTGGCCGTGGACGACGGCGTGCTGTGCGAGCCGACGCTGTTCGCGACCGGCTCGACAGACATCGTGGCCGCGGGGGATGTCGCACGCTGGCCGCACACCCACTTCGGCGGGGAGACGGTACGCATCGAGCACTGGTCCAACGCCAACGAGCAAGGCGCGGCCGCCGCCCGCAACCTGCTGGCCGGGGCGGAGAACGCTCAACCCTTCGTGGACGTGCCGAACTTCGCCACCCATGTGCATGGCGCCCGCATCCAGACCGCCGGACTGCCGCACCTCGCCGACTCGGCGAGCATCGCCACCGGCTCCCCCGAAGAAGACCGCTTCGCCGTGGCCTTCACGCGGGACGGCGTGCCGGTCGGCGCCGTCGCCGTCAACTCTCCCAAGGACCTGATCAAGCTGAAGCGGGCGATCACGGCACGCGAGATGCCTCCATCACCGTGATCGCGAAGCTGACGCCACGAAGAAGGGCAGCGCCAGGAACATGCGTCCCACCTGGGCGCGCGTCCTCTGGTCACTCACCCACGCCGCTTCCTGTTCGCGGGTGACGGCTCCGGCGGCGCGTGCTCCCTCCGCGATGCCGGTGAGCATGGGCAGCATGGCCGTATCGGTGAAGACGCCCAGGTGCGCCTCCACCTGGACGTCCTGGAAGCCCGCGTCGAGCAGCAGGTTGCGGTAGCGGCGAGCCGCACGGGGATTCGGGACCAGGTCGGCACGCGCGTGCACGATGGCCCGGGTGAGCACCGGGTCATCGGAGTCGATGATGAAGGCGTCCCAGTCCTGCCCGACGAGCACGATACGCCCGCCCGGAGCCAGCACCCGCTTCGCCTCCTCCAGCGCCTTGGCCGCGTCGGCGAGCTCGTGAAAGACCTTGTCGGCTCGGTACCCGGCGACCTGCCCGTCGTCGAGCGGCAGGTCGAAAGCGTCGCCGATCCGGAAGTCCGCATGCGGCCGGCGATGGCGGGCCGCCGCGATCATCTCCTCGCTGACGTCCACGCCGATCGAGCTCATCCCGCGCTCCGCGAGTTCCTCGACCGCGCGGCCCGCGCCGCAGCCGACATCCACCACGGCCGCGCCGTCGGGGAGGGTGAGCAGATCGTACGAGCGCGTGCGCAATGCGACGGCCCCGGGCAACGCGTCAGCGACGTCGAGCAGCTTGATGAGTGATTCCATCGAGTTGTTGTCTTTGGACATGTGGGCCAGCATGCGACTTAATGTCGACATGAAGTCAAGTGCGACCATGAGCATCGGGGAAATCGCGGAGCGGTTCGGCCTGGCGACGCATGTCCTGAGGCACTGGGAGGCGATGGGCCTGATCGCGCCGGCCCGTATCGAAGGAGCTCGCCGCCGCTACGGGCCTGACGACCTCTACCGGGTGGCCGTGATCCTGCGTGGCAAGGAAGCCGGGTTCAGCCTGGAAGAGATCCACGAGATGACGGCCACCTCGGACGCGGCAGCACGGCGCGCTGTCCTGCTGCGCCGCCGGGAGGAGCTGGCCCGGCGCATCGCCGAGGCGCAGGCGTCGCTCGAGCTCATCGACTGCGCGTTGGACTGCGATCACGAGGACTTGGCCGGTTGCCCCTATTTCCGGTCCGCGGTCGAGGAGCGGGTCCCCGCGGCCGTCACGCCTTGAGGCCGGCACCTGGCGCCCGAGTGGCCGACGTCTACTATGGCTAATGGTAGATCGAGCGCTACCGGGCGGATGTGGAGGAGAACCATGACGACCGGGGACATCAAGGATCGCAGCACGGCGGTTCTCGACGTGAGCGGGTTGCAGTGGGCCTCGGAGCAGAACGTGGTGCGTGCCGTCCTGAGCCGCCGCCCCGGAGTGATCGAGGTCGAGGTGAACCCGGTCGGGCAGACCGCGGTCGTGGTGTTCGACCCGAGGGCCACGTCCTTGGCCGAGCTGCGCCGCTGGGTACAGGAGTGCGGCTATCACTGCGCGGGGCAGTCCGTACCGTCGCATGTCTGCGATCCCCTGGCAGAACCCGACCCGCCGGGCGTCGCCGAAGCCGTCCGTGAGGCCCCCGCCGAGCATGGGGAGCACGCAGGTCCGTCGCCGCACGAGGCGATGGGGCACGGGGGCCATGGCGCCATGTCGATGAAGGCCATGGTGTCCGACATGCGCAACCGGTTCCTCGTGGCGGCCGTGCTGTCCGTCCCGATCCTGATCTGGTCGCCGATCGGGCGCGAGGTGCTGGGGCTGGACGTGCCGGTGCCGTTCGGGCTGCGCGAGGACGTGTGGGCGCTGCTGCTCAGCCTGCCGGTGATCTTCTACTCCTCGTGGATCTTCTTCGACGGCGCCGTACGGGCGCTGCGGGCCCGCACGCTGGACATGATGGTGCTGGTCGCCGTGGCGATCGGGGCGGGCTGGCTGTACTCGCTGTACATCACGCTGACCGGCGGCGGGGAGGTGTTCTACGAGGCGGTGACCGTGCTGGCGGCGTTCGTCCTGCTGGGACACTGGTTCGAGATGCGCGCCAGGGGCGGCGCCAACGACGCGATCCGCGCGCTGCTCGACCTGGCCCCGCCCAAGGCCGTGGTGATCCGCGACGGCGAGCAGGTGGAGATCCCCACCGCCGAGGTCGTGGCCGGGGACGTCCTGCTCATCCGTCCCGGCACGAAGATCGCCGTCGACGGCGAGGTCATGGAGGGCGAGAGCGAGGTCGACGAGTCGATGGTCACCGGCGAGAGCCTGCCGGTGCACAAGGCCCCCGGCTCTGCGGTGGTCGGCGCGACCATCAACAAGAACGGCACCCTGCGCGTACGGGCCACCAAGGTCGGCGCCGACACCGCCCTCGCCCAGATCGTCAAGCTCGTCCAGCAGGCCCAGAACTCCAAGGCTCCCGGGCAGCGCCTGGCCGACCGGGCGGCGTTCTGGCTCGTCCTCGTCGCGCTCATCGGCGGCGGGCTGACGCTGGTGGTGTGGCTGCTGGCGGGTGCGGCGGCCGGCACGGCGATGCTGTTCGCCATCACCGTCGTCGTGATCACCTGCCCCGACGCGCTGGGCCTGGCCACCCCCACCGCGATCATGGTGGGCGCCGGCCTCGGCGCCAAGCGCGGCGTGCTGTTCAAGAACGCCATGGCACTGGAGACCTCGGCCCGCATCCAGACCGTGGTCATGGACAAGACCGGCACCCTGACCAGGGGCGAACCGGAGGTCACCGATGTGATCGCCGACGGGATGGAGGAGGCCGAACTGCTGCGGCTGGCCGCCGCCGTCGAGCGCGAGTCCGAGCACCCGCTGGCCGAGGCCGTGGTCCGCCACGCCGACGCGCATGCTCCCGGGGTCCTGCGGGTCACCGGGTTCGAGAACGTCCCGGGTCATGGCGCCACGGCTCAGGTGGACGGACGCCGGGTCCTGGTGGGCAACACGAAGCTGATGCAGGTCGAAGGCGTCGAGCTGGGCCCGCTGGCCTCCCGGCGCGAGGAGCTGGCCGCGGGCGGGCGTACCGCGGTCGTCGTCGCGGTGGACGGCCGCGCGGCCGGGCTGATCGGCATCGCCGACGCGCCCCGCGACAGCTCCGCGGCCGCGGTGGCGGCGCTGCACGAGGCCGGCGTCGAGGTCGTCATGCTGACCGGCGACAACGAGGCCACCGCCCGGCGGATCGCCGACCAGCTCGGCATCGACACCGTGATCGCCGAAGTGTTGCCGGGCGACAAGGCCGCCAAGATCGTCGAGCTGCAGCGCGACGGGCGCAAGGTCGCGATGGTCGGCGACGGCGTCAACGACGCCCCCGCGCTCGCCCAGGCCGACCTCGGCATCGCGATCGGCGCGGGCACCGACGTCGCCGTCGAGACCGCCGACGTGGTGCTCATGCGCTCCGACCCGCTCGACGTGCCGACGGCGCTGGTCATCGGCCGCGGCACGCTCCGCAAGATGCGCCAGAACCTGGGCTGGGCGATCGGCTACAACACGATCGCGCTGCCGATCGCGGCCGGCGTCTTCGAACCCGCCTTCGGCCTGGTGCTGCGACCGGAGATCGCCGCCCTGTCCATGTCCGGGTCGAGCGTCATCGTCGCGGTCAACGCACTCGCCCTCAAGGGGCTCCGCCTGCCGCGCCCCGTCGCTGCCGGAGACTGAGCACCGGCCGACGGCCGTCTCGTGGCGACCATGCGCCGGCCGCCACCTAGTCTGAGTGCTCTTCCGCGAGTTCTTCGACGGTTCCGCCGGTGGACAGCCGGTCCAGGACGCCGAGCAGGTGCGGGCACTCGCTCGTGGGATGGTCAGCGGGACAGGTCAGCGCCGCTGAGAGGAACCGGCGGGCGCCCTGGGCTCGCTCGATCAGGGCGTCCAGCTCGTCGATCTGGCCCCGCACCGCTGATCGCCATTGCTCGCCGGACCCGTCCATGACGGCGGCGGCGGTGTCGAGCCGGACTCCGAGCCGTTGCATCAGGGCGACCAGTGCGAGGCGGCGCAGCTCGGTCCGGCCGTACATCCGCCTTCCGGCATGGCGAGCCGCCGGCCGTACCAGGCCTCGTTCCTCGTAGTACCGCAGAGCCGAGGTGTTGAGGCGGAGGCGACGGGCGGCCTCACCGATGGATATGAGCTCCATGCGTCCATTTGACTTCAACCCGCCTTGAACCGCGAACCTGGGGGCATGGCCACCAAGGAGATCCAGTCCTGGGCGTACGACGAGCCGATCCGCTCTCCGTTCGCCCTTCCGCAGGGAGTCCTCGGGCGTTTGGCGGGGCGGCTCATGCTGTGGCTCAACGATCCGGGCGAACTCGTGACGCTCATCGGGAAGCAGGGCAGCGTGCTGGAGGCCGGATGCGGGCCGGGTGGCCTGCTGCGGCACATCGAGGCCGAGCGAATCTGCGGCATCGACCCGTCGCCCGAGATGCTGCGCCAGGCGGCCCGGCACAACCGCGGACGCGACGTCGAGCTGCGGCTCGGCACCGCGGCGGACACGGGCTGTCCCGACGACAGCTTCGACGTCGTCGTCTCGGTGAACAACGTGGCGATGTGGCCGGACCTGGAGGCAGGCATCCACGAGTTGCGTCGGGTGACCCGGCCACGTGGCAGGCTGCTCATCGCCTGGCACAGCGCCACCGGCCGCTCAGCGATCGCCAGGAAGAATGCTCTCACCGAGGAGAAGCTGGGGCGTATCGCTCACGCCCTGGGCGAGCCGGCGCAGCGCCATGAGCTCACGAACCTGACCGTTCTCGAAAGGCGCTGCCCAGACTCGGCGTTGCCGGAGCACAGGCGGACGTAGGCCCCTGGCCGGGTTCCGTTGATGACGGGCGAGGGGGTCCTCAGGGGAGGATGAAGGTGCCTCCGGCCGCGGCCGCGAGGTCGGGGCCGAGGGCGGCCGCAGGCGTGTAGGCGCCGGGCTTGCCTTCGCCACGGGCGAGGCGTGCGGCGATTTCGGCGGCGGCGCCGGCGGTGTAGTCCATGCCGTCATCGGCGCGTAGCCATCCTTCGCGGCTGGTGCCGTCCGGCCAGATGATGACGGCGTGTCCCCAGGAGTGCCGCCGGGGACGGGAGGCCGCCTTGAGCCGGAGGCCGGCCACCTGGCGGACGGCGAAGCGGCGCAGCGCTGGGATGGACAGCAGCTTCCCGGCGAGCGGAAGGATCGCTCGTACGGCCGCGCCGGTGGGGACCAGGACGGAGGTGGCGGTGACGTTCGGCGCTCCGCTGGCCCGCTGCGCGGCGATGAGCTCGCCCGAGGGGGCTCCCGCCGATTTCACCTTCTGCCCGTCGGGGAGGGTGAGGTGTTGCGCGTCTGCGCCGAGCCTGGTCCTGATCAGGCGGCCGTCTTCGTAGCGGAGTCCGCCGGTGGTCAGCACGTCGATGATGGAGGCGGCGAAGGCGGCACCCACGACGCCGGCCTCGATGGCCACCGAGGCCAAGGCGTCCACCCGCACGTGGCTGGGGGCGGGGCGGCCGGCGCACAGGGCGACGACGACGGCTTCCGTCGCGAGAACGCCGAATCCGGCGCCGGTCACCAGGGTGCTGCCGGCCGCTGCCGCCTCTTCGTGCAGGTCGAGGAGCCGGGAGGTGGCGGTCGGGTCGGCGGCCAGGTCCAGGTAGTGCCCGCCCGGCATGCAGGCGCGGGCCAGCCGCAGGGCGGTTTCGGCGTACTCGCCGATGGTGTTGACCACCACGGTCGGCCGCTGCTGTGCGATCTGTTCCGCGATCTTCTCCACGGTGCCGGCGACGACGACCTTCACCCGGTCGCCCCGGCCGAGTTTCGCTCGCGCCTTGTCCAGGCGGTCACGGTCGCGCCCGACCAGCGCTATCGGCACATTTCGTGAGGCCAGGCGGGCGGCGACGGCGGCGCCGATCCGGCCCGTCGCTCCCAGGATCCATACCTCACCGGTCCGTGCGTCGGGCATGCCGTGAGTCATGGGACTCCCTCCGGGCTGAAATCCAGGTGATGTCTCACTGTGTCATCACTGATGCTAGCACCGACGACACACTGAGACATCATTTGTTATTGTCAGGCCATGGCGAGATGGGATCCCGGAACCGAAGAGCGCCTGATCAAGGCCGCACTGGAGCTCTACGCGGAGCACGGATACGACAACGTGACCGTGTCGCAGATCGCCGAGCGCGCCGGCATCACCCGGCGCTCGTACTTCCGCTACTTCCCCGACAAGCGTGAAGTCCTCTTCGCCGGCTCCGAGCGGCTGCCCACCGCGATTCAGCAGGCCGTCCTCGCCGCCGCCGAGACCTCATCGCCGCTGGCCACCGTCCTCGCCGCCCTCGCCGACGTCGGCGCTCAGCTTGCCGAACAGGTCAAGAACGTCGCCGAGCGCCGCGCCGTGATCGACGCCAGCGCGGAACTCCAGGAACGCGAGCGCACCAAATTCGCTGCCGTCACCGCCGCGATCCGCACCGCACTCGAACAGCGCGGCACCGAAACCGGCACGGCACACCTGGTGGCCCAGATCGCCATGGTCGTCTTCCAGAGCGCCTTCGACCAATGGGCCAACGCGAACGGCCAGACGGACTTCGTCGCCTGCCTGCGGGTCGCCGCCGCATCGCTCCGGGACACCGTGACCGCGGACTCGACGAACAGGACCCCCAGTTGACTGCTTCGCGGGTCTCCGTCGGCTGCGCCCAGATCTTTGGCGGCACGTCCTGTGGCCCGAAGGCGGTGATCGCCTTCGGGCCACAGGACACGGTTCCTATTTGAAGCGGCGCAGCCGCAGGCTGTTGCTCACCACGAACACGCTGGAGAACGCCATCGCCGCGCCCGCGATCATCGGGTTGAGCAGCCCCAGCGCGGCCAGCGGCAACGCGGCCACGTTGTAGGCAAAGGCCCAGAACAGGTTCCCCTTGATCGTCTTCAGCGTGCTGCGGGACAACCGGATCGCCTCCGGCGCCACCCGCAGATCGCCCCGCACCAGCGTCAGATCCGCGGCCTCGATCGCGGCGTCCGTGCCGGTGCCCATCGCCAGCCCCAGATCGGCCTGAGCCAGCGCGGCGGCGTCGTTGACCCCGTCGCCCAC
>NZ_JBFAOQ010000041.1:0-33065 GCF_040675285.1 Nonomuraea sp. NPDC049625 | reverse complement strand
TCCTCGAGCTCGATCTCCTTGGCGATGGAGACACCGTCGTTGGTGATCGTGGGGGCGCCCCACTTCTTCTCCAGCACGACGTTGCGGCCCTTGGGACCCAAGGTCACCTTGACGGCGTCGGCGAGCTGGTTCATACCGCGCTCGAGACCGCGCCGGGCGTCCTCGTCAAACGCGATCATCTTGGCTGCCATAAGGCTAGACCTCCCAGATGCAGGGTGGCTTGTCGTGGACCGAGCCGACGCCCGCGACGGCATGGGTCAGCATCTCCTGCGGCAGACCCCATCGTCCCGATCCGAGTGTTGGCACTCTGCTGCACAGAGTGCCAACGAACTGTTTAGCACTCTACCCTGTCGAGTGCAAGCGAGAAGCCTCCTACCGGGCCTTTCCTCCCCATATCAGCCTGTACGGCAGAGCCGTCCATCGCCGGCGGCAGGACCCCGCACCTGCGACGAGCCGCGTCCAGGCCACCGCAGGTGGCGGGATCCATACGCACGGCGAGCCGCCTCGCGCGGCTCGCCGTGACCGAGTCGACGAAAGAAAGGTGGCGGGTTCGCACGGACTGCGCTGCCGGGCGATCCCCGCCGGTGCATACCAGGGGGGTGTATCAGACCGCGCGGACGGACTCCGCTTGAGGTCCCTTCTGGCCCTGCGTGATCTCGAACTCGACCCGCTGGCCCTGTTCGAGAGATCGGTACCCGTCCATCATGATCGCTGAGTAATGGACGAATACATCCTTACCACCGTCTACCGCGATGAAGCCGTAGCCCTTGTCCGCGTTGAACCACTTGACGGTGCCCTGCGCCACTTCCGACTCCTCTTACTGGGCTTTCAGATCTCGCCCATTCCTCCGCGAGACCCGTAATCGCCGGACTTAAGGGAAAATCAGCCAGACGATCGCCCTCGACCATACCTGTGGCACGGGGTTTGGCAACAGAGTCAATCTGCAAACGACGCATTTCTTCGCAACGAAGGCGCTTCAGCGTTTCATTTGCCCTGGAAATGGAGAAGGCGCCCACTAGGGGCGCCTTCCACACGTGTGATCTATAGCACTCAGCCGCCGGCAACCGCCGGGATGATTGAGATCTGAGTGCCTTCAGGTGCCGGAGTGTCGAGCCCGTCGGCGAAACGGACGTCCTCTTCCCCAACGTAAACGTTGACAAAACGACGAATCTTGCCCGATTCATCCAGAATTCTCGCGCCGATCCCCGGGTAGTCGGAGTCGAGCTTGGCAAGCACGTCACGAAGAGTCGCGCCCTCGCCACTGACTTCGGCGTTGCCCCCGGTGTAGGTGCGCAGAATGGTGGGAATCCGCACCGAAACGCTCATGGTTTAACTCGCCTTTCCTGGTTGTCAGACAGTCGCGCGGAACGCGTCGAGGGAGGGCCGGATCACGGCCGTGGGCTGGGCGTCGTCGCTGATCGCGTCGAGCGTCTTGAGCCCGTCGCCGGTGTTGAGGACCACGGTCTCGGCCTCGGGGTCGAGCCGCCCGCTCTCGGCGAGCTTCTTCAGCACGCCCACGGTCACCCCTCCCGCGGTCTCGGCGAAGACGCCCTCCGTCGAGGCCAGGAGCTTGATCGCGGCCACGATCTCGGCGTCCGTGACGTCCTCGACGGCCCCGCCGGTGCGCCGGGCGATGTCGAGCACGTACGGCCCGTCGGCCGGGTTGCCGATGGCCAGCGACTTGGCGATGGTGTCGGGCTTGACCGGCTGCACGACGTCGTGCCCCGCCTTGTACGCGGTGGAGACCGGCGAGCACCCGGCCGCCTGCGCCCCGAAGATCTTGTACGGCGTGTCCTCGACCAGCCCCAGCTGCACCAGCTCGCGGAAGCCCTTGTCGATCTTGGTGAGCTGCGAGCCGGAGGCGATGGGGATGACGATCTGCTCGGGCAACCGCCACCCGAGCTGCTCGGCGATCTCGTACGCGAGCGTCTTGGAGCCCTCGGCGTAGTAGGGCCGCAGGTTGACGTTGACGAACCCCCACTTGTCACCCAGCGGGTCGCCGATCAGCTCGGAGCAGAACCGGTTGACCTCGTCATAGGTGCCGTCGATCCCGATCAGCTTGCCGCCGAACACGCGAGCCATGGCGATCTTGGCCGCTTCGAGGTTGGCCGGGATGAACACGCACGCCTCGAGCCCGGCGCGCGCCGCCGCCGCGGTGACCGCGCCCGCGAGGTTGCCCGTGGAGGAGCAGGAAAGGGTGTGGAAGCCGAAGTTACGCGCCGCCTCGACGGCGATGGCGACGACCCGGTCCTTGAAGGAATGGGTGGGGTTGCCCGAGTCGTCCTTCACGTACAGGTTCTTGAGACCGAGTGCGCGTCCGAGGTTTCCGGCCTTGACCAGTTTGGTCCAGCCGGGGTTCATATTGGGCTTACTGGCGACGTCAACCGGCACCGGGAGCAGCGACCGGTAACGCCAGATGTTGGCGGGGCCCGACTCGATGTCGGAGCGGGTCACGGTACCGAAGGAATAGGCCGCTTCGAGCGGCCCGAAACACTCCAGACACGCGAAGCTCGGACCGAGCGGGTAGCGCGTGCCGCACTCACGGCAGGACAGACCGACAGCAGGACCAAAGTCGAGCGACATGAAGCGAGGCCTTCCCTCATCTTCGCCTGCGGCCACCTTGACCGCAGACCGGAATTGGCACCTTGTCCCGGTCGGCCTCGCCCTGTCGCGAGTCTCAAACCGGGAGGGTTGCCGGGGCTTCGCAGGGCCGGTCCCTCCACCCCTCTGGATGAGCAATATTCAGTTGTTGAAAAGGACTCTACCCGTCCATGGGGCCCAAATGGCCACCCGTCTCAAGATGCGAGACGTGGCGTCTCAGCGATAATCATCACCCAGCACTCCCTGCACGTATTTGCGCGCCTGGTGAATGCGCGACTTGGCGGTGCCCAGGGGGATGCCGAGCTGCTCGGCCACCTCGTTGTAGTCGAGCTGGACGATGTCGCGCAGCACCAGCGCCTGCGCCAGGTCGGGCTTGTCGGCCTCCAGCGCCTCCATGGCGTCGAGCAGGTCGAGGCGCGAGCCCGCGATCACGCTCACCCGCGCCACGTCGGGCTTCTGCGTGGGCAGCTCGTCCGAGGTCTGCTCGGCCGCGCGGCGTTTGAGCGACCTGTACGTGGTGCGCGCGCAGTTGGCCGTCACGATGTGCAGCCAGGTGCTGAACCGCGCCCGGCCCTCGAACCGGCCGATGTTGCGCGCCACGGCCAGCAACGTGTCCTGCGAGGCTTCCTCGGCATCCTGGTGATAGGGGAGGATCCGGGCGCAGTGTCGCATCACATCGGGCTCGATCCGCGCCAGGAGCTCGCCAAGTGCGCGATGATCTCCTCCTGCGGCCGAGCGGGCGAGTTCCTCGGTTAGCTCATCTAGCGCCATAGCTGGGATCCTATGGGCGAAGGGAGCGTAGATGAACAGCGTCCTGGTGGCCTCCAACAGAGGACCCGTTTCCTTTACCGTCTCGGACGACGGCGAGCTGACCATGAAACGCGGTGGCGGCGGCCTGGTTTCGGCACTGTCCGAGGTGGCCAGGAAGGACGGCATGCTGTGGGTGTGCGCGGCGCTGTCCGACGGCGACCGCAGCGCCGTGCGCCTGGTGCCCGGCGGCCGGATCGACCACGCCGGCTACGACACGGGTCCGGTGCGCATGCTCGACATCCCGCCCGCCACCTTCCACCGCGCCTACAACGCCGTGGCCAACTCCACCCTGTGGTTCGTCAACCACCTGCTCTACGACATCCCCAACTCACCCAACTTCGGCACGAGGTTCGAGCGCGAGTGGGAGTCCTACCGCGACTACAACGGCGCGTTCGCGCTGGCGCTGGCCGAGGAGGCCGGCCACGGCGCCCGCGTCATGGTGCAGGACTACCACCTGACGCTGACCCCGGCGATGCTCCGCGCCGAGCGGCCGGACCTGCGCATCGCCCACTTCAGCCACACCCCGTGGGCGCCCCCCGAATACTTCTCGCTGCTGCCCGACGAGGTGGTCGGAGAGGTCCTGGAGGGCATCCTGGGGGCCGATCACGCCGGGTTCCTGGCCGACAGGTGGGCGCAGGCGTTCATGGACTGCTGCGAGGCGCTGCTGGGCGCGGAGGTCGACCGCGTGGGCCGCAGCGTCACCCACGAGGGCCGGACCACCCGCATCGGCGTGCACAGCCTCGGCGTGGACGGCGCCGCGCTGTGGGAGCGCGCCGTCGAGCCCGACGTCGAGTCGCACATGACCGCGCTCAGGGAGCAGGTGGGCGACCGCCGGCTGATCGTCCGCATCGACCGCACCGAGCTGTCGAAGAACATCGTGCGCGGCCTGGTGGCCTACCGCGAGTTCCTCGCCGCGCACCCGGAGTGGCACGGCAAGGTGGTGCACCTGGCGTTCGCCTACCCGAGCCGGCACGACCTGCCCGAATACCGCGAATACACCGCGTCGGTGCTGCGCTGCGCGCAGGAGATCGAGGACGAGTACGGCACCGAGGACTGGGACCCGCTGATCCTCAACGTCAACGACGACTACCCGCGTTCGCTGGCCGCGTACCGGATGGCCGACGTGCTGCTGGTCAACCCCATCCGCGACGGGATGAACCTGGTCGCCAAGGAGGGCCCGATCCTGTCCACGAGGTGCGCGCTCGTCCTCTCGCGTGAGGCGGGGGCGGCGGCCGAGCTGGGCCCGCACGCGCTCGTGGTGAACCCGTACGACATCAGCGGCACGGCCGCCGCGCTGCACGCCGCGCTCGTCATGCCGGAGGACGAGCGCCGCATGCGGCGCGACAAGCTGCACGCCGCGGCCACCGCCCTGCCCCCGCAGAAGTGGCTCGCGGCCCAGCTCGACGCGCTGGCCGAGATCTGAGCCCGGTCAGGTCCAGTCGGCGTGCTTGAGCGTGTCGGCCAGCCCCGGCGTGTTCCACTGGTCCACGATGAGGATCTTGCTCTGCGGCAGGTACCACTCGCGCTGCGTGAAGCGGAGCAGCACCTTCGTGGTCGAGCCCGAATACTTGACGCACTCCGACTTCCACGCGTTGTAGGCGGCCTTGTGCCCCGCGCCGACCTGGCGCAGGCCCCTGGTGACCTTCGGGCCGATGGCCTCGCCCCACTTCCGGTTGAACGGGCACGGCTGCACGTCGCTCGCCGTGTAGAAGGGCCGCTTGCCGGTGTACGGGCCGAACCCCTCGGCGCCGCGCTTGATGGACGAGGGGCCGAGGACGTAGAAGGCGTCGCATTCGGGCGTCCCCCAGCCCATGGGCTTGCCGCACTTGCCGGTCACGATCTGGACATCGTCGCCGAAGCGGTGGACCACCCACTTGATCGGGATGTACAGGGTCAGGCCCTTGCGCAGCTTGACCGCCTGGGCGGGCGCGGCGTGGGCGGGCAGGGAGGTCGCGAGGAGGGTGGCCGCGGCCACGGCCACGGCGGCGAGGTGTCGCTTGTGCATGCGCCCGACCCTAGGGAGCGCGACTTGCAGCTCAATCACGAACGGCTGAAAGCCGCCACAAGCTCCTCCAGCAGCGCGACGACGCCGTCGGGCCCGTCCACCACGATGTCGGCCCGCTCGGCCAGCTCGGTGACCTCCGCGGAGCCGCTGCACACGGTCACGCCGGGCAGCCCCGAGAGGCGTACGGCCTCGAACGCGGCCAGGTCGCCGAGATCGTCGCCCACGAACATGACGGACCTGGCGGCCCGCTCGGCCAGGAACAGGCTGAGCGCCTGCCCCTTGTCCATGCCCGGCGGCCGCAGCTCCAGCACGAAGCGGCCTGGCTCGACCACCAGGCCGCGCTTGGCGGCCAGCTCGGCCAGCGGCTCGCGCAGCCTGGCCAGCGCGCCCTCCGGGTCGGAGCTGCGCCTGGTGTGCACGGCCACGGCCCGGCCCTTGTCCTCGATGGTGACGTCTCGCAGGCCCAGCGACTCGAGCAGCAGCTGCAGCTCGGCCTCGGCCTCGAGCACGCCCGGAGGCGGCGGGGGCCCGGAGATCTGCCCGGCCTCCCAGCGCTCGAAGCCGTAGTGCCCGAGCACGACCAGCCGGGGCACGTCGGCCAGGCCCGGCCCGAGCTCCAGCGCGGTGGCCGGCGGCCGGCCGGTCACGATGGCCACCGCCAGGACGTGGGCGCCGAGCTCGGCCAGCACCTCCGGCGCCTTCGGATGGATCACGGCCTCGGCGGGATCGGGCACGATCGGCGACAGGGTTCCGTCGAAGTCGAGCCCGATCACGGCGCCCGCCGGGTCGTCCAAGATCGCTTTCATTCCAGGGATGTTCCTCACGCGGCTGCCGTACCCAGCCGGTCAGGGACGCATGCCGAGTCTCCTGGCGGCGCGGTCACGCTGGCGGGTGGACCGTAACCTGCGCAGCCGCTTGACCAGCATGGGATCGTGCTCCAGCGCCTCCGGCCGGTCGATAAGCTCACCGAGCAACTGGTAGTAGCGCGTGGCGGAGAACCCGAAGCTCTCCTTGATGGCCTGCTCCTTCGCGCCCGCGTAGCGCCACCATTGGCGTTCGAAGGCGAGGAGTTCGAGATCGCGTTCTGAGAGGGGTTGGCCGGACGTCTCCTGGGCAGCATTGTCACCGCTGAGCGGTGCTCCCATGGTGTCCTCCTCGGGAAAGGTGCGCGCGACGACTCCGCACGCACGCGGCCCGTGGCCAATCGTAATGTGCGAAGTGCGGCTGTTCACGACGTATTGAGAGACGTACAGTCACGAAATGTGACCTCAGTAATCACGCTCCTCACCGACTACGGACTCGAAGACGGCTATGTGGCGGCGTGTCACGGAGTGATCGCCGGAATCGCCCCCCAGGCGCGGGTGATCGACGTGTGCCACCTGATCCCCTCGGGTGACGTACGGCGTGGCGCGGCGATTCTCGCCCAGACCATTCCGTACCTTCCCGCGGGCATCCATATCGGCGCGGTCGATCCCAGCGCGGGCGGCGCCCGGCGGGCGGTGGCCGTCGAGGCGGGCGGGCGGGTGTTCATCGGACCCGACAACGGGCTGCTGTCGTGGGCCGTGCACGCCAGCGGCGGCGCCGAGGCCGCCTACGCGATCAGCAACGAGGAGCACTTCCTGCGGCCGGTCTCCCCCACCTTCCACGGGCGCGACGTCTTCTCGCCGGTCGCGGGGCGGCTGTGCGGCGGGCTGAGACCGTCGGACCTGGGGCCCGAGGTGCCGATCGGCAGGCTGGTGACGCTGCCGGCGCCGACCACGCTGCTGCGCGAGGGCTCGGTGGAGGGCGAGGTCGTCTCGGTCGACCGCTACGGCAACACCCAGCTGTCGATCGCGGTCGGCGACCTGCACGCGCTGGGCGTGCGGGTGGGCGACACCCTGGGGGTCTGGCTGGGCCGGCGGCAGCTCTCGCTGCCCTACCGGGAGACGTTCGCGGCGGTGCCGCCGGGGGAGCTGGTGGCGTTCGCGGACTCGGCGGGGCTGATCGCGATCGCGGTCAATTCCGGTGACGCAGCGCAGCGGCTGGGGCTCCCACCTGGCGCGCATGTCCGACTCTCCCCTACTCCATAGGACGAAGGCGCACAGATCGGAATTACTCCGCGTATCAGTCTGTTTACCGAAGCGTCGGAAAGAATCAGCGGGCGCGTGTCAGAATGCAACGCGCGGGCGTCCCTCCCCTCCCCTCCAGAGGTCGACGTTGTACCAGCTGTCCATCGTGCTGCTCTCCATAATGTCCGCGCTCTGGCCCGCGCCGGAGCCGCCCGTGTCAGAGCGCTGGCACGCGTGGCCCGTCGCGCAGATCTTCCCCGCGACCCTGCCCGGGGTCAGCCCGTCGGGGGCGCGGGTCACGTACGAGCTGGCCGGGGTCGCCCCCGAGGCGCCCTGCCGGACGGCGTTCCAGCCCGCCGCCGTCCGGCGCGGCTGCCGCGTGGCCCTGCGCGCCACGTACGCCGACAGCACGCAGACGTTCGTCGCCACCGTGGGCATCGCCGTGCTCGACACGCCCGGACGCGACTACTTCCGCGTGGGACGGCCCGCGACCGTGCGGCCGGTGGCCTTTCCCCGAGGGCCGGCCGAGCGCTTCGGCGAGCGGCAGTACTTCACCGGGGTGGTGCTCAGGTCCGACGAGCGCTACGTGGTGGCGACGGCCGCCGGGTACGCCGACGGCCGGCCGTACCAGCCGGGTGACCGCCTCGCACCCCGGCTGCGCGCCACGGCGCGGCAGCTCGCCACCGAGTTGCACCGGACGCTCACCCGATGAGCAGGCTCGCCGTCGCCTTCCTCGTCACCGCGCTGGTGGTGGGAACCGTTCCGGCGAGCGCCACCGACGACGTGGGCGAGGCCGCCCGGGCGGGACAGTGGCAACTCGCCGCGATGCGGCTGCCCGAGGCGTGGCGGTCGAGCAGGGGCGAGGGCGTGATCGTCGCCGTGCTCGACACCGGCGTGAACGGCCGCCACCCCGACCTGGAGGGCGCCGTGATCCAGGGCCCCGACCTGACCGGCACCGCCAAGGGCCTCTGGGGGCGGCACGGGACCGCCATGGCCAGCCTGATCGCCGGGCGCGGCCACGGCGACGAGCACAAGGGCGGCGTCATCGGGGTGGCGCCCGCGGCCAGGGTGCTGTCCATCCGGGTCACGCTGGAGAACGGCGACCCGCTGCGCGAGCAGCAGCGCGCCGGCGGGCGCGACGCGCTGGCCAAGGGCATCCGGTACGCGGTCGACCACGGGGCCGGCGTGATCAGCATGTCGCTGGGCGGCGGCAGCGGCGCGTGGGAGGGCTCGCCGTCGGAGGAGGAGGCCATCCAGTACGCGATCGCGCGGGGCGCCGTGCTGGTGGCCTCGTCGGGCAACGACGGCGGCACGGCCAACAGGAAGAACTTCCCCGCCGCCTATCCCGGGGTGATGGCCGTGGGGGCGGTGGACCGGGAGCTCAGGGTGGCCGCGTTCTCCAACAGGCAGGACTACCTGTCGGTGGTCGCGCCGGGCACGGAGATCGTCACGGCCGACGCGCGCGACTCGTACGTGGTGAGCGACGGCACCAGCTCGGCGGCGGCCATGGTGGCGGGCGTGGCGGCCCTGATCAAGTCCGCGTATCCCGACATGTCGCCCTACCACGTACGGACGGCCATCGAGCTCGGCACCAGGCTGCAGCCGGCCGACGGCCACAGCCCCGCCTACGGGCACGGGGTGGCCAACGCCCTGCTCGCCCTGCGGCAGGCCGCCCGCCTGGACCCGCCCGGCGCCGGCCTCGCCCATCCCGGCCCGTACTTCGGCGACGGCCCGCCGCCCGCCTCCCGGGGGCCGGTGGTGGCGGGCATGGTGATGCTGGCCGCGGCGATGTCGGCCCGCATCCTCGTCCGCCACCGCAAACGCCGCTCCTGACCCCTCCCCCGACCCCCTCCCCAGTCCCGGGTCTTCTCCCAAGGGACAGAAGGGACGTCGGCGGGCCGCCCGCGCACCCGTCCGGGCAAAGGGGCGTCGGCGGGTCGTTACCCTAGCAAGCGCTTGTGCGATACTGGCGGCATGACGTTAGCGATCGAGGGCTGGTTCGCCATCGACGAGGACGGCGTCTTCCTCCTGGGCACCAGCTGCGCCACCTGCGGCACCGTCACCTTCCCGCCCCGTCCCGGCCTCTGCCCCAACCCCCGCTGCGACGCCACCTCGATGGAGACGACCCGCCTCCCCCGCCGCGGCCGGGTGTGGTCGTACACGAACGCCGTCTACCCGCCCCCCGCCCCCTACGTCGCCGCGGACCCATACGTGCCGGTGACGCTGGCCGCCGTCGAGCTCGACGAGGTGGGGATCGTGGTGCTCGGGCAGGTCAAGGGCCTCACCGTGAACGAGCTGGAGGTCGGCATGGAGCTGGAGCTCACCTCCGGGCCGCTGTCGGACGGACCGCTGATGTGGATGTGGGAGCGGGCCGTGAGAGAGCGAAGCGAACGAACCAATAAGCACAGCAGCGTCTCGCGCACAGCGCCGACGAAGGAGGCGCTGTGAGCGTCGTGGTGCTGGGCGTCGGGATGCATCCGTGGGGCAAGTGGGGCAGGCCCTTCCTGGAGTACGGCGTCGCCGCCGCCCGCGCGGCCCTGCGGGACGCCGGGGTGGCGTGGACCGACGTGGAGTTCGTCGTCGGGGCGGACACGATCAGGAACGGCTACCCGGGCTTCGTCGCGGGCGCCTCCTACGCGCAGGCGCTGGGCTGGTCGGGCGCCAGGATCGCCTCCTGCTACGCGGCCTGCGCCTCCGGCGCCCAGGCCGTGGACATCGCCCGCACGCGCATCCTCGCGGGCCTGTGCGACGTGGCGCTGGTGGTCGGGGCGGACTCGACCCCGAAGGGCTTCTTCAAACCGGTCGGCGGCGACCGCCCCGACGACCCCGACTGGCTCCGCTTCCGCCTGCTGGGCGCCACCAACCCCGCCTACTTCGCCCTCTACGCCCGCAGGCGCATGGCCGTGCACGGCTCGACCCCTGCCGACTTCGCCGCCGTCAAGGTCAAGAACTCGCGGGCCGGCTCGCTCAACCCCATGGCCCGCTACCGCAAGCCCGTCACCGCCGAGGAGGTGCTGGCCTCGCCGCTGGTCGCCGACCCGCTGCGCCTCATGGACATCTGCGCCACCTCGGACGGAGGCGCGGCGGTGGTCCTGGCCTCGGAGTCCTACGCCCGCCGCCGGGGCCTGCGGGCTCCGGTACGCCTGGCCGCGGTCTCCACCGTCACCCCGACCTTCCCCAGCACGATCCTGGAGCTGCCGAACTTCGCCACCGACTCCCGCACCGCCGTACCGGCCCCTGAGAGGCCCTTCAGAGCGGCGATCGCGCACGCGGCGTACGAGGAAGCAGGGGTGGGACCTGAGGACGTCTCACTGGCGGAGGTGTACGACCTCTCGACGGCCCTGGAACTGGACTGGATGGAGGACGTCGGCCTGTGCCCGCCCGGGGAGGCGGCCAAGCTGCTGCACGACGGGGCGACGGGGCTCGGCGGCCGGATCCCGGTCAACCCCTCGGGCGGCCTGGCCTCCTTCGGCGAGGCGATCCCGGCCCAGGCGATCGCCCAGCTCTGCGAGCTGACCACGCAGCTGCGGGGCGAGGCCGGCGACCGCCAGGTGCCTGTCGCCCGCGTCGGCCTCGCCGCCAACCAGGGCCTCTTCGGCCACGGCTCCGCGCTGATCGTCACCACGTAGAAACGCGAAGACCCTCCGGGGAGCTCCCCCGGAGGGTCTTCGGAGGCGAGTCAGCCTACGTGCACCACGTCGTGCGTCTCCGCGAAGTGACAGGCGCTCTCGTGCCCGGTACCCGGACGGATCTGCAGCAGCGGCTCCTCCTCGGCGCAGATCTCCTGCGCCTTCCAGCACCGCGTACGGAACCGGCATCCCGACGGCGGGTTCGCCGGGGACGGCGGGTCGCCCTGCAGGATGATCCGCTCCCGCTGCTCCCGGCCCTCCGGGTCGGGCACCGGCACCGCCGAGAGCAGCGCCTGCGTGTAGGGATGCGCGGGCTTGTCGTAGATCTCGGTGTCCTTCCCGAGCTCCACGAACTTGCCCAGGTACATCACGCCCACCCGGTCGGAGATGTGCCGCACCACCGACAGGTCGTGGGCGATGAAGATGTACGCCAGGTCGAACTCGTTCTGCAGCCGCTCGAGCAGGTTGATCACCTGCGCCTGGATGGACACGTCCAGGGCCGACACCGGCTCGTCGCAGACGATGATCTCCGGCTGGAGCGCCAGCCCTCGGGCGATGCCGATGCGCTGCCGCTGTCCACCGGAGAACTGGTGCGGGTAGCGGTTGATGTGGTCGGGGTTGAGCCCGACGACCTCCAGCAGCTCCTGCACCTTCTTGCGGCGGTCGCCGCGCGGCGCCGCCTCGCTGTGGATCTCGTACGGCTCGCCGATGATGTCGCCGACGGTCATCCGGGGGTTCAGCGAGGTGTACGGGTCCTGCATCACCATCTGGATGTTGCGGCGCATCCGCTTGAGCTCGCCGCCCTTGGCCCTGCCGATGTCACGGCCGTTGATCAGCACCGAGCCCGAGGTCGGCCGCTCCAGCGCCATCAGCACCTTGGCGAGGGTGGACTTGCCGCAGCCCGACTCGCCCACGATGCCCAGCGTCTCGCCCTTGTGCAGGTCGAACGACACGCCGTCGACGGCCTTGATCGCGCCGATCTGCCGCTTGAAGACGATGCCCTGGGTCAGCGGGAAGTGCTTGACCAGGTCCCGAACCTCGAGGATGCGCTCACCGATCGCCATCGAGGACCTCCCTCCAGTAGTGGCACGCGCTGCCTCGGGTGCCGCTGATCTCGTGGAGCGGGGGGGCGTCGGTCACGCAGTCGTCCTGCCGGTAGGGGCACCGGGGGTGGAACGCGCAGCCGGACGGCAGGTCGAGCAGGTTGGGCGGCAGGCCCTTGATCGCGTACAGGTCCTGACCCTTGAGGTCGACCCGGGGGATCGACTCCAGCAGACCCTTCGTGTACGGATGCGCGGGGCCCTTGTAGATGTCGTGCACGGGGGCCTTCTCCACGATGCGACCCGCGTACATGACGGCGATCTTGTCGGCCACGTCGGCCACGACGCCGAGGTCGTGCGTGATCAGGATCAGGCCCATCTGGCTCTCGCGCTGCAGCTCGGCCAGCAGCTCCATGATCTGGGCCTGGACGGTCACGTCGAGCGCCGTGGTCGGCTCGTCCGCGATCAGCACCTCGGGGTCCAGCGCGATCGACATCGCGATCATGATGCGCTGGCGCATGCCCCCGGAGAACTGGTGCGGATAGTCGTTCACACGCTGCCTGGCGGCCGGGATGCGGACCCGGTCCATCAGCTCGACGGCCTTCTTCATGGCGTCGCGCTTGGACATGCCGCGGTGCACCCGGAACATCTCGCTGATCTGCCAGCCCACGGTGAACACCGGGTTGAGCGCGGAGAGCGCGTCCTGGAAGATCATCGCGATGCGCTGGCCGCGCACCTGCGTGCGCGCCTCCTCCGACAGCCTGAGCAGGTCGGTGCCCTTGAAGCGGATCTCCCCCTTGGGGATGACCGCCGGCGGCATGTCGAGAATGCCCATGATCGCCTGCGCGGTCACGGACTTGCCCGAACCCGACTCGCCCAGCACCGCGAGCGTCTCACCGGGGCTGACCGTGTAGCTCACGCCGTTCACCGCGCGTACGACCCCGGCACGCGTACGGAACTCCACGTGCAGGTTGTCGACCGCGAGCAGCGGTTGGTCGCCCAGCCCTCCCTCGGCGGGCAACACATCCGTTGACGTCTTCTTCACTTGATCCCCCCTTCTACCTGAGCTTCGGGTCGAGCGCGTCGCGTACGGCGTCGCCCATCATGATGAACGCCAGCACCGTGATGCTGAGGAACACGGCCGGGAACACCAGTGGCAGCGGCGCCTCCAAGAACCTGATGCGCGCGTCGGCGATCATCAGACCCCATGAGATGTCCGGCGACTGGACACCCACGCCCAGGAACGAGAGCGCGGCCTCGGCGGCGATGAAGCCGCCCAGGTTGATCGTGGCCACGACGATGACCGGCGCCAGCGAGTTGGGCAGCAGGTGACGGAACATGATCCGCCCCGCGCTCGCTCCCAGCGCCCTGGCCGCGACCACGAAGTCCTGGTTCTTCGCGGTGATCACGGCCGCCCGCATGATGCGGAACGTCATCGGCCAGCCGAGCACCGCCAGCGCGAGGATGACCAGCATGATGCTGTTGGCCCGGCCGCGGAAGGTGGCGGCGATGAGCAGCGCGCCCAGGATCGGGGGGATGGCGAAGAAGATCTCGGTGACCCGCGAGGACACCGTGTCGACCACGCCGCTCCGGAAACCGGCGATCAGGCCGAGCAGACCGCCGACCACCGTGGTGATGATCGTGGTGAACACGCCGATCACGATCGAGTTGCGGGCGCCGTAGATCGTCCTGGCGTAGACGTCGCACCCCAGGCTGTCCTTGCCGAACAGGTGGCCGGCGCTGGGCGCCTGCCTGGCCGTGGACAGGTCACAGGTCCTGGCGTTGAACGGGTCGATCGCCGTGAACAGCGACGGCAGGAACGACATGACGAGCAGCACCAGGATGATGACCACCGAGATGATGAACATCGGCCGGCGCCTGAGGTCGTACCAGGCGTCGCTCCACAAGCTCGCGGGCTTGCCTTCCTTGCCCTTCTTGCCCTGTGGCGTGGGCGCCGGGTCGGTAACCGTGTCCGTGACCAGTGTCTGCGTCTCCGGGAGCCCGGGCCCGACCGGCGGGATTGGGTTACTCATAGCGGATCCTCGGGTCGAGCACGGCGTATAGCAGGTCGACGACCAGGTTGGCCAGGATGTAGATCAGCACCAGGACGGTGATGATCCCCACCACAACCGGTTGTTCTCGCAAGTAAACCGACTGGAACAGCTGATTTCCAATCCCCGGGAGATTGAAGATCGTCTCGGTGATCACCGCGCCGCCCATCAGGTTGCCGAGGTCGGCGCCCAGATAGGTGATCAGCGGGATCAGCGCGTTACGCAACCCGTGCCGGCCGATGACGCGCCGTCGTGGCAGGCCCTTGGCCGTGGCCGTTCGGATGTAGTCCGCTCTGAGCGTCTCCACCAGGCTGGTTCTGGTGAGCCTGGTCAGGTACGCGATCGACGTCCCCGCGAGCACGAAGCCGGGCAGCAGATAGCTGCGCCAGCCCGCGAACGTGCCCGCCACCGGGAAGATGTCCAGCCCGGTCCACAGCTTGAGCTTGACGCCCAGGACCAGCTGCAGCACGAAACCGGTGACCAGCGTGGGCACCGAGATGAGCAGCAGCGTGGAGGCCAGGATGGCGGTGTCGGTGGCCTTGCCGCGGCGCAGCGCCGCCCACAGGCCCAGGCCGACGCCGATGAGCGCCTCCATCACCAGGGCGGTCAGCGCGAGGTTCAGGGTGACCTGGAACTTGCCGGCCATGACCTGGGACACGGGGACGTCGGCGAAGTTCACGCCGAAGTCACCGCGGAAGAGCACGCCGCTGATGTAGTACCAGTACTGCAACAGCAGCGGATCGTTGAGGTGATACTGCTCGCGCAGGACCTCGGCGACCGCGGGGTCCGGGCGCTTGTCTCCGAACAGCGCCGCGATGGGGTCCCCTGGCAGTGCGAAGACAATCATGAAGATGAGTAGCGTGGCGCCGAGCAGGACGGGTATCGCCTGGATCAAGCGCCTGATGACATAACGGCCCATACAAGCCCTCCGGTACATGACTTGGAGGCAGCCCCCGGAGCCCGTGGTTCACCCGGCTCGAGTGGCTGCCTCCAAGCTCAGCCCTCCGGCGGGTGGACGGCAAGAGCCGTCCACCGCGCGAATGAACGTCAGGCCTTCTCGATGTCGACCCAGTTAACCTGGTTGAGCAGGTTGAGCTTGACGTTCTTCACCTTCGAGGAGTACCCGAAGTTGCTCCGGTAGAAGTAAACCGGGATGTACGGAAGGTCCTTGATGAGGATGTCGTCGGCCTGCTGGTAGAACTTCAGGCCCTCGGCGGCGTCCGCGGCCTGGTCACCCTTGGAGACCAGCTCGTCGAACTCCTTGTTCGAGTAGCCACCGTAGTTCGAGCCGGTGCCGATGGAGCCGGTGCCGAAGATCGGGGTCAGGTAGTTCTCGGCCGACGGGTAGTCGATGGACCAGCCCATACGGAAGAGGCCCTTGTACTCCTTGGCGTCCAGGGCGTCCAGGATGCCCTGGAACTTCTCGAACGGCTTCGGCGTGACCTCGATGCCCAGGTTGGCGCGGAGGTTGTTGGCGACAGCCTCGATCCACTCCTTGTGGCCACCGTCGGCGTTGTAGCCCAGCTCGATGGTCTTGGGGCCCTTGGCGGCGTCGTACAGCTTCTTGGCCTCGGCCGGGTTGTACGTGCACGCGTCGCAGGCGCCCTGGCGGTAACCGGGGATGGCCGGGTTGATGAAGTCGTCGGCGGGGGCGCGGGTGCCGGAGAAGACCGTCTCGGTGATGGTCTTCCGGTCGATGGCCAGCGAGATGGCCTTGCGGACCTGCGGGTCCTTGAACTCGGGGTTGTACTGCAGCGGGACGCCGATGTAACCCACGGCGGCGTCGGGCTCGTCGTGGTAGCGGTCGCCGAGCACGGACTTGGCCGTGGCGATCGTCGACGGCGGCAGCGAGTCGTGGATGTCCAGGTTCTCGGCCTGCAGGTCGTTGAACGCGGTCTCGGAGCTCGTGTAGACCTTGAACTGGAGCTTCTTCCAGTTCTTCGGCTTGGCGCCCGGGAACTTGTCGTAGACCGTCAGGTCGATGGTCTGGTCGGTGCCCTTCTTGTAGGGCTTGTCGAGCTTGAACAGGCCCTGACCGATCGGCTGCTCGCCGAAGGTCTGCGTCACCTTGCCGTCGGCACCGAGGGCCGCCTTCGGCATCGGGTAGAACGCGGTGTAGCCCAGCATCGTCTTGAACTGCGAGAACGGCGCCGAGAGCGTCACCTCGAGCGTGGAGTCGTCGACGACCTTGAGACCCTTCATCTCCTTGGCCGTCGGCGTCTTGCCCTCACCCGGGTGGACGTCGGCGTAGCCGTCGACGCGCCCGAAGAAGTAGGACGAGCTCATGGCGTTGTCCTGCAGGGCCGCGTAGTTCCACGCGCGAGCGTAGTCGGCGGCGGTAACCGGCGTGCCGTCGTGCCACGTGTAGCCGGACTTGAGCTTGATCGTCCAGACCTTGCTGTCCGACGTCGTGATCGACTCGGCGGCTTCCTCGACCGGCTGCTTGTTCTCGTCGTAGCGGACCAGCGGGGAGAACACTGCGGCGAGGACCTCGGACCCCTCGGTCTCGGTCGTGTTCTGGGGGTTCAGGAGCTCCTGGGGCTCGCCGATCTCCATGCGGACCGGCGTCTCCCCGCCGCCTCCGGCAGCAGTGCCGCCACTGTCAGAGGCGCCACCGCCACACGCGGCAACCGCGAGGGCGAGCAGCGCGGTACCGGCGACGATCTGTGCGCCCTTAGTAACACGCATGGTGAAAGAATTCCTCCCTCTACAGGTGGGCGTTAGCGCTGAGCTGCGGTGATCGTGAGCAGCCTGACGGGGGGATCCTGGTTTTCCCCCCGGGTTTGGCTGACATGGTCAAACCAGCCGACGCCCTGCCAGTCGATCGCGACTATCCCTTACTACTTGCCACCAGGGAGTCTCTGGCGCGTTGCAGTTCGGTCACACGTGTGCCAATCCAGCGTCACAGACATTTAGCCCAACAGGCAACAAATCGTACAGAGCCCGTGTAACCGGTACGGCCGGGACGTGAACAGACGATGAAAATTACCCTCTACATGAGAGTGGTCGCGCCCTTGCCAGCGCACCGCGCCGCGCTGGGCTACGGTTGAGCAGGTCTTGACGGCACCTTGGGAACCGAGCGTCCCGAGGCTCCGTCCAACTGACGCTGCCGCCAACCCGCGCGGCAGGCACCCCACCGACCGGGATCCAATAGAGTCCTTGCCATGAGCCAGCCGGAATCCGCTGTCGCGGACGCCCAGGCGGGCGGCCGAAGCGGGCAGGAGCCGCTGGCCAAGCTCGCCAAGAGATACGGACTTCGCCGTGCCATCGCGCGGCCGAGGTTCCCTGTCTACGTGCGCCAGCTCTGGGAGCGGCGACACTTCATCCTGACGTACGCGACCTCGCGCAACGTCTCGAAGTACACCAGCTCGGCTCTCGGCCAGCTCTGGCAGGTGCTGACCCCCCTGCTCAACGCCGGCATCTACTTCCTGATGTTCGGCCTCATCCTCGGTGGCAGCAAGAACATCCCCAACTACACGGCGTTCCTGCTGACCGGGATGTTCGTCTTCACCTACACGCAGCGCACGGTCACCGCGGGCGCCAAGTCGATCTCGGGCAACCTGTCGCTCATCAGAGCGCTCCACTTCCCCCGCGCCTCGCTGCCGCTGGCCTACACGATCCAGGAGCTCCAGCAGCTCGCCATCTCCATGGGCATCCTGCTCGTCATCGTGATGCTCACCGGCGAGGGGCTCAACTGGTTCTGGCTCATGATCCCCGTGGTGCTGCTGCTCCAGACGATGTTCAACATCGGTGCCGGCCTGATCGTCGCCCGGCTCGGCGCCTCGATGCGCGATCTCAACCAGTTGCTGCCGTTCATCACCCGCACCTGGCTCTACGCCTCCGGCGTGTTCTTCTCGATCCAGGACAAGGTCGTCGGCTCCGCCGGGCTGCCCCAATGGGTGGCCAATGTGATGTACATGAACCCCGCCGCTTCCTACATCGAATGGATGCGCGAGATCCTCATCTCGACCCACAATCCGCAGTTCGGCCACCACCCCCCCACCATGGTGCTGGCGTCCTGCGTATTCTGGGCGGTGTTCGCACTCGGCTTCGGCTTCTGGTACTTCTGGCGGTCCGAGGAGAGGTACGGGCGTGGCTGAACTTACCAAGGAGCTGTCACAGGTGAAGGGCGAGAAGCCCGCCGTCCCCGGCAAGGATGTGAGAGTGCATCCAGATCCGGAGCCCCAGGGCAAGCGGCCACTCGACGTCCCCACGGGCACTCCGACCGTCATCGTCGACGATCTCCACATCGTCTACCGCGTCTACGGCGCGGCCTCCGACGCCGAGAAGGGCAACGCGGTCAACGCCCTCACGCGCATCCTCAGGCGCCAGGGCCGCCCGCAGATGAAAGAGGTCCACGCGGTCAAGGGCGTGACCTTCGTGGCCTACCACGGCGACGCCATCGGCATCGTGGGCCGCAACGGCTCGGGCAAGTCCACGCTGCTGCGGGCCATCGCGGGCCTCCTCCCGCCGCACAAGGGCGCCGTCTACACCGACGGCCAGCCCTCGCTGCTCGGCGTCAACGCGGCTCTCATGCGCGAGCTCACCGGTGAGCGCAACATCGTGCTCGGCTGTTACGCCATGGGCATGACGCCTGCCGAGGTCCGCGAGAAGTACCAGGAGATCGTCGACTTCTCCGGCATCGACGAGTTCGTCCAGCTCCCCATGTCCACCTACTCCTCCGGCATGGGCGCCCGGCTCCGCTTCGCCATCTCCTCGGCCAAGACCCACGACGTCCTCCTCATCGACGAGGCCCTGGCCACGGGCGACCGCGAGTTCCGCAAGAAGAGCGAGGAGCGCATCCGCCAGATCCGCGAGTCCGCCGGCACGGTCTTCCTCGTGGCCCACGACCTCAAGGTCATCGAGGAGACCTGCAACCGCGTCATCTGGCTGCACAAGGGCAAGATCAAGATGGACGGCGACCCGAAGGAAGTCATCGCCGCCTACAACAAGGGCTGACCTCTCTCACGGCGCGACGGCCGCCGCTCACGGCTCGGAGCCTCCCCCCGCTCCGGCCCGATGCCCTGCCGGGTTACGGCCACAAACACCGACATCCACGCTTTTCGCTGTTGTGTGCGAAACGCGCGCGACTGCAGTGGCAAATGACTGACAGCGAGCCTGCCGTTCCGATAGGATTCGAACGTCAATTCGATCCGAGGTACGCTGATGGAGTGGGAGCGCGCGATGGTGGAGCTTTCGACCGCGATCGACCACCTGGCCACCGAGGACGTGGCCGAGATTCCCCGGATACAGCTCGCCGAGCAGCTGCTGGAGCTGCACTGGCAGATGGCCAGGCTGCAGGCCCAGATAGCGCGTCGCACCGGCGTCCGCCTGCCCTGAGCCCTCCGACCGGCCCGTAATCCCGACAATCACCCACTCCGCAGACCACGACCCACCGCCCCTCTTGGACGGCTGAGAGCACGCCGTAACGGCGGCCGGCCCCGTGCGGGTCAGCGGGCGTCACCCTGGAGGCGCTCAGCCACGTGCGGCGGGTGGCGCCGCCCGTGCTCCGCCGTACAGGATGGGGGTTTCGCCGGCCCCCGGGCAGCGCAAAAGAACGGCCTCCACAGCCAGCGCATGAAAAAGCCGCCGACCCCAGATACCGGGGTCGGCGGCGGGCTCGTGCGACGCCGCTGCCCTGCAGTGGCGGCGCGCTGCGCGAGCCAGGGCGTGGGCGCGTCCGCCCAGGCCTGTCATGAGACCTGCCCGCTTGCGCGGGGTCTCGCCACCCACGCGCGCCAGTGCCGTCGGCGCTCGGCACCTGTGAGCGCCCCGCCGGCCTGCCGCGCCGGTGCGAGAACGTCCCCAGCCAGCCCCCTGCCGCGCCGCAGCGCCGGTGTTCCCAGTCAGCCCCCGCCGACCTACCGCACCAGAGTGACGGCACCGGGCCTGCCGGGCGGGAACTGGCGGCACGCGGACCGCCGTTCCAGCACATCGGCACGCGACGCGCCACGTCGCGGCGACGACACCGGACCTGCCGCGCCAGAGCGCCGGCAGCCGTCCGGCCCGGGAAAGGGAACACGCCGTTCAGGGAACAGCTGAGGCGCGCGAACGGGACCGCTTCGCAGCCGGTACGGCCGGTTCATGGGCGTCGGCACCTTGGACGCCCGCGAACCGTCATCCCGGCCCTCGGCGAGCCGCCGCTCTACGGCGCCTCGATCGCGTCTAGTCGCGAATCCAGGAGTCCCGCACCGAGCTCGTCAGCGAGTCGGTGGACCATCCGAGCGCGGTCAGCACGTCACCGTAGGTGCCGGTGGCCTTGGTGCCGTTGGCGGACACGACGCCCGAGGTGTCCTCGACGAGCGGCGTGAGCTCGTCCATGGAGGCGGCCTGCGCGGTGCTGGGCAGCGCCTCGATGACCGGAGCCATCTCGACCGGCGCGACCTGGCCGATCATCGGCGACAGCCGGCCGCTCGCCGCGTGCGGCAGGGCCCGCCGGGCCGCCTCGCCGAGGCCGGCCACGATCGACTCGGCCGACAGCGTCTCGACGCCCTTGCTGGTGCCGCTCATGGTCTTGGCCGTGGCCGCGCTGGTGTTCAGCAGGCTGGATCCGGTGCCCGGCAGCACGCTGTTGTTGTTCAGCTTGTTCATCGCGTCGCCGAAGGACGTGTTGAGCAGGCCCGTCGTCGCGTCGTATGCGCCGCGCAGGGTGTCTCCCTCGCTCACGACCTGGCCGCCGCCCTGCTTGCCGGACTTCACCGAGGTCGCGACGGGCTGTGCCATGCGTGCCGCGCCCGACAGGACGGGCACGGGCAGGGACTCGGTCAGGCCCCCGCCGCCGAGCGAGAACCCGCCGACGATCGGCGACAGCTCCGGCAGCGGACCGCCGAAGTTGGTGACGTCCTCGGCCGCGTTCGGCGTGGTGGAGTACCTCTGCCGGTTCTCTGCTGCGATGTCCCGCTCGACGTCCGTCATCGGACGGCTGGGCTGTGCCGCGGACTTGCCCTGAAGGCCGCCGCCCAGCAGCCCGTTCAGCTGGCCGCCCCCGATCAGCCCGCTCAGCAGGCCGTCGTTCAGCAGGCCGCCGCCCAGCAGGCTGTCGAGCGGGCTGTTGGTGCCGCCCCCGTCGCTCCTGACGCCGTTGTTCCCGACTTCCGCTTGTGCCGGCACGGCCAAAGCCGCCGCCAGGCCGAATACTGTGACGGCGACAGCCGCCTTGACTACTCGATTCATGATTGCCTTCCCGGCTCGTGATCGATCGCTCTCGAATGCGGTGGAAATGCGAATCGATAACCCCCGAAAGCCGTGGCGGGCGCGCTATGGGCACCACACGAAGCGTGCCGTCACGGCTGAGCTACGCCAGCAGTTCTACCACTCGCGGTGATCGGCCGCAGGCGCATGAAAGCCCATGTAGCAGGGGTTTGCAGGCCGGTTACCGAGTAAAGGGAGAGCGTTGAGCGGGGAGACAAAACGGGAAATAGACGGGTCTAGTTTCCGATATTGCGCGCGCTCGGTTCGGCATCACGAGCGCGTCGGTTCGGATCGCGTACGGGGAAGCTTTGGATCGCGTACACGAAAACTTGGAGCGGATCCTGGGAAATTTACGTCCCCGGCGGCCCGTGAACAAAGGGTCGCGAAAACAAATGTCACGGGCCGCGGGGGCGGATTTTCGGTCGCGTGGGCGCGGACGACCGGTCAGGCGGGCAGCAGCGCGCCGGCGGGCTCGAACGGGAATCGTTCGGCGAAGGCCGGGCGCAGATCCGTCAGCCAGACCGCCGACGGGTCGTAGCGCGCGAAGAACGGCCGCCCCACGAGTGAGGGGTCGCGCGCCTGGATGAAGTGGAGCATGAACACCTGCTCGCCCGCGATCTCGGTGACGCCGTCGACGCACACCTTGCCCGGCGTGGCCGACATCGACGGCCCGCGGACCGTGCGGCAGAGCCCCGAGACGGTCGAGTACGCGTCCCTGAAGACCTCGTAGGCGCGCGCCAGCGGCACCGCGAAGTAGTCCTGGGGCCCGGTGTCGCGCTCGATGAACATGTAATACGGAATCATCCCCATCCGGTGTTGCCGCCGCCACATGTGCGACCACACGGCCGGGTCGTCGTTGATGGACCGGATCAGCGGCGCCTGGGTCCTGATGGTGGCCCCGCTGCCGAGGATGCGCTTGACCGCCGACTCCACCAGCGGCGACTCCAGCTCGCGCGGGTGCGTGAAGTGCGCCATGAACGCGAGGTTCTTGCCCGCGTTCACCACCTCCTCGAACAGCCCGAGCGTGGCGTCGGCGTCAGGGTCGGTGGTGAAGCGCTGCGGCCAGTAGGCCAGCGCCTTGGTGCCGATCCTGATGGACTCGAGCTGCTCCAGGTCCAACAAAGGCTCGATATATCGCCTGATGACGGGCTCGCCCATGATCATCGCGTCGCCGCCGGTGATCAGGACGCTGGTGACCTCGGGATGCTGGCGAAGGTAGGCCACCATCTGGCCGATGTCGTCGGAGGCGAACTTCAGGTCCGCGTCCCCGACGAACTGCGCCCATCTGAAGCAGTAGGTGCAGTACGCGTGACAGGTCTGCCCCTGCTTGGGGAAGATCAGCGCGGTCTCTGAATATTTGTGCTGCATGCCGGGCACCGGCTCGTCGCCCATCCTCGGGACGTTGAGCTCCTTCTGGCCGGCGGGGTGCGGGTTGAGCTGGGCACGTACCCGGTTCGCCTCCGCCTGGATCTCGACGTTCGGCGCCTCGGCCTTGAGCAGGTCCGCCAGCCGGGCTACGTCGGTCGCGGGAAGCATGTCCTCCTGCGGGAAGACGAGCCGGTAAATCGGGTCGTCGGGTGCGGCCGACCAATCTATGAGTTCATCGACGACGTAGGCGTTGGTCCGGAACGGCAGCACAGTGGCGACGGCGCGGACCTTCAGCCGCTCATCGTCGCCGAGCCCCGCACGCTTCAAGAGCTCGTCGAGGTGCTTGGACGTGTACGCCTTGAAGCGTCGCGTGCCAGCTTGGTTCAAGATCACTAGGCCGTTCCCATCTTTTTTGTTCGATCGCGTGTAAACCTCACGACCTTGTCGCGCGTCTACGGTTCTTAATACCCGGACGCTGTCAGGCACGTCAGCGGTTCCGCTGGACTCCAAGTTTTCCTTGAGGTTTGCGGGCACTCGCGACATATCGCGAATAGGCATACACTGATTTATCGTGATCCATGACCCTGACCAGCGGGCCTCAGACGCCGACCGCGACCGCGTGGCCGCGGTCCTGTCAGAGGCCCTCGCCACAGGAAGACTCACCAGCGTCGAGCACGCCGACCGCCTGGACGTCGCCTACGCGGCGAAGACGGTGGGCGAACTCGTCCCCCTCACCCGGGATCTGCCCGAGGTGTCCGCGTCAAACGTGCCCGCCGCCATCGAGCAGCAGGTCATCGACTCGAAGTTCAGCAAGATCGTCCGCAAGGGGCGGTGGGTGGCCTCCCGCAACACCCGGCTGTCCGCCCGGTTCGGGGCGCTCATCATCGACCTCTCGGACGCGGTGCTGCCCGGCCGCGAGATCACCATCGAGACGAACGCCTGGTTCAGCAAGCTGATCGTGCGCGTTCCTGACAACGCGCACGTGATCGACGAGGGCAGCTCCATGTTCGGCAAGCGCAGCGTGACGGGCGGCTCGCAGGCCGACGGGCCGCTGATCCGGGTCACGGGGGCGTCGAAGTTCTCCAAGGTGATCGTGTCGCGCGGGAAGGACGACTGGAACCTCCACTGAGCGGGCGTCTCGGGAAGCCCATGTCCCGTACGCCCGACCACGCCCGTCACGGCCCGACAGCGACACCGTCCCACCACCCTCCATCCCACGGGCCCGACGGTCGTACGCCGTGCTTCAGCGGGCCCGGCGGTCGTCCACGCGCCTTCTCGAACCCCGACGGCCGTACACCGCGCCCTCGCGGACCCGACGGCCGTACACCGCGCCCTCGCGGACCCGACGGCCGTAGGCCACGCCTTCGCGTGCCCGGGGGTCGCGGCCGCAAGCGCCGAGCCCCGGTGCGGCAAGTCCGAAGGGGTCGCGGTAGGCGCCGGGAGGTGATCCGGGCGACCGGGGGCGAGGTGTGGGGAGCGGGCCGGGTGGTCGGCGAGACTGGAAGGGGCCCTCGGGGGAACCAACAGGGCCTACCCGCCGGTTAACCTGGCACCTGCCTTGCCTACGATGCGGACATACCGAGCCCGCGTTCCGGTCAAGCCGTGGCGGCGGGCTCGATGCCGTACGAGGTGATCATTGTCCGACAGCAGGCCCATCGCGATCGACGCCATGGGCGGCGACCACGCACCCCACGAGATCGTCGCGGGAGCGGTGCACGCCGTGCGGGAGCGCGGTCTGTCCGTCGTGCTCGTCGGCTCGCCCCGCGTGCTCTACGAGGCGCTCGCCGACCACGACGCCACCAAGGAGGTCCCGATCGTACGGGCCGAGGAGGCCCTGGCGATGGACGAGGGCGCGCTGGCGAGCCTGCGCCGGCCCCGCTCGAGCATCGCCGTCGCCTGCCATCTCGTACGCCGCGGCGACGCCGGCGCGGTCGTGTCCGCGGGCTCGACGGCGGGTATCGTGGCCACCGGCCGGCTGCGGCTCAAAGGCCAGCAAGGCGTGCTGAGACCGGCCATAGCGGTCCCCATCCCCACCCTCCCCAACCCCACCGTGCTCATAGACGCGGGCGCCAACGCCGAGGTCAAGCCGGAAATGCTGGTGCAGTTCGCCCAGCTGGGGACGGCCTACGCCGAGCTCGCGTACGGCATCGAGACGCCCCGGGTCGGCCTGCTCACGATCGGCAGCGAGGCCGAGAAGGGCAACAAGCTCGTCAAGCGCGCCCACGAGCTGCTGCTGGCCTCCCCCGGCCTCCGGTTCGAGGGGAACGTCGAGGGACACGACCTGCTGACCGGCAAGGTGGACGTGATCACCACCGACGGGTTCACCGGGAACGTGGCGCTGAAGACCATGGAAGGCGCGGTCCGCTACGCGTTCTCCGAGCTCAGGGCGGCGGTCACCGACAGCAGGCTGGCCAGATTGGGAGCCGCGATGCAGCGCTCGCGCATCCGCGAGCTGCGCCGCCGCCTCGACCCCGAGGCGTACGGCGGCGCCGTGCTGCTCGGCCTGAACGGGACCGTCGTGATCGCCCACGGCTCGTCCAGGGCCGACGGGATCAGCGCGGCCTGCAAGCTCGCGGCCGACCTGTCCGCGGCCGGAATCGTGGCCCGCATCGGCGACAAGACAGCCACCACGCCTCGCTCCCACAGATTGTGGTGACGCCGTAGGGTGTGACCGATCCACAGAAACAGGGGGTTATGTGGACCGGCTCTCCACAGCGGCCAACGGACTCACTTCGGCGCAGGTGGTGGGGGCGAAGCCCAACCACGTGCCGCGGCGGTCGAGCAGGTCGCTGAGCGCGATCGTCAGGGCGAACGTCTTCACCCTGTTCAACCTCGTCATCGGCGTGCTCTGGGCGCTGGTCCTGATCTTCGGCGAGTGGCAGGACAGCCTGTTCGGCCTGGTCATCGTGGCCAACGTGCTGATCGGCATCATCCAGGAGCTCCGCGCCAAGCGCACGCTCGACAAGCTCGCGGTGATCAACGAGGCGCCCGTACGGGTCCGGCGGGACGGCGGAGAACGGCTGGTCCAGCCCCGCCAGGTGGTCTTAGGCGACCTGATCCTGCTCGGCCCCGGCGACCGCCTGCTGGTGGACGGCGAGGTGATCGAGTCCGACGGGCTGGAGGTGGACGAGTCCCTGCTGACCGGCGAGGCCGACCCGGTACACAAGCAGCCCGGGGACGAGGTCCTGTCAGGCAGCTTCGCCGTGGCGGGCGCGGGCGCGTTCGTGGCCACGCGGGTCGGCACCGACGCGTACGCGGTGAAGCTCGCGGAAGAGGCGAGCAAGTTCCACCTCGCCCACTCCGAGCTGCGCGAGGGCGTGGCGAACTTCATCAAGTACATCACCTGGCTGGTCATCCCCATCGGGGCCCTGCTGATCTACAGCCAGCTCAAGCACTCCGCCGACTTCGGCACCGCGATCACCGGCGCGGTCGCGGGCATCGTCACCATGATCCCCGAGGGGCTGGTGCTGATGACCTCGATCGCGTTCGCCGTCGGCGTCGTACGGCTGGGCCGGCGCAAGTGCCTGGTCCAGGAGCTGCCCGCGATCGAGGGCCTGGCCAGGGTGGACGTGCTGTGCCTGGACAAGACGGGCACGCTCACCGCCGGCGGCATGGACCTCGACCAGGTGCTGCCCCTGCGCGACGGCCACCCGGTCGAGGACGCGCTGGCCGCCCTGGCCCACCTCGACCACTCGCCGAACGCCACCGCCCAGGCCATCCGGGCCCGCTACCAGAACGCCCGGGACGGGTGGACGGCCGGTGAGACGGTGCCGTTCTCGTCGGCGCGTAAATGGAGCGGCGCTCACTTCGGCGAGCGGGGCGCGTGGATGCTGGGAGCGCCGGACGTGCTGCTCGACAGTGGGGACGCCTACGACCGGGCCGCCGAGCTGGCCACCACCGGTGCCCGCGTGCTCGTCCTGGGCCGCGCCCGCGCCCTGCCCGCACCTCAGGCGGCCGAGGAGCGCACCAAGCCGGACAGGGCGCCCATCGAGGCGGTGGCGCTCGTCACGCTCAAGCAGCGCGTCAGGCCCGACGCCCAGGAAACCCTCCGTTACTTCGCCAAGCAGGGCGTAGCGGTCAAGGTCATCTCCGGCGACAACCCCACCGCGGTCTCCGCCATCGCCACCGGCCTCGAGATCCCGGACGCGCACCGTTCGATCGACGCCCGCGACCTCCCCTACGACGACGAGGCCAAGCTGGGCGAGCTGCTCGACTCCCACACCGTGTTCGGCCGCGTCAGCCCCCGGCAGAAGCGGCAGTTCGTCACCGCGCTCCAGGCCAGGGGCCACACCGTGGCCATGACGGGCGACGGCGTGAACGACGTGCTCGCGCTCAAGGACGCCGACCTCGGCATCGCGATGGGCGCGGGCAGCCCGGCCACCAAGGCGGTCGCGCAGGTGGTGCTGCTCGACGACAAGTTCGCCACGCTGCCGCACGTCGTGGGCGAGGGACGGCGGGTGCTGGCCAACATCGAACGCGTCTCCAACCTCTTCCTCACCAAGACCTTCTACGCGATCGTGCTGTCGCTGCTGGTCGGCGTGGCCGGGGTCATGTTCCCGTTCGCGCCCCGCCACTCCACCCTGACGAACGCCCTGACCATCGGCGTCCCCGCGCTCTTCCTCGCGCTCGCGCCCACGTTCGAGCGCTCGAAGCCGGGGTTCGTCCCCAGGGTGCTGCGCTTCGCCGTACCCGCAGGGGTGTTGTGCGCGGCGGCGGTGCTGCTGTCGTTCTGGGCCGCTCACAGCGGCACGTCCACGCTCGTCGAGGATCAGACGTCGGCGGTGATCACGCTCTTCCTCACCACCTGGTGGGTGCTCGTGCTGATCGCCAGGCCGCTCAACTGGTGGCGGATCGCGCTGGTCGCCTCGATGGCGGCGGCGTTCGCGATCGGATTGACGATCCCCTTCGTACGGCACTTCTTCGCCCTCGAACCCGGCGACCTCAGCAACGATCTGACCGCCGTCGGCATCTCGATCGTGGCGGCGGTAATGATAAGCGTCGCTGTCAAGGTCGCCGGTACCCTTAGAACATGACCGACCCGCAGATAATGCTCACCGAGCGCGTCCAGCAGGCGCTGGCCCGCGCGTTCGGCTCCGAGCACGCCGACGCAGATCCGCTGATCCGGCCCTCCCAGTTCGCCGACTTCCAGGCGAACGTCGCGATGAGCCTGGCCAAGCGACTGCGACGGGCGCCGCGGGAGGTCGCCGAGGCGATCAAGACGGAGCTGTCCGACTTCCCCGGCACGATCGAGGTCAGCGGCCCCGGTTTCCTCAACATCACCCTCGAAGACTCGTGGATCGAGTCCGAGGCGAGGCGGATGCTGGCCGACCCGCGGCTCGGCGTCGGCACGATCACGCCGTCGCAGACCGTGGTGATCGACTACTCCGCGCCCAACGCGGCCAAGGAGATGCACGTCGGCCACCTGCGCACCACGATCGTGGGCGACTCGCTGGCCCGCCTGCACGAGCACCTCGGCAACACCGTGATCAGGCAGAACCACCTGGGCGACTGGGGCACGCCGTTCGGCATGCTCATCGAGCACCTGCTCGAGATCGGCGAGGAGGCCGCGGTCGCGCAGCTGGAGGCCGGCCAGGGCACGGAGTTCTACCAGGCTGCGCGGGCGAAGTTCGACTCCGACGACGGCTTCAGGCAGCGCGCCCGGGTGCGGGTGACCACGCTGCAGTCGGGCGACACTGAGACGATGCGGCTGTGGCACGTGTTCATGGAAGCCACCGTCCGCTACTTCAACAAGGTCTACCAGCTGCTCGGCGTGACGCTGACCGATGCCGACCTCGCCGGCGAGAGCATGTACAACCCCATGCTCCAGAAGACGTGCGACGACCTCGAGGCGGCCGGGACGGCGGTGATCAGCGACGGCGCGCTCTGCGTGTTCCCGCCCGGCTTCACCGGCTCCGACGACAAGCCCCTGCCGCTGATCATCAGGAAGAGCGACGGCGGGTACGGCTACGCCACCACCGACATGGCGGCGATCCGCTACCGCGTCCACGACCTGAAGGCCGAGCGCATCCTCTACGTCGTGGGCAACGAGCAGGCGCTGCACTTCCGGATGGTGTTCGCAGGGGCGCGGCTGGCGGGCTGGCTGCCCGACTCGGTCTCGGCCGAGCACGTCCAGATCGGCATGATGCTGGGCAAGGACGGGCGCCGGTTCAAGACCCGCTCCGGCGAGTCCGTCAAGCTGATGGACCTGCTCCAGGAGGCCGTCGACCGGGCCACGGCGGCCATCGCCGACCGGGGCTACGACGAGGCCACCACGCAGGAGATCGCGCACGCCGTCGGCATGGGCGCGGTGAAATATGCCGATTTGTCGGTCAGTCACGACAGCGAGTACGTCCTCGACTTCGACCGCATGATCAGCTTCACCGGCAACACCGGCCCCTACATGCAGTACGCCACCGCCAGGATCCGCTCCATCTTCCGCAAGGCGGAGATGGCTCCGGCCGACGCGACGGGCCCCATCGTGCTGGCCGCACCGGCCGAGCGCGCGCTGGGCCTCCAGTTGCTCGGTTTCGGCGAGGTGGTCTCCCAGGCCACCACCGAGTCCGAGCCACACCGGCTGTGCAACTTCCTGTTCCAGACCGCCAGCCTCTTCAGCACGTTCTACGATGAGTGCCCGGTGACCAAGGAAGGCGTCGACCCGGAGACCAGGCAACACCGGCTGGCCCTGTGCAAGCTGGTCCTGGACGTTCTGGAAAAGGGGCTCAACCTACTAGGTGTCCCCGTTCCCGAGCGTATGTAACAGGCAGTTGGCTCAAAGCCCGCAGATCCGCCGTGGGCGCGCCTTCACCTGGTTGGCGCGCCCGAACGGCTAGGCTTTACGCGGTCATGAATTGAGGCCGAAATGGGGGAGTTCTCTGCCTTGAGCACGGACCTTACTGCGAGCCCCCCAGCGGCTACGGAGTTGCATCGCTACGCTGAGGCGCTGCTCGCTCACCTCGCCGCCAAGGGCGCCGCGCCTCCCGCCGCACCAGGTTTTCGCGATATACCCGGCTATTGGCTGCCCCCGGCCATCGAAGCGCTGGTCGCCATCCTCGCGGGCGACGACCCGCTGGAGCCCCTGAGCAGGGCCGCCGGGCGTGACCAGCAGCAGACCGCGCTGTTCCTCTGCCTGGCCCTCGCGGTGTCCGGGCAGGGCAGCCGCATCCACGCCTCCTGGCTCGGCACCGCCTTCGGCGAGCTCTCACTCGACCGGCCGGTCTCCCACGGCCAGCGCTCGCTCTGGCTGGCCGCCGCCCGGGGGGCGTACGGCCCCGCCGGCAAGATCTTCGTGCTGCGCAAACTCGACGCCCTGGCTGTCCAGGAACACGCCGACCCGGAGCAATGGGTGCAGGCTCTGGTGCCGGGCGAGCCGTCGGTCGTGGTGCCGCCATCGCTGGTCGACTTCCCGGAGATGGCCGAGATCCCCGAACTGGCCAGACCCGCCATGGCGGCCGCCCGCCTCGCGAGACTGCGCGGGCGATGCGCCGAGATCACCTCGACGCGGCAGGCCGATCAGGACACCGCCATCTCGCTCGACAACAGCTCGGGCAGCCCGGCCTCCAGCTGGGCGGAGGACGAGCCGCTCGCCATCCTGCGCTTCCTGATCGGCCTCGGCGGCCCGGCCGGCCCGATGGCCTCGCTCAACTCGTACCTGCTCGAAGACCTCCGCCCCGGCTCCGACCCGCACCTGGCGGCGATCGCCCTGCACGTGGCGGGGCCGATCCTGCGCGGCGTGGCCGAGGAGCTCGAAGCCGACAGCCGCCTCGCGCCGCCCACCACGCTCACCGTCGCCCTTCTCGGCCACCGCATCCACCTGCGCCCGGAGGGCCCGGAGGCGTCGTCGCTGGCCGCCGCCGAGGCCGCGCTCGTCGCGGACGGCGTCATGCCCCGCCCCCGTCCGTGGGCGGCCATGGTCCTGATCGTGGCCGGCATCGCCTGCCTCGTCGGGGCGGTCATCTCCAGCCGCCTGTTCGCCGCCGCCGCGGTGGCCATGATCGGCCTGGCCGGGTGGCAGCTCTGGCAGCGCCGCAAACTCGTCGAAGCCGACGGCCGGTACGTGGCGGCGCAGGTCAGCGAGCTGAAGGAGCTGGCGGAGGGGGCGGTGTGGGCCCTGCACGCGTACGCGAGGGAGGCGGACGAGCGCGCCAAGCAGGCCACGGAGGACGCAGCCGAACTGACCCGCCTCATCCGCCGCGGCCCCCGCGCCAGCTGACCCCACTCCCCCGCAAAGGGCCGCTGCCGGCTCACTTACGGCCATCGGACTGAACGCTCCGCTCATCGGCGCGCGTGAGACGCAGGCTGGACGCTCTCGCTCATCGGCGCGCGTGATGCGGGCTAAACGCTTCCGCTCATCGGCTGCCTGACATATGGGCAGGGCGCTCATGATCGCCGGCTGCGTGAGAACCCGACAGGACGCTCGCGGTCGCCAGCCGCTTGGCGAACGGACGGAGCGCTTATGGTCGTCGGCCGCACGAGATATGGACAGGACGCTTGCGGGTCGTCGGCCGCTTGACGGACGGACAAGGCGCATGCGGAAGTCGGCCGCTTGGCGATGCGAACAGGACGTTTCCGACCGCCGGTCCACTCGGCCAACGGCCTGGCGGGTTACGTCCAACGACCCCACACCCAACGCACTGGACGCTCACGGGCATCGGACCGCTCGGCCATCGGATCGGTCCTCACGGGCATCGGCCCCGCGACCAACCGGGGCGGGCGCTTGCAGCCATCGACCCCATGGCGAACGGACTGCACGTTTACGGGCATCGGCCGCTCGGCCATCGGACCGGACCTCACGGGTATCGGCCCGCCACGGCCGACGGGCGGACTCTCCCAGTTATCGGTCCTTTGATGACCGGACTGGACGCTCACGGGCATCGGGCCCTCGGTGAACGGGGTCAACACTTACGGTAATCGGCTGCGGCGGCCGTCCAGGCGGAGTGCCGTGGACGGGTGGCCTGTCAGGAAGCGCGCACCGATCAGTAGACAGCATCTGGGCTGTTCAGGGGGCTGGTCGTCATCGGGAACCCGCCCAGGGGCCAGCGGACCGCGACTCGCTGGCGGCCCGCCTGAATGGCCCAGGTCGGTGGCGCATTGACCATCCGCCTCCGTACCCGGCCACCGGCTCGACCCCGCCGGGCGGTCGTGGTCAGCGCAGCCCGCCTCTGCGCGCCGACCACGGCCCAGCGGCCCGGTTACCACACTCAGGTGGTCTCGATCTCCACGTGCGCCGGCGCGAGCAGGAAGACGCGGTCGGCGATGCGCTCGATCCGCCCTTCGCACCCATAGGCCAGCCCGGCGGCGAAGTCGACCATCCTCGTCGCCTCAGGCATAGCCATGCCCGAGACGTCCATGATTACCGTCTGTCCGTCACGGAAGTGCTGGCCGATCAACGGCGCGTCGTTGTACTTGAGCGGCTGGACCATCACGATTCGTGACGAGTCGACGTTCGCGCGCCACCGCCTGGCGGCCCGCTCGGTCGCGGGGACGTACTCGTCCTCGTAGTTCTCGTCGTCGTCATAGCCTTCGTCGTAGTGATCGACCCCGCTCAGGCCAAGGTAGCTCACCACCTTGCGCACTGCCCCCATCGGCTTGTCCTTTCCTCAGGAACTCACCGTAATCGGCACGTCCCTACACATTGGACGGTAACCGACGATTCCGCATTCGCCACGCGACACGCCCAGCCCTAATTCCATTTTGTACAGCTTGCAGCCCGCTTGCATCTGGATATCCGACCACCGCCCGCCAACGGTCACGTGCGCCTCTCCACTGTCGACGCCTTCACCAGCCAAGGCTTTCCAGCCTAATCGCGCGGCGCGCTGCCTGCTGGGCTCTCCGGTTACTCGTGGTCGGATGCAGAGAGTAGCCATCGGGATGAACCACGCAGAGCCCCGCCAATTCGCCCTCGCCGACTCCCTCTCCCCGCCGGAAGTCACTCTCTGTGGTCGCCCGCCGAGCCAGCATGATGCCGATCCTCTATTCGACTGTGGTCGCCAGCCGAGCCCGGCCGATGCCCGTCCTCTATTCAACGCAGGCGACGGAGCCGGCACTCGAATTCGGTGCAGGGGTGCAGACCGAGGAGGTGACGGAGACGGCGGCAGGTGAATTCGGTGCGGGGTGCAGACCGATGCGCAGCGGCGTGGATGGGCGCGACGGCATACGTATGAGAATGCGGCGCCCGGGCCAACGCCTCAGGCGCGTGGACACGCGTCCTGGGCCGTCGGGTGCGGGCGGGCAGCCGGCCGCGCGAGGGAACGGCTCACAGCCCCCCATCACAGCCGGCACAGCACACAAAAAAAAGGGGGTCCGACGCCCAAGGCGTCGAACCC
>NZ_JBFAOQ010000040.1:0-45812 GCF_040675285.1 Nonomuraea sp. NPDC049625 | reverse complement strand
CGCCAGGTCAGCAACGACGGAACCCGGCGCGTGCTGGCCAAGAAGCTCGGCAACGGCGACGTCGCGGTCGCCCTGTTCAACCAGGGCGGCAGCACCACCACGATCAGCACCACCGCGTCCGCGATCGGCCTGACGGGCGATTCGTTCACCCTGCGCGACACCTGGACGAACACCGCCGGCACCAGCACCGGCACCATCTCGGCCGCCGTGCCCTCGCACGGCACCGTCGTCTACCGGGTCAGCGGCAGCACCACCCCGACACCGACGCCCACCCCCACGCCGACGCCCACCCCCACGCCCACGCCGAGCGGGTGCACGGCGACGTACCGGCTGATCAACGACTGGGGCACCGGCTTCCAGAGCGAGGCGACCGTCACCAACAACGGGCCGTCCGCACTCGACGGCTGGACCGTGAAGCTGACGCTGGCCGGCGGCCAGACCATCACCAGCCTCTGGAACGGCGTGAACACCGGCACCACCGGCACGGTCACCGTCAAGAACACCCCCTACAACGGCACCATCGCCGCCAACGGGACGACCACCTTCGGCTTCACCGCCAACGGCAACGGCTCGACCGCCCCCACCGGTGTCACCTGCACGAGCCCATGACCGAACGCCATCTCAAGGAAGGTAAGCAGGCATGCGACAAATCAGCACTTTGCGCCGACGAGTGGCACTCTCGGTCGCGGCCATCGCTGCACTGTCGACGGCCGGTGTCGGTGTCGCCGCGACACATGTAGCATCGGCGGCCGCAGCCGGATGCGAGGTCAGCTACACGGTGACCAACCAGTGGTCCGGAGGCTTCGGCGCCAATGTGAGCGTTAACAACCTGGGCGACCCGATCAACGGCTGGAAGCTGACCTGGGCGTTCCCCGCCGGTCAGACCATCACCCAGCTGTGGAACGGCACCTACACCCAGTCCGGCGCCCAGGTGACGGTGTCCAACGTCAGCTACAACGGCAGCATCCCCAGCGGCGGCAGCACCAGCTTCGGGTTCAACGGGAGCTGGAACGGCTCCAACCCGGTGCCGACGAGCTTCGCCCTCAACGGCGTCACCTGCACCGGCGACGTCTCCACCCCCACTCCCCCGGTCACGCCGCCGCCCTCGTCGAGGCAGCCGTGTGACATCTACGCCGCAGGCGGTACACCGTGCGTGGCGGCGCACAGCACCACCCGTGCCCTGTACGCCTCCTACAACGGCCCGCTCTACCAGGTACGCCGTTCCTCCGACAACACCACCCGGGACATCGGGGTGCTGAGCGCGGGCGGGGGCGCCGACGCCGCCACGCAGGATTCGTTCTGCGCCGGCACGACCTGCCTCATCACCATCATCTACGACCAGTCAGGTCGCAACAACCGCCTCACCCAAGCACCTCCCGGCGGGTTCCCCGGCCCGGCCCCGGGCGGATACGACAACCTCGCCAACGCCACCAAGGCACCGACCACCGTCTACGGCCGCAAAGCCTACGGCGTCTACGTCGATCCCGGCGTCGGCTACCGCAACAACACCACCAACGGCATCGCCAAGGGAGACCAGCCCGAGGGCATGTACGCCATCTTCGACGGCACCCACTACAACGGCGGCTGCTGCTTCGACTACGGCAACGCCGAGACCAACAGCCGCGACAACGGCAACGGCACCATGGAGGCCATCTACTTCGGCAACATCAAGGTCTGGGGCTACGGCGCCGGCAACGGCCCCTGGATCATGGCCGACCTCGAGAACGGCCTGTTCTCCGGCGTGAACCAGAAGTACAACGCCAACGACCCCACCATCAGCCACCGTTACCTGACCGCCATCATCAAGGGCGAGCCGAACCACTGGTCGATCCGCGGCGGCAACGCCCAATCGGGCAACCTGTCCACCTTCTACAACGGGCCACGTCCCAACGTTCCGGGCTACAACCCGATGAAGAAGGAAGGGGCCATCATCCTCGGCATCGGCGGCGACAACAGCCACGGCGCCGCCGGCACCTTCTACGAAGGCGTGATGACCTCCGGCTATCCGACCGACGCCACCGAGAACGCGGTCCAGGCCAACATCGTCGCCGCCGGCTACAGGTGAGTCGGTCAGGTGAACCAGCCACCGGGATGACCGAGCCCCGCACCCGACGATGCGGCCTCGCGGGGCCGGCACCTCGGCGATCCACCCATCCCTAAGGAGAACTCAGTGCGCTTCAGCCGACATCGGCGCTGGCTCGCGGCCGCGACGGCCGCGGCGCTCGGCGCCCTCGGGCTCGCGACAGCCGGCTCCGCCCACGCCGCTGAGGGTTGCCGGGTCACTTACACGGTGACCAACCAGTGGCAAGGCGGTTTCGGCGCCAACGTGACGATCGACAACCTGGGCGATCCGGTCAACGGCTGGAAGCTGACCTGGTCGTACACCGCCGGACAGACCATCACCCAGCTCTGGAACGGCTCCTACACCCAGTCGGGCGCGCAGGTGACCGTGAGCGACGCCGGCTACAACGGCGGTATCCCCAGTGGCGGCAACGCGAGCTTCGGGTTCAACGCCACCTGGAACAACACCGCCAACCCCGTCCCTGCGACCTTCGCCCTCAACGGCACCACCTGCACCGGTACCGTCACCACCACTCCCTCGCCGACCCCGTCGGTGCCGCCGACCGGCACGTCAACGGCCTGGCAGAACGGGAAGTTCGTGGTGGACACGCCCAACGTGGTCCGCCGGTCCAGCATCGTGTTCAGCCGGGCCAACACCACCGCCAGCCAGTTCGCGCCGCTCGGCAACGGCACGCTGGGAGCCGCGGCGTGGGGAGCGAACGGCTTCACCGCGCAACTGAACCGCAACGACACCTTCCCCGACCGCAAGTCACCCGGCCAGGTCGTCATCCCCGGCCTGAGCAAGCTCGCCGGGGCCGCCGACTTCAAGGGATACCTGGATCTGTACGACGGAACGCTGTACGAGTCGGGTGGCGGGATGACCCTGAAGGCCTATGTGCGGGCCGACACCTCCCAACTGGTGGTGGACGTCACCGGGGCCGACCCCAACAGTTCCCAGACGGCGCAGGTGAAGCTGTGGAGCCCGCGCAACCCCAGGGCCGAGGCGTCGGGCTCGGTGGCGACGCTGTCGGAGAGCTGGACCGACTGCTGCGGGGGCGGCGCCTCCGGCCAGACGTTCGGCACCATGGCGGGCGTCAGCGCCGGCGGGCGCAACGTGCGCGCCGCCAACCCCGACTCGCGGACCGCGCAGGTGAGCTTCCAGCCCAACAGCGACGGGTCGTTCCGGGTCATCGTGGTCTCCCCCGGCTGGAAGGGCGGCAACGCGCTGACGACGGCGACCACCCTGCTGGGCGGAGATCTGACCCGGGGCTCCGCCGACCTGGCCGCCGGCACCCTGTCCTGGTGGCACGACTACTGGAGCTCGGTCGGCCTGATCAAGATCACGTCCAGCGACGGGTCGGGCGAGTACTTCGAGAACATGCGGACGCTGTACCTGTACAGCATCTCGGCGAGCAACCGCGACACCTACCCGGGCACCCAGGCCGGTGAGGCCAACCTGTTCAACGTCGGCCAGGACACCCAGCCCTGGTATCCGGCCGGGTACTGGTTCTGGAACCTGCGAATGATGATCCAGGCCAACCTGTCGGCCGGTGCCTTCTCGCTGAACACGCCGATGTTCACCCTCTATCGGAACAACCTGAGCAACATCGCGGCCTGGACGAGCGCGCGCTATCCGGGTCATGAGGGCATCTGCGTGCCGGAGACCATGCGGTTCAACGGCAACGGCACCTGGTACGCGGGCAACGAGTCCTGTGACTCGGCCATCGCCCCCTCCTACAACTCGCAAACCGTAACCTCCGGCGCCGAGATCGGCCTGTGGGTCTGGCAGACGTACCTCGCCACCGACGACCGCGCGTTCCTGTCGGCGAACTACCCGATCATCCGGGATTCGGCGAAGTTCCTGCTGTCGCACGCCAGAACCGGCTCCGACGGCCTGCTGCACACCCACTCCAACGCGCACGAGACGCAATGGTCCGTGGATGACCCGATCACCGACGTGGCCGCGATGCAGGCGCTGTTCCCGGTGGCGGTGTCGGCGGCCCAGACGCTCGGCATCGACGCCGACCTCGTCACCAGGCTCCGGACGGCGATCCCGAAGATCCGGCCGCTGCCCAGAACCGATTTCGGGCAGACCCAGGTGCTCGGCCCGTCCTCCGACGCCGCCGGGAACAACATGCTCGCCCTGTCCGCGCAGCCGACCGCGGCCAAGCACAACGTGGAGAACCTCGGCCTGGAGCCGGTGTGGCCGTACAACCTCATCGGTGACAGCGGCAACCAGTCCGACCTGGCCAAGCGCACCTTCAGCCACCGCAGCTACATCACTCAGACCGACTGGAGCTTCGACGCGCTGCACGCGGCGCGGCTCGGCCTGGGCAACGAGATGCGGACCGCCCTGATCGCCAACATCAACAAATATCAGGTCTTCCCCAACGGGTTCGCGAGCTGGGATGCCACCAAGCTGACCAACCCGTACCTGGAGGAGTTGGGGGTCACCGCCGCGGCGGTCACCGAAGGCCTGGTCCAGGACTACGACGGCACGCTGCGCGTCGCCCCCGGCTGGCCGACCGGATGGGACGCCGACGGGACCGTGTACATCCAGCACAAGGGCAAGGCCCACGTCCAGATCCGCAACGGCACCCTGGTCACCGTCGCCGTCGAGGCGGGAGCGAGCGGGGACATCACCGTCCGCAACCCCTGGCCCGGCCAGAACGTCACAGTCGTGAACGGCAGCGGTGCCACCGTGCTGACGAACCAGACCGGCGCCACCATCACCATCCCCGCGCAGGCCGGCACTCCGTACCTGATCCAGCGGGCCTCGGCGCCCACCACGTCCCTGCCTTTCGCGTCGGTCGGCGGCAGCCCCGCCACCGCGGCCAAGCGCCTCGGCAACCGGAGCATCGGACTGTGACCGCGGACGCGGGAGTACGGCTCGCCGAGGTCCGGGTGGCCCGGCCTCCGTCTCCCGCGCCGATCTCCACAGTCCGGCCTCGGGGTCGTCTCCTGGCGGCGACCCCATCCGCTCGGGGACGACCCGACCCGGAGGCCGGGTCGTCCCCGACACCAGTCCCCGAAGGGAGAACCCGCCGTGTCAAGAGTCAGACGATTGCTCCGGCGCCTGCGCGCCGCGGCGGTCGTGACGGCCGGAGCCGTTCTGGCCTCGGGCAGCGTGCTGACCGCGGTCACCGTACCCGCCCAGGCCGCCACCTCGATCACGATCAACGGAGCGTCGGGCGGCCGTACGCTCGACGGCGTCGGCGCGGTCAGCGGCGGTGGCGGCAACAGCCGCCTGCTGATCGACTATCCCGAGCCGCAGCGCTCACAGATCCTCGACTACCTGTTCAAGCCCGGGTACGGCGCGAGCCTGCAGATCCTGAAGGTCGAGATCGGCGGCGACACCAACTCCACCAGCGGAGCGGAGGCCAGCCACGCCCACTTCCGCGGCGACCTCAACTGCGACCGCGGGTACGAGTGGTGGATCATGGAGCAGGCCAAAGCCCGTAACCCCGGCATCAAGCTGGTGGGCCTGGCCTGGGGCGCACCGGGCTGGATCGGCAACGGGACGTTCCTGTCCCAGGACATGATCGACTACTACCTGTCCTGGCTCAGCTGCGCCAAGCAGCACAACCTGACCATCGACTACCTCACCCCGGTGCAGAACGAGCGAAAGTGGGACGTCAACTTCACCATCAACGTCCGCAACGCGCTCAACGCCAACGGCTACGGCAACGTCAAGCTCATCATGGGTGACCAGTATCCAGGCTGGGTCGGAGCCGACCAGGCGGCCGGCAACCCGGCCTTCCGCAACGCGGTCGACGTGTTCACCGCCCATTACCCGTGCGGCTACCTCGGACCACAGAGCTCATGCCCGACCCCGGCCAACTTCCTCAACTCCGGCAAGCAGTTGTGGGCGGGCGAGAACGGCTCACAGGACTACAACGGTGGAGCCAAGGCGATCGCCCGCGGCGTCAACCGCGGCTACATCGACGGCAAGTGGACCGGCTACCTGCACTGGAACCTGCTCGCCGCGATCACACCGAACATCCCCTGGTCGACGGTGGGGCTGATGGTCGCCAACCAGCCATGGTCGGGCTGGTACTCGGCCGGCAAGAACCTGTGGGCCATGGCCCACACGGGACAGTTCACCGCCCCCGGCTGGAAGTACCTGGACACCTCCAGCGGCTACATCGGCGGCAACCGCAACAACGGCAGCTACGTGTCGCTGAAGTCGCCGAACAACCACGACTACAGCACCATCATCGAGACGATGGACGCCACCGCGGCCCAGACGCTGAACTTCACCGTCACTGGCGGCCTGTCGACCGGACAGGTACACGTGTGGGCCACCAACCTCAACTCCAGCAACTCCGCGGATATCTTCCAGCACACCGCCGACCTCACCCCCTCCGGCGGGAACTTCTCCCTGACCGTCCAACCGGGGTACCTGTACTCGATCACCACCACCGCCGGGCAGGGCAAGGGCAGCGCCGTCAGCCCACCGCAGGGATCCCTGAGCCTGCCCTACACCGACGACTTCGAGGGCTACGCCACGGGCAGGGAGCCCGAATACCTCATGGCCATGCAAGGGGCCTTCGAGGCAGCGCCTTGCGGCGGCGGCCGGACCGGCACCTGCGTGCGGCAGGCGACCCCGCAACAGCCGATCCTGTGGAAGGAGAACGCCACGCCGTACGCGCAGCTCGGCAACACCGCCTGGAACAACTACACGGTCTCCTCCGACGTACTGCTGGAAAAGCCCGGTTATGCCGAGCTGATCGGCCGGGCCGGCACCGAGGACCTCAAGCCATGCGGGCTGAACGCCTACTACCTGCGGGTCAGCGACACCGGCGCCTGGTCGATCCTGCGGAACAACACCGGCTGCACCTTCACCACGATCGCCGGCGGCACCACCGCCGCACTCGGCACCGGCCGCTGGCACAGCCTCGCCCTTGGCTTTTCCGGAAGCACCATCACCGCCACCATCGACGGCACCGTGATCAGAACAGTGAGCGACTCCACCTTCTCGGCCGGTCAAGTCGGTTACGGCACCAGCCAGGGCGAGACCGCCCAGTTCGACAACCTCAAGGTCGTTGCCGGCTCCGGCAGCCCGGGCGATGGATCGACGTTGCGCAACGTCAACGCCGGCCGCTGCCTGGACGTGCCGGCCCTGTCGCAGACGAACGGCACGCAGGTGGCGTTGTGGGACTGCAACGGCGGGACCAACCAGCAGTGGACCTACACCTCGGGCAAGCAGTTGCAGGTGTACGGAACCAAGTGTCTGGAGGCCGGAACCGCGAACGGCACCAAAGCGATCATCTGGGACTGCACCGGGCAGCCCAACCAGCAGTGGAATCTCAACGCGGACGGCACCGTCACCGCCCCGCAGCCCGGCCTATGCCTCGACGCCAACGCCGCCGGAACCGCGAACGGAACGCAGGTGATCCTCTGGGCCTGTAACGGCGGGAACAACCAGAAGTGGACACGTAGCTGATTCGGTCACCGGTCGCCCTCGCCGGAGCCCGTCACTCATGCTGGCCGGACGGCACAAGACGTCCGGGTGACGTTCGGATGGCCGGTTCGATCTCCCGAGCCGGCAGGAGCACGCAGGTATGATCTCGGGGCGCGCGGACTGGCCCGCCCCGGGGTCGGAAAGCCTGTACGAAACCCGCACAGAGCCCGCGGAAAGCCGGTCGTTCACCTCAGTGACCGTGCCCCATCGAACGCGGTTCGTGGTGGCGGGCAAGGAATTGGAGGTGTTCGCGGTGGCCGCCCGCCGGTTACCGCCGCGTCGTGCCGTACCACGCGGCGGCGGGGATCGGCACCGATCCGGCCTGTGGATGCGCAAACCCTGTATGGGCGGATCACTGGTATCGTCCGCAGCTCTGCGGCTGATACCTACAGCTCACCATTGTCGGGCTCCGGTTGATCGCTCGCCTCGGAGGGTATTGCGCCGGCATGCCGATCTGGTGAAACGCCGCCGAAGCCACCGATCACGGCAGCCAGGACTACCGCAGACGTGACCCCACGATCATCGTGATGACGAACTAATCCACAAACAACCTCCGACTCAGCAGACTCCACAAAGACGCGTTGGCCACCAGCTGCGATCCCACCCAGGACCAAAGGTTCGGCCTCGCGCTCACTGGCTGGATACGAGTATGAGCTGGTCTCGAACCGGCTGCCCGGCAGCGACATCACGCGGGGCAGGTTCGACCTCACCGAGGTGACCGGGGCCGAGCGTGCAGCCTATCCCGCCGACGAGGCGCGGCTGTCCGGCGGCGCGCGGATCACTGTCAGGCGAAGGGACCCACCGTCGCGCTCGGCGGAGCGGCGGGCGCCACGTTCTTCGTTGCCGCGGGCGAGGACGGCTACCACGGCCTGGCGCTCTGCGCCTGCCGAAAATGCCATCCGTGCACGTCAACCTGTATGTGAGTACTCGTGGAGGATGCCGCCAAGCCGGTCTCGTCGGCGTATGTTCAGGTCGGTGATTCGCTCGGGGTGCGTGATCGGGTCCGGGACGGGACGCAGCGGGGCGGCTTGGGCCAGGGTTTGGTGGGCGCGGTGCTGGTTGCAGAATCGTTCGTACTCGCGTAGGGCGTGCCGTAGGTGGTGTTCGTTCCAGAGCAGGCAGCGGTCCAGGAGTTCGTCATCGCTCCGTGATCGAGTTCATTCACGGCATCCGGATACCGGTGAGTATGGTCTGGATACCTGCGTCGGCGAGGATCTCGTCCATTGGGGCGGGGAACTTCCATCCCTGTCTCGGACCAGAAAGCGCGCCCGGCAGCCCGCATCCTCCAGATCCATCACAAGATTCTTGAACGCCTGGATCACCTGGTTCCCGCTCGGGTGAGCGGTGGTGCCCAGCACGCGGACACGCCGAGTGGCGTGCTCGATGACAGCCAGAATGTACTGGCGCTGGCCGCTAAGCGTGACGGTCTCGATGAAATCGCAGGCCAGCAGAGCGTCTGCTTGGGAGCGCAGGAAGTCGGCCCACGTGCTGGACGCCCGCTCCGGCGCCGGATCAACACCTTCGTGCTTAAGGATCTCCCACACCGTGGACGATGCGACCTTGATGCCGAGCGTGGTGAGCTCTCCGTGGACCCGCCGGTAGCCCCAGCCGGGGTTCTCCCGGACCAGGCGCAGGACGAGAGCGCGGATGGGGCGGACCGTGGGCGGGCGCCCAGGCCGCTTCGGCCGGCAGGTACGGGCATGACCCCGTTTCATCAGATCGCGGTGCCATCGCAGGACGGTGTTCGTGACGGTGAGGTAGGCCAGGCGAAGGAGCACGGCCGATCATCATGCCGCACTTGGTTCCGTCTCCTGGATGGCCGGAGCTCGCGCCGCCACGCGAAGCCTCGCAGGGCCATGACCAGGACGGATGTAATTATCGGCAGGCGCAGACGCAGGGCGCCGGCGGCTCGCTTTGCTCATCCAAAGCCTCCTGCCCACGCCATCGGATACAGTCGAGCTTTGAGAGGGCATCCGATCTCGTCCTCCGCGTCCTGTGATCGCGTCATCTGATCGTTAGTCACGGTGAGCCGCATGTGAATCACGCCCCCGTCCGCGCCTCGCCGACCTTCCGGTTGGTCGCCCGCCTTCAGCACCAACCGCACGGCCATCCGGGCAGTGTCGTGATACAGGTGCGGCAGCACCGAGACGTGAGTGTCGGCGGTCAGCACGATGCCGGCATGCCTCAGCGTGCCCTGCACCACCTTGAGCTCGGTACGCGACGCCAACGCTTTCGTGACTGCTCCGTGGCATAGGTCGTGCCGCCGGATCGTCGGCAGGCCCGCCGCATCAGGTCTCACGCCCTGCAGGTCGAGCGCCCCGCGGCGACTTCTGAAGCGGGAGGTACACCCGTCCGCACCAAGCGGTATGCCATCGCCGCGCCCAGAAGCCGACGGTGCCGCGCCACGCCGCGTCGTACCGGCACAGAAGAAGGAATTATGCCGCGTCTCTGACCAAAAGCGCTGATCAGGCACTCGCAACAACGTCAAAAAGGCGTCACGTGAGCGGCAGATCCAGCATCCTGGGCATGGCCAGAAACTGCCCCGAGCAGAGCTCTTCTTCTCTTGTCCTCCCCCTTTCCCTGAAGAGGTCTTCGTGACTCGGTATGCCATCAACCGTGCCCACAACACGCTTCTCGCGCAGTGGAGCACCGGCATCGGCGACACCGCCATCGTCGTGGCCCGGCTGACCCACGACCAGCTCCACCAGAACACCCGCCGACTCGCCGCCGAGCTGACCCGCCTGTCGCACCTCTGCTGGCGCTCCTACACGCACCCCGCCAGCTCCGCCGACCGGCACAGCCCTCACAGCCTCGGCTGGCACCGGCAACAGGAACGGGACGGCTTCACCACGATCCTCCCCACCCTGACCGCCACCACGCGAACCACCGACCAGCCGATCGGCACCAAAGTCGAGCAAGCCGCTCACGCCGTCGCCCGCGCCCTGCGCGTGCTCGGCACCTCTCAACTCACCACGCACGTCACCACCGACATCGCCGCCGAACTGGCCGCCATCGAACAAGCCGAACGCGGCGACCTGTCCGACCGCGCCCAGCAAGCCGTCGCCCTCAGCCGCGAAGACCCCTCACCCCTGCAGATCTCCCAAGCCGACCGCCTACTGCACGACAACCCCTTCGGCAGCCAGGACCTCTTCACACAGGTGGATCCCACCGCGGCCGCCATCGCCGCCGCCCACTGGTTCTACGCCGCCGTCACCATCACCGCCCAGCACACCGGCATGCACCCGATCCAGGTGGTCGCCAGCGCCGAGCAGTACGACAAACCCCTCGCCCTCGAAAGCCTCACCGACATCACCACAGCCATGAACGCCGGCGCCCGAACCCGGCACGTGGTCATGCCCCTCATCCGCAACGCCCTCCACATCGCCGACGGCCACCTGCGCGGCATCCTCGAAGTCCAACACCGCATCATGGCCGCCCAGGAACTCATCAGCAAGGCGCACACCGACCACCCCGGAATCGACCTCAGCCCCGACACCATCCACCTGCCCCTCACCTCGCTCGACCCCGCCAGGCCCGCCCCCGACCTCCTCGACAACCTGCTCCACGGCATCCACACCTGCTGGCGCCTCTACCAGCACCACGCCGACCCCCAACGCCCCGCCCCCGCAAACGTCGAGAATGCACGGCAACAACTCCGCGAAGCATTCCTCACCGCGACCCGAGAAGAAGCAGCAGCCCGAAGCGAACGACTGCTGTAGCACCCAGAGCGCATGCCGGCCTCGGATATGGCGCCAAGTGAAGCAGCATGTCAGCACCGAGTTCGTCGGAGGTTGCTCCCATGGCATGGCCTGCTCCAGGTACGCGGCAACCTGGAGCAGCAGGACCCCACGCATAGGCGGGGGCAATCCGCGCGCCGATTCGGATGCTCAAAGCAGGAACGCCATCCGCAAGCGGATCATCAGCACCGCTCATGCCGATTCGTGGACGCAAATCTGTTGGGCAACGGCTGCTCGTACGGGGTTCGATCGGCCGTGAAGCTCGAGCCTCCCCATCGAAGCCGGGTCCATGCAGCCGCGGCGAGGAAAGGGATTTATCGACACATAATGCCGATGATCAAGAACGCATGGTTGCTCGGTGGTTGCTCGCGTGCACGCAATACAGCCCGGCACGCATTGGCACGGGCCGACACAACAAGGGAGAGAATTCCGGAGTCAGCGCCGCAAAACAGCACTTGGCGACATTGAGTGACACCAATCGAACTGACTCATAATCCCTGGGTCGTGGGTTCAACTCCCGCCCGCCCTACTCTTCAATACCGCGTTTCGACCTGGTATTTCTCGCCGGCCTCGGATCACGTTGTTGATCTTGGTTGGTTGCTCGGTGGTACGCGACTTGCATGCCTATGACGATTTCTCTCTCACTGCGGATCGGAAGCCCGCTATGACCGTCCTCACGGTAAACCTGGTTCATCACTCCACATACAGCCGCTGACCCTGCATGGCGAACTTGACGTCTCTTCCTCGGGTCTCATCCCGCCTGCCATCGACACGTTGATCAATACCGGTCGGCAACGCCTCACAGTGGACACCGCCGATCTGACCTTCTGCGACTCCCAGGGGCTACGGACGCAACCCCTCTCGTCCACCGGCATGTCCCCTGAACCACTGGCATGCGCCTGCCGCCGCGAAGGCGGATGCCAGCCCGCACCTCATCTCGCCATAGCCGGTGTAACCACGGGGTTGCAGCTCAGGCGCTTCCTTGCCCTCCACTCAACCCGAGGCATCCCAGAGTCTTCACCGATCCCGGAGCGGTTCAACCTGGCGCCGCGACAGCACAGCCCTCGACGAGTTGGTCATGCGCGGCCCGACCCCGTCGATCAGATCAGGGAACCGATATGAGAGCAGTGCTCTTGAATTTCGAAGCCCGATGAGAGAGCATTGCTCTCGCAAGGAAGCACCAGTATCAAATGAAGGAGACACCATGGGCAGGCACGTCATCGCTGGAGCCGGACAGGTCGGCAAGCACCTCGCCGCGCACCTTCTCGCCCAGGGCCACGAGGTCACCGTGATCACCAGGTCCGGCAACGGCCCCGCCGGCGTCGAGGTCATCGCGGCTGACCTCACCGACCGCGACCGGCTCACCCAACTCGTCAAGGGCGCCGACGCCCTGCACAACTGCGCCGGCCCCGCCTACACCCGCTGGGCCCAGGACTGGCCCTCACTGGCCGCCGCGTTACTGGCCGCCGCCCAGGACACCGGCGCGGTACTCGTCACCGCCGGCAACCTCTACGCCTACGGACCCGTCACCGGGCCGATGACCGAGGACCTCCCTCTCGCCGCCACCGGTACCAAAGGCCGCGTCCGCGCCCGGATGTGGACCGACGCATTGGCCGCGCACCAGGTCGGCCGCGCCCGCGTCACCGAGATCCGCAGCTCCGACTACTTCGGGCCCGGCGCCAGCGACCAGACCCCCGTCGGCACGCGTTTTGTGCCTTCGCTGCTCGCCGGTAAGCGCACGTCCTTCCTCGGCGACCCCGACCAGCCCCATTCCTGGACCTACCTGCCCGACGTCGCCGCCGCCATGGCCATCGCCGCCACCGACGAACGCGCCTGGGGCCGCGCCTGGCACACCCCCACCAACCCCGCGCTGTCGGCCCGCGCACTGGCCGAGCAGCTGTGCGCACTCGCTGCGGCGCCCGCACCACGCCTCAACCGTCCCCCGGCGCCGATCTTGCTCGCCCTCGAACTGACCAACCCCGTCATCCGCGAACTGAAAGAAACCCGCTACCAGTTCGACCGTCCCTTCATCGTCGACTCCTCAGCCTTCGAGAACACCTTCGGCCTGACCGCCACCCCGCTCCACGCCGCGCTCCAGGCCACGATCAGCGCCGCATGAACCACCTGACGATCGACCGACCAAACGTCCGCGTGGCAGTTGAAGGGGCACGCCGTTGTGACGGTGGCGTCCTGAGCCGGCCCGACCGGCTCGCCCAGATCACCCGCGAACGCGACGACCTGGCCCGCCGCCTGACCGATCTCCAGGCGGACACGCAAGTGTGACGAGCACCCGTGTGCCGGCGACCGGTTAGAGGGAGCAGAGAGAGCCGGATTCCTCAGCGGGGGCTGCCGGGGCGGCGAAGAGGGCGACCAGATGGCGCACCGAGAGCCAGGCCCCGCCGGGGTCGCCTACGGGCAGGTCGAGGGTCAGCTGGTAGCGGGCGCGCCGGCCGATCCGCTCGTGTGGCCACCCAATGCGCGCGGACCCTGAACCCCCATGCTGCCCGAACTCGGGAGCAACGACGCCGTCATCGTGGCCGAGGTCGCCGACCTGGACGAAGCCGCCACCAATGCCGTCTAGGGCCGTTCTGCAGAACACAGCGCCACCACGGCGAAGACATCGCCCGCCGCCTCCTCGTCGGAATGACCAGCATCAACGACGCCCTCGTGTTCTCGATGAACCCCGCGCTGCCCTTCGGCGGCCGAGGCGACAGCGGATACGGGCGCAAGCACGGTGGGGGCTCCGCGAGTTCGCATACCCGCACTCCCCCTTCGCCAAGACCGGCCCTGCTCAGCTCTCAGTCTCGAGCCTTGGCAGGCCGGCCCACGCGATGGCGGCAGCCCTCGCCGCCCCAGGGTGGCTTCCGCCGGGTCGCCGGTCATCTCGCGGGTGACGTGCAGCCGGTCCGCCTCGGCCTGGGCGGCGCTCTCCCGCTCGGCTAGGCCGTGTTTGGAAAGATCACGTGTGTGAGGCGTGTCGGTGATCGTTGAACGAAGAGGTCTCCGGTAGTTGGTTCAACGACCAAGAAGAACGAAATACCGGAGACCTCGTGGCCAGCGTGGTGGTGACGAGGCGGCACGACCTCACTGACGCGCAGTGGGCGGCGCTGGAGCCGCATCTGCCTGCCGCATCGGGCAAGGGATGTCCGAAGTGGAGCAGGCGGCAGTTGATCGACGGGATCCGATGGCGGATCCGGACCGGGGCGCCGTGGCGGGACGTGCCGGCCCGCGACGGCCACCGGTTCACCGTGTACGTGCGATGCACCCAGCCCATTCACTGGCTCGGGAAGGTCATACAGGCCGTTGAGACCGAAGAGAACGGCCGGCTCGGCGACGGGGCCCACGGTGTGCAGGCAATCTGTAGTGCGGCCACGAGAGTTCTGCCGTGCCTATCCCCGGGAGGGTGTGGCTGGGTTGCGAACCGGCCACGAATACTGTGAGCCATGAACACGAGACGACAGCTCGGGGAGTTCCTTCAGTCAAGGCGTTCCCAGCTCCGGCCCGAGGATGTGGGGGTCGCCACCTACGGTGGCCGGCGCCGGGTCCCCGGGTTGCGCCGGGAGGAGCTGGCGCTGCTGGCCGGGGTGAGCGTGTCGTACTACTCGCGGCTGGAGCAGGGTCAGGCGTCCAACGCGTCTCCTGAGGTGCTGGACGCGCTGGCCGGGGCGCTGAACCTGGACGACGCGGAACGCCGGCACCTGCACGAACTGGCCACCGGCAGCCGCCGCCGGGGCGCCAGGCGCCGGCCAGCGCCCGAACGGGTCAGCCCGGCGACGCGTCAGCTGATCGCGACGCTGGGCGACGTGCCCGTGGTGGTGCTCGGCCGGCGCAGCGACGTGCTGGCGTGGAACACGCCGGGACACGCCTTGTACGCCGGCCATCTGGCCCCGGGCGCTCCGGACACACCGCGGCAGCGGCCCAACATGGCATGCCTGGTGTTCCTGGACGCACACACCCGTGACCTGTACGCCGACTGGACCGCCAAGGCACGTGCCGTGGTGGCGACCCTGCGGATGGCCTCCGGGTGGTACCCGGACGACCCGCTGCTGGCCGCGCTGCTCGGGGAGCTGACGGTCAAGAGCCCGGAGTTCGCCACGATGTGGGCCGACCACCGGGTCAAGGCCGGCGGCGACGCGGTCTACGAGATGCGGCACCCGCTGGTGGGCACCATGCAGGTGACCCAGCAGACGCTGCGGACCGCCGACGAGCAGGCGGTGGTCGTCGCCACCACCGAACCGGAGTCGCCCTCACACTCCGCGATGACGCTGCTCGTCCACAGCGCGGTCACCGGGCGTGCCTCCATCGCCCAGGACCCTCGGCCCGACGCGCCGGCGCGGACATGACCGGCTGACTCCTTCCCCACGCTTCCCCAGGTGCTCCGGAAAGAGCGCCCGATGTCGCACGCCCGCGAACCCTCGTTCGCGAAGCCATTCGTTCGCGAAGTCATTCGGAAAAGGACCAGCAATGCGCAACATAACGCTCACCCTCGCGGTCGCCGCCGTGGCAGCCGGGATCGGTCTGGTGACCGTACCGCCGTCGAACGCGGCGACGATCACCACCGCATCGTCCCCCTCGACCGCGCAGGCTCGCCCGTCGGCTGCGCCGCCGGTGACGTCACGGATCGCGGTGCACTTCGACCTGGCGAAGGGCCAACTGCCGGAGAACATCGCGCTGGGCCCGGACGGCACGGCCTACGTCACCTTCGCGACCGCCCGCCAGGTCGCCGCGATCAGCCCGACCGGCGCCACCCGGATCCTGGCGACCCTCCCCGCGCCCGCCGACGGCGGCGCCGACACGCCGGCCCTCGGGTTCGCGCTCACCACCGGCATCGTGCGCACCGCCGACGGCACGCTGTACTTCCTGTACGCCAGCGGCGACGCCGCGACCACCGGCCTCTACCGGCTGCCTCCCGGGCAGGAGCCGCGACGCATCGCCGCGCTGCCGGCCACCGGGCTGCCCAACGGCCTGGCCTATGACGAGCCGGCGAAGACCTTCTACCTCACCGACTCAGTGCACGGCACCATCACCACCGTGCCCCTGAACGGCGGCCCCGCCCAGGTCTGGTCCTCGGCGCGAGAACTCTCCGCCACCTCATTCCTCGGCGCCAACGGCATCAAGGTGCGTCATGGCGCAGTTTGGGCCACCAACCTCGACCGCGGCACCCTGTTGCGGATCCCGATCAACCGAGGCCGTCCCGGAGCCGTCCGGGTCAAGGCCGCCGGGCTGGCCGGCATCGACGACATAGCCTTCGCCGGAACCGGCGACAACCAGGTCATCGCGACCCTCAACGCGCCGAACAAGGTCGTCCGAATCGATGCGGACGGCCGCGCGAAGACACTCCTGACGACCGCCGCCGGACTGCAGAACCCGACCTCGGTGGCCGTACGCGGCCGTACCGTCTACGTGCTCAGCGCCGCCTACACCACCGCCACCGACCCCAACCTGGTGCTGGCCACCCTGCCGCGCCGCTGACCCTTGGAGACGCACACCATGCACGACATCAAGCTCGGCGACGTCACCGTCACCCGCATCGAGGAGACACACGGCCCGATCATGCCCACCCTGGCGTTCTTCCCGACCATGCCGGACGAAGCCTGGCAAGCGCATCGCGACCTGCTCGTTCCAGACCACCTCGGCGCCGACGACGACATGGTGCACGTCGCCATGCAGACCTGGCTGCTGCGCAGCGAGGGCCGTACCATCCTGATCGACACCGGCATCGGCAACGACAAGAACCGCCCCGCTGTCGAACCCTGGCACCGGCAACAGCTGGACTACCTCGGCCGGCTCGCCACGGCCGGAGTCCAGCCGGAGGACGTCGACCTGGTCGTCAACACCCACCTGCACCTCGACCACGTCGGCTGGAACACCCGCCTGGCCGGCGGCGAGTGGGTGCCGACCTTCCCGAACGCCACCTACCTGATGCCGGCCATCGACTTCCACCACTGGAACCCGGCCAACAATCCCGGCATCCCCGGCAGCGTCAACGAGTACGCCTTCGAGGACAGCATCGCCCCGGTGCACGCCGCCGGACAGATACGCCTCTGGGAGGACACGTACACCATCGACGGGAACCTGCACCTGGAGGCGGCGCCCGGGCACACACCCGGCCACGCCGTGATCAAGCTGGAGTCCGGCGGCGACCGGGCCCTGTTCGCCGGCGACATCATCCACACCCCCTTGCAGCTGCACCACCCCGGCCACGACAGCTGCTTCTGCGAGGACCCGGCCCAGGCCCGTGCCACCCGGCGCCGCCTGCTCGACTGGGCCGCCGACACCACCACCTTGGTCCTGCCCGCCCACTTCAGCGGCCGATCGGCCCTGGAGATCGAGCGGCGTGCCGAGGCATACGCCGTCAAGGAGTGGGGCCCATTCAGCCGCTACTGACCGCTCCGCCACCGGCGCCTCACCCTGCCTGGTTCGTCGCCGGTGGCCGAGCCCGCCAGGTGACCGCGGCCGCGCCCGCAGTCACCTGCCCTGGATCAGTTCACTCAGCGACACTCTCGCCGTCGGCGGGCGGCCCTGCGTGCTTGTCCGGCACGACGACGAGGCTGACAATGCGACGTGTGCGGCCCTGACCCCCAGTGCGGCCGATGCGTGTGACGACCGCCTTCTCTGTTTCCTCGATCATCGCGGCGAATTCGTCGTCGGACAGCCACACCGCCGCCTGCCGATAGACCACCCCGTCGCCGACGGGATCGGCGTCTTCGCCGGCGAGGTAGCGGTCGAAATCCGCCGGCAACGATGCGACGAACGTGCCGTACGCCCGTTGGTGACCTGCCGCGTCATGGCCGCCCGCGCCGCCGGGTCGGCTGAGCAGGTGGCGGCGTAGGGCGCCGAAACCGGGGTCGTCCTGGGCGCGGGGATGGGGAAGCGTGACGGGGCTGTCCTCGGCGATGCGCCCGTCCTCCAGCACGAGAGTACGGTCGGCGAGCAGCGGCGCCTCGTTCACGTCGTGGGTGACCAGGAGGGCGGCGAAGCCGTGATCGCCGCGCAGGCGGAAGAACAACGCCTGCATCCTGAGCCGGTTGAGCGCGTCCAGGGCGGCGAAGGGCTCGTCGAGTAGCAGGATGTCGGGCTCGCGGACGAGCGCGCGGGCCGGGGCAACGCACTGGGCCTGGCCACCGGACAGCTCCGCGGGCCACGACCGCCCCTGATCGGCGAGGCCGACCTCCGCCAGGGCCACCTCCGTACGCCGGGAGACGCCCGGTCTACGCAGGCCGAGCGCGATGTTGTCGGCGACCCGCTTCCACGGCAGCAGGCGGTGTTCCTGGAACACCACCGCGGTGCGGCCGGTGGTGCTCACCTCGCCGTCCGCCTCGGAGTCGAGCCCGGCCAGGATGCGCAGCAGCGTGCTCTTGCCGGAACCGTTCGCCCCGAGCAGCGCGACCACCTCGCCCCGGCGGATCCGCAGATCGACGCCGTCGAGGACCACCGCGTCGCCGAACACGCGCACGATCCCCGTGGCGGTGACCACCGTCTCCGCCGCCGCAGGGGTGCCGCGGCTCAGCTCGCCTTGGGGCCGCGCCGCCATGCCAGGGCCCTCCTCTCCGCCGTACGCAGGGCGAGGTCGGAGAGCAGTCCGAGGAACAGCGACGGCAGCGCGCCGGGCAGGACGACGTGCCGCAGCCGGGCCGCGGCGGGCAGACCGCAGGTCCGCGCCGCCTCCACCAGCCGCTCGTCGATGTTGCGGATGCCGCTGTAGGTGTTGAGATAGACAGGGAAGAAGGCCCCCAGCGCGACCAGCGAGATCTTCAGCGGCTCCCCGATGCCGACCTAGATGAGCAGCAGCGGGACCAGGCCGAGGTGCGACAGCATCCGCGCCATCTGCACCGGAGGGTCGACGAGGTCGTCGCCGAGCCGCACCAGCCCGGCGGCCGATCCGAGCGCGAGCCCCAGCCCGCCGCCGATGCTCGGGCCGATGACGGCCCGGGTCAGCGAGTGACGGCGCCTCCCCCGTCACGAGATGATCACCTGCGACGTCGCAGGCAGCACCGGCCCGATCGCGCGCCGGGCGCCCGGGGTGCGCCCGTGCCCCCAGCCGATCTGCCGGCGGTATCCACCCAGCAGCCCCCGCTCGGCCAGTTCCGTCACGTCGGGCGGCTCCGGGAGCGGGTGCGCGGCCGGGGCCACGTAGAGGGCGTCCACCGGGCAGTACGCCTCGCACATGAAGCACGTCTGGCAATCGCCCTGCCGCGCGATCAGCGGCACCCCGTCGTCCCCGCGCACGAACACGTCCGTCGGACAGGCCTCGATGCATTTGTCGCAGGTGATGCACCGGTCCCGCAGGACGATCTCGATCACGACGCCACCGCCAGCGGCCACCCGGTCTCCGGCAGCACCCAGACCTCGTCGAGCCCGCCGGAGATCAGCCGGTGGTGCTGGGCGGGATCGGAGCCGGGGTGGTCGGCACGCTTGTGCATGCCGCGGCTCTCGGTCCGGGCCAGCGCGCTGGCGTACATCCACCGGGCGTGGGCCGCCATCGCGGCGGCCGAGCGGGCGCGCACGACGTCGGGGCCGTCGGCGCGCAGGCCGTGCCTGGCCCGCTTCCAGGTCTCGTCGAGCGCGGCCAGCGCGGGCGCGAGCCGATCGCCGTGGCGCAGGTAGTTCTTCTCGTACGGCAGCACCTCGGCCTGGACCGCCTCGATGATCTCGCGGTGCCCGGCCGGGTCGCCGCCGGTCGGTCGCAATCCGGCGCGGCCCGCTCCGCGCACGGCCCGCGTGGCCCTCCGGGCGCCCAGAGCGCGGGCGTGACGGGCCGCGGCCTGCCCTGCCCAGGTGCCGGACGACATCGCCCAGGCCGCGTTGTGGCTGCCGCCGCCGGTGAAGCCCCCGCAGATCGGTTCCCTGGTGGCGGCGTCGCCGGCGGCGTACAGGCCCGCGACGGAGGTGGCGCAGTCGTAGCCGGTCAGGCGGATCCCGCCGGTCCCGCGTACGGTCCCCTCCGCCAGGAGCGTGACGGGGAAAAGCTCGGTGAACGGGTCGATCCCCTGCCGGTCGAAGGGCAGGAAGAAGTTGGGCTGAGCCAGTCGCATCGCCTGCCTGATCCCCTCCCCCGCCTGGTCGAGGCGGCAGAAGACGCGCTCGGACAGCAGCGCCCGCGCGATCACCGACCGGCCGCGCGTGCTGCCCGCACCCTCCAGGACGCTGCCGTCGGCATGGTAGAAGGTGGCGTAGGAGTAGAAGGCGGTCTTGGTTACGGAGGTGAACTCCGGAGCGATCGCGTAGGCGTTGGAGAACTCCATGCCGGACAGCTCGGCCCCGGTCTCCGCCGCGAACAGGGCGCCGTCGCCGGTGTTGACGTCACAGCCGAGCGCCTTGCTGAGGAAGGCGCAGCCGCCGGTGGCCAGCACCACCGCGCCCGCGCGCACCCGGTAGGAGCGGTCGTGCTGCCTGCGGTGGCCGGCCGCGCCCGCGACCGCGCCGTCCGCGTCCACCAGCAGTTCGGTGACAGGGCTGTGGTCGAGCACGCGCACCCCCGAGCGGCGCGCGCGGATGCGCATGCGGCGCATGTACTCCGGGCCCTGCAGGCCGCGCCGGATCTGCCCGCCGTCCTCACCCACCGGGAAGGGGTAGCGGCTCACCTCGGCCAGCTCGTTCATGTTCGCGTACGTCTGGTCCAGGACCCGGGCCATCCAGGCGCGATCGGCGAGGTACCCGCCCAGGGCCTCCCGGGAGGCCATCGCCGCCTCGCGGGAGGCCGGGTCGGGATCGACGTACCAGACTCCGGTGCCGGCGGCAGCAGTAGCACCGCTCGTGCCCAGGTAGCCCTTGTCGACCAGGACGACGTCGGCGCCCGACTCGGCTGCCTTGACGGCGGCCCAGGCGCCGGCCGGCCCGCCGCCGGCCACCAGGACGTCCGCGATGAGATCCAGATCGGTCATGACTTCCTCCTCATGGGAGATCCGCAGGGCGGCTCGTCAGTCCTGCGCTGAAGAAGGTGACGGGACGTTCCTGCGCGACGCCGTCGACGACGATGTCCACTGCCTCGTTGTAGAAGGCCACGTGCCCCTTGATCGGCGCGGCGGCTGGGATGGGGTCGGGGTAGGCCCAGGCGACGTCGGGCGGCGCGCCGCCGCCCTTGAGCGACCAGTACGAGGCCACCCCCTTGTACGGGCAGCGGGTGTGCGTCTCGGTCGGCTCCAGCAGGTCGAGCCGCACGTCATCCGGCGGGATGTAGTAGCGGGTCGGCAGACCCGTCTCGAACAGCAGCACCGCGTGACGGGTGTCCGCGACCACCTGCCCGCCGATCTCGACGACGACATGCCGGGAGCTGGGGATCGGGTCCACCCGCTTGTACGGGTCGCGCGGGTGCACGAAGATCTCCTCTTCCTCCTCGTACCAGTGGTCGAGCACGACGTCCGGATGCCGGAACCACGCGAACGCGATGTGGTCGGGAAGCTCCGGATACCGCCAGGCGGCGTCGCGTACGAGCGCGTCCCCGACCGCGAGGTCGTAGCGGACGCCCGGCGGCTCCCCGACGTCGCGAAGCAGGTCAGTACGCACGTCACGAGCGGGGAAGGCGTACCCGGGCACCGGCCGGCCCGGCTCCCACACGAGCACGGGGGCGCGGCTGTCCACGACGACGACGCCGTCGCGCAGACCGCGCACCCAGCGCTCGCTCGGCTCCCAGCGGAAGTCTCCGGGCATGTCAGGTCTCCGCCAGCTCGGCCACATACGGGCGGCCCTCGCGCCACGCCGCGACCTGGTCCGGCCGCCCGAACACCTCCAGATACTCCTCGACCTGCCGCTTGGCCTGGTCCCACAGCAGCACGGGCTCGTAGTCGGAGCCCTCGGGGCCGACGAACGGGGCCAGCGGCTCGATCACGGTGTCCAGGCTGGGATGCCAGAACACGCCGGTCGAACGCCTGGTGACCGAACCACCCGCGACCACCCGGTGCGTACCCGCGGACAGGCGGCCGTTCGTCCACTTGGTGAGTATGTGACCGGAGAACACCTGCAGGGCGCCGGGCACGATGGGGACCGGGATCCACTCGCCGTCGGGGCCGCGGCCCTGCAACCCGGCGTAGTCGCCGCGCTGGTGCAGCACCGTGAGCGCGGAGCCGTCGGCGTGCTCCAGCAGGAGCAGCTTGTCCTGGTCGGTGTCGCCGCCGTCGTCATAGGTCCAGGTCGGGTAGTCGTTGACGACGAAACTGGTGTAGTAGGGGCGTCCGGAGGTGGGGAAGGTGCCGGCGGGGACGCCGAGCAGGCGCGCGTACAGGGTGAGCACCTTCTCGGCCACGCCGACCGAGGCGTCGTGGTAGCGCGCGGCCAGGTCCTTCAGGCCCGGCTCCTGCGGGGGCCAGACGTTGGGGTGGGCGTAGAGCTGCGTGTGCTCGTCGCCGAGCCCGGCCGCTTTCGCCTCCTCGACGCTGCCGAACTGGCCGATGATGAAGCGTTCCAGCTCCAGGCGGCCGAAGTCGTCCGGCCACTGCCGCCAGCCGCGGTAAGGGTGGCCGGTAGGGCTGGCCAGCTCGGCCTTATCCTCGCGGGGCAAGGCCAGAACGCGGCCGATGGAGTCGTGGAAGCCGTCGATGAGCTCGTCGGGCACTCCGTGGTTGGTCACCTGGATGATCCCGATCTGCTCGGCCGCTTCGCGGGCGGTGTCGAGCAGTTCGGGCGGGGCGTCGTCGCTGAGGGCGAGTTCGAGGTCGATGAGGGGGATCTGGGCGGTCATGAGCTGCTCCTCGTGGTCGGGCCGGTCAGCAGGAGGTCGGCGAGCCGGGCGGGCGTGAGCCCGGCCGCGGTGGGTGGTGGTCCGTCGGGAGCGGGGCTGTGTCCCTCCGAGGCGACGAGCCGGGCGGACGGCACGCGCTCGCTCAGCTCGGCCACGGCGGCGTCGCTCAGGCTGCCGCGGACGACGGTGACGGGCGCTCCCCCGGCGGCGAGCCGGGCGAGCCCTTGCCAGAGGTACTCGGCGTCGTCCGAGGGAGCGGGATGCCCGGGGAGGGTTCCGATGAGAATGAGGGCGGGGACGAGGTGCGGGTGCCGGGCGGCCAGCGCGGCGGCGGCGAGCGCGCCGAGTCCGGTCCCGGCCACCGCCTTGGCCTTCGGGGCGAACGATCTGATCGCCTCGGCGATGGGCAGCACCAGTTTGCGGGGCGCGTAGACGGCGGTATGGCGGCTGGAGCGACCGTGGCCCGGCAGGTCGAGGGCCAGCGCGGGACGGCCTAGCCCGGCCAGCGGGCCGTCCCAGTCGCGGGCGCTGCCGCCGGCGGCGTGCAGCAGGACGACTTCCGGCGGTCCCGCCCCCCAGGCGACGCCGCTCACGTGGTCGCCGGTGGAGACGGTGACCCATCGGCGCTGCACGGGGCCGGGCAGACCGGCGAACTCGTGGTCGGACATGGTGCTTCCTCCCGGAGAGCGGTTATGGTGACGTGCTGTTCCCGGCTCGACGTGGGAGCCGCTCGGGATCGAGGTGACAGCGGACGACGTGCCCCTGTCCGAGGTCGCGCGCCGGTGGCGCGCTCGTGTCGCACAGTCCGCCGACGCGGCTGGGGCAGGTGCCGGCGAACGGGCATCCGGTGCCACTCACCCGGCCCGGAGGTCCGGGCCGGCGGCTGCCGACGAGCAGCGCCGTGTAGGGGTGGTGCGGGCCGTGCAGGACCTGCCCGGCCGGTCCCTGCTCGACGATCCGGCCCTGGTACATCACCGCGATCCGGTCGGCGAGGTAGCCGACGACGGCCAGGTCGTGCGAGATGAACAGGTACGACGTGCCGCCGGCCCGCTGCCGGTCGTCGAGCAGCCGCAGCACGCCGGCCTGCACGCTGACGTCCAGGGCGGACACGGGCTCGTCGCACACCACCAGGTCGGGTTCGCCGGCGAAGGCGCGGGCGATGGCGGCCCGCTGGCGCTGGCCGCCGGACAGGCGGTCGGGGCGGGCGTCAAGGATGTACGCGTCGAGGCCCGCCTCCCTCGCCAGGTCCGCCGGGTCTCGCGTGCCGCCGAGGCTGCGGGCCGCCTTGGCCAGGATGACGCGGACGGTGTGGCTCGGGTTGAGGGAGGCGTAGGGGTTCTGGAAGACCATCTGTACGGCGCGCCGCTGCCCGGGGTCCCGGCGGGTCACCGAGGGGTGGAGGGGACGTCCGTGCAACGTGATCGTCCCCGGTCCGCGTCCTGCCAGCCCGGCGACCGCCCTGGCGAGCGTGGTCTTGCCGCTGCCCGACTCGCCGACCAGCCCGACGACCTCACCCCTCCGGATCACCAGATCGGCACCGTCCACGGCCACGGTCCTGCCGTACCGGCGCGTCAGTCCCCGGACCTCCAGCAGCGGCCCGCTCTCCGGCACGGCGGGCTCCGTCTCCATAGGTTCCGTCTCCGTAGGTTCCGTCTCCGCGGGCTGCCTTTGCGGAAGCTGCGGTCGCGGTTCCGGTCGCCGGGCCTGGCCCGGGTGGTGGCAGCTCACCTGGTGGAGAGCCGCCACGCCCGAGGCGACGGGCGGCACAGGCACACCGGCCACCGCCACCGCCACCGCGGACGGTGCCGGGGCGGTGGAGTGGCACAACGTGTCCGCCCAGGGGCAGCGGGGGGCGAACGAGCAGCCCGCGAGCTCCTCTCCCGGGACGGGCGGATGGCCGGGGATGGAGGTCAGCGGGTGGGTGCGCCGGGTACGGCCCAGCCGGGGCGTACCGGCCAGCAGCGCCGCCGGGTACGGGTGCGCGGGCTCCCGGAGGACCGCCCCGGCCGGTCCCTCCTCAACCAGGCGGCCCGCGTACAGGACCCCGACGCGGTCGCACAGCCGTCCGACGAGATCCAGGTCGTGGCTGATCAGCACCACCGCCGCGGCGAGCTCGACCCGCAGCTCGCCGATCAGCTCCAGGATCTCCCGCTCGACCGTCGCGTCCAGCCCAGTCGTCGGCTCGTCGAGGACGAGCAGCCGGGGGCGGGCGGCGAGGGCCGCGGCGATGACCACCCGCTGCTGCTGCCCGCCCGACAACTGGTGCGGATACCGGCGGGCGATCGCGCGGGGATCAGGCAGGCGCACCCGTTCCAGCAATTCGGGGACCTCCCGGCGGTCGCGACCGCGCGCCCGCAGCGCCTGGGTGAGCTGCGTGCCCACCCGCATGGTCGGGTCGAGCGAGGCGCTCGCCTCCTGGTGCACGACGGCCAGCGCCGCCGCCCGCCAGCGCCGCAGGCCCGCGGGCGGCAGCCCGAGCACGTCCACGCCGTCCACGACGATCCGGCCCGAGGTGATCGCTCCGCCACGCGCGACCTGGCCTCCGAGCGCCCGGCCCACGGTCGTCTTGCCGCACCCCGACTCCCCCACGAGCCCGTACGTCTGACCGGGCGCCACCGTGAATGACACCCCGCGCACCGCCGCCTTCCCCGCGTAGGCGACGGACAGATCCTCGATCCTGAGCCCGGTCATGACGCCTCCCAGCGCCCGCGTAGCGCGTCCGTGACCAGCGCGATCCCGACCACGAGTGAGGCGATGGCCATTGCGGGGCCGAGCACCGTCCACGGCGCGAGCTGCAGCCACAGTCGGTTGTCCGACACCGACGCCCCCCAGTCGGGCGAGCCCGGCGGCTGTCCGAGACCGAGGAACGACAGCGTGGCCGCGGCGAAGATCGCGTCGCCGAAGCGGGACGTGGCCTCCACGAGCACCGTCGGGGCGACGTTCGGCAGGATCTCGCGCACCGTCAGGCCCCAGGACCGCTCGCCGCGCAGCCGGGCCGCCTCCACGTAGGACTTCTCCCGCTCCACCAGCGTGGCGGCGCGCACGCTGCGCGCCACGATCGGCACGAACGACGCGGCGATGACCAGCACCATGACCGTGACCGACCGCCCGGCCAGCGCCACGACCAGCACGGTCGCGATGATCGAGGGGAACACGACGACGGCGTCGAGGAACCGCATGACGATCTCGTCCACCAACCCGCCGTAGGTGCCGGCCGCCAGCCCCACCAGGGTCCCGGCCACGACCGCCAGCGCGGTCGCCGCCGGCGCCACCAGGAGCACCGGTCTGGCGCCCGCGAGCAGCCGCGAGAAGGTGTCCCTGCCGAACTGGTCGGTGCCCAGCCAGTGCGCGCCCCCCGGCGGCAGGAAGCGGGCGGCCGGGTCCAGCAGGTCCGGCTCGTACGGCACGAGCTGTGGCCAGAGCACCGCCACGATCGCCCATGCGAGGACGATCGCCGCGCCGATGCCCAGAGCGGCCTGGTGCCGGTGCCGCCGCGCGAACGGCAGTGCGATGGCCGTCACGACGCCGCCCCCAGCCGGATTCGCGGATCGAGCAGCCGGTACGCCACGTCGGCGGCGAGCACGATCAGCATGTACAGCAGCCCCAGCACCATGGCCGTGGCCTGCAGCGTCGGCAGGTCCTTGTCGACCGCCGACGACAGCAGCAGCGCCCCGATCCCAGGATGGTTGAACAGCAGCTCAACCGTGACCAGCCCGCCGAGCAGGAACTGCAGCTGCACGCCGAGCGCGCTGGTGGCCGGGATGGTGGAGTTGCGCAGCACGTGCCGCCGCACCACCTGCCACCGAGTGAGGCCGCGCAGTTCGGCGGCCCCCGCGTACGCGCTCCCGATCGCGGCCACGGCGCCGGCGCGGACGTGCCGGGCGACGTATCCGGTGCACAGCAGCACCAGTGAGAGCGCGGGCAGCGCCAGATGGCCCAGCCGGACGAGCAGGGAGGAGCCGTCCGGCGCCTGCGCCGAGGAGGGGAACCAACGCAGCCGCACCGCGAAGACCACCAGCAGTACCACCCCGGTCACGAACTCGGGCGTCGCGCCGAGCGCCAGCCCGGTCACGCTCACCAGCCGGTCCACGGGCCGGTCGTGGTTGACGCCCGCGACCAGCCCGAGCCCGACCGCGACCGGCACGAGCAGGGCGAACGCCAGCGCCGCCAGCAGCATCGAGGCCGCGAGGCGGTCGAGCACGAGGTCGCGGACCGGCACGCCGAGCGTGTAGGACTGGCCCCAGCGGCCAGTGAGGAAGCCGCCCAGCCAGTCCGCGTACCGCTCGGGCAGGGGGCGGTCCAGGCCGAGCTGGGAGCGCAGGCGGGCGACGGACCCGGCGCTCGCCTCGCGGCCCAGGATGGTGCGGGCGACGTCGCCAGGCACCAGCTCGGTCGTGACGAACACCAGAACCGACACCCCGAGCAGGGTCAGCGGCACGGCCACCAGCCGGCGCAGCAGGAAGCGCATCACACGACCTGCGAGACCGAGCTGAAGTCGACGTAACTGGAGGGGTGGGCCTGGATGCCGGTGAACTTCCTGCCGTTGTAGGCGCGGACGGTCCCGCTCCACACGGCCACGATCACCGGGATGTCCTCGTGCAGGACCTTGGCGATGATCTCGGCCTGGGCCGCCCGTTCGCCGGGGGTCTGGGCGGCGTCGTAGGCGTCGGCGGCCGCATCGAGGGCGGGGTTGGCGTACTTGGAGCCGTTCCACACGCCGCCGCCCTTGACCATGGGGATGATGAACTGGCTGGGGGTGGCGCGGCCGGCCCAGCCGACGAGGTTCGCGGCGGAGAACAGCCATGGGGTGTCCTTCTCCTGGTCGCCCCCGTAGAAGTCGGCCGAGGTGCGCTGGTCCAGCTCGACCTGGATGCCGGCCTGCTTGAGCTGGTTCTGGACGGTGAGCGCGTAGTCCTTGCTGGGCGGGTCGTACGTCAGGGTGAACTTCAGCGGCTGCCCGCCGAGCAGCTCGGCGACCTTGGCCGGGTCCTTGGCGCGCTGGGCGATGCCGTCCGGCGCGGCCGGGAACAGCGGGGCGAACAGGTGGTCGTTGCCCAGAGCCCCGATGCCGTCGTAGACGGTGGCGTTCACGCCGGGGGGTCCAGCGCGTACGCGACCGCCTGCCGCGCCTCCTTGCGGTCGAACGGCGGCCGGTCCGTGCGCAGCGTGAACGCGGTCAGACCGGTGCCCTGGACCTGGTCCACGGTGATGTCACCGAGCCCCTTGAGCGGGCCGACGAGCTGCGGGCGGCTGAGGATCTGCGCATCGATCTCACCGCTCTGCAGCGCCAGCAGGTCAGCCTGGTCGTCGGCGTAGAAGGTGATCTTCACTCCGTCGAGGTACGGTTTACCCGGCTCCCAGTACTTCGGGTTGCGGGTGAACGTGGCCCCCGACGACGCGTCGTACGACTCCAGCAGGAACGGCCCGGTGCCGATCGGCTTCTTCGTGAAGTCGCCCGCGTAGTCCTTCTTCAGGATCACCGCGTTGTAGTTGCCCGCCGAAACCAGATACGGGAAGTCGGAGAAGGCCCGTTCGAGCGTGAAGACGACCGTGGCGGCGTCGCGCACGCTCACCCCGCCCTTCGCCAGCACCGTGTCGAAGGCGGACAGCGCGGCGGACTTGGACTTCGGGTCGAGCAGCCGGTCGAAGCTCGCCTTGACGGTCTCCGCGTCGAGCGGCGTGCCGTCGGAGAAGGTGACGCCTTTGCGCAATGTGAACGCCCACCGCTTGCCACCGTCCTCGGACTCCCACTTCTCGGCCAGCCGCGGCTTCAGCGTGAAATCCCGGTCGAGCCAGATCAGGTAGTCGGCGACGAGCTGGACGATGGCGATGGCCGAGCCGTCGTACATGGTGACGGGGTCCACGGCGGTCGGCGGTGGAGGGGAGCCCGCGCGCAGGGTCCCGCCGCGTCGGGGTGGCGCGGACGCCGCGGCGTTGGCGTCCGCGCCGGACTGAAGAGCCCCGCTGTCCGCGCCGGTCAGCGGAGCCCCGCCGCCTGCGCCACAGGCGGCCAGCAAGAGCGAGAGGGCTCCCCCTCCTGTCCCGGCGAGCAGGACCCGCCTGGTCAAATCGGTGGCCCCCGGAAGGGCGGGCCGGTTGAAGGGATGGGGGAATTCCCTCATGGGTGCTCCTTCATGGCGAACTCTAACCCACTATTCAGATAGGAATACTCGGATGTCAACCCATCGAGACGTCATAGTGGCGGCTGTACAGCGGACCCGGTCGGCCACCTCGGAGAGACGGAGCTGGACCCCTGGCCAGCGCGGCACGATCCCCATCGAGCGGCGCCGGCAAGCTCGCCGCCATCGCCCGGTGGCGGGAGCAGGCCACGGCGGAGAACCTGTCGATCCTGCAGTTCGCCCGCCGGATCGCGCCAGCGCGCCTTCGACGGCGCTGCGTCGCACATCGCCGACGAATGGGTGCGGCACTTAGGCAGCCCCGATCGAGCACGGCGATCTCATCGTGCAGAGTGGCGGCCACGGCCGGGCCGTGCCGTGCGCTCGAATACGTTCACCGACCGGGACTGGAGCTCATGGCGGGTGCGGCTACGGCTTGACCTCGCTGAGCCGCCCGGTCCTGACGTCGTAGACGAACCCCCGGATCGCGTCCTTGTGCGGGATGAACGGGTCCGCCCGGATGCGCCGGACGGACTGGATCACGTCCTCCTCCAGGTCGGTGAACGCCTCGGCGGCCCAGTCGGGCTTGATGCCGACGTCGTCGTAGACGTCCCGCTTGAAGCCGTCGTCGGTGAAGGTGAGCATGCCGCAGTCGGTGTGATGGATCAGGACGATCTCGCGAGTGCCCAGCAGCCGCTGGCTGATGGCCAGACTGCGGCGCTCACCCGCCGTGATGACGCCGCCCGCGTTGCGGATGACGTGAGCGTCCCCTTCTCCCAGACCGAGCAGGCCGTAGACGTTGAGCCGCGCGTCCATGCAGGCCACCACGGCGACCCGTTTGGCAGGCGGCAGGGCCAGCGCCCCATGCCGGAAGGACTCGGCATAGCGCTCGGCGTTGGCGACCAGCTCGTCGGTGATGCTCATCGGGCCTCCCTCTACCGGTCCTCTTACCCTTACCCGCAATTCCGATATGGTCAACAGGGATTTCCGTCGGAGGCCTCGCTCCCCATGCGCCGGGACCGCTGCCGTAAGGTGGCGCTCTACGATGGCATGGTGAGTCATTCCGACCGGGCGGCACTGGCTCGACTCGAGGTAGCGGTGTCGGCCGTCGTGCGGTGGAGTGAGAGCAAGCACGTCAAGGCCGAGGTGGCGCGTCGCTCGGGGTGCGATCTGCCCGGCAGCGAGCTGCGCCTGCTGGAGCACTTCGACGTCGCCGAGCCCATGCGCGTCTCCGACATCGCCGAGTGCCTGCACATCGACATGTCGACGGTCTCGCTGCAGCTACGCCGGCTCCGCACCGACGGCCTCGTCGTACGAATACCGGATCCGCACGACCGCAGGGTCACCCTCATCGCCATCACCGACGCGGGCCGCGCCACCGTGGCCCAGGTCCGCACCACGCGGCGCGACCTGCTCCAGGACATCCTCTCCGGCACCGACCCGGCCGAGCTCGACCGAGCCGCCGATGTCCTGCTGCGGGTCCAGGAGCACATGCTCGACGGCATGCGCACCACGCCTGGTCTCACCGATCCTCACTGACCCCGGCCGAACCCGAGCCGCTTGTGGTGCCGCCACTTCCAGTGCTTTGATTTCTCAAAGTAAATATATGGAGGTGGGGGATAATGTCCACAGCAGTGATCACCGGCGGGAACGACGGCATCGGCAGGGCACTGGCCGACACCTATCTGGAGCGCGGATACCAGGTCCTCGTCATCGGCCGCGACCGCGGGAAGGGCCAGGCCTTCCTCGACGCCGCCACCGGCCACGGGGCGGGCGGCCGCGCCCGCTTCCTGCGAGCGGACCTGAGTCTCGTCACCGAGAACGAACGTGCCCTCGCCTGGATCACCCGGACCTACCCGAGCATCGACGTCCTCGTACTCGGCGCGCGGTACCACCGCTCGAACCGCGTGGAGACCGCGGAGGGATTCGAGAGCAACTTCGCGCTCTACTACCTCAGCCGGTTCCTGCTCAGCCACGGCCTGGTCGGGCCGCTGAGCCGGGCACCGCACCCGATCATCCTCAACTTCGGCGGAGCCGGCCAAACCGGCCCCGTACGCTGGGACGACCTGCAACTGCGGCGCGACTACCCGGGGACCGGCGCACTGGGCCACAGCGCGAAACTGTGCGACCTGCTCGGCGTCAGCTTCACCCGGATCCACCACGACACACCCATCCGATACGTGCTCAACCATCCCGGCGTCGTCACCACCAGCTTCGCCGGCGAATACGACCAGGCAACCGCAGCCCAGATAGAACGCCTGAGAACCATCGGCAAGACCACCGCACAGGCGGTCGCACAGATCCTGCCCTACCTCGACAATCCGCCCGCACGACTGACCGCGGTCCTGGAAGGCGAACGCGTTCCCACCGACACCGGCGCCTTCGACCCTGCGGAGGCGACCCGCCTGCACGAGATCACCCAAAAGCTCCTCGCAGGATAATCGAGTTGCCGCTCAGTCCGCGGCTGTCCGCGCCGCCGGCGGCAGCGGCGGGGAGCCGGCGGCGACCAGCCCGGCGATCGGTGACACCTTGCGCCGAGCGATCAGCCACCTGCCCTCGAAGCGTCCGAAGTCGTCCTCGACCAGGCCGATCGTCGTCCAGTCCGCCGGGCGGAGGTCACCTTGAGAGGCCTGCGCCATCTGGAGGATGCCGCCCGCCACTCCGGCCGCCTCCGCCGGCGCGTGCCGGAGCACCGACGCCTGGAGAGGCGAGATGACCAGCCCCGCGGCGGCGCTCTGGCACATGGCGCACACCGCCAGCAGCAGGGGCAGGCCGGCCCGGGGAGCGAACAGCCCGGCGAGACCGCTCGCGAGCATGGCGCAGGCCGACAGCGCGAGCCCTGCCGAGAGCGTGTAGCGGCCGAAGCGCCGTGCCACCCGCCAGGCCAGCGCGGAGCTCGCCGTCATCGCCGCGGCCGCGGGCAGGGTGACGGCCGCCGCCGCGAACGCCGACAGCCCGAGGCCCTCCTGCAGGAACATGGTCAGGACGAGCGACGAGGCCAGCCCGGATCCGAAGTAGCCCATCGCCGTCACCGTCCCGGACGCGAACGGCAGCGAGCGCATCAGCGCCGGGTGCACCAGCGGGCGGCGGCCGGAACGCGCGTAGTGCCGCTGCCACAGCACGAACAACCCAGCCGCAACGCACGCCACAGCGGCCCAGAGACCCCAGGCCGAGCCGGCCGAGGGCTGGACGAACGGCAGTATCAATGCCACCGTCAGGCCACCCATGAGGAGCAGGCCGACCACGTCGAGGTCCGGCGAGCCCAAGCGGCTCCGCGCCGGAGGCAGGTGACGGGCCGCGAGCACCAGCGTGACCAAGCCGAACGGCACCGCGAGGAGGAAGACGAGCCGCCAGCCCACGCCCGGACCGGCGGCCGCGATGACCGCCCCGCCCAGCGGCGGTCCGAGCCCTCCCGCCACGCCGCCGGTCACCGCGTACAGGCCGAGGGCGCGCGTTCTGGCGTGGCCGGTGAACACGTCCTGGATCGTGCCGATCATCTGGGAATTGACCAGCCCTCCCCCCAGCCCTTGGAGCAGGCGCGCCGCGACGAGCGCCCATGGGTGGGGGACGACCCGGCCAGCGCCGCCCCGACGGTGAAGATCGCCATTCCGGCGAGGAAGAACGGCTTCCTGCCCCGGATGTCGCCGAGCCGCCCGCCGGGGACGAGGGCGAGGCCGAAGGCCAGGGAATACCCGGCCACCATCCACTGCACCTGCGTGGCGTCCGCGTGCAGCGAGTCGCGTAGCGCCGGGATGGCGATGTTCAGCACGGAATTGTCGAGCAAGGTAGTGAATCCACATGCGGCGCAGACGACCAGCACCCGGCGCCCCGCGGCGTCGAAGCCCATGGTTCACCGGAACGGCTCCGGACCGGAGGTCTGTGGGTGGGGGTCGTGCTCCGTGGCATCGGGCGGGTTCATCCTGCGGAGGGCTCAGCCGACGATCCGCTTCTCGATGCAGGTGGAGTAGGTCATCGAGAGGTAGGGCGGGAAGATCGGGATGCGAGTGTAGCCCTCCCGCTCGTACAGGCGGATCGCGTCGGGCTGCCGGTCCCCTGTCTGCAGGAGGACGCGTCGCGCGCCCAACTCGCGCGCGGCCTCCTCGGCCGCCGCGAGCAAGAACCGCGCCACCCCGCTCCCCCGGTGTGACGGCGCCACGTACATCCGCTTGAGCTCGACCTCCTCGCCGAGGCGGCGCAGCAGCACATGCCCGACAGGTCGCCTGGCGTCGAAGGCGACGCCGGTGAACAACACGGACTCCGCCCGCACGGCCATCCCGGCGGGAAGGTGGCCGGGGTCGGCCGCCGGCCTGTCGGCGTAGCGCCGGCCCATCTCCTCCCGCATGGCCGCGCGCAGTTCCTCGGCCGCCGGATGGTCATAAGGCAGGGTTCGGACGGTGAACGTGGCGTTGTCAATGGTCATGCGTTCCCTCCCGTACTCGTTCGCCGGCCAACCGCCGGATCATGGCGCGGGACGCCAGCCGAGCAGGGGCGCCAGCTCCTGGGCGCCGGCGGCGAGCAGCCGGACGTGTTCGTCGAACTCGGGCACACCAGGGACGAAGCTCACCAGCAGGTCGGTGATCTCCCGCAACGCGGGATCGGCGGCCAGCTCGGCCGCGAGATCCTCCGGCGGGCCAAGGAGAGCGCGGTCGGCCTCCAGGTACTCCTCGACGCTCAGGCCCGCGACCTCACGCTTGGAGGACAGCCAGCTCTGCCAACGACGGGCGCCGGGCGTGACCAATCGAATCGCTTCAGCCCGGTCGGGGTGGGGGTAGACGGCTCGGGATACCTGTACCCGGGGCCGAGGACCGGACTCCCCCCATGCCGCGCGGTAGGCCGCGATCCACTCGGCCTGCCGCTGCTGAGCCTCACGCATGGTGCTGCCACGCCAGCCGGTGGCGCGCGAGAGCTGCAGCCCGTCACCGGCGCGAGCGGCGGCGGCCGCCGCCGCATGGGCCAGCGCCGGGTCGCCGGTGGTGGCCTGCCACAGCCGCTGCCGTACACCGGCCCCGGGCGGGTGGAGCACCTCGCCGAGGCTGTTGAGCGCCACCCCCTCCAGCACCTCGTGGAGCCGCTCCACCGAGGCGTCGAAGAGCTTGTGCCGGTCGGCCAGGTCCTTCCCGAACGCCTCCCACGCTCCGGGGAAGGGACCCGATCCCACCCCGAGCTCGAGCCGGCCGCCGCTGAGCTCGTCGAGCGTCGCGGCGTCCTCAGCGATCTTGAGGGGATCCTCCAGCGGAAGCACCAGCACGCCGGTGCCCAGCCGGATCCGCGTGGTGTGCTCGGCGATCGCGGCGAGCACGACCAGCGGCGCGGAGACGTGCTCGTTGCCCTGCCGGAAGTGCCGGTGGATGACCCATCCGGAGTCGTAGCCCAGCTCCTCCGCGGCCACGAACAGGTCGATCGCCTCCCGGTAGGCCCGGGCCGGCGGCACGTCGCTGTCGAGGTGCAGCAGGAAGCCCAGGCGGAACGGCCGGCCGTCCTCGACGCCGGTCCCTATCAGGTCAGCCATGTCAGAGCTTCACCCCGGTCCCGTGCACGCCGTGTTCGTCGATCAACGTCAGCTCCTTCTCCGTCAGCGGCGGGAAGTCGAGCGCCTTGACGTTGTGATCCAGTTGCCAGGTCGAGCTGGCTCCGATGAGTGCCGAGGTCACCTGCGGCTGCCGCAGCACCCACTGCAGCGCCAGCTGCGCCAGCGACTGGCCGCGCCGCTCGGCGATCCGGTTGAGCGCGGTGGCCCGCTGCCGGTAGGTGTCGTCGATGACGTCGGGCGAGAGGAAGGTGCTGTTCCCCGCACGCGCTCCCGCCGGAACGCCGTCGAGGTACTTGCCCGTGAGGAGCCCTTGCGCCAACGGCGAGTAGACGACCAGGCCGAACCCATCCTCGGCGGCCAGTTTGAGAAGGCCGTTGAACTCGGGCCGGCGGTCGAAGATCGAGTACCGCGGCTGGTGGACCAACAGCGGCACTCCCGCCTGTCGCAGCAGTTCGGCCGCGTCGTGTGCCCGCTCGGGGGCGTAGTTGGAAATGCCGGCGTACAGCGCCTTGCCCTGCTCCACGGCGCTGACGAGGGCGCCGACGGTCTCCTCCAGCGGCGTGGACAGGTCGGGGCTGTGGCTGTAGAAGACGTCGACGTAGTCGGTGCCCAGGTCGCGCAGGCTGTGCTCCAGCGAGGCGAGCAGCGACTTGCGCGAGCCGCCCTTGAAGTAGGGGCTGGGGCCGATGGGGTTGCCGGCCTTGGTCGACAGGATCAGCTCGTCACGGTACGGGGCCAGGTCCCGCTTGAGCACCTCCCCGAAGAGCTGCTGCGCGGCGCGGTGCGGCGGGCCGTACCGGTCGGCGTTGTCGAAGTGGGTGATGCCCAGGTCGAAGGCGTGCAGCACAATTTCGCGCTGGGTCTCGTAGGGGTGGTCGGTGCCGAAGTTCTGCCACAGGCCGAAGGAGAAGGCCGGAAGGTCGAGACCGGAGTTCCCCGCGCGTCGGTACTCCAGCTTCTCGTAGCGGTCCTCGCTCGCGGTGTAGGTTTCGCGGCTCATGAGCGGATCCTCCGTCGGAGGGCGGCCGGCTGGAGGGACGGGGTGTCACGGCCGGTGTCGCGCTCGAGGAAGTGGGTGCCCGGGTCGACGATCTCGTCGATGCGGTCCAGGATGTCGTCGCCGAGCTCGACGTCGGCCGCTTTGAGGTAGCTCTCCAGGTGGTCGAGCGTGCGCGGGCCGATGATCACGCTGCTGACCGCCGGGTGGTTGAGCGCGAACGCCAGGGCCAGGTCGACCAGCGTCAGGCCGTTGTCCTCCGCGAGGCGGGCCAGCGCGTCGGCGGCGGCCAGCTTGCGCCGGTTGCGCTCGAGTCCGATGTCGAACCGGCCGGGGATGAGGTCGGCGCGTGCCGACTCCGGCTGTTCGCCGTCGATCCGGTACTTTCCGGACAGCCAGCCGGCGGCCAGCGGGCCGTAGGCGAGAATGCCGACGCCGTGCTTCCGCGCCACGGGGAAGACCTCCCGTTCGGCACTGCGGACGAGGAGGGAGTACGGCAGCTGCTCGGTGTGCGGGGCGATGAGCCCGTGCTTCTCGGCCAGCCAGTGTGCCTCGACGAGCTGGTGCGCGGGGAAGACCGAGGTGCCGTAGTAGAGAATCTTGCCCTGGCGGATCAGGTCGTTGAGTGTTTGCAGCGTCTCCAGCAGGTCGGTGTGCGGGTCCGGCCGGTGCGCCTGATAGAGGTCGATGTGGTCGGTGCCGAGCCGGCGCAGGCTGTCCTCCACGGCGCGGGCGATCCAGCGGCGCGAGTTGCCGGCGTGCTGGGGGTTGTCACCGATCTGTCCGTGGAACTTGGTGGCCAGGAAGACGTCGTCGCGGCGGCCCTTGATCGCCTTGGCGACGATCTCCTCCGACACGCCCTGGGCATAGACATCGGCGGTGTCGAGAACCGTGATGCCGGCGTCGAGGGCAGCATGGATGATCTTGATGCTCTCACCCTCCTCCTGCCACCGGCCGAAGTTCATGGTGCCGAGCGTCAGAGGAGTGACCAGGACGCCCGTGCGGCCGAGTGTCCGGCCGGCCTTGATGGTCATCGGATTCCTTTCTAGAACAGGCCGGTGGTCGGCGGGTCCTCGCCGGTCAGGTGGTACGCACCCGCCACCGCCGCTTTCCACTGCCTGGGGTTGTGGTTGGCGACCGTGCGGGCATTGCGCCAGTGCCGGTCGAAGCCGAGGTCACGGTTGGTGATCGAGCCGCCCGCGACGTCGAAGAGCAGTTCGGCGGCGCGCAGCGCGGAGTCGATGGCGATCACGCCGGTCTGTGCCACGGTGACCGCGGCCTCAGCGCCGGCGGCACGCGCCCGCGGGCCGGTCAGGCCACGCACGCCCTCCAGCACTTCGGCGGCGACCAGGACCGCCGACCGGGCGGCCAGGGCCCGGGCGCCGATCTCCCCCACGGTCTCGCGCACGTACGGGTCCTCCACGCTTTTGCCCGCCGTGCTGTGCTTGATCGGCCGGGCCTTCTCACGGACGAACCAGATCGCGTCGTCGAGCGCCGCGGCGGCGATGCCGGCCTCGACCGCCGCCAGGTAGAGCTGGGCGAACGAGCCCTGCCACGGGTTGTCCAGCCGGGCGTTGTCGCGGGCCACGACCTCGTGCCCGTGGGCACGCACGTTCTTCAGCCGCGTGGTGCCGCTCGCGGTCAGCCGCTGGCCGACCGCGTCGAAGTCGTCGAGCCGCTCCACGCCCTCGCGGTCAACCGGAACCGTGAAGCTCAGCACGGTCCCGTGCTCGTCCCTGGCCAGGCCCGAGAACCACGACGCGTACAGGCCGCCCGTCGAGTAGTACTTCTCGCCGTCGATGACGTACCCGTCGCCGTCACGCCGGATGGTGGTGTTGACGGATCCGTTGGCGCCGCCGGTGCGCTCGTTGGCGGTGCCGGCGAACAGGTCGCCGTCGAGCAGCCGCCGCAGGGTCACCGCCCGGTTGGGCAGATCACGCCGGCTCGCCACCTGGTTGGCGGTGAGGAAACTGCTGCGCAGCGCCTGTGCCACGTTGGAGTCGGCTCGGGCGATGGCGATGATCAGGTCGATCACGTCCCGCAGCGTGCCGCCGGCGCCGCCGTCGTCCTCGGCGATGCCGATCAGCGTGATCCGCTGCTCGGCGAGCGCGCGGACGTCGTCGAACGCGTACTCGCGGGCGAGCTCCCGCGCATGTGCCCCGGCGCGCAGGCGTGCCAGGACCGGGGAGACCGCGGCGCGGATTCCTTGGACCGCGTAGATCACAGGGCTGTCGATCATGCCGCCACCGCCACGAGCTCGGGCAGGCCCAGCGCGGCCCGCAGGGTGGGAGGCGCCGACACGGGCCTCGGCACCAGCGCCCGCAGGGCGGCGATCACCGCTGTGGCGCCGCCCGTGGGCACCAGCTCGAATCCGTCCAGCCGGTGCTCCTCGGCCCAGGCGCGAAGATCGTCACCGGTGGCCGGGCCCTTGAGCCCGAGCTCGACCCGGCCGAGCAGCGCGACGTCCTTTCGGGAACGACCGGCTCGCCGCAGCGCCTCCGTCAGCGCGGCGTCCGCATCGGCCACCTGCTCCCGATCCACCACGACGACGTCCGCGGACTCCGCGACCGCCGTCGCGTCGAGGGTGCCCAGATCGGCGACGATGACCGGGCGGCCCTGCACCGACGACGGCCCGTCCAGCGGACCGGCGACACGGTAGAAGGCGCCCTCGTGGTCGATCGGCCTGATACGCGTGTCCTCGACGACGATGCCGGCTTCCTGATCGCCGATCAGCGCCGTACGCGGGAAGGACTCCCACAGCCGGGTCAGCAGGTGGGCGTACTCCGTCCAGCGCCGGGCCGGGTCGGTCGCTCCGGGGTCCGGAGCGGTGGCCTGGCTCACCTCGTCGCCTCCGCCCGCGCGCAGGGCGACGCCTGACCGGCCGCCGGTGGCCCGGTCGAGGGAGAGTACCCGGCGGGCGAGGTTGTACGGCGCGTTGCGGGTCGTCGGGACCTCGGCGATGTAGCCGACGCCGCCATGGAGGCCGGCCAGGTAGGCGCCCACCACGGTCGGGTCGAGCGCCCGGCCGGCGGCCCCGCTGTCGTCGGGGCCATCGATGAGCCGGATCGCCGCGACCCCGACCTCTTCGGCCACCGCCGCGATGACGGCGGCGTCGGAGAGCGACACCAGCGCCGGGCCGCCGGTCTGCCGGCCGGTCGGCTCCCCGACCGCGAGGGCGAGCTGGATGGCTGTACTCATGAGGAGATCACTTCCGATTGAGGGACAGGTCGCGGAGCGAGCCGGCGGCCCTCGGCCGGCCCCCGGACGGCACCTCGGGGAGACCGAGCCCGAGGTGGCCGCGCAGGGTCGTCCCGTCGTACTCGGTCCGGAACAGGCCACGGCGCCGCAGCTCGGGAATCACGTGGTCGGCGAAGTCATGGAAACCGGACGGCAGGACGTCGGGCATCACGTTGAAGCCGTCCGCCGCACCCGCACGGAACCAGCGCTCGATGTCGTCGGCGATCTGCTCCGGCGTCCCCACGACGATCCGGTGACCGCCGCCGCCGGAGAGCTTCTTCAGCAGCCCGCCGAGCGTCGGCTGCTCCCTGTCGATGATCGCCTTGACGACCCGGTAGAACGTCTGCGAACCACCGGCCTCGTCGGGGTCGACGAGCAGCTCGGCCGGGATCGGTTCGTCGTCGGACAGCCCGTCGAGGGAGATCCCGAGCTGACCGGCGAGCCGGCTGCGGGCATAGGCGTCGGGGAGGATCTCGTCCAGCAGCTCACGCCGGGCCCTGGCCTCGGCCTCGGTGCTGCCCACGACGGTGGACAGCCCGGGGAGGACCACGATCTCCTCGGGTCGCCGCCCGAACTCGACCGCGCCGCCGCGGATCTCGGCGCGGAACGCGCGGGCGTGGTCGAGGTCCTGGTCGGCGGAGAAGATCACCTCACCGACCCGCGAGGCGAGCCGGCGGCCGTCGCCGGAGCCGCCGGCCTGGACCACGACCGGCCGGCCCTGCGGCGAGACGAGCTCGGTCCGGGCGGCCCAGCCGGCGATCACCTGCTCGGTGAACTCCGCGGCGCGGCGGTAGCGCAGCGCGTGCTCGGGTTCGACGGCGCGCCCGAAGTTGCGCGCCGCCACCGGACCGGCGGTGGTCACCACGTTCCAGCCGAAGCGGCCACCGCTGACGTGGTCGAGGTCGCCGAGCCGGCGCGCCAGCTCGACCGGATCGTTGTAGGACGACGACAACGTCCCGATCAGGCCGATCCGCTCGGTCTGGGCGGCGATCCGCGCCAGTACCGTCGTCGGCTCCAGGTTGTTGGCGGTGCGGTGCCTGATGTTCGGGTCGAGCGACGGGCCGTCCGCCAGGAAGACCGCGTCGAGCTTGGCCTCCTCGGCCTTCTTCGCGATCGAGGTGTAGTGCTCGATCGTGTAGCCGGCGGTGCCGTCGGTGTTCGGGAACCGCCACGAGCCGCCGAAGACGCCCGCGTTGAGGATGTTGACGTTGATGTGCAGCACGATCGCTCCTTAACGTGCGACGGCGAGCCGGGCTCCCGGGATCGCCTCCAGCAGTTCCCGGGTGTGGTCGTGCTCCGGCGCGCGGAACACCTGCTCGACCGGGCCGGTTTCGACCACGGCGCCGTCCTTCATCACCGTGACGTCGTCGGCGATCAGCCGTACGACGCCGAGATCGTGCGTCACGAACACGTAGCTGAGCCCGAACCCGGCCTGCAGATCCACCAGCAGTTGCAGGATCTGGGCCTGGACCGACACGTCGAGCGCACTCACCGCCTCGTCGAGCACCAGGATCCCGGGGTTGAGCGCGAGCGCCCGCGCGATCGCGACCCGTTGCCGCTGCCCGCCGGAGAGCCGGCCCGGGAGCCGGTCCAGGTAGCTCTCGTCCAGCGCCACCGCCTCCAGCAGCTCGACCACCCGGGCCCTGCCGGCGGCCAGGCCGAAGGCGCGCAGCGGCTCGGCGATGATCCTGCCGACCGTGAACCGCGGGTCGAGCGAGGTGAACGGGTTCTGGAACACGAACTGCAGGTCCCGGCGGATCTCCCGCAGCTGCCCGCGGCGCAGTCCGGTCAGCTCGCGGTCGCCGATGTGCACCGTGCCGCTGTCGGCTGGGGTGAAGCGGGCCAGGATGCTCGCCAGCGTCGACTTGCCCGCGCCGGACTCACCGACGATGGCGTGCGTGGTGCCCTTGCGCACGACCAGGCCGGCGCCGTCCAGCGCGCGCAGCTCGCGCCGCCGGCCGCGGCCGCGCAGGTGGTAGGTCTTGGTGAGCGCGTGCGCCTCCAACGCCACCGACGCGGTGCCAGGGATCGGCCGCGTGACCGCCCGTGTGCCCGACGTCGGCTCGAGCCGGCCGGCGTGCCGCGCGGGAGCGGCTTCGAGCAGCCGGCGGGTGTAGTCGTCGGCCGCGTTCTCCAGGACCTGGCGTACCGGGCCTTCCTCCACGATCTCGCCGTCCCGCATGACCAGGATCCGGTCGGAGCGGTCGAGCGCGACGCCGAGGTCATGGGTGACCAGGAGAATGCCGATGCCGAGCTCCTCGCGCAGCCGCACCAGGTGGTCGAGGATGACCTTCTGGACGGTGACGTCGAGCGCGCTCGTCGGCTCGTCGGCCACGATGATCTTCGGCTTGCCCGCCAGCGCGATCGCGATGAGAGCACGCTGCTTCATGCCGCCGCTGAGCTCGTGGGGGTACTGGTGGAACACCCGCTCAGCGTCCTTGAGACCTGCCGTGCGCAGGCTCTCCAGCGCGGCATCTTCGTGCTGCTCAGCGTTGCCGGCTTCGGGCTCGTTGAACCGGACCGCCTCGATCACCTGCTGCCCGATTTTCTTGACCGGGTTGAGCGAGGTGTTGGGGTCCTGCGGTATGAAGCCCACGTAGTTGCCCCGTACCAGCGCCATCCGCTGGTCGTTCCAGCCGGTGACGTCGACGCCGGAGTAGGCGATGGAGCCGGCCCGGATCCGCGCGGAGGCCGGAAGCAGGCCGAGCGCGCCCTGGACCAGGGTGGTCTTGCCGGAGCCGGACTCCCCCACGAGCGAGACGAACTCGCCGGGCCCCACGTGGAGGCCGACGCCGCGGACGGCGGGCGTCCACTGGCGGCGCCCCGTCCGATAGTCGATCGCAAGGCCGGTGATCCGCAGCAGCGGCTCCTTGGACGGGTCGGTCATCGGCGGTGCTCCTTCCGGTACGAGGTGCTGATGCGGTGAGTGGCGATGACGACGATCGCGAGCGCCACGCCGGGCATGATCGAGGCCCAGGGGTGGACCGCGACGTAGTCACGGCCCTCGGCCACCAGCAGGCCCCACTCCGGCTGCGGCGGCGGCGCGCCGTAACCGAGGAAGCCGAGCGAGGCGACGGCGAGCACGGCCGTTCCGACCTCCAGCGCGGCCAGCGCGAGCACCGAACTGAGCGAGTTGGGCACGACGTGCCGGACCATCACGCCCAGCCGGCCGACGCCGAGGCCGTACGCCGCCTTGACGTAGTCCTGGGTCACGACCGCCAGCACCTGGGCCCTCATCACCCGCGCGAACGACGCGATGGAGGAGATGCCGACCGCCAGGGCGATGTTCTGCGTGGAGTAGCCCAGGACCGAGACCACCACCATCGCGAGCAGCAGGCTGGGGATCGCCAGGAACACGTCGACCACCCGCATGACGGCGGTGTCGATGACCCCTCCGAAGAAGCCGGCCACCAGCCCGGCGACCGTGCCGAGGCCGAAGGCGATGAGGACCGCCAGCAGGGTCGCGGTCAGCGTCGTGTGCGCGCCGTACACGCTGCGGGCGAACAGATCCCGGCCCAGCCGGTCCGTGCCGAACCAGTGCTCCGCGCTCGGCGGTGCGAAGCTCGCGGCGGTGTCGCCGTCGTAGGGGCCGTACGAGGTGAAAAGGCCGGGGGCGACGGCCCAGCCGATCACGACCAGCACGACGATCCACGAGCCGACGAGAATCGGCTGCCGCGCGAGCTCGCCGAGGCGCTTGACGAGCGGGCGGGCGAAGCCGGGCCGGCCGCCCGCGCCGAGCGCGTCGAGTTCGACGGTCATCACGATTCTCCGTTCACGCGGCGGCGAGGGTGGCCCGCAGCCGCGGATCCAGCAGCGGGTAGATCAGGTCGACGATCAGGTTGATCAACGCGAAGCCGGCCGCCGTGAGCACGACGATCCCCTGCACCAGCGGGACGTCCAGCGTGTTGATCGCGGACTGCGTCAGCCGGCCGATGCCCTTGCGGGCGAAGACGGTCTCGGTGATGACAGAGCCGGCGATCAGGTTGCCGAACGTGACGCCGGCGATGGTGAGCGCCGGCAGGCCGGCGTTGCGGAAGACGTCGCGGATGATGATGCCGCCGCGGGTGGCGCCCTTCGCTCTGCTGGTCGTGACGTAGCCGGAGCGGAACTCGGTCGCGAAACTGCGGACGAGGAGCTGAGCGATCGGGCCTGACACCGGGATGGCCAGCGTGACCAGCGGCAGGACGACGCTCTTCGCGCCGCTGTCGCCGAAGGCCGGGAACCAGCCCAGCCGGAACGCGAAGATCTGCAGCACCAGGATGCCGGACAGGAAGACCGGCACCGACACCGCACCTGACGGCAGTGCCTCGACCAGATGACGCACCCATTCACGGCGGGTCCAGGTCGCGACGAGCGCGATCACGAAGGCGATGAGCAGTGCCAGCGCGAGGGCGCCGGACGCGAGGACGAGTGTGCTCGGCAGTGCGTCCAGGATCGTGGCGGCGACCGACCGCCCCGACTGCACCGAGTTGCCGAAGTCGCCGGTCAACGCGTGTCCGAGCCGGCCGAGGTACTGCAGGATCACCGGCTTGTCGAAGCCGTAGCCCGCCGCCACCTGCTCGCGGACCTCCGGCGGAATGCTGTTGATCTCGGCGGGGTCGAAGAGCAGGTCCACCGGGTCGGCCGGCAGCACGAACAGCAGGACGAAGGTCAGGGTGAACGCGGCCCAGACCACGAACAGGGCCCGGCCTGCCTTCAGAGCGAGATAGCGCGTCACTTCCCGTTGCTCTTCCACGCGTCCACGAAGTGGTTGCGGGACTGGGCGTCGAAGACGATTCCGTGCACGTAGTCCGCGTGGGCGATCACCTGCGACGGGTTGTAGACCGGGTTCACCAGCGCGTACTTGTCGAGCAGGAGGTCCTGCGCCGCCTTGGCGTACTGCGTGCGCGCGGCCGTGTCGAGCGTGGTGTCGAGCTTGCCCACGGTCTGCGTGACCTCGTCCAGGTCGATCCCGGTGGAGTCCTTCGTGAGATACGTGACGTTGCCGAGCTGCGGGCTGTACTGGAGGTTGAGGACCGCCGGGTCGTTGCGCGAGCGGTTGGACGCGGTGACGTTCCAGTCGGTCGTGGCCTTGGCCAGGGCGGCCGTGTAGTCGGGGATCGGGACGACCGTGAGCTGCAGGTCGACGCCGATCTTCTTCAGGTCCTGCTGGATCGACTCGTAAGCCGGCTTGTTCACCACCAGGTTGCTGATGCCGAGCAGCTTGACCACGAGCTTCTTGCCGTCCTTGACCCGGATCCCGTCCGGCCCCTCCTTCCAGCCGGCCTCTTCGAGGATCCGCCCCGCCTTGTCGGGGTCGTACTTCAGGACCGAGCCGCTGTAGTCCGCGTATCCGGGAACCGACGGCGCGAGGACGGAGGTCGCGATGGAGTAGGAGTCGGTGAGCACGGTCTTCTTGATCGCCTCACGGTCCCAGCCGAGCTGGATCGCCTTGCGCACCGCGACGTCGCTGGTCGGGAACAGCTGGGAGTTGAAGTTGAACAGGATGGCGGTGCCGGAGACGCCCCAATAGATGATCTTGAAGCCCTGGCCGGCCAGCGACTTCTCGTCCGTGGTGCCCACGTCCAGCGTGGCGTCGATGGCGCCGGACGTCAGCGAGCCGGTCCGAACGCTGGCCTCCGGGATCGTGTTGAGCACGACCCTGTCCAGGTACGCCTCGCCCTGGTGCTTGAGCGCCGGCGGGGCCCAGTTGTAGCCCTTGCGCTTGACCAGGACGGTCTTGACCTGCGGCTCCCACGACTCGTACACGAACGGGCCGGTGCCGATCACCTTCTTCGGGTCCGTCCGCTCCTGCGCGCTGAGCTTCAGCGTCGAGAGCGACAGGAAACCGGGCTGCGCGTTGGCGGTGAAGGACGAGGCCTGCAGAAAGCTCGCGAGCGGCTTCTTGAAGCGGACGACGGCGGTGTACGGGTCAGGGGTCCGCGTGTCGATGTAGCCGGACAGCAGGGCGGCGCCGTTGGGGAGGATGTCCAGCTTCTGGTCGCCGTGCACGTACTGGTCGAAGTTGGCCTTGACCGCCTCGGCGTCGAACGGGGTCCCGTCGCTGAACGTGACGTCCTTGCGCAGGTGGAACGTGAACTCGGTCAGGTCATTGTTGTACTCCCACGACTGCGCCAGCCACGGCGTGATCTGGCCGGTCTTCGGGTCCTGCCAGGTCAGCTTGTCGGTGATGTTGTTGCCGATGAGCGACTCGGCATAGTTCGTACCCCATTGCGGGTCCGGGCTGCGCTGGTAGTCGATCAGTGCGAACTGCAGCGTGCCACCGCGAACGGGTGTCCCGTTGCCGACGGCCTTGGCGCTGGAGCCGTCGCCCCGGGTGAGGGCGAAACCTGTCCCGGTGATGAGGAGGACGGCGACGGCGCCGGCGACCCAGGGCCACTTCTTGCGCTTCGGCGCGGCGCGCTCGATGGAACTGCGAAGGTCTGACATGAACTTTCCTCGTTGCTTGATGGGCACTCACATGCGGACGGGTGCGACAGCCAGTCAGCGCTGACACAGCGCGCCGGCGAAGAAAGCGAAGTCAATCTCGCGCCTGGAGTATCGAAGCAACCTGAACACAATCTACACTTTACCTACATGAAGACTAGGTTTTTTACGTGATCCGAGTCACACCGCACGCCGAGCAGAACAGGAAGATCCACCGATGAGCCTTCAGTTCCTCTGGTACATCCCCAACCAGGCCCAGCCGGGGCATCGTGGCGACGACGTCGTCGCGGACCACAACAGCCTGGAGACCCTCAGCGGCCAGGCCAGGGCCGTCGAGGAGCACGGGTGGGGCGGGGCGCTCATCGGCGCCGGCTGGGGGCGGCCTGACACCTTCACGGTCGCCGCCGCGCTGGCCGCGCGGACGACGACGTTCCAGCCGCTGATCGCGGTCCGGCCCGGCTACTGGCGGCCCGCCAACTTCGCCTCCGCCGCCGCGACCCTGGACCATCTCACCGGGGGACGGGTGCTGGTCAACATCGTGTCGGGCAAGGACGACCTGGCGGCGTA
>NZ_JBFAOQ010000039.1:0-48685 GCF_040675285.1 Nonomuraea sp. NPDC049625 | reverse complement strand
CTTCATCGACGGCAAGCTCGTCGAACGTCCCGCAGACTCGCCCGTCCCCACAGCCGCCTAGGAACTCACGATCCACAGGTCTTGACTATTGCTCGCCCGCAGCGCCGGCGCGGGCTCCATCTGAGAGGGATGACCAGGCATGTTTCTCACATTAACGTAAGTGGACGGTCCCATCCGTTTAGCCCGGTAGCGTCGCTCACGTGGAGATGAATGCGACTGAGATGCGCGCGGCCCTGTTCGACCGGTACGGGCCGCCGGAGGTGCTGTATGTGGGCACGGTGCCCAAGCCGGTCCCCGGACCCGGTGAGGTGCTGGTGCGCGTGCACGCCATCAGCGTGAACGGCGGCGAGCTGCACGGCCGGGCGGGCAAGGTGCGGCTCGTGACGGGGCTGACGCGGCGGGGCTTCCCGAAACGCATGGGGCTCGACTTCACCGGCGAGGTCGTCGCCCTGGGCCCGGACCCGGCCGAACCCGGCCCCCGGGTGGGCGATCGGGTGTGGGGCGTGCTGGGCCGCACGTTCGGCAGTGCCGCCGAGTACCTGATCGTCCGGCCCCGTCAGCTGTCCCTCGTCCCGGCGGGCCTGGACCTGGTGGAGGCCGCGGCGCTCCCGGTGGGGACGACGGCGATCACGGCGCTGCGCGACAAGGCGGAGCTGCGGCCGGGCGAGCGCCTGCTCGTACGCGGCGGCAGCGGCGGCGTGGGCGTCGTGGCGGTGCAGCTCGGCAGGGCACTCGGCGCCCACGTCACCGCCCTGGCCGGGGCGCGCAACCTCGACCTCGTCCGTGACCTGGGGGCCCACGAGGTCTACGACTACGCCACCACGCGGCCCGCTGATCTGCCGCGGTTCGACGTGGTCCTGGACACCGTGGGCACCGAGCACCCCGCCTACCGGCGCCTGCTGACCCCGTCGGGTCGCATGGTGGCGATCGCCTTCGACGTCAACCGGGCCGCCTCGACGCTGTCGTACCTCGCCGCCTCCACCGTGTACGGCCGGCGGCGCGTGCGCATTTTCAGCGGTCAGCCCACCCACCGCCTTTTCGCCGATCTGGCCCGGTACGTGGAGAGCGGCGCCATCCGCCCGGTCGTGGACACCGTGTTCCCGCTGGAGGAGATCGCCAAGGCGCACCGGGCCCTGGAGTCGGGCGGCGTGCGCGGCAAGATCATCGTCCGCGTCGTCTGAGACCAGGCGTCGCCCAGGGGCGGATGGTCAGGGCTGGATGAGGACCTTCAGCGCGGTCCTGCCGTCCATGGCGCGGTAGCCGTCGGGCACCTCGTCCAGCGTGACCGTGCGGTCGAACACCCGGCCCGGCTCGACGGTGCCGTCCAGCACGCCGGGCAGCAGGTCCTCGATGTAGGCGCGCACCGGGGCGGGGCCGCCGGTCAGGGTGATGTTGGGGCCGAACAGGCTGCCGAACCCGACCGGGGCGTCCTCGTACTGCGGCACGCCGACGCGGCTGATCACCCCGCCGGGGCGGACGATGCCGACCGCCGTCTGGTAGGCGTTCATGTAGCCGACGGCCTCCAGCACCGCGTGCACGCCCTGGCCGCGGGTCAGCTCGCGTACCTTCTCGATGCCTTCGGTGCCGCGCTCGGGCACGACGTCGGTGGCGCCGAAGTCGATGCCGAGCTTGGTCCGGTCGTCGTGGCGGCCCATCAGGATGATTCGCTCGGCGCCGAGCTGCCTGGCCGACAGCACGGCCAGCAGGCCGACCGCGCCGTCACCGATGACGGCCACGGTGGTGCGCGGGTTGACCTGGGCCTGCTTGGCGGCGTGGTGGCCGGTGCCGTACACGTCGGCCAGGGTCAGCAGCGACGGCAGCAGCTCGGAGTCCTCGCCGACGGGCAGCTTGACCAGGGTGCCGGCGGCCTGCGGGACGCGGATCGCCTCGGCCTGGCCGCCGCCGACGTCGCCGGAGGCCCAGAAGCCGCCGTTGGGGCAGGAGGTGTGCAGGCCCTCGCGGCACAGGGCGCAGGTGTTGTCGGCGTAGGCGAACGGCGCCACGACCAGGTCGCCGCGCTTGAGCCCGGACACCTGCCCGCCGAGGTCCTCGATCACGCCGAGGAACTCGTGCCCCATCGGCGTGCCCTGCTCCGAGGCCGGCAGGTTGTGGTAAGGGTGCAGGTCGCTGCCGCAGACGCACGAGCGCAGGATGCGGACGATCGCGTCGGTGGGCTCGCGCAGGACCGGGTCGGGCGCGTGCTCCACGCGCACGTCGCCGGCACCGTACATGAAAGTAGCTCGCATCAAAGGTTTTCCGTCTCTTGTCTTCGTCGTCGGGCGTGCGGCGGGGCGGCTCCGGGGCCACGGGCCGCGGCCACCCCCGCCGCCGCGTCGAATGCCAAGGTTTCCCCTGGTCAAGCTCCATAGAACAGGCTCACCCGGGCATGTGGCAGGGCCTGCCGTTACAGGTAATGGCAGAGCCCCCCATGAGGTCAGCGCTGGTCAGCGCTGGTCAGCGCCGGTCGGCGGCCGTCGGTTGCGCCTCGGCGAGGTCCTGGGTGGCGGCCCAGCTGGCGAGCATCCTGAGGCCGTCGGCGCCGGGACTGCCGGGGGCGGCGGTGTTGACGTTGAGGGTCAGGCCCGGCTCCGACGGCAGCTCCATCGATTCGAAGTCCAGGTCGAGCCGGCCGACCACCGGGTGACGCAGCCGCTTGCGGCCGCTGCGGTGGAACTGCACGTCGTGGGAGGCCCAGCGCTGCCGGAAGACTTCGCTCCGCGTCGACAGCCCGCCGATCAGCTCGATCAGCGCCCGGTCGTGCGGGGCGCGGCCCGCCGGCACCGGCACCTGGTGAACGGCCGCGGCACGGCCAAGGGCGACATCGCGTTCGTCGGCTACTGCCGGCACGGCCGCGGCGGCCCCGGCCGGCACGCGAGCCCGCGGGCCGAGGGGCGGCTACTGAAGCCCGGCGCGGACGGACGTGATGCGCTGGGTGTTGAAGCCGAGCCAGTGCATCCGGCCCACATACCGCGCGTGCTCGACCTTGAGACAGCGGTCCATGATCACGGTCACGCCGCCGTCCCCGGCGATCCGCGCGCCCTCCTCGTTGATCACGCCGAACTGGCACCACAGGGCGCCGGCGCGAATCGCCACGGTCTCCTCCGCGATGGCGGGCAGCGCGTCCGGCGCGCGGAAGACGTTCACGAGGTCCACCGGAACGGGCACGTCGAGCAGGCTCGGGTAGCTGGTCTCCCCGAGGATCTCCCTCTCGCGGGGGTTCACGGGGATCACCCGGTAGCCGTGCCGCCTGAGGTAGTAGCCGACGAAGTAGCTGGCTCGCAGCTCGTTGCCCGACAGGCCGACGATCGCGATCGTCCTGGTGGAGTGCAGCACGCGCTGGATCGTCAGCGGGTCCTGGTATCGCCCGAGATCGGTCATGGCGTCTCCACCTTCTTTCCGTTCGTCCCGGCGACGCGGGCGAAACCCTGCTCCAGATCCCAGATCAGGTCCTCGACGGACTCGGTGCCGACCGACAGCCGCACCGTCCCCGGCCCGACGCCGGCCGCCCGCAGTTCGTCGTCGCCGAGCTGGCGGTGCGTCGTGCTGGCGGGGTGGATGACCAGGCTCTTGGCGTCGCCGACGTTCGCCAGGTGGGACCAGAGCGTCAGGCCGCCGATGAGGTTCTGCCCGCCGGTCCGGCCGCCGGCGCAGTCGAAGGAGAAGACGGCGCCGGCGCCGCGCGGGAGGTACTTCTCCACCAGCGGCCGGTACCTGCTCTTGGGCAGGCCGGGGTAGGTCACGTTGGAGGCCAGGTCGTGCGCCTGGAGGAAGGCCGCGACGGCCCGCGCGTTGTCGACGTGGCGGTCCATGCGCAGCGACAGCGTCTCCAGCCCCTGCAGGAACAGGAAGGCGTTGAACGGCGAGAGCGCCGCGCCGAGGTCGCGCAGGGTTTCGGCCCGCAGTTTCATCAGGTAGCCATACGTCCCGAACGTCTCGTGGAACCGCAGGCCGTGGTAGGCGGGCGACGGATCCGCGACCACCGGGAACCGTCCGTTGGACCAGTTGAACGTGCCGGCCTCGACCACGACGCCGCCGATGCTCGTGCCGTGGCCGCCGATGAACTTGGTCGCCGAGTGGATCACGATGTCGGCGCCCCACTCGATCGGGCGGCACAGGTACGGCGTCGCGAACGTGTTGTCCACGATCAGCGGCAGCTCGTGCTCGTGGGCGATGGCCGCCACGGTCTCGATGTCCAGCACGTTACCGGCGGGATTGCCGATCGTCTCGCCGAAGAACGCCTTCGTGTTCGCCCGCACCGCCTGGCGCCAGGCGTCCGGATCGTCGGGATCGACCCATGTCAGCTCCACGCCCATCTTGCGCAGCAGGTGCTTGAGCTGGTTCACCGTCCCGCCGTACAGCGCCGAGGACGAGACGACGTGGTCGCCCGGCTGCAGCAGCGTGAACAGCGCGGCCGCCTGCGCGGCGATCCCGCTGGCGAACGCCACCGCGCCGCTGCCGCCCTCGAGGTTTGCCACCCGCTCCTCGAACACCGCGACGGTCGGGTTCATGATGCGCGAGTACGTGTTCCCGTACTCCTGAAGGTTGAAGTACGCCGCCGCGGACTCGGGGTCTTCGAAGACATAGCTGGTGGTCTGGAAGATCGGCACCGCACGGGCGCCCGTGTTCGGGTCGGGCCGCTGCCCGGCGTGCAGTTGCCGGGTCTCGAACCCGAACGCGCGGGCCTGCTCGGCACGGGGGAACTGATCGGTCACGAAGACCCCTTCCTCGACGTCGCCCCGGCCAGGAACCGGCGGATGATGGGCGTCTGCCGCGCCTCCTCGAGCAGGAAGCAGTCGTGGCCGTACGGCGCCTCGATCACCTCGAACTCGACCGGTTTGCCGAGGGCGCGCAGCGCCTGCTCGATCTCCTCCGACGCCGACGGCGGGTACAGCCAATCGGAGCTGAAGGCGATGAGCAGCGTCCGGGCGCAAACGCCTTCGAGGGCCAGTGAGAGAGACCCGCCGCCATGCTGCCGCGCGAGATCGAAATACGTCAGCGCGCGCGAGGTGTAGAGGTAGGTGTTGGCGTCGAAGCGCTTGACGAACGAGTCGGCCTGGTGGCGCAGGTAGCTCTCCACCTCGAACTCCGGCTCGGTGATCGTGTAGCGCAGCGCGTCGGCGGACTGCAGCCGCCTGCCGAACTTCTCGCTCAGCGCGGGTGCGGACAGGTACGTGATGTGGCCGACCATCCGCGCCACCCCCATGCCCGCATGGGGCGCGCGGCCCGTGCCGTAGTAGTGGCCGCCCTGCCAGGCCGGATCGCGCATGATCGAGTCACGCGCGATCGCGTTCCAGGCCACCCCCTGCGGGTGGAGGGCGTGCGTGCTGGCGATGGCCACGACCGCGTCGACCTGGCCGGGGAACAGGACCGCCCACTGCAGCGCCTGCATTCCGCCGAGCGAGCCCCCGGCCACCGCCGCGAGCCGGTCGATGCCCAGGACGTCGAGGAACGCTCGCTGCGTCCGTACCATGTCCGCGACCGTGACCACGGGGAAGTCCGGCCCGTACGGCCTGCCCGTCGCCGGGTCGATCGACGACGGACCCGTCGTCCCGCGGCAGCCGCCGAGCAGGTTCGTGCAGATGACGAAGAACCGGTCGGTGTCGAACGCCTTGCCGGGGCCGATCATCCCGTCCCACCAGCCGAGCCCCTTGCCGCCCGCGCCGTCGCGGTCCTCGGCCCCGAAACCGTCGCGCGTGCTCTGGCCGGACGGCGCCTTCGCCAGGCCCGCGGCATGGGCGTCACCGCTGAGCGCGTGACACACCAGGACGACGTTGTCGCGCCGGGGCGAGAGGGCGCCGTAGGTCTCGTAGGCCACGCGGACCGGGTGCAGCTCCCGGCCGCAGTCGAGGTGTAGCGGCTCCGGCAGGTCGAGGTACCGGGTTTCCACGGTGCCGACCGTGCCGATCGTGCCGGCCGCGAGCGCCGGGGCTGGCTGCGACATAGGGCTATGGTAGCCGCCACGGCGCGTGTATGGTCAAATACCTACCGGGAATGCGGGAAGATCCGGAAGGGGCGGGACATGACCACGGTCGCCAACGGCGTGAACGTGCAGGCGCTGCTGGACGCGCGCGAGGCTCTGAAAGGCGCACCCGAGGCCGCGCAGTTCGTCTGGCGGGCATCCTCCAGATGGCAGAACGGCGTCCACAGCACCACCACGGTCAAGGAGTTCTTCGGGCTCGGGCAGGAGCAGAGCCACCGGACCGAAGCGGTGTTCGACGCCGACCACCCCGAGGTCTTCGCGGCCGAGGACAACGGCATCACGCCGATCGAGTACCTCCTCGTCGGCCTGGCGAGCTGCCTGACGGCCGGCGTGGCGTCCGTCGCGCAGAACCGCGGCATCCAGCTGCGCTCGGTCGAGGCGACGCTCGAAGGCGAGCACGACATCCGCGGCATCCTCGGCGTCGACGCCGACGTCCGCAACGGCTTCAACGACATCAAGGTGACGTTCACCATCGACGCGGACGCCTCCAAGCAGGAGATCGAGGCGCTGGTGGCCCAGTCCCAGAAGCGGTCGGCCGTGTTCGACGCCCTCACCAACCCGACGAACGTCACCGTCGACGTCGCCTGAAAGCCTGAAAGGCCGAGCCATCGAGCACGTCACCACGGTCGTCATCGGCGCGGGCCACGCCGGTCTCGCCGCGAGCCACTTCCTGCGCGAACGGTCGCTCGATCACCTGGTGATCGAGCGCGGCGAGGTGGCGAACTCCTGGCGGCGCGAACGCTGGGACTCCTTCCGGCTGCTCACCCCCAACTGGCAGAGCCGCCTGCCGGGCCTTCGCTACGAAGGCCCGGAGCCCGACGGCTACATGACCACGAAGGAGGTGACGCAGTTCATCGAGCGCTTCGCCGCGTTCTCCCGGGCTCCCGTCCGGACCGGCACGAACGTCACGTCCGTCCGGCGTACCGGCGACGGATACCACGTGACCACGAGCCGCGGCGAGATCCGCTGCCGGACGGTGGTCATCGCCAGCGGGGCCTGCAACCGGCCGGCGGTGCCGCGGTTCGGCGACGAGGTGCCGTCGTCCGTCGAGCAGCTGACGCCGTTCGACTACCGTGCCCCCGATCGGCTGCCCGACGGCGGGGTGCTCGTGGTGGGAGCGTCGGCGACCGGCGTGCAGCTGGCCGCCGAGCTGCGCGGGTCCGGCCGGCCGGTGACGCTCTCGGTGGGGGAGCACGTGCGGCTGCCCCGCACCTACCGCGGGCGCGACGTGCTGTGGTGGATGGACGCCTCCGGCGTGTGGGACCAGCGCTACGACGAGGTCGACGATCTCGCGCGGGCCCGGCGGCTGCCATCGCCCCAGCTCGTCGGCACTCCCGAGCGCGGGACGCTCGATCTCAACGCGCTCACCTCGATGGGCGTCGAGCTGGTCGGCCGCTGGGCGGCCGTGCGCGACGGATGCGCGCTGTTCTCCGGCGGGCTGCGCAACGTGTTCTCGCTCGCGGACCTCAAGATGGAGCGCCTGCTGGGCACGTTCGACGAGTGGGCGCGTACGCGCGGCCGCGACGCCGAGGCCGGCCCGCCCGAGCGCTTCGCGCCCACCCGGGTGCCCGAGTCGGCGCGCCTGCGGCTCGACCTGCGGAGCGGCGAGATCCGCACGATCGTGTGGGCGACGGGTTTCCGGCCCGATTACGGCTGGCTCGACGTGCCCGTGATCGACGAGAAGGGCCGGCTGCGCCACGACGGCGGCGTCGTCGACAGCCCGGGACTGTACGCGCTGGGGCTGCCCGTGCTGCGGCGGCGCAGGTCCACGTTCATCCACGGCATCGAGGACGACGCGCGCGAGGTGATCGACCACCTCGCGCGGTATCTGGCCGTACGACGGTGATCCCCGGCCGCCCGGACGGCTCAGCGGGTCCGCAGCACCAGCTCGCCGATCTCGGGAAGTACGGCGTCCGCGACCGAGATCTTCTTCCGGATCAGCCCGTTGGCGTGGAAGAGGTCGGCGGCGTGCTGCTGCTCGGCGACGAACTCCTCGCTGACCGGGTGCAACCCCCAGGGGCGGGTGCGCAGCGCGTGCTCCCAGGCGTCGAGGTCGCCGTCGAACAGGGCGGCCGCCTCGCGCGGGTGCCCGGCGGTCCAGCGGTCGGCCTCCTGGAGCGCGGTGACGATCCTGGCCAGCTCGTCGGGCCGGTCGCGCGCGAAGTCGCGGCGGGTGAACCAGAGCGAGCGGTGGCTGAACAGGCCGTCGGTCTCCACGAGCGTCCTGGTGCGCGACTCGACCGGCGTCAGGTACGGGTAGGAGCCCACCCAGGCGTCCACGTCGCCGTTCACCAGGAGTTCGGCGGCGTTGCCGTAGGCGTCCACGGGGACGATGTCGCCCCAGCCGAGCCCGGCGCGCTCCAGCGCCAGCAGCAGCAGCGTGGTCTGCCATGAGCCGTGGCCGAGGGCCACCCGCTTGCCCTTCAGCTCCGCCACGGAGCCGATCGGCGAGTCGTCCCGCACCACCAGGCGGCCGTTCTCGACCCGTGGCTCCGAGATCGCCACGTACACGATGTCGTGCCCCTTGGCCTGGGCGGTGACCGGGGGAGTGGAGCCGGTGCCGATGAAGTCGTACCCGCCGTCGAACAGATGGTCGCCGTGGGCGGACGGGAGCGCCCTGGTGGGATCGACCGGCGCGCCCCGGCCCAGCGCGTTCAGGTCCACCCACTCCACGCCGGGCAGCAGGTCGCGGTGGCGGGCCACCCACAAGGTGTTGTTCTGCGGGAAGAAGCCGGCTCGGGTGGTCATGAGGTGCGTCCTTTCAGTAGCGGCAAAACCTGGCGGCCCACGCGGCGGGCCTCTTCGAGATGGGGGATTCCGGCCAGGATGAAGGCGTCCACGCCGAGGTCCAGGAGCTGGTCGAGGCGTTCGGCGACCTGGTGGTAGTCGCCGACCAGGCCGAAGGCGGGGCCGTCGCGCAACTGGCCGAACCCGCCCCACACGTTCGGGGCGACCTCCAGGGCGCGGGGGTCGTCACCGGCCCCGGCGAGGAAGGAACGGCTGCGCCGCACGCCGACGGAGTCGCCCCCGCCGGAGTCGTCGCCGCGCGGCCTGGCCGCCCAGCCCTGCCGGATCTCCTCCCACGCCTCCTCCTCGCTTTCCCGGGCCAGCACGTCCACGCGCACGGCGAACCGGGGCGGCGTGGCGCTGTGCGCGCGTACGGCGTCGAACTTCTCCGCCAGCGCGTCGAACGGCTCCAGCCAGGACAGGTAGTAGTCGGCGTGCCGGCCGGCGGCGTCGATGGCGGCGGGGGAGGAGCCGGAGAAGAAGATCTCCGGGAACGGCTGCCCGGCCAGCTCCTCCGGCAGGCCCGCGTCCTCCACCTGGTAGAAGCGGCCGTGGTGGGTGTGCCCGCCCTGCCAGACGCCCTTGAGCACGTCCAGGAACTCCGAGGTCCGCGCGTAGCGGTCGTCGTGGTCCACTTTGTCGCCCCACCAGAGCTGCGCGGGACCGCCGCCGCCGGAGATGACGTTGTAGACGATCCGGCCGCCGGTCGCCCGCTGCAGCGTGGCCGTCATCCGGGCCGCCTGCACCGGGTGCAGGAACCCGGGCTGGAAGGCCACCATGAAGCGGTAGGAGGTGGTCTCGCGGGCCAGCGTCGCGGCGGCGGCCCACGGGTCGTCGGTGTGCGGGAAGTTCGGCAGCAGCCCTCCGACGAAGCCGGACTCCTCGGCCGCCCGCGCGACCTCGGCCATGTAGTCGGCGTGGGTGTAGCCGTCGTCGCGGCCGTCCCGGGTGCCGGGGGCGGTGCCGCCCGGGGCGAAGCCGCCGCGGCTGCGGACCCTGCGGCGCAGCGACGGCTGGTCGCCCTCCATGTGGATGCGCCAGTAGATGTCAACCGGCAAGAGCCTGCTCCTTGAGATGCTCACCGAGGTGGTAGACGTCCTCGGCGGGGACGAAGAACTCGCTCACGCCGCGGCGGGCGTACTCCTCCACGTGGTCGAGCGAGGACAGCTGGACGCCGTAGCGCAGGCCCGGCAGCTCGGGGACGAGGGCGTCCAGGTCGTCGCCCTCGGCGAAGACGTGCACGTCCGCGTGCCGCCGCGACAGCGCGAGGGCCTCGGGGGAGATGCCGGAGAGCTGCACCTCGGGGAAGGGCGGCGCCGACAGCGGCGGGCCGAAGCCGCCCGCGGCGACCTCGTAGAAGTCGCCCCGGAAGTCGAACGGCCCGCCCTGCCAGACGCCCTTGGCGACGGTCAGGAACTCGCCGGCGCGGGCATGGCGATCGGCGCCGGTCAGGAAGTCTCCCTGCGCCCTGGCCACGGCCGGGTCCAGGTCAACCGCGAGCCGCCAGCCCAGCCGGCCGGCGGCGAAACGCTGCAGCGAGGCCGAGAGCTTGGCGGCGTAGACGGGGGTGGCGGCCGCGGCGTGGAACCCGGCGACCACGCGCAGGTGCCGGGTACGGCGCAGGACGTTCGCGGCGACGGTCAGGGACTCCTGCCCGCCGGGGTCGAACGGCACCAGCGCCCCCGCCAGCCCCGCCAGGTCCGCGGCCACGGCGGTCCGTCCGGCCGGATCGGTCAGGGCGGGCCGCACATCGGTGACGAACGCGGGCAACTCCGGCGCGGCGGTGCTCCTGGTGGGGAGGACGACGTGGAAGCGGGATGCCACGGGGCGGGTCATCACGCCACCGCCGCCAGGCGCAGGACCGCGGCGGGCCGCCCGGACAGGTGGTCGATCATGCGGCCGCAGATGAGCAGGACGGTCATGTCAGATCTTTCCTAGGAGTTCGGCGGAAACGGGCGGCGTCCTGATCGGGCGCGCCGACTGCCCCGTCTCCTGGAGGAACGTGGGCGGCGGCAGGTGGTACGGAGGCTCCGCCCCGGCGGGCAGCGGTCCCGGCCCCCGTTCGCGGGCGGCGAACTCCTGCCGGACCGCCGCCAGCGTCTCGGGCTGCTCGACCAGCGTGACGGCCGCCGCGGCCAGGTAGCGGGCGGTGGCCAGCAGCCCGGCGTGGGCGATCGTGGTGCCGGTGGCGGCCGTGGCCGCCCACGAGTGCAGCGGCACGCCGATCGGAACCACCGCCGCGGTCAGGCTGAGGTGCGGCGCCGTCCAGCTCACCTCCGAGGTGTCGCTGGACGGCCCGCCCAGGTCCGGCCCGGTGGGCGGGCGCAGCGGCAGGACCCCTGCCGCCAGGCCGGAACCCGGCCTGCCGATCGCCTCCTGCAGCCGCACCGCGAACTCGTGGTCGGCGTCGGTGAACGCGGGCGGACCGAGCTCGCTCATCGTGTGGTGCAGCAGCTCCGCGCCCGCCCGGTTGCCGAGCCCCTGCCTGATCGCCGTCACCAGCCGGTGTTCGAGCCGGGTCTGACTGGCGACGGCGGCGGCCCCGGCACAGGCCACGACCTTGTCATAGAGGGTCCTGGCCCGCTCGTGGGTGGCCTCGCGGACGTAGACCCACAACGTCTGCAGGTCGGGGGTGACGTTGGGAGCGCCACCCCCGCCGATCGCGTAGCCGATCCGGCCCGACGGGGAGACGTTGCCCGCACGCAGGCGCTCGATCATGCCGGTCAGCAGGAGCACCCCGTCCAGGCCGCTGCGGGTGCCCAGCGGGTTCGAGCCGTGGCCGGGCGAGCCGAGGAAGGAGAACGTGGCCGAGTACAGCGCGCTGGTGACGTCCCAGCCCGTTCCGGTGACGGGAGCGGGATGCCAGTCGAGGAAGGCGTCGAGGCCGTCGTACGCGCCGTCGCGCACCGCGTACGCCTTGCCGACGAGCTGTTCCTCGCCCGTGGAGGCGAACACCTTGATGGTCGCCCGGCCGCGCAGGGCCCTGGCGGCGGCGATGGCCGCGCCGGTCGACGCCGCCGCCAGGGCGTTGTGGCCGCACCCGTGGCCGGGACCGTAGGCGGGGGCGTACTCGTCGCCCTCGAACACGGTGGGCTCGTGGCGGGGGACGCCCGCGCGCTGGGACAGGCCGGGCAGCGCGTCGTACTCGACGTTGAAGCCGAGCACGGGGCCGCCGTCACCGGAGGTGGCGACGAAGGCGGCCGGCAGACCGGCGGTGCCCCACGAGATCGCGAAGCCGTGCGTACGCAGCAACTCGGCGGTGGCCAGCGCGGAGCGCCACTCGCGCAGCGACGGCTCGGCGTAGGCCCAGATGCGGTCCGCGAGCCCGGTCAGCACGGGCGCGTTCTCGTCGATCCACGCGGTCGGCGCGGTGCGCGATGCGCGGTGTGTGGTCGTGGCCCTCGGGGTGCGGGGCGCAGGCGGGATGGGCGCGGTCACCGTGCCACCTCCTCGCGCGGCGTGCCCGCGTGGGTGTCGACGCCGAGGTCGGCGAGGAGGCGGCGGCGCAGCTCGACGAAGACGGGGTCCGTCCTGTCGCGCGGACGGTCGATGCCGACGCGCAGGTCCGTGACGAACCGGCCCTCGCGCAGCACCGCGATCCGGTCGGCGAGCAGGATCGCCTCCTCGACGTCGTGCGTGACCAGCACCACGGCCGGGCGGTGCCGGGCGCACAACTCCGCGATCAGGTCCTGCATGTGCAGCCGGGTGAGCGCGTCGAGCGCGGCGAACGGCTCGTCCAGCAGGAGCAGCTCCGGCTCGCGTACCAGGGCCCTGGCCAGCGCCACCCGCTGGGCCTCGCCGCCGGACAGCGTCGCGGGCCAGGCGTCGGCGTGCCGGCTCAGGCCCACCTCCGCCAGCGCCTCGAGCCCCTTGGCGCGGGCGGAGCGGCCCTGCCCGATGATCACGTTCGCGAGCGCGCGCTTGGAGGGGATGAGCCGCGGCTCCTGGAAGACGACCGTGCGCACCGGGGGTACGAGCACGGTTCCGCCGGTGGCGGCGTCCAGGCCGGCGAGGATGCGCAGCAGCGTGGTCTTCCCCGTGCCGCTCGCGCCGAGCAGCGCGAGGAACTCGCCACGGCGCACGTCCAGGTCCACCCCGTCGAGCACGGCGCGCTCGCCGAAGACCTTGCGCAGCCCTCTCGTCCGTACGGCGAGGTCCGCCGATCCTGGGGTGCTCATCGGATGCTCACCGCCTTGCGCCAGGGCATCGTCCCCCGTTCGACCAGCCGCAGCGCCAGGTCGGCCAGCAGCCCGATCACGGCGTAGAGCAGCACGCACAGCGCCAGGATGTCGGTGCGCAGGTAGTCGGTGGCGCGGGCCATGAGGTAGCCGAGCCCGGCCGTCACGTTGATCTCCTCGGCCGCGATCAGCGCGATCACGCTGAGCGTGGTGGCCAGGCGCAGCCCGGCGAAGACCGACGGCAGCGCGCCCGGCAGCACGACCTCGCGGGCGATCGCGAGCCGGCCCAGGCCGAACGAGCGCGCCGCCTCGACGACCTTGCGGTCCACGTTGCGCACGCCGCTGGAGACGTTGACGTACATGGGGAAGGTGCAGGCCACGCCGATCAGCAGGATCTTGGAGGCCTCCTCGATCCCGAACCAGACGACGAACAGCGAGGTCAGCGCCAGGAAGGGGATGGCGCGCAGCGCCTGCATCGAGGAGTCCACGAGCTCCTCGCCGAGCCGGGTGAAGCCGGAGACGACGCCGAGCAGCAGTCCGGTGGAGGCGCCCAGCACCAGGCCGAGGCCGGCCCGGGTGACGGACACGCGCAGCGCCTCCGGGAGCTGGCCGTCGGCCCACAGCTCGCCGAAGGTCTTGACGACGTCCTGGGGGCCGGCGAGCACGTCCTTGGTGAGGGCGCCAGAGGCGGTGGCCGCGTACCAGGCCGCCAGCAGCAGGACGGGGCCGATGGCCCGCAGCGCGAACGTCAACGCGGGCGCGCGTCCGGCGGCGCGGGGCGGGTTCGGGGCGACAAGCCCCTGCACTGCGGCGCTCATTGCTTCGCGTTCCCCAGCGTCGTCACGTCCACGACGTGCTGGGAGACGTCCAGCGGCGCGGTGAGCACCTTCTGGTCGAGGAAGAACTTCGCGACCTCCTGATATTTCGCGATCTCGGGTGCGGTGACCGCCTGGGCGGGCTTGCCCTTCTTCTGGATGTCGACCACCAGGTCCTTCTGCTTGCCCTGCACGGCCTGCGGGCCCGCCTGGGTGAAGACGTTCAGGTACGCGGCCGGGTCGGCGATCTCCTTCGCGCTGCCCTCCTTGAGGAACTCGAACAGGGCCTTGACCACCTCGGGATGCTCGCCGAGCAGCTTGTTGGCGGCCACGTAGATCACGTAGTTGTCCGACTTGATGGCCTCGCCGTCGGCCAGGATCCGCGCGTCCAGGTCGGTGACGGCGGGGATGAGGAAGGTGGAGAACGTCGCCCAGGCGTCCACCTTGCCCGAGCCGAAGACCGGTGCGGTCTGCGGCGGCAGCAGGTAGACGCGCTTGACCTTGTCCACCGGCACGTTGAACGTCTGCAGCGCCTTGAGCAGCAGGTACTCGCTGGTCCCGCCGTGCCCGACGGCCACGGTGCGCCCGGCCAGGTCCGCGACCGACTTGATCGGCGAGCCGTTCTTGACCACGATCCCCTCGCCGGCGAGGTCGGGCGGCACCGTGGCGAAGATCTTGAAGCTGGGCTTGACGGCCAGCGCGGTGACGCCGGAGGTGATCGAGCCGGTCGCGATGTCGAGCGAGCCGGCGTTGATGGCCTGGGCGGCAGGGGCGAAGACGGAGAAGTCGCCGGCCCACTTGACCTTGGCGTTGACCTTGGCCAGGGCGGCATCCAAGCTGCCGTCCTTCTTCGCGACGGCCAGGAAGCCGCTGTTGCCCGGGTCCGCGATCCGGACGACCACCTGCTCCTGGGCGGTGGTGGCGCCGGTGCCGCCGCCACAGGCCGCGGCCAGGAGGACGAGAGGGACGGCGAGCAGCAGCTTACGCATGGGTGACTCCTTGGAGCGGGGTGTGGTCGGCCCAGGCCGCGACGTCCACGGGCGATTCGAGGAAGTGGTGGCCGCGCAGGAAGTGCTCCTGCTCGGCCAGTAGGTCGAGGCGTTCGGGCGACAGGTCCAGGTGGAGGGAGGCGCCGGGGACGTAGGCGGCGGCCACGCCGGTCGCGCCCGCTCCGGTCTCGGCGCCGAGGATTCTGGCGACCTCCGCCGGGTGATCGGCGGCCCAGTCGGCCGCCCGCAGCAGGACGCCGAGGAAGCGGGTGACCACGTCGGGGTGCTCGTCGAGCAGGCGCTGGTGCACGGTGATCGGCCTCGGGGTGCCGTTGTTCACCCGCGCCCGCCGGTCCGGCACGGCGTCGAGGTCGATGCCGACCTCCGCGCCATGGCGCAGAGCGGCCTCGACGGCGAGCGCGCCCTTGACGTAGACCGCGTCCACCTCGCCGGCGGCCAGCGCGGCCAGCTCGGCCTCCCACTGGCCGCCGCCCGGCTCGGCCGCGACGTCCACCAGCTCGGCGTCGCCGAGGCCGAGCCCGGCCAGGGACAGGGCTCCGTGGAAGCCGTGCAGGGCCATGGCCCGCCAGAAGTCGATCGCGATGCGGTGCCGGGGAACGGCCAGGCGCAGGCCCTTGAGCTGCTCGGGGCGCTCCAGAGCGGTGCCGGCGCGGACCAGGACGGCCTGGTGCTCCTCGATCCAGGTGAGCCCGATGAGCCGGGTGGCCTCGCCGCGGGAGCGCGCCCAGAGCGCGGGCACGTTGCCGCCCTCGCGGAACAGGCCGGTCAGGGCGTGGGTGTAGTGCGTCTCGCGGGGGACGTCAGGCGAGTCGTCCTGCAGGGACCGGACCTCGATCCCGTCGGCGGCGAACTCCCCGGCCAGCCAGCCCTGGTCCGCCGCGATGCCCGTCGCGGTGGGCACGGGACAGCGGGTGAACCAGATGGTGTCGAGTGCGGCTGTGGTCATGGCAGACAGTTTGCTTGTAAATTGGTAGGAAATGCAAAGAATATCCCGCGATGCGGGAAGCGTTCCCGGCCGGACCGGCTCTCACCTGGTCACGGCTCTCCCTACTCGGAAGACGGAGTTTCCCGCATGGCAGCAGAAGGCGGCGTGCAGTCCGTACGCAGGGCGATCGGCGTGCTCGACTGCTTCGGCGGCGGGGACGCCTCGCTCGGCCTGTCCGACCTCTCGCGCAGGATGGGCCTGTCCACCTCGACCACGCACCGCCTGGCCAGGACGCTGACCGCCGCCGGCTTCCTCGAACAGGAGGCGCGCACGGGCCGCTACCGGCTCGGGCCGTCGATCACCGAGCTGGGGCAGCTCTCCTTCCACCGGCGCGGCCTGCACCGCATCCCGCCCGAACTGGCTGAGCTGGCCCGCATCACCTCCGCCACCGTGGACCTGGCCGTCCGCAACGACAGGCACGCGGTCATCCTGAGCGGCGGCTCGCTCAACCCCGACAGCGGCATCGGCCTGCGCCGCCCGCTGCACTCCACGGCGCTGGGCAAGGTCCTGCTGGCCTGGGACCCGGAGGGCAGGGCGGACCTGGAGGCGCTCGGGCCCCTGCGGCCGCTGACCGGCCGCACGATCGTGGACCACGGCGAGCTGCGCGCCGAACTGGACCGGGTACGCGAAGCCGGGTACGCGCTCAACGACGGGGAGTCGGGCGACGGCATCCGCACGGTCGCGGTGCCGGTCCTCGACCGGCAGGGCCACGTACGCTACGCGCTGGCCGTGCGCTCAACGCCGCTGGTGATGAGCGACGCGCGGATCGACTGGTTCGTCACGCACGCGCGGGCCTGCGCCCGGGCGCTGGAAGTGCTGCTGATCCCACCCGCCGAGCGCCGCCTGCGCACCTCCGAGTGAAGCGGTTTTGCCCGTCGTCTCACGGGGGCCCTCTCCGAGCGCCGAGGCGCTACTGAACGGCCGGCAGCAGCCGGACCGCCGGCGGAAGCGGCGCGCGGACGGGGTCGGCGCGGAACGACTGGATCATCAGGGCCGCGAAACGGCGCGACGCCGCCGCTCGCTGCTCGGGTGACTCGGCGCGGATGCCCTCGTTCGCCATCATCGCCAGGATGAAGTCCTCCAGGACGAAGTCCGCCCGCAGGCCGCCCGCCTCCTTCGCGCGCCGGATGAGTTGGAGCAGCAGCCGGATCGTACGGTCGCGGTCCGCGGCGAAGTACGGCAGCTGCGAGGTGAACGCGCCGGACAGCCCCCGGTCGAGGGCGTGCACCTCCATGAGCTTCTCGATCACCAGGCAGAACCCGCGCCACGGGTCGGCCTGCGCCAGCCCTTCCTCGACGACCGCCGAGCACATGGCCATCGGCTCGGCGAAGACCTCGCTGAGCAGCGCTTCCTTGGTCGGGAAGTGCCGGTAGACGGTGGCCGCGCCGACTTGCGCGCGCCGGGCGATCTCCCGGATCGGCACATCGAGCCCTTCGGCGGCGAAGGTCGCGCGGGCGACCGCGAGGATGCGCGCGCGGTTGTCGCGGGCGTCCGAGCGCAGCTTCTGACTCACTTCTGCCGTCACCGCTCTCACTTTAGTCAAACGGACGGGGTGTTCCGTTACCGTACGGCGCATGAGAGCAGTTCAGTTTTCGGAGTACGGCCCGGCCGGCGTGGTGCATGTCGCCGAGGTCGAGGAACCGCATGCCGGGCCGGGGACGATCCGCATCGCCGTACGGGCGTCCGGATTGTCGACGGGAGAGACGTCCATCCGCTCAGGGAGGATGCGTGACGTGGTGCCCGTGACGTTCCCGTACCGGACCGGGTTCGACGCCGCCGGCGTAGTGGACGAGGTCGGCGACGGCGTCACGGGTGTCGGGGTCGGCGACGAGGTGTTCGGCATGACCGCGACGACCGCGCGCGGCGCCAACGCCGATCACGCGGTCCTGGTCGCCTGGGCGCCGAAACCCGCCGCGTGGAGCTGGGAGGAGGCCGGTGGTGCCGCAGGCAGCGTCGAGACGGCCACCCGGGTGCTCGACCGGCTCGCGGTCGGCGCCGGGCACACCGTGCTGGTGCACGGCGCGGCCGGCGGGGTGGGCACGGTCGCCGTGCAGCTCGCGGTCGCCCGTGGCGCCACCGTCATCGGCACGGCCGGGGAGCACAACCACGACTTCCTGCGCTCGCTGGGCTCCGAGCCGACGACGTACGGGGCGGGTCTGGTAGAACGGGTCCGCGCGCTGGCGCCAGGCGGGGTGGACGCGGTGTTCGACTGCGCAGGAGGGGCGCTGCCCGACCTGATCGCCATCACCGGGAACCCGGCGCGCGTGGTGACGATCGCTCCCGACCTCACCGCGGCGGCCCTCGGCGTGCACCTGTCGCACGGCGTGCCGGCCGGCGACACGGCGGCGGCCGTTGGAGCCGCCGACCCGCTGGCGGTGCACGGCCTCGGCATCGCGGTCGAGCTCGCCGGGCAGGGCCGGCTACGGGTGCCGGTCGCGGCGGCGTTCCCGCTCACCGAGGCCGCTGCGGCGCACGAGTTGAGCGAGAGCCGTCACGCTCGCGGGAAGATCGTGCTGGTGAACTGACCAGCCCCACCGACCCACACGCCGTACGTGCTGGCCCGCTTCCGAGCCCGACCGCCCCCACGCGACTGATGGGCTTCATCCCGGACGACGCGGTGACGCTCGTGGAGGTCCTGGAGGAGAACGCGAATCGGGCGGGCGACCTTTCCTCGGCAGAAATTCCCAGCCTTACCGGCCCATGGCAGCCACAGGCGTACGTCTGTCCGGTCGGTAACCGGCTCTTCATGATCGAGGGTGTGACTGGGATCTGAATCCGCCGGTCTCGAGCAGTGACCGGGCGACGTAGTCGGTGAGGTTGCGGAAGCCCAGGGCGGAGCCGCGTAGGTGTTCCAGGCGGAACCCCAGCCCGGCCGGTTCCAGGCAGCAGCATCATCCCCGCTCACTTCACCACCGGCACCAATCGAACCTGAGCGATCAACGTGGGGCCACGACCATCGTCAGCGACGAGAGAGTCGACCCCGCACGGAGTCGTCGAGTTGAGGCGTGCAGAGTTTTTTCGCTGGTGGTCAACGTGTCGACGTCAGGAACGCAGTGCGTCCCGGACTCGCTCGCTCCACAGAGCCGCCGTCCAGACCCTTTGTATCGCCGCAGGTCAGGCAAGTCCGCTGGAAATTTCCCTGGGACTCAGCGCCATACACCACGCACGCGGCGAGGATGACGATCCCGGCATGGCCGAACGACGCCCCGTCGCCGATCAACTGTGTCGGGTCGGTCGATAGGTCAGCACCTGCGTGTGGCCGTCGAAGGTCCGGGCCTCGAGCAGTTCGAGGTCGAAGTCGTCCGCACCGTCGAAGATCCGGTCCACGCCGGTCGTCCCGGAGATCACTGGGAAGACCGTCACCTCGATGGTGTCGATCAAGCCGGCGTTCAGCAGCGCCCGGTTGAGCGTCAGGCTGCCGTGGGAGCGCAGCGGCACATCGGATTCGGCCTTGAGGCGCGTGACCACCTCGACAGGATCGCCGGACTCGATGGTCGTGCCCGGCCACTCGAGCGGCTCGGTCAGCCGGCTGGAGAGCACCGTGACCGGGGAGTCGAACATGCGCGTGATCCACCCGTCGAACAGGTTGCGGTCGAAGCCTGCGTCAAGGAACGGCGCGTTCGACGAGTAGGTCTTGGCCCCGAGCACCATGCGCAGCGGGTCACGGTAGGCAGCGGCGCGATACGCGAGGAATTCGGGGCCCTGCTTGCCCCAGTAGCCGCCCCAGTCGCCGTTGTGGTTGGCGAAGCCGTCGAGCGTGGAGAAGATGTCGAAGGTGTACGTGGCAGTCATGGTGTCTCCTTGCGGGCAGTTGGTCGCGCGCCTTGCGGCGGCCTCACCCCTGCTACGAACACCACCGCCCCGATCCGACACGCCTCCCGGATTTCTTTCAAAACTTTCCGGGCTGTGTTCGAGGCGGCCGTTGATCGCTTCTTTCGGTCCGTTGCTGGTGTAGGCGCGATCGAAGTCGGCGGCCTGGCGTTTGAGCGTTCGCCCGAGTGTGATCAGCTCGGTCAGGGCCGTGGGCACCGCCGCGATGATGACGGTGATGGTCTTCGCGGAGGTTCGATCCGGGTTGCGGCAGGTGGCGACGATGCGTTGGTAGATGCCCCAGGTGGCCGCGACGTCGACGTGCTGCTCGGTGGCGAACACGGCAGTCGGTCCTTGGGGTTGTCGGTCGGTGCGCAGCACGCGGCGGATGCCGTACGTGGAGCGGGTCACCGGTGCGCCCGCGGTGCCCACAGGTCTGTTGCTGAACACGCTGCCGAGGCGTCACCGGCCAGTGCTACGCGAGCGACCGTGAGGTAACGGCACTCGATGGCCTCCAACGCCCAGCGCAGTGCACGCCGCGACAGGCGGGCTCGCGGTTCGGCCACCCGGCTCGTGTCCTGCCGCCACACACGCCCACAGCCGGTGCAGCGGTAACCCAGGCTGCTATGCAAGCGGTGCAGGTTACCAACCCTCGATGAACTCGAAGATCGCACCGCGGGCGGCAGCGCGGGTGGGTCAAGACTGGGCGTTACCCCACCTCGTCGCCCTCGTCCGCGCCGGAGCCCGCTTCGAACGAGGCGTCCTCGTCGAACGCGAGCCGGCGACCGCAGCCTGACATGCGGTGCTAAAACAGAGACACCGTGAGAGAGGCAGCAATGGACCAAGGCACCCGCGGCGAGCTCATCAGCCGGCTGGCCGAGGCGATCAGGTCCGTCACGACCGCGCACCCGCTGCGGGTCGCCATCGACGGGCCGCCCGCCGCCGGCAAGACCACGCTGGCCGACGAGCTCGCCGTCGTCCTGCGCGCGCAGGACCGCGACGTCATCCGCGCGACCATCGACGACTTCCTCTTCCCTCGTGCACAGCGCTACCGACGCGGTCAGTACTCGGCCGAAGGCTGCTACTTCGACGCCCACGACCACGCCGCGCTGTGCCGGGTCCTGCTCGATCCGCTGGGCCCAGGCGGAGACCGAAGGTTCCAACATACGATCTACGACAGAGACACCGACACCCCATCGTCCCCGCCGGCCACGACCGCCCCCGCAGACGCCGTACTGCTCTTCGACGGCGTTTTCCTCCTGCGCCCAGAGCTCATCGACCGGTGGGACCTGCGCATCTTCGTGTCCGTCCCATTCGAGCAGACGGTAGATCGCGCCCGGGACCGAGGCACAGCGCCGGCCGGATCCACCGCCGACACCGCCGAAATCGAACGGTCCTGGCGCAACCGCTATATCCCCTCCCAACAGCTCTACTTCGCCACAGCCCGCCCAACCGACCACGCCGACATCGTCGTGTACAACGATCAGCTCCAACGGCCGACCTGGGAAGTCCCACCACACTCATCGATACACAGGATTTGACAGCGACCGCACGGAACTCGCGGAGCTTGCTGAAGCAGCGCTCGACGGTGTTGCGTTCCTTGGAGGCCTGTGCGTCGAAGACCGGCGGGCGGCCGCCATGGAACCGAGCTTGCGGCCCACGCCGAGCGACACCCCGCTGAAGTCTTGGCGATACTGCGCCGGGAACCCCTTGAACGCGGACGCGTTCTGGGCGTACTGGATGTAGCTCGCGTTCATGGACGCGCCGGAATCGAGGCCTGCCGCCCGCCTCCTTGTCGGCCGGTTCCAAAGCCGGTCCCGGCGCCGCTCGGACGCCTCAACCGCGCAGCAGCTCCTCGCGCCTGGCCAGCAGTCGCGCTCGTTCTTTGGACAGCTCGGCGTCGCGGTGCCGCAGGTGCGTCCCCACGTCCTGGACCCACCGGGCTGTCCGCTCGACCTCGGCGCGGGTGTTCTCGATGCGCTGATGCTTCATCAGATCGGTGATGATGTTGTCGAAGAGCGTGTCGACGAACCACCGCGTGTCCACCTTGGGCAGGCGGGCTCGCGCGGAGACGCCGACGTCAGCGAGTTCGCGGGAGAAGACGTCCAGGGCCCGTTGGGCGTGCCAGGCGGCCTCGTCGGCGGAGCGCAGCCGGTTGTGCTCGACGGCGTCGGCGATCAGGCCGCCGCCCAGGAGGTCCCAGGTGGAGGCGCCCTTGGCCGAGCCGAGGTAGCCGAGCACCTGGGCCAGCGCGTGGAGTGCAGCCTGCCCGGCCTCGTACGCCTCCGTGTGCTCCCGCCGCTCCGCCGAGACACGGTCGAGGGCGGCGCCGAGGTCCGTCAGCTCGCCGGCGCGGGCATCACCACGGGCGAGGAGCTGCCGCTCCTTCTCGGCCAGCAGCTTCCCGTACTCCTCCGAGGCCGTCGCGAGCCCTGCCAGCTCGGCTTCGATCGCCCGCGCGTCCGCTTCGATCTGGGCCAGCCGGGCCCGGTGGCCGTCGAGCCGCTGCCTGGCGGCGGCGGCCTCGGCACGCTCGCGATCCAGCCGCTCCTCGCGCTGGCTCACCAGGCGGGCCAGGAACGCGGTCAGCCCGCCTTCCAGGCGGGTGACGTCGGCCTCCTCCTTGGACAGGTCCTTCTCCAGGCCGGTCAGGGTGAGGTGGGCCTGCTGGATCTGCTCCTTGGTGGCCGCGAGTTGGCGCCGCAGGTGATCGGCACGGTGCGTTCGGGCGGCCGCCACGCGCAGCCGCTCGTCGAGATCTGAAGAGCTCGTCACACTTCGGATGACGAACGAACAACCCCAGACGTTCCAACCAGGCAGTCACCGAGCTCGGCGCAGCTCGGCGATGATGCGGTCGACCAGCGCGGCGTCATCGCGATGGGCCCGGCGAGGCGGTGCGGCGGCTTTGCGGCGAGGGCGCGAAGTGGCCGGCCGGCTCTGCGATCCCCGGCGACCCGCCCGCCGGGCCGCCGCAGTCGCGGGGACGGCGTGGCCGTCAAGGTTGGCGGAAGCGGTCGGTGGTGTCGATCAGGCGGTGCCGGGTGCCGGGTTCGGCGCCGCCGTGGCCCGCGTCCTCGACGAGGTGGAACTCGGCCTCGGGCCAGGCCTGGTGCAGATCCCATGCCTGGTCGGGCGGCGTCTTCATGTCGTAGCGGCCGTTGACGATCACGGTGGGGATGTGCCGGATGCGGTCGACGCCCGCCAGGAGGCCCTCCTTGGGGAGGAAGCCGCCGTTGCTGATGTAGTGGTGGGTGATGCGGGCGAAAAGGAGGATAGCGCCGTCGTCGAGCTCCGGCGGGTCGACAGGCAGCAGGGTGTTGGCCGAGAACTCCCAGTCCATCCAGGCGCGGGCGGCCGGGAGATGGACGGCAGGGTCGGGGTCGCCGATGCGGCGGCCGTACGCGGCGATCAGGTCGTATCGTTCGTCGGCGGGGATCGCGTCGCGGAACGCGGCCCACTCGGCGGGATAGAGGCGGGCCGCGCCGGCGGAGGTGAACGTCCAGTCCTCGTCGGAGGGCCGGACGAGGTAGATGCCGCGGAGCACGAGTTCGGTGACACGGTCGGGGTGGGCCTGGGCGTACGAGAGGGCGAGGGTGCTGCCCCAGCTTCCGCCGAAGACGAGCCAGCGGTCGACGGACAGGTGCTCGCGGAGGCGCTCCATGTCGGCGACCAGGTGCGAGGTGGTGTTGTGCCGCAGCGACACCCCCGGGTCCGCGGCGCTCGGCCGGCTGGCGCCGCAGTTGCGCTGGTCGAACAGCACGATCCGGTACGCGGCCGGGTCGAAGAACCGGCGGAAGGCGGGCAGGATGCCGCCGCCGGGGCCGCCGTGCAGGAAGACGGCGGGCTTGCCGGCCGGGTTTCCGCAACTCTCCCAGTAGATCTCGTTGCCGTCTCCGACGTCGAGCAGACCGGAGTCGTACGGTTCGATCGGCGGATAGAACTCTTTCAGCGCCATGTGATCAAGTAGACCACCCGACCGGGGCGGGCGGGCGCACCGGGTGACGGACGACGGAGCGACAATGGTCGCGGCCGTCGGACCGCGACCATTGTCATCGCGAGGTCAGTCCTGTGGTGCGGTTTCGGCCTGCCGGTTCTGGGCGGGCTCGGTCGTCGCCTCCTTGCGTGAGCTGAACAAGAAGCAGAGCAGGGCGGCGGCCACCAGGGCGATGGCGCATGCCACAAGGGTGGTCTGCATGGCGTTGACGAAGCCGGCGGCGAACGTGTCGGCGGTGACGCGTTCGTACAGGCTGGTCGTGGCAGGGTTCAGGCCGCTGGGCGGCGTGGGCGGGCTGTAGTGGTGCGCGGCGGCCGTGCTGCTGTCGATGAACCGGGCGCGCAGATGCTCCGGTAGCTGACCGGCGCGTTCCTCGGCCTCGGTGCGCAGGGTCGAGGAGAGACGGGCCGACAGCAGGGTGCCCAGCACGGCGGTGCCCAGGACGCCGCCGATCTGCCGGATGGTGCTGGAGACGCCGGAGGCCGCCCCGGCCAGCCGGGGATCGACGCCGTCCATGGTGGCCTGCTGCAGTGGTGCGAACGTGGCGCCGCTGGCGAGCCCGATGATGGTCAGCCCGGGCAGCAGGCTCCACGCGCTGGTGCTGGGTCCGGTCATGGCGACCAGCACCAGCAGGCCGGCGGCCAGCAGCGTCATCCCGGTCATCAGGATGTACTTGCCGCCGAAGGTGTCCGACAGCCGCCCGGCGTACGCCGAGCCGACCGCGGTGAGCACGGCGTTCGGCAGCACCACCAGACCGGTCTCCAGCGCCGAGTACCCGCGCGCCATCTGCAGGTACAGCACCACCACGAACATGATGCCGATCATGCCGAGCTGGAAGACGAACCCGACCCCGTTGCCGACGGCGAAGTTGCGCACGCCGAACAGGGCCGGCGGCATCAGGGGCTCCTCGCGCTGCCGGTGCTGCCAGACGACGAACACCGCCAGCAGCGCGACGCCGGCGACGATGACCGAGGGGATGCTGATCGGCCCGGTGACGGTGCCCCAGCCGTAGCGTTCTCCCTCGATCAGGCCGAACACGATGCCGCTCAGCCCGGCGGTGGCCAGCGCGACGCCGACCAGGTCGAGCCGGTGTCGCCGGTACGGGCGCATGGGCGGCGCGACGGTCATCGCCAGTACGGCGGCGATGATCCCCACGGGGACGTTGATGAAGAAGATCCAGCGCCAGTCGAGGTGGGCCAGCAGGAAGCCGCCGAGGACCGGGCCGACGATCGGGGCGAAGCCGACGATCGCGCCGAACAGGCCGAATGCGCGGCCCCTTAGCTGCGGTGGAAAGATCGTCAGGATTGACGAGATGACCTGCGGGAACAGCAGCGCCCCGCCCGATCCCTGCAGCAGCCGGGCGGCCAGCAGTTGGGATGGTGAGCCGGCCAGCCCGCACAGTGCCGAGGCGACGGTGAAGACGACGATGCCGATCACGTACACCCGGCGGTATCCGAAGATGTCTCCCAGCCGTCCCGTGGTGATCAGCAGCACCGAGAAGATGAGCAGGTAGCCGTCGATGATCCACAGCACCTGGTCGTAGGAGGCGTCGATGCTGTGGATCAGTGTGGGGATGGCGATGTTGACGATGGATCCGTCGAGCAACGACATGAAGAAGCCGATGCACATGATCGCGAGAACCAGCCACGGACGCTGCGTGGCCGGTTGTCCGGCGGATTTGAATTCCGGCACTCCGGAGACCTCCCTGAGGAGAACCGTCTGCTGGAGTGGCGACGCGGAGCAAGGCCGCTGAGGTCCGACAGCGCTCACGCCGGAATGGTCCCCGGCCGGATTCCCGAAGGCTCGCAAAGGAGCAGGAGGGTTGACACGCGTCGCCACCGTCACAGAACACCCTTTTCCAGGATGTAGTGGGTGACTTCCACCTTCCCCGTGTCATCGGGACCCGGGTGAAGCTGGTTGGCGAGGCGGAAAGCCCAACGGTGAGAAGTCGGCTCGGAGCTTAGCACAGCAGTTCGGCCGGCCCGATGACGTTCTGCGCCGCTCCGATGGCTCGCTCTCGAAAAACTCGTCTCTCTTGTAGACGAGGTTTCTCTCGGCGCGCTAACGTTGTCTCCGCTAGAGACGACGTTGGGGAGATCTCCGCGTCGGCCGTGGTAGTACTGGAAATCCGCGAAGGAGGCCGCACAGACAAGCAGGTGCACCCATGATCGAGCGCTACCTCGGTGTCCTCGGCATCGCCGAGGCCCTGGGCGTGAGCCGTCATGCGGTGCACAAGTGGCGCAGCCGCTATTCGGACGACTCCGATCACCCGTTCCCCCTGCCCGACGTCGAAGTCGACGGAGCTCCGGGCTGGCGGTCCGACCGGCTGGCGGAGATCGTACGGTGGCGCGAGGGGCTGCCCGGCCGCGGCGCGGGCGGAGGCCGTCCTTCCCTCGCACGTCAGGAGTACCTCAAGGAAGCAGGGTCGCGCGGCCTGACCCGGGACGAAGCCATACGCACGCTCGCCACGTTCGGCGAGGAGTTTCCCGAGATGACCGAGCCGGAGATCTGCGCCTGGCTCGTCGGGAAATGGCGCGGCTGAAACCGTTCCCCAAACCCCATCAGCGCGGAAGGCGATGACGCATGCCCGAAATCGGCGGAGAGACCGCACCGGGATTCGAAGCAGTACGCGAGGCGTTCGCGGCCGATCTGGCCGGCGAGCCGGAAGCAGGCGCCGCGGTCGGCGTCTATCTGCACGGCCGGAAGGTCGTCGACCTGTGGGGCGGCGTCGCCGACCCCGGCACCGGCCGTCCCTGGGAGCGCGACACCCTGCAGCTCGTCTACTCCACCACCAAGGCCGTCACGGCCACCTGCGCCCTTCTGCTGTCCCAGCGGGGCGAGTTGGACCTCGACGCACCCGTGGCGGAGTACTGGCCGGAGTTCGCGGCCAACGGGAAGAAACGCATCCCGGTGCGGTGGCTGCTCACCCATCAGGCCGGGCTACCCGCGATCGACCACCCGATCACCCCGCGGGAGGCGATCGCCTGGGAGCCCATGGTGACCGCGCTGGCGGCCCAGCGCCCGTACTGGGAGCCCGGCACGGATCACGGCTACCACGGGCTCACCTATGGCTGGCTCGTCGGAGAGGTCGTCCGCCGGGTGTCCGGCCGCAGCCTGGGTACATTCCTCGCGGACGAGATCGCCGGCCCGCTCGGACTGGACCTGTGGATCGGGCTGCCGGAGACCGAGCGGCACCGGGTCAGCCGGATCATCGACACCCCGCCCGACTTCCAGGCCATGGCCCGGATCGACCTGAACGCCCTTCCCGAACCCATGCGCGAGGTCATGACCGCCTTCGCCGACCCCACGTCGTTGACCAGGCGCTCGCTCGCCGTCGTCACGCCCCCGCTGGACCACAACAGGCCGGAGGAGCAGGCCGCCGAGATGCCCGCCACCAACGGCATCTGCACGGCCCGCGCGCTGGCCCGCTTCTACGCCGCGCTCATCGGCGAGGTGGACGGGCACCGCATTCTCACCCCCGGCACCCTGACCGCCGCGACCGCGGAACAGGCCAGTGGCATCGACCGCATCCTGCGCATGCCCGTCCGCATCGGCACCGGTTTCGGCCTCCCGACGCCGGACGCGTTCTGGTACTCCCCGACCGCCTTCGGATTCCCCGGCCGCGGCGGCTCGCTCGGTTTCGCCGATCCGGCGACCGGTCTCGCCTTCGGTTACGTCATGAACCACGTCCTGGAAGGCGTGCCGGACCTGAGGGCCGCGAACCTTCTCGCCGCGGTCCGGAATGCCCTCGGTGATCTGACCGCGCCGTACGGCAAGTGATCGTCAAGCGTTCTCCAACCACGGTCCCTTATGTTCTGGGCATGCCCAACATCGGTTTAGTTGAGATCATCTTCGCGTTCCTCATCCCCCTGGCGGCTCTCTGGGTCGTCATCTACACGGCCGTACGGGCGGCGATCCGCCACAGCAAGTGACCAAGGCTGGTATTCGACGCATGACGACCTCGCCCGGACAGGGTGACCTGATCGACGACATCCAGGTCCGGCTGGAGAGCTGCGGATGGCAGGCCGAAAGCGGCCAAGGATGGCGCTGGGTCGACCACACGTACCGGAACGACGACGCCACGCTCCGGATCAGGTATCTGCCGGACACCAGCGCGATCCGATTCGATTTCGAATCCGAGGAGCACCTGGCTCGGCTGTCCATCTCCTTCCAGGACTCCCCGGACCGGATTCTCGATCTGATCACCCGCGATCAGTCGTCACTGTCCGAGGTGACCTGGCGGGCCTTCGTCGCTTCGCTGATCGAGCTGTCTCCCCGGGTCCTCTCGCCGGCCGACGAGGACGGCGACGACGAGGTGATCAGCGACCCGGACGAGGGTGCGGCCGCGCTGCGCGAGATCGAGTGGGAGTGAGGAGCCGGCACCTTGCCGAGAGGGTGCGGGGACCGGGCGTACGACGATGGACTGGCTCAGCGGGCGGTGAACGCGACCGCCGCGACCTCGGCGTGGTCGGGGGTGGCCTTGAGGCCGACCGGGCCGTTGGGCGCGGGGAACGGCGATCCGGGCACGGGAACCGGCCAGTAGGCGCGGCCGCTCACCCATTTGACTTCAAGCACACTTGAAGTCGTTGACTGGCGATCATGCAGACAGCAGGCACATCTCTCAAGCAACGCGTGATCAGGTACTTGGTGCGCCAGGCGCACCACCCCCGGGGCATCGTCGGGTGGGCGAACGGCCAGATGTTCGCTCATCGCCCCTCCAACCGGCAGCGCAACATCTGGGCGGTGTCGTTGCTGGACGTGCGGCCCACCGACCGGGTGCTCGAGATCGGCTTCGGCCCCGGCATCGCCATCGCCGAGTTCGCCCGGCGCGCCACCCGGGGCCACGTCTTCGGCGTCGACCACTCGCAGGCCATGGTCCGGCAGGCCACCCGTCGCAACGCCGCCGCCGTCCGCGCTCACCGCGTGCACCTCACGCACGCCTCCGTGGAGCAACTGCCGAGCTTCGGCGAGCCGCTCGACGCCATCCTCGCCGTCAACTCCGTGGGGTTCTGGCCCGACCCGGTGGAACGGCTGAGCGAGCTGCGCCGCCTGCTCCGCCCCGGAGGACGCATCGCGCTCGTCAGCCAGCCCCGCTGCCCCGGTGCCACCCGGGACACCACCGTCCGGGCCGCCCAAGAGCTCCAGGACCTGCTCACCCAGGCCGGCTTCACCCATCTGCGGGTCGAGACCCTCGAACTCGACCCGCCCGTTGCCTGCGTGCTGGCCGACAACCCGCCCTCTTAGGTGAGCGGAAGCTGACCCGGCACTTTCCTGCGGCGTACGGCGATCGCCGCCCCGAGGGCGATGGCCGCATAGCCGCAGGTCACGGCCAGCCCTGCCCACGGCGGGAGCGGGTAGTAGCCCCCGATCAGCGACGGGTCCACGTCCACATGCGCGAACGTGGGGACGCTCTGCGTGATCGCGAACCCGGCGGCAGGGGTGATCATCAGCAGCCATGGCGCCAGGCCCGCGGTCGCCAGCAGGTAGGGCACGACGACCAGCGCGACGGCCAGCCCGATGGCGACGACACCCCGCTTGACCAACGCCGCGAGGCCCAGCGCCAGCACGGCGGCGGCCGCGGTCAGGGCCGCGAAGCCGACGATCACCCGCAACTCGGTCGCCAGGGTGAGCGGCTGGATCGGGTTCTGATTGGCGCGCAACATCGCCAGGCCGACGGGGATCACGACCCCTGAGGCCACCAGCCCCGTCACGAACGCGACCGCGCCGACCACCACGGCCTTGGCCGCCAGCAGCCGCGCCGGATGAGGGGCGGCCGGCGGGCCGGTCCTGATCAGCCCGCGCCGGTGTTCCGCCGTGAAGAAGGTGACCGCCCCCACGAGCACCGGGATCAACCCCACGGCCCCGCCGATCAGCATGAGGTCGGCGCGCAGGCCGCCCTCCATCGTGGCGGGCCCGATGTCACCGCCCCCGGTCACGATGAGCTTGTCGCCGGACTCGACGACCCCGCCCGGGTGATGCGGGGTCTTGCCGTCGGACTCCATCGAGACGCCGACGTCGTCGCGGCGCCACGAACCGTTCGCACCCTCCAGCGTGATCTGGTCGAAGGTGGCGGTGGCCTGGGCGAAGGCCTTCGCCATGCTCCACAAGGCGCCTGGTGAGGTGGCGAACATCCCGATCTCGACCGTCTCCGGCAGCCCGGTCAGCTTGACCGTGCTGACCTCGGTCCAGGCCTTGCCGTCGTCCGACTCGTAGCCGGTGACGGTGTCGCCCGACCTGGTCAGCCGCAGCCACTGGGGGCCGTTGTGCGGACCGCCGGGCACGTCGTGGGTGAAGTTGTACTGCATCCGCACGCCGTGATCGCCGGTGAGCATGACGGCGGCGTACGGTGTGCCCTCCTTGAGGCTCTGCCTGACGAGGAGCCCGGCCTTCGCCCACGGCACCACTCCTTCTTTGACGTTGCGCACCCCGGGTACGGCGTCCGGCAGCCGGATCTGCCCGGTCATGTCCGACACGCGGGCGGTGATGCTGCCGTTCCCCTTGAGCGGCTGGTGCACGAAGTAGTACTTGTCCTTCACCGCCGTGCCGTCGGGTCCCACCAGCGGCGCGGGGCAGGGACCCTCCCCCTTCCCGGTCACGCAGGTGGTGCGGGCGCCCCCGGCGATCAGCAGCCCGAGCGACACGGTGACCAGTACGGAGGCCGCCATGGCGAGCGCCCAGCCGCGCGCGGTGCGGAACTTGGTCCACTCCGCGCGCAGCAACGGCGGGAAACGGTCCTGGCCGGATCGGTGGGGCGTGAATGAACTCATGCCGACGGTTGTACGCGGCACCCGGTTCCAGCAGGGTCGCAGCCGCTGCGACCTGGCTGGAACCGGGCATCTGGCATCGTTGACCCATGGCACCTCGACCCGGCGGCCGGTCCGGCCGCTCAGCCCGCACGACGACCGGCGGTGAACGGCGGTGAGGGTCCTCGTCGTCGAGGACTTCGAGGTCCTCGCCCGCTCCATCGGAACCGGGCTGCGCCGCGAGGGCATGGCCGTCGACGTCGTCCTGGACGGAATCGCGGCCCTCGACCGCCTGGCCGTCACCCGTTACGACGTGGTGATCCTCGACCGGGACCTGCCCGGCGTCCACGGGGACGAGATCTGCCGGCGACTGGCCCACGGCCGCTGTGAGACCCGCGTACTGATGCTCACCGCCTCCGGCACGATCGAGGACCGCGTGGACGGGCTCAGTCTCGGCGCCGACGACTACCTGCCCAAGCCGTTCGCGTTCGCCGAACTGGTCGCCCGCGTCCGTGCCCTGGCCCGCCGCGCCACCCCGCCGCTGCCGCCCACCCTGGCCTGCGGGGACATCACCCTCGATCCGGCCCGCCGTATCGCGTTCCGGGCCGGGCGGCGCCTGGAGCTGAGCCCCAGGGAGTTCGCCCTGCTCGAATGCCTGCTCGCCGTGCCCGGCGTGGTCATCTCCGCCGAGGAGCTGCTCGAACGCGTCTGGGACGAGGCCGCCGACCCCTTCAGCAGCGCCGTCAAGCACACCATGCACCGGTTGCGGGCCAAGCTCGGCGACCCGCCCGTGATCGAGACCATCCGCGAAGGCGGCTACCGCATCGGATCGTCATGACCTCCCCGCAACTCGCCAGAAGGTCCTTGCAGACGCGGCTCGCGCTGGCTTACGCGGCGGGCATCTACGCCGCAGGGGTCTTCGTGCTCATCTTCGTCGACGTCCCGCTCGCCGGCATCCACGCGGCCAAACCTGTAGGTCAACCCTCCACAGGCGCGAGCATCGAAACCGGGTCCGGGATCAGCCTGCCCCAGCTCCTCATGGGATCCGCCGTCGCCCTGGTCATTCTCATTCCCGTCGCCCTGGCTCTCGGCTGGTACGTCGCCGGCCGGTTCCTGCATCCGCTGCGCGCCATCACCTCCACCGCCAAGGTCATCTCCGCCGGAGACCTCCACCGGCGCCTCGACCTCGGCGAGCCCACGGACGAGCTGACCGAGCTCGGCCACACCCTCGACGACCTGTTCGCCCGCCTGCAGGCGTCCTTCGACGCCCAACGGCACTTCGTCGCGAACGCCTCCCACGAACTGCGCACCCCCCTCGCCGGCCTGCGTACCCTCCTCGAAGTCGCCCTCGCCGACCCCGACGCCGACGCCGACACCCTGCGCTCGGCCTGCCAGGAGGCCCTGGCTCTCGGCGGACACCAGGAGCGGCTCGTCCAGGCGCTGCTCGCGCTGGCCACCAGCGAGCGCGGCGTCACCCGCTGGGACACTTTCGACCTCGCCCACGTCGTCGAAGGAGTGCTCGCCTCCCGCCGCGACCAGGCAGCCGAGACGGGCATCGACCTCGCCGAACACCTGACGCCCGCGGTGACGGCCGGGGACCCGAGACTGATCGAAAGCCTCGTCGCCAACCTCATCGACAACGCCATCCGCCACAACCACGCGGACGGGCAGGTGAAGGTCACCACGCAGACCTCCGGCACGCAGGTGGCCCTGACGGTCACCAACAGCGGGCCGGTCATCCCCGACGACCAGATCCAGCGCCTCTTCCAACCCTTCCAGAAACTGGCGCCCGATCGAAACGGTCGCCACGATGGCTACGGTCTCGGCCTCGCCATCGTCAATGCCGTCACCCGAGCCCACCACGCCACCCTCACCACCCGCGCACGCCCCGAAGGCGGCCTGGCCATCACCGTGCGGTTCGCTAAGCCCAGTTGGTGACGCGGCGCAGGACGTACTCGACCGGTCCGTAGCGGTGCGTACGCAGCCAGCGCGCGCTCAGCCAGAGCAGGACCGTGTAGATCGCCAGGGCCACGCCCATCACGGCGAGCGGCGACAGTTTGCCCGCCAGCGCCAGGCCGTACCCGGTGAAGACCAGGCAGCACAGCACCGACTGCCCGACGTAGTTGGAGGCCGCCACCCGCCCGGCGGGGGACAGCGCGCGCCCGGCGGCGGGGAAACGCCGGATCACCCGCAGCAGGGTCACCACGTACGCGGCGGCCAGCAGGATCGAGGTCACTGTGGACACCGCCATGCCGGCCAGCTCCCACGTGCCTCCCGCACTGGCCGTCAGCGCGAGCAGGATCCCGCCGGGAAGGCCGAGGCCGAAGCCGATCCACTGGACGCGCGGCGCGAGATGCCACCACCGCTCGGTCTCCTCCAGCAGCCTGGACCTGCCCGCCGCCAGCCCGAACAGGAACATGGCCAGCGCCATCGGCCCCTGGAAGATCCAGACCATCGCGACGAGCGGCGGGTAGAGCTCCAGTTGCAGGGTCAGCACGTCGAGCGGGCTGCCGGTGGCCAGGGCCAGCGTGTGGGCCGCCGCCGCGGTGTCGGCCACCGGAGCCTGGCCCGCCGTCGGGTCGAGGGTGGACAGCCACGCCAGCCCGGTCCACAGCAGGGCCAGCACGCCGACGATGACCGATCCGGTCACGACGGCGGTCTTCGGCCTGATGTCACGCAGCGCGAGCAGGAGCAGGCCGAGCATGGCGTACAGGGTGAGGATGTCCCCGATCCACAGCAGGATCCCGTGTGCCAGGCCGATCACGAACAGGCCCAGGCACCTGCGCAGCGTCCTGGCCCGCACGCTCGCGCCCGCCCGCTCCGCCGAGCGCATCTGCAGCGTGAACGAGTAGCCGAACAGGAACGAGAAGATGATGTAGAACTTGGTCAGCACGAGGGCGGTGATGACCGTGGCCACGGGCCCGTCGGGGATGGGCATGGTGCCGTTGACCGCGTAACCGGGGTCGGCGAAGAAGCCGATGTTGGCCACCAGGATGCCCGCGAGCGCGAAACCGCGCACCACGTCGATCTCGTGGACCCGGCCGGCGAGCGGCGTGCTCACTTGTGTCATGGACCTGAAGCTACGGACGGCGTGCCTGCCAGGGCATCCGACCTTGGTCTGCCTCCGGGCGACTAAAGCAGCACGGGTCCCGCTCTCCGTCTCAGGGGTGGTCCGGGATGCGCACCGTGAGCAGGGCGACGTCGTCGTCGTTGTCCGCGGGGCGGACGCGGTCGATGAGTACGTCGCCCAGCGAGGCGACGGGCCGCTGGGCCATCGAGGCGGCGTACCGGCTCAACCGGGACATCCCCTCGTCCAGCGTCCGGGTCGGGGACTCGATCAGGCCGTCGGTGTAGAGCACCAGCGTGGAGCGGGCCGGCAGGTCGGCGGTGGCGTCGACGCGGACGGTGGGGATACCGGTGCCCAGGAGCAGGTCCTGGCCCTCCTCCAGGAAGCGGGTCCGCCCGTCCCGCTCCACCAGCAGCGGCGGCGGGTGGCCCGCGTTGGTCCAGCGCAGCCGCCATCCGCCGTCGTCGCGGCGCTCCAGCCGGGCGAGGACGGCGGTGGCCATCGTGGTCTCGGCCATGCGGGCCACCGCCTGGTCGAGCCGGTCCACGATGACGCTGGGCGGATCCTGGCCCGCGCCGGCGTAGGCGCGCAGCATGTTGCAGACCTGCGCCATGCCGGCGGCGGCGTCCAGGTCGTGGCCGACCACGTCGCCGATCACCAGGGCGGTGGCGCCGTCGGGCAGGACGAAGGAGTCGTACCAGTCGCCTCCGACCTGCGAGGCGCGGGGCGCGGGCCGGTAGGAGGCGCTCATCTCCAGCCCGGGCACCGACGGCAGCTTGGGGAGCAGGTGGCGCTGCATGGTCTCGGCGACCCGCCGCTGCCGCTCGTACAGGCGGGCGTTGTCCAGCGCCAGGCCCGCCCGGCGGGCGATGTCCTCCACCAGCAGCAGGTCGGCGGTCGTGAACGCCGCCGGCTGCCCGGAACGCCCCAGCGTCAGGGCCCCGACCACGTCCCGCACGCCGCGGATCGGCGCGATGCACGCCGAGTGCATGCCCGTCACCCGGAACAGCTCCTGCTGGGCGACCGCGATGCCCGAGTCGGGAAGCCCCTGGTAGGTCTCCGGGCCCACGAGCGTGGCGGTGACTCCGCGCAGCGCCCGCGACAGGGGCATCGGCGACTCCTGGGGAACGGGCGGCATCGGCCCCTCCAGGTCGTCCCGGTACGTCAGGAGACCGCCCTCGAAGTGGGCGACGGCGGCGCGCGACACCCCGCTCTCCTCGGTGAGCAGGTCGATCACCGCCCAGTCCGCCAGCAGCGGCAGGACCAGGCGTACGAGCTGGCGCAGCGTCTCGTCCACGTCCAGGCTGGCGGTGAGCGTCGTGGTCGTCTCCGCGAGCAGGGCCAGCCGGTCGAGCTGCGACATCGAGGCCGTGGCGCCGGCCGTCTCGTACGGGGCCGGCGCGGGCGACTCGTGGAAGAGCACCAGCGCTCCCGTCCTGCCCTCGTCGAGCCGGCAGGGGGTGACCATCCAGGAGACCCGCATCAGCACGCCGTCGCCGCGTTCGAACCATTCCCCTTCGCCCTGCGCGCTGCCGCCCACGATGAGGGGCTGCCGCATCGCGCACCGGCTGCGCGGCAGGGGCTCGCCGTACTTGCCCCGGTGCAGCAGGTCGTGCGCGTCCCGGCCCAGCAGCTCCTCGACGGGGCGGCCCAGCAGCCGTTCGGCCTGGGCGGTGACCTCCACGATCCGACCGCGGTCGTCCACCACGTACGCCCCCGCGTCGGAGAGGTCGGGCAGGCGGCACAGCCGCATGCCGTGGGCCGTCCACGATGCCCCGGTATCGCCGGCCGACACGTTCATGGACGGCGCTCCTTCCCTGGTACCGGTGACCTGCTTCGTCACAGGCAGCCTAGAGGAACGCGGCATATGCCCCAGCAAAGTCGTCACGCGCCGTCGGGCCCCGGGCATGGGCCGGCCCCGGTCGACGGACGACCGGGGCCGGGTGCGCCGGACGTCAGTCGGCGCAGATCGCGAAGACGCTGATGCCGACGTCGTTGTAGCCGTCCTGACGGCCGATGCCGATCCAGCCGCGGCCGTCATCGGTGGGGAAGGACCCGACCAGGATCGCCCTGTTGCCGCGGGCCTCGGCGCCACCGCCGAGAACCCTCTTGTTGCCGGGGCAGAAGAGCGTGCGGCGCTGGAAGTTGGGGACGTTGGCGTTGGGGAGGGTGACGAGCTGGTAGCCGGATGGGAGAGCCGACAGGTGGGCGGCCGCCTGGACCGGTGCGGACGCCTGGCTGGCGGCGGCGGTCGTCGTCAGACACGCCCCCGCCGCGATGACGGTGAGGGGGAGGGTCAGGAACCACTTCGACTGCATCGTTCTCCTTCTGTCCTGTCCCCAGACGGCCACGACTCCGGGCAGCGCGCGGCACGCCGGCGATTGCGCACACTGAGAGTGGTGGTCTGATCACGGGGGGCAAAGGTGCTGACACGATGAGTATCGGTGCTATTACTTAGCGTGTCCATACGTATCTGTGTTCGGGTGCGGCGCCAGCCCTTTGACCGCCGCCTGAAAGAACGCCCCAACCTGGGACAGTGACCAGACCGATGAGGTGGGCGCGGCGGCGTTCGAGCGGGTGGCGGCGTCCCTGGGGGACGGACCGCCACCCGGCTCCCGCGATCAGCCGCTGTAGGAGATCCAGCCGTATTCGTACTGCGTCCAGCCGTTCTCGTCCCCGCTGTGCCTGCGGCCGGTCATCACCTGGTTGGTGCCGCCCATGGAGGCGTGGTTGTTCTCCCTGACCCAGCCCTCCAGTTGCCTGGGGGTGATCTGCACCGCCTTGCCCTGCCAGAACAGCGCACCGTGGTAGTAGATGGTGTCGCCGTTCTCGTCCCCGTCGTGCCGGATCCCGATGATGGCCTCGTTCGCCGGGGTTTTGTAATCGTGCTGGTTCTCATCCGTCTTGGTGCCCCAGATGTCCCACCTGAGCACCGTGACCTGGACGTTGTCGATGTAGATGCGGCCGCAGGAGAACGTGGTGTCGCCGTTCTCGTCGCCGCGGTGCCCGCGGCCGATCAGCACTTCGTTCGTCGGGCAGTTGAACTTGCTGTTCGACTGTTTCAGGGTCGAGACCTGCCCGGGACGGATCTCGATCGTGGCGGCCGCGGCGGGGCCGGCGGGGACCAAGGTGAGGGCGGCGACGGCCGTCGCCGCCAGCGCGGCCGGCAGAGCCTTCTTGAGCATGTCGTGTCCTTTGAGGAGAGCCTGCGGTAAGCGGAGTCCATGATCGCCGTCACGATGTCGACCGTCGTCCGCCTGCAGGGTGAGCGCAGGTCCGCCTGTACGGTGATCCACCCGCAGTTCCCCGCGAGGGGCCTCCACCGAACGTCTCAGTCGTCGTGGGCGATGAGCATGAGCTGCCGCCACAGCAGCACCACGAACACCGCGGAACCAGCGAAGGCGAACCAGAAAGGCGCCGCGACGCCGAAGCGGGTGGCCAGGACGCCGCCGATCAGCGAGCCGACCACCAGACCGGCGTAGACGCAGATGGCATTGACGCTGCCCACCCGGCCCTGGAGTTCGCGCGGGACCGCGCGCTGGCGGACGGTGACCGAGGTCGTGCCCCAGATGAACGCGTGCGCGCCGAAGGCCAGGAAGATACCCCCGGCGACCCACGGCGAATGGGTCAGGGCCAGGCCCAGGTGGGTGAACGTCTCGATGATGAGTCCGATCCGCATCAGGGCGCCGAGGCTCACCTTGCGGGTGATGGCTCCGTACAGGCCGGTGCCGATCAAGCCGCCGATCCCGCCGATGGTGGTCATCAGGCCGAAGCCGATGGCGCCGAGGCCGAGCTGCTCCTGGGTGTAGAGGACGAGAACCGACCAGGCGGCGCCGAACGTGAAGTTGAAGATCAGGATGGTGAGCGCCAGCGTGCGGACCGCCGCGTGCTGGATGGTCCAGGTGAATCCGGCGATGAGCTCCCGTACGGTGTTGGGCCTGGGATCGTCGGCCTGCCGGCCGTGCGGTGGCAACGTGATCCGGGAGACCAGCACGATCCCCGCCACCACCAGGAGCAGCTGGCTCGCGAACGGCCAGGTCAGGCCGAGGCCGAACAGTGCCGCGCCGATCGGCGGCCCGGCGAGCTGGTTGAGCGTGATGAATCCCGTGCCCAGGCGGGCGTTGGCGATGACGAGATCGTCCTTGCCGACCATCATGGGTGTCAGCGTGGCCGTCGCGTTGTCGGCGAACACCTCGGCGATCGACCGGAGCGTGAGCGCGACCAGCGCCGTCGCCACGGTCACGGTGCCGGTCACCATGAGCGCGACGAGCGCCGCCAGCACCACGGCGCGCACCGCGTTCGCGACGAGGACGATCCTGCGCCGGTTGTACCGATCCGACAGCACGCCCGCGTACAGGCTGAACATCAGCGGCGGCGCCCAGCCCACCAGGGCCGACAGCGAAATCATCAGCGGGTCGCGGGTCAACGTCGCGATCAGCAGTGGGCCCGCGGCGGCCGCGACTCCGTCACCGAGATTTGTCAGCCAGCTCGAGGCCAGCAACCATCGGAATCCTGTCCCCAGCCGGGCAGGCAGTACTCGCTCAACCACTGTGATCACGAGCGCAAAACCATACGTTGCGAGGGTATTCGCGGCAACGCGTTTTCGCGTCTACGCGCTGCGTGTGGGGTCACCCGCGCCCGGCGGTGTTCGGACACATCCGGTTGCGTCCCTGATGTCACTCGGCGCGCATGCGCCCGACCTCTGACTGGAAGACCCCCTCCGTCCTGTCCAGGAAGTCGGCGATCAGCTCCAGTTGCTCGTCGGTGTAGCCGTCCATTGCGCCGCGCCACGCCCGTACGAACGGGGCGAACACCGGGCCGATCACCTGCGCGGCCTCCTGGGTCTGGAGCGTCACCACGACCTTGCGGCGGTCGACGCGGTCGCGCTCGCGCCGTACGTACCCCACCGCCTCGAGCCTGTCGATCACCCCGGTGACGGACGCGGTCGTGATGCCCGCGCGCCTGGCCAGCTCGCTCGCCGTCAGCGGGCCGTCGCTGAGCAGGTTGAGGCAGTGCAGGTCGGTGGTGTTGACGCCGATCCGCTCCGCGGCGCCCTGGCTCATCGCCACCGACAGCGCGTTGGTACGGCGCAGCGCGTCGAGCAGCTGGGCCACGAGCTCGGCGCGCCTTGACATCGCCATCCAAACTCCTTAGCGTTCCAAGTGTTTAGGAAAACTAGAGATATGGTTCTCTAGTGACTAGCCTACCGGAAGGATGGCACGATGAAGGATGTCATCAAGCGCTTCTACGACGAGGTGCTCAACGCCGGTGACCTCGACGCCGCCGACGAGATCGTCGGCCCCGGCTTCGCGCCCCGGGGCGGCGGGGTCGCCGGCCCCGAAGCGCTCAAACAGGTCGCCCGCTACCTCCGCTCGGCCCTGCCCGACCTGCGCTTCGACATCGAGGACCTGATCGCCGAAGGCGACCGGGTGGCCACCCGGTGGACGTTACGGGGCACGCACGAGGGGGACTTCTTCGGTTTCCCGCCCACCGGCAAGCCGCTGGAGGTGCGCGCCTGCGTCATCTTCCGCATGGAGAACGGCAAGGTGGCCGAGATCTGGCCGGTCATCGACTCCAGCTCCCTCGCGGCCGCGAGGCGATGACGTTCTCCGACGGGCGGTCCGGCGCCTGACCGATCATGAACCCAGCGTGCGCTCCACCACATGGAACCGAGCTTCCGTCGCACCGCGGACTGGTCGGCCGCCGAGGACCTCACCTCCGCGGTGTTCCTGGAGGCGTGGCGGCGGCGCGGCGAGGTGCGGATCAGCCACGAAAGCAGGAGGGCCCCGAGGGCGGCATCGGCGGCTGATCCAGCTGCTCCCTCGGCTCACCGTCGAACCGCAGGTACGCAACCTCCCGCCCGCCGCACCACGGTCGCGATCATCGCGCATGCCCGCCGACGGCGGCCAGCGCCGCGCGGCAGCGGTCGAGCAACCTCTCGTCCTCGGTGACCTGTGCGGTGCTGTAACCGTCCTCGCGCGCGTTGTGCCGGCGTACGCGATCCAGTTCGGCGGTCAGCAGCGGGGCCGAGTCCGCCGCGACCGGGCCCAACTCGGCCCAGAGCACGGCGACCTTGCGCCGGGTGTGGACGTTCGTCGTCCACACCCGTTCCAGCACCGGCAGCGCCGGGGCCGGGTCGCCGGTGATCCGCCACAGCGCGTGGGCGGCCGAGAGCACGAGCCAGCCGTACGGGTCCTTGCGGCGGGCCAACCGGCGCAGCCGCGTGCCCTGGGACTTTGTGGCCTGACCCAGTTCGGCCAGGAGGCCGGCCGCGTCGCGCCAGGCGTAGTCGCTGTCGTCGTCGAGACACCGGCCCGCGACCGCGAGGGCCGCGTCTGCGGAGCCGTCGACCTGCCACAAGGCCCGGGCGGCCGGCACCGCGAGCCCGAGGTCCGCTGCGGCGGCGGCCCGGCGGAGGACCGGCAGGCATTCCCCGGCATCGGGAGCGATCGCCGCGAGCGCCACGAGCACGGCCGCGGTGATGGGGCCGCCGAGCAGGTCGGGCAGGGCTTCGGCGGCGGCCGGGCCGATCGCGGCGAGCGCGCGGACGACGCTGTCGCGACGGTGATCGTGCGGGTCGTCGGCGGGCAGGTCGCGCAGGCGGCGCAGGAGCAGCGGCATCAGCGGCGCCGCGCGGGGCCCGAACCTGATCACAAGCTCGCCGGCGTCGCTCGGCATCGGCTCGCGATCGAGCGCCCAGGCCAGCATCGGCAGCGCACGCGGGTCACCCGCCCCGCTGAGAGCCCGCAGCGCCGGCGAGACGGTGGGCAGTTCGCGCGACCATTCGATCACCCACGGCAGGTGCGCGTCCGCCTCGGTGTGCGGCAGGGCCCGCCGGCTCGTGGACTCCAGAGCCGCCGCCAGGGCGTCCGCGGCGGGAGCGGTCAGGTCATCCAGATGCTCCAGTACGCCGACCGCCCGCGCTCGCGTGCGCGGGTGCCCATCGCCGATCCGCTCGCCGACCAGACCGATCAGCTCACGGTAGTCACCGCGCCAGCCGTCGACGAGATTGCCCGCCGAGGTCAGGGCGTCCAGGTGACGCTCCCAGTCCTGGGAGCGCAGCAGGCCCGTCAGGAGACGTACCCGCTCGTCCACGCGGTCGCCGAAGGACGCGCTCAGGCCGCGCACGAGTGCGTTTGCTCCGGGGGCCCGCCGGCCTTCGTCGCCCTGTTCGCGTAACCGGCGTACGGCACCGATGAGGGTGCCGGTCTCGAAACCGGCGGGCGCGGTGACTGCCGTGCCTGATCCGTACACGGCCGAGAGCATCTCCAACGCGTCGTCGACCACGGCCACCGGCGGCTCGTCCGGCGCGCCGGGCAACGAGGTGAGCTCGGCCAGCGCCACCAGCCGGAGCGGCAGGTCGGGCTCCGCCGCGACGATCCCCGCCAGCCACCCGCGCAGCGCGGGGTCGACGCCTTCCTCGAACCGCGCCAGCGTGCCGGCGGTACGCACGATCGCGCGCCGTACCTCCTCGTCGGTCTCCTCCGCCAGGCGCCCGGGCAGCCGCGTCAGCGCCGCCCGCCGCCGGCGCGTGCAGGCGGGCAGCACCTCGAGCACCGCCCCGCGCACCCGCGGATCCGCGTCCTCCAACAACCGCTCCCACAGCGGGTACGCCGCCTCGACCGCCTCGTTGGCCTTCCGGTACAGCCCGGAAAGTTCGGTGGGATCCTCCGCCGAACCCATGCTGGCCAGCAGTTCCACGACACCGGGCCGGCCTGGGAGGTCCGGGCGCTCGGCGATGCGCAACAGGAACGGGATCGCCGCGACCGTGCACGGATAGACGTCGCCCTGATGGTGCACCGCGCCGTAGATGCCGTCGAGCGCGCTCTCGCGGACGGCGGGGTCGGGGTCGACCAGGTCACGCAGCAGGCCCGGAACCTCGGCGGCGGACCCATAGGCGTGGCGCATGCGCCCCCAGCGAATCTCGTCCAAGCCGGCGAACAGGTCATCCTCGACTGTCATGGGCAGACATCTTGCCAAAAGGTACGGGCCGCGGGCTCCCGCAAGGCCTGCTCGTGGGCATCTGAGCGGCGGCAGCGGGCGCACACGCCGCCGGTGATGGCCTGGCATGCCTTTTCCGGTGGTGTGGGCTATGGTCGGCCGTATGACGGGACCGTGGAGAACACCACAAGGGTCCATCGCGCTCGTCGGCGTGATGGCCCTGGTCCTGCTGTCCCTGGTGTCGCTGATGCTGACCAGCGCTTCGGGCAGAGCGAGCGGCGATCCCGTCGTCGTGCAGGGGTCGGCCTCCGGCCCGGCGTGGAGCCTGGGCGGAGGGGACGCCGACCTGTCCAGCCTGCCGCCGCAGGCGAGCGGCGTCCGCGAGCACCACGTACTGTCGCTGTGGCCGCCGATGCGCGGCCAACGCCACGGCGAGCTCGCCCATCTGGCGCTGCTGCCGTCACCGGGCTCGATCGTGGACACGTTCCGCGATCCTCAACAGCTGGCGCACCGCACCGCGGGATCGCGCAGCCCGCCGCTCACCTAGCCGACGTCTTCCCCGTTCGGCTCTGCGGCCACGCGCGCCGCGGAGTCTGACCGCGCGCCCGCGCCGTCTGTCGGCGCCGGGTCTCTGCGTGCCGTTGCGCCTGGAGACGTCTGATGACCGTCCCTGTGGCAGGAGAAGTGACAGGGCCACCTGTCCCATGCCGCCTTTTCTCTCGACGTCAGCTAGGAGCTGATCATCGTCATGCCGTTTGTTGGATCTCTGTGGCTGGAGCGCTTGCGCGAGCCCGGCCCGATGGCACGTGGGAGCGCGGGATGAGCCCGATGCGGCGCCTGGTGGCGCTCGACCTGGGCACCGCGCGTACTCGATCGCTGAGCGGGCACGCCATCGCCGACCGGCCGTCGGCGATCATGAGGCGAGCTTCCGGCGTGGCGGATGTGGTGCGGCCCATCCGGCACGGCATGGTGGCCGACCCCGGCGCCTGCGTCCGGCTGGTGCGCCTGGTGTTGCAGGACACCCGGCTCTACGACGGCCGGCCGCCGGCGCGAGTCCTGGCCGGGGTGCCGATCGCGGCGTCGCCGGGCGATCGCCGGGCCGTCCACGCCGCGGTATCCGAGATCGCCGGGTGCGAGGTGACGCTGGTGGAGGAGCCGCTGGCCGCCGCCGTCGGCGTCGGCCTGGACGTCCTCGATCCCCAGCCCTGCCTGGTGCTGGACGTCGGGGCGGGCATCGTCGAGGTCGCGGCCATCGGTGCCGGGGCCGCCGTCGACGCGGCCTCTCTCCAGCTCGGCGCCACCACCGCCGAGGGGCTGCCGCCGTACGCGCTGGAAAGCGTCGTCGAGATGACGGCGGGCCTGCTACGCCGCCTGCCGGCCGCGTCGCGCTCCCGGGGCCTGGTGGTCACCGGCGGCGGCGCTCATCAGGAGCTGCTGCTGAGCCGCCTGCGCACCGCGCTGCGGCTGCGGATCAGCGTGGCACCCCAGCCGCAGCACGCCACCATCCGCGGCCTGATGCGCCTGTGCCTGCAGCCGGCCCTGGCCGAAGGCCTCGGCCTGCGCGCCCGCTGACGTATTCCGTTCGCAGAAAGGACCTTCCATCATGACCGACAACCACGAGACCTCACACCTCAGCAGCGTGCAGCTCCAGTCGCTGCGCCAGGACCTGCAGCAGCAGCTGGAGCAGCGCAGGCGGCACCTGGACGGGCTGCGGGTGCAGGAGCAGGAAGGCAGCGGCGCCGACGGCACGTGGCAGGAGCTGGTCATCTCGATCACCGCCGCCGAGCGCGCCGTCGCCGAGCTGTCCCAGGCCTACGACAGGCTGGTGGCCGGCACCTACGGCCGCTGCGCGCGCTGCCAGGCGGCCATCCCGTTCGAACGGCTCAAGGTCCGGCCGCTGGCCCGCAACTGCATCGACTGCCAGCGGCGGCACGAGGCCGCCTGACACCGCGGAAGGGAGCGGGGCAGCCCGCTCCCTTCCACCGACCCGGAGTTGAACATGATCACATTGGACCGCCTGGTGAACGTGCTCGGCGGGTACGGCGTGCGGCTGTGCGGCAACCCCGAGGCGCGCTCGGCCTGGCTGCGCAGCGTGGCGATGCCCGATGCCACCGACCGCCACGCCGCCGGCGACCTGCTCCTGGCCGTCGGCACCACCTCGATCGCCGAGGCCGTGGAGTGGGCCGCCGCGTCCCGAGCCACAGCGGTCCTGGTCCGCCCCGCCGAAAGCGGCGCGGACGTCGAGCGGGACGCCGCCGCGCTCGGCGACCGGCACGGGGTGGCCGTCCTGCTGGCCGACCCCGCCGTCTCGTGGAGCCAGCTCGCCGGCGTGGTGTACGGGCTGGTGCTGGAGAGCCGTGAGACCGCCTCCGGACGCGGCCCGACCGACCTGTTCGCCCTGGCCGACAGCCTGGCCGACGTCATCGGCGGGGCGGTGACCATCGAGGACCGGCACTCGCGGGTGCTGGCCTACTCCCGTTCCCAGCAGGCAGGCGACCCGGCCCGGTTGGAGACCATCCTCGCCCGGCGCGTTCCCGACCGGCTGCGCGAGCTGTTCCAGGAGCAGGGGGTGTTCGCCCGGCTGGCTGCGACGGACGAGCCGGTGTTCGTCCCCGCCGATGCCGGGCACGGCCTGACCGGGCGGATGGCCGTGGCGGCGCGGGCCGGCCGCGAGCTGCTCGGTTGGGTGTGGGTGACCTGCGAGCGCCCGCTGACCGGCGCCCATCTCCGCGCGCTGGCGGACGGCGCCCGCACCGTCGCGCTGCACCTGCTGCGTTCCCGGGCCAGCGCCGACCTGGAGCGGCAGGTGGAGTCGGACCTGGTCATCCGGCTGCTGGAGGGCAGCTCCGACGCCGAGACGGTGATCAGCCGGCTGGGCCTGGCGCCGCAGCCGATGCGGGTCATCGCCGTCCGCGCGCACACCGCCGATCGGCACGCCGCGCTGCTGCTGGCCTTCGAGCAGGCGACCACCGGATTCGGCTGGTCCAGGCCCGGCCGCAGCGCGCTGCTCGGCGACACGCTCTACACCATCATGCCGACCGAGCAGGCCGACGCGGCCCGGCAGTGGATCATCGCCCTCCACCGCGAACTGCCCGCTCAGATGCACGTCGCGGCCGGGATCAGCGCGCCCGCCGAGGTCGCGGAGCTGCCCGCCGCCCGCCAGGAAGCCGACGAGTGCCTGGCGCTGCACGAGAGCGCCAGGCCCGGCGCCGTCCCGCCCGCCTACGACGAGTCCTGGGACGACATTCTGCTGCGGCGGCTGCGCGCGGCGGCGCGTACCGGCCGGACTCCGGCCCGCGGGCCGGTGAGCACGCTGCTGCGGCACGACACCCGTCACGGTACGGGCTTCGTGGCCACGCTGCGGGCCTGGCTGATGAGCCAGGGCGACCTGGCCCTGGCCGCCGAGCAGCTTGGAGTCCATCCCAACACCGTGCGCAACCGGCTGCGCAAGATGGACGGGCTCGTTCCCCTGGACCTGAACGACGGTCGCAAGCGCCTCGCCATGATCATCATGTTGGCCGCCGTGGAGGACGAGCCCCGTCACTGACACGTTGTACCGGATCGACAACGGCGGCGCCGCGATTGTCGCCCGCCCACAACGCCGCAGGTCGCCGCCAGGGCCATGCTGACTGGGACACCCCGTCATTCGTCCCGTTGGAGGTTGGGCATGGTCGGCAACTGGCCGAGATCGGTGATCGTGGTGGGCGCGGGCATCGTGGGCCTGTCGACCGCCTGGTTCCTGCAGGAACGCGGCGTCCAGGTCGACGTGGTGGACCGCGGGGGAGTGGCGGCCGGCGCCTCCTGGGGCAACGCCGGATGGATCGCCCCCGGCCTGGCCATCCCGCTGAACGAGCCCGCCGTCCTGCGCTACGGCCTGCGCTCGCTGCTGAACCCGGCCGCGCCGCTGCACGTGCCCGCGAGCCTCGACCCGGGCCTGTGGCGGTTCCTGGCCGGGTTCGCCGCCAACAGCCACTGGCGGTCCTGGACCCGCGCCGCGCGGGCCAACGTGCCGCTCAACGACGAATGCATCGAGGCCTACGAGGTGCTCGCCGCCGACGGCGTGTCCGCCCCGGTCGTCGCGGCGCCGATCACGGCCGCGTTCCGTACGCCACGCCAGGCCCAGGGGCTGCTGCGCGAGCTGCGCAGGCTCCAGGCGGTCGGGCAGCGGGTCGATCACACCGTGCTGGACGGCGACCGGCTCAGCGAGCACGTCCCGCTCGCCGGCGACGCGCTCAGGGCAGGGGTACGGATCGACGGCCAGCGCTACGTCGACCCGGGCGCTTTCGTGCACGCTCTGGGCAAGGCCGTCATGCGACGCGGCGCGACCGTGTACGCGGTCGAGGTCGACGAGGTGCGTACCGATGACAGGAAGGTGGTCGTCCGCACGGCCAAGGGCACCGTCCTGTCCGCCGACGCGGTGGTGCTCGCCACCGGCGCGTGGCTGCCCCGGCTGGCCCGGGAGTGGGGCGTGCGCGTCCCGGTGCGGGCGGGCCGCGGTTACTCCTTCACCGTGCCGGTCGACCATCCCGTCCCCGGTCCCGTCTACCTGCCCGACGTACGTGTGGCGTGCACGCCGTACCAGGGCCGGCTGCGGGTGGCGGGCACCATGGAGTTCCGGGACCCGGACGCCCCGCAGGTGCCCGCCCGGCTGGAGGCCATCATCGCCTCCGCCCGTCCGCTGCTGCGGGGTGTGCGCTGGGAGGAGCGGACCGACCTCTGGGTGGGGCCCCGCCCCGTCACTTCGGACGGACGGCCGCTCATCGGCGCGACGGTGGCTCCCACCGTCTACGTGGCGGGCGGGCACGGCATGTGGGGCATGGCCCACGGCCCGATCACGGGACGGCTGCTGGCCGAACAGATCACCACCGGCAAGCAGCCCGCCGCCCTGGCCGACTTCGACCCCCTCCGCTGACCCACGGCAGCGCCGCCGAGCCTGACGGAGACGTACCCCAGGAGCCGCGTGAGACAGCTATTGCATAGGAAGCTTTCCTATTTAATACTGCGATCAACGCAGCGTATCGCGGCGCGCGATGCTCCATCGCGCTCCTGCTGCACGTGACGCCCTGTCCCACCGGCTCGGCGACTTACTGCCCGGAGGTCCTCGTGGTTCGTCGTGTCCCTGCCCTCCTCACCGTCATGCTCGCCGCGCTCGGCGCGCTGTCCATCTCCGCCGCGCCGGCGCAGGCGGCAGACGTGGAGGTGACCTACAGCCCGATCTCGCTCGGCGACTACTGCTCCGCCAGGGTCAATTCCTCCTCCACCATCGGCTTCTACAACGGCGGCCTGAGCTGCTACCGCTGGAGCAGCGGCGGCTCCGGCATGACCTACACCGGCAGCGGAAGCGCCTCCGCCGCGTGCGCGTACTTCAACCCCACCTACACCTACCTCGGCTCTGCCCAGGGCGCCAGCCAGGCGCTGATCTGCAGGTACTCGGTCTGACCTAAGCCGATGCCGCCGCGCGGGCGAGGTTCGTCCGCGCGGTCGTCGTCGCAGCGAGGGCTTTCGTCGTGCACGGCCAGGACGTCCATCGTCGTCCCCGTCGCCGCTGACGGTCGCGCCGCTGAAAGGGTGAGTCGTCAGGAGGTGCGAGCGTCGTAGTTCTCGCGGTTTGCGAGGACCTCGGCCATGTGCGTCTGCGCCCAGTTTCTGAGCCCGCGCGTCATGTGGTGGAGCGAGAGGCCGAGGTCGGTCAGCTCGTAGGAGACGGTGACAGGGACGGTTGGCGTCACGGTACGGGTGAGCAGGCCATCGTGTTCCAGCGACCGTAGCGTCTGGGTCAGCATCTTCTGGCTGACCCCGGCCAGAAGCCGAGAGATCTCGGAGTAACGCATCGCCTTCGGAGCGTCCGCGTGTGCCGCACCGGGCCGGCGAGGGCTGTTGTCGCCGCCCAGCGCGCACAGGATCAGGACGACCCACTTGTCCGAGATCCGGTCGAGCAGCTGCCGGCTGGGGCACTCTGCCAGGAACGCGTTGTACTCCACCTTGGCCTGAGCCCTCTTCTGGGCCGCCTTCATCGTCGTCACTGATCGCACCTCTCACCGATGGGTGGGTTACGCACTCCAAAGTGCCTACTTCCTGACAGGAAGTTTCTCTCCAATGCTGATGCAGGGAGGCAGAAGGCGCCACCCCCAAGTGCACGACGAAAGGCAACAAGATGAGCACGCTCTCCCTCTCTCTTCCCGGCGGCACTTGGACTCTGAGTGACCTGACCGTCACCCGGTTCGGCTACGGCGCCATGCAACTGGCCGGCCCGTGGGTCATGGGGCCGCCCGCCGATCGCGACGGTGCCCTGGCCGTTCTGCGCGAAGCGGTCGACCTCGGTATCACTCACATCGACACCAGCGACGCCTACGGGCCGCGCGTCACCAACGAGTTGATCCGCGAGGCACTGCACCCCTATCCCGAGTCGCTGCACATCGTGACCAAGGTGGGCGCGACCCGCGACGAACAGGGTGGCTGGCCTCCGGCCCGGCGACCCGAAGATCTGCGCCGCCAGGTCCACGACAACCTCAAGTCCCTCCGGCTCGACGTGCTCGACCTGGTCAACCTCCGGCTCGGCAACGCCGAAGGTCCCCAGTCCGGCTCGCTCGCCGAGGCGTTCGAGACGCTCGTCGAACTCCAGCGGCAGGGCCTGATCCGCCACCTCGGGGTCAGCAACGCCACCGCGGAGCAGGTCACCGAGGCACAGAGCATCGCGCCGATCGTGTGCGTGCAGAACATGTACAACCTCGCCCACCGCCACGACGACAAGCTCATCGACCGGCTCGCCACCGACGGCGTCGCGTACGTGCCCTTCTTCCCCCTCGGGGGCTTCACCCCGCTTCAGTCCTCGGCCCTCTCGGCGGTCGCCGCTCGACTGGAGGCGACACCGATGTCCGTCGCACTGGCCTGGCTGCTGCAGCGATCACCGAACATCCTGCTCATCCCCGGCACGTCATCCACGGCACACCTGCGCGAGAACATCGCCGGCGCGGGACTCTCCCTCTCTCAGGATGACTTGACCGAGCTGGACGACATCAGCCGCTGAATGCCCCAGAGCTGAACGGCCCACAAGCCACGACCGAAGCCACGATTCAAGTTCCCGGCCCCGGTCACCTTTGCGCGACCGGGGCCGAAGCAGGACGATTCGCCCTCGCCTGGATGACTTCAGATCATCAACCGTCGGGGAGCGGCGGTGGCAGGCGTCCTGAGCGCGTTGAGCCGGATCATCACGCTCGGCCGGACACTGAACAAGTGAGCCAAACCGGCGGCTTGGATTGCGAAGAGCCGTTTTGCCCTAACCTGCGGCTTTCACGGCGAATTTGAGCCGGCCTGATCGTTCACATAAGAAAAGTGCCCTTGAGCTGGGAGGATCGGACTTGTCTAAGGCCCCGTC
>NZ_JBFAOQ010000038.1:0-53311 GCF_040675285.1 Nonomuraea sp. NPDC049625 | reverse complement strand
GCCGTCGCGATCGGGCCCGTCGTGAGGCTGAAGAGCAGGGCGAGCCCGGCCGTAAGCACCCCTCTGGTTCTCATGCGGATACCTTTCTGCGCGCAGCGAGGGGCGATGCCCGCCGGAGCCGCGAATCTTGTCCGTTAGATCTTCCGAAGCGCTCTTGCTGGGGATCAAGATTGCGAGTCCGGCATACAAAGAACATCCAAAATCGGTATAAAGGCCCTTCCAGCTTGAACGCTTCACCAACGGACGCCCTCGCACGGCGCCCAGCTCAGGAGAACGCGCGGTCATGGTGGTTGAACAGCCCGTATTCAGTGTTCTTGGGCCGTTGCAGGTCCGGGTCCCGGAAGGACCCCTACGCATCGCGGGCAGGAAGCCCAGGCTCCTGCTCGCCTCGCTGTTGCTGGAGGCCAACGAGGTGGTCAGCTCGGAGGCGCTCGTCGAGGTGCTGTGGCCCCGGACGCAGCCGTCGTCGGCCGTGGCCAACCTGCGCACGTACGTGAGCACGCTGCGCTCGGCCGGCGTCCAGATCGAGGCCCGGCCCTCCGGTTACGTGATGCAGCTCGACACGGGGCGGCTGGACGCCCTGGAGTTCGAGGACCTGGTGGCCAGGGCGCGGGCGGCGGGGCGTACCGAGGAGGCGGCGGAGCACTTACGCCGGGCGCTGGCGTTGTGGCGCGGCACCCCGCTCGGCGACCTGCCCGCCAGCGCGCTGTGGGACGGGCGGCTGCGCGCGCTCACCCAGGCCCGGCTGGCCGCGGTCGAGGAGCTGGTGGCGCTGAAGCTGGCCCGAGGCGAGCACGCCGCCGCGATCGACGACCTGCGCGACCTGATCGGCGAGCACCCCTACCGCGAGGACCTGTGGCAGCAGCTGATCCTCGCCCTGCACCACAGCGGCCGGCGGGCCGAGGCCCTGAACGCCTACGCCACGATCAGACGGCAGCTCGTGGACGAGCTGGGCATCGAGCCGGGGCAGGACTTACGTGACGTGCACGCGTCCGTGCTGGCGGGCGACGCCCCGCCCGCGCCCGTCGCGGCGGCGCCCCACCAGCTCCCCGCGGACGTGCCGGACTTCACCGGCAGGGCGCAGGACGTCGCGGCCGTGACGCGCGCCCTGTCCCCCGAGGCCCACCGGCCGGACGGGCCGCCCGCGATCGCCGTGGTGACCGGACCGCCGGGGGTGGGCAAGTCCGCGCTGGCCGTGCACTGCGCCCACGCGTTACGGGCGGGCTACCCCGCCGGCCAGCTCTACCTGTGCCTGGGCGGCACCGACTCCGAACCCGCCGACCCGCTCGCCCTCCTGGCCGAGGCGCTGCGCGCGCTGGGCGTCGCGGAGCCGGCCCTGCCGCCGACCGTGCGCGAGCGGGCCTCGCTCTACCGCTCCCTGCTGTCCGAACGCCCGATGCTGGTCCTCCTCGACGACGCCGCCGACACCGCCCAGGTACGCGCCCTGCTCCCCGGCAGCGGCAGCGCGGTGCTCGTCACGAGCCGCCGGCGGATCGCCGAGCTGCCCGGCGCGCTCCAGCTCGAACTCGACGTGCTGCCGCCCGGGGAGGCCGAGGAGCTCCTGGGCCGGATCGTCGGCCCCGAACGGGTGGCCGAGGAGCGCGAGGCCGCCCGGGCGATCGTGCGCTCCTGCGGCCACTTACCGCTGGCCGTCCGCGTGGCCGGGGCCCGGCTGTCCGGACGGCCCGGCTGGTCGCTGGGCGTGCTGCGGCAGCGGCTGGAGGACGAGGCCGGCCGCCTCGACGAGTTACGCGCCGGCGACCTGGAGGTACGCGGCTCGTTCGAGCTCAGCTACCGGCGGCTGTCCGACGACGCCGCCCTGGCCTTCCGCGCGATCGGCCTGCTCGGCGAGCGGTCCGTACCCGGCTGGGTGGCCGACGCCGTGCTCGACCGGCCCCGGGCCGACGCCGTCGTGGACACCCTGGTGGACGCGAACCTCCTGCGGCTGGCCGGCACCGACCACGTCGGCCAGCCCCGCTACCGGCTCCACGACCTGATCCGCTGCGCCGCCAAGGAGAAGGCGGGCGGCGACACCGAACGGCACGCGCTGGCCCGGGTGCTCGGCGGCTGGCTGACCGCCGCCGAGCACGCCTCCCTGCGGCTGCCCACCACTCTCTTCGGGCTGACGTCCGACCTCGCGCCCCGCTGGAGCCTGGAACGGGAGACCCTCGGCCGCCTGACCGCCCAGCCGCTGTCGTGGTTCGACGCCGAGCGGGAGTCCCTGGTCGAGGCCGTACAGCTGGCCGCCGGCGCGGGCCTGGCCCAGTCCGCGTGGGGGCTGGCCGCCACCCTGGTCCCGTACTTCGACCTGCACTGCCTGCTGGACGAGTGGCAGCTGACGCACCGCCTCGCCCTCGACAGCGCCCGCGCGGCCGGCGACCGCCTCGGGGAGGCCGCCATGCTGCGCGGCCTGGCCCAGGTCTGCCTCTACCAGGACCGGTACGCCGAGGCCGAGGACATGTTCAGGCGGGCCCGCGCCATCTTCCACGAGCTGGGCGACACGCGGAGCGAGGCCATCTCGATCTGCGGGCTGGCGGCGGTCAGCCAGTTCTCCAACCGGCATCTCAAGGCGCTCGCGTCCTTCCGGCAGGCGCTGGCCATGTTCCTGGCCATCGGCGACCGCAGCGGCGAGGCGTACGCTCGGCAGGCGATCGGGCGCGTCTACCTGTCGCTGCGGGACCTGCAGCAGGCGTCCCGGTGGCTGGGGGACGCGCTGCGGCTGGCCGAGGAGCTCGGCGACGCCCACCGCGAGGGCTGCGTGTCGATGCAGCTCGGCCGCATGTACGACCTGTTCGCCCAGTCGGACCGGGCCATGCGCTACCAGGGGCACGCGCTGGGCATCTTCGAGGCGCTCGGCGACCGCCACTGCGGCGCGTACGCGATGCGGAACCTGGGCGGGCTCCAGGTGGCCAGGGGCGACCGTTCGGACGGCTCCGACCAGTTGGAGCGCTCCCTGGTGATCTTCCAGCAACTGGGGGATCGCAGCGGGGAGGCGGACACGTACCAGACGCTCGGCGAGCTGTACCGTTCGTCCGGCCGCACCGCGCTGGCCACCCATTACCTGCACCAGGCCCGTGAGCTGCGCAGGGAGCTCAGCGAGTCGTTCGCGTGAGCTGCGGCCGGAGCCATTGTCCCGTGGGCCAGGTCTCCAGGCGCCAGGCGCTGTCCCAGAACATCCACTCGTACTCGGTGGCCCGGCAGAACGCCTCGTCCATCGCCCGGCGCGTCTCGGGGTCGGCGCTCTCGGCCAGCCGGTCGGTGATGGCCTTGGCCTGCTCCACCGAGGCGGCGAAGGCGGGGTCGGAGTAGGTGCCGATCCAGGTCCGGTACGGGTGGTCGGCCGCGCCCGCCGTACGTTCGAGCAGTGCCGCGCCGACGTCCTGGTAGACCCAGAAGCACGGCAGCACGGCGGCGGCGAGCACGGGCAACGGGGCGGCCAGGGCCGTGGCCTGGAGGTAGGAGGAGTAGGCCAGGCAGGTCGGCGAGGTGGCGACGGCCGCCGTCTCGCCGGCCGTCAGCCCGAACTCCTCCAGGTAGCCGGTGTGCAGGGCCCGCTCGACGACGAGCGCCGTGTGCGCGCTCTGCGCGAAGAACGCGGCGTCGGCCGGAGAGCCGGCGCGGGCCGAGGCGGTCGCGAGGACCTTGGCGTAGGCCACCAGGTAGCGCCCGTCCTGGACCAGGTAGAACGCGAATCGCTCGCGGTCGAGGGTGCCGTCGCCGAGCGCGGCGTTGAACGGGTGGTCGTGGATCGCCTCGAGCAGCGTGGCCGTGCGCGCCCAGATCTTCTCACAGAAGGTCACCGATGACGTCCCTTCGCTAGTGCGAACTAGATCAGGTTCGACGGGTGTGATCTCAGCCCGGCAGCCCGGGCACCCCGCGTCACGGCCAACGCTAGCAGAGGCCCGGCCCGGTCGTGTCAGGCGGGGATCAGCTCGTGCAGCGTGCCGGGGGTGTAGACCCGCGCCCCCTCCGGGAGGCCGGCCGGCGCCTCCAGCCCGATGTAGGTGGTGGGCCCGGCCGGCGTGCTCTTCGCGCGCAGCAGGTCGGCCAGGTAGCGGACGCGCAGGAAGTCGCGTTCGACGATGGAGCGCACCAGCAGGGAGGCGCTGACGCGGTTGCCCTCCACCTGGTTGAAGCCGGGGTGGCCCTTCAGGTAGAGGTGCAGCCACTTCACCAGCCAGCCGCCGTCGGCGCCGCGCAGGAAGACGAGCGGCAGGGCGATCCGGCCGGAACCGCGCAGGTCCGACTTCATGCGCACGGTACGCGGCTCGAACGGCCTGCCTTCCTGCGCGGCGTCCCTGGTCATGTAGCCGAAGAACGCCTCGGCGGCCTCGTCGAACGCTTCCCCGTCGTAGATGTTCACCTGCGGGATGATGATCGGCTGGGTCGCGGCGGCGAGCCGGATGTCGATGAACTCGGACGCGCCCTCGGGCGCCTCGGTGAGGTCGCCGGAGTACCGGGCGAAGTCGTTGGTGTAGTTCGTCCAGGAAATGTGCGTCGGGTCGTCGTAGGAGGCGTCCAGCATGAGCGCGGACAGGTCGTAGTCGGTGCGCTGCCGGGCCTCGCGCCAGTGGACGAAGAACCTGAGCAGTTCGCCGTCCACCGCCGACACCGAGCCCCGGGGCAGCATGCCGAGCCCGGGCACGACGGCCTTGCCGGACAGCGGCAGGGCGACGTCGAGCACGTCGGGGTCGACGATCAGCTCGCCGGGGTCGGGGAGGCGACGGGCGATCTCCTCGTCCAGGATGGCCAGCGCCCGTGCCAGGGCCTCCTCCTCCAGCGGCGAGCGGGAGTCGGGGGCCGCCCACGCCCTGCCCTGCCGGTTGACGAAGACGCGGCCCGCGACGGGGGCGAGCCGGTTCTGCAGATGCTCCCGCAGCGACAGCAGGACGCGGCCGGAGGCGCCCGAGGCGGCCCCTTCCGCGGCGTCCAGCACGGCCGACGTGGACAGGCCGGTCCGCAGCAGGTGGTCGAGGCGGCGCAGCAGCGCGCCAGGGGCCTGCTCCAGCAGCTTCACCGCCTCGGCGGTGCGGCCCGCCGACAGGGCGGCCTCGACCCGGCCGTCCAGGCTCGGGGCCGGGCGCGTGCCCCTGGCGGTTTCGAAGACGGCCCGGGCGCGCGGGAACTGCGGGTACTCGTGGGGGTGCAGCCGTTCGCCGAGCCGCTTCCACTCCTCCCGGTGGCGCGGCACGTCGCCGAGCCTGGCCGGGGAGGCGACCGCGTCCAGGGCTCCCAGCAGGGCGCGGCGCTCGGCCCGGCGGAACGAGCGGAACCTGGTGGGCTCGGCCAGCGTGACATCGCCGCCGGAGCAGCCGCAGGCGAGCCGGAGCACGTCGGTCACGGTGTCGACCAGCAGCGGGCGGCCCTCGGCCAGCCGGACCTCGTTGACGATCGCGCGGTTCTCGCGCACGGGGACGCGCTCGGGCTCGTCGGCGCAGAACCCGGCCAGCAGGCGCAGCGCGGCCAGGTCCTCGGCGGCCAGGGGCACCTCGGAGCCCGCCAGCGAGAGGTAGAGCTCCCGCGCCTCCGACTCCAGGCTCCCGCCCAGCTCCAGCACGGTCACCCGGTCCCCGGCCAGCGGGATCAGCTCGGCGTGCGCGGCCAGCAGGTCGGCGTAGGTGTGCTGGTAACGGCCGTAGCCGGGCAGGGAGAGCAGGTTGAGCGCCGAGGTCTCGACGCGGGCGGCGGCGACCGGGTCGAGCAGGGCCTCGCGCAGCAGCCCGGCCCAGAACTCCAGGGTGTCGGGCACGTTCCTGGGGAAGTCGAGGAAGTACGCGTTGTGCCGGACGTGGTCACCCACGAGCGTGCGGACGGCGGCCAGAATGCGGACGCCGAGGTCGACCACGGTCTCGCCGCGCAGCCCGGACAGTCGCTCGAGCAGCGCGGCCGAGCACGTGAAGCCGACGCTGAGCAGCGCCGCGTCGAGCTGGCGGGCGGCGGTCTCTCCCCAGCCGGACCCGGATCCGGCGGGCGCGGCGCCGATGGGGACGCGCAGCCGCCGGGCGATGACGAGGCTTTCCAGAGTGTCCACGAACGGCACCATATAGCCGGGACACGCCCGATCGCGGACGGTTTTCCGCGCCCGCGCCGAGGATGCGGCCGGTCAACGGCAAGGGCCCACCGCGAGCTCGGCGGCCGGTCAACGGCGAGGGCCCGCCGCACGCTCAGCGGCCGGTCAGAGGTGAGGGGCCGCTGCACGCTCAGCGGCCGGTCAGAGGTGAGGGGCCGCTTCGCGCGTACCGCCCGGGGCCAGCACGCCCGCCAGCGCCAGCGCGACCAGGACCCCGGCACCGCCCGCCACCGCGATCGCGGGCCCGGGGGCGATCACCTCTCCGAGCGCCCCGACCAGCGCCGCCCCGGCCGCCTGCCCCGTCATCAGCCCGGACGACTGCAGCCCGAACGCCTGCCCCCGCACCTCCTCGGGCACCGACTCGACGAACCGCCGCTGCAACCCCAGCTGGTACGACAGCCCCGCGGTCGCCACCGCGGCCAGCACGGCGGCCCACGCCATCCCCGGCCCGAGCGCGAACCCCACCCACGGCACGCCGAGCAGCACCGCCAGCGGAAACGACAGCCGCTCGCGCAGCCCCGGCGCGGCGAACCTGCCCACCGCGAACTCCCCCACCGCCATCCCGACGGCCGCCGCCGCGAGCACCACCCCGGCCTGCCCCTGCCCGCCCAGATAGGGCACGACCATGGCCTCGGCCCCGGCCAGGAACACGCACGGCAGCCACCCCGCCAGCAGCAGCCCGCGCACCCGCCCGTCGGCCAGCAGCCGCCGGTTGACCCGCAGCGTCTGGCGCACCGTGCCCGCTCCCACCGTGCCCGCTCCCACCGTGCCCGCTCCCACCGTGCCCGCTCCCACCGTGCCTCGGGCGGGCCGGTACGGCAGTCCGGCCCGCAGCACCACGGCGGCCACCGCGGCCAGGCCCGCGGTCGTGGCCAGCGCCCCCGAGGGCCCGGCGATGGCCAGGAACGCGCCCCCGGCCGCCAGCCCGGCGATCTGCGCGCTCGCGGAGGCCACGTTCAGGACCGACCGACCGAGCACGAACGCGTCGCCGGGCAGCACGTCGGGCAGCATCGCCGCCCGCGCGGCGAAGAAGACCGGCGTGAACAGCCCAGTGACCAGCACCAGCGCCAGCATCGCCCAGACCGGCAGCTCCGCGAAGGCCAGCAGCAGACACGTCACCGCCCTGACCACCTCGCCGGTCACCATCAGCGCCCGCGGCGGCAACCGGTCGGCCAGCGAGAGCAGCAACAGCCCGCCCACGATGAACGGCAGCCAGCCGGCCATGTACGCGGCGGCCGACAGGCCGGCCGAGCCGGTCCGCGCATAGACCAGCACGGACAGGGCCAGCATCTTGATCGAGTCCCCGCCGACCAGCAGCGCGAAGCTGCCGAACAGGACCCGGAACTTCTTGACGGCGAACACCTCGCCGAACGTCGCCCCATTCACGTCCACGATGGTGCGGACCGGACCGGCGAGCCGGCGACTCTTTCGGATATAACCGAAAGGTGCCCGTAAGAATCGAGGTCACCCCGCAGGACCTGGTGGCCACCAGGTTCGCGATCTCGCCGCTGATCGAGACCATGCACGCGCAGTGGGTGCTGGCGGGCCGGCTGGAGGCGGGCGTGCACGGCCGGTGGGCCGCTCGGTGGCGGGGCACGTACCGCGAGCTCGAACGCGCGCACCCCGTGCTGCGGGCCGCGGACGCGATCAGCGGCAACCGGCGCGGCACGAACGTCGCCTTCATCGCCCCGCCGCCGACGGCGGTGGACGTGCCGTTCGAGGCGGAGCTGGCCGCCATGCGCAGGACGCCTATGGAGCAGGCGCACGCGGAGATCGCCCGGGCGCTCGCCGGGCGGCCGGCGGCGGGCGGGGTGAGGGAGCTGCTGGCGGGAGCGCGGGTGGTGGAGCGGTTCGCCGACGCGTACGAGGCGCTCTGGACGGAGATCGTCTCCCACGACTGGCCGCGCTTCCGCGCGATCCTGCAGCGCGACGTCGCCCATCGGGCGGGACGGCTGGCGGCCTACGGCTGGGCGGCGGCGCTGGAGGACCTCAGCCCGCAGGTCCACTGGCGACCCCGGGGGCAGATCGAGGTCGAGCTGACCAGCCTCCACGGGCTGCGCCGGCTCGGCGGCAAGGGGCTGCTCTTCCTGCCGTCGGCGTTCACGACCGGCGTCGGCGCCTATCTGGAGGACGCCTGGCCGTACGCGATGATCTACCCCGCGAGGGGCGCCGCGGCCGTGCCCGCCGCGGCCGACGCCGACCTGTCGGCCCTGATCGGCCGCAGCCGCGCCCGCATCCTCGCCGAGCTGGCCGAGCCCGCCACCACCACCCAGCTCGCGGCCCTGCTCGGGCAGAGCCTGGGCACCACCGGCGGCCATCTGGCGGCGCTGCGCAGGACGGGCCTGATCGCGGGCACCCGCGTCGGCCGCGGCGTCCTGTACGCGCGCACGCCCCTCGGCGACGCCCTGGTCAACGGCTGAGCACCCCCTCGCACAAAAGAGACAAAAGCCACTAACCATCACCCTGTGCCATATCCAGGTAAATCCTACTGATACAGTCGCTTATGTCACGAGTCCAGTGCGAAGCCCCGGCTTGCTGGACGGCAACCCTCCCACCGCGGCGGGGTGCCCCGGGTGATGACACGGTCGTCGAGCCGAATGGTGCTCCTGGCGGCAAGCGCGGATGTCGAGTCGTGCTGCCCTGTGCCCTTGGCCGGCTGCTCGAAAAGGAAAGGGAAAGATGAAGGGCGGATTCACGCGCCTCGCGGGACTGGGCATGGTGGTCGCGCTGGCGGTCACGGCCTGCGGCGGCGTCGACACGGGTGGTTCCACCGGCGGCTCCACGGGCACCGGCGGCGCGGCGAAGCAGGAGCTCACGGTGACCGCGTTCGCGGGCGCGTGGGGAGAGCTGTTCAAGAAGTCGTTCGTGGAGCCGTTCGAACGCGACACCGGCGCCAAGGTGAACCTCGTCTACGGCGCGAACGCCGAATGGCTCACCAAGCTGCGCGCGGCCGGCGGCAAGAACCCGCCGTTCGACGTCATCGCGTTCACCCCGGACGCGTCGCTGCCCGCGGCCTCCGCCGGGCTGCTCCAGCCGCTGGCCACCGATGGGCTGGCGCACTTCAAGGAGCTGGACCCGGTGCTCGCCGGCAAGTCCGCGTACGACGGCAAGCAGTACGGAGTGCCGCTGACCACCGGCTCCACCGGCCTCCTCTACCGCACCGACAAGATCAAGACGCCGCCCGCGGACTGGGCGGACATCTTCGACAAGCAGTACTGCGGCCACGTCGCCCTCCCGCCGCTCACCTACAACCCCGGCCTGGAGTTCTTCTCGGCCCTGGTCACCTCCCAGGGCGGCACGCTGTCAGATCCGGCCGCCGTGGACAAGGCGTTCGACAAGCTCGCGACGCTGAAGGGCTGCGTGTCCTCCTTCCCCGCCAACGCGGGCAACGCCGCCACCGTCATCGAGAACGGCGACGCCTGGATCATGCCCTTCTGGGACGGCCGCGCCTTCGCCATGGCCCAGGCCGGCTCCCCGATCGGCTTCACCTACCCCAAGTCCGGCCCCGTCGGCGCGCTGACCTCGTACTTCATCGCCGCGGGAACGCAGAAGAGCGACCTGGCGAACAAGTTCCTCGACCACCTGACGGCCGCGCAGAACCAGAAGCCGTTCGCCGAGGGCACCTGGTACGCCGCGGGCAACGACTCGATCTCCTACAGCGAGCCGTTCGAGCAGAAGGTGAAGCACGGTCCCGACGTCTTCAAGAAGTTCATCTGGGTGGACTACGCGGTCGCCACCCCGAAGCTGAACGAATGGCAGCAGCGGTGGAACCAGATCTTCGGCTGACCCCGGAAGAAGGCGGCGGGCACGTCGAGATCGAGGGGCTCGCCGCCGGGTACGACGGCGCGCGCGTGCTCGACCTGGACCGGCTGTCGATCCGCAAGGGCGAGTTCCTGTCGATCCTCGGGCCCAGCGGCTGCGGCAAGACGACGCTGCTCAACTGCGTCGCCGGGTTCGTCCAGCCCACGGCCGGGCGGATCGTGATCGACGGCTCCGACGTGACCCGGCGGCCCCCGTACCGGCGGGGTCTGGGCATGGTGTTCCAGAACTACGCGCTCTTCCCGCACATGACCGTGGCCGACAACGTGGCGTACGGGCTGCGCGTGCGCCGGCTCGACCGGCGGGAGCGGGACGAGCGGGTGCGGGAGGCGCTGAGCCTGGTCGGCCTGGAGGGGTACGCCGGGCGGCGGCCCCGCCAGCTGTCCGGCGGGCAGCAGCAGCGGGTCGCCCTCGCCCGAGCCCTGGCCATCCGGCCCGCCGTGCTGCTGCTGGACGAGCCGCTGTCCAACCTGGACGCCAAGCTGCGCAGGGAGATGCGGGTGGAACTGCGCGCCATCCAGCGGCGCATCGGCACCACCATGGTCTTCGTCACGCACGACCAGGAGGAGGCGCTCGCGCTGTCGGACCGGGTGGCCGTCATGAACGGCGGCCGGGTCGAGCAGCTCGGCACCCCCGACGAGGTCTACCGGCGGCCGGCGACCCGGTTCGTCGCGCAGTTCATCGGCGCGGCCAACGTCCTGGAGGGCACGGTGACCGGCTCGGGCGCGCTCGACTCCGGCGGGATCGTCGTCGAGTGCGGCCCGCTGTCGCTGCGGCCGGGCGGGCGCGCCGTCGTCGCCGTCCGCCCCGAACGCATCCGCCTGACCACACCGGGCCCAGAGGCCGGCCCAGTGGCCGGCGGCGTGGCCGGGACGGTGGGGTATCGGGCCTTCGCCGGGGACGCCTGGCACGTGGAGGTGCGGCTGGCCGACGGACGCATCCTGAGCGTGCAGGTCGCCGACACCGGCGCGGGCGCCGAGGACCCGCCCGGCGCGGGCACGTCCGTGCTCGCGCACTGGGATCCGGCCGACGTCATCCTCCTGGAAACGGAGGCGCCGTGACACGCCGCTGGGCGGGCCTGCCGTACATCCTGCCGCTCGTGGCGTTCCTGGCCGCCCTGTTCCTGGTCCCCCTCGTAGGGCTGCTGCGGCTCAGCTTCAGCCCCGTCGACGCCTTCAACGCGGCGCTGCCCGGATTCACCTTCGGGCAGTACGCCCGGGTGTTCACCGAGCCGTACTTCTACGGCTCCCTGCTCCGGACCCTGGCCACCGCGCTCCTGGTGGCGGTGCTGTGCGTGGCGCTGGCGTACCCGGCCGCGTATTTCCTGGCCCGCCGGCGGCCCGGCGTCGTGCGGACCCTGCTGTTCGTCATCGTGATCTCGCCGCTGCTGACCAGCGTGGTCGTACGCACCTACGGATGGGTCGTGCTGCTGTCCGGCAACGGGCTCGTCAACCGGGCGCTCGTCGCCTCCGGGCTGCGTGACCAGCCCGCCCAGCTGCTCACCAGCTACCCGGCCGTCGTGGTCGCGGTGACGCACGTGCTGCTGCCGTTCGCGATCATCCCGCTCACGACGGCGCTCGGCGGGCTGGACCGCAACCTGCACCGGGCCTCGCAGACGCTCGGAGCCGGGCCGGTCAGGACGTTCCTGCGGGTCACGGTCCCGCTCAGCCTGCCCGGCGCGGTCACCGGCGCCCTCATCGTCTTCGCGCTGGCCATGGGCATCTACATCACGCCGCTGCTGGTCGGCGGGGTGACCCAGCCGCTGACCGGCATCCGGGTCTACGACCAGGTGACGACGGTGTTCGACTACCCGGTGGCGGCGGCGCTGAGCTTCGCGCTGCTCGCGCTGACGGTCGTGTCCACGGGGCTGCTGGCGGGCGTGTTCCGGATCTGGGAGAGGCGCCTTCATGGGTGAGCGGGGCTACGACAGGATCGTGCGGCTGGTGGCCGCGGCCCTGGCGGCGCTGGTGTTCCTGTTCCTGATCGCGCCGCTGGTCGTGCTGGTGACGAGCTCGTTCAACCGGGCGGGCTCGATGGCGTTCCCGCCGTCGGGGCTGTCGCTGCGCTGGTACGCCGAGGTGCTCGGCTCGCCCGACTGGCAGGTCTCGTTCCGGCTGAGCGGCCTGCTGGTGCTCCTGGTGGTGCCGACGACCGTGGTCATCGGGACGCTGGCGGCGTACGGGCTGACGCAGGGGTCGTTCCCCGGGCGGCGGCTGCTGCAGGGGTTCGCGCTGTCGCCGCTGATGGTCCCGGAGATCATCGTCGCGCTCGGCCTGCTCTACTACTTCCACGGCGTCGGCCTCGTCAACTCGGTGACCGGGCTGTGGCTGGCGCACTCGCTGGTGGCGCTGCCGTTCGTGGTGCGGGCGGTCATGGTGAGCGCCGCGCAGCTCGACCCGGCGCTGGAGCGGGCCGCCCTGAGCCTGGGCGCCGGGCGGGTCCGGGTGTTCCTCACGGTGACGCTGCCGCTGCTGCGGCCCGGCATCCTCGCGGGCGCGATCCTCGCCGCGGTCACCTCGCTCGGCGAGGTCGCCGTCACGGCCCTGGTGGCGGGCGCGAACACCACGACGGTGCCGCTGCGCATCTTCTCGGCCGTGCAGTACCAGCTCGACCCGTCGATGGCCGCGGTGTCCACGCTGCTCATGGCGGCGAGCGTGGTGGTGATGGTGGTCGCGGACCGATTCGCTCGCATTTCGGAGGCCCTGTGACAAGCCCTGTGACAAGCCCTGTGACAAGCACGGATACGGCGAGCGCGACCGGCGCGCGGATCGGCATCGACGTCGGGGGAACGTTCACCGACCTCGTGGCCTCCGTGCCGGACCGGGGTCTCGTGGTGCACCACAAGGAGCCGAGCACGCCCGCCGACCCGTCCCTGGCGGTCGCGGACGGGCTGGCGGCCCTCCTCGCCCGCGCGGACCTGCGGCCGGAGGAGGTCGCGGGCCTCGTCCACGGCACCACGATCGGCCTGAACGCCGTCATCCAGCGGCGCGGCGCGCGCATCGCCCTGGTCGTGACCGAGGGCTACCGCGACATCCTGGAGATCGGCCGCAGCCGCATGCCGTCCTCCTTCGACCTGTACGCGGGCAAGGAGGAGCCCCTCGTCCCCCGCAACCTCATCGTCGAGATCTCCGCCCGGCTGGGCCCGCGTGGCGAACCCGTGGCCGAGCCGGACGCCGCCGAGCTGGACCGCGTCGCCGCGCGGCTGCGGGCCACCAGGGCCGACGCGGCGGCGGTCGTGATCCTGCACGGTTACACCGACCCGGCCTTCGAGGAGGGCGTCGCTGCGGGCCTGCGCGAGCGGCTGCCCGCGTTGCCGGTGACGGCCTCGGCGACCGTGTGGCCGGAGGTACGCGAGTACGAGCGTGCCCTGGTGGCCTGCATGAACGCCTACATCCAGCCGCTCATGCGCGACTACTTCGCCCGCCTGGAGAGCCGGGTGCGCGGGCTCGGGGTGTCGGCGCCGATCTTCATCAGCGCGTCCAACGGCGGCTCGATGAGCCTGCGCTCGGCCGCGGAACGGCCCGTCGAGACCGTGCTGTCCGGGCCGGCCGCCGGGGTGGCCGCGGCCGCCCGGCTGGGGGCGGGGGCCATCGTCACGTTCGACATGGGCGGTACCAGCAGCGACATCGCCGTGTCCGTGGACGGGTCGCCCGAGCTGGCCACCCACACCACGGTGGGCGGGCTGCCCCTGATCGTGCCGGTCGTGGCCGTGCACGCGATCGGGGCCGGGGGCGGGTCGGTCATCTGGGTGGACGGGCCGGGTGTGCTCAAGGTCGGGCCGGGCAGCGCGGGCGCCGACCCCGGGCCGGCGGCGTACGGCCGGGGCGGCGACCGGCCGACGGTGACGGACTGCTACCTGGCGACCGGGCTGATCGACCCGCGCACGTTCCTCGGCGGCCGGATGCCCCTCGACGCCGGCGCCTCGCTCAAGGCCCTGTCGGGCATCGCCGCCCACCTCGCCTCCGGAGGCGAGCGCGCCGGTGACGACCTGGCCGCGTACCGGGTGGCGGCGTCGGCGATGCGGGTGGCGACGGCGGGGATGGCGACCGAGCTGCAGAAGATCATGGCGCAGCGCGGGCTCGACCCTCGGCGGTTCGCGCTCGTGCCGTTCGGCGGCGCGGGCCCGACGCACGCGGCCATGCTCGCCGAGGAGGTCGGGATCGCGCACATCGTGGTCCCGCCGACCGCCGCCACGTTCTGCGCCCTGGGCGCGGCGGGCGCCGACCTGCGCCGCGACTTCGCCCGCAGCCTGCGCCGCCCCCTGGACGCCGCGAGCGCCACCCGCCTGGCGGGCGTGCTCGCCGAGCTGTCCGCCCAGGCCCGGGAGTGGCTGGCCGAGCAGGACGGCGAGGCCCGGCTGCGGGGGCGGCTGTCGTTCGCGGCCGACCTGCGCTACTCCGGCCAGGCGTACGAGCTCCGCGTCGCCCTCGACCCGGACCGCCTGGACGTCGAGGCGGTCTCCGAGGCGTTCCACGCCGAGCACGAGCGCCTGTACGGCTTCCGCGACCAGAGCGCGACCATCGAGCTCGGCACCGCCAGGCTCGGCGTGGTCGGTCCGGCGGCCGAGCTGCCGCCCGCCGCCGTCCCCCCGGGCACGGGCGCGCCCCGCCCCACGGCCCGTAGGCGGGTCCTGCTGGCCGGCACCTGGCACGACGCCCACGTCCACCTGCGCGAGTCCCTCGGCGTGGGGGACGCGTTCGACGGCCCGGCGATCGTCGAGCAGGACGACACCACCGTCGTCGTGCCGCCCGGCTGGTCGGCGGACGTGGACGAGGCCGGCAACCTGCACCTGCGCCGGGCGGACGGCGCCCACAACCCCCGTCGGAAGGCCTGAACGTGCGGCTCGACCCCGTCACCATGGAGATCGTCGGCAACCGGCTCAGCGCCATGACCGAGGAGATGTGCCTCACCCTGCAGCGCACCAGCCGCTCCCTGTACGTCAAGGAGACCGCCGACTTCTGCTGCGCCTTCGCGGGCCTGGACGGCGGCTTCGTCGCCTACCCGCGCGGCATCGGAGTCTCCGGCTTCGTCGGCCTGAACGTGCTCACCGCCGTCCAGGCCGCCGGCCCGCTGCAGCCCGGCGATGTGATCATCACCAACGACCCGTACCGCTCCGGCGGCCTGGCCACCCACCTGACGGACATCCAGCTCATCGAGCCGTATTTCCACGAGGGCGAGCTGGTCGGCTACGGCTGGGCGTTCATCCACTGCTCCGACATCGGCGGCCGGGTGCCGAGCAGCCTGTCGCCGGTCAACGACGAGATCTTCCAGGAGGGCCTGCAGATCCCGCCGGTCAAGCTGGTGCGCGCCGGGGAGCCGAGCCGCGACGTGGAGGCGCTGATCTCGGCCAACAGCCGCACCCCCGAGGCGAACCTCGGCGACATCAGGGCCATGCGCGCGGCGCTGCGCACCGGCCGGGAGCGGCTGGCCGGGGTCGTCGCCCAGCACGGCCTGGCCACCGTGCTCGACGCGCAGCGCGACCTGGTCGAGTACACCGCGGGCAAGGCACGCGCCGCCCTGGCCGCGCTCGGCGACGGCACCCACCGCTTCGTGGACTACCTCGACGACGACGCCGTCTCCAGCCTGCCGGTCCGCCTGTCGGTCACCGCGACGCTGCGCGCGGGCGACCTGCACCTCGACTTCACCGGTACGGATCCGCAGGTCGCCGCGGCGTTCAACATCGCGACCCTGGGCCGGCCGCACGCCTGGATCACCACCAGGGTGCTCGCGCTCATCTGCACCCTCGACCCCGGCATCGCGCTCAACGCGGGGCTCATCGCGCCGATCACCGTCACCACGCCCGAGGGCTCGCTGGTCAACCCCGTGCACCCGGCCGCCGTGGGCGTGCGGCACGCCTCGGCCAACCGCGTCAACGACGCCGTCGGCGGCGCGCTCGGGCTGGCCGCCCCGCACGTGCTGCCGGCCGCCTCCAGCGGGCTGGTGGTGCCCGTGGTCGTCGCCGAGCAGCGCGCCGCCGGGCAGAACGTGCAGGTCCTGGAGCCGATGGTGGGCGGTACGGGGGCCCGCGACGGCGCCGACGGGGTGGACGGCCGCGACAGCGGCATCTCCAACCTGTCCAACAACCCGGTCGAGACCGTCGAGACGGAGATCGGGGTCGAGATCCTCAGGTACGGGCTGCGTACCGACTCGGGAGGCGCCGGGCGCTGGCGCGGCGGGTGCGGGCTGGAGCTGACGTTCCGGGTGCGCGGGGAGGGTTCGAAGCTGCTGGCCCGGGGGCTGGAGCGGATGTGCTTCCGCCCGTGGGGCGTGGGCGGCGGCGGTCCGGGCGCGGCCACCGAGCTGATCGTCAATCCGGGCACACCCCGGGAGCGCAGGCACGTCAAGATCGACATGCTGCCGCTGGAGCCCGGTGACGTCGTCACGCTGCTGACCTCGGGCGCGGGCGGCTACGGCGACCCGTACACCAGGGATCCGGAGGCGGTGCTGCGGGACGTGGAGCGGGGCGTGGTCTCCCGGGAGGCGGCGGCGCGCGCGTACGGCGTGCTGCTGGCGGAGGCGGACGGCGGCCTGGCCGTGGACGGCCCCGCCACGGCGGACGCCCGCCGCGAGCACCGCCCGGACCGGGGCGCCCACGACGGCGGGGCGGAGCGGCGGGCGTGGGAGTCGGTGTTCGACACCCCCACCGTCGACCGCCTGGTGGCCGCCCTGTTCCGGCTCCCCCGCCCGGCCCGCACCCCGCGCAGGACGGCCCTCTACACCGCGGTCCTGGCCGGGCTGCCGGCCGGCTTCCCCAGGACAGCCCCCACCCCCGAGCAGCGCGACGCGGCCCGCCGTACCCTCGTCCAAGAGATCACCGAACTGGAACGGATGTCGGCATGAGCGATCAGGACGCCATCGACGCGATCATGGCCGGGCTCGCGGGCCCGGCGCTCGGCGAGCTCGCCGAGCTGTATCAGGACCTGCACCGGCACCCCGAGCCCGCCTTCGAGGAGAAGCGCACGGCGGGCATCGCCGCCGGGCGGCTGCGGGCGGCCGGGTTCGAGGTCGTCACGGGCCTCGGCGGCACGGGCGTGGCGGGCGTGCTGCGCAACGGCGAGGGCCCCACGGTGGCATTACGGGCCGACATGGACGCGCTGCCGGTGCTGGAGGCCACGGGCCTGCCGTACGCGAGCACCGCCACCACGCCCGACGGGGTGCCGCTCATGCACGCCTGCGGCCACGACATGCATGTGACGTGCCTGAGCGGCGCGGCGCAGCTGCTGGCGGCCGGCCGGGACCGGTGGCGGGGCACGCTCGTGGCGCTGTTCCAGCCGGCGGAGGAGATCGCGGCCGGGGCGCGGGCCATGCTGGACGACGGGCTGTTCGACCGGATCGGCACGCCCGACGTCGTGCTCGGCCAGCACGTCTTCCCCAACCCGGCCGGAACGCTGCTCATCAGCCCCGGCGAGATCCTGGCCGCCGCCGACAGCATGGAGATCCGGCTGTACGGCCGGGGCGGGCACGGCTCGCAGCCGGAGCGGACCGTCGACCCGGTCGTCCTGGCCGCCTCGACCGTCATGCGCCTGCAGACGGTCGTCTCGCGCGAGGTCTCCCCCTTCGAGCGAGCGGTGCTGACGGTGGCCCAGATCCACGCGGGCCACAAGGAGAACATCATCCCCGACGAGGCGTCCATCACGATCAACCTGCGCTCGTTCTCCCCCGAGGTGCGCCGCACCTTGCTGGCGGCCGTGGAGCGCGTGGTCAACGCCGAGGCGGCCGCCTCCGGCGCGCCCCGCCCGCCGGAGATCCGCACGCTCAACGCCTTCCCGCTGACCGTCAACGACGGCGACGCCACGGCCCGGGTGCGCGAGGCGTTCGCCGGCCGGTTCGGCTCCGAGCGGGTGCCGGCCATGGCGCCGCTGATGGGCAGCGAGGACTTCGGCCTGTTCGGCGCCGAGGCGGGCGCGCCGTCGGTCTTCTGGGGCCTCGGCGGCGCCGACCCCGGCCTGTACGCCCGCGCCGAGCGGGAGGGCCGGCTGCGCGAGGACGTTCCGAGCAATCACTCACCCTTCTTCGCGCCCCAGATCCTCCCCACGCTGCCCACGGGTGTCGAGGCCCTGGTCACCGCCGCCCTGGCCTGGCTACCGGCGTAACCGGCCGACAGCGCCCGGGCTTGTCCTACGCTGAAAGTTTCAGGCGCTGAGCTGGGCGGACGCCGCCGGGCGAGCGCCTGGCTGGTGCCCGCCTCCGGCCCGATCTACGGTGACGGTGCCTATCCGGCGCCGGCCGTCCGACGGGTGCCGGAGTGGCGCTCCTGGCGCGACCCCCACGCGAAAGGGACCCCCGATGGCACCTCGGCACCTCCTCCCGGCGCTGGCGCTCGCCGCCGCGGTCACCCTGGCCTCCCCTCCGGCGCACGCGGACACGTTCCGCACCGCGAGCTCGTCCGGCTGGGGACCCAGCTGGTCGGCCGGTCAGGCGAACGCCGAGGCCAACGCCCGCGCGGAGCTGAACCGGCAGGCCGCCCAGGCGGGCGAGGTCTGCCCGAGCGTGTCGGTCACCTCCACCCACGTCTACACCGCGCCCGACGGCTCGGCCTACGTCTTCAACGCGACCGCGTCGGGGACCTGCGTCCCGCAGCCTCCCGGACCGTCGTACCCGGTGGCGCGCTCGGAGACCCGCCAGGGCAGCGGCGCCACCTCCGGCGCCGCCGTCCAGAACGGCGCCCAGGCCGCCCGGGCGGCGGTGCTCGCGGCCGGCGTCAACTGCGTGAACTGGACGACCACGTCGGCGCTCGTGTGGGCCGCGCCCGGCAGCGTCTGGTACATCTACGACGTCACCGTCTCCGCGAACTGCACCGACTGACGCCATGTCCCGTCTCCTGACCCTGCTGGCAGGGCTCTGCCTGGCGCTCACGCTGACCCCCGTCGCCCCGGCGACGGCCGCGCCCGTGACCGTGCCGGTCGGCGCGCAGTTCACCGACACCTCGGGCAACCTGCTGCACGCCCACGGCGGCGGAGTGATCAAGGTCGGCTCGTACTACTACTGGTTCGGGGAGAACCGCAACGCCGACGGCACCTTCCGCTACGTCTCCGCCTACCGCTCGGCCGACCTGCGCACCTGGGAGTTCCGCAACCACGTGCTCACCCAGTCCAGCTCCGCCGAGCTGCAGGTCGCCAACATCGAGCGGCCCAAGGTCGTCTACAACGCCGCGACCGGCCGGTTCGTCATGTGGATGCACAAGGAGAACGGCCGCGACTACGGCGAGGCGCGGGCCGCCGTGGCCGTCTCGAACACGGTGGACGGCGCCTACACCTACCTGCGCAGCTTCCGGCCGCTCGGCCACATGTCGCGCGACATCACCACGTTCGTCGACACCGACGGCACCGGCTACATGATCTCGGCCGCCAACGAGAACTACGACCTGCACGTCTACCGGCTCAGCGCCGACTACACCGACGTGGCCGCGCTGGCGCGCATGTGGGCCGGCGACCACCGTGAGGCGCCGGCGATGTTCAAGCGCGACGGCGTGTACTTCATGCTGACCTCGGCCGCGACCGGCTGGCAGCCCAACCAGGCCCAGTACGCCACCGCCACCAGCATCACCGGCACGTGGAGCTCCTGGCGGAACACCGGCGACTCGCTGACGTTCGGCTCCCAGCCGGCCTACGTGCTGCCGGTGCAGGGCACGTCCGGCACGTCGTACCTGTACCTGGGCGACCGGTGGGCCGGCGCGTGGGGCGGGCCCGTCAACGACTCCCGGTACGTGTGGCTGCCGGTGCAGTTCCCGAGCAGCACGTCCATGAGCCTGACCTACGCGCGCCAGCTCACCGTCGACACGGCCGCCGGCACGATCGCCACGACGGGCACCGGCTACGACCGGCTGGCGGTGCGCCACTCCGGCAAGTGCGCCGACGTGCGCGGCGGCTCCCCCGCCAACGCGGCCGCGGTCATCCAGTACGCCTGCGGCGGCGGCACGAACCAGCAGTGGCGCATCCAGTCGATCAGCGGCGGCTACGTGCAGGTCGTGGCCCGCAACTCCGGCAAGTGCCTGGACGTCAACGGCGCCTCCACCGCCGACGGGGCGGCGCTCCAGCAGTACACGTGCGGCACCGGCGCCAACCAGCAGTGGACGCCGCAGGACGCGGGCGGCGGCTACCTGCGCCTGGTGGCCAGGCACTCGGGCAAGTGCGCCGACCTGCCCAGCTCCTCGCAGGCCGACGACGTGCAGTTCAAGCAGTATCCCTGCAACGGCGGCCAGAACCAGCTGTTCACCCGCACCCCGCTGTGAACCACCAGAAACCCAAGCCACAGAAGAGCACGTCAAGCACCGGTCAATAGCACGACCCCGCCTCTTTCGGCACAATTCGTGACGTTAGAGTGACGTACTGTGAACGAATCGAAGCGTGTGGAAATCACCTGGCCCAGCCTCGGCATCACCGTGGCCGCCGAACTCGACCAGCGCAACCGCGCCCTGGCCCAGTGCCTGTGGGACGCCCTGCCCTACCGCAGCCTGCAGGGGCACGCCCTGGTCGCCGGATATCACCTCTACCACGTCGCACCGGTCCATTCGCTGCTGCACACACCAGCGGAATACAAGGTGGACCGGCGCACCGTGCCCGACGGCACCCTGTTCTGCTCGCGGTTGCAGCATCTCGGCATCAAGTACGGCGAGCTCACCGAGCCCATGACCGCCACCCCGATCGGCCAGGTCGTCCCGGAGGACCTCGACGCCCTGGTCCAGGCCGGCCGCGACGTCTGGCACTCCGTCTACACCACCAAGAGGCCCGTCATCGCCGAAGTGCGCCGCGAGGGCGAGCCCAGCGGCCACCAGCTCCCGCGCCTGCCCATCGGCGACCCGCAGCTCAACGAGCTGGTCAAGGACGTGCACGCCGAGACCGAGCGCATCTGGCTGGACCCGCCCCGCGAGCTGCTCGACCTGCACGCGGGCCGCATCCCGTCCGGCGCCGGCAGCTACGAGACGGTCCTGACCACGCTGCTGTTCGTCAACGGCGAGACCCGGCCGCTCGGCTACAGCTGCTACGGCGGCCTCGTCCGCGCCGCCCTCGACGGCATGCCGATGCCGTGGCTGCGCCAGATGACCCGCCAGCTCGCGCACACGCCCGCCGAGTTCCTCGGCTACTGCGGCCTCGACACCCTGTGGGGCTTCACCCAGCGCCTGCTGGACGGGCTCGACCGGCTCGACGACCACGAGGACTTCGTCTCCGTCATGGCCCACATGGCCCTCTACTGCAACTGCCTCGGCGGCTGGAACCTGCACCTGTTCCCATGGGAGGCGGGCGAGCACCTGCGCCGCGAGGAGACGCCCGCATGAGCGGTCCGCGGGTAGTGGTCGTCGGCGGCGGCGTGATCGGCCTGTCGATCGCGTTCCACCTGGCCGAGGCCGGCGTCGACACCACGCTGCTGGAGCGGGACACGCTCGGCTCCGGCGCCTCGCGCGCCACTGCCGACGTGGTCCGCTCCTACTTCGCCGGCAACCCGGTCAGCTCGGCGCTGGCCGTGCGCAGCCTCGCGGCCTACCACGCCTTCCCGACCAGACCGGGGATCGACCTGCCGCTGCGGCAGGTCGGTTACCTGGTGCTGTTCACCGAGGCCGACCAGGTGACCGCGTTCGAGGCCGACCTGCCCGCCCAGCACGCCGCCGGCGTCGACGTGAACCTGATCAGCGCGCAGGAGGCCAGGGAGCGCAACCCGCTCATCGGGGACTTCCCGCTGGTGGCCGCCGCGTACTCGCCGCAGGCCTACATCTCCGACACCACGGCCATCGTCACCGCCTACGCGCGGGCGGCCGAGCAGGCGGGCGCGACGCTGCGTACCGGCTGCCCGGTCACCGCCATCGACACGCGGGCCGGGCTCGTGCGGACCGCCGCCGGCGAGGTCGGCGCCGACGCCATCATCTGCGCCGCCGGCGCCTGGTCGGCCTCGCTCGTCCGCGGGGCCGGCGTGGACCTGCCGCTCACCGAGCCCATCGAGCAGGAGCTGCTCACCACCGACCCGCTGCCGCCGGACACGCCGGACATCCCGGTCACCCTGCACGCCGCCACCGGCCTGCTCGTACGGCTGCGCGGCAACCGGCTGCTCATCGGCATGGGCTACCCGGGGCCCGACCGGGAGGCGTGGCGGCGGCAGGTCGCCGAACGCCTCGTGGCCACGTACCCGAGCCTGGCCGGGCTCGCGCTGCACACCGCCGTCACCGGCCTGCGCGACGCCAGCCCCGACAAGACCGCCTTCATCGGCCACCACCCGGGACCGCCGGCCTTCCTGTACGCGACGGGCTTCTCCGGGCACGGCCTGTGCAACGCGCCCGCCGCCGGGGAGCTGGTCCGCGACCTGTATCTCGACCAGGATCCCGGCTTCGACGTGACCGCGCTGGCCTTGAGCCCGCGCCGCGCGGGATGACCCAACGACAGACGGACGGGAAGACCCATGAGCCAAGAAAGCCGCCTCGATCAGGACACTCTCGACGCTCGGGAACAAGAAGCCGCAGACGGATACGACCCGGACGCCGTCCCAGGGTGCCCACATGCCCGGTTCGTCCTCGACCCGGCCACCCCGAGCCTGCACGCCGACAACGACCGGCTGCGTGCGGCCGGCCCGCTCGTGCCCGTGACGGCCGAGGGTGTACCGGCCTGGGCCGCCACCCATTACGCCACGCTGCTGACGGTTCTGACGCATCCGAGCCTGTCCAGGGACATCCGCCACTGGGCCACCCGCGACACCTGCCCGGCCGGCACCGCCATCGACCGCATCGTCACCGACACCTCGATGCTCAACGCCGAAGGCGACGACCACCGCCGCCTGCGCACCCCCGTGGCCGGCGCGTTCACCGCGCGCCGGCTCCGGCAGCTGCGCCCCAAGATCGAGGCGCTCACCGAAAGGCTCGTCGACGCCCTCGCCGAGCTGCCGCCTGACGAGCCGGTGGACCTGCGCAAGGAGTTCGCCTACCCGCTGCCGCGCGAGGTCATCTCCGAGCTGATCGGCATCCCGGCCGAGCACCAGGACGCGCTGCACGAGCTCTCCGACGCCGTGGCCCAGGTGTCCGACACGCTCGACGACTCGCCCGACGTACGCCGGGCCCTGCACGAACTGCTCGACCAGATCATCGAGGAGCGCCGGGACACGCCCGGCGAGGACCTCATCACCGACCTGTTCAGGCTGCGCGAGAAGGACGGCGACCGGCTGTCCTCCGACGAGCTGTTCGCCACCATCGAGCTGCTGTTCATCGCCGGGCACGTGACCACCGTCAACCTCATCACCAACGCCATCGGCGCCCTGCTCAACCGGCCTGACCAGCTCGAACTGCTGCGTACCGGCCAGTGCGACTACGGCGCGGCGGTCGAGGAGACGCTGCGCTGGGACTCGCCGATCGCCTACTTCCCGATGCGATACGCCGTACAGGACATCGAGATCGACGGCGTGCACCTGCGGACCGGCGAGCCCGTGCTGGCCTGCTTCGCCGCCACGGGGCGCGACCCCGGCCAGTTCGGCGAGAACGCCGACCGCTTCGACATCACCAACCCGCCGAGCGCCCACCTGGCCTTCGGGCACGGGCCGCACTTCTGCCTCGGCGCGCCGCTGGCCAGGATCGAGGCCGAGATCGCGCTGAAGGCGCTGTTCGAGGCGTTCCCGGAGATCGCGCCCGCCGCGCGGCCCGAGGACCTGGCCCCGCTGGACACGCTGCTGGGCAACAGCACCCGCAGCATGCCCGTCCTGCTCGGCCCGCGCGCCCGCTGAAGCGCCCCGGACGGGCGGGCCTGCCCGTCCGGGGTCAGCGCACGCTCTCCGCGTGCCGCTCGTAGTGGCGCAGGAACAGCTCCTCCAGCGTCGGCGGCCGGCTCACCAGGCTGCGCACGCCCGCCTCCGCGAGCCGGCGCAGCGCCGGGTCCAGCGCCACGCCGTCCACGTTGAACCGCACCCGCCCGTCACCGGTCCGCAGATCGTGCACCCCGGGCAGCTCGGCCAGCCCGTCCGGCGGGCTCGCCAGCTCGGCCTCGATCGACGTGCGGGTCAGGTGCCGCAGCTCCGCCAGCGTGCCCGTCTCGACCGTGCGGCCGTCCCGGATGATCGTCACCCGGTCGCACAGCGCCTCGACCTCGGACAGGACGTGGCTCGACAGCAGCACCGTACGCCGCGCCCGCTCCTCCCTGACGCACTCCCGGAACACCTCCTCCATCAGCGGGTCCAGGCCGGACGTGGGCTCGTCCAGGATCAGCAGCTCCCCCTCGGAGGCCAGCGCGGCGACCAGGGCCACCTTCTGCCGGTTGCCCTTCGAGTACGTCCGCGCCTTCTTGCGCGGATCCAGGTCGAACCGCTCCAGCAGCTCCGCCTTGCGCCGCGCGTTCAGCCCGCCGCGCAACCGGCCCAGCAGATCGATCACCTCGCCGCCCGACAGGTACGGCCACAGCGTCACGTCGCCCGGCACGTACGCCAGGCGGCGGTGCAGCTCGCCCGCCTCCGACCACGGGTCACCGCCCAGCAGCCGGGCGGTGCCCGAGTCGGCCCGCACCAAGCCCAGCAGGATCCGGATCGTCGTGCTCTTCCCCGCGCCGTTCGGCCCCAGGAAGCCGTGCACCTCACCGGCCCGCACACCGAGATCGAGCCCGTCCAGCGCCCTGGCCGTCCCGAACGACTTCACCAGCCCCTTCACCACAATGGCGTCACTCATGGTGGTGCTCCTCCAGATTCACGCGGTCGCGCCCCGATCGAGGGCCTTCCTGGCCTCAGCGGCCTCCTCCAGGCTGAGCAGCGGGTGAGAGTAGAGGTCCACCATCACCCGCATCAGCTTGACCTGCCCCTCCGGGCTGGTCAGATCCACACCCATGCCGCGCTCGACGTGCTGGCGCAGCACCGTGGCCGACAGAGCCATCGCCGCGATCATCGTCGAACGGGACCGGGCGTCCACGTCGGGAGGATCGGGACGGCTCCTGTCGGCCTCGATGATCCACCCCTCGCCGAGGTCGACCATCTCGTCGAACAGCGGCGCCGCCCACCCCTCCGTCAGCGCCCGCGCCAGATAGGGCTGGTACGGGCCCAGGACGGCGGCCGGGTTGAGCCCGGCGCCGTAAGGGTCGCTCGCGGCCTGCTCGCTCAGCCTGCGGATCGTCTTCATCAGCTGCTCGTCGCACGCCTCGCGCAGCGCCTGCTTCGAGCCGAAATGATGGCGCACCAGGCCCAGGGACACGCCGGCGCTCTCCGCGATGTCGCGGATCGTCGCCCGCTCGAAACCGTGCTCGCCGATGTGCCGCATCGCCGCGTCCCTGATCCGCGCACGCGCCGTGAGATCCTCCGGATCCGGTACGGTCGTCATCCCGTTCCCCTGTATAGCTCGCTGTTCATCTGAAAAGCAGACTATACCTGTGTATAGCAGCCCCGCAACGCGGCCCCCGGCTACGCACATCCGGCCGTCTCGTTCTACGCTCCAAGCACGACGATCGGAGACAACGCCGTGCCTCAGCCCGACCCGGCGCCCATGCGCCTGGCCACCGCCATCCGCCCCTACGACTGGGGCTCGGTGACGGCCCTGCCACAGCTCTTCGGCACCGAGCCCACCGGCCGGCCCCAGGCCGAGCTCTGGATGGGCGCCCACCCCGGCGACCCCTCCACCGTCGGCGGCACCCCGCTCAACGAGCTCATCGCCGACGACCCCGCCGGCACCCTCGGCGAGGCCACCGCCGCCCGCTTCGGCCCCGCCCTCCCCTACCTGCTCAAGGTCCTGGCCATCGAACGGCCGCTCTCCCTCCAGGTCCACCCCACCACCGAGCAGGCCCGGGCCGGCTTCGCCGACGAGGACGCCCGCGGCGTCCCCATCGACGACCCCGCCCGCACGTACAAGGACACCTCGCACAAACCCGAGATGGTCTGCGCGATCACCCCCTTCCACGGCCTGTGCGGCTTCCGCGACCCCGCCGCCACCGCCGCCCTCCTCGACCGTCTCGCCGTGCCGGACCTGGCCCCCTGGAGCGACCTGCTCAGAGCGGGCGACCTGCGCACCGTGTTCGCCCAGATGCTCGACGACGCCCACGAGCCGCTGCGCGCCCAGGTCGAGCACGCCCTGCGCGAGTCCGACGACCCCGGCCTGGCCGTCTACGGCGACCTCGCCCGCGCCTGCCCCGGCGACCCGGGCGTCACCGCCGCGCTCCTGCTCCACCACGTCAACCTGGCCCCCGGCCAGGCCCTCTACCTCGGCGCCGGGATCCCCCACGCCTACCTCGGCGGCATCGGCGTCGAGATCATGGCCAACTCCGACAACGTGCTGCGCTGCGGGCTCACCACCAAGCACATCGACGTGCCCGAGCTCATGCGCGTCGTCGACTTCACGCCGTCCGCCCCGCACCTGGTCCGGCCGGAGCAGGACACGCCCGGCGAGCACCGCTACCGGCCGCCGGCCCCCGAGTTCGCCCTCACGCGCTACGACCTCGACAGCCCCCACACGCTGCCCGGAGGCGCGCCCCAGATCGTCGTCTGCATCGACGGGGAGGCCCGCCTGGCCGGCCTGACGCTGCGGCCGGGCGAGTCGGCGTTCATCCCCGCGGCTGCTCCGTCGGTGCCGCTTGCCGGGAAGGGGACGGCGTACCGCGCCGAGCCGGGCGCCTTTACATTGTAGATTCGCTACGACGTTTCGGCCCGGCGTTGAACGTCCCGTTCCTAGGCTCGCCCGCATGAACACTGTGACCATCGAGCCGAGCATCCTGTACTTCGGGACCCCGGTCGTCCTGCTCTCCACCGAGAACCCGGACGGGACGTTCAACCTCGCCCCGATGTCCTCGGCCTGGGCGCTGGGCCAGGTGATCGTGCTGGGGCTGGGCGCCGAGGGGCAGACCGCCCGCAACCTCATGAGCCGCCCGGAGGTGGTCGTCAACCTGCCCGCTCCCCACCAGTGGCAGGCGGTCGAACGGCTGGCGCCCCTCACCGGGCGGCACCCCGTACCGGCGACCAAGCACGCGGGCTGCCGGTACGAGCCCGGCAAGTTCGCCGCGGCCGGGCTGCGGCCCGAGCCCTCCGAGACCGTGCGGCCGCCGCGCGTGGCCGAGTGCCCCCTCCAGTTCGAGGCACGGGCGGAGCGGGTGGGCCACGACGTCTCGGGGTCGTTCGTCATCGCGGAGGCCGTCGTGAGCAGGGTGCACGCGGACCCGCGCATCGTGGTGCCCGGCACCCAGCACGTGGACCCGGGCACGTGGAGCCCGCTCATCTACAACTTCCGCCACTACTTCGGCCTCGGCCCCGAGCTCGGCCACTCCTACCGCAGCCAGACGCCCCGCTAGGGCAGCCGGCGAACCTTGAGCACGCTGTCCGTGCGGGCGCCGTGCCGGCCGTCCGGCTCGTCCTGGGCGCGCTCGTACTCCTCGCGGACCTGCACCTCCCACTCCCCCTCCGGCAGCCCGAGAGCGTCCAGGACCTCCTGCGCCGTCGGGAAGTGCACCTCGACGGGCGGGTTGTGCTCCCAGGACGGCCATCCCACGTGCCCGACGACCAGCAGCACCCCGCCGGGGGCGACCGCCGACGCGGCGGCGCGCAGGATCTCCTCGCGCGGCAGGTCCACGAACGAGTGCAGGAAGCAGGCGGAGACGAGGTCGAAGACGCCTTCGGGGAAGGACACGCCCAGGTCGTGGCGCTGCCAGTCGATGCGGTCGGCGACGCCCGCCTCCTTGGCGTGCCCGGCGGCGCGTTCGAGCGCCACGCCGGAGACGTCGGCCGCGGTGACCCGCCACCCCCTGCCCGCGAGCCAGATCGCGTCGCCTCCCTCGCCGGACCCCAGGTCCAGCGCCGTGCCGGGCTCGAGGTCCGACACCTCGCGGACGAGCGTCACATTGGGGTTCCCGCTCCAGATCCGGGTCTTCTCGGAGTAACGGGAGTCCCAGTACTCCTCCGGGGCGACATCCATGGCGGCGACGGCGCGGCGGGTCTCCTCGGCGACCAGGTCGGCGTTGATCGCCGCCGCCGCCCGCACCCCCGCCGCCGCGGCGCCGATGACCTGCTCGTTCAGGGTGGTCACGTTCCCCGCCACCCACACCCCGGGCACGCTGGTGGCGCCCATCGGGTCGGCGGGCACGCGGGTGCCGATCACGTGCCCGGACATCTCCATCTCCTCCGTCTCCAGCCCCAGCGCCGCGAGCAGCCCTGCCTGGGCGGTGAGAAGGCCGGCGGTCGCCAGAGCCTGGCAGGCGACCACGCGCCCGTCGGCGAGCCGCACTCCGGACAGCCTGCCGTCCGTCACCTCCAGGCCCGCCACCTTGCCCTCGACCACGGTGACGCCCCTGGCGGCGAGCTGACGCCGCTGGTCGTGGCTTAGGTCGGGCGCGGTGTGCGGGAAGAAGGTCACGTCCGCGCTCCACTGCCGCCACAGCAGCGCCTGGTGAACGGAGAGCGGCCCCGTGCCCAGGATCGCGATCGCCTGGTCACGCACCTCCCAGCCGTGGCAGTACGGGCAGTGCAGCACGTCCTTGCCCCACCGCTCGGCCAGGCCCGGCACGTCCGGCAGCTCGTCGGTCAGGCCGGTGGTGACCAGCAGCCGGTCCGCCTCGACCGTGGCCCCGTCCGCCAGCACGACGCGGAAGCCCCCGCCGTCGAGCCGCTCGGCGGTGGTGACGGTGCCGGTCACGATCTCCCCGCCGTACCCGATCACCTCCTCCCGGCCCGCGGCCAGCAGTTCGAGCGGCGAGAGTCCCTCGCGCCCCAGGTACGTGTGCACGCCCTCGGCGGGCGCGTTGCGCGGCCGGCCGGCGTCGACCACCAGCACCCTGCGCCGCGCCCGGCCCAGCGTGAGCGCCCCGCTCAGTCCCGCGGCCCCGCCCCCGACCACCACGACGTCGTACTTCGCGTCCATCTCGCCTCTTCTCACGGTGATTCCGATGTCCGACACTGTCCGCGCCCGGCGGCCGATTTGACAAATTTCATTGCCGAAATGGCAAAGTGGGTCGCATGGACGACCTCGACGACGTACTCCAGTCCGTGGGGCCGCGGCTGCGGTCGGTGCGCCAGGAGCGTGGCGAGACGCTGGCGCAGCTGTCCGCGAGCACCGGCATCTCCGTCAGCACCCTGTCCCGCCTGGAGTCGGGTCAGCGCAAACCGACCCTGGAGCTGCTCCTGCTGCTGGCCCGGGCGTACCAGGTGCAGCTCGACGAGCTGATCGACGCGCCGGTGACCGGTGACCCGCGCGTACATCTGCGCCCCTTCAAACGGCACGGCACGACGTTCATCCCGCTGAGCCGCCGGCCCGGCGGGGTGCAGGCGTACAAGCAGATCTTCCCGCCGCACTGGCCGGGCTACGAGCCGGGGCCGTCGGACCAGAAGGTCCACGAGGGCTACGAGTGGATGTACGTGCTGTCGGGGCGGCTGCGGCTGCTCCTCGGGGAGCACGACGTGATCCTGACGGAGGGGGAGGTGGCGGAGTTCGACACGCGGACGCCGCACGCGTCCGCCAACCCCGGCCCGGAGCCGACCGAGATCCTCGCCCTGTTCGGCCCTCAGGGGGAGCGCATGCACGTCCGCGCTCGCCCGACCGCCCGGTGAGCACCCGGTGGTCTGGTGCATGATGATGCACGTGACCGAGTCGGTGATGCGGTGGGTGCGGCGGCACCGGCCGGACGGCAACCCGCTGCGGCGGCGCTCCGACCGCCTGGAGAGCGCCGTGCTGCTCGTGACGGTGGTCCTCGTCCTGCTCAGCGTGTGGCCCGCGGCGGCGGCGGGGCGGCAGTCGTACGAGCACGCGCTGCCGGCGCTCGGCGACGGGCGCCGGGAGGTGGTGGCGACCTTGCTGGCGGACGCGCCGGTGACGCGCCTGTCGTTCGGGGAGGCACCCCGGAGCGAGCCGGCCCCGGCGCACTGGACGACGCCGTCCGGGCTGGCAAGGACCGGCCGGGTGATGGCGCCGCCCCTGGCCAAGGCGGGCACGGAGGTGCGGATCTGGGTCGATCCCGGCGGCCGGCGGGTCAGCGCGCCGCCGAGCCCCGGCGACCTGCGGGTCACGGCCGTGGCGACGACGCTGCTGCTGGTGCTGGTGGCGGCGGTGGTCGCGGGGCTGGGGTTCGCGGGCTTCCGGCTGCTGCTCGACCGGGGACGTTACCGCGAGTGGGAGTCCGCCTGGTCGCTGGCCGACGCGCGGTGGCGGCGCCGGCGTTCGTCGTAGCCGCCGGGCCGTCGATTTCCGTCCTATACCGAAATCGCATGCCCGGTCAGGGCCCGAGTCAAGGGCCTGCCCAGGTCAAGGGCGGTATTCACCCGAATCGTGGTGATCTCCGGGCGTCTAAGGTGTAGGGGATGGGAAGCGTCACCCGGATGAACGGGGTGCGGGCGCGGGGCGTCCCGCCCGGCCAGGCGGAGCTGGAGCCGCCACGGCCGGTGCGGGCGCCCCGCTGACGCACTCAGGCGTCGGTGCCGAAGCCGTCGAGCGTCTGGCGCTCCTCCAGGTCGCGCAGCTCCTCGAAGACCGTGATGTGCAGGCCCGCGGGCGCGTCCAGCCGGGCGTTCAGCGACTCCCAAGGCGTGACCGTGGGGGGCGCCACCTCCGTCGCACCCGCCGCCACCAGCCGCTCGGTGGTGCCCCGCGCGTCGTCCACCTCGAACGCCACCCGGAGCTTCGGCGCCACCTGCCGTCCCACCTCGACCTCGTCGATCATCTTCTTCTGCGCCGGGTTCGCGATCTCCAGCGTGGCCCTGCCGGCGTCCAGGATCGCCACCCGCGCGCCGTCCCCGCCGGAGAACGCGGCCTGTTCGGGAAGGCCCAGCACATCACGGTAGAAGGCCAGCGCGGCCTCGTAGTCCTCGGCCTCCACCACCAGCCGGAGCTGCCGTACGGGGCGGTCGTCGGTGGGTGCGCTCATGCGATCTCCTCAGCGGGAATGCGGGCGTTCATTGCCTCGTGCAACCCACCTGCCCCGTCCGTTCATCCCGCTCGCATGGTTCGAGAAACCTCTAAGTGTTTCCGGGAACCCTCGTGCCTCCGGAAGAGTCCTTCATGCAAAGGGGCCGCCTCTGGGGAGGCTGTATGGACGGGGTCTTACACACGGCTGCCATCGTGCTGCTCGCGCTGGTCGTCCTCACCGCGATCCGGACGCAATTCGCGTTGTTCCGCGCCCGTTCCGTCGCGGCGCGCGGGCTTCACCGGCTGAGCGTCTACGAGGCGGCGTTCCTCGCGGGCGGGCCTCGGCGGGTCATCAACGCGGCGCTGGTGTCGCTGGTCTCGCAGGGCGGGGTGCGGGTGTCGAGCGAGGGGCTGGTCACGCCGGTGAAGGGGTTCCGCGTGACCAAGTCGGTGCCGGTCGAGCGGGCGCTCTACCGGCACGTGCGTTCGGGCGGGGGGCCGCACACGACGGCCGAGCTGCGGCACCAGACGGTCCGCGATCACGCGATGCGGCGGCTGGCGACGCCGTTGTGGCGGCAGGGGTTCCTGATGTCGCCGGCCGTCCGGACGCGGTCGCGGCGGCGTACGAGCTGGCTGGCCGTCTTCGCCGGGCTGGCGGCGGTCGTGGCCGTGGTGAGCCTGCTCCGGCGCGCCCCGCCGGCCACGACCGTGATCGCCGGGGCGGCCGCCGTCGTCGGCGTGCTCTGCTTGTTCCTGCTGCGGCGCTCCATGGCGAACCCGGTGACCAGGGCCGGGCGGGCCGCTCTGCGGCAGGCCGAGGTCGACGACCTGGCGGACGGGTCCTGGAAGGTCTCGGACGACGCCGGGGTGGTGGCGCTGCGGGGCCTCACCGAGCTGCCGGACCGGCGGCTGGCCGACTCGCTGGCCCGCGACACGCGGGCCAGGAGCCACCGCGGGGTGCGGGCGGCGTGCTGCGCGCCCGGCCATTGCGGGTCGTACGGCGGCCCCGCCTACTCCTACGGCGACCCCTCGTACGAGGGCAGGTTCTTCGACTTCGGCGGCCTGTTCGACGGCGGCGGCGGGTCCCACGGCCATGACGGCGGCGGAGGCTGGGGCGGCTCCGACGGTGGAGGCGGCGGGTCCGATGGTGGAGGCGGCGGCTCCGACGGTGGAAGCGGCGGGTCCGACGGCGGGGGCGGTGGCGGTGGGTGCGGCGGTGGTGGAAGCCAGTGACGCCGCCGTTCCTGCTCAGCCCCGCCCGTAGCGGTCCTCGGCCCGCCAGAAGTACCAGAACCCGAAGATCAGCGAGAACACCGCCCAGAACACGCACGACAGCCACACCGTCCGCGGCGGGACGTGGCTCCCGATCAGGATGTCGCGCATCCACTCGATGTAGGAGGCCGCCGGGTTCAGGTACATCACCGTCGCCACCCATTCCGGCAGGCGGGCGCTGTTGACGACCTTGTCATGGATGGCGAAGAACACCCCGGACGCGTACAGCCACGTCCGCATGATGAACGGCAGCAACTGGCTGAGGTCCCGCACCGTGGACCCCAGCCTGGCCAGCACCAGCCCGGCCCCGATGTTGAACGACGTCTGCAGCGCCAGCACGATCGGCACCATCAGCCAGAACCACGTGGGGAACTCCCCCGTCACCGTCACGATCAGCAGCAGCACCCCCATGGAGATGGTGAGCTGCTGCAACTCCTGGATCGTGTACGCCAGCGGCAGCGACGCCCGGGGGAAGTGCAGGGCTCGGATCAGCGACAGGTTGCCGGAGATCGACTTGGCGCCCGCGGTGACGGTCCGCTGCGTGTACGTGAACACGAACATCCCGGTCAGCAGGAACGCCGGGTAGTTGTCGATGTTCTTGCTGCCGCCGAGGATGAGGCCGAACATCACGTAGTAGATGGCCGCGTTCAGCAGCGGGGTGAGGATCTGCCAGAGCTGGCCCAGCGCGGATCCCGAGTATTTGGAGACGTTGCGCGAGGTCGCGTACGTCAGGATGAAGTGCCGCCGCTCCCACAGCTGGCGCGTGTAGACGGGCAGTCTCGGGCGCGCGATGGCGGGGCGCAGCCCGTGTCGCCTGGCGAGTTCGGCCAGTGACCCGCTCTCCGGCGGGGCGTTGTCCAGTTGGCTCATGAGCACCTCACTGCGTTGCGGTCCCCGGCCCCGGTCGTGGCGGCGCGCGCCCGTTCCCGATGCCGAGGCTAACCGATCAACCGGCGTCATCGCAGCTAGCGGGCGGTAGCCGTTTCCGTGCGGCGCGTCCGGGGCGGTGTCCTTATCGGGCGATGCAGGGGCACACCCTCCCATCCGGCACCGCGTGGGCCACGGCCCGCCCGCGCAGGAGGCCGGTCGCCGTCGCCGCCGCCTCCCGGACCCCCATGGTCATCGTGGCCTGCCTCTCCTGGAACCGGGTCGTCGGGACGGACACCGTGAACGCGCCCGTCGGCGAACCCGTCTCGTCGAAGAAGGGCGCCGACACGCAGCACACACCCTCGCTGAACTCCTCACGGTCCACCGCGTAGCCCTGCCTGCGCACCCGGGCCAGCTCGACGGTGAGGTGGTCGTGGTCGACGATCGTGCGCGGGGTGACCGCCTTGAGCTCCACTCCCTTGAACATCGCCGCCACCTGATCCTCCGGCAGGAAGGCGAGCACCGCCTTGCAGGAGGCGCGCGCGTGCATGTGCCCGGTGTAGCCGACGTCGAGCTCACCGACGCTCATCACGTGCGGCCCGGAGATGTAGTGCTGCAACGTCAGCGTTCCGTGCTGCCAGCCGGAGATGTAGGACGTCTCGTGCGTCCTGTCGTGCAGCCGGGCCAGGATCACCGCCAGCTCGGGCGCCGGTCCCGCCCGGCGCTGGAGGTGCCGGTTCAGCGACGCCGCCCGGTGGCCGACGTCGTACCGGCCGCCGGAAAGGCGCACCACATAGCCGCCGGCCAGCAGCGTGCGCAGGAGGTGGTAGCAGGTGCCGAGCTTGATGCCGAGCTGACGGCTGAGCACCTTCGCGGTGGCGGTGCCGTCCGCGGCGGCCACGGCCTCCAGCACGTGCAGGCCGCGTTCCAGCGTGAGCAGCATGGTCTTCCCGCCGGCCTCCGGCTCGCTCATGTCCGCCTCCCTGTCAGGTCCCGCCGGGCGAGTACGCCCGCGGTCTCCATCATGGTGCGCCGGGCCCCGGCCACGTCAGCGGGGCGCGGTCGCGCCGAAGGGGGCGGCCCGATTTTCGACTATCTGAAATTCCGCAGGTGGACGCGTGATCCGGCCGGTCGCCCCCGCCTAGCGTTGTGACGCCCCAGAAACCGGCCCTCCGAGGAGAGACCCGATGATCCGCCGCTGGAATCCCCCCACGCTGGCCCCGCCGATCGGCCAGTACAGTCACCTCGCCTCTGTGCCGGCAGACCATGAGCTGGTGATGATCTCCGGCCAGGTCGGCGCGCTGCCGGACGGCACCCTCGCGGGCCCGGACGCGGAGACCCAGACGCGGCAGATCTTCGCCAACATCGAGCTGCTGCTCGACTCGCTCGGCGCGGGGCCGCAGCACCTGGTGAAGCTGTTCACCCTGGTCGCGGGCGTCGAACATGTCGCGGGCTGCCGGGCGGCGCGGGCGGAGACGTTCGCGAAGTGGTACCCGGACGGCGACTGGCCCGCTCATTCGCTCGCGGTGGTCACGGCCCTGGCCGATCCGGCGCTGACCGTCGAGATCGAGGGCGTGGCCGCCCTGCCCCGCCGATGAGCCCGGAGGACTTCCGAAGGCTCTTCCCCGCGCTGCGCTCAACGGTATGGCTGGACACGCCGGGCGTTCCTCCCGGTGCGGACCCGGTGACCGAGGCCATGCACCAGGCCGTGTCCGACTGGTCCACCGGCGAGCTCGACTGGCCCGCCTGGGACGCGGCGGCGGCCCGGGCCCGCGCCCTGTTCGCCCGGCTGATCGGGGCCGAACCCGCCACGGTGTCGGCCCTCGGCTCGCTCTCCGAGGCCGCCGCCACGATCGCCGCGTCCCTGCCGCCCGGCCGGATCGTGGTGGCGGCCGAGGAGTTCCGCAGCAACCTGTTCCCGTGGCTGGCCCGGCACGACGTGGTCGCGGTCCCGGCGCGCGACGGGGAGACCCGCGTCGAGGACCTGATCGCCGCGCTGGACGACGACACCGTCCTGCTCGCCGTCAGCGAGGTGACCAGCAGGGAGGGACAGCGGCTCGACCTGCCCGCCCTGCGGGAGGCGACCGACCGCGTGGGCGCGCGGCTGTTCGTCAACCTCACGCAGTCGCTGGGCGCGCTGCGCTACGACCCGGCGGCCGTGCGCCCCGACTACCTCGCCGTACACGGCTACAAGTGGTTGTTGTGCCCGCGTGGCGCGGCCTGGCTCGTCACCAGGCCGGACCGGCTCGGCGACCTGACGCCGCTCGCGCCGAGCTGGAAGTCCACCAGCCCTCCACACGGCTACTTCGGCGGCCCCATGCGGTTGGCGGACGATGCCGGCCGGTGCGACACCTCCCCCGCCTGGTTCTCGTGGATCGGCGCCTGCGCGGCCCTTCGCCTGTTCCGCTCGCTGGACGCCGGCCGCGTCGAGCGGCACTGCCTCGATCTCGCCCGGCAGCTCACCGAGGAGGCGCGAGGGGCCGGCTTCCGGCGGGTGGTGAACGGCCCGCTCTCCCAGATCGTCGTGCTGCACACCGATCATGCCGACCGCCTCTCCGCGCGGCTGCGCGAACGGGGTGTGCGGGCGACCGCGCTCGGCGACCGCGTGCGGTTCGGTTTCCACTACTTCAACGACGAGGACGACGTACGGACGACGTTGAGCGTCCTCACGGACGGGAGGATCACGCCTTGAGGTAGGCGAGCACGGCCGGCACCCTGGAACGTCCCTCGGCCATGAGCCCCGGCGCCTCGCGTTCGCGCGGGGTCAACCGGTGAAGCGGGTCGTTCGCGCGGCGCCGTACCAGCTGACCGTGTGAGTCCGCGGGCGCGCTCGAACGCCGTGGTCAACGGATGAGCCGGCGCAGCGGGGTCGCGGAGTCGGCGAGTGCGGCGCGGTCGAGCGGGGAGGCGGCTCGGACGAGTGCCTTGAGCTCGTCGGATTGGTCCCAGATGTTGACGTTCATGGCCGCGATCACCGTGTCGTTCCGGAGCCAGAAGGCGAGGAACTCCCGCTCGGCCAGGTCCCCGCGGATGACGACGTCGTGGGCCAGGCCGGGCGGGACGTGGCCGACGTACTCCATGCCCAGGTCGTACTGGTCGGTGTAGAAGTAGGGCAGCTCGTCGTAGGCGGCCTGCCGGCCGAGCATGGCGCGGGCGGCCACGGCGGGCTGGTTGAGCGCGTTGGCCCAGTGCTCGACGCGGATGTGCCCGCCCAGGAGGGGGTGGTAGGCGTTGGCGACGTCGCCGGCGGCGAAGATGTCGGGATCGCCGGTGCGCAGGTCGGCTGTGGTGATGACGCCGTTGTCGACCGGCAGCCCCGCGGCGGCGGCCAGATCGGTCTCCGGGACGGCGCCGATCCCGGCCACCACGGCGTCCGCGTCGATGTGGGTGCCGTCGGCCAGCCGTACGCCGGCCTCGGTGACCGCGGCGAGGCGGGCGCCGAGCCGCAGGTCTACGCCGTGGTCACGGTGCAGGCCGGCGAAGACGGCGCCGATCTCGGGGCCGAGGACGCCGAGCAGCGGCTGCCGCTCCTGCTCCACCACGGTGACCTCGACGCCGGCGGCGCGGGCCGCGGCGGCGGTCTCCAGGCCGATCCAGCCGGCGCCGACGACGGCGATCCTGGTGGCGGCGGACAGCGCGGCACGCAGGCGGTCGGAGTCGTCGACGGTACGCAGGTAAAGCACGTTGTCGCGATCGTGGCCGGGGACGGTCAGGCGGCGCGGGCGCGCCCCGGTGGCCAGCAGCAGCTTGTCGTAGCGGAGCCGCTCGCCGTCGGACAGGGTCACCTGATGAGCGGCCCGGTCGATCTCGGTGACCGTGACGCCGGTGCGCAGGTCGACGGCGTGGTCGCGGTACCACGCCGCGTCGTGCACGAAGATCTTCTGTCGTTCGCCGCCGTCCTGCAGATAGGTCTTCGACAGCGGGGGGCGCTCGTAGGGCAGGTGCGGTTCCCGGCCGACCACGACGATCGCGCCGTCGAACCCTTCCTCGCGCAGGGCCTCGGCGGCCTTGACCGCGGCCAGGCCGCCTCCGGCGATCACGAACGTGGCTGGTGCCGGCATCGTCACTCTCCTGTCTGCTTGTACCGGGGGGTTAGCCGTGAGCTCCGGCCAGCGCGAAGAACTCCTGCCGGGAGCGCGGATCCTCGCGGAGCAGCCCCTGCAGGGCCGACGTCACCGTGCGGGACCCGCGGACCTGCACGCCGCGCATCGACATGCACAGGTGCTCGGCCTCGATCACCACGCCGACGCCCTTGGGGGCCAGGTGCTGCTGCAGCCAGTCGGCCACCTGCTTGGTCAGCCGTTCCTGCACCTGCAGATCGCGGGCGAACAGCTCGACGACGCGGGCGAGCTTCGACAACCCCAGGATGCGGTCGCCGGGCAGGTAGCCCACGTGCGCCACGCCCTGGAACGGCAGCAGGTGGTGCTCGCACAGCGACTGCACCGGGATGTCGCGGGCCAGGACGAGCTCGTCGTACCCCTCCTCGTTGGGGAAGGTCGTCAGGTTGAACTCGCGCGGCGCCAGCAACTCGGCATAGGCGTGCGCGACCCGCCTCGGGGTGTCGGCCAGATGATCGGACTCCGGGTCCCGGCCCAGCGCGATCAGCAGGTCGGTCACCGCCCGTTGCGCGGCCTCAAGGTCCACATCGCCGCGTCCCCGGACCACCCGCAGGCGTCGCTGCTGGTGGTCCGGCGACGAACCACCGACCGGCTGCGCCACGGAGTCGCTCATGCCGCCCGCCCGCGATCCTCGGATGCGCAGCGCATCATGAACCCTCCTTCTATTGACAAGTTTCGCTAACATTAGAAGGTGCCCAGTGATTTAGTCAACAGGAATGGGTTTTAGAATGAGCGAGGTCGACGAGGCATGGCCGGCACGCGTCTCCGCCGTCGCGGCGCTGGACGAGCCGACGCGGCGCCGCTTGTATGAGTTCGTGGTGCGACAGCCCGCGCCGGTGAGCCGCGACCAGGCCGCCGACGCCGTGCAGGCGCCACGCAACACGGTCTCGTTCCACCTGGACAAACTGGTGGCCGAAGGGCTGCTCGAAGCCGTCTACGAACGCCGCACCGGCCGCACCGGGCCTGGCGCCGGCCGCCCGGCCAAGCTCTACCGGCGCGCGCTCGGGCAGATCACGATCTCCCTGCCGGACCGGCGCTACGAAACCGCCGCCCACCTGCTCGCCGACGCTCTCCAGGAGGCGCAGACCTCAGGCGAGCCACCACGCGACGTGCTCGACCGGCGCGCCCGCGAGCTGGGCAGAGAGCTCGGCCGCGAGGCCCGCCCCGCCGACCCCGCACCCGACCCGCGCGCCGCGGTCGTGCCGGCCCTGGAAGCCCTCGGATTCGAGCCCCGCCCCGAGGGCGACACCATCACCCTCGTCAACTGCCCCTTCCACAGCCTGGCCCGGCAGCACACCGAACTGGTCTGCGGCATGAACCTCTGCCTCCTCACCGGCCTCCTCGAAGGCCTCGCCGCGACAGGCGTCACCGCCCGCCTGGAACCCGCCCCCGAACACTGCTGCGTCCGCCTCCACCCGACCGGCCAGACCTCCTGAGACCGGACCTCGCGGCGCGCCGGGCAGGCGTTCAGGAGGGGGCGACGTTCACGCCCGTCACCGCGAAGCGTTCGACGGTCGCCACGTGGCCGCCGGTGGACGCCACGACGGTCAGCGTCCGCCCCGGGGGCGCCTTGAAGGAGACCCGGGCCGACCACGGCGAGCCGGTCCCGCCGGCGCCCACGCAGCACGACTCCCCCATCGGGGTGGCCGAGCCGGGCCGGCGGACCTGGACCTTGACGCTCTCGTCCACGCCCGTGATCTGACCGCCCACGGTCAGCGGGGACCGCACGGTGGCGCCGTAGCGGGGTCTGGTGAGCGAGAACGAGGTGTCGTCCGTGCCCACCACCTCCCACGGCGCGTCCTCGCCCGAGCCGAACTTCACCAGGTGCACGACGGCCGCCACCAGCGGTCGCGGGCCCTCCTCCGCCTGGTAGGCGACGTGCACCCGCGCGTGGTCGCCCTGCCGGACGGACTTGGCGACCCGGTCGATCTCGGTGAAGCGGAGGAAGTCGCGGGTGAAGGCGAGCGCGGTGCGGCGGGCGTCGAGGTGCCACGCCTCCCGGCCGTCCCTGCGATGCGCTTCCCGCCACGCCATCGCCTCGCCGGGAGTGGAGAACGGCCACAGCGGCTGGTAACGGCCGGCGACCAGGCCCCCGCGAGGGGCCGGCGTGCCGGTGCCGGGAGGCGTGGTCGTAGGACTGCCCGGCGGGGTGGTCTCCTCGGGTGAGGCCGTCCCGGGGACCGAGCCCCGCGGGTCGCCCACGGCCCCGCAGCCGGCGGTCGCCACCGCGAGCACGATGAGCACCTGTAGGGCTGGCCCGGTGAAGCGTTTCATGCGGCACCTCCTGACAGTGGCGATCATGCCCGGCCGGCTACCGAAGTATCCCAGCCGACCGCCTCTGATCAGCAGCGAAACGCCGGGGCGCCAGTATCCCGGCCCACCGCCTCTGATCTGCGGCGAAATGCCGGGCCGCTACATGCCGTGGATGCGCCGGCCCGCGATCTGATGGGGGACGATGCGGATGTAGAGGCGGCGTTCGCCGCCCGCCCAGGGCGTGACGCCCGAGTCGGCCACCTCCTCCATCTCGTCCGCCGTCACGTGGTGGGCGGGCCCCTGCACCAGGACGCTCCACCCTTCGCGGTTGGCCTCGTCGATCTTGTCGACCTCGAACGCGATCTTGATGTCCACCCCTTCCAGCCCCGAGCGCAGATCCTGGTCCATCGGGCCGCCGGACGCCGTGCGGAAGACGATCACGCCGTGGTGCAGCTTGTAGTTGACGGGCAGCACGGTGGGCCCGCGCGAGCCACTGAACGCCACCCGCCCGATCCCGCCCGGCGAGATCAGCCGCAGGCACTCCTCCGGGTCCAGCACCTCCATCGTCGGGTTGGCCATGGCGGGGCCGTGCCCGGGCGGGCGGTCCAGGCCGCCGCCCAGCAGCTCGTGCACCGTGGTCTGCAGCGCGTCCGCCAGGCGGTAGAGGGCCCCGGTATCCGGCATATCGGGATTTTCCTCCAGGTATCTCAGGTAGCCGGCCGACATGGCCGCGCGCTCGGCGACCTGCTCACGGGTCAGGCCGAGGCGTTCGCGGCAGTGGATGAGGCGGCGTCCGAGATCTCCGGTGCCAGTCATGATCGTTTCTCCTCGCGTGTGGCTACGGCGCGCGGTGCCGTTCACGCGTGCCTCGTGGTGGCCGGCGTCGACGAAGAGCCGGCCTCCGCGGTAGCGGATCGGCGTAGAACGGCGGCGCGCGGCGCACGTGCCCGAGCCCGAGCGCGCCGTTCATGGCCGTCCCACCGGCACGCGGCCGGAGACGTCCGTGTCGGCCAGATCGGCGACCACGACGTCCGCCCCGGCGGCCAGCATCGCCCGGGCACCGGTCCCCGCGGCGGCCCGCGGCCCGTCCCCCGGCACCCCGGACCCGCTCCTGTCCACGCCGACGACCAGGCCGAACCCGCCCTTCCGCGCGGCCTCGACGCCCGGCAGCGCGTCCTCCACGATCGCCACCACCCCGGGAGCCAGCTCCAGGCGGCGCGCGGCCTCCAGGAACAGCGCGGGATCCGGCTTGCCGGGCAGCCCCAGCTCGGCGGCGTCCTCCCCGCCGACCACCACGTCGAACAGGTGCAGCAGGCCCGCCGACGACACCACCGCCCGGCAGTGCCTGCTGGCCGAGACGACGCCGGTGCGGCAGCCGCGCTGCCGCAGCTCGTGCAGCAATGCGACGGTGGAGGGGAAGGCGGCCACGCCGTGGTGCGCGATCGCCTCCACGAACAGCGCGTCCTTGGCCAGCCCCAGCCCGTGTACGGTCTCCGCCCCCGGCTCGTCCTGCGGACCGCCCTCGGGGATCGAGATGCCGCGCGAGGCCAGGAACGTGCGCACCCCGTCCAGCCGGGGCCGCCCGTCCACGAAGGCCAGGTAGTCGGCGCGCACGTCGAACGGCGCGGAGCGGCCCCGCAGGAACGCGTCGAACACGTGCTTCCACGCGGCGGCGTGCACCCGCGCCGTGTCGGTGACCACCCCGTCGGTGTCGAAGACGACCGCCCGGAGCGTGGTCAGGTCGAAGGTGGCCATATCCAGCACGCTACCCACGCTCGCGGCGCCCAGCCGTGCCGCCTGACCAGGCACGACACGCCCTCCTGGCCGGCGTCCTCACGGGCACCCCGTGGCGGCGAAGGCGAGGAACTGGGTCATCTCGCGCTGGTCGAAGTTGTCGTCCGAGCCGATCACCAGCGTGCACGACCCGTCGGCCAGGCGCGGCCCCCAGGCCAGGCTCTCGAGGTTCTGGACCGGAGGCCGGAAGGAGCCGAGGTCGTGGACCAGCCGCTTGGTCACCGGCCGATACGGTCTGCCCTGCGCAAGGTCGTCCCTGGTCAGCACGTTCGTGGCGCCGCGCAGGTCGATCTCGTAGAGCTTGACCCGGTAGTTGACGCCCTGGATCCAGGACCGTTCCAGCGCGAGATAGCGGTCATCGTCGATGGCCAGGATCTCCGACACCCCGCTGTCGGCGTCCCCGTCGGGCGGGATCGGCGCGGTGGGCAGGGGGTCCAGCGGGTAGGCGTACTGGGCGCGCGCGATGCCCATGCGGTTCCACACGGTCAGGCGCGCGGGCGCGCCACGCGCCACCGACGGCACGGGCCCGTCCTCGTGGCGCGGGCCCTCGGTGACGGCGGTGATGCCGCTTTCCGTGACCGCCACCCCTTCGAAGCCGAAATTACGCCTGGGCCCTCTTTCGGTGTCCGTCAGCCGCAAATTCGGCGGCACCCGCAATTCTCCGGCATTACGTCCTTGAAGGTCGGTCGTGTGCACCGCGGCGGCGGAAATCGGAATGGCCTGATGGGCGCCGTCCGGCCGGTCACCCTCGTCTCCCCATATCAGCCGCCCGCTCCACCGGTCGTATCTGATCGACTCGGGGTCGGCCGAGCCCGGCTGGCCGTACGCCGCGTACGGTGTGCCGTCGGCCCTGGTCAGCGTCCTGACCCCGGTCAGCCGCACGCCGACGAACTCCCCCGTGTCCCGGTCGAAGTCCAGTTGCCCGGTGTAGAAGCGGGCGGGGTTGTAGCGCCAGCGGTCGTCGGAGACGAAGTACCAGGTGCCGGTGCCGGGATCGCGATCGATCCCCGACAGCCCGCCCACCGTGGTGTCCTCGAACTTCAGCAGATGCGCCAGCCGCTGCTCCCCGAGGAAGCGCGTGATCCGCACGGGATCCCGCTGCGCCGCCGACGCCGGAGGGGCGGCGCTCGCCACCACCGTGAAAGCGACGGCGATTTGCATGATTCGCCGCGAACGAGCCATCTGACCCCCGTAATTCGATGCCGAACCGACGGAGAAAATGAAAGCGCGGATCAGAGGCGAAGTCCACGGACAAATAACAGCACGCCGCCCATCAAAAAGGGCAAATCACTTCAAGAAAGCCGTTCAGGCGTCCCGCAAAGAGACGGCCACCCCGTCGAGGAGGAGCCGCAGCCCGTGCGCGAACGCCTCCTCGCTCGTGGGGGCCCCGCCCTCGCGCACGCCCGCGACCGTGAGGGGGTAGTCGGCGTACGCGTCCAGGCCCCGGGCCTGGCCCCGCTCCCGGCGTTCGCGCTGGGCCTGCTCGTTGAGCACGAAGCCGAGGGTGTAGTGGCTGACGGACCCGATCGCGTGCAGGCCCTGGCCGGGCGTGAACCCCAGCCCGACCAGGGTCTTCAGCTCCTCCTCGAACCCCCGCGCCACGCTCGCCCCCGGGTCGCTCCCGGTGACCAGCCGTGCCCCGTCACGGTGGCTCAGCAGCGTGCGCCGGTAGCGGTGGGCGCGCCGGGTCAGCCACTCCCGCCAGGTCTCGCCCTCGCCGGGGCCGCCCATCTCGGGGGCGAGCAGCTCGCGCGCCATCTCGTCCAGCAGTTCCTGCTTGTTGCGGAAGTGCCAGTAGAGGGCCGGGTTCTGCACGCCGAGGCGGGCGGCGAGGCGGCGTACCGACAGCCCGTCCAGGCCCACCTCGTCGAGCAGTTCCAGCGCGGCGCGCACGACCGTGTCCCGCGCCAGTCCCTTCTGTGCCATCGCGGGACACCTTAACATCGCTAAGGGCGCGTCCCGATCACTGCGGTGGCGTCCAGCTCGTGCGAGCTCGCCACCCGGGCGGCAAGCCCCGCCCGGGCGACGGCCTCGGCGGTGGCGGCGGCCTGCCGCTCGCTGGTCTCGACCAGGAGGTGGCCGCCGGGCGCGAGCCAGCGCGGCGCGCCCGCGATCACCCGCCGCACGACGTCGAGCCCGTCGCCGCCGCCGTCGAGGGCCACGAGCGGCTCGTGCAGCCGGGCCTCGGGGGGCAGCAGGTCGATGGAGGACGAGGGCACGTACGGGGGGCTCGCGATCAGGATGTCCACCCGGCCCAGCAGCGAGGCGGGCAACGGCTCGTACAGGTCGCCCTGGTAGACCTGGCCCGCGAGCGCGCCGCCCGACAGGAGGGGCACGGCGGCGAGGTTGCGGCGGGCGCACCGCACGGCGGCGGGGTCGAGGTCGGCGGCGTGCAGCTCGGCCTCCCCCAGCCCCGCGGCCAGCGCCGCCCCCGCCGCGCCGCTGCCGCAGCACAGGTCGAGGAGGACCGGCGGCCCCGCGACGCGGCGGGCCAGCGCGACGGCCTGGCCGATGAGGAACTCGGTGCGCGGCCTGGGCACGAACACCCCCGGCTCCACGACCATCCGCAGGCCGCAGAACTCCGCCCAGCCGAGGACGTGCTGGAGGGGTTCGCCGGCGACGCGGCGCTCCACCATCGCGGCGAGCTCCGCGGGGGTGCGGGCGGTGGAGACGAGCAGCTCGGCCTCGTCCTCGGCGAACACGCAGCCGGCGGCGCGCAGCCTGGCGACGACGGCGGGGGTGGGGACGGCTGAAGGGACAGATGACGAAAAAACCGACATGAGAGCCTTTCGGGATGCCGATGGGCGCTCCCGTGGTCACCTAATCCTGATCATGGGGAGGGAGCACCCGGCCTGCTACAGCGTTGATGGGTCTCACCTCCTAGGGACGGTCTGGCCGTGAGCGTACCAGAGCTTTCTCACGGCGCCCGAGGCGGGATCCCCGGCTCCCGATAGGGTCTGGATCACGACCCCGCGACCTCCTGGGAGAGCGTCATGAGCATCGCCCCGTACACCGTGACCGATCCCGTGGCCGAGCATGGCGAGGGACCCGTGTGGTCGAGCCGGTGGGGCGGGCTGCGGTGGGTGGACATGCTGGCCGGCGACGTGCTGGCGCTCGACCCGCGGGGCGGGGTGCGTCGCCGCCACGTGGGCAAGGTGGCCGCCGCGCTGCGGCCGCGCACGTCGGGCGGCTACGTGGTCGCGGGCGAGCGCGAGCTGCTGCTGGCCGACGGTGACGATCTGGACGCCCCGCTGCACTCCCTGGGCGAGGCGTGGAGCGACCCCGGGGTCCGCATGAACGACGGCGGCTGCGACCCCGACGGCCGCTTCTACATCGGCAGCATGGCCTACGACGAGACCCCGGGGGGCGGGTCGTTCTACGTGGCCGGGCCCGGCGGCGACCTGCGGGTGGTGCTGCCGGAGGTGACGATCTCGAACGGGTTCGACTTCAGCCCGGACGGCTCCCTGGCCTACTACGCCGACACCACGACCGGCCGGGTGGACGGGCTCGACTACGACCCGGAGAGCGGGCTGAGCGGGCGCCGCCCGTTCGCGGTCATCGACCCGGAGCAAGGGGCTCCCGACGGGCTGACCGTCGACGCCGAGGGCGGGGTCTGGGTGGCGCTGTGGGAGGGCGCGGCCGTGCGCCGCTACGACGCGAGCGGCCGGCTCGACGCCGTCGTCAGCCTGCCGGTACGCAGGGTCACGGCGGTGACGTTCGGCGGCGAGGGCCTCGACCGGCTGTTCATCACCACCTCCGCGCTCGGCGTGGACCGGGCGGAGCAGCCGGACGCGGGCGCCGTCTTCGCCGCCGACCCCGGCGTCCAGGGGCGGCCGGTCCTCCTCACTACCTTGTGAGGTGCTAACCTAAGCCATCTAGGAAGATAACTAGATGGCTTAGGTTCAGGAGGTGGCCATGGCCCGTGCCGGGCTGACGGCGGGCCGGGTGACCGAGGCGGCCGCGGAGCTGGCCGACGAGGTCGGGTTCGACAACATCACCGTGTCCGCGCTGGCACGCCGGTTCGGGGTCGCGGACGCGAGCCTGTACTCGCACGTCAAGAACCTCAAGGACCTGCGGGTCCGGGTGGCGATCCTGGCCGCCCGCGACCTGGCCGACCGGCTCGCCGACGCGACGGCGGGGCGGGCGGGCAAGGAGTCGCTGGCGGGGTTCGCCAGTGCGTGGCGCGAGTTCGCGCGGACCCGGCCCGGGCGTTACCAGGCCACCCAGATGCCCCTGGACGCGGCCGTGGTGGCCGAGTCCGCGGGGCATCTGCGGATCATGTCCATCACGTACGCGCACCTGAGCGCGTACGGGCTGCCGGAGCCGGACCTGACCGACGCCATCCGCCTGCTGCGCAGCACGTACCAGGGATTCTTCAGCCTGGAGGCGGGCGCCGGGTTCAACCATCCGCGCGACCTCCAGGACACCTGGACGAAGATCCTCGACGTGCTCGACGTCGCGCTGAGGCACTGGCCGAGCAACCCCCAAGGAAATGATCATGAATCCCCTCACTGAGAACGACATCCGCGCGTCCTTCGTCAACTGCTCCAAGGGTGAGGCCCGCCGGCTCGGCCTCCCGCGCGACCTGTCCGAGTCCCCCTGGACCGACCTCGACTTCCTGGGCTGGCGTGATCCGGGGGCGCCCGAGCGGGCGTACCTGGTGGCCGAGCGCGACGGCCGGGCGGTCGGTGTGGCGCTGCGCCTGGCGCAGGAGGTACGCAGGAGCTTCACGAAGTCCACGCTGTGCTCGGTCTGCGTGACGCCGCACTCGGGCACCGGGGTGGCGCTGTTCACCGCACCCAGGACCGGGGCGGCGGGCCGCCAGGGCAACACGGTCGGCGCCTACATGTGCGCGGACCTGGCCTGCTCCCTCTACGTCCGCGACAAGAAGCGGACGGAGCTGGGCACCCGGTTCGAGTCGCTCACCGTGGAGGAGCGGATCGTGCGGGCCGTCGCCAACCTGGACGGGTTCCTGGAGCGGGTGCTCGACGGCAACCTGAAGTGACGCGGGCTTCGTGACGGCGATCTGAGGTGACGCGGCTTGGCGGGGGCGACGTCCAGCGCGCGTCCGCAGACGGGAAGGGCCGTCCGCGGCGCCGTCCCGGCGCTCTGTGAGGCGCCGGTGCGGGCGTCGCCCATGGCTTGGACAGCGCTTGCCCGCCCGGCGGTTCCATCGAAACGCCGGCGGACCCGTATCCGCGTCAACCCAGCAGCTCAGGGGTGTGATCCTTGAGCGTGTCCAGGAAGGCGGCCGCCAGCCGGCTCCGGTGGCCGCGCCTCCTCCGTACGGCGACCACGGGCAGGCCCGCGTCCATGCTCTCCACCTCGATCACCCGCAGGCTGCCGATGCGCAGCTCCTCGCGGACGCTGCCGGTGGGCATGAGCGCGACGCCCAGCCCGGCCTCGACCAGCCTGCGCTGCGCGGTGAGGCTGTCGATCCTGGTGATCGCGGGTTCGGCCAGCCCGGAGGCGAGCAGCAGGCGTTCGAGAAGGTGGCCGAAGGAGTCGGACTGACCTCGCTCGGGCGGGAAGCCGAGCCACCGCTCCCCCTGGAATGCCCGCAGGTCGGGCAGGCGGCGGGCGGTGACCGGGTGCGAGGCGGGCACCACGACCAGGAGCTTCTCCATTCCCAGCGGGATCGACTCCAGCTTGGGGTCGGCGTCGGAGAAGTAGCGAAGGCCCAGGGACGCCTCGCCGCCGCGTACGAGCGCGCTCACCTCGCGGCTGGTCGCGGTGCGCAGCTCGACCGAGGCATCGGGGAACTCCGCCTCGAAGGCGCGCAGCGCCCGGACGATGTGCGAGTCGGCCAGGGTGCCGACGATGGCCAGGCTGAGGGCCTGCGCCTCGGCGGGCTCCCGCGACAGCTCCCGTACGGCCCGCTCGCCGTCGCGCATCGCGGCGAGGGCCGCCTCGGCGTACGGCAGCAGCGCCCGTCCCGCCTCGGTGAGCACCACCCTGCGACCGGCCCGTTCGAACAGCGCCGCGCCCAGCGAGCGCTCCAGCTCCCTGATCCGGCGGCTGATCGCGGGCTGGGACCGGTCGAGCCTCCTGGACGCCTCCGTGAACCCGCCTGACCGGGCGATGCACACGAACGCCTCAAGCTCCTCCACTGTCACAATCCATCAGTATTCCTGATGTCAAATGTCAGATCTATGCATTTGACGGATCGCGAGGGCGCCGACGACAGTGGCCGTATGACCGATCAGACGACCAGGGCCACCCGGTTCCGGGCTCTCCACGAGCGGCCGGAGCCCTTCCTGCTGCCCAACCCGTGGGACGCCGGAACGGCGCGGCTGCTGGCCGGCCTCGGCTTCGAGGCGATCGCCACCACGAGCCTCGGCGTGGCCAACATGCTCGGCCGCACCCGGGCCGGCCGGCAGGACGTCCTCGACAACTGCCGCCTCATCAGCGAGGCGACGCCCCTGCCCGTGAACGCCGACCTCGAGAACGGCTACGCCGACGAGCCCGCCGAGGCGGCCAGGATGATCGAGGACGCCTGCGCGTACGGCGCCGTCGGGGCGTCCATCGAGGACGCGACGGGCGACCCCCGGACGCCGATCTACGACTTCGGGCTCGCCGTCGAGCGGATCCACGCGGCCGTCGAGGTCACCCGCGGCCTGCCCGTCCCGCTCGTCCTGACCGCCAGGGCCGAGAACCTCCTGTACGGCGTCGCCGACCTGGACGACACGATCAGGCGGTTGCAGGCGTTCGAGGCGGCGGGCGCCGACGTCCTGTACGCGCCGGGCCTGCGCACGCTCGACCAGATGCGCGCGGTCGTCTCCTCCGTCGGAAGGCCGGTCAACGTCGTGATGGGCTTCGCCGACCCCTCGATCACACTGGAGCAGCTCGCCGGGATCGGCGTGCGCCGGGTGAGCATCGGAGGCGCGCTCTCCCGGCTCGCCCTGCGGTCATTCCTGGACGGAGCCCGGCAGATGCGGGCGGGCCGGTTCGGGTTCGTCACCGAGATGGCCCCGATCTCCGAGCTCCACGAGGCATTCGCCCCGCCGCCCGAGTAGATCGCCGCGACCCGAGCACCGCCGCCCGAGCTTCCCGAGAACCGTCGCCCGAGCGGGTTGCCGACGCCCGGGCTCACCGGGAGAGCAGCCACCGCCAGCGTGGGAGCTCCAGCACCGCGGTGACCACGGCCAGCACCGACACCGCCACGGCCACGACGACGGGCCAGGCGGCCCACGCCGACGCCACCGCGGCCACGAGCTGCAGCAGGACCAGCGCGATCGTCACCGGCCCCGGCACCGCGATGATCACGTTCCGTTTGTCGCCCGGCGTCGAGAACAGCGTGGGCAGGCCGATCAGCACGACGACCGACAGCACGGCCAGGGGCACGGAGTGCGGGGCGAGGGCCCACGGGGTCGCGACCCAGGCGATCAGCTCGGTGGCGAACCGGAACGCCGAGGCGACGCGGTCGTCCGGGCGCGGGGTGGAGGGCATGCGCGCAATCTACCGGGTGCGCCCCGCGTGATCCGCGGCGGCCTCCGACGTCAGCCGACCACGACCCGCACCCGGGCGAGGTCGCCGATGCGCGCGGCCGGTCTCGACCCGGTCTTCGGCTTCGGGGACGTGCTCGTGGCCGCGTTCCGCCGCCTGACCGCCCATAACTGGATGGAGGCCCGCCGGCCTCCGATCAGGGGGCCATCGTGGCCTCCATGAAGCTGATCGAGCCCGGGTCCCGTGGATCGCCGTGGATCTCCTCGCCCGCGAAGACCACGAACTGGTGCCACCAGCCGCTCAGCTGCCCGGCCGGGAACTTGGCGGCCGTCCAGGGCTTGGCGTCGGCGAAGACGTACTCGGCCCAGGGGTCGGCCGGGTTCGGCGGGGCGGCGAAGTAGGCGGAACCGGCCTTGGGCCAGACGACGGCCTGGCCGCCCTGCCCGCGCACGGCCGTGAGGAATTCGGCCGACGGCGGGTGGCCCATCGCGTACGGGCTCCACACGATGCGCGCCTGCAGCCCCGGGCGGCGCGCCGCGGCGCGGGCCTTGGCGGTGTCCAGGAGGCGGGCCTGGCCGCGGTCGTCGAAGCGTACGGTGTCGAAGACCAGCGCCCGGGCCACACCGGCGCGGTTGCCGGGGTCGTTCAGCAGCTCCCACAGCGCGTGGCCCCCGCTGCTGTACGCGCCGACCCACGTGTCCTGGGCCACCCGCAGCGTCCCCGTGGCGGACGCGGCCGCGCCGGGCTGGGGCGGCTGCGGCGGGGCGATCTCGCCCGCCTCCAGCAGCTGCTGGCCGGGCCCGCCAAACCCGCCCCTGGTCCACAGCAGCCGGATCGCGGCCGACAGGCGCGCGGTGTTGCCCGGCCCGACGTTGCCGCCGTAGCAGAAGCCGGGGCTGTTCTTCTCCGGCACCGGCAGCAGCAGCACCCGCAGGGAGCGGGCCTCGGACACGAGCTTGGGCGCGGTCCTGTCCAGGGCGTAGTCCATGCCGCACGGCAGGAACGAGTAGGCGTTGAGGGGGTGGTCGGCGTCGGGGCTGTGGTCGATGAGCTGGTGCCAGTCCGGCAGCCCGGTGATCTTGGCCTTGCCGGTCCTGGTGTGGCCCTGGAGCAGGTAGCGGCAGAGGTTGCGCAGGCCGGTGGTGGCGTGGGCAGGGGCGGTGAGCACGTCCGGCCAGGTGGCGGGGTAGGCGTAGGCGCTCCCGATGGGCCGCAGGAACAGGTAGCCGCCGACCGAGGTCTCCCCGGGCAGCTCGCGTACGGGCGGCAGGCTCGCGAACCACAGCATGGGCGTGGCGCGGGTGTTGAGCAGCACCCGCAGCCGCTCGGGCCGGTCGTTGCAGGTCGGCTCCAGGTACCAGGGGTTGAAGCCCTCCTCGTGGTTGTTCCGGCACACCCGGAAGTGCAGGGCCCACCACAGGTTGGTGGCGTCCAGGAACTCGGTGTCGATCTCGGGGGTGTCCTTGGCCGCCATGCGCAGCAGCGGATGGCGGCCGAAGAAGGAGCGCACCATGCCGCTCGGCCGCGTGCTCGGCACCTCCTGCAGCACCTCGCCGCCTCCGCCGCGCCGCCTGAGCTGCACGGCGAAGCGGTCGATCCGGTAGGCGTCCGGCACGAGCACCCCCGGCCTGGCCACGGTCAGCCGCTGGACCACGGACAGCGCCTCCTCGTCCTGGCCGCCGGCCCGCAGCCGTACGGAGAAGGTCAGCCGCAGCCCCGCCGCCGTGTCGGGGACGGTGAAGGCGGCCGACACCTCCCCCGGCGCCCCCGCCGGCGGGCACGGCTGCCCGGCCGACGGATCGGCCCAGCGCGCCAGCTCGGCGGCGTCGAGCGCCTGCAGCTCCACCCGCACCGCGCCGCGCAGCAGGGGGTGGGCGGCCTCGCCGGGCCGCCGCCACCTGACGGTCGTCGTGAAGGCCATGTCAGAGCTGCTGCCCGGTCTTGGGGTCGTACCGGACCTCCACCGCCACCACCTGGTCGGTCGGCAGGACCTCCACCCACTGGTCGAACACCTCGTACGGCGCCGCCGGCCGGAACCCGCCCTCCAGCGGGTCGAACCCGGTCTCGAAGACCTCCTCGGTGGCCAGCGTCCTGGTGATGTCGGTGTTGGCCGCCTGGAGCTCGGCCGCGAGGAGTTCGAGGACCTGGCCCACCGTCTTGTTCTGGTAGGCGGGCGGGTCACCCGGCTGCACCGGGTACGGCAGCCCGAGCCCTGCCTCGCCCTCGACGTGCGCCTGGGCCAGCCATCTCAGCGCCTCCACCTCGTGCCCCGGCCGGACCGGCAGGACCGCCTTGGCCCAGGCCGCGTTGAGGAACTCGTTGCGCCGCTCGTCGCCGTCCTCCTGGATCAGCCAGCCGAGCGAGCTGCCCAGCGGGGCGGGCTGGGTCTCCTCGGTGACCAGGTAGTTGACCCGCCATTCCGGCACGGTGTGCAGCTGCTCGTCCAGGGCGTTGCTCGCGTCGGTGTGGGCGTACCAGGTGAGCACGGTCTGCCCGCCGAGCACGCCGGGATTCTCCATGTCCCAGGGCGGCGGCGGGACCGGATATTTGCCGACGCTGCCCTGGCTCGGCGGGGGCACGTCGATGGGCCGCCAGTAGTCGGGGGCGACGAAGTACAGCATCTCGTCCACGTCGAAGATCTGCCGGATCAGCTCGGAGCCGAGGTGATCGTCGTCGAAGAGCCGCAACTGGCGGATCAGGTGGGCGTAGACCGTCTGGCGCTCCTCGTCGCGCAGGTCCTGCGAGGGCCGCGGGCGGATGCCGCTGACCAGCCGCAGCCGGTCGCGCACGGCGTGCCCGTACGCCTCGTGCTGGAGCGCGGCCACCCGGCGGTCGTAGGCGGTCCGGGCTGCCTGGTTGGCGACGTCCACGGCGTGCTTGGCCTCGGGCGTCGGCTCGTAGACCATGATCGCGTCGAACGGCATGAACTTGCGGCCCTCGAAGTTGGCGTACGTGAGCCGGACCTTCAGCACGTTGGCCGCGGGGTCGGGGTTGACGCCGAGGTCGGCGGCGTCGGTGGTGAACCTGACCTGCGCGCCGTGGAAGTCGAGCATGCCGATCTTCTTGAGCGTGGTCCCCGGCGGCGGGGGCGGCAGCGGGAAGTCGAAGCGGAACTCGATGATGTCGTTCGCGCCCACGTCGGGGCGGAAGATGCCGTGGTTGATGTTCTCGTTGGAGGTCTGGTAGGTGTTCTCCGCCTCGTCGTCGGCGCCCTGGTAGAGCACGAACGGCACGGCCAGGTGGTAGGTGACCTGCTGCTCCGCCGGATACGGCCTGACCTCGGGCTTGGGGACCGCGGTGAGGTCGGGGGCGGTGACGACGTGCACCAGCTCGCCGAGGCCGAGCGAGCGGCCGGGCGCGTCGAGGTAGACCTGCCAGCTCAGCCGCGCCCCGATGTGCTGCACCTGGACGCCGATCTTGCGCATCTTGCGCCGCAGCTCGTAGTTGACCAGCTCGTTCGTGGTGTTCTGCACGACGTAGCGGCGGCTGGAGGTGTCGGTGGTCTCGGTGACCGTCCTGAACGTCGTCTTGAAGTTCCGCTTGATCTCGCTGGTGGTCTTGGAGCTCTGCGTGCGGGTGTGCTTGTGCGTCTGCTCCGACGAGCGCTTGACGGTGGTCTGCATCGAGAAGCTGGCGCTGGCGTCGGCGTGGTAGACGCCGGTGTCGACGCCGCCGCTGGCGGTCACGCCGAGGTTGGTGTCGTTGGCGTTGTCCTCCTTGACGGCGTCGGCGAGGTCGTCCTGGTCGGTCAGGCTCTCCTCGACCTTGCGCGAGGTCTCCTCCGCCTGCTCGGCGGTCCGCTCGACCAGCGTGCGGCGGGTGCTGCTCTCGACCACCTCGACCATGCCGCCGGGGCTGATCCACAGGTGGCCCACGGGGCCGCCCAGGAAGGTGTCGAACTCGAAGAAGTACTCCCTGAACAGGTTGACCAGCCCGACCGGCGACAGCACGCCCTGCGCGAGCGCGTCGAAGCGCTCGGCCAGCGCCGCCAGCCCCTCGTCGTCCAGCGCGCGGGCGGCCTGCCCGGCGAACGCGCCGCCGCCGAGGCGGGCCAGCCGCTCGTCGGCGAGCGCCCGGACGGCGCGCAGGGATCCGTTCTGGCCGAACCATCCGGCCAGCGGCTGGTAGACGCCGAACAGCTCGCTGGCGTACGGCAGGGTGCCGGTGAAGTCGTCGGGCGGTCGACCGTTGAACACCGGCGCGCCGACCATGGGCGCGGTCATGACCTGCAGGGGCTGCGCCGTGGTGCCCGCCCCGGCCAGGAAGGGCACCGCGGCGAGCGACTGCCCCAGCGGCGCCTTGGCCATGAGCACCTCGTACGAGGACTCGGCCGACGGCGCGACGAACGAGATCGTCTGGGGCCCCGGCGAGGTGATCTGCCGGCCCGCGTACACGCGGCTGGAGGTGGCGTCCCGCAGCACGAAGGTGCCTTCGAGCTGCGGCACGCCCGGATATTGCTCGGGGCCGCGCACGTCCGCCCGGCGCGGCAGGCCGATGGCGATGCGCTGGCCCGGCGTGAGATCCCCCTGCCCGCCCGGCCCCGGGTTGTTCGTGTCCACCCGGTAGGACCAGATGCTGTATCCGATGCCGGCGGTGGGCCCGGGGATCGCGGCCCGGCCGGCGAAGGTGACCATCAGCACTGAACACCACTCCCTCGTACGAAGACCCCTCGTTGACCAGGGTCAGGGCCGGCCGGGCGCGGCGCATGAGTATGGCCTACTCAACGTGCGCCCGCGGAAGCGGAATGTCACCTCCGGAGGGAGGGCTCGGGCTAGAAGTCCATGTCGCCGCCCGGCATGGCCGGAGCAGCAGCGTGCTTCTCGGGCTTCTCGGCGATGACGGCCTCGGTGGTGAGGAAGAGCGCCGCGATGGAAGCGGCGTTCTGCAGCGCCGAGCGCGTCACCTTGGCCG
>NZ_JBFAOQ010000037.1:0-63589 GCF_040675285.1 Nonomuraea sp. NPDC049625 | reverse complement strand
ATGCGGCTGTCCGGCATGGCGATGCGCGACCTGCAGGACTACATCTCGCTCGTCGACGCCGGGGAGCACACGGTGCCCGAGCGGCTCGACCTGCTCATCGAGCATCGCGACACCATCCGCCGCCGGATCCGTGAGCTGACCCTCTCCCTTACGGCCGTCGAGTACAAGATCGCCACGTACGGCGGCGAGACCGGGCCGGAGGTGCAGACCCCTGCCATCGACCGGACGGAGCGACGGGCACTACCGGCTGGGTGAGGGAGAACGCCTGCCCCGTTCGCCGGTTGAGTGATGCGGGCGAATACGGCGGCGCCCGCGAAGGCCGCGCTCGCAGGAGTGCGAATGACACGCCTCGGTGCGCGTTCTAGAGTCGGATCATGCGGGCAGCCTTCATCCCTGACGTCATTGATCACGATGCGGCGGCCGCGTTCGTCGAGAGGTTCGAGGACGGCTGGCGGACGCCCGATCTGCGCAAGCACGAGGCTCTGTGGAGTGATCGGATCGTCCTCGTTCAGCCGCTGATGGGCACGCTGCGGGGGCGTGACGAGTGCCGCGTCGCGTTCGCCCGGCTCTTCGAACTCGTCCCGGACATTCACGCGACCGTTCACCGCTGGAGCGCCACCGACGACGCGATCTTCATTGAGTTCACTCTCAGCGGGACGTTCGGCGGCCGCGAACTGGCCTGGACGGCGGTCGATCGCTTCGTCCTTGTGGACGGGCTGATCGCCGAGCGGATCTCGTATTTCGACTCGGCTCCGCTCGCCCTGGCGATGGCCGGGCGGCCGCGCGGCTGGCGACGGTTGCTGGGCACCCGCTTCATCCCCCGCTTCCAGCGCTATGTCCAGGACCCCAACGCCTGAAACGAGGACTTCCTCCCCGGGGATTCGCGGCCGGGGGAGGCGTGCCTGCGCTGGGCCGAGCCGCCGCGCCGGCACGTGCGAGACTGGGGCCATCGCTGCGGTGGAGCGACCCGACCGGGCTGCGCGGCTTCGACGGGCTCTCTTGGGAGGCGACCGCCCTGGCCCGATTCGTCGGCGAGGGCCGCACCGAGTCGCCCGTGCACCCGCTGGAGGAGACCGTCTCGATCATCGCCACCATCGACCAGGCCAGAGCCCAGCTCGTAGGGTCGTGAGACCATCCGCGACCCGAGGGAGAGTCCGCCCATGACGGATCTGATCACCGCGCTGGAGCAGCAGGAACAGGAGCTGGTTTTCGACGCGTTCGACCACGCCGACGCCTGGCGGCTGGGCTCCCGCATCACCGCGATCGCACAGGAAGCCGGGCACAAGGTCGGCATCGACATCCGCAGGCCCGGTCTGATCCTGTTCCGCGCCGCGCTGCCGGGCATCACCCCTGACCAGGACGTGTGGATCGCCCGCAAGGCCGCGGTGGTGCTGCGCATGGAGAACAGCAGCGCCCTGGTCGACGCTCGCCTGTCCGCTGCCGGTGTGGACCCGGCAGCGGTCGGATGGCTGGGGGCGGACTACGCGGTCACCGGCGGATCGTTCCCCATCCGTGTCCGCGGGGTCGGTGTCGTAGCCGCCGCGACCGCGTCCGGCCTGTCATCGATGGAGGACCATGACCTCATCGTCGCCGGGATCCGGGCTCACCTCGCGGAGGGGGCCGGAAAGTGAGTGACGAGAAGATCCCCCAGCGGGTGCTGCGGCCTGGTCAGTCCGCGCGCATCCGCATCTGGGAGCGCGCGACCCGCACCGTGCGTACCGTGTTCGAGTCCCGCGACCGGCTCTACGAGGCGCCGAACTGGACGACGGACGGGCAGTTGCTCGTCAACGGTGACGGCAGGCTCTGGCTCCTGCCCGCCGACGGCCCTGCTGACGGCCCTGCTGACGGTTCCGCCCCGCCACGTCAGATCCCTGTGACGGGCCTGCCCGACGTCAACAACGACCACGTGCTCGCCCCCGATGGCGTCACAGTGTTCGCCTCCGCGAACGACTGGCACATCTGGGAGGCCCCCCTCGCCGGTGGCGCGGCTCGCCGAGTGACCGTCGAGGACGGGGGGATGCACTTCCTGCACGGCGTCAGCCCCGACGGGCGGCGCCTCGGCTACGTGCGCCTGGAACCGGAAGGGGACAACTGGTGGGCGTCGGCCACCATCCACACCGTCGGGCTGGACGGGCAGGACGACGTCGCGGTCACCACCGACCCGGGCCCGGCGGACGGGTGCGAGTGGACGCCCGAGGGCGAGTGGATCGTGTTCAACACCGAACAGTTCTCCACCGCCCCAGGGCACGCGCAGCTGGCCCGGGTGCGGCCGGACGGGACCGGGCTGGAGCAGCTCACCTTCGACGAGCGGGTGAACTGGTTCCCGCACGTCGCGCCCACCGGCGATGTCGCCGTGTACCTCAGCTACCCGCCCGGCACGACCGGGCACCCCGCCGACCTCCCCGTCGAGCTGCGGCTCGTGTCGGTCGACGCCTGGCAGGAGCCGGAGACGCTGGTGGCGCTGCACGGTGGGCAGGGCACGATCAACGTCCCCAGCTGGGCGCCCGACGGGTCGGCGTTCGCGTTCGTGGACTACCCCACAGGCTCCCGGAACGACCTGGAGAACCCGGCCTGAAGATCTGGCTCTAGCCTTGGGGCTCTTCCGCCGGGCAGCGGGTGCCCCGCGCGGGCACGGTCAGCGAGATCAGGTACTCGTCCATGGCGGCCGTGCTGCACTGGGTCATGCCGTAGACACCGTGGCCCCAGCCCTCGTACGTGAGCAGCGTGGCCTTGGAGCCGAGCTGCCGGGCCACGTTGGCCGACCATTCGTACGGTGTGTCGGGGTCGTGCATGGAGGTGCCCACCAGCAGCGGAGCGCTACCCGTGTACCGCAGCCGGTGCTGCGGGTTGTTGACCGGGTGGCCCTGGCAGATCGGCATGTCGCCCATCGGCATCGGGTTGTACCGCAGGTCCGGGGCCACCGCGTTGGAGCTGCGCATCACGTCGGCGTACTCGTTGTAGTTCCGGAGCGACAGGTTGAAGTCCTCGCAGAGGATCGCGGTGGGGAGTTCGGCGAACTCACCGCCCACGGGCCCGTTGCCGGGAGGGCCCGGCATGTCATCCGGCACCGGCCCGCCGGCCAGGGCGAGGAGCACCTCGGCCTCCTGCCGCCAGGCGGGCGCCTCGTTGAGCACCACGCCCAGCCAGAGGAGGTTATGAGCGCTCACCGGGCGGTCGGTGACGCCCGGCCAGTACAGCTCGCCGCGGTCCGCCTTCTCGAGCAGTCCCTTCCACAGCGCCCGGACGTCGCGCCCGTGCAGGACGCAGTCCGTGCTCCGGTCACACCAGGCGACGAACTCGGCGAAACTGTCCTGGACGGTGGCCGCCTCGGTCACCTGGAACGCCTTGACGTTCAGGCTGTGGTCCATGTTGCTGTCCAGCACCATGGCCCGGATCCGGTTCGGGAAGAGCTCGGCGTACATCTGCTGGGCGAGCGTGCCGTAGGAGACGCCGTACGAGGTCAGCTTCTCCTCGCCGAGCGCGGCGCGAATGGCGTCCATGTCGCGCGCCACGTTGGCCGAGTCGATGTGGTCGTACAGAGGGCCGGTGAGCTTGCGGCAGTCCGCGCGCAGCTTCTTGTTGAAGGCGACCCACTTGTCGTAGTCGGCCTGGCTGGTCATGACCGGGTACGGCATCTCGTTGTACACCGAGGCCGAGCAGGTCACCGAGCCACTACGGGCAACGCCCCGGGGGTCGTAGCTGACGATGTCGAACCGCCGCTGGACGTCCTCGCTGAAGCCGGAGGGGCGAAGGATGTCGTTCACGCCGGAGTTGCCGGGTCCGCCCGGGTTGGTCAGCAGGGACCCGATTCTCGCGGAGGGGTCGGCGGCCTTGCGCCGGGCGAGGGTCAGGTTGACCGTGGGTCCGTTCGGGTCGGACCAGTCGACCGGTACGGCCAGTAGGCCGCACTCGACGGTGGGCTCCTCCTCACACGGCCCCCAGGTGATGCCGCGCTTGCCGATGGCATCCGTGACGTCGTCTCCGGTCACCGTCGCGTGGGCCATCGGAGCGGTTAACAGCGTCGCGAACACCACGAGGGCGGTGGCCAGCAGGGAAGTTCTTCTTGGCACAGTTCTCCTGTCGTTGATCGGCCGGCTCGGTGACCGCGGCGGTGGCACGGCCCTCGGCGAGCGCCTGGGCAGTGGCGAGCCGCCCGGTCGGGCCGTTGGCTCCAAAGATCATGAGCCTACTTTCTTCAGACTTGCGCCGCTACATCCATTTTTGCGTATCTAATATTCATTAGGAGCTGCGTAAAGTCGTAGGTCTGATGAGGCGCTGGAAGCCTGCGGCGGCCTGCCACAGTGCGCCCCTTAGGTGAGCTCACGGATGGCCTGCTCGCCCCGTGCGCGGACGAAGGTTTCGTCGAGCGGCTCGGGCGGGGCGTCGGCTCCCATCTGGCCGTTGCCGATGTCGGAGGAGCCTACGAGACCGCTGTTCCGTTCCGCTTCCGCTCCGGTTCCGTGCCGATGGGCAGGGGAGAAGGCCAGGCGCGTTATTGCCGGCGCCGCGGCGGTGGCAACAGCGACAGGAAGCCGTTGGGGCGCCTGATTTCGCTCCGGGACGGTCCGGACGTTGGGCTCCCGCACAAGCCAGGCAGCGTCGTTCGTCGGGAGCGCCGAAGATGCCCGGACGGCGGAGGCTTACGGTTCGTTCATGCCGCATCTCGCGCTCGACGACCTGTACCGCCTCGCCATCCCTTCCGATCCCCAGGTGCGTCCCGACGGGGGAGCGGTGGCGTACACGCTGACGACCGCCGTCCGGGACTCCGACGAGAACCGCACCGAGATCTGGCTGGCCGCTCCCGGCGCCGAGCCCCGGCGCCTCGCCGCGGGCAGTGCCGCGCGGTGGTCGCCGGACGGCCGGACGCTGGCGTTCCTGCGGCCGGTGGACGGCAGGCCGCAGATCCACCTGATGCCGATGGACGGTGGCGAGCCCGCACCGGTGACCTCCGCGAAGCTCGGCGCCGGCGCGCCCGTCTGGTCTCCGGACAGCTCCCGCATCGCGTTCGCCGCCCCCGTCGGAACGGGCGAGGACGGCGGGATGCCCGACCCCAACGCCCCTGTCGTGACCGGCCGGCTCGACCACAAAGCCGACGGCGCCGGGCTGCTGCGCGGCCTGACCAGGCACCTGTTCGTCACGGACCTGGCCGGCGGCGAGACCGTCCAGGTCACCCAGGGTGACTTCCACGCGGGCGAGCCGTCGTGGTCGCCCGACGGCCTGCGCCTGGCGTTCGCCGCCGCCATGGACGCCGACCGCGACCTGGAGGCGGGCGGGGCCGCGTACGCCGTCGAGGCGGCCAAGGGTGGTGTGCCGGAGCGGCTGACGGATCCCGGCCTCATCTGCGGCGGCGTCTGGTGGCTCGGCGGCCGGCTGGTCGCCGCGGGGCTGAAGGGCGCCGTGGTGGGGCACGAACGGCTGTTCGCGCTCGGCCCTGGCGGGTGGACCGAGGTGGAGACGGCCCTCGATCGGAATGTCATGACCGGCGCCCCCGGCTACCCCGGCGGCACCCCGGCGCTGCTCGGCGAGGACCTGCTGTTCTGTGCGCGCGATGGTGGCTCGACGCACCTCTACCGTGTCTCCGACGGTGCGCCCGGCGAGCGGCTGGTGCCCGGTGAGGTCAACATCTCGGGGATCAGCACGGCGGCGGGGGCGGTCGCGTACGTGGCGGCGACGCAGCGCAGCGCGGGAGACGTCTACCTGATGACCCCAAACCCGAAAAAAGCAACGTCGGGCGAAATGTCGGATATATCTGGCGCGCCAGCGCCGGATATATCCCGGCTCACCGACTACGGCCTCGACGACGTCGAGTTGTTCACCGCCCGCCGCCGCACGTTCACCGCCCCCGACGGCACCCAGGTCGAGGGTTTCGTCCTGCGCGACGAGACCGCGCGGACGCCCGGCCCCCTGCTGCTCGACGTGCACGGTGGCCCGCACAACGCCTGGTCGCCCGTCTTCGACGGCTTCCACCTGTACCACCAGCTCCTCGCCGCCCGCGGCTGGACCGTCCTCACCGTCAACCCGCGCGCCAGCGACGGGTACGGCGAGGACTTCTACACCGCCTCCCTCGGCGCCTGGGGGGTGAGCGACGCCCAGGACCTGCTCGCCCCCATCGACGCCCTGGTCGCCGACGGCGTCGCCGACCCCGACCGGCTGGCCGTCACCGGCTACAGCTACGGCGGCTACATGAGCTGCTGGCTGTCGGCCACCACCGGCAGGTTCAAGGCCGCGATCCCGGGCGGCTGCGTGAGCGACCTGACGAGCCTGAGCGGCACCTCCGACCTCGGCCACCTGATGAAGGTGCACGAGTACGCCGGTGACCTGGCCGCCCAGTCGCCGATCACGCACGTCGCGGACGTCACCGCCCCGACGCTCATCCTGCACGGCCAGGACGACGACCGCTGTCCCGTGGGCCAGGCCGAGCAGTGGTTCACCGCGCTGCGCGAGCGCCGGGTGCCCGTCGAGCTGGTGCGCTATCCCGGCGCGAGCCATCTGTTCATCCTGAGCGGGCGCCCCTCGCACAGGTACGACTACAACGAAAGGATCATCGCGTGGCTGGAGCAATGGGTCAGCGGCTCGCCGAGCTGATCGCCGAGTACGAGGTTCCCGGCTCGGCGCTGGCGTACTGGCACCACGGCGTGCTGCACGAGTTCGCGGCCGGCACGCTGAACGTCGACACCGGCGTCGAGGCGACCACCGACGCGCTCTACCAGATCGGCTCGGTCACCAAGGTGTGGACCGCGACTCTGATCATGCAGCAGGTCGAACAGGGCCGGCTCACGCTGGACACGCCGGTCATCGAGGTACTGCCCGAGTTCAGGGTGGCCGACCCCGAGGTCACCAAGAACGTGACGATCAGGCACCTGCTCTCCCACACCAGCGGCATCGACGGCGACCAGTTCATCGACACGGGCCGCGGCGACGACTGCGTGGAGAAGTACGTGGAGGCCTGCGCGACCCTGGCACAGAACCACCCGCTCGGCGTCACCCAGTCCTACTGCAACTCCGGGTTCGTCATCGCGGGCCGGGCGCTGGAGCAACTGACCGGCAAGCGCTGGGACGACGTCCTGCGCGAGGGCATCTGCGAGCCGCTCGGCCTCACCCACACCTGGACGCTGCCGGAGGACGTGCTGCGCTTCCGCGCCGCGATGGGCCACGAGGACGGCAAGACCACCCCGGTGTGGGGCCTCATGCGGTCGATGGGCCCGGCCGGGCTGATCTGCGCCCGCCCGGCCGACGTGGTCGCCTTCGGCCGCGCCCACCTGGAAGGCGGCCTGCTGGAGAACCCGGCCGCCATGTGGGAGCCGCAGGTCGACATCCCCAACCCGTACACGCTGGGCAGGCAGTGGGGCATCGGCTGGATCATCGACGAGTGGAGCGGGCACAAGGTCATCTCCCACGGCGGCAACACCATCGGCCAGCACGCCATGCTGTGGGCCGTGCCCGGCACCGGGACCGTCGTCTGCGTGACTGCCAACGGGGGCCGCAGCGGCGAGTTCACCCGAGCCGTCGCCACCGAGTTGTTCGCCGAGCTCGACGGCCTGACCGTGCCGCCCACGCCGTCCCTGCCGGAGACACCGGCCGGCGTGGACGTCGCGCCGTACGCGGGCGTCTACGAGCGGGCCGGCGCCCGGATCACGGTGAGCGTGCTCGACGACGGCAAGGCCCGCCTGCGCCTGGAGGCCACCGGCGAGCTGGCCGCCCTGCATGAGCCCGAGGAGTCCGACTTCGTCCCGGTCGATGAGAACCTGTTCCTGTTCCAGGCACCGGGCACCCGCGACTGGATGGCGGCCGTGTTCTTCGAGCTGGCCGATGGCACTCTGTACATGCACATGGGCGCTCGCGCCACTCCCAAGGTCGGCTGAGGAGAAGGACATGGACCTGCGGGATCGCCTCGCCGAGGCGGCGCGCGAGCATGGCGTGCCCGGCGCGGCCGTCGCGGTGTGGCACGACGGCGAGCTGCACGAGGCCGCCACGGGCGTGGTCAACACGGCCACCGGCGTGGAGACCACGAAGGACAGCCTGTTCCAGGTCGGCTCCACCACGAAGGTGTGGACGGCGGCGCTGGTCATGCAGCTCGTGGAGGACGGCCTGGTCGAGCTCGACCAACCGGTGGGGGAATACCTGCCGGACTTCGCGTTCGGCGGCGTCACCGTCCGGCAGTTGCTCATGCACACGGCCGGCTTCGACGGCGACGTGTTCGAGGACACCGGGCGCGGCGACGACTGCCTGGACACGTTCCTCGAGCACCTGCGCACCGCGGGGCACGTGCACGAGCCGGGCGAGCTGTTCTCCTACTGCAACGCCGGCTACTGCGTGCTCGGCGCGCTGGTGGCCAGGCTGCGCGGCGGCACCTGGGAGCAGGCGATGCGCGAGCGCCTGCTCACCCCCTTGGGTGCCACGCACGCGGCGCTGTTCGGTGAGGAGGCCGTGCTCTTCCGCGCGTCGGCGGGGCACGTCGGGCCGGACGCCACCGTCTACCCCCGCTGGCAGATGCCCCGCTCCAACGCTCCGGCCGGCTCCACCATGTGCCTGGCGCCGCGCGAGCTGGTCGCGTTCGGCCGGGCGCTGGCGGCCGGCGGCCTGGCACCGAACGGCACCCGGCTGCTGTCGGAGGAGTCGGTGGCCGCGATGCTCACGCCGCAGATCCACGTGCCCGGGGTGGGCGGCGCGCTGGCCGACCGCTGGGGTCTGGGAGTGGAGCTGTTCGGCTGGGGCGCGTTCGGCCACGACGGTGGCACGCCCGGGCAGAGCACGTTCTGGCGCGTCGTTCCCGAGTCGGGCTTCGTGATCGCGATGAGCGGGAACGGCGGCTCGTTCTTCGGCCTCATGGACGACGTGGCGCGGCCGGTCATCGAGCAGGCGACCGGCCTGACGATGCCCGCGCGGCCCCTGCCGCCGCAGGCGCCGAAGCCCGTGGACGGCGCCCCGTACGCGGGCCGCTACACCGGCCCGCAGCTCGGCTACGAGGTCGCCGCCGCCGGAGACGGCCTGGACGTCACGCTCATCCCCGGCCCGCTCATGGAGAGCATGGGCTCCACCCGTACGACCACCCGGTACGTGCACCTTCACGGCGAGTCGTTCATCGCCGTCGAGGCCGAGGACGGCCGGCACGACGTGGTCACGTTCGTGATGCGGGACGGGACGGCCGCCTACCTGCACAACGGCCGTGCGGTGGCCCGTGCCTGACCTGCGGGAGGTGTTCGACGAAGCGGGCGTTCGGGGCTTCCTGCACGCCCGAGAGGTGGACGGCGACGCCGAGATCGGGATGGACCCAGACGAACCCGTCGTGCTCGCCTCGGTCTTCAAGATCGCGATCGCGCTGGAGTACGCCCGGCAGGCCGCGGCGGGCGAGATCGCCCGCGGCGAGCGGCTCACCGTCACCGCGGCCGACAAGGACGGCGGCATCGGCACCTCCGGCTGCCTCGACGACGTGTCGCTCACCCTGCGCGACCTGGCCCACTTCATGATCACGATGTCCGACAACGCGGCGACCGACGTGCTGCTCCGCCGCGTCGGGCTCGCCCGGGTCAACGGCACCCTCGCCACGCTCGGGTTGAGCCGCACTCGGCTCATAGGCGGGTGCGCGGAGCTTTTCCGGCAGGTCACCGAGGACATCGGTGCGGACTGGGACGCCGCCACCGAGGACGAGCTGCGGGCCATGGCCGTACGCGACCCGGCCCGCACCACCGCCGGCACCCCGCGCGAGATCACCACGCTGCTGAGCCTCATCTGGCGCGACCAGGCCGGCCCTCCGGAGGCGTGCGCCGAGGTGCGGAAGGTCATGGGCGAGCAGATCTGGCCGCACCGGCTGGCCGCGGGCTTCCCCGACGAGGTGAAGGTGTCGGGCAAGACAGGCACCCTGTGGGGGATCCGCAACGAGTCGGGCGTCGTCGAGTACCCCGACGGCAAGCGGTACGCCGTCGCCGTGTTCGTACGAAGTGACGTCATCCGGTCCCGCCTGCCCGCCGCGGACGCCGCCATCGGCCGTGCCGCCCGCCTGGCCGTCGACCGGCTCCGCTGATGTCGGTTTTCGTGGACTATCGTGACCGTGTGAGGAACCGTCCCCGTGCCAGTCTGGGACGGATCCTGCAGGACCTCGGCACCACCGTCCTCGACGTGGCGGCCTCACCCGGTGACCTCGACGCCGAGGTCACCGGCGTGCACATCTTCGATCCGCTCGACGAGCTGATCGTCCCCACGGGTGGGATCCTGCTTGCGGTCGGCGTGCGGGGCGCCGCGGAGATCTGCTCCCTCATCGAACGCGCGCCCGCCGCCGCGGGCGTCGTCGTGAAGCTGCCCGTGGACGTCGACGAGCAGGTCCGCGCCACCGTGCTGGAGACCGGCGTCGCCGTGCTCGGCCTCACCCGGGCCGCCTCCTGGGCGCAGGTCGCCGCGCTGCTGCGTTCTCTGCTGGCCGAGGCCGACCTGGCCGAGCCCGAGCAAGGGCCGCAGGGAGACCTGTTCTCGCTGGCCAACGCCGTCTGCGCGCTGCTCGACGCGCCCGTCACCATCGAGGACAGGTCGTCCCGGGTGCTCGCCTTCTCCGGCCGGCAGGACGAGGCCGACCCGGGCCGCGTGGAGACCGTCCTCGGCCGTCAGGTGCCCGAGCGCTACCTGCGGATGCTCGACGAGCGCGGCTTCTTCAAACAGCTCTACCAGAGCCGCGCGCCCGTCTACATGGAGCTCGAGGACGAGGGTGTGATCAACCGGGCCGCCGTGGCCGTGCGCAGCGGCGACGAGATCCTCGGCTCGATCTGGGTGGCCGTGCGCGAGCCGCTCAGCGAGCAGCGGCAACGCGCGCTCGCCGACGCCGCCAAGATCGTCGCGCTGCAGTTGCTGCGCGAGCGGGCCGGGGCCGACACCCAGCGGCGCCTGCGCGCCGACCTGCTGTCCACCGTGCTGGCCGGCGGCGGCGACGCGCCCGAGGCGGCGGGGCGCCTCGGCATCGCCACCGCCCGGCTCTGCGTGCTGGCCGCCCAGCTCGTCCCGGACGACACCGCCGCCGATCCCGCCCGCGGCGAGAGCGATCGGCAGCGGTTCTGCGACGCGCTGGCGCTCCACGTCGCCGCCATCCACCCCAAGGCCGCCGCCGCGCTCGTCGGCTCCGTCGCGTATGCCGTGCTGCCGCTGCACTCGATAGGAGACGAGGAGGCGCGGGCCGTACGCGTGGCGGAGAGCTTCCTGGCCAGGGTCGGGCCCCGCCACGCCGCCAACATCGGCGTGGGACGCCTGGCCGCCAACCTTTCCCAGGTCGCCAGGTCGCGCGCGGACGCCGACCGGGCGCTGCGCGTGCTGGGCGCCCGCGGCACCACCGGCCAGGTCGCCGGCTACACGACCGTGCACTTCGAGTCGCTGCTGCTGCAGGTCGCCGACGTGGCCGCGGCCGAGGAGCAGACGCCCACCGGTCCCTACCAGCGGTTGCTCGACCACGACGCCGAGCACGGTACCGAGCTGGCCCCCACCCTGCGGGCCTATCTCGACGCGTTCGGCGACGTCAACGCGGCCAGTGCCCAGGTGCACGTGCACGCCAACACCTTCCGCTACCGGCTCAAGCGCCTGGTCGAGATCAGCGGCCTCGACCTGTCCGACCCCGACGCCCGGCTCACCGCGATGCTGCAGATGCGGATCTTCGGTCGCTAGCACGAGCCTTCCCGGCTTTTTCGTGTGCAGGCACATAGAACCGGATCTGCGCAGGCAGGAAGGTTGTGCACACCCCCCGTGCTCGTCTGGAGTCCTCATGACAAAACCAGCAGTCGCGGCCCTCGCCGGGCTCGCTCTGCTCACGGCCGCGTGCGGAGGCACGACGAGCGGTCCCGAGCAGGGCAAGCCGGCCACCGGCGGCACCTTCACGTTCGCGATCCCGGCCGATCCCGGCGTCCTCGACCCGGCCACGGGCGTGCTGACAGTCACCAACAACGTGCTCGTTCTGGCTTACGACACGCTCGTCTCCGTCGACGAATCAGGGAAGATCATCCCCGAGCTGGCCGAGAAGTGGGACGTCAAGCCCGAGTCGGTCACCTTCACCCTGCGGAAGGGGGTCACCTGCTCGGACGGCTCCCCGGTGACCCCCTCGAACGTGGCCGACAACGTCAACCACATCGCCGACCCCGCCGCCAAGTCGCCGATCTACGGCGTGCTGGTGCCCGTGGGCATGAAGGCGAAGGCCGACGACGCCGCCGGCACCGTGACCCTGTCCATGCCCGAGCCGTTCAGCTTCATCCTGGAGAGCACGCGGACGATGTTCATCGTCTGCGGCAAGGGGGTGAAGGACCGTGCCTCGATCGCTCGGGCCACCTCCGGCAGCGGGCCTTACCAGCTCACCGAGGCCGTCCCCGGCGACCACTACACGTTCAAGGTCCGCCGCGACTACGCCTGGGGTCCCGCCGGCGCCACCGCCAAGGACCTGCCGGAGACGCTCGTGATGAAGGTCGTGCCGAACGAGCAGACCTCCGCCAACCTGCTCATCGCCGGCTCCCTCAACGGCGCCCTCTTCAACGGTGCCGACCGGTCCCGCGTCGAGGCGTCCCCGGGCGTGACCAAACAGTCGATCACGGCAGGCAACGGCCAGTTCTTCTATCACCAGGGCGAAGACCGGCCGGCCCGCGACCCGGAGGTCCGCAAGGCCCTCACGCGGGCGCTCAACCTCCAGGAGCTGGCCGGCATCGCCTCCGGCGGCACCGGCAAGCCGGCCACCGGCCTGGTCCTGGCGCCCCGTCCCTGCCCGGGCGACTCCGTAGCCGGGCATGTGCCCGGCTACGACGCCGCGGCCGCCGCGGCCGCGCTCGACGCGGCCGGGTGGAAGCTCGGCGCCGATGGTTTCAGGGCCAAGGACGGCAAGCGGCTCAGCCTGCGCTACATGTACGCCACCACCCGCGGCCCCGGCTTCCAGGCCGCCGCCGAGTACATGGCGGAGACGTGGAAGAAGCTCGGCGTCGAGGTGAAGCTGAACGGCGTGATCGACACCAAGTTGTCGGAGTCGCTCAACGCCACCCAGGACTGGGACGTCGTGTGGCTGCCTTTCGGCGTCACCCTGCCCAGCCAGCTCGTCGGCTTCCTGTCGGGGCCGCCCGCCCCCAAGGGCGCCAACTTCGCCCACCTGGCCAACAAGCGCTACGAGGAGCTTGTCTCCAAGGCGAGCAAGCTCCCCGCCGCCGAGGCCTGCCCGTTGTGGCTGGAGTCGGAGTCGGCCCTGTTCGAAAGCGCCGACCTGGTGCCCGTGGTGGACAGCACGGCACTGCTGGCCGGCAAGGGCGCCACGTTCCGCACCACGGCCGGGAGCCTGGTGCCCACCTCGATCCGCCTCACGCAAGGAGACTAGTGAGCGTCCCCCGGACCACGCGGCGCCCGGGCAGCAAGGCGGGAAGCATGACCGTGCGCAGGACGCTGCGTACGGCCGTGCGCCGGATCGTGCGGTTCGCCGTGTCGCTGGCGGTGCTGCTGGTGGCGCCGTTCGCGATGATCCACCTCATCCCGGGCGACCCGGTGCGCGCCTCGCTTGGGCCGGCCGCCCCGATCGAGCTGATAGAGGCCCGTACGGCCGCGCTCGGTCTCGACCGCCCCCTGCCTGAGCAGTTCATCACGTACGTCGGCCACGTCCTGACCGGTGACTTCGGCACGTCCTTCCTGACGGGGGAGGCGGTGGGCGACGTCATCGCGGCCCGCCTGCCGAACACCCTGACCCTCGCCCTCCTGGCCACCGCCGTGGCGCTGATCGTGGCGGTGCCGCTCGGGATGTGGGCCGCCGTACGCACCGAGAACGGCCGCAACCGCGGCACCGACCTGGCCTTCGGCACGGTCACCGGCACCGCCGTGGCCGTGCCCGAGTTCCTGTACTCGATCGCGCTGGTGGCCGCGCTGGCCGTCGGCCTCGGCTGGTTTCCGCCCGCGGGCAAGGCCGGGCCGCTCACGTACGTGCTGCCCGTCGCAGCCCTGTCGGCCGGGCCGATCGCCATGATCGCCCGGATCACCCGTGTCGAGACCCTGCGAGAGCTGGGCACCGACTACGTGCGCCTGGCCCGCGCCAAGCGGCTGCCCGCGGCCCGGCTCCACCTGCGGCACGTGCTGCCCAACACGCTCACGGCCACCCTGACCGTGGGCGGCCTGCTGCTGACCTCGCTGATCGCGGGCAGCGTCCTGGTCGAGTACGTCTTCGCCTGGCCCGGACTCGGCCTGAAGATCGTCGAGTCGATCACGCAGAAGGACTACCCGGTCGCGCAGGCCGTGATCCTCGTGTACGGCGCCATCGTGCTGGTCGTGAACCTCGTCGTGGACCTGGTGCTCGGCGCGCTCGATCCCACCTCGGAGATCAAGGAGGTCTCGGCCTGATGCGGGCCAGGACGGCACCGGACGGCCCCCGGGCCGTGGACGGCCACGCGAAGAAGGGGCCGAGGTCCCGGGGCGGCCTGTGGCGCAGCGCCCCGGCACTGATCGGCGGCGTGCTGGTGCTGCTCATGGCGGTGCTGGCCGTGGCCGGGCCCATCATCTGGGGCGAGGCCGCGGAACGCATCGACGCCGGCGCCATCCTCCAGGGCGCCTCCGCCGAACACCCGCTCGGCACCGACAACCTGGGCCGCGACCTGCTCGCCCGGGTCCTGGTGGCGGGCCGTTACTCGCTGGCCCTGGCGCTGGCGGCCACGCTCATCGGCGCCGTCGGGGGCACCCTGCTCGGCGCGCTCCCGTCCGTGCTGCCCCGCCGGGCCGCCCGGATGGTCACCGGCACGGTCAACGCGCTGGTGGCCTTCCCCGGCCTGCTGCTGGCCATGTTCACGGCGGTGGTCACCGGGCTCGGCGCGCGTGGTGCGGTGCTCGGGATCGGCGTGGCCATCGCGCCCGGCTTCGCGCGGCTCACCCAGACCCTGGCCGCCTCGGTCTCCGGCGCCGACTACGTGGCCGCGGCCCGCATGCTCGGCGTGCCCCGCCGCCGCATTCTCGCCCGGCACATTCTGCCCAACATCGCCGAGCCGCTCATCCTCAACCTCGCCCAGTCGCTCGGCGGCGCGCTGCTCGGCCTGGCCGGCATGTCGTTCCTTGGCCTCGGCGTGCAGCCACCGGACTTCGACTGGGGGCGCCTGCTGTTCGACGGGTTCGCGCGGATCTACGTCACGCCCGTGGTCGCGGTCGGTCCAGCGGCGGCCGTCGCGCTGGCCGGCATCGGCTTCAACCTGCTGGGCGACACCCTGGCCAGGGCCGCCGCCCGGTCCCCGGCCGGGCAGCGCGACAGCGTCCGCCCTGAGCCACCGGAACCGGCCGGGCAGCCGGACCCGGACGCCGTCCTCGAGGTCCGCGACCTGACCGTCTCGTTCCCGGGTGGTTCGATTCCCGTACGCGAGCTGTCGCTGACCGTGACGCCGGGGGAGATCGTCGGCCTGGTGGGAGAGTCCGGCAGCGGCAAGAGCCTGACCGCCGCCGCCATCGGCGGCCTCGTTCCCTATCCCGGATCAGTGACGTACGGCCGGCTGGTCCTCGGCGGCGCCGACGTCGCCACCATGTCCGGCAAGGAACTGGGCACCGCGCTCGCCATGGTGTTCCAGGACCCGATGGCCTCGCTCAACCCCGCGCTGAAGGTCGGCGGCCAGCTCGCCGAGGTGGCCGTCGTGCACCAGGGCGCGAGCCGCGCGGACGCCCGCCGCCGCGCCGTCGACCGGCTGCGCCACGTCCAGCTGCCCGACCCCGCCAAGCACGCCGTCCAGCATCCGCACGAGCTGTCCGGCGGCATGCGCCAGCGCGCGGTCATCGCGATGGGCCTCATGGGGACGCCACGCCTGATCATCGCCGACGAGCCCACGACCGCCCTCGACGTGACCGTGCAGCGGCAGATCCTGCGGCTGCTGCGTGAGGTCGTCGAGGAGACGGGCGCGGCCCTGCTGTTCATCTCCCACGACATCGCCGTCGTCGGCGAGCTGTGCGACCGCGTCGTCGTCATGTACGCGGGTCGGGTGGTCGAGGAACTGTCCGCCGACCGGCTCGCCGACGGTGCCGCGCACCCCTACACCAAGGCGCTCATCGCGTCCCTGCCCGACCTCGACACCGACCGGAGCCGCCCGTTGGCCGGCATCCCCGGCACCCAGCCGGCCCCGGCGCAGGTCGGCGCGGGCTGCGCGTTCGCCGGCCGGTGCTCGCTCGCCACCGAACAATGCCGGACGGAACGTCCCGAACTCGTGGTCCATGGCCCGCGGCAGCGGGTCGCCTGCTGGGAGGTCACCTCGTGAGGATCGAAGGGCTGACCGTGCGCTACGGCGGCTTCACCGCGGTCGACGACGTCACCCTGGAGATCCCCGACGGCCACGTCGTCGGCCTCGTCGGCGAGTCGGGATCGGGCAAGTCGTCGCTGGCCAGGGCCGTGAGCGGGCTCGTGCCCTACACGGGCGGGATCGAGGGAGCGCCACGGATCCAGATGGTGTTCCAGGATCCGTACGCGTCGCTGGACCCGCGCATGACGATCGGCGAGACGGTCGGGGAGGGCATCGAGAAGCGCCGCCGTGCCACGGAGGTGCCGCGGCTGCTCGGTCTCGTCCAACTGCCCGCCGAGCTGGCCGGACGTTACCCGCGCGAGCTGTCGGGCGGTCAGCGGCAGCGGGTGGCGATCGCCCGTGCCCTGGGCGGCGACCCCGCCCTGCTGGTCGCCGACGAGATCACCGGCTCGCTCGACGTGTCGGTCCAGGGGGCCGTGCTCAACCTGGTCCGCGGGCTGCGCGACGAACTCGGACTGTCGATGTTGTTCATCTCGCACAACCTGGCCGTCGTCCGGTACGTCGCCGACACGATAGCCGTCATGCACCACGGCCGGATCGTCGAGCACGGGCCCGCCGAGCAGGTCGTCGGCGAGCCGGCGCATGACTACACGCGCGCGCTGCTGGCGGCGGTGCCGCGGCTCAGAGGGTGATCCACGCGGTGGAGGCGGTCACCTCGGCGCCTGGCCCCGCCTCACGTCTCAGGGCCGAGCGCCGTCCTGGCCGGGACCGCGCTCGCCGCTTCCTTGAGCTCGACGAAGATCGCGTACGTTTCCGTGTCGCCGATGTTCTGCCCGGCGTGCTCTTGCGCGCTCAGCCACCGCACCTGCCCCGCCTCCAGCGCAAGCTCGACCTGATGCCCGCCCGAGGTGAGGCGGCGGGTGAAGGACGACAACGTGACCATCACGCTGTCGGGATGCTCGTGCGGGGAGGTCGCGTCCCCCGGCCGGTCCCGGTAGCGGAGCACCCTGACCCGCTCGTTCTCGAAGACCACCGTGTACAGATCCGGGTTCGTCACCGCGGGATCGGCGCTCATGAACACCTCGCAGAGGCTTCGGCTCATCAACGGCTACATGGGACGACGGTACCATGATGGGCATGTCAGTACCATATGAGCTGACCGGCCGCCGACAGCAGAAAGCCCGCACCCGCCGATCCCTGGTCGAGGCCGCCCGTCACCTGCTGGCCGAAGGCGCCGACCCCACCGTCGAAGACGCCGCCGCCGCGGCCGGGATCTCCCGCACCACCGCCTACCGGTACTTCCCCAACCAGCACGCCCTGCTGGCCGCCGCCCACCCCCAGATCGAGCAGGCATCCCTGCTGCCCCCAGATCCGCCTGCCGACCCCGCGGCCCGGCTGGACCTGGTGATGACCGCTTTCACGCAGCTCACCCTCGACTGGGAGCCGCAATTGCGGGCCTCGCTGCGCCTGTCCCTGCAACCCGAGAGCGGCCAGCCGGCACTGCGCGGTGGGCGGGCCATCGGCTGGATCGAAGACGCCCTGGCCCCGCTCCGCGACAGCCACCCCGGCCTGGACATCCGCCGGCTGGCCGTGACCATCCGCTCGGCCACCGGCATCGAATCGCTCATCTGGCTCACCGACATCGCCGGTCTCACCCGGCACCAGGCGGCGGACACCATGCGGTGGTCAGCCCGTGCACTGCTCACCACAGCTCTCGACGAACACCGTCCCCGTTCCTGAACCCTGCGACCGGGCCCCGGTCGAGCCCGTCACGCATGGCTCGGACGCCTGCCGTCAGGGTCGTCTCCGCGTTCTGCGTCAGGACGGCTGTCCCGCGCGGCGCAGGTACGCCTCGATCCGGTCGAGCGCTCCCACCCAGACCTGCTTGACGAAGAAGTCGCGGATCTCGGGTGCCGGGAAGCCGCTCTGCACGACCGTGAACAGGGTGCCGCCCTCGTGCTCCTCGAAGGTGACCTCGACAGTGGTGGTCATGGTCATGCCGTCGGGAGTGCTGCCGGTGGACTCGCTGAGCAGGCGGTGCGGGCGGTCGATCTCCAGGAAGGTCTGCGTCTCACGGAACAGGTTGTCGGCGTCCGGCCCCCAGACCGCGGTCTGCCGGCCTCCGACGCGCAGGTCGACCTCGATCTCGACGATGCCGGGCTCCTCGTCGAGGATGCTGAACCAGATCTTCTGCTTCTCGGCGTCGGTGTAGGCGTCGAAGACCTCCTCGGGGGTCGCGGGCAGCACGCGGGTCGTGCGCAACTGGATGGCCTCGGTGTCGTTCCGCGTCATCGCTCGGTGTCCTTCCCGGTGTTCGCCTCAGGGGCGTTCTTGAGGGTGAAGTAGGCGTCGAGGCCGTCGAGCCGGCGCTCCCACAGGCGCTGGTAGAACGTGATCCACGACATGGCGTCCTCCAGGCGCTCGGCTCCCAGACGGCACTGCCGCGATCGGCCGACCTTCTCCGTCGTGACCAGTCCGGCGTTCTCCAGGACGTGCACGTGCTTCTTCATGCCGGTGAGCGACATGCCGAAGGGTTCGGCCAGCTCGCCGATCGTGGCGGGACCCTGGCCGAGCCGGATGAGTATCTGCCGCCGGGTCCCGTCCGCGAGGGCGGCGAACGTGCGATCGAGGACCTCTTGCTGAACCATATGGTTTACTTTACGACACTGAACCGATTGGTGCAATAAGCGCGGCGATCCGGAAGGCGGCGCCTACGTCGCGGCGGCCCGGACGCCGAGGACGACGAGCACCACGGCTGTCACCTTGCCGAGCGCCCGCTTGAAGCGGGCCGTGCGCACGAGGTGCGCCCCTTGGTGGATGAGGGTCGTCCAGGTCAGCAGCCACACCGCCATCAGCAGGGCGTGGGCGGTGGCCAGGGTGAGGATCTGCCCGCCGAGGGGACGGCCGGGCTGGACGAACTGCGGGACCAGGGTCAGGTAGATGGAGGCGGCCTTCGGGTTGAGTACGTTCGCGAGCAGGGCTTGGGTGTAGACGGAGCCGGTCCGTTTCGGCTGTTCCGTGCGCGGGGGAGGTGGGGGCAGGGTGGTGGAGCGCCAGGTCCACAGGCCCAGGCCGACGAGGTAGGCCGCGCCGAGGAGTTTGACGGTGGCGAAGGCCTGGCTGGAGTGCATGACGAGCGCCGACAGGCCGGCGACGGCCAGGGTCGCGTGCGCGTACAGGCCGGTGACCGTGCCGAGGATGACGGGGAGAGCCTGGCGGCGGCCGCCGGTCGTGACGTGCTGGATCAGCAGGGTCAGGCTGGCGCCCGGAGTGGCGATGACGGGCAGGATCGCCAGCAGGAACGCGGCGATCGCGTACGGGTGGATCATGCCGGGAGCACGACGCGGTAGTGGGTGGTGAGGCGGAGTTCGTCGTCCAGGATGTGGAAGGCGAGGCCGGGCGGTTGCTCGCGGTCGGCGGGCCGGTCGCCCTCCCACGGCAGGCGCAGGGTCCAGGTGACGGCCGGTCCGACGATCAGGGGGCGGCCGGCGAAGGTGGAGGCGGCGGCGGTGTGAGCGTGGCCGGTGAGCACGGCGACGACGTGGGGGTGGGCGTGGAGCAGCGCGGCCAGGGCTTCGGGCTCTTGTAGCCGTGCGGAGTCGGGCAACGGGTGGTGGAGTTCGACGGGCGGCTGGTGGAAGGCGATCAGCGCGGGGGTGTCCGGGGCGAGCCCGTCGAGGGTGGTGTGCATCCAGGCGAGGGTTTCGGGGTCCAGGCAGCCCTCGTCATGGCCGGGGATGGTGGAGTCGCACATCAGGATGGCGGTGCCGGCGATGTGGTGTGCCTGGTTGACGGGGCCGGGGCCGGGGCCGGGTGGGCGGCGCAGCAGCGCCTTGCGGTAGGCGGGGCGGACGTCGTGATTGCCGGGGCAGGTGAGCACCGGGAAGGGGGCGTCCAGGATCGCGGCGGCCTGCTCGTACTCGGCCTCCTCGCCGTGATCGGCGATGTCGCCGGTGACCAGCAGGGCGTCGACCGGGCGGGGCAGGGCTCTCAGGTAGTCCATGACCCGGGTGGCGCGCCGGGTCGCCCTGTCGGTGCCGTCGAGGTGCAGGTCGCTGATCTGGGCCAGCAGCAACGTCATCGTACGATCTCCTACGGGGTCTCTAATGGTTAAATAATATTTAGCGTTAGGAACATAAGGTATGGATGGGACGCAAGCAACCGGGAGGTTCGAGTGGAGCGCTGGCCGGCCCTGGAACTGGCGAGCACGATCCGTCACGACGGCGACGGCGGTGTCGCCGACGACCTGGCGACCTTGCAGAGTGCGACCCGCTGGATCCACCAGCAGGCCGAGCTGCTGGCCGGCCACGTCGACCTTGCGGGGCTGACGATGGACGAGGAGCTCAGGAGCGAGATCGTCGAGTTGCGCCGGGCCGTGCGGGCGCTGTTCGCGCGGGCAGTCAGCCCGGCGCCGCCCAGCCGGGCCGACGCCCATCGGCTGATGCCCGCCGAGCTGGCGCTGGCGCACCTCAACGCGGCGGCCGCCCGTGAGGCGATCGTCCCGCAACTTGACTGGCCCGAGGGCGGGACACCTCGTACGGCAGTGTTGTCGGGCGAGCGCGACGCCGGCGTCCGGCTGATCGCCGGCCTGGCGCGGGCCGCCATCGATTTTCTGAGCGGTCCGCAGCGTGAGCAGTTGCGCTCCTGCAACGCGCCGCGCTGCGTACGCTACTTCGTCAAGAGCCACGGGCGGCAGGAGTGGTGCAAGCCGTCCTGCGGCAACCGCGCCCGGGCGGCACGCCACTACCAGCGTCACAGCGCCACGGCCGCCCGAGACCTGCCCGGGACCTGACCGCCTACGCCTTCAGAAGAACTAGATCAACTCGTGCCGGTGGGCGGCCGTGGCGGCTTGGACGCGGCTGCGTACGCCGAGCTTGGCGAGGATGTTGCTCACGTGCGCGCCCGCCGTCTTGACCGAGATGAACAGCTCCTCGGCGATCTGCCGATTGGTACGGCCGTCGGCGACCAGGCGCAGCACGTCCCGCTCGCGCGGCGTGAGGCCGAATTCGCGCTCCTCGGCCGGCTCGGTTCCGACCTGCACGGCGAGGGGGATCCGGGCCAGGCGCGCCAGCCGTTCGATCCGGGCACGCAGGGGCTCTGCCCGCAGGCGGCCCGCCTCACGGGAGGCGTCGGTCAGATGGGAGGAGGCAGCGGAGCGGTCTCCCGTCTCCGCGGCGTGTTCCGCGGCCCGCAGCAGGGCCAGAGCCTGGGGGTACGGCTGGCGAAGATCTCTCCACGCGGCCGCGACGCGGGCCCAAAGGTCAGGCTGTCCGGTCGCGGCGGTGCGGGCGAGGCGGTGGGCCTCCTGGACGGGCCCGATCACCGGCAACGCGGCCGCGGCCTCGGCCAGGCCGGGTACGGGCAGGGACGCGCCCGCCTCGATCACCGGCCACAGGTAGCGCGGGCTCGTTCTTCCGCTGCTCAGCGCCGCCTCCACGAGTCGCGCGGCGTCGGCCGTGCGCCCCTGCGCTCTGAGCAGATCCACTTCCAGGCGCACCAGCAGGAGGTGGTCCTGGGCATAGGACGTGCCTCTGGTGAAGACCTCGCGGGCGTGGGTCGCGGCGTGCTCGGCGCCTGCGAGGTCGCCTCTGGCCAGCGCGATCGTGCCGGTCAGCACCATCAGGTACGCGCGAAGGCTGGGTGTCGGGGTGATCCGCAGGGCGTGTTCGACGATCTCGGTGGCCTCGTCCCACCGGCCCAGCGCGATCAGCGCCTCCGCGAGGTTGCCCGCGTGGGTCGGGCCCGCGGTGCGGGCGAGACCCGCCCGCGTGGCGGCGGCGAGTCCCCGGCGGGCCGCCTCGGCCGCTTCGGCGTACCTGCCGGCACCCTGCAGGACGTCGGCCTCACAGCGATAAGCGTGCAAAAGCGCGCCCTCGTCACCGATGCGGCGGGCCGTCGCCTGGGCGGTGATCAGGTGAGGCAGCTGGGCGTCGAGGTCGCCCGCGCGTGCCCGCGCGTACGTCAGGTTGACGGTGGCCATGACCTCAGCCCTGGCATCGCCCGCGGCCTGCGCCGCTTCCCGCGCCTCACGGGCGGCGACGCGGCCTTCCTCTTCCAGCGGGACCGTGAGGAGGCGATTGGCGAGCAGATTGAGTACGGTCGCGCGTGCCGGATGCCCGTCCGGTGTGAGCCGGGCGGCTTCGCGTAGGTCGTCCAGGTCGCCCGGCAGGCCGAGGAGGTGGCGCAGTTCGCCGCGGTGGGCGATCAGCCAGCCGGCACGCGCGGGATCGACCTCGGCCGGGAGCGCTGCCTCGACCAGCTGGACGGCGGTCGAGTTCTCGCCCGCGGCGATGGCGGCGCGTATCGCTTCGTCGAGCACGCCGGCCTTGGAGGTGGCCGGATCGGGCGCCTGATCCCACAGCTCCAGCACGCGAAGCAGCATGTGCAGGTGTTCCGCGTGCGCCAGGGACGCCGCGGCCTCGGCGGCGGCGCGGCGGGCGGCCGCCAGCGTCCTGGCCGGATGGCGCTTGGCGGCGTGCCAGTGCAGGGCGGACTCGTACGCCGCCCGGCCCAGCGGGGCGAGCTCCGGGTCCGTCTCCAGGGCTTCGGCATAGCGTACGTGAAGGTGCCCGCGTTCCCCGGGAAGCACGTCCTCGTAGAGCACCTCCTGGATCAGCGTGTGACGGAACGCGTACACCTCCTCCTCGATCAGCAGGAGGTTCGCGCTCACCGCGGGGCGCAGCGCGTCGGCGAGGCCGGCGTCGTCCAGCCCCGTGATGGTGCGCAGCAGCGCGTGGCCGACCCGGGCGCCGCCGACGGCCGCGGCGTGGACCACCCGGCGGGTTTCCCGCGGCAGCCGGTCGAGCGGGGTGATCAGCAGGTCGCGAATGGACGCGGGCACCGGCGCGCCCGCCCGGGCCGACAGCGCCTCGACGAACAGCGGATTGCCCTCGCTGCGCCGGACGACGTCCTCGATGACCGCGGGGGCCGGCTCGCCGCCGAGCAGGCCGCGAAGCTGCCGGACCACCTCGCCCCTGCTGAGCCGGCCGAGCTCCATCCGGGTCGTCCACGGCCGGCGATCCCATTCGGCCAGCACGGGGCGGAGCGGATGCGTCCGGTGCAGGTGGTCGCTCCGGTAGGTCACGACCAGGAGGAACGCCGCGGCCGCCTGCTGGTTCCTGATGAGGAAGTCGAGCAGCTCCCGGCTTGAGCGATCGCTCCAGTGCGCGTCCTCGGCGACGATCACCAAGGGCCGGTCCTCGGCGAGGTTCTCGAACAGGGTGAGGAACTCTTCGAAGAGCCGCGCCTGCGTCAGGGCGGGATCGCCGTCACCGGCGGGCCGGCCCAGGAGCGGCAGCAGCCTGCCCAGCTCACCGGGCTCGCCACGGGGCAGGAGGCGGAGGAAGCCGTCCGCGCCGATCTCGCGCAGCAGGCGGCGCAGCATGGCGGTGAACGGCGCGAACACCAGGCCGTTCTCGCCCACCTGGGGGCAGTCTCCCGACAGCAGCCACGCCTCTCCAGCCAGCGGCGCCGTGAACTCGGCGATCAGCCGGGACTTGCCCACCCCGGCTTCGCCGCCGAGCAGCACGGTGGCGGGAGAGCCTTCCCGGGCATGCGCGTAGGCCGCGTCCAGAGCGGCCAGCTCCGCGTCCCTGCCTACGAAGACCATGGGACACAGGCTCTCAGATCGGGATGAAACCTAGGGATGGCGGATAGGGCATTCGCCCGATGTGTTCGGCGGCCGTTCTGGCGAGGCTGGCCCGGTGATCCAGACCGGTGTGCAACCGCTGCTCAGCCGTCCGATGGTCATCCTGGGGATGACCTCGGTCGCTGCGATGACGAGCTTCTACCTGCTTGTTCCGATCGTTCCGCTGTACGCGGCGTCAGGTGGTTCGGGGGATATGGGCGCCGGGTTCTCCACCGGCGTCACCATGCTGGCGACGGTGCTCATGGAACTGGCCATGCCGGCGTTGCTGGCCCGGTACGGCTACCGCGTCGGCATGGCGCTGGGCGTCCTCCTCCTCGGCGTTCCCCCGGCCCTGCTGGTCCTGTCCTCCGCGTTGCCGATGGTGCTGGCCACGAGCCTGGCGCGCGGGGCCGGCCTGGCCATCGTGGTCGTGGTGGGCCCCGCCATGGTGGCCGAGCTGGCCCCGGCCGAGCGCCGGGGCGAGGCGCTGGGCGCGTACGGCGTGGCCGTCGGGATCCCCGCGATCCTGGGGCTGCCGACCGGCTTGTGGCTGGTTCCGCTCATCGGCTACGGGCCGGTCTTCCTCGCGGGGACGGGGCTGGCGCTGCTCGCGCTCATCGGGATTCCCGGGCTGCCCGCGAGGGCGGCGCCGGTCGAGCAGCATGGGGGCGTCCTTCGCGCTCTGCGCCACGCCGGCCTCGCCCGGCCCGCCATCGTCTTCGCGACGATCACGCCGGCGGCCGGCGTGCTGCTGACGTTCCTGCCGCTGGCCGTCCCCGCCGGCTCAGCGGGGACGGCCGCGACGGCGCTGCTCGCACACTCCTGCGCGATGCCGCTCGCACGGTGGGCGGCCGGCCGATACGGCGACCGCCACGGCCAGTCCGTCCTGCTGATGCCGGCCGTGTTCGCCGCGGTCATCGGGATGGCCGGGATCGTCTGGCTCGACAACCCCTACGCGGTGATCGCGGGGGCGGCGCTCTTCGGCGCCGGGTTCGGCGCCGCCCAGAACGTCACCCTGGTGCTGATGCTCGCGCGGTCCTCCTCCTCCGCGTTCGGCCGGGTGAGCGCGCTGTGGAACCTCGCCTACGACGGCGGGATGGGGATCGGCGCCGTCGGGTTCGGACTCGTGGCCGGGCCCGCGGGATATCCGGCGGGCTTCGCGCTGATCGCCGCGGTGCTGGCTCTCGCCGTTCTTCCCTCCTGGCTCGACACCCGATCGGAAAGGAAACCCATCAATGAGCGATGACCTGCGGCGCGCCGTGCAGAAGGCGCTGCCGGGCGTACGAGCCGACCTCGAAGCCCTCATCCGCATCCCCTCGGTGAGCGCCGACCCGGCCGCTGCCGAGGACGTGCGCCGTTGCGCGGAGCTGACGGCACAGCTCTTCCGCTCCGGCGCCGCGCAGGAGGTGGAGATCCTGGACGACGTCCCCGGCGGCCGGCCGGTGGTCCTCGCCCGTTGTCCCGCACCACCCGGCCGTCCCACCGTGCTGCTGTACGCCCACTACGACGTGCAGCCCGCCGGCGATCCGGCCCTGTGGTCGAGCAGGCCGTTCGAGCCGCGCGAAAGCGGCGGGCGGCTGTACGGCCGCGGATCCGCCGACGACAAGGCGGGAATCGCCACCCACCTGGCCGCGTTGCGCGCGCACGGCGGGCGTCCGCCGGTCGGAGTCGTCGTCATCGTCGAAGGAGAGGAGGAGATCGGCTCCCCGACGCTCGGCGCCTTCCTCGACCGGCACCGTGAAAGGCTCGCCGCCGACGTGATCGTGCTCGCCGACTCGGAGAACATCGACGTCGGCGTCCCTTCGTTCACCACCACGTTGCGCGGCATGGCCAACTGCGTCGTCGAGGTGCGGACGCTGGCCGAGAGCGTGCATTCCGGCACGTACGGCGGGGCCGCTCCCGACGCGCTCACCACGCTGTGCCGCCTGCTCGCCACCCTCCACGACGAGGACGGCCACGTCGCGGTGGACGGCCTGGTCACCGGCAGCCCGCCGCGGACGGGCTACCCCGCGGAACGGTTCCGGGCCGAGGCGGGCGTGCTCGACGGCGTCAGGCTGCTCGGCTCGGGCGGCATCCCCGAACGGGTCTGGACCGGACCCGCGGCGACCGTCCTGGCCATCGACGCGCCCGCCGTATCCGGAGCCGCCAACGCCCTCACCGCATCCGCCCGAGCCAAGGTGAGCCTGCGCATCGCGCCGGGCGACGACGCGGTACGGGCCCGCGCCGCACTGGCCAGGCACCTCCGCGACCACGCACCCTGGGGCGCGCAGGTCGAGGTCACCGAGGCGGAGATCGCGCAGCCCTGTGCGGTCGACACCCGGGGTCCGGCCTTCGACGCGGCACGCCGCGCCTATCAGCGGGCCTTCGACGCCGACGTGGTCGATCTCGGAGGCGGCGGCGCCATCCCCTTCGTCGCGGAATTCGCCGCCGCGTACCCGAAAGCCGCCGTCCTCATCACGAGCCCCGGAGGCGACCCAGCCGCCCGCGCCCACGGCACCGACGAGAACCTGCACCTGGCCGACTTCGAACGCGCCTGCCTCGCCGAGGCATTCCTGCTCACCGAACTCGCGGACTGGGGCTCCCGCGCTCAAGAGCAGCTGTCGCGGTATGGAAGGTCCGGGACGTAGGCCCTCCATTCAGCGGTGGTGAGGGAGCCGCCCGCCCGCCGGCAGATCGCCCGGATGACGCCGGCAGGCTCGACGACGTGCGTCCGCGCCACCCCGTTGAGATCAAGGGTGACGACGCCGGCCCCGTCAGCCGTGAAGGCGATCGACTGGAGCTGCCCCATCTCCGAATCCCGGCCTCCCCCGAAGTCGCGCAGCGTACCGAGGCTCGTTCCCGTGACCGGATCGAACAACCGCACCCTGCCGTCCGTCGCGCCGACCGCGACGACGTCGTCACGCGGGGAGTAGGCGGCGATCGACAGATCGCCGGACTTGTCGCGGACGACCGGCCCGAGGCGCTTGCCGGCGGTGTCCCACAGCGTCAGGCGGCCTCGGGAGTCCAGGACCACCACGCCGTCGCCCTTGTGGAGGAAGAAGATCCGGCGGCCGACGGTGTCCCTTCCGCTGGCGCTGAAGGGCCCGGTCACCGGCCGTCCGGTGGCGGCGTCGAGCAGGCGCTGGCCGGCACCGGCGAGAGCCAGCCGCCTGCCATCGGGAGAGAAGGCCACGTCGTTCGTCTCCGGGAGCGTCGTGTTCCAGAGCTTCCGCTTGGCCTTCCAGTCCCATACCTGGGCGGCGTACTTGAGCACGGCGCGGCCATCGTCCGGGCTGCGCAGGACGAGCGCGAGGCGGGTGCCGTCCGGGCTGAAGCTCACCACGTGGGGCTCCAGATCTCCCGGGTCGATCTGGCCCAGGACGGCTCGCGTGGCGACGTCCACGATCTTCACCGTGCCCTGGTCCACCGCGGCCAGCAGCCTGCCGTCCTTGCTGAAGTACGCCTCCTCCGTGGCGGGCAGGGCGCCCACCGCCTTGTTGCTGCGCACGTCGCGCAGCTGGGTCCGGTCGCCGGTCTGGGTCACCGAGAGCTGCCCGTCCGGGCTCAGCCTGCCGAAATTGGTCGAAGAGTCCGCCGGGGTGACGGAGAGGTCGGAGACGTCGACGGAGAAGACCCGGTCCTCGACGAGGTAGCGGAACGTCCGGCCGTCGAAGGCGCCCTGGGGCTGCTCGCCGTCAGTGTCCATGTTGCCCAGCAGCGGCACCGCGGTGAGCAACTGGGCGTCGGCCATCCGCCAGAACTGCACCTCCTCGCCGGTGATCGAGGCGAGCAGCTTCCCGTCCCCGCTGACCGTCACCGCGCCGCGGTTCCAGGTCCCCTGTGTGCCGGCGCCGTCCTTGACGCCGATGTCCACGACGGACCTGTCCTCGACGTCGGTCAGGCGCACCGACTTCGCCCGCGGCGTCGCCTGCCACCTGCCGTCCGCGCTCGCCGTCGCGGCGACCGTGGAAAGCCGCGTGCGCTCGCCGGTCCGCGGGTTCCATTGCTGGTACTTGTCAGGGTCACGGATCACCACCGTCCGGTCGTCCGCGCGGACGATCTCCGCCCAGCCGTTCACGAGGTCGAGCGGGCGATCGAAGACCCAGGTCCCGATGGCCGTTCCGCCGGACAGCTCCCAGGCCCGGATCCGCTTGTCCGTCAGGACGACGAGCGTACGGCCCGAAGGGGCCAGGGCCACCGCGGTCACCTGGTCTCCGGCCAGCCCCAGCCGGTTGATCCCACCGATCCGCTTCCCGGTGCGCACGTCCCACACCTGGGCGGTGTCCTGGCTGACGTCGGCCAAGGTACGCCCGTCGGCACCGAGGGCCCGGACCGTGTCGCCGGCGCTCACCCCCGTGAACGTCGCCGACTCGCGCTGCGCGAGCGCCGTCATCAGCCCTGCCCTGGTGAGCGGCGTGCGGTCCAGGCTCCACGCCGCCACGCTCAGCCGCATCGCCAGCATCGGATCCGTGACGCGTACCTGTTGCACGAGCCCGGCCAGCCGGGTCGCCTCCGACCTGCCGAGCGACGCGGTGACCTCCTCGGCGCGCCGATCGGCGACCAGGCCCTGCTGGACGGCCAGCCCGCCGGCCACCAGCGAGATCACCAGCAGCCCGCCGAGGGCGAGCGACACCAGCCGGGCACGCTTGGCGCCGCGTCTGGACAGGTCCGCACTCGCCTGGAGGAAACCTCGCTCCACCGGGGCCAGCGTGATGTCGCGCCGAGAGTTGGCCGCCCACTGCAGGGCGTCGTCCAGCCTGCTGCCACGGAACAGGTCGCCGTCCCGCCGGCCGGCCCCGTCCCACCGGCGCGCCGCCGTGAGGATCTCCCGGTGGACCGCCAGCCCGTCGCGGTTGTTGCCGATCCAGTGCCTGTACCTGGGCCAGGCGTGCGGCAGGGCCGGCCGCGCCAGCCAGATCTCCTCGCCGCCCGTGGCCAGGAGGTACGCGAACACCTCCAGAATCCGGTTGATCGCCGCCGTCTCGTGCTGCCCCCTCCCCTGGAGGAGCTCGGCCCGGGCCGCCCGCCGTCCGATCAGCTCCCCATGCTCGTCCACGGTGACCAGCCGCAGGAAGACCTCGGCCACCATCTCGCGCTCGGCGGGCCCGAGCATCGCGTACGCCTCCTCCGCCAGCGCGCCCAGCGCGGGGTCGTCGGCCGTCACCGCGATCCGGGTGGCCTCGCGGCCGCCCACGGCGAGCAGCCCGGCGACATCCAGCTGCCCGCCGCCGCTGACCAGGCCGAGCAGCAGCTCCCGGGAGGTCGGACGGTCGAGCGGATCCTTGGCCAGGGCGGCGGCCACCAGCGGGTGCAGCGACTCCGGCAGCACGCTGAGATCCGGGCTGGCGGACAACACGCGGTGCATGACCCCACCCAGGCTCTCGGCCTGGAACGGATCCTCGCCGGTGGCGGCGAACATCATGATGCCGGCCCAGGCGAACACGTCCGCCGGCGCCCCCGCCCGGTGCCCGGTGAACACCTCCGGGGCCATGTACGTGGGCGTTCCCGAGACCAGGCCGGTCTCGGTGAGCGACATCTCCATCGTCCGGGAGATGCCGAAGTCGATCACTCGCGGGCCGTCCGGCCCGAGCAGCACGTTGTCCGGCTTCAGATCACGGTGGATCACGCCTGCCTCATGGACGGCGGTCAGGGCGGTGGCGATGGCGGTGGCCAGCCGGTGCAGGTCCCCGCCCACGAACCGGCGGCCGTCGAGGACGACCTGACGCAGGCTCGGCCCTTCGACGTACTCACTGACGATGTACGGGCGAGTCCCCTCCAACTGGGCGTCGAGCACGCGCGCGGTGCAGAACGAGGCAACCCGCTGCGCGGCCGTCATCTCCCTGCCCAACTGGGCGGCCTGGTCGCTGTGCAGGACCTTGATCGCGACGCGGCGGGCGTCCTCCGTGTAGGCCTCGTAGACGACCCCCTGGCCGCCCGCGCCCAGCCGCCCTGCCAGCCAGTACTGCCCCAGCCGCTGCGGATCCCCATCCAGCAGTTTCGTCGCCATACATCATCCCCGTTTGTCAGTGACTATGCGGGATTCGATGCGCCCGGCCCGAATAAAGTTCGATCACGAGAGCTCACTCGTACGGCGCCGAGGACGCGCGAGCAGAGCCTCAGCCTGCGCCATCGGCAAGGGGACGACCACCGCCCCTCCCACAACCAGGAGCACCCGCACCGCCGACCCCGCCGACCCCGGCGACGGCGGAGCGACGGCGCGGGTGTGCATCCGATGCGATGTACACCTCTTGCTGCCATTTGTTACGGATGTAACATGGCGGCGTGACGGATCCTACGGATGAGGCGGGATGGTTGCTGGTCAGCGTGTCCACGGCCGGGGCCGCGCCGACGCTTCGTGTGCAGGTGTGGCGCAAGCTGCGTTCGCTGGGGGCGTTGTATCTGCAGCAGTCGGTATGTCTGCTGCCCGAGCGGGAGCAGACGTTGCGGCAGGTGCGGCGGTTGCTGGATCGGGTGCGCCAGCAGGGCGGCACGGGCCGCATGTTGCGCCTGACCCTGACCGACGCGGCGGAGGAGCGGCAGGTCATCGGCGAGTTCAACGCCGCCCGCGACGCCGAGTACGCCGAGGTGCTGGAGCGCCTGCCCGCCTTCCGCGACGAGCTGGCCATGGAACGGGAGCGGGGCCGGGCCACCTACGCCGAGGTCGAGGAGTCGGAGGCGGATCTGGAACGGTTCCGCTCCTGGATGGCCAAGATCGACGCGCGGGACTACTTCGCCGCCTCGACCGGCGCGGCGGCTCGGGCGGCGGTCGAGGAGGCGTCCGCCGACCTGGCCGCCTTCGAGCAGGCGGCGCTGGCGGCCGAGGCCCCGATCGGCGTCGGACCGTCAGATGTGCGTGAGGGTGATGAGGCATGACCGGCTCGTGGTTCTGGGACCTGTTGATCGGGATCGTGGTGGCGCTGCTGGTGGCCTGGGTGGTGCTGATCGGCGCGCTGGCGATCGTCCGGCCCCGTGGCGGCCTGTTGCGTGAGGCGTTGCGGCTGCTGCCGGATGTGCTGCGCCTGGTGCGCCGCCTGGCGGCCGACCCCGACCTGCCGCGCGGGGTACGGGTCCGGCTGGCGCTGCTGCTGGCGTACCTGGCCCTTCCCATCGACCTGGTGCCCGACTTCATCCCCCTGCTCGGCTATGCCGACGACGCCATCATCGTCACCGCCGTCCTGCGCTCTGTCGTACGCCGCGCCGGGCTGCCCGCCGTACGCAGGCACTGGCCCGGCACCGACGACGGCTTCGCCGTTCTGGCCCGGCTGACCGGGCTGGACAGAGCGGCCACCGGTCCTCAAGAAGCGGAATGACGGCGCAATCGTGGGCGGGTTGCAGAGCCCCCGGGATGGCCTGCACCTTCCCCGCAGGTTGGCCGCTCAGGGTGAGGTGCACGTGGTGTTCGGCGGCCAGGGCGGCCCAGACGGCGGCCCGGTCGGCCCGCACCGCGTCCAGGTCGACCGGCTCGGGTACGGTGGCCGCGTGTTCCAGCGCGAGCAGCCCGTTGACCATCCGGGCCAGCACGCCCTGGCCCGCCGCAAGCCCGACGCGCGGCCCCGGACGCTGCGCGCGGCCGGGATCGAGCTGGACCCGGTCCGCCGCACGGTCGTTCGCGACGGGCGGCAACGGGACCTCTCGGTGAAGGAGTTCGCCGTGCTGGAGGCGCTGCTGCGGACGAGCCCCGGCTTTCTGAGCGCCGAAACCCTGCTCGAACAGGTGTGGGACGAGAACGCCGACCGGTTCACGAACACCGTCGCAGTGACGGTGGGCCGGCTGCGGCGCAAGCTCGGCGACCCGCCGGTCATCGCGACGACGCCCGGAGTCGGCTACCACATCGCCTAGCCGGTGCACACTCCTCCCGGCCCTAAGGATCTGTGGCGAATTCGGCGACCAGTTCGAAGCGGCCGCCCCTTTGCGATCCGGCGGTGAGCCGGCCCCCGGTGCGTTCGGCCAGGCCGGTCAGCCCTGATCCGCCGGGGCCCGGTCGCGGGGCTGAGGGCGGGGCTTCGGCGGCTCCGTCGTTGACGACGCGCAGCCGGACCGTGTGGCCCACGGAGACGATGGTGATGGTGCAGGTTCGGGCGGTGCTGTGCCGTACGACGTTGGTGACCGCCTCGCGCAATGCCGCGGCCATCGCCGTGTCCACCTCGGGTGGCAGGGGTCCGGTCTCGACGGTGGCGACGGTCCGTATCCCGGCGGTCTCCAGGACGGTGTGCGCCGCGGCCAGTTCCTGGTCAAGGCTCAGCCCCACGGTCGCGTGGGCCACTGATTCCAGTTCGGCCCGTGCGCGCTCGACCAGTTCGGGCAGCGTGGCCAGTTCGGCGCGGGCGCGTACCGGGTCGATGTCCAGCAGCCGCTCGCACAGCTCTCCCTTGAGCGCCACCGCCGACAGGCTGAAGGACAGCAGGTCGTGCAGGTCGCGGGCGACCCGGGTGCGCTCCTGGATGAGGGCTTCGCGGGTCAGGTCCCGCTCGGCCTGGTGCAGCAGGACCACCAGATTCGACAGCCGGATCAAACCGTAGGAGACCCAGGTGAGGATGGTCAGGGATATCAGGTTCGCCGCCATCCCCGCCAGGTTGGATGGCGGCGGCGGGTAGAAGAGGAGCGCGATGTACAGCGCCACCGCCACACCGGTGAGGACCAGGGAGCGCGGCGGACGCATGCGGGTGAGCACCAGCCCGAGGAAGAAAGGCCACAGGCAGGTGAGGAAGACGAGCTCCCAGAGCAGGTAGCCGAACGGTATGACGGGGACACCCAGCAGCAGGCCGAGAAGGATCATCTGCTTGCGTGACGGCTTCATCAGCAGCTGGACCGCTCCGGCCGCGGCCATCAACGGCACCGTCAGGAGCAGGGTCCACGGCCGGTGGTAGGTCACGACGGAGACGACCGCGTGAAGCGTGGCCTGGCAGGCGATCAGGGCGGCCAGCATGAGGCGCGCCACCTTCGGCGACTCGATCGGCGGCGGCAGAGGGGGCGAGACGCGGTAGCCGGCGGCCGTCGCGCGGATGTCGGCCAGCGCCTGCCGGGCGGTGCCGACGGCCACGTGGAGACGGTCGCGTGCGATGTCCGGTTCGGCGTCGACGGCTTGCGCGAGCCGCTCCGAGACCGCTCGCAGGTGCTCGCCGACGACCGCGCCCAGCTCTCCGCCGAGCCGTCGCCGTTCCCGCTGCAGCTCCAATCGCGCCAGATCCCCGCGCGCCGCGTCGAGCCTGGCAGCCATCACCGTCAGGGCGTACAGGCCGAAGACGATCAGACCGTTGGTGGCGGTCTTCAGCGTTCTGATGATCGTCGTCAGCACGTCGTCGCCGGCCCACAATCCGGCCACGCCCGTGGCGACCAGGAGGAGCCCGAACAGCGGCCAGGCCACCCGCCCCCGGAACGAGCACAGCACCGCGACCGCCAGCGGCCACGGCAGCCACTCCCAGTGCGTGCCCGCGACGGCGAACGGCACGGCGTACAGGATCATCAGCGCCGCCAGCAGGCCGTTGCGGACCCGGAGGCGATGCGGCCCGGCCAGCAACGCCACCAGCGGCGGATAGGGAGCCATCGTGACGAGCACGACCGGCCACGCCAGCCCTTCCTCCAACGCCGCCATCAGCCGGAAGGCCATGATCAGTCCGAGGGCGGACCACATCATCGCGCGCACCAACCGCAGCCGCGTATCCCGAGTGTCGTCCAACTCGTCGTCCACCGGGTCGTCCTTCACTGCCGCGTCGGGAAACTGGAGATCAGTGGGACCAATCATCCGGTACCACCTGCCTGGCACCACACCCGGCTGCCGGAAGGCCTGGTGATACTGTTCGGCGTGATCAGGATTCTGCTCGCCGAGGACGTGGAGCTGCTGCGTTCGGCGCTGGTGGGACTGCTGTCCTTGGAAGACGACCTCCAGGTGGTCGCGGAGCTCGCCTCTGGCGCGCTCATCGTGCCGACCGCGCTGGAGGTCCGGCCGGACGTGGCCGTGCTCGACATCGACCTGCCCGAGGTGGACGGCCTGACCGCCGCCGAACGGCTTCGCGAGCGGCTGCCCGGGTGCCGGGTGCTCATCCTGACCGGTCTGAACCGGCCGGGCCAGCTCCGCCGGGCGCTCGCCGCCCAGGTGGCGGGGTTCCTGCCCAAGGACGTACGGCACGCCGAGCTGACCGGTGCGATCAGGACCGTGGCCTCGGGCGGGCGGGTGCTGGACCCGGCGCTCACGGCTGCGGCGCTGGAGGCGTCGGCAAGCCCCATGTCGCAGCGGGAGACGATGGTGCTCCGCCTGTCGGCCACGGGCGCCTCCCCTGGGGAGATCGCCGAACAGCTCTTCCTCACCCCCGGGACAGTCCGCAACTACCTGACGTCCGCGGCGGCGAAACTGGACGCTCGCAATCGCGTCGACGCCATCAGAATCGCCACCGAGGCGGGCTGGATCTGAGGCCGCCCGTCGCTATGAAAAATTCACATCTCAACAGGTGACGGACACGCTATCGAGCGACCCGCCAGATTTGAAAATCTCCTCTCCGGCAAGCGCCGTACTCCGCAGGTGACGCCTGCGTGAGAGCGAAGGAGATTCCTGATGTCGATGGAAAAGGTCGAGTTCGGCAGCGACGGGTACCGGCTGACCGGCGACCTTCACCTGCCCGAGCCCGGGACCGGCCGCGGCGCGGTGGTGCTGACCGGCCCGTTCTCCGGGGTGAGGGACCAGGTCACCGGTTACTACGCGGAGCGGTTCGCGCAGCGTGGATATGTGGCCCTGGCCTTCGACCACCGCAACTGGGGTGACAGCGAGGGCGAACCGCGTCAGCACGAGGACGCCTCAGCGAAGGTCTCGGACCTGCGCAACGCGGTCGGCTTCCTGGCCTCCCGGCCGGAGGTCGACCCCGACAAGATCGCGCTGTGCGGGGTGTGCCTGGGCGGGATCTACTCGGTGCAGCTCGCCGCGTTCGACCCCCGGGTCAAGGCCGTCGCGTTGATCGCGGCCGCCTACAACAACCCCGAGCTGATCCGTGACCGGTTCGGCGCGGAGAACTTCGCGGCGCTGATGGCCCAGTTCGCGCAGATAGCGCAGCGGCAGTCCGACACCGGCGAGATCGAGTACTGGCCCGCCGTCAACCCCGAAGGCATGCCCGCGGGGAACCCCGGCCCGGAACCGTTCGAGTACTACGGGACGGAGCGAGGGGCCCGGCCCGGCTGGGAGAACCGCTGCACCGCGCTGTCGGTGCTGCAGGAGCTGGCGCTGGACGTCGACTCCTACCTGCCGCTGGTCTCCGCTCCTCTGCTGATCGTGCACGGCACCGGCGACCAGGCCATTCCCGTGGCCGACGCGCAGGCCGCCTTCGCGGCGGCGCCCGAGCCCAAGGAACTTTTCCTGCTCGACACCGGCAACCACATCGAGTTGTACGACGACGACCGTTACGTAATCCCTGCCATTGATTGGACCGTTTCGTTCTTCGACAGGAGCATGTGATGCGTTACCGGCTGCTTGGCCGCACCGGTCTGCGGGTGTCGGACCTGTTCCTGGGAACGATGACCTTCGGACAAGAGTGGGGGTGGGGCGCCTCCGTCGAGGAGTGCCGCAAGATGTTCACTGCCTACGCCGAAGCGGGCGGGAACGTGATCGACACCGCCAACCGGTACACCGAGGGCAGCAGCGAGCGGATCGTCGGAGAGCTGCTCGGCTCCGACCGCGACCGCTTCGTGCTGGCCACGAAGTACACCCTGACCATGGACGGCACCGACCCCAACGCCAGCGGCAACCACCGCAAGAACCTGGTCCGTTCGGTCGAGGCCAGCCTGCAGCGGCTGGGCACCGGCTACCTCGACCTCCTGTGGGTCCACATCTGGGATCCCAACACGCCCGTCGAGGAGACGATGCGGGCCCTCGACGACCTCGTACGGGCGGGCAAGGTGCTGTACGTCGGGATCTCCGACGCGCCCGCCTGGCTGATCGCCCAGGCGAACACCATCGCCGAGTTCCGCGGGTGGACCCCGTTCGCCGGTCTCCAATTGCCCTACAGCCTCGTCAAACGCGACATCGAGCGGGAATTGCTGCCCATGGCCGCCGCCCTGGAACTGTCGGTGGCCGCGTGGTCGCCGCTGGCCGGAGGCGTCCTGTCGGGCAAGTTCACCAAGAGCGGCGCCGAGGGTCCCTCCCGGGTCGAGCGGGCCACCGTCTCCGAGCGCGACCTGGCCGTCGCCCGTACGGTGGACGCCGTGGCCGACGAACTCGGCGTGTCCTCGTCGCAGGTCGCCATCGCCTGGACGCGAGCGCACCGGCCCTGGATCCACCCGATCCTCGGCGCCCGCACCCTGGACCAGCTGACCGACAACCTCGCCGCGATCGACCTGGACCTGCCCGGAGAGGCGGTGACGCGGCTGGAGGAGGCCGCCGCGATCGAGCTGGGCTTCCCGATGGAGTTCATCCTGGACACCACGGCCGACTTCGTCTACGGACCCAGCGGGAAGCAGGTCGACGGCCGCCACGCGGCAGGTTCCGTTCGTTCCCGCTGACCGATCCCCAATGAAGAGGAGCCTCCCATGAGGTCTGTTCGTCATGCCCTGCTGACCGGCGTCCGCCGGCTCTCCCTGGCCGCCGCGGTCGGTGCCGTCCTGGCCACCGTGCCGGCCACCGGGCCTGCCACCGGCGCGAACGCCGACGACTGCGACCAGGCCTGCCAGATCGACTGGGCCTGGGCCGCCCAGCGGCAGAACGCCCTGCCTCGCACCGCCTTCTACGATGCGCCCGACCCGCTGCCGTGGGCACCGGGCGGGACCCTGATCCGCGCGGAGACCACCTCCGACTACGTGGTGGAGGACAAGCCGGTCGAAGCCGTCCGCGTGCTGTACCACTCCCGTACCTCCCGGGGCCGGGACGTGGCGGCCTCCGGCGTCGTCCTGGTGCCGCAGGACCGCCCGCGTCCGGCCGGTGGCTGGAAGGTGGTCGTGGACGCGCACGGTGCCAGCGGCATCGCGGCGGGCTGCGCGCCGTCGCTGATGCGCGACCTCTACCACGGCAACCAGATGGTCCGGTTCCTGGAGCAGGGCTACGCGGTGGTCGCCCCGGACTACGCGGGCCTGGGCACGACCGGCCGTCCGGAACTGCTGAACAAGGCCGCCGCGGCGGAGGACATCGCCGGTGCGCTACGGTCCGCGCGCCAGGCGGTGCCAGGCCTGTCGGGCGAGTGGGTGCTGTGGGGCCACTCGCAGGGCGGCGGCGCCGCACTCGCCTTCGCCGAACGCCAGCTGACGCGCCCGGTGCCGGGCTACCGGGGCGTGGTCGTCACCTCGCCCGCCGCCGACCTGCCCACCCTGGCCGCCCACGTCGCCACGACCGTCCCGTACGGCGGATTCGCCCCGCTGCTGGCCCAGGGCGCCGCGTACAGCGACCCGGCGATCGACGTCGGACGCCTGCTGACCCCGGTCGCCGTGGCCCGCATGGACGGCGCCAGGAACGGCTGCCTGGGCGTGGCCACCGCGGTGTACGCGGATCTGACCGGGCCGGCGCTGATCCAGCCGGGCTACTCCGGCGACCCGCGCTTCACCGGATACCTGCGCGACAACAGCGTCGGCCGGAAGCGCGTCGCAGGTCCGGTGCTGTTCCTGCAGGGCGGCGCGGACACCGTCACCCCCGAATCGGTCAACGCCAAGGTCGCCGCCGAACTCCGCGGCACCGGCACCCAGGTCACCTACCGCGTCTACGACGGCCTGGAGCACGACACCTACGGTGCCGCGACCGGGATCGACGACGGCGCGATGGCCGACATCCTCGCCTGGGTCGGGGCCCGCCTCGCCGCCCGCTGAAGCCCTGCGAGTGCCCGCGGGCCTGCCCGGCCGCTCACCGTCGCGGCGAGAACCCGAGGACCCGCAGCCGCTGCCCACCTCGGGGTGCCGCACGCCGTGCGGGCCCCGGGTGGCTGCGGAGGCAGGGGTTCAGACCCAGGTGGGGAGGGAGGCCTCGGCGTAGCGGCCGCCGAAGCCGCCGGTGGGCAGGATCGCCGCGATGGCGTCCAGGTCGGCGGGGGTGAGGACGAGGTCGGCGGCGGCGGTGTTCTCCTCCACTCGCTCGGGGGTGCGGGTGCCCGGGATCGGCACGATGTCCTCGCCCTGGGCGAGGATCCACGCCAGAGCGAGCTGGGCGACGGTGGCGCCCTTGCCGGCGGCGAGCTCCGACAGCTGCCGTACGGCCTCGACGTTCTTCTCGAAGTTGCCCGGCTGCCAGCGCAGGTCGCGGTTGCGCATGTCGCCCTGGTCGTAGGATCCGGCGGGCCGGGCGGTGCCGGTCAGGAAGCCGCGGCCCAGAGGGGAGTAGGCGACGAACCCGATCCCCAGCTCCCGCAGCGTCGGGAACAGCTGCTCCACGTCCCGCTCGAACAGCGAGTACTCGGTCTGCAGGACCGACACCGGCTGCACGGCGTGGGCCTTGCGGATCGTCTCCGGCCCCGCCTCGGACAGGCCGAGGTACTTCACCTTCCCGGCCTCGATCAGCTCCCCGACGGCCCCGGCGACGTCCTCGATCGGCACCTTCGGGTCGACCCGGTGCTGGTAGAGCACGTCCACGTGGTCCACGCCGAGGTGGCGCAGGCTGTTGTCGAGCACCTCGCGGATGTGCTCGGGACGCGAGTCGGTGCCGTAGTCGCGGGTGAACCCGAACTTGGTGGCGATGGTGATCTCGTCCCGGAACGCCGCGACGGTCCTGCCGACCAGCTTCTCGTTCTCGCCCCACCCGTACAGCTCCGCGGTGTCGAAGTGGGTGACGCCCAGCTCGTGGGCCCGCTGGATCGAGGCCGCCCCACCGGTCTCGTCGGCGGGCCCGTAGGCGAAGGAGATGCCCATCGACCCGAAGCCGATGGCTGAGGCGGCCAGACCCTGACGGCCAAGAGTGCGCTCCTGCACAGCGATCCCTCCAAATCAAACCAAACCGTTTGGTATGAACACTTCTCACACTACTCGCCGGATCGGCGAGGTCAAACCGAACGGTTCGGTTGACTACAGTTGGGGCATGGCCAGCACCGATTCCACCCACGACCGGATCATCGCCGCCGCCCGCGCGGAGTTCGCCCAGCACGGGATCGCCGGCGCCCGCGTCGACCGGATCGCCAAGGCCGCCAGCACCAGCAAGGAACGCGTCTACGCCTACTTCCGCAGCAAGGAAGGGCTGTACGAGCACGTCGCCTCCGCCGAACTCGTCGCCGCCGCCGACGCCGCCCACCTGGACCCCGCCGACCTGCCCTCCTACGCCGGCCAGCTGTTCGACTACTTCACCGCCAACCCAGACCGGCACCGGTTCATCCTCTGGGGCCGCCTGGAACGGGCCGCCGCACCCAGTGAGACCGCCTACACCGGCGCCGTCCTGCGCACGCTCCCCGCCAAGATCGAAAAAATCCGGGCCGCCCAGGCCGACGGCGATCTCGATCCCGCCTGGGATCCCATCGACATCCTGGCGCTGGTCGTCCAGATCGCCATGACCTGGATCGACCAGACCGAACTCGGCGCCGTCGCCCCCCGTACCGCCGCCGACCCCAGCCCGGCCGCCCGCCGCGCCGCCGTCATCCGCGCCGTCGCCACGCTCTTCCCGCCCGCCACCTCCCGCGAACGGACAGAGGCCCCGACGGCCGGCTGACGTGCCTGCCGGCGGCCCGCGCCGCATTGCCCGCGCAAGTGAAAGTTTCACAGAAGTCACCCGTCGGAAACTGCGTAATTTGCGGCGGATAAGGAGTTAATTTGCCGCCTACAGGAAGGGGCTGTGCCGCCGCGCCGGTTGACGGGTCGCAGTAAGGGCTTTACGTTCCTGCAGAGATGTTAGCGCGAACAATCAGCGCAGGCCGTACGCGGGAAATCAGCGGCTCTGGACACTCTTGCTGCCGATGCCAGGCCGAGGCGCATTCCGAAAAATTGGGAGCGCTCCCAAAGAATTCGGCGCCAACAGCCACGAGGAGGAGACATGACGCAAGGTCGGAACGAGCCCGTCGGCGGCGAGCGGCGATCGCTGAGCCGGAGAGCCGTCCTGGCGACGATGGGGGCCCTGCCGGTCCTCACGGCCGCATCACCGGCCGCGATGGCTGCCGCCGCCGCGGTCATCGATGCGTCGGTGCAGCGGCAGACGATACGGGGCTTCGGCGGCATGACCCACACGGCCTGGATCGGCGACCTGACGGCTGCCCAGCGGGACACGGCGTTCGGCACCGGCGAGGGCCGGCTGGGGTTCTCGGTGCTGAGGATCCCCGTCCCCGAGAACCAGGCGGACTGGGGCCGTGATCTGGCGACGGCCAGGCGCGCGAGCGAGCTCGGGGCGGCCGTCATCGCGTCGCCGTGGAATCCGCCCGCCCGCATGGTCGAGACCTTCGTCCGCGGCAGTCAGACCAACGCCAGGCGCCTCAGATACGACATGTACGGCGCCTACGCCCAGCACCTGAACGACTTCACCACCTACCTGCGGAACAACGGGGTGAATCTGTACGGCATATCGGTGCAGAACGAGCCCGATTACGCGCATGACTGGACGTGGTGGACTCCCACCGAAATGGTGCGGTTCCTTCGGGAGAACGCCGGCTCGATCGGCACCAGGGTCATCGCGCCCGAATCCTTCCAGTACCTGAAGAACATGTCGGACCCGATCCTCAACGACTCCACGGCGCTCGCCAACGTGGACATCATCGGGGCGCACCTCTACGGCACATCGTTTGCGAACTTCCCCTATCCCCTCTTCAAGCAGAAGGGCGCGGGCAAAGAACTCTGGATGACCGAGGTCTACTACCCCAACAGCTCCGATTCGGCGGACCTGTGGCCGCAGGCGCTCGACGTGGGGGAGCACCTCCACCGCGCCATGGTGGAGGCGGAGTTCCAGGCGTACATCTGGTGGTACATCCGGCGCGGCTACGGCCCCATGCGTGAGGACGGCCAGATCAGCAAGCGCGGCGCCAACATGGCGCACTTCGCCAGGTTCGTCCGGCCCGGGTATGTGCGGATCGAGGCGACGGCGAGCCCGGCGTCGAACCTCTACGTGTCGGCGTACCGGGGTGGCAGCTCCACGATCGTCGTGGTCGCCGTCAACAAGGGGACCTCCGCGGTGAGCCAGCAGTTCACCCTGAGGAACAGCACCGCGTCCAGGGTCTCCTCCTGGCTGACCGACGCGGGCAGGAACGTCGCACCCCAGGGCACGACCAGCGTGTCGAACGGTTCCTTCACCGTCACGCTTCCCGCTCGAAGCGTGATGACCTTCGTGACCGCGTGACCCGGACGATCGGCGGGACCGACGCCAAGCCGGGAGACAGGCTCACACCCGGTCGTGCGCGGCGTCGGTTCCTTCTGCCACGTCGAGCACGATGAGGGCGGCACGGGCGTCGACCACTGCCTGGGACGAGCGGAGGTCGAGGCCGGTGAGGGCTTCGATGCGGCGAAGGCGCTGGCTCACGGTGTTCGGGTGCAGGGTGAGGGCGCGGGCCGTCAGGTGGCGGTCCATGCCCGAGTCGAGGTAGGTGCGGAGGGTCCGCAGCAGCGCGGCTCCGTGGTCGTGGTCGTACCTGAGCAGGGCGCCGAGCGTACGGTCGGCGTATGCCCGCAGCCGCACGGGATCGCCGAGTTGCAGGAGAAGCCCCGCGACGCCGAGATCGTCGAGGGTGATCGTGCTGCCGCTCCGCCCGGCATGGCCGGCGACGGTGAGTGCGCCGCGTGCCGTGCGGTAAGCGTTCAGGAGGTCGCGCTGGGCCGGGTCGGACACGGCGACGGTGGCGTCGTCGACCCCGCGGGCAGAACGCACGCTCCGCCGGAGCGCGTCGGCGGCGGGTCTGCCCGCCGCGGGGCCGGTTGCGACGACGGGCCACAGGGCGACGATGACGTCGCGGTGAACCGCGACGAGCGGTCGGGGACGCACACCGGACGCGAGCGCGACGGCCTCGGTCAGCGCGCGCTGGACGGCGCCCGCCGGAGCCGGGCCCCCGCCCGTGGTCACCTGGGCGACCAGGGTGAGATGGTCTCGGACGAGATCGTGGCCGAGCAGGCCGGCGCGGTCGCGTACGGAGGGTGACATGGGGTCGGCGCCGGCGAGGAGGTCGGCGAGGAGGTCGCCGCGCAGGTTCTGCTCGACCTCAAGGGCGGTGCGCCGGCGCAGGAGTTCGAGGGACAGCACGATGGAGGCGTGCTCGAGGGCCCGGCGGTCCAGAGGTGCGAGCTCGCCGGCCCGGCCGGGAACCCAGACCCGGGCGGCCACCTCCCCTTCGAGGACGACGTCGGCGACGACGTGCGGGCCCTGCTCGCGGACGAGCCCGCCCCCGTCGGCGCGCCGGCCGTAACCGGCATCAGCAGGGAGATCGGGCGGACCTCCGGCCTGGGCGAGGACCTCGCCGCGTACGTCCCGGACCAGCACGGGAGCGCCGAGAAGATCGTGCAGGGCGCCGGCGATGCCCTCGACCCCGCCCGCGCGTACGGCGACGCGCAGCAGGCGTTCGTGGATCTTCTCCGAGCGCATCACGAGGTCGCGCTGGTCGCGCAGATCGTCCAGCACCCGTGCCGAGGTGATGGCGAGGGCCGCGTGCTCGGCGAGCAACTGCAACCGGTCGATCTCCTCGGGGCCGAACTCGTGCACGGCCGAGCGATAGCTGTTCAAGGTGCCGATCACGCCGGAGGCGGTGACCAGGGGGACCGACAGCATGGACCGGTAGCCCTGCTCGCGGGCGACGCCGCCCCAGATGAAGTCGGGCTCGAGGGAGATGTCGGCGACCGCGCACGGCCGGCCCGACCGGTACGCCCGGCTGGACGGGGCGCCGCCGGACGCGTCGGCCTCCAGCCGGACCGGCCGGTCGGAGTTGACCCGGGCGACATAATCCTCGGTGAGCCCGCTCCAGCCGGCGATCACGAGGTTCCGCTCCGCGGGGTCCGGCACGAGCACGCCGCAGAAGTCGAGCCCGAGCAGCTCCCGGGCGGTCGCGGCGACGAGGTCGAGGACGTCCCGCAGCCCCCTGCCGGCGTTGACCGCCGCCGTCAGGGCGCTGACCGCCGCCAGCCAGCTGCGCAGCTCCATGGCATCTCCGCCGTCCATGCCGTGAATGTACAGCGCAACACTTCATGTCGGAAACAGTGTCACTCCGAACATGGTCGTGGCGACACTTCGCCGTAACACTGAGTTCATCGAAGTCGCACCACCGGAGGTCATGGCATGTCGAACTCCCCCGAGGAACCCAGGGACCGGCCGATCATCGATCCGGCCACCGGCGCCGTGATCCGTACGGTGCCGGACAGCACTCCCGGCGAGGTCGACGCGGCGATCCGCCGGGCGCGGGCGGCGTTCCTGGACGGGCCGTGGCCGGCGCTGACCCGGAGCCGGCGGGGCCGGCTGCTGCTCCGCGCGGCCGACGTGATCGAGGAAGCCGCGGAGTCGCTGTACCGGCTGGAGACCCGCAACAACGGCCGGCCGGTCACCGAGACGCGCGCCCAGCTCTCCCGGGTCCCCGAGTGGTTCCGCTACAACGCCGGCCTGCTCGCCGCACAGCGCGACGCGGTGCTGCCGTCCGACGGCCCCTACCTCACCTACCAGCGCAGGGCGCCGCTGGGCGTCTGCGGCATCATCACGCCCTTCAACCACCCGCTGCTCATCCTGGCGCGCAGCCTCTCCGCCGCCCTGGCCACGGGCAACACGGTCGTGGTGAAGCCGTCCGAACTGACCCCTCTGTCCACGCTCGAACTGGTCGGCCTCCTGCACAAGGCGGGCCTGCCGGAGGACGTGGTCACCGTCGTGACCGGCGGTCGCGAGGTCGGCGAGCGGCTCACCGGACACCCGGACATCGCCAAGATCACGTTGACCGGCGGCACCGAGGCCGGGCGCGCCGCCGCCGTGGCGACCGCGGCGCGGTTCGCGCGCGTCACCGCCGAGCTCGGCGGCAAGACGCCGATCGTGGTCTTCGACGACGTCGATCCCGAGGTGGCCGCGGAGGGCGCGGCGTTCGCGGCCTTCGTCGCGGCAGGCCAGTCCTGCGTGGCCGGATCCCGGTTCCTCGTGCAGCGAAGCGTCCACGACCGCTTCGTCTCGGCGCTGGCCCGCCGTGCCGAGGCGATCCGGATCGGCGCCCCGTCCGACGCTCGCACCCAGCTCGGCCCGATGGTGAGCGCCGCGCAACGGGACAAGGTCCTGCGGATGATCGCCGTGGGTGTGGAGGAGGGCGCGCGGCTCGTCGCGGGCGGCGGCGTCCCCGATCTGCCCGAGCCGCTGAGCGGCGGCTTCTTCGTCCGCCCCACCGTCCTGGCCGGCGCCTCGAACGACATGCGGGTGGCGCAGGAGGAGATCTTCGGCCCGGTCGCCGTCGTCGTGCCGTTCGAGGACGAGGCCGACGCCGTCGCGAAGGCCAACGACAACCGGTACGGCCTCGGCGCCGGCGTCTGGACCCGCGACCTCGCCCGCGGACACCGCGTCGCGGACCGGATCGCGGCCGGGATGGTCTGGGTCAACGACCACCACCGCCTGGAGCCCTCGCTGCCCTGGGGCGGGATCAAGGAGTCCGGCACCGGCCGCGACGCGGGCGCCGAGTCCTTCGACGACTTCACCTGGATCAAGACCGTCGTGGCCCGCACCGCGCCCGACGACGTCGACTGGTACGGCGCGGACACGCCCGGCCGCCTCAACTGACCTCCGCACCCCCCGGCCAAGGAGAAGGTCCATGCCGAAAGAATCGTACGAATCACCGCCCGGCCACTGGCGCGCCGAGATCACCCGCACGCAGTGGCTGGTCCTGGCGGGCACGACGATGGGCTGGGCCCTCGACGGGTTCGCGGCCAGCCTGTACGGGCTGGTCCTGGGCCCGGCGATGACCGAGCTGCTGCCGCACAGCGGTATCGCCGCGGACGCCGGAAGCATCGGCCTCTACGGCGGCCTCACCGTCGCGCTGTTCCTCCTGGGATGGGGCACGGGCGGCATCCTGTTCGGAATGCTGGCGGACCACTTCGGACGCGTCAAAGTGCTGTCGGCCGGCATCATCACGTACGCCGTGTTCACCGCGCTGGCCGCCTTCGCCGACACCTGGTGGCAGCTCGGCGTGTTCCGGTTCATCGCCGGCCTCGGGTCCGGCGTGGAAGCTCCGGTCGGCACCGCGCTGGTCGCCGAGGCCTGGCGCAACCGCTACCGGGCCCGGGCATCCGGCGTGATGATGTCCGGCTACGCCATGGGCTTCTTCATCGCCGCGCTGGCCTACGCCGTCCTCGGCGGGCACGGCTGGCGGCTGATGATGGGCATCGCCGTCATCCCCGCGCTGCTGGTGTACTTCATCCGCCGGCACGTCCCCGAGCCGCCGGAGATCAGCGGCAGCATCGCCGCGCGCCGGGAGCGGAAGGCCCGCGGGCACCGCACCGCGCAGGACCGGTTCGTGCTGCGGCGGCTGCTGACCCGCCCGTTGCTGAGGCACACGCTGATCGGGACCGGGCTGGCCACCGGTTCCCTGGTCGCCTTCTGGAGCGTCTCGACCTGGTACCCGCAGGTGATCCGGCAGGCGGCCGCGGCCGCGGACCTGCCCGCCGCCGTCGCCAACGAGCGCGTCGCGGTCGCGTCGATGCTGTTCAACGCGGGCGGCATCCTCGGCTACGCCAGCTGGGGCTTCCTCGCCGACGTGATCGGCCGCCGCAGGGCCTTCGCCACCAGCTTCGCGATCTCCGGCGCGAGCGTGGCGTTCCTGTTCCCCTTCTCCCACACCCACACCACGTTCCTGCTGGTCATCCCGATCGTCGGGTTCGGGCTGTACGGCGCCCTGTCGGGGATCCTGGTCTATGGACCCGAGCTCTTCCCGCCGAGCGTGCGGGCGACCGGCATCGCGCTCTACAACGGGATCGGACGCTACATCACCGCGAGCGGCCCGCTGGTCGCCGGCGTCGTCGCCGCCTCCTGGTTCGGCGGGGACCTCGGGCTCGCCACGACGTGCGTCGTCGCCGTCGGGTTGCTGGGCTCGCTCGCGCTGTTCGCCGCCCCCGAGACCCGCGGCGCCCCGCTCCCGGACGATCCCGTGCCCGCCGCCCCGTCGAGCCATCCCGACCGCGACGCGGTCAGCGCCGGAGAGGAGACCCGGTGACGTCCCGCTACGAAGGTGCCCGCGCCGCCGTCATCGGCGGATCCATCGGCGGGCTGACCGCCGCCCTGCTGCTGCGCGACCTCGGGTTCTCGGTCGAGGTGTTCGAGCGCACCCCCACCCCGCTGGACGGGCGGGGCGGCGGGATCGTCCTGCAGCCCGACACCGTACGGTGGTTCACCGAGCGCAGTACGCAGAGCCTCGACGCTCTGAGCACCGCGACGGAGTACGTCCAGTACCTCGACCGCGACAACGGGATCGTGCACCGCGATCGGCGCCGCTGGACCCATACCTCCTGGGGCACCTTCTACCGGGGCCTGCTCGCGGACTTCGGCACCGACCACTACCACCTCGGGGAGTTCGCCTGTGGCGTCGCGCAGGAGGCCGAGCACGCCACCGTCCGGTTCGTCAGCGGCCGCCGGGCCGAGGCCGAGCTGGTCGTCTTCGCCGACGGCATCACCTCGACCGGCCGTCCCCTGCTCGATCCCGGCGCCCGGCTCGAATACTCCGGCTACATCGGCTGGCGGGGCACCGTACCGGAGCACGAGCTGAGCGGGACGACCCGCGCCCTGCTCGGCGACGCCATCTCCTACAGCGTGGTGCCGCACTCGCACATCACGCTCTACCCGATCCCCGGCGAGCGTGGCACCGGCCAGCGGGACCGGCTGATGAACTACGTCTGGTACCGCAACGTGCCGGCAGGCGGACAGCTCGCGGAGATGCTCATCGACAAGCGCGGCTTCACCGGCACCGTGTCCCTGCACCCGGGCCAGGTCCAGGACCGCTACGTCGAGGACATGCGAGAGGCGGCCTCCCGGTTGCTCGCGCCCGCCGCGGCCGAGGTCATCACGGCCACCGAACACCCCTTCATCCAGGTGGTCTCCGACATCCGCTCCACGCGGATGGCCGACGGCAGGGTGGCCCTGGTAGGCGACGCGGCCGCGGCGGCACGCCCACACGCCGCCGCGGGCACCGCCAAGGCGGCCGCGGACGCCTGGGCGCTCGCCGACGCCCTCGCCGCCGCCGACGGCGACATCCCCGCCGCCCTGCGCAAATGGGAGCCCGGGCAGCTCGAACTCAGCGCCAGGCTGCTGGAGCGCGTGGTGGCGATGGGGGAACGCTCGCAGGTCCACAACACCTGGACGCCCGGAGACCCCAGCCTGCGCTTCGGGCTCTACGGCCCCGGCCGCTGACACACAACCAGATGAGGAGATGAGATGTCCGACACCGCTTTCCTGTCCGACCTGCCGCTGGCCGGCGACCTGGTGGCCACCGGCTTCGACGGCTGGTCCGACGACCTGCGTGCCGAGTTCGACGCGCACGCCCACGACGGCGAGGTGGGCTCGAGGCTGCTCAGCGCGAACGACCGGGTCCGGGTCTGGGAGATCAGGCTCGCGCCCGGCGAGCGCTGGCACGCCCATCGGCACGTCCTGGACTACTTCTGGACCGCGGTGAACGCCGGCCGCAGTCGCCAGCACACCAGTGACGGGACCACGCGCGAGGTCTCCTACTCCGCCGGTGAGACACGGCACTTCGCCTTCGGGGCGGGGCAGTACCTGTTGCACGACATCGAGAACATCGGCGACACCGACCTCGTCTTCACCACCGTGGAGCACCTCGACAGCGCGAACGCGCCGCTCCCGCTGCCCGGGGCCGTTCGATGATCGGTCCCCTCGCGGACGGCCCGATCGACGTCCACGCGCACTGGCTGCCGCCCGAGTTGTTCGACCTCCCGCCGGGGGCGCCGTACGGCCCGTTGCACGACCGCGACGGTGAACTCCACCTCGGCGACGTCCCGCTGTCCATCCCGACCCGGGCGATGAGCGACGTGCCCGCGATCCTGGACGACATGGCCGCCGCCGGGATCGGGGTCCGGGTGCTCTCGGCTCCTCCGTTCGCCTTCCCGGTCGCCGGCCCCGCCGCACCGTACGTGGACGCCTTCAACGACGCGCTGGCCCAGGTCGTGAGCGGCTCGGGCGGGGCCCTGGCCGGGCTGGGCCTGGTGTCCCTCGACGACGCGGAAACGGCGACGGCGCAGCTCAAGCGGCTCGCCGCGCTGCCCGGGGTCGCCGGGGTGGCCGTCCCGCCCGTGCTCGCCGGCGCTTCGCTCGACCGCGGCGTGCTGCGGCACGTCCTCGGCGTCGCCGCCGCGGAGGGGCTGTCCGTGCTGGTGCACCCCATGCAGCTCCCGCGCCCGGAGTGGCGCGACCACTACCTCGCGAACCTGGTCGGCAACCCGGTCGAGACGGCCACCGCGGTCGCGGCGCTGTTGCTCGGCGGGGTCGTCGAGCAACTGCCGGACCTGCGGATCTGCTTCGTGCACGGCGGCGGATGCGCGCTCGGCCTGCTCGGCCGCTGGGACCACGGGTGGCGGACCCGCGCGGACGTGCGGCGCGACTCGGCCCGGCCGCCGGGCGAGAGCGTGCGCTCGTTGTGGTTCGACACCGTCACCCACGACCGCGCGCTGCTCGGCCTGCTCACCGCGAAGGCCGGGAAGCAGGCCGTGGTGTGCGGCAGCGATTATCCCTTCGACATGGCGCAGCGCGACCCCGTCGGTTTCGCCGAGGCGGGCGGCCTCGACGTGGCCACGCTCGCCGTCAACGCGCGCGCGTTCCTGGGGTTGCCGGCATGAGCACGCTCTTGAGCCCGCTGACGCTGCGCGAGCTCACCCTGCCGAACCGGGTGTGGCTGTCGCCGATGTGCCAGTACAGCGCCGGCCCGGACGGCGTACCGGCGGACTGGCACCTCGTCCATCTCGGCGCCCGGGTGACGGGTGGCTTCGGACTGGTGCTCACCGAGTCCACCGCGGTCTCGCCGGAGGGGCGGATCAGCCCGCGGGACACCGGCTTGTGGTCGGACGAGCAGGTCGCGGGCTGGCGGCGGATCACGACGTTCGCGCACGCGCACGGCACACCGATCGGCGTGCAACTCGGCCACGCCGGACGCAAGGCGTCGACGTTTCCGCCCGGGCTCGGGAGCGGCTCGATCCCGGCGGCGGACGGCGGCTGGACCGCGCTCGGGCCGTCGCCGCTCGCCTACCGCGGCTATGCCACACCCGCACAGGCGAGTGCCGCCGACCTCGACCGGATCGTGGCGGACTTCGCCGCCGCGACCCGGCGCGCGGCCGCGGCCGGCTTCGACGTCGTCGAGATCCATGCCGGGCATGGATACCTGTTGCACCAGTTCCTCTCGCCGCGCGCCAACCGGCGGACGGACCGCTACGGCGGCGGCTTCGACAACCGGGTCCGGCTGCTGCTGGAGGTGGTCGATGCCGTGCGCGGGGCATGGCCGGCCGAGCGCCCCCTGCTCGTCCGGGTCTCGGCCACCGACTGGGTGGACGGCGGCTGGACGCCGGAGGAGACGGTCGATCTCGCCCGGCTCCTGCACGACCGCGGAGTGGACCTGCTCGACGTCAGCACCGGCGGGCTGGACCCGGACCAGCGGATCCCGGTCGGCCCCGGCTACCAGGTCCCGTTCGCCCGGCAGGTGCGGGACAAGGCGATGCTGCCGGTCGGCGCGGTCGGCCTGATCACCGACCCGGACCAGGCCGAGACCGTGCTCGGCGAGGGCTCCGCCGACGTCGTCCTCCTGGGGCGGGAGGCACTGCGCGATCCGTCGTGGCCGCTGCGCGCGGCCGCGCGCCTCGAACCGGCCACCCTCCGGGACCGCTATCCGCGGCAGTACCTGCGTGCCGTCTGAATCAGGTCGTCACACGGCGATCTTCTGCAAGGTCTTCCCCTTGGCGTCGGTGATGACGAGCCTCAGCACGTCCGTTCCCGGGGGATACTCGATGGCCCAGAGCCCGAGCCCCGGGCTGACATTCCGGGCGAGGTTCGCCTGAAGCCTCCGCCCGTCCTTGGTGACGGCCGTCACCCCGTGAACGTCGTCCTTGGCGACACCGAACCAGACGGCTTTGCCCCGAAGCTTGCCCTGGATACGGGCGAACTCCTTGGTGAGCGGCGGAAAACCGGAGCAGGAGCTACCGTTCGGGCCGCTTTCGCACAGGAAGAGCTCACCCTTGCGGGGCGCGTCGCTCACCCACATCATCAGCGGCGGTACGGAGGCGATCGTCCCCTTGGGGGGATGCTTCTTCTTGAGTTCCGCGAATCCCCTGCCGGGCCGTGGCGTGACCGTGATCGTGACCATGGCGGACGGCGCGGTGGGCAGGGCGGCGACGATGCTGTTCTGGCGCTCCGACCACGGGTGAACCGGCCAGGCCACGAGAACGGCCGCGGCGGCCCCCACCGCCGACGTCGCGGCGACGGCAGCATGACGGCGTCTGCGCCGGGCGTGTCCCGTCGCCATGGCCCGGCTCACGTTCGTCGTGCTCGGCGGCCCCTCTTGGCGCGCCAGCGAGTCGAACACCTCTTTGACATCCATCACGATTCCTCCGTACGTGCGAGACGGGACTCCGGCGCGTCGAGCAGCGAGCGCAGGGTGGCCAGGCCGCGCGCGGTCTGGCTTTTGACGGTTCCGGTGGAGCAGCCCAGCGCGTGGGCGGTCTGCTCCACGCTCAGGTCACAGTGGAAGCGCAGCACGAGGGTGGCGCGCTGGCGGGCGGGAACGGCGGCCAGAGCCCGGTTGACGTCCATGACCAGGTCCCGGTCGCCGCCCTCGGCCGGCCGGTCGGACGGAGTGGGCGTCAGCCGTACCCGGGAGAACCAGCTCCCTCGCTGTTCGGCGAGGAAGACCCGGATCAGCATCGTGCGCACGTAGGCGTCGAGGTCGTCCGCGGCCCGTGCCTGGCGCCATTTCACGTAGAGCCGCGTTATCGCCGCCTGCACCAGATCGTCGGTGCGGTGCCAGTCCTGGCACAACGGGTATGCGATCTTCCTCAGCCAGGACAGCCGGACACTCACATAGGCGGTGTACTCCTCGTCAAGGCTCATTGGTCTCCCCGATAGATGACTTCACACCCCAGGAGATGCGTCCGGCCCGGGCGCAGGTTGCAACACGCCGGCCGATGGATGGTCGCTCAGGCGGAAGTGACCAGGTCGTGAGCGGCCTCGGCGAAGGCGCGGACGCGGGCGGTGGCGCCGTCGGACCGCCACAGCAGTCCCCATCGCAGCGGCGGCGCGTCGCTGATGTGGACGTAGGCGACGTCGGGGCGTGCGTAGTAGCGCCTGGCCTGGGCTCCGACGGGGAAGGCGCCGTGGCCGGCGCCGATGAGGGTGAGCATCTCGTTGAACGTCGAGGCCGCGGGACCCGGCTCGATCGGCCGTCCGGAGGGAGTGACGCCGGGGGTGCGGTCCTGTCGCAGCGAGACGGGCAGGGTGTCCGGTAGCTGGAGGAGCTTGACCCTGGCCAGGTCCTCGAGCGAGACCGACGTACGGCGGGCGAACGCGTGCCCGGACGGCACGGCGAGCATGCGCGCCTCGGACACCAGCACCGGGCCGGTGGCGATGTCCGGCTCGTCGATGGGGAACGTGCCCAGCGCGAGATCGACCTGGCCGTCGCGCAGCCAGGGCATGAGATCGACCATCTGCGCCTCGCGAAGCCGCACCTCGCAGTCCGGCAGCCGCCGCTGGAACAGCTCGGCGGCCCCCGCGAGCAGCTGCCCGCCCGCCGCGCCGACGAAGGCCACCCGCAAGGTGCCCGTCAGGCCCCGACCGGTGTCGATCGCCCGCGTGAACGCGGCGGCGATCTGGTCCCAGGCGGGCCGGACCTCCTCGTACAGTCGCCGCCCCACCGGGGTCAGCTCCACCCGGCGGCTGGTACGGGTGAACAACGGCACCCCGGTCCGGCGCTCGAGCTTGGCGATCGTCTGGCTGATCCGGGCGGTGGACACGCGCAGCCGCTCGGCGGTACGGCCGAAGTGCAGCTCCTCGGCCAGGGTCAGGAACGCCTCCAGCTCATGCCGCTCGAGCACGTCACCTCCAGATCGTTAACTGTCGCTTCACGATCCTTCCACAGAGCCGCGTTGATCGCCCTTCGCCCCGGGACGAGAGTGGTACCCGCCAGACACCCTCTGACCTGCACGGGAGCAAGCCATGTACGTCACCGCCGACCACGCCGTCGCCACCCCGGCGAACGACCCGGACGCACTGGTACGGGAGCTTCGGGACCGCGCCGAGATCCTCGACGCGCTGTACCGGTTCGGCCTGGGCCAGGACCTCAAGGACAAGTCGCTGTTCGCCTCCGCCTTCGCCGCCGGGGCGGAACTCGACTTCCGCCCCGCCGCCGCCAAGTGGGGCGGCCGGCCGCCGGTGATGTCCGGGCGGGACACGATCGTCGGCACCATCCTGACCATGTTCACCGGCCGGGTGGACACCACCCACCAGGTCACCAACCCCCGCATCGCCGTGGACGGGGACACCGCGCGGCTGACGGCCCTGGTGGAGGCCCAGCATCTGCTCACCGCCGACCACGCCGTCTTCGCCCTGCTGAAGAACCCCTATGACGTCGACCTGGTCCGCGACGGCGAGCGCTGGGTCATCCGCCGCGTGCGCATCGACAACGCCTGGTACACCGGCGACCCCACAGCGATCTTCGGCTCCCCGGCGACGCCTTCACCCCGGCCGCGCTGAGCCGAATGCGGCGGATCCGCTTGAGCGATGCATACTGCATATGCATACTTAGTATCCATGTCGATCAGGCACGGCCTGCTGGCGCTGCTCAGCAGAGGGCCTCGGCACGGCTATCAGCTGCGGGTGGAGTTCGAGGCCTCGACCGGGGCGACCTGGCCGCTCAACATCGGCCAGGTCTACGCGACGCTGTCCCGCATGGAGCGCGACGGCCTCGTCGAGCCGGGCGAGTCGGACGAACAGGGCCGGGTCGCCTACACGCTCACCGCGGCCGGCCGGGCGGAGCTGGCGCGATGGTTCAGCACCCCCATCGTCCAGTCCGACCGGCCGCGGGACGAGCTGGTCATCAAGCTGGCCATGGCCGTCGAGGCCAAGGAGGTGGACGTCGCCGAGGTCATCCGCCGGCAGCGTACGGCGACCATGCGCGCTCTCCAGCAGCTGACCAAGGCCAAGCGAGCTGTGACGGGAGGCGCGGCTCAGCGGCTGGTGCTCGATTCCATGATTTTCCGGGCCGAGGCCGAGCAACGGTGGCTGGACCACTGCGAGGCCGTTCTCAAGGAGGAAACATGACGGTCGTACGGCTGGCCGAGGTGGCCAGAGTCCACGGCGAAGGGGCGACAGCCGTACACGCTCTCAAGGGCGTGAGCCTGGAGGTCGACGCGGGGGAGCTGGTCGCGGTCATGGGCCCGTCCGGGTCGGGCAAGTCGACCCTGCTCAACCTCGTGGGCGGGCTGGAGCAGCCCACGTCGGGCACGGTGCACGTCGACGATCAGGACCTGGCCGCCGTACGCGACCTGGCGGCATTACGGCGGCGCAGCGTCGGCTACGTCTTTCAGGACCTCAACCTGATCCCGTCGCTGACGGCGGTGGAGAACGTGATGCTGCCGCGCGAGCTCGACGGCGCGCGCCCACGCCTCGCCCGCGAGGAGGCCATGGTCGTGCTGGCGGAGACCGGCGTGGAAGAGCTGGCCGACCGCTTCCCCGACGAGCTGTCCGGCGGCCAGCGCCAGCGGGTCGCGATCGCCCGCGCTCTGGTCGGCGAGCGGCGCCTGGTGCTGGCCGACGAGCCGACCGGCGCGCTCGACACCCGCACCGGCGATGAGATCCTGCAGGTCTTACGCGCCCGCTGCGACGCGGGCGCGGCGGTTTTGCTCGTCACCCACGAGCCGCGCTACGCCGCCTGGGCCGACCGGGTGGTGTTCCTGCGTGACGGGATGGTCGCGGATTCCACGGACGTGCCGCTGGAGAGCGCCCGATGAGCGCCGTTCTGGTCGCGCTGCGCCTCGCCCGCCGCAACGCGTGGCGTTCCCGGGGGCGAAGCGCGCTCATCATGGTGATGATCGGCCTGCCTGTCCTGGTGATCACGGCGATGCTCACCCTCACCGCGACCATGAGCGTCAGCCCGCGGGAGGGGCTGGTGGCCGAGCTCGGCGCGGCCGATGCCCTCCTCATGCAGGCGCCCGAGGGTACGGTGCTTCGCCAGGAGCCGAACGGGACGAGCTGGAGCGGGGGCGGCGGCGGAGCGACCGTGCCCCGGCGCAGCGCCGCCGAGGTGGGGGCGCTGCTCGGACCGGGCACCCGGGTGATCCCGTTCGATGCCGGTGTGCTCCAACTGGGGACCGAGCGGGTCGAGGCGCTGCGGACCGACCTGCGCGATCCCCTCACCAAGGGGATGCGGACACTGAGCGAGGGCAGGTTGCCCGCGGCCGCCCGCGAGGTCGCGGTGACCTCCGCGTTCGGCCTGCGGCCCGGCGATCTGCTGCGGCCGTCCGGCGCGGCGCCGCTGACGGTGGTGGGCGTGGTCGAGCACCCGAACCGGCCCTCTCTGCGGCAGGTCGTCGGTCCCGATCTCCCGCTGGCGTCGGTGAATGAGTTCTGGTCTCCGCGCGAGAACGGCACCGGATGGCTCGCCGACACCGCCGAGCCCGTGTCCTGGACCCGCGTGAGCGCGCTGAACAGCGCCGGTCTGTACGTCACCTCGCGCGCCATGATGACGGACCGTCGCTCGTGGACTCGTGACTCGGGCTTCGACGTCCAGTCCACGGTCGGGATCGGCACCATGGTGATCATGGTGGTGCTGGTGACCGTGCTGCTGGCCGGGCCCGCTTTCGCGGTCGGGCTCAGGAGGCGGCGCCGGGAACTGGCCGAGATCGCGGCCCAGGGCGGCTCGGCCGCGCAACTGCGGACGATCGTGGTGGCCGACGGACTGGTTCTCGGCGGGGCCGCCACCCTCGTGGCGACGGTGCTGGGCATCGGGGCGGGAACGCTCGGCGCCCCGATCATGGCGCGATGGGGAGGACAGGTCGGCCCGCCGGAAGTGCCGTGGCCGCCGGTTCTGGCCGTCGCCGCTCTGGGCCTGCTCACCGGGATCGTGGCAGCGCTGGTGCCCGCCGTACAGGCGGCTCGGCAGAACAGCGCGGCGGTGCTGGCCGGCCGGACGCCCGCGGTGGCCGATCGGCCGGGATGGCCGCTGGCGGGGGCCGCGCTGGTGCTGGCCGGACTGGGGGCGACCGTGGTGGCGCGGCGCCAGCCGGGCTCGGTGTGGGTGCTCGCCTCCGCCGTGCTGGTCCTGCTCGGGCTGGTGGTGCTGACGCCGTGGCTGGTCCGTTGGACGGGGCGGCTGGCCGGGCGGTTGCGGCTCCCGCTGCGGATGTCCGTACGTGACGCGGTCCGCCACCGATCCCGTACGGCGAGCGCGGTGGCGGCGGTCATGGCGGTTACGGCCACCGTCGTGGCGGTGGGCATCGGCACGTACAGCGAGTACATGGACCAGCGCAACGCCTACACCTCGGCGCGCCCGACCGGCATGCTGGCGATCTGGGCCGGAAACATCGGCGATCCGGCCTGGAGCAGGCTTCGCGCCGAAGCCGCCCGCCAGCTGCCGGGCGTGCCGCTGGCCGCCGGTTACCAGGTGAAGGACGCCAAGGGCCACCGCTACGCGTTGCGGTACACGGTGCGATGGAACGGCACCCGCACGCGTCGCACGGTGGCCGTCGGAGACCAGACCCTGCTCAGGCTCCTGCAGGGGCGCCATGATCCGCAGGCGGCCGCGGCGCTGGCGAGCGGGAAGGCCGTGGTGTTCGACCCGGCCGCGCTGCGGGACGGCAAACTCGCGCTGCGGGCGAGCTCCACGTCCGGCCCCGCGCGCAAGCTCGACGTGCCCGCGGTGCTGGCCACACCCGCCGACGAGCACCAGGGGGGCGCCCTGCTGCCGCGTGCCCTGGTGGAGCAGGCCGGTTTCGCGACGGCGGAGCGCCAGCTCTACGCCATGTACCGGCCGTCGGCGAACTCGACGCTGGCGCGTGATCTGGCCAAGGTGACCCCCCGCGTCACGGTCGCCTCCGAGGAGGGCTACCGCAACATGCCCGACCCCGCCCCCGGCCTGTGGCGCTGGCTCGGCGGCGCTCTCGTCCTCGTCGTCGGCGGCACGCTGGCCGCCACCCGCCTGGCAGCCGCCGACATGCGGCCCGAGCGGGCGACGATGGTGGCCATCGGCGCCCCGCCCAGGATGTCGCGGGCGGTCGTGGCGGGCCAGGCCCTCTACATCTCCGGGCTCGGCGCGCTGGTGGGGCTGCTCGCGGGAACGGTGACGGGCCTGGCCCTGACCCGGCCGATGACGACGCACGGCGCCGGAGATCCCGCCACGATCGCGATACCGTGGCCGTTTCTCGTCGCCGTGGTGGTCGGGCTGCCCGTTCTGGCGAGCGCGGCGGCGCTGATCACCCGGACCAGGCTGCCCCTCGCCCGCCGGCTCCTGTGACACCGACCGGCTGGACGGTCGCTCATCCTTCGGCCAGGGGCGCGCCTCGGTAGGCGCGCCAGAGGGCGAGGTCGTAGCCGAGGCCCAGGGCCGCGCCGAGCAGCAGCGGAGCTCCCAGCGCGGCCAGCGTGCCGGTCAGCAGCGTGGTGGCGGCGATGGGAGCGGCCGAGACGGCGATGCTGCGGGCCATGCTGGTCATGCTGGCGGCGGCCGTGCGGTGCGCGGTGGGAACGACCGCGGCCGTGAAGGCCTGCCGCGCCGGTACGTCGATCTTGGAGACCGTCTGGCGGAGCAGCAGCAGGGTGACGGCGGTGGCGAGGTTCTGGGCGAACGGGATGCAGGCCAGCAGCAGGTTGGCCGCCGTGTGCGGAAGGAGCATGGTGGCCAGCAGGCCGCGCCGGGCGGCCAGCAGCGGCGCGGTGAGCTGGGCCAGGGCCGGCAGCAGGTTGGCGGCGAAGAACACCAGGCCCAGTTGCGTGGTGGTGGCGCCGTAGCGGTGGGCGAACCACCAGGCCAGCACGGCCTGGACGGCCAGCCCGCCGGACAGGGCGTCCAGGGCGGACAGCCCGGCCAGCAGGCGGACCTGGCCCGGCACCCGCACGCGGTGCACGCTCCGGTCAGGTCGTGCGGTCTCGGGGGCCTCGGCCTGCGGCGACAGGTGCCAGAACAGCGTCACGGTGCCGGCCGCCAGGACCGCGTACAGGGCGAAGGCGGCGTCCGGGGCCGATGTCCACGACTGGAGCCCGAGGGCGGCGGCGGCCAGGCCGCCCAGCGCGCCGGATGCCATGGCGGTGACGTTGTAGCAGGTGAAGATGGCCGTATGGCGGGACGGGGGGCAGTTCTGGGCGAGGATCGCCTGCTCCACCCCGGAGAACGGGGTGTTGTCGTTGGTGGAGGGCGAGATCGTCCCGATGAAGGCGGCGGCGACCAGCACGGGGTAGGACTCGCTGAATGCGAACACGACGCCGGTCACCGCCATCAGGCAGCCGCACGCGATCAGCGTTCGCCGCCGTCCCCACACGTCGGCGAACAGGCCCAGCATCAGGCTCGCGAACACCGAACCGGCGGCGGCCACGGCCAGCAGCAGCCCGGTCTGCCAGGGTGCGTCGCCGTCCTGGGCGAGCAACTCGGCCAGGAGCACGCTGGTGCATCCGTACCCGAAGGTCCGCAGTGCCCGGGCGGCGATGACCAGCAGGCCGTTACGTCCCACTTCGGCGGGAAATCGGCCCCTGAGCTGCGCATATGGCATGCGGCATGATGGCGCGGGCAATACCCCGGGCACACGGCGAACGCGCGAAGACAGGCAAAGATCTTCCTGCGGCCGCCGCGCGCCCACGACCGAGCCGGGCACCCGAGCGGGGGGTGCCCGGCGCCTGGTTCAGCCGTCCTCGGGCTCGGAGGCGTCGCCCTTGCCCTCCTGCTCGTGCTGGTCGTCCGCCTGGCCCTGCTTGCCTTCCTGGCCGTTGTCGTCGTTGCCGTCCTCGGCTTCGGCCTGCTCGCCGGCCTGGTCGTCGTCGCCGTCCTCGGCCTCGGCCGTCTGGCCCTGCTCGTCTTCCTTGGTGCCCTCGTCGGGCTCCGCGCTCTCCTGGGGCGTGGCGGCCTCGTTCTCGGCGGGGGCGGCGGAGGACTGGGTGGAGGCGGGGGCGGGGCTCTGGCCGGTGGAGGAGGCGAACGCGGCGGCTCCGCCGCCCGCGACGAGGACGGCCACGGTGGCGAGTCCGGGGATGAGCATGGACTTACGCATTGAAATATCTCCGATGCATTGACGTCGTACTGACCCCGTCAGTCTGCGCAAACGTGGGACAGCGGAAGGTTCGGCCATTCATAACGCGGGGTTAATCCTGGTCCGAAGCCGGGCGGCGAGGGTCCCCGACAGCGGGTTAGCGGGGCGTTTACCTTGTATCTGCCACTCTGGAGGGGTGACAGCGCGGGGCGTGCCGCTGCGGCGGCGGGTGCTGGTGGTGATCGTGAGCGTGACCGCCCTGGCCGTCGCGCTTTTCCTGGTGCCGCTGGCGGTCGCGGTGAGCCTGCTCTTCCACGACCAGACCGTGGCGGCCCTGCAACGCGACGCGGCCTGGGTCGCCGCCGCCGTGCCCGACGAGCCGCGGACGCCGTTGAGACTGCCGACGGGCATGTCGGGTGACCTGGCCATCGGCGGCTACAACGTGACCGGCGCCCGGCTGTTCGGCGACGGTCCCGCCCACTCACGGCTGACCGTCTCCAGCAAGGACGGACGCGTCCACGACGCCGTCGAGGGCGGTTTCCTGGCCGTGTCCGCGCCGGTCCCCTCCGACGAGGGCACCGCCGTGGTCATCCGGGTGGCGACACCGAACGCGCAGGTCGAGGAGCGCGTTCACGAGGCATGGTTGCTGTTGGGCGGACTCGCGCTGATCGTGATCGCGTTGGCCGCGGGCGCGGCCGTGCGGCAGTCGGCCAGGCTCGCCGCACCGCTCGAACGGCTCACCACCGCGGCGCAGGCCCTCGGAGGCGGCGACTTCAGCGTCCGCGCCTCCCCTTCCGGCCTGCGCGAGGCCGACCAGGCCGGGCAGGCCCTGGAGTCGACCGCCCGCCGCCTCGGGGCCGTACTGTCGCGCGAGCGGGCCTTCAGCGCCGACGTCTCCCATCAGCTCCGCACAGGTCTGACCGGCCTGCTGCTCGGCCTGGAATCCGCCCTGTCCCGCCCCGGAGCAGACCTGGTTCCGGCGGTACGGGCCGCGTTGAGCAGGGGCGAGCGGCTGCAGGAGGTGATCGACGATCTCGTACGACTCAGCCGCGACAGCCGCGTGCCGGCCGAGCACCTCGACGTCGGCGGGCTGATGGAGGAGGTCCGGCAGGAGTGGCACGGTCCGCTGGCCGAGCACGGCCGCCGCCTGACGATCACCGTGGAGCCGGAACTGCCGCCGGCGACGGCTCAGCCCGCGGCCGTCCGGCAGATCCTGCGCGTACTCGTCGACAATGCGGTACGTCACGGCCACGGAGAGGTCGCGGTCACCGTCTCCGACGTCGGCCCCGGGCTGGCCATCGAGGTGGGCGATCACGGGACGGGCGTGGCCGAGGGCGTCGATCCGTTCGTCAGGTCCAGCGGCGACAGCCACGGCATCGGCCTTGCCCTGGCCCGCTCGCTGGCCGAGGCCGAAGGCGGCAGGCTGGTGCTCAGCCGGGCCAGACCGCCGCTGTTCAGCCTGCTGCTGCCCGGCCGCGGCAGGTGATGGTCATGGCTCGTAGCGGTAGCCTCGCCCCCGCACCGTGACGATCCGCTCCATCCCCTCGCCGTGCTCGGCCAGCTTGCGGCGCAGCGCGAACACGTGCACGTCCAAGGTCTTGGTCGGACCGAACCAGTTCTCGTCCCACACCTCGTCCATGAGCTGCTCGCGCGTCACCACCTCGCCCGCCCGGCTCACCAGCGCCGCCAGCAGATCGAACTCCTTGGGCCGCAGCGCCACCTCCGCCTCCCCGACGTAGGCGCGCCGGGCGGGCAGGTCGAGCCGCAGCCGCCCGGCGGTCAGCAGCCGTTCCCCCTGGGCCGGTCCGCGGCGCCGCAGGTGGGCGCGGATCCTGGCCATCAGCTCGGTCAGCCGGAACGGCTTGGTCAGGTAGTCGTCGGCACCCGCGTCGAGCGCCACCACGACCTCGAACTCCTGGGTACGGGCCGTGAGCACGACGATCACCGTGTCCGGCGCCCTTGCCCGGAGCCGCCGGCACAGGGCCACCCCGTCCACGTCGGGCAGCCCCAGATCCAGCAGGACGAGATCAGGCTGCTGCCGCTCCGCCGCCCGTAGCGCCTCGGCCCCGTCCGCGGCCGGCTCCGCCTCGTAACCCTGGGCGGCCAGCGCCTCGACCAGCTCGGACCGGATGACCAGGTCGTCCTCCACGACCAGCACGCACGTCATGCGCCCGATGGTACGGGCTGCGTCGTCAAGGGCGGTCGAGCTGCGCGGGCGGCCCCCGGACCGCTTCTCCCGGGGGCCGCGATGGCAGACGACGTCAGGGCCTATGCCGTCGGGATTTCGCGCACGAGCCGGGAAGACCAGGGGCACCAGACATAGCCGGGCAGGAACGCCCCGCCGGCCTCGTCCAGGTTCTCCTCGACGTAGGGGATGGTCGCGTCGCAGACCTCGATCGCGACGTCGAAGAAGTCGATCGTCTCGGACCGCAGCTGGTAGCTCCAGCGAGGGTTGTAGGGAGCGGGGCGCGGCACGATGCGTCCGATGACGTGTGGCCTGTCCGCGGTGGCGCCGCTGAGCAGGTCGCGGGCGTGCTGGATCTTGTCGGGGTCGGTGATTTCGACGATGAACCGTGCCTGGGTGAAGTCGGTGAACTCGAAGTAGGCCCGGGCCGCTGCCTGGGCGGGCACGGGGGCGGCGAAGCCGAGCGTCGCGATGGCGGCGATTGCCGTGACGGTCCTGGTCAGGATGCTGCGCATGGAGACCTTTCACCTCGTACGATTACTGTGAGTAGCTTTTCCATGCGCTAAGTAATCACAGGAGGGTGAGGGCGTCCCCTGCCGTCACAGTGATAACGCTGTCACCGCGTGCAACGGTCTCAATCGCCGCCTCCGGCTGAAATCCCGGCCTGGGTGAACAGGAGCTCGCACAACGGCGCCTGGCGGTTGGCCGCCAGGCTGCCCACCGGCTCCCCGGCCCGCGCCGAGGTGCGATGGCCGGACGGCGAGGTCTCGCAGGTGCCGCTCATCACGGCGGAGCGGGCGTACGCGGAGTTCAGCAAACCGGCCGGTCTCATCGAAGAGGAGTGTCCGGCCAAGGGATGCCGCCTCCTCCGGGTGACCGGGGCCAGGCTGGGCAAGGTCCCGCTGGAGACCAGCCGAGGCGCGATCCAGGTGCCCGCCTGGATGTTCACCGTCGAGGGGGTCGAGCAGAAGAAGGTTCACGTGGCGGTCGACCCCTCGGCCGTCACCGCCCGTCCCGAGCGGGTGCAGGGGAGCGTCGAAGAGGTGATGGCGTTCGGCCTCGTCGCCGGCAAGCCAAGAGAGCTGCTGCTCCGCTACGGGTACGGCGCCTGCGACACCGTTCACGGGGCACGCGCCTACGAGACCGGACAGTTGGTAGTGGTCGACGTGGACGAGGAGGACTCCGGCTCGGGCAAGCCCTGCCCGGCGATACTCAAGACGGCCACGACCACGGTCACGCTCGCCCGGCCGCTTGGAGACCGCCTCGTGCTCGACTCCGGTACGGGGCTGCCGGTGCTGCGGCGCGCCCGCGACTCGTAGCGCTCTGACGTGCGGTTATGTCCCGATCGGCTGGGTATCCCGCCCCGGAGGGCACACCCTACAGCGGAGGGTGCGGAGATGGCGCGTTGTCTGGTCACCGGGGCGACCGGCTACATCGGCGGCCGGCTGGCCCCCGAACTGCTCGCGGCAGGTCACGAGGTCCGATGCATGGCACGATCCCCTGAGAGACTGCGGGACCTGCCCTGGGTGGCGCGGACGTCGGTCGTCAAGGCGGACGCCACCGATCCCGGACAGACCCGGGAGGCCCTGGACGGCATCGAGGTGGCCTACTACCTGATCCACACGATGGGCGGGGCAGGACAGTTCGCCGAGAACGACCGCAGGGCCGCCGAGACGTTCGCGGCGGCGGCCGAGCAGGCGGGGGTGCGTCGCATCGTCTACCTCGGTGGGCTCGTCCCCAGCGAGCGGCTTTCCCCTCATCTGCGGTCCAGGGCGGAGGTGGGCGAGATCTTCCTGCGGGCAGGCGTGCCGGCGGTGGTGCTGCGGGCCGCGGTCATCATCGGCTCCGGTTCGGCGTCGTTCGAGATGCTGCGATACCTGACCGAACGGTTGCCGGTCATGACGACGCCCCGCTGGGTGCACACCCGCACGCAACCCATCGCCGTACGGGACGTGCTGCGTTACCTCACCGCCTGGGCGAGCGTGCCCGACGAGGTCAACCGTGCCTTCGACATCGGCGGCCCGGACGTGCTGACCTACGCCGACATGATGCACGGGTACGCGTCCGTGGCCGGTCTGCCCCACCGCGCGATCATTCCCGTGAGGGTGCTCACCCCGAGGTTGTCGAGCCTTTGGGTGGGCCTGGTCACCCCGGTCCCGTCGGGGATCGCGCGGCCGCTGGTCGAGTCACTGCGCAATGAGGGGATCTGCGGCGAGCACGACATCGCTCGCTACGTGACCGACCCGGAGGACGGGTTGATCGGTTTCCGCGAGGCCGTCTCACTGGCGCTCAAGAAGATCAAGGAGGCGGACGTCGCCACTCGCTGGTCCTCGGCCTCCACACCCGGCGCCCCTAGCGACCCGCTGCCGACCGATCCCGACTGGGCGGGCGGCAGCCTCTACATCGACTGCCGCAGCCTCCGGGTGGACGCGGACCCCGAGGCGTTGTGGCAGGTCATCGAGGGTATCGGCGGTCACAACGGCTGGTACTCCCTTCCGGTCGCCTGGCACCTGCGCGGCCTGCTGGACAGGCTCTTCGGCGGCGTCGGGCTGCGCCGCGGGCGGCGTGACGCACACCGGCTGAGGACGGGCGACACGCTCGACTTCTGGCGGGTGGAAGAGGTGCTGCCCGGCCGCCTGCTGCGGTTGCGCGCCGAGATGCGACTGCCGGGCCTGGCCTGGCTGGAACTGAGCGTCTCCCGCTCCGGCGGTAGCACCTTCTACCGGCAGCGGGCGATCTTCCATCCGCACGGCCTGCTCGGGCACCTCTACTGGTGGGCGATCAGCCCCTTCCACGGCCTGATCTTCGGGCGCATGCCCGTCAACGTGGCGGCGGCCGCCGCCCGGCGAAAGGCCGTGCCCGCGTAGGACCCCCGGCGGGAGGTACGGGCCGCCGCCACGGCCGATTCACCGGTGGCCGGCACCGGCCGTCGACGATGCGACGACGAAGGCGGCCGGGAGTGCCACTCGTCGGCGTGGGTCGCTTACCTTCCTTGAGAGGTCGGGGTCGTGCAGGTGACGCCGGTGGGGGCGGTCGAGCCGTTGCCGTTGGCGGTGAAGCCGAAGGTGGTCGTTCCGTTGGCGGCGATGCTGCCGTTGTAGGGGGTGTTCTTGACGGTGACCGCGCCGGTGGTGCCGGTGTTCACGCCGTTCCAGAGGCTGGTGATGGTCTGGCCGCCGGCCAGGGTCAGCTTCACGGTCCAGCCGTCGAGTGCGGACGGCCCGTTGTTGGTGACGGTCAGCTCGCTCTGGAAGCCGGTGCCCCAGTCGTTGACCAGCCGGTACGTCGCCGTGCACCCGCTCGGCGTGGGCGTGGGGGTGGGCGTCGGTGTCGAGGTGGTGCCGCCGCTGACCCGGTAGACGACGGTGCCGTGCGAGGGCACGGCGGCCGAGATGGTGCCGGTGCTGGTGCCGGCGGCGTTCGTCCAGGTGTCGCGCAGGGTGAACGAATCGCCCGTCAGGCCGATCGCGGACGCGGTGGTGCTGATCGTGGTGTGCTGCCGCCCTGGTTGAACAGGGCGACCGCGACGTCGCCGTTGCCGAGCTTCTTGGCCAGCACGCGCCGGGTTCCGTCGTTGCTGACCTGGCG
>NZ_JBFAOQ010000036.1:0-64088 GCF_040675285.1 Nonomuraea sp. NPDC049625 | reverse complement strand
CGACAGCCGGGCATCCACGCTGACCACAGCGAGAAAATCGACCCCCAGCCGAACCTCTCAGCCGACCAACTCAAGGTCGAGAAAGATCGAGGCTAACCGCCACTGCGCGATATGTGATCAAGCCGGAAGCGCGCATTTCAGTAATGCACACCTGTCTTGTCTGCCACATTTGGGCGGGGGGACGGCGCGCCCTTCTGGCCCGCTGGGGACGTATTCCGGCTGCTCATCCCCTCAGTGCTAAGCGTTACGGGATAACCCGAATTTATTTGGGTTACATTATGCATCCTTGACAGCACTCAATGTCAAAGATCATGGTGGAGGCATTCGCCCGGCGGCCTTCAAGTCGTGATTGAGGTCTGGGCACGGTCTGTTTTCGTCGGATACGACAGGGGGAATTTCTGCATGTCAGAATTCATCAACGTCCTCATCGCCATCGACGCGGAAACCATTCTCGGAAGGTTCGGCAAGAACACCGATCCGAACGGCCCGACATCGATCCCCGACAGCAGCAACCTGATCTACATGACCACCCGGCAGAACCAACTCGGCGGCGCTCCGGGCAGCGAGTTGACAATCAACGCCTCGCCTATGGACATCATCAGGTGGCGCGAGACGACACTATCCCTGAACTCCGAGTACACCGGCATCCTCTACAGGTTCAACACCCTGGCCGGACAGGACCTGATCAGCACCCCCGTACCAAGGTCGGTGATGCTCAGCGAGCCACAGCCGAACAGCCAGGATCCGCTGAATCCCACCACCCAGAGAATCAACAGCTATTACTGGGAGTGCGAGGTCCTGGACACGGGGACGGTCACCTACAACTTCAGCTTCATGATTCTCAACCACAAGGGTGAGAAGCAGGGTTACTACTGCTGGGACCCCTTCATCAATATTCAGCCCTAGGGGCCGGCGCACACCGGCTCGTACGCTCTGCCCGGCACGTACAGGCCCCATTCCTGCCGGGTGAGCGCCCGCTGGGCCAAGGCGCAGACGTTCTCCACGCTCACGGCGGGCAAAGCCACGTTCCAGAGCCGGATCGTCTTGTCGTAGCCGGTGCTCACCAGCGCGCGACCGTCAGGGGTGAAGGCCACTGCGGAGACGTCCTCGCGATGGCCGGTCAGCGGGCGGCCGAGCTGCCGCCCGGTGGCGACGTCCCAGAGCCGGATCGTCCGGTCGCGGCCGGCGCTGGCGAGCAGCCGGGCATCGGGGGAGAAGGCCACCATCCAGACCGTGTCGGTGTGTCCGACCAGTGGCTGCCCGAGTTGTCGTCCGGTGGTCACGTCCCACAGCCGGATCGTCCGGTCGGCGCTCGCGCTGACGAGGAGGCGGCCGTCCGGGCTGAAGGCGACGTGCTCGACGGCGCCGGTGTGGCCGCGCAGCGGGGTGGCCTTGTCGCTGCGTGTGCGCGGATCGAAGAGCCTGATGGTCCCGTCGTCCATGCCGATGGCGAGGGTGGCGTCCTTGGCGGCGAAGGCCAGGGACGAGGCTTGGACGCCGGTCACCGGCGCGCCCGTCTGCCGGTGCGCGCGCACGTCCCAGAACCGTAAAGTGTCGTCGAATCCGGTGCTGGCGAGCGTCGCGCCGTCGGGGCTGAACGCCAGCGCCAGCACCCAGTTGTCGAGGTGCGCGGCATGGCCGAGCAGCGGTTCCCCGATCTTGCGCCGCGTGGCGACGTCCCACAGCAGGATCGCCCCGTTGCTCTGTCCGGTGGCGAGCACTTTGCCATCGGGGCTGAAGGCGACCGGGCCGTGCTCGCCCATCTCACCGGCCGACAGGGGCCCGCCAAGCCGGTCGCGCGCGGCCAGGTTCCACAGGAAGGCGCCGGGCACGCTTGATGTGGCCAGCGTGCTCCCGTCGGGGCTGAGCGCCATGCCGTAGACGGTGCCCGTGCCCTGCTTGGTGACAGGTCTGCCGGCTTGCCGGCCGCGCAGGAGGTCCCACACGCGGACGGTGCCGTCCACGCCGGCGCTCGCCAGCCGCGTCCCGTCCGGGGAGAACGTCACGTCCTGGGGCGTGCCGGTGTGGCCCACGAGGGGCGTCCCCACCTGCTCGCGGGTGACGGTGTCGTACAGGACGACCGTGCCGCCGCCACCGTCGGCGGCCAGGAGCGTGCCGTCCGGGCTGACGGCCAGAGCGGCGCCGGGCCCCTTGAGCGGGGCGCCGATCCGCGCGTGGGTGGCGGTGTCCCACCAGCGCACGGTGTCGTCGCTGTCGACGCTCAGCAGTCTGGTTCCGTCGGGGGTGAAGGCCACCTTCCACGCCTCGATGTTCCCCGTACGGGTCACCGGGCTGGGCCTGATCTCGCGGTGCCGGGCCACGTCCCAGAACAGCACCTGCCCGCGCGTGCCGGCAGTGGCGAGCGTCCTGCCGTCCGGGCTGAAGGTGACGTCCTCGGCCTGGTCGGCCTCGAAGTCCCCGATCCGCCGGCGGGTGACGACGTCCCACAGGTACAGCGTGCCGTCCCCTCCTGCGGCGGCGAGCGTGGCGCCGTCCCGGCTGATGGCCAGAGCCTCGAAGGGCGTGGTGGTCCCATCGGTGAACCCGGGGACGGCGATCGGATCGCCGGAGGGGCGCCGGGTGGCGACATCCCAGATCCGGATCGCGCCCCCGTCGTCCTGCTCCGTGCGGCTCGCGCCGAACAGCAGCCGGCCGTCCCGGCTGAAGGCCAGCCCCGTCGCCCATTCCCCAGGCCCGGTGGTGAAGCGCGCGGCCTGGCGGCCCGTCGCGGTGTCCCACAGCCGGACGGTGCCGTCGCGCCCCGCCGACGCCAGGAGTCTGCCGTCGGGCGCGAACGCCACCTCGTCCACCACCCCCGTGTGGCCGGTGAACACGGAGCGGGCCGGGTTGAGCAGGGCGGCGGTCATGGCCGCGCGGGCCTCCGGCGTGTCCCTCATCCTCCGGGCCGCCACCGCCAGCAGCCGCGACAGCGCCGGGTCGGTCTCGCCGAGCTCCAGGCTGCGGCCCGCCAGCTCGCGCGAGCGCGCGGCGTCCTCCTGCGCGCTCGCCTCGGCGGCGCGGTTCGCGGCGACGCCCGCCCCGACCACCGACGTCAGGAACAGGATCACCAGCGCGGCCAGACCCGCGCGGCGGAAGCGGGTGGCCCGCCTCTCCAGCCGGTCGCTCTCGCGCAGGAACACACGCTGTGCCCCGGTCAGCGCGGGACCGCGCACGGGGTCCGCCTCCCAGCGCGGGAACACCTCTCGCAGCGCCGCCAGCCGGGTGCCGCGGTAGAGGAATTCCGGGTCGCGCTTCCTCGCCTCCCAGTCGGCGACGCCGTCCAGGAACTGGCGGAACAGCACGTGGTCGCCGCGGCCCTCGTCGAGCCACTTCTTGAGCTTGGGCCACTCCTCCAGCAGCGCGTCGTGGGCGATCTCCACCGCGCCGTGCGCGTCGCCGCTTCGGCCGTCACCCGGGTCGCCGCTCCGGATCAGGAGCCGGCGCTCGGTGAACGCCTCCAGCACCGCTTCGACGTCGTCCGTGCCGCCCGCCGGACGCCTGCCGACCAGCTCGTCGCGCGCAACGCGGCGGCGCACGGGCCGCCCGTCGGGTCCGATGACGGCCAGCCTCAGGAAGACCTCCCGCGCGACCTGACGCCGTTCGGCGGAAAGGCTTTCGTACACCTCGTCGGCGGCCGACTCCACGGCGTGGGCGATCCCGCCGACCTCGCCGTACGCCTGGCTCGTCAGCGGGCCGCCCGCGCACTTCTCCCAGGTGAGCAGCATCGCGTGCGACAGCAGGGGCAGCGCGCCCGTGCCGTAGGCGGCCTCGCCGGTCCGCGAGCGCAGGTCATGCAGCACGTCGTCGACCAGCGCCGGCTCGACCTGGACCCCGGCCGCCGTGGCCGGTCCCGTGATGGCGCGGCGCAGGTCGGACTCCGTCATGGGGCCCAGCGTGTACTGCCCGCCGTCCAGCGCCTCGGCCAGCACGGGATGGGCGTTGCACTCGGTGGCGAAGTCGCCGCGCACGCCCAGGACCACGAGCGCGGCCGAGCGGGCCGCCGCCACCAGGGCGGTGGCGAACGCCTCCCGTTCCTCCCGCCCGGCCAGGAGGAACACCTCCTCGAACTGGTCCACGACGAGGACGAGCCGGCCCGGGTCGCGGCGCTTCAGCCGCTCGGCCTCGGCCAGTACGGCGTGCCGCACGGTCAGGTGCGCGTCCTGAGGGTTGGCTCCCAGCGAGCGGCGCACCGCCCCGGCCTCCAGTTGACCGAGATGACTCAGCCGGACCGCCAGTTCGTCGAGCGGGTGCTCTCCCGGCGTCATCAGTTCCTGCGGCCAGTGCTCGCTGCCGGGCGCGCCGGGCAGCAGGCCGCGGGAGATCGCGGGCCGCAGCCCGGCCCGCAGCAGCGAGGACTTGCCCGCTCCTGACGCCCCGGCCACCATGACCAGGCCCGACCCGGTCAGGCGCTCCGCCAGCCGGCCGAGCAGCCGGGCGGTGTCCCGCTCACGGCCGTGGAAGATCGGCGCGTGCTCCCGTTCGAACGGCCACAATCCCCGGTACGGCGCCAGCCCGGCACGCCAGCCGGGACCGGGTGCCCCCTCCGGCCGCGGGGCGTCCAGGCGCCCGTTGAGCAGCGACAGCTCTTCGAGGATCCGGATCGAATGCTCGTACTGCCTGAGCATGAGATCGCGGTCGCTCCGGGCCCGCGCCTCCTCGTGGTGCCGTACCCGCAGAAGCTCCGACACCTTGCGCGACATGTCCTCCAGAAGCAGGCGGAACTCGGCGAAGTCGCCGCTCAGCTCGCCGAACGCCTCGGTGAGGCGCTCCTGGATCCGGCGGTCGCCGCTGACGAGGGCCGCCTCGATGGCGGCGCCCGCCGCGTCCACCCGGTGCAGCACCGCCGCCATCGCGCGCCGCAGCTCGGCGGCGCCCTCCCCGCCTTCCTCCAGGCTTGCGAGGAGCCGGGCGACGACCTCGGCCTCGAGCTCCTCCTGCGTGGGAGGACGGCCGGAGGTACGCCGCCGCAGCGCGTCCGCCGCCTTGATCAGCACGTCGGCGAGCACGTTGCCGCCCACCCCGCCGAGCACGTCGGCCCCGGCGGCGAGCAGGTTGCCGGAGGTCAGCGGGATGAGGGCGCACGCGCACAGCGTCACCACGATCCCGTGCGGCGACAGCTTCAGCAGGCCGCCGCCCATGCGCCGCACCACGTCGGCGATCCGTTCCCGGGCCGCGCGTGCCTGCTGGGCTCCGGGCTCCTCCCCGGTCGGCTCCATGCGCGCTCCCGTCCGTCCGCGAAGGCACCCTGCCGTACCGGTTCATCGCCGACGGCGGGCTCGTCGCTACGTCCGGTACGGGCGGGCTGCAGGCGGATCCTGATCAGCCGCGTCGGCGCGCTCAGCGAGGGATGAAGCCGCGGTAGACGACGCGCCGACGCCGGAGCACCGGCCACTGCCGGTCCTTGATGCCGCTCAGCGCGAGGACGGTCATCGCACCGGCGAGGAAGGTGCCCACGATGACGCTCATGACCAACATGAAGGCGATCTCCACAATAATCCCCTCGTCAACAGTTGAAATCTGAACTTGATGGCGTGAACAGCGCTCTTCCCCGCTCTATTCCGCGAGGTCTGCGACGGCGAACCTCGAGCTTGCGACGTCGAAGCTTCAGCGGCTCAAGGCGCGCTCTGATCGTGGGTCTCGCCATGATCGGTGTCCGGCGCCATGGTCTGGATACGCGCCTCCGCGACCTGCCGCATGATGCGGTGGGCCCCGCACGCCTCGGCGGTGGCGTACGCCTCTGCGGCCAGCGCCACCGCGTCGTCCCGTCGCCCCTGCGCGGCGGCGATGTAGATCAGCCCTACCTGGTTGGCGGCGACGGCGGCCGGCAGCCCGAGCTCCCGGCATAGCCGTACCGACGCCTCCAGATGCTGCCGGGCGGCGTCCAGCCGGCCCGCGGCATGGTCCGCGATCCCCAGGTGCCGGAGCACTTCCCACTGGGTGTATCGGTCGCCTGCCGCAGTGGCCAGGTCGTACGACTGCTCAAGGAGGGGGATGGCGCGGTCGGGGTCGCTCCGTACGACCTGGTGGAAACAGCCCTCCCAGAACACCGAACCCGCCTGGCCCGCCGCATCACCCAGCGTCCGGTACAGGTGTGCCGCACGCTCGAACAGCGCCAGCTCACGTGGGTCCTCGCGCCGGTCATCGAGGAACCGCGCGTGCAAGATCCGTCCCCGGGCCAAAGCGAGATCGGCTTCGACCTTGTCCAGCTCCCGCTCCGCCGCGGCCGGCTCACCGACATCGCCGACGAAGACAGGGTGCTCATAGGACAGCTTGGCCTTCTCGATATGTCCCTCCATGCCTGCCCCGCTATGCCCCTCGTTGCGGTCCATGAGACCGTACGCCGGCGATCTCAACAAGCTCTCAGACCCATCCAACCCTGCTCATGGCCATGTGTGCGGGGTCATTCGTCGTCTGGATCTGCCGGCGCCGCGGTCGGTGCGATCTGCAACGGTGCAGCAGCCCCGCCGGCGATCTCGCGCCCCTGATTCAGGGTGTAGTCAAGCTGCCTGGCCAGGAGCGGGAGGGTCGCCGGAGGTAGATACGCATCGGCGCCGGCGTCGAGCAGGCGTCGGACCGGGCCGTGGTACTGAACTCCGAGTTCGTGGTCCTCGATTTCGGTGACGACGACGCGAGCTTTCGGGAACATCGATCGGAGCGCCGCGATCAGCTGCGGGCTGCCTGGAGGTACCAGCAGTACATCGGTTGTCGTGGGAGCCGCATGCATGTCGAGCACTACGTAGTCCGCCCCGAGCTGGGTCGACAGCGCAACCCGGGCCGCGGTCGACAGCTCCATCGCGGTGGCCACGACCGTCACGCTCTCGAAGTCGATCGGTGCTTGATCGTTGGCCTCGTCCGGCGCGTCGCGATCGACGATGGCGCCTTGGACCACGTCGATGGTGCTGGAGATTGTCGCTATCGACGCGCCGTCACGCGTGACGACCACGTTCTCGCCAGGCTCGAGGGCGTCGATGAGCGCCACGACATCTTCGGGAAGGCGGGCCACGTCGATTCGCTGCGCCGCGCGTGGGGCGCGTTTGCGGATCACCATGCCTGGGACGCGCTCACGGCTGCGTAGGCACCCTGCGTCATGAGCATCCCCGGTCGCCTGTCGACATGGTCGCTGCCCCGGAGGCGCCGTTCAACCCGATGATCACATGAATCCCTTCAGATACCGTGACCTTGTTGGATGCCACTGAACGCTCATTGGTTCGAGCCGCGCCGGAGATTCCTTCATCGACCCGCTGGTACTCCGCACGGACAAAGATCGCGGCGTAGGGCCAACTGTCCCGTGCCACCGAAGCCGGACCGGTGTCACCGATGCCCGATGGAACCGAGCCAGGTCGCAGACGAGGACGCCGTGGTGAAGCGGATCACCTGCAAGGGAGCAAAGCGTGGGTCATCGATGCGCTGCTGTATGTCCGCTCGTCGCGCCGCGTGCTGGGACCATGCCCACCATGCGGGGTGATCTCGCCGGAACCATTCCGCCACGGTCTCGCGGTTCCCGTTGAAGATTGATTCGCGGAGAAGTGTCCTGCGCAGTGACCGCCGCAGGATCCGAGGCATGATGACCCGCCGTGGGTAGTCCAGCCATACGACGGTGTCGGCGCGTTCCCATAGCAAGTCACGGACCTCTGGGTAGCCGAACGAGTCGAAGACCCAGGCCGGTGAGTTGGCGATCTCTGCGACCTGAGCGGGAAACCGCTCGTTCACGGCCCAACCGGGACCGGCGAAGTACAGGGCGTCCATCTCGTGATAGGCCACGGCGAGTTGGCTGCTCAGGGCCCGTGCCATGGTGGATTTACCCGCCCCGCTGATGCCAACTACGAGGATGCGCTGCATCCATGCAGGCTAAGCCCTGGGGACTGCGGCGGAACGCGAGGGGACATCCGTACGATCGCGACGACCGGACTTCGATGGCACACGGCCGACCGGGCCCGCAGGCGGAGACCGGCCGCCAGGCTGCCGTGCGCGCTGGGTCACGCCGATACGCGTACCAGCGGATGGAGTCTGCGGCGGGCGCCCCGCGGGACGCCCGCCGGGGCTCACACGCTCCTGGCGCCGATGCGCCTGATCCAGTGCTGGCAGTAGACGCAGGCGCCGCGGTCCTTCCAGCCCGGCGAGGTCTCCTTACCGCCCCACTTGCCTCCCGGGTGCCACACCCGGGCATGGAAGACGAAGGTGTCCCCGGGGATCTTCTCGACCGAGCTGATGCCGGCGCCGGGGCCGTTCAGCCAGCGCTTGAGCGCGTCCACCTCGGCGCAGGACTCCGGCGGCCACTTCTCCGACTGCGTGATGCCGCTGACCAGTGCGGTGATGAGAGGGGTGGTCGCGTATTGGTGCAGGTCCTGGCCGCTGAAACCCTCGTAGGTCACCCCGGGCGAGCCGATCACGGCCAAGCCGCAGACGACTCGTCCCACCGGTGTCTCGCTCGCTCTGCTGCTCAGCAGCCCCGCGCGGTATCGATCGCAGATGCCCGTGGCCGTGGAACGGGCCGCGTTCTCGGCGTCCCTGATCTTCCTCGCTTCGACCTCGACCCGCTGGCGCTCCCGCTCGGCGCTGTCCTTGCGGGCCTGGTCGTCGACGTAGATCTGCCACGCTCCGTTGTCGCCGTAGGCGTCCAGCCACTGCTGGAACTGGGTGATCGCGGCGCCTGGGGTCATCTCGTTCAGGCCGACCCTGCTCTCGTAGGTCGTGAGCTTGCTCCTCAGGGCGGTCATCGTGTCCAGGCTGAAGCCCGACCTCGGGGTGTGGCCGGAACAGAGGGCGCTGACCTGGACCTTTCGTTGGAAGAACCACACCTTTACGGTGTCGCGGTCGGCGGTGGCGGCGGGAAGGGGGGGTGAAGAACTGATAGGGCTCCGTCGACCTCGTCCTCGTGCCGGACCGTTCCAAAAACGGTCGGGTCAGCAAAACGTACGCCCCGCGCGAGCGCCCGCAAATAGTGCCGCGGTAAGGGCCGCCCGCAACAGGACCTATTGAGGAGGCCGCAGGACCAGGGGCGAGGTGTCGATGCCCTGGCACCGGAAGAGCATGATCGTGAGCGGTCACGATCTTGTCCAGGCGTACGGGGCTACCAGGCGGCTGCGCCGTTCAGGCCGGTGGCGAACAGGGTGCCCGAGTACTGCCCGGTAGGCGCGTCGGCGGGCAGGGTGGCGAGAGTGATCACGACCGAGACGCCGTCGTCGGCGGAGCGGAGGCCGGTGTGGTCGTTGAGGCCGGTTGCGCAACATAACACGTTCACGTCGAACACCTGCCGCATATCGGCGCGGGTGGTCTGGCTGGGGGCGGGGTTGGGCTCGGCGATGCCGGCGTTGTTGACCAGCACGTCCAGGTGTTTCGATCTCGTTCTCGACCTGGCGTGCGGCGGCGGCGATGGAGGCGTCGTCGGTGACGTCCAAGGCCGGCGGGCGGGCGTCGATGCCGTCCGTGGTGAGGGCGGCGACGGCGTGGGCGCCGCGGCCTGCGTCTCGGGCGCCTACGAGTACGGTGAATCCGAGCCGGCCCTCAGCCGGTTGGGCAGGGCGCGGTTATGCAGGTAATGGCAGGGCCTGCCTTAACGGTCCAGGTAGTACATAGCGTGAAGCGCATGGATCCGAAACGTGAGCTGCGCGAATTCCTGATGTCGCGCCGCGCCCGCCTGACCCCGGGGAGGCGGGGGTGCTGCACTACGGGATGCGCGCACGCCGGGTGCCGGGACTGCGGCGCGACGAGGTCGCCGGGCTCGCCGGGGTGAGCGTGGACTACTACACGCGCCTTGAACGCGGGCAGGTCGCCGGGGCATCGGATTCGGTGCTGGACGCGCTCGCCCGGGCGCTGCGGCTGGACGGCGCGGAACGGGAACATCTGACGGACCTGGCCCGCGCGATCCGGCCCGGCACGAAACGCCGAACCCGCGCGGCAGCCGCGTCCGTACGAGCGAGCCTGCTGAGCACCGCCCCGATCATCGGCGCCACCCGCCCCGAGCACCTCGCCGACGCGGTCGCCGCCCTCGACATCGACCTCACCGCTGACGAGGCCCACCTCCTGGAAACCCCGTACACGCCTCGTACCCCGTCCGGATACTGACGGCAGCCGGACCGATCGCCCCTCCGCCGGCGTCAACGGCGGGGTCGTCTTCAAGACCGTCGAGCCGCCAAGGTCCTTGGGAGGAGACGTTCCAGCTCGTGTTGCGGCTCTACGGCCGCTTGCGCTATTGATCACGGATGTCGTTGATAAGGGTGATCCGGACGGTCGTTGATCTGCTCGACAAGACGTCGCGGATGCGGCTGGGAAGGTCCTGGGACGACCCGGCGCTGGAGCAGGTCCTGCCGCAGGTGAAAGCCGGGCGACTGGAGCCCGGCCTGGAACTGATCAACCAGGCCCGCGGCGACAACGAACTGCGGGCACTCCGCGTCGAACAGCTGGCGATCGCCGGCGCCTCGCACACCGAGTCGTTGGGCCGGTTGGCTGGAGACAACGCCGACGGTCTGCTCTGGCTCGGCGCCGCGCGGATCGAGCAGGCGTGGGCGATTCGCGGTGCCTTCCGGGCCCCGTACGTGGGGGAGGAGCGCTTCGCCCGTTTCTGGGAGGTGCTGGCGAGCGCGGCCGGGCCGCTGGAGCAGGCGGCGGAGGCGCTGCCGGACGATCCTGTGCCGTGGGACCGGCTGCAGTGGCATGGGATCGGCATGCAGAGCGGCAGAGAGGAGCTCGACCGTGTCTGGAAGGAGCTGACCGCTCGTGATCCGCACCTGTACCTCGGGCATTACAGCCGCGTCCAGGCACTGTGCGCGAAATGGTACGGCTCCGACGAAGAGCTGCTCGCCTTCGTTCGGGGTGTGACGGCATCGGCGCGTGCGGGCGACCCGGTGACGGCCATGCTGCCGTTGGCGCACTTCGAGATCGTGTGGAATGAGATCAACGAGACCGAGCAATCCGCTCAGGACATCCTGGAGGCCTACTTCGGCAACTCCGACGTGGCGGACCCGCTGATCGAGGCGGCCGACAAGTGGCGTGACGGCAACCGGCCGCATCCGCGTGCCTTGGACGCCATGCACCTGTTCGGTGCCGCGTTCTACTTCGGCGGGCACCTCACCCGCGCGCAGCGCCTGCTGGCGGGTGCGGGCAGGCGCATGCCGGCAATCCTGCCGTGGTCGGCGGCGTCTCTCATGCCAGGACGCCGCTACGCCCGGGCGCGCCGGAACCTGGGGCTTTCCTAGGCGCCCGGTCTTCGACGTAACCGGCCGCAGGTCGTCGTCGGCTCGTGCTGCTCATCCATGAGCCGAGCCTTGCAGTCTTGCGGGCCATCCGTGGGGTGATCGAGCGGCAGGGCGAGGTGTCGTACCCGGCTGAGGCCCTGGCGGTCATGGTCGGCGTGACCTGAGACGTCGGAGCGCCCGGCGGGCCCCTGCGAGCCCGCCGGGCGCTCACGGCGCCGGCGGTATCACCTGTAGGTGAAGGTGACCGGGTTGTGCTGGGGGAGGGTGACGGTCAGGGTGCGGGTGGCGCTGTCGTACTGGTACGCGTTCGCGGGCAGGTTGGTGGGCGGTGCCGCGTTGCGCAGGGAGAGGGTCCACTGGCGGCCGGTCGTCCTCCCGCTGATTCTCACGGTGTGCCGCCCGCCCGACTCCGAGTACCGGATCCTGGTCTTGTCGTGCAGCGTGACCGAGCCTGAGGCCCCCGCCGCGATGCTGACGGTCATCCTGTCCTTGGCGGTACGGGTCGGCACGATGCCTCCGGCCCTGACGAACACGGGCATCGTGTCGAGGCCGGTGGTGATGCTCCGGGTCGTGCCGCCGCTGTAGGTCTGGCCGGTGAAGTAGTCGGTCCACTGCCCCGGCGGGAACCACACCGAGGTCGTGGCCGTGGCGCCGGGCGTGGTCACGGGGGCGACCAGGAGGTCGGGGCCGTAGAAGTACTGGGTGGCGGCCGTGGCGTAGGCGGCCTCCTCTTCGGGATATTCCAGATATGTCGGGCGAACGATCGGGACGCCGGTGGCGTTGGCCTCCTTGGCGAGCGTGTACGTGTACGGCACCAGGCTCTCCCGCAGGCTGAGGAACTTCTTGGCCGAGTCCTTCGCCGCGGCCCCGTACTGCCAGGGCAGCCGGTCGCCATGGTTGCTGTGCAGGCGGTCGATCGGCTGGAAGGTGCCGAACTGGACCCACCGGGCGTACAGGTCGTCGGGCAGCTTGGTGGTCCGCCTGGTCTGCCCGTTCACGATGTAGGTCTCCGAGCCCTGCAGGCCGGTGGTGTCGTTGTGGCCGCCGATGTCGTGGCTGATGGCCGCCATGCCGGTGGCCGCCGACTCGGCCGGCGTGGAGCCGACCTCGACCCGCAGGGTGCCCCACGTGGAGGACGTGTCGCCGGTGAAGTGGAGCGTGGTGCGCTTGTCCGCCCACGGGCCGGTCGGCAGGCCGGAGCGCCCGGCGTACGAGCCGGTCTGCAGGGAACCGTACGCGCGGGACATCACGAACCCGCCGTTGGCAGCCGCGTACTGCTGGTTGATCCAGGCGTCAGGGGTCACGCCGGGCAGCGAGGACTGCGAGGCGTCGCAGCACCAGTCGAGCCACCAGAAGTCGTTGCCTTGCTGGTCCATGGTCTTGTGCAGGTCCATGTACGCCTTGAGCTGGTCGGGGTCGCCCCAGTCGAAGGTGTGGCAGTTCGGCCCCGCCGCCCCCGCGCAGCCGCCCTTGCGGAGCTTGCCCTTGGCCGTGGCCTGAGCCTGGGCGAACTGGGGGTCGTCGCCGACGATGCTGGGGTGGGTGTTGAGCGTGTTGTGCAGGCCCTGGGAGGCGGACCAGTCGAAGAAGGCCTTCGGGTCGGGGAACTTCGCGCGGTCGATCTGCCAGCCGCTCCACGTGTTCGGCGACTTGAAGTCCGTGTCGGTGACCAGGACGTCCAGCGGGACACCCTCGGAGCGGAACCTGGGCAGGATCGTGTTCTGGTAGTCGGCCGCGGTGCGGTCGATGTACTCGGAGTACCACACGCCGTACGCCCATTGGGGCAGCAGCGCGGGCGGGCCGGTCAGGGTGGCCAGGTCCGACAGGGCCCGCTTGTAGTCGCGGCCGAAGCCGAAGAAGTAGCCGTCCTGGTAGGGCCGCTGCGCGGAGCGCTGGGTGACCTTCTTCGTGGCCGGGTCGTACAGGGCCGAGGGCGTGTCGTCGAGCAGGTACCAGCCGTCCTTGTGCAGGAGGCCAGGGGTGGTCGGCGGAGGGCCGTTGTCGCCGTTCACGTTGTCGAGGCTGCGTCGGTACCCGCCGAGAGGAAGGTGCGGCGGGGGCGCTGGCGTGCCGGTGGCGGTCACGGCGAGCGTGTCAGGGTTGACGCGGCAGGCGGTCGGGCAGCTCAGGGTGATGTCGTTCGCGCCCGCCTTGAGGGTGACCGGGAGGGAGGCCGTCGCCCAGGTGTCCCAGTCGGCAGTCGTGGGGAAGGTCAGTTGCTGCGTGGCGGAGCCCGCGGTGACGGTGGCGGTGCGGGTCTGGTGCAGGCCGTCACCGCCGACGCCGTTGGCGTACCGGACGTGCAGCGTGTACGTGCCGTCGGCGGGGACGTTCACCAGCCGGGCGGCCACGCCGGCGCCCTGGTTCAGCTCGGCCACGAACCCCCTGCCGGAGTAGTCCGCGTGGTCCGCGGCCACCTTCGCCGTGCCGGCCAGCCTGCCCGCCTCGGCCTCGCAGCTCACCCCGTACGCGCAGTCGATGGTCGCCCTGGCCGACGTCGGCGGGTACGCGGCGTCGGGCTGCAGGAGGGCGACGCTGTCGATGTTGACGTTGCCGGAGTCCGTCGCCGTGCGGGCCAGCGTGATCGTGTGGCGGCCCGCGGCGAGCTGGAGCGCGGGGGTGGTGACGGCCCAGGTGTCCCAGTTCGCGGTCGTCGGCAGGGTCACGGCCTGGGCCGCGCCGCCGTCCACCGACAGGCTCAGGGTGCGGGTGGTGTGCTGGCCGTCGCCGCCCACCGCGTTGGCGTAACGCATGGCGAACTGGTACGCGCCCGCGGCCGTGACCTCGACGTCGGCGGACAGGGAGCTCCCCGCCCCCTCGAACCCGGCCAGGAACCCCGCGCCGGTGAACCCCGCGTGGTCGGTGGCGACGGCCAGGCCGCTGTACGACAGGTCCTCGGCCTCGCACAGGGCTCCGGCGGAGCAGGTCAGCTGCTGCCACGGCGCGGCGGTGGCGGTCCTGAGACCGACCGACAGATTGCGGGTGGTGAACGGGCCGGAGCCGACCTGGTAGCGCAGGGTGAGCGCGCTCGTCCTGATGGTGAGCCAGCCGTTCGACGTGCTGGAGGTGAAGGAGGCGGGCGCGAACGCGTCGCGGCCGACCGCGTTGAACGTCGGCGCGTCGACGAACTTGGCGTCGCCCGCGTACTCGGTCCGGATCAGGGTGGGGGAGAGCACTTGGAAACGGGCGTTTCCCGAGGTCACCGCCTTGATCCGGGTGTCGTGGGCCGCCCCCGCCGGAGCGGGGGCGACGGTTGACATCGCCGCCGCGATGATCGCGGCGGCGGCGATGCGCTGGAAGGGGCCTGATCTCATGACGACTCCCGACCGAATCTGATCGCTTTGCCGCCACTATCGACCAATGCTGAGCTCCTGACAAGATCGAGTGGGGCCTAATCGGTCAGGAACGGGCGCGTCTCGATCGGGGAGGGGATGGCTCGGTCTGAGCTGGTCGTGGGCGGTTCAGGACGAGAAGTGGGACGCGGTCGGCGGAGAGCGGGCGGATGCAGATGGCACCCTTCCAGCGACTGTCTAGTTGCCGCCGCGGTTCCGGGTCGTCGTCGACGGGGGAGTCAGCCGGGTTGCAGCCGTTGGCTGCGTTCTCGGGCAGCGGGGTCTGAATCCAGCCCTTGTCGTCCGCCGCCGGCCATCTTGGCATAGCCCGCGTCCGTCGGGTGCGCGTCGATGCGCGGCTGCAGCCGGCCTTGCCGGTCGGGATGAGCTTGGCGGCCAGCACCGTGGCACGTGGTGAGTGCGTCAGCGCCTGGTTGATCAGCTTCTTGAGCCGGGTGGGCGCGGCCGGCAGGTTGTAGTTCCGGTTCAGGTCATTGGTGCCGGCGTGCAGGGTGATCACGTTCGGCTGATACCGCGGCACGGTGCAACAGGCGAAGGCCGCGATCTCGCCGATCCGCTTGCCCGGGTGACCCTGGTCGTCCTTGTCACTCATCTCGCCGGCCTTCACCGACCCGACGAAGTCGACGCGGTTCCAGCTGTCCTTCAGATAGGCGTACAACTCCAGGTACCGACGTTCTGTATGGCGTGGGCGAAATTCTCCTTCGCCCACGCTTCTCCCGCAGGAAGCCGCCTTGGGGGTGCCCCGGGTTCCGTTGAACGCGTTCATCATGAGCGGTCCCATGATGCCGGTAACGACGCCTTGGCGGGGAGTGCAGATCAGCGGAAGGTCGCGGCGCCCACCCGGCTGGCCACCATGGCCGAGATGCACAGCGACCTGATCCCGTACCCCGTGGTCCAGGCGATCACCCCGGCGGCAATCGTCTTCGAGGACCAGGAGGTGGTGACCTCCCGGCCGGGATGGTGACAGCCAGGCCGGCGTTGTCGGAGGTCATGTTCACCGTGCCGTCGAAATTCGGCCACTCCGAGGTATCGATGGTGGCGCCGTCTTGGTTGTCGGCGAGCGTCTGCTTGATCGCGGGGCCCAGCCCGCCGTGCTCCGTGATGTCTGCCTGCATCTCCGGCACGATGTCCCGCGGGTCAGCGGGATCCATGCCGAGGTCAGAGGCGTTGAGGGTAAGGATGAAGTCCCGGTCGGCCGCTGTCGCCGGGGGGTGCCAGGCCCAGCAACGAGGTCGCCCCGATGGACATGAGCAAGGCCACTTCCGCCAGTCGTTCTTCGCGTCTTCACGCACGCCTCCGCATTCGCCGGGGTGATCATTTCCAGCCAACGCGAGAACGCGGTGAATCCCTCATTAACACTCGCGGGTGGTTATGAGGGTTCACGCGAGCGGCTCGGGTTCTGAGGGTGGGCGCGAAGGCCCGACCAAGGGCCGACTACTTGAAGGCGCGGTGGAGCTGGGTCATGGTCTGCTCGACGCGGCTCTTGTCGCCGACGACCACGTAGGTCTCGTAGTTGACCTTGTCGCCCTTGTCCATGGCTCCACCGGGGCTGGTGACCTGGATGGTGTTCTCGCCGAAGTGGCCGTTGTAGTCCATGGGCGGGCGGGTCATCGTGTAGTAGTAGGCCTTGCCGCTGAGAACTTCGGGCTTGATGTACATGCCGAGGCAGTAGCGGTCGTCGTCCGTGCAACGGACCATGGGGTCCTTGCTCGTGTGGGACTCCACGGGCTTGGGCGACAGGCGACCGGTGGCGGGGCTGTAGGCGAAGACCTTCGTGAAGTCCGGCTGCAGGTAGGCGACGAAGACGCCGCTGAAGTGGTCATATGGTTCGTCGTCCGAGGTGATCGTGGCGGTGGCGCGGAAGACGTTCTCCAGCGCGGGCACGTCATGATCGGGGGCGAGCTCGATCTCGGTCTGCAGCCAGTACGGCGACAGTCCCATGGTGAACGGGGAGCGCTTGTCCTGGTGGTCGGCGCTGCGGCAGTTGCCCCAGCCCGGTTTCGTGTCCGCGAGGGTCACGAACATCGCGGGCCTCCCCGCCGTGCGGATGGAGCTGCCGGACCGGGCCATGGTGTAGAGCGCGCTCGTGCTGGGACCGTGGTAGGGAGGCGGCTGGTCCACGTCGTCCATGCGGGTACCGGCCTGCGTGGGGTTGTAGCACTCGGTCGCCGCCTTACCTTCCTGCCAGGCGTGGAAGGCGTACTGGAATGCGGCGCCGTGGCCGCCACTGGAGATGAACTCCTTGTTGTTCACCTTGACCGACGCGATCGCGCCGGCCAGCGCCGTCGACGTCGTGACCGACAGCTTGTTGCGCTTGTCGACCAGGACGGACGCCGTGACGTCCTGGAACGTCCGGTCGTAGTTCTTCTTCGTGGCGCATTCGGACTTGTACGTGAGCACGAAGTCGTCGTAGGTGGGGCTGCTCCGTGGCGGCGCCTCGCACGAGCTCTGCGCGGCTGTCGCGGCCACTGGAGTGACCACAGCCGTCATGACCGTGACCACGGCCAGTACGGCCCCCTGTCGGATGGATCTCATGATCGGGATTAAACCGGCGCCCGGCGATGAGATGGGATCTGTTCGAGAAAAGGGTAAGTGTTTGGGTTCGCCGGTTCGACGCCATCGGTGCTCACCTGCCGCTTCCGTCGTAGCGAACGTTTTCTATGAAGGAAACCGCGTGCCGGCCAGCCGTTCGTATTCGCTGACGCACAGCGGCAGGACCGCGCCGTGCTTGGTGTTGGGCGTGATCGCGGCCGGTACGCACCGCCAAGCGTCCGTGGTGACATCGGTTGGCGAACGGGACGTATCCATGGAAGTCCAGCCCGAAGTGATCGGCGAACATCAGCCACCCGTGCCCGAGTTCCGCCGGCGCCCAGGTCATGCCGGCGGCCTCGCCGGACATCAGGACGTGCCGCTGCTCTCCCCATTCGAGCAGGTCGTCGCTGCGCCAGATCTCGATGCGGCGGCTGCCCGAGCGAACGGCGTCGGCCCAGTCCGTCGTGTGGACCTGCTCGCCCCGCGCATCCGGACCGGATAGTACGACAGCACCCGTTGCGCCGCACCGCTCGTCGGCGCGGCGGTGACGTTCGACGAGGCCGCGGCTCTCACGCCTTCCTGAGGCGTCCCTAAACGAGTTGTATCGATACAACCAGAGTCTCATGACATCCGGGGTCGGCCCGTCGGCGGCTGAACCGCCCTCGGCTCTGGGGCGCCGACCGGCCGATCCCTCCCTGCCGCCGGCGCAGGACCGCTACCGGCTCCGCCCGACCACCGACGGCAGTGTCAAGGGTTGAGGCCGTGAAAGGATGTCGAGGTGGTGACGATACAGGACGTGGCGAAGGCCGCAGGGGTCTCGCCGATGACCGTTTCCCACGTCATCAACCACCACCCGCACGTCAAGACCGAGACGCGCGAGCGCGTGCTGCGGGCCATCAACGAGCTCGACTACCGGGTCAACGTGGCGGCGCGCAACTTGCGCACCGGGCGTACGGGGACCATCGGGCTCGCCGTCCCGGAGATCGACCGCCCGTACTACGGCCAGCTCGTTGCGAAGATCATCGCGGCGGCGGCGAAGCGGGATCTCAGGGTCGCCATCGAGCAGACCGGCGCCTCGCGCGAGGGCGAGCTCGCCGCGCTGGCCCTGTCGCGCAACCGCCTCTACGATGGCCTCATCCTCAGCACCGTCGGGCTCGGCCCGGCGGACACCGACCTGCTCAAGGTCGACTTCCCGGTGGTGATCCTGGGGGAGCGGATCTTCGACGGCCCTGTGGACCACGTCGCGATGCCCAATGTCGAGGGCGCGCGGGCCGCCACGGCGCACCTCATCGAGCGGGGCTGCCGCCGCATCGCGGTCGTCGACGGCCCGCAGCGGGGCGAAGTCGACGTCTCCAGCCTGCGCCACGACGGCTACCGCGAGGCGTTGGAAGGGGCGGGGCTACCCTTCGATCCCGAGCTGGTGGTCCCCATCGACGCGCTCACGATGGAGACGGGAGCGGCCGCCGCGCGCCGGTTGGCCGGCTCCGGGGTCGCGTTCGACGGCGTGTTCTGCGTCACCGACACGGTCGCGATGGGGACGCTGCGCGGCCTGGCCGACTGCGGGATCCGCGTCCCGCAGGACGTCAAGGTGATCGGCTTCGACAACATCGCCGAGGGCGCCTACCTCGTGCCGTCGCTGTCGTCCGTCGATCCCGACCATGCGCTCATGGCCGGCACGGCCGTCGGCTTCCTGGCCAAGCGGATCGCGGAGAACGGGAAGAACAAGCAGGTCGCGCGCGAGTTCATCAGCCGCTTCTCCGTCGTCGCCCGCGAGTCGACCGGAGGGTAGACGCGTGCGGCGTCATCGTGGTGACCATATACGGACAACGTTCTCTACACTGGTGAGGTGGCCAGACGAAGGAATGACGCGCTCGACGACCCCGAGCACCGCCAGAGCACGATCAAGGATGTGGCCGAGCTCGCCGGCGTCTCGCTGTCCACCGTCTCGCGCGTGGTGGCCGGCAACTACCCGGTGGCCCAGGCCACCCGGTCGCGGGTGGAACGGGCGATCGAGGAGCTGAACTACGTCGCCAACACCCACGCCCGCGTGCTGGGCGGCGGATCGGCCCGCACGGTCGGCTTCATCGTCAACGACGTGCGCGGCGCGGCCTTCGCCGAGGCGGTGCACGGCGTCGAGCAGGAGGCCGCGCGCCGTGGGCACATCTGCCTGGTGGCCACCACCGACGGAGATCCCGTCCGCGAGCTGGCCGCGATCCAGCTCATGCGCGAGCAGCGGGCCGCCGCGGTGTTCCTGATCGGCGGCGCCACTGACAACGCCGCCTACCGGGCCCGGATGGCCGACATCGCCCGCTCGCTCGACGCCTCCGGTTCGCGGCTGGTCCTGTGCGGCCGCCCACCTCTGGGGGACGGGATCCCGGTAACCGTCGTCGAGTACGACAACGAGGGCGGCGCCTACGCGCTGACCAGCTTCCTCGTCGGCCGTGGCCACCGCAGGATCCTTTACGTGGGCGGGGATTCCACGTTCACCACCACCGCGGGACGGCTCTCCGGTTTCCGCCGGGCGATGGGCGACCTCGGCTGCCCCGTGGACGAGAGCCTGTTGGAGCTCGGCACGGATTTCACCCGCGCGTCGGGCTACGAGCGTGTCAGCGCCCGGCTGCGGGGGGAACGCGACTTCACCGCGGTCTTCGCCGAGACCGACGTGATCGCCGGCGGCGCGATGGCCGCCGTCTTCGACGCGGGTCTCAGCGTCCCCGAAGACGTCTCCATCGTCGGCTACGACGACATCCCCCTGGCCGCCGATCTGCGTCCCGGCCTGACCACCGTCCACGTGCCGTACGAGGAGCTGGGCCGCGCGGCCGTGCGCAGCGCCCTGGACCGGCCCGCGGGCAGGGCGGAGCAGCATCAGATGCTGGGCGCCCACGTCGTCATCCGCCGGTCCGCCGACCGGCCCTCCCCGGCGTAGACAGCGTTCCCGGCGCGAGAACGCCGTCGCGCGACAGTGCTGCACCGTGCCTTCACCAGGGACATCGGGCGTAATGGGAAATTTATCCGCCTGAAATCTTGCCCTCACGGTAAGGGAGTTCTACGGTCTCCATAGATAACGCTTTCTATAGCCGCCCCCCATTCTGCGAAGGAGCGGTGCCGTGAACCGCATCCCAACGAGCGCCCTCGCCGCCGGCCTGACGATGGCCGTCGTGCTGACCGGCTGCGGCTCCCCGGAGCCCACCGCCCAGGAGCCCGCCGCCACGGCGGGCGCGGGCACCGGGCCGGTCACCCTCACCTGGTGGTCGTGGGACGAGAGCAAGTTCCTCGACCCGGTCGTGGCCAAGTTCAACGCCACCCACAACCACATCAAGCTCAAGGTGGTCAAGCAGGCCGACAATCCCGGCACCGCGGCCAACCTGCGCAACGTCGTCGCCGCGGGACAGGACGTGCCCTGCCTGGTGAAGGCCTTCGGCGAGGTGCCCGGTCTGGTCGGTGAGGGACTGCTGGCCGACATCACCGAGGTCTTCCAGCCGTACACCACGAAGGGCCTGTTCAACGAGGCATCCTTCCCGGGCGCCAAGGCGGGCGACCGCTTCTACGGCATCCCGACCGGCTTCGCGCCGTCGTTCATGATGATCAACCGGGCCGTGTACGACAAGCACGGCGTCGCGGTGCCCAAGACCTGGGACGACGTGATCGCCGCGGGCAAGGAGTTCAAGAAGCACGGCGTCTACGTGATGAACCTCGCCGGCGAGGACCCCTCCACCCTGATCAACCTGGTTCAGCAGGCCGGCGGGTCGTGGTACGCGATCGAGGGCGACAGCTGGAAGGTGGACTTCCTGTCGCCGCAGTCGCTCAAGGCCGCCGACGTCGTACAGCGGCTGGTCGACGACGGCCTGGTGGCCAACCAGACCTACCAGGACCGGCCCGCGCTGATCAGCTACTTCGACTCGGGCAAGATGGTCTCCCTGCCGACCTCGACGTGGCAGCTCGGCAACTACGAGCTCAACTACAAGAGGTCGCTGGGCGACTGGCAGCCCATCGACCTGCCCCAGTTCGCCGACGCCCCCGCGTTCGTGACCCCGGCCCACGGCGGCGCGCTGCTGGTGCCCAAGGGCTGCCCGAACATCAAGGAGGCCGTCGAGGCCGGCGTATGGATGACGACCGGCAAGGACGCCATCGACGCCTCCTACCAGCAGGACACCAGGCAGTACGCCTGGCCCGGCGCCGTTCCCGACCCGTCTCCCTGGATCGACTCGGTGGTGCCGGAGAAGCTGTTCGGCGAGCGCAAGGGCGAGGCCAAGGGCGTGATCCTCAAGGCGACGCAGTCCGGCCGGGACCCCTGGGTGGTCGGCCCGAACTTCACGGGCGTCTTCTCCGAGCTCCAGGACCAGTGGGCCAAGATCGTCACCAAGGAGATCACCGTCCGCCAGGCCCTCGAGCACATGCAGAAGTTCACCGTCGACGACCTGAAGTCGAAGAACATCAACGTGCGGGGCTGAACGTCATGGCCATCACCGCGAGCCCCAAAGCGTGGCGGCGCACCGCCGCGCTGCAGGGCGCCTCGTTCACCATCCCGTTCTTCCTCGGGTTCGTGCTGTTCAGCGTGGTGCCGATCGTGCTGGCGCTGCGGGAGAGCGTGTTCACCGAGAAGAGCTCGGGCCTCGGCTTCGGCCCGAAGACGGTCGAGTTCGCCGGGCTGGACAACTTCCTGCGCGGCATCGCCGACGCCAAGTTCTGGGCGGGCATGGGACGCGTGGGTCTCTTCGCGGCCATCAGCATCCCGCTCATCCAGATCGTGAGCGTCGTCATGGCGCTGCTCCTGGACGCCGCCTCGCGGCGCGTGGCCGCGCGCTTCCGGCTGCCGCTGCTGATCCCGTACATGATCCCCGGCATCGTGGCCACCCTGATCTGGATCTACCTCTACAGCCCCGACGTCGGCCCGCTGACCCCGTTCTTCGCCCTGCTCGGCATCGACGCCGACTTCTACAGTGGCGAGCTGATCTGGGTGTCCATCGGCAACCTCGTTGCCTGGGGAGCCATCGGCTTCAACATGCTCATCGTCTATGCCGACCTGCAGTCGGTGCCGCGCGAGATCTTCGAGAGCGCCCGCGTGGACGGCGCCTCCGAGCCGCGGATCGCCTGGTCCATCAAGGTGCCCATGATCCGCCGCTCGCTGGTGCTGACCACCGTGCTCAGCATCATCGGCACCCTGCAGATCTTCAGCGACCCCATGCTCTTCCGCTCGATGACGCCCGAGACCATCACCCGCGACTTCACGCCGATCATGGCCATCTACGACTGGGCCTTCGCGCAGGGCGACTTCAACTACGCCGCCGCCCTGTCCGTCATCCTGGCGCTCGTGGTCGGCGCGGCCTCGGCCGTCTTCTACCGCCTCACCGACAAGGCACCCACCTCATGACGACCGCCACCACCGCGAAGCGTCCCGCCGCGCCGGCCCCCGCCACACCGGCCGGACGGCACACCCGGCCGCACAGGGCCAGGACCAGGGTCGCGGTCATCACCGGCCTGGTCGCCTTCACCGTCTACTCCGTGGCGCCCGTCTGGTGGCTGGTCGTCGCCGCCACCAAGAGCCAGTCCGACCTGTACACCACCAACGCGCTGTGGTTCGCCGAGTTCCGGCTCTGGGACAATCTGCGGGGCCTGTTCACCTACCAGGACGGGATCTTCCTGACCTGGATGGGCAACACGCTCCTGTACGGCCTGGCCGGCACCGCCGGCATGACCCTGGTCAGCGTGGCCTGCGGTTACGGCCTGGCGATGTACCGCTTCCGCGGGCGCGGCGTCATGATGGGCGCCATCATCGGCTCGTTCCTGGTGCCGGGCGCGCTGCTCACGATCCCGTCCTTCCTCCTCTACACGGACCTGCGCCTGATCGACACGCCGTGGGCGATCATCGTGCCGAGCTTCTTCAGCGCCTTCTCCGTCTACCTCGCCAAGGTCTACGCCGAAGGCGCCATCCCGCCCGAACTGCTCGAGGCCGCCCGCATCGACGGAGCGGGGGAGTACCGCATCTTCTTCCTGATCGGCGCCAGGCTCATGTCCACCGGCGCCGCGACGATCTTCCTGCTCGGCTTCGTCGGGTCCTGGAACTCCTTCTTCGGCCCACTGGTCTACCTGCGTGACCAGTACAAGTGGCCGGTCATGCTCGGCCTGTACTCGTGGCTGAAGGTCAAGGTGGACAACTCCACCGACCTCACCGGCCTGGTCGTCGTCGGCTCGATCATCTCGCTGATCCCCATGGTCGCCCTGATGATCTCCCTGCAGCGCTATTGGCGCTCGGGGATCACGCTCGGCAGCCTCAAGTAACCACCACCACACCTGCTGAACCCGGGGGACCCGTCTGTGACCCATCGCCGCCCGAAGGCCCTGCTCGCCATGCGCCAGGTGTACGTTCCGCGGCTCTTCCCGGCCGCCGTCCGCGACCGGATCGAGCGGCACGCCGACGTCGACGATGCCTCCCGGCTACGGCACGGACGGCCTGTCGGGCGCGCCGGTGGCCCGGATGAAGCGGGCGCCCCACTCCTGTACGTGCGCGGCGAACTCCGGCGGCCCCAGCACCTCGAACTCGGCGCCCACATTGCCCAGCGCCTGCGTCGGCCAATCGAGGGAGGTCGAGGTCATGGTGATCCGGCAGGTGCTCTGGCTGAGCGGTTCGATCGTGCCCCACTGGCCGATCGCCTGCCGTACCCGGGCCTCGGGGGCGTGGACGAGCGCCTGGACCGTGTACGGCGCCGGGGCCCCGCCGGCCGCTTGGACGAAGGCCGCGGCGTCCTCGGCCGGGAGCGGACGCGGCCGGAATCGCGTGCCTGTCCCGGCCGGCTCGGTCAGCCGGTCGAGGCGGAAGCTGCGCCAGTCGTGCCGGGTCAGGTCGTAGGCGGCGAGGTACCAGCGTCCGCCGAGGGCGACCAGGCGGTGCGGCTCGACCTCGCGCCGGGTGGGGGCGGAGCCTCTGGCGGTGTAGCCGAAGCGCAGCCGCTCCTGGTCGCGGCAGGCCTGGGCGACTGCGGTGAGCACCTGCGCCGCGACGACCGGCCCGGCCGGGGCGACGGAGAGGGTCATCTCCCGCAGGGCGTCCACCCTGGCCCGCAGCCGGGGCGGTAGGACCCGGATCACCTTGGTGAGCGCACGCAGCGACGCCTCCTGCATCCCGGCGATCCCGCTCTGCGCCGCGTCACCGATGCCCACCGCCAGAGCCACCGCTTCCTCATCGTCCAGCAGCAGCGGCGGCAGGACGGCGCCGGGCGCGAGCTGGTAGCCGCCGTCGGTTCCCCGGGCCGCGCTGACCGGGTAGCCGAGCTCGCGCAGCCTGTCGACGTCGCGGCGCAGGGTCCGCTCGGATACCCCGAGCCGCTCGGCCAGTTCCGTGCCGGGCCAGTGGCGGTGGGTCTGCAGCAGCGAGAGCAGTCGGAGGGTCCGTGAGCTGGTGTTCGCCATGTCGCCATCCTCGCGCGACTTCCGGTCAAAAAGTGACCGGAAGCCTGTTTAGAGTCGATTTCGAAGGCCGTACCGACCTAAGGAACAAGAAATGATCACCCGTGAGATCCAGCTGACCGCACAGGTCGCCGGCACCCCCACGCTCGACCACTTCACCGTCGCCACCAAGGAGGTGGACGGCGAGGTCGTGGTGCGGACCGACCAGATCGGGCTCGCCGCGACCTACCTGGAGCTGATGCGCGCGGACTGCACCATCCCGGTACCGGCCTGGCAGCCGGGCCAGCGAGTGGGTGTGGCCGCCATCGGCACCGTCGTCCGGTCCGACAGCTCCGAGCTCGCGGTTGGCGACCTGGTCCAGTCGATGACCGGCTGGAGCGAGTACTCGGCGGGCCCGGCCGCCCAGTACACCAAGCTTGACCCCATCGCCGACCCCGGCTACTACCTCGGTCAGGGGCCGACGGCCTACTACGGGATGGCCGACGTGGCGGGCGTCGGCGAGGGCGACGTGGTGTTCGTCTCCGGCGCGGCGGGCGGGGTCGGCTCACTGGCCGGGCAGATCGCCAAGTGCCTGGGCGCGGCACGGGTGATCGGCAGCGCCGGCAGCCCGGCCAAGGTCGACTATCTGGTGAACGAGCTCGGCTACGACGCCGCGTTCGACTATCACGACGGCTCGCCGGTCGACCGGCTCCGAGAACTCGCACCCGAGGGCATTTCGGTGTTCTTCGACATCGTGGGCGGCGAGCAGTACCAGGCCGCGCTGCAGGTGGCCAGGCCCGGCGCCCGGTTCGCGCTGTGCGGCTCGCTGTCCAGCCAGCTCGGCGACGCGGCCGAGCGTTTCCCCACGCCCGACCACGTCGCGGCCCAGGCCAGGGGCATCGAGCTGCTGCCGTTCTCCTGCTACCACACCCCCGACCAGATCGCCGCCTGGCGGGAACACTTCAGCACCTGGCTGGGCGAGGGCCGCTTCGTCTACCCGCAGACGGTCATCAAGGGCGAACTCGAGGACGTGCCGCAGGCGTTCTTGTCCCTGCTCCAGGGCTCCTACCGTGGCAACGTCTCGGTGCGGCTGTCATGACGACTCTCTCGAGCAGGGCCCTGAACCGGGCCCTGCTGGACCGCCAGTTCCTGCTGGCCCGCACCGATCACACCCCGCTTGAGGTGATCGGGCGCCTGGTCGCGATGCAGGCTCAAGAGCCCAACTGGCCCTACGTCGGGCTGTGGAGCAGGATCCGCGGCTTCACCCACTCCGAGCTCACCACGCTGCTGCAGGACCGGAGGGTGGTCCGCTCCGGCCTGCTCCGCAGCACCCAGCACCTCGCCGCGGCCGACGACTTCCGCCGGCTGCGGCCGCTGCTGCAGCCCGTCCTCGACCGCACCGCCCGCTCGCCCTACTTCGCCCGCAACAGCGCGGGCCTGGACACCGCCTCACTGATCGCCACCGGGCTTGAGCTGCTGGCGGGCGGGACGACACCGCGAAAGGAGCTGGCCCGGCGGCTGTCCGAACGCCACCCGGACCGCGACGGGCGCGTCCTCGCCGGGGAGATCGAGCTCAGGACCCCCCTCGTCCACAACCCGGCCACCGGTACGTGGGGCTCCTGGGGCACCCGGTCGGCCGTCTGCGTCACGCCCGCCGAGACCTGGCTCGGCCGGCCCATGGTTCCGGCGACCGCCAAGGACCTCATCCGCCGCTATCTGGCAGCGTTCGGCCCAGCCGGGATCATGGACGTACAGGCCTGGTCCGGGCTGACCCGCCTCGGCGAGATCGTCTCCGACATGCGCGCCGAACTGCGCCACTACCGCGACCCCGACGGCCGGGAACTGATCGACCTGGCCGACGCGCAACTGCCCGACCCCGACACGCCCGCCCCCGTGCGACTGCTGCCCGCCTTCGACAACGCCCTGCTCGGCCACGCCGACCGGACCCGCATCATCAGCGACGAGGACCGCAAACACGTGATGCCCGGCCAGGCACAAGTACGGCCCACCTTCCTCGTGGACGGCCACGTGCACGGAACCTGGTCTCTCGACGGCGAAACCCTGCACCTCACGCCATTCCGCCCTCTGACCGCGGCCGACCGGGCCGCGTTGGAGCAGGAGACGGAGCGCCTGCTGCCGTTCGTGGGAGGCAAGAACGTGTCCTACAGCAGCCCGACCGCGACCCGGACATCCTGACGCCGGCGTTCGATCGCCGCCGGATCGTCATCCAGGAACGTACCCCTGACCATTCGCGGCAGGCCGGGCTCGCGCAGGTTACGGCTGCTGGCCGGGCGATCACCGGCACCCGACCGCCGCTCGGCAGCATCGGCGCCTCGGCGGGTCAGATCGGGCGAAGGGTGCCGTACGGTCCGGCATCGCGGCGGCCATGAGATCGCGGCCGGGCGAAGAGGCCGAGAGTGTTAGATTGTCGGGCGGTTGATGTTGATCTGACAGTAGAGGCGTGACTCACGTGGCAGGGTTTGAGATCTACTTCGACACGCTCGAAGAGTGCGCCACCAAGGCCAAGGGAGTCGCCAACCAGTTCAAGAGTGCGGCGGAGGACGGCCCCACGAGCGTCAGCACCTCCTGCTTCGGCACCCTGGAGAACGTTTCCGACAAGCTCGCCAAGGCCGTCAACGACTTCGAAAAGAAGATCGACGCCGAGATACGCCACGCGCAACAGAACCTGACCAAGGTCGAGGCGGCCATCCACCAGGTCGTCACCAACGTCCGCACGGCCGACCTCCCCGGCGTTCCCCGGACGGAGCAGGTGTGACGGACATCTGGGACCAGTACCTCAGCCCCATCCAGCGCGTCATCGACGACCTGAGCGGCGACCAGGCCCAGATCTCCAAGATCTCGGGGCAGTGGCGAACGCTGGCAGGCGACATCACCACAGAGAACGGCGTGATCAAACGCGCGGTCAACCGGGTGGACAGCGCGTGGAACGGCGCCGCCGCCGAGAGTTTCGCCAAGTACATGGCCAGATACCCCAAGTCCGGTACGGCACTGAGCGAGGCCCTGACCAGCTGCGCCGACAAGCTGGATGCCGCCGGGAGCGCACTGGAGACGGCCAAGGGCGAGGTCCAAGCCCTCTACCGGGAGAAACGCGCCTGGCTGGACGAGCAGCGCAACGACCCCGACAGCACCACGATCTCGATGACGAGCATCCGGTCCCAGGTGTCCAACGCCCTCGATCGCGCCAAGGTGCACACGGACAAGGCCGCCGAGGCACTCGGTCAGGCCACCAGCGAGATCGGCAAATACCTCGGCGAGGTGCGGTTCTTCACCGGCATCCCCGCTCCAGGCGATCAAGACTTCGTTCCGGGCAACAAGGCCAAGATGCCCTGGATCCCCGACCCGGACTTCCGCCCGCACACCCCGAAGACGCAGCTGGCGTCCTACAACGGCAACGGCAACGGCCTGCCGCCCGGCGATGGCATCGGGAACGGCGTCAACGGGTCGAGCGGCAGTGGAGGCGGTGGAGGCGGCGGCGGTGGCGCGCCTTCGCTGGCCGTCCCGCCGAACGCCCACAACCTGGCGCCCAACCCTCGTGCCCAGGCCGTCATCGACTACGCCCTCAAGCAGATCGGCGACCCTTACGTGTGGGGAGCGACAGGACCCGGCTCCTTCGACTGCTCCGGACTGACCCTGCGCGCGTACGAGTCCGCGGGGACCGCCATCCCCCGGGTCGCGAACGACCAGTGGCTGCGCGGACCGCGCATCCCTGATGGCAATGTGCAGGCCGGAGACCTTGTCTTCTTCGACAACAACGGTGACGGCACCGCTGACCATGTGGGCATCGTGCTCGACCCCGAGAAGGGCACGATGATCCACGCGCCCAGACCGGGCTCCGAAGTCAAGATCGCCCCCTACAGCCGCCCCCCCATGGGTTTCACCCGCCCGGGAACGAGCTGACCCCGGCCACACCTGGAGCCCGGCTCGACGTGGCCGAAGAAGCCTTATCCCGGACGTCCCCGAGTTCGCATCCGACGCGAACGCCGGCAGCGCGCCGACGCCCGCGATGACAAAAGACAAGATCGCTATCTCCCCCGCCCTACCGGCCGCCCCCGCCACTGCGGGTAAATCATCCGTTTCCCGCAGAATGTCGTAGGGATGATCAAGAATGGCGTCCCATGGGATGGATCGGGATCACGACGGGCCACGAGCTCACCGTCGAGGGGACGCGGCGGCCGGTGCTCGCCTGCCGGACGGCCGCGGGCCACGTGCTGGCCAAGGTGCCCGCCAACGTCAGGAAGGATCCGACCGCGGTACGGCTCGCCGCCCTCTGCGACCGGCTCGGCGAGCACGCGCGGGCGGTGCACGACCGGGTCGAGTCCTGGATGGTGCGGTCGCTGCCCGTCCCGGCCGCGGTGTTCGCGGCCGTGTGGGACGACCCGGTGTGGCGCGAGACGCTCACCGACCTGGTCATCGCCCCGATCATCGAGGGCACGCCCGACCTCGGCCGCTGCGCGCTCCTGCGCGAGGGCGCGTGGACGGGCGCGGACGCCTTCGCGATCCCGCACCCGCTGCTGCTCAGCGACGAGCTGCCCAACTGGCGGGGACGGAACCTCACGCAGGTTGTCGAGCAGGTACGCCGTGAGGTGTGGACGCGTCCCGCGAGCATGGACCGTACGTTCGGCGTGGTCGACACCTTCGGATACATGGACGCCCGGTACGAGAGCGGCGCCGCGTTCGAGCGCCGCGTGCACGAGCTGGGCGGGCGCATCAAGGGGGACAGGGCGCGGTTCACCGTGCACGCGCCCGAGCCGCTCGGCATCGAGATCGACCTGGACTGGAGCGGGCCGATGAGCCCGGCCTACATGGCGGGGCTGAGCTTCACCGCGGGCGGCCGGGAGATCGGCGACATCGCCTGGTCCGAGGGCATCCGCATTCTCATGGCTCTGTACGCGGACCGCACCGTGGACGAGACGGAGCCGGTGGTGGAGGCAGCCGAGGCGTACTCCCACTACTGCGACGCCCACCAAGGCGAGCCCGGCACCGTGGTGCCCTCCGGCATCACCGGCCCGACGCGCGACGTGCTGCTGCGCGCCGGGGCGGTGCTGCCGGGCACGCCCGCCGGCTCCGACGAGGACACGTGCGTCGCCGTCCGCTACGAGCACTCCGTCCTGGACGAGCCGGTCGTCGAACTCGTCCGGTGCGCGGCCGTCGACGGCGACAAGGCCGAGAAGTCGCTGTACGACCTGGATCCGGTGGCGGAGACCGGCGTCGGCACCGTGCACGCGGGCCCGCTCGGCTTCCTCGCGTCCGCCCTGCTCTGGTACCCGGCGCACCGCGCCCGCATCCTGGCCGCGCACACCGACCTGCGGGCCGCCCGCGGCCTGGCCGCGCGCAAGCCCGGCCTCGCGCGCACCGCGCTCACCCGTACCGGCGACGACCTGGAGACGCACGCGCCCGAGCTGCTGCCGCCGTTCTACGAGGAGTGCGCGCGGATCATGGCCGCCGCGGGCAGCGCCCGCTTCGCCGCCGCCTTCTTCGAGAAGGCCCGCGCCGCCGAGGACGCGCACGCGCTGCCGGTCGACGAGGCCGCGCTCGTCGCGGCGCACCTCGCCGCGGGACCGGACGCCGCCGGAACGGCCACGCTCAAGAAGCACGGCAAGCGGCTCGCCGCCCGCCATCCCGCCCCCGGCGCGTACCGCTGGCACCGCGGCCTGCTCACCGAGTGGTGCGAGGAAGTCCCGGACGGCGCGGACGGCGCGCTGGCCCTGGCCGACGGCTGGGCGGCGCTGGCGAAGGCCGCCGGGCACGCGCTCGGCGGGCCCGAGGACGAACGCGCCGTACGGGCCCTGCTGGAGAGCGGGTGCATGGCGTCGGCACCGCAGGCCCTCTGGACGTTCGTCCTTCCGCTGCTCGGCCCGATGGCACGGGCGGACGCGGGCATCGGCCGCGCGCTCCTCGGCATCCTGCCGCTGCCCGCCACGGACAACCCCAAGGCGAAGAGCGCGGCAGTGTCGCTCCTCCTCGGCAACCTCGCGGGCGCGGGCCTGACCGCCCCGTTCACCACGTCCCCCGGGCCGGCGGGGGCGGCGGTGAAGGACTGGCTCGGCCGCTTCCTGAAGCTGTACGCGGGGCTCGCACTCCCCGTCGCCGGCCTCGGCGACCTCCTGCACGACGCCGGTACGCGGCTGCGCGCGGAGGGCCTCACCTGCGACGACCATGAGGCGGTGCTGGGAGCGGACGAGGACGAGGTCAACCGCTGGGAGGAGACCGCCGCCGACCTCCCGCTCCTCGATCTCCTGCTGGACCGCGGCGTCCCGCTCGCGCGGCCCCGGCTGCTGCACACGTTCAAGCTGTATGACCGGCTCGCCTCCGGAGCGGGCACCGACCTGGCCGCCGTCGCCGCCGACCCGGACTGGGCTCCGCTGCTGCGCGACGCGATAGTGGGCAACGTGACCAACCAGCTCAACGTCACCGAGCCCGCCGTCCCGAAGCAGACCGCCCCCGAGACCGTACGGGCCCTGACCGCGACACCGGGAACGGCGCAGATCGTCGCCGCCATCCTGGCCGAGCATGCCGAGCGGGTCCCGGATCAAGGGCTTCCGGACGCGCACGCCGCCCTGTGCGACGCCGAACGGTTCACCATCGCCGGAATCCCGGGCCCCCTCCTGGACAGCGTCCGGACGATCGCGACCGGGACGGACCCGGCCCGCGCCCTCGCCGCCACGCTGAGCGGCGGCGTCCTCGACGAACTGGAGTTGCCCGCCTTCGTCCCCGGACACGTCAACACCATCACCGACTACCTGGAAGAGAGCGGCACCGACCTGCTCCTGATCGAGTCCGGCCGGCTCTGGGAGCACAAGTTCCGCGCCTCCGTCGTCACACCGGATGGAGTCGGCCCGTCCCACGGCTTCGGCACGTACGAGTCCGTTTCCAGCCGGTCCCACGAACGGGCCGAGGCGCGCGACCTCTACGACCGCTGCCTGATCGCCGTGAACGGCCGGGTGACCGTACTGGACCACGGCGGCCCACACTGCCCGCACGGCAGCGCGCACCCCGCCGCCCGCCGCGTCGTACCGGCCGACGGCGAACGGGTCGCCTTTCCCGGTGGCGCCGAGGCCACCGTGTGGCGCGGCCAGGGCCGGATCATCGAGCTGCGGGACTTGGCCGGGCGGACCATCGGCCGCTACGTCCGCGGCTGGGGCAGGGTGCCCGAGCACGACGGCGCCGAGAACATCAGCACGGTCGAGCACCACCGCTACGCGTCCGGGACCCGACTGGTCGCGCCTCCCGGCCGGTGGTCGGCGATGCGGCCGCGCGATCCCGAAGGATCCAGGGCACTGCGCGCCGTCGACGAGAAGAAGGCGCAGGCCCTGATCGACGTCGCGGACGCCGCGCTCGCCGCCGACCTCATGCGGGTGCTGGACCCCGAGAGCGGGTACGCGGAGAAGGACGCCGCCCGCGACGAGCTGGCGGGACGGCTCCACCCGCTCCTGCCGGAGATCACCGACGAGTCGCTCTGGAAGGGCGTCACGTTCCTGGTGTGGACGGCCGTCGAATGCCGCGAGCGCGCGTTCGCCCTGCTGGAACGCCTGGCGCTGATCCCGCCGCCCCACCTGCGCCCGGCGCCCGCCTCCGCGGCACCCGCCGTCCCGTCCGAGAAGTCCCCCGAGCCGGACGATCCGGGGCCTGAGTCCGCATACGAGAGGATCGTCCACTTCACCCGCGCCGCCGTCGATGTGCCGTACGACAAGACGATCGCGAGATTCGACGCCCCCGCCGTCAAGGGGGTCGAGAACACGCTGGGCCGCCTCGGCGCCGCCGTCCTGGAGGCCGCGTGGGGCAACGGCGGCGGGCGCGCGCGACTTCTGGAACTGGCCGCCGTCCCCGAACTCCTCCGTACCGACGGCACCTGGCACGTCGCCCGGCTGCGCCCGGAGTACGACCTCGGGCAGATCCACTCGGGCCGCGGCCCCATCATGGCCGCCGCCGTCGCCGACTACGAGCAGGTGGGGCACGGGTACGCGGTCACGGCGCTCCTCCACACCCCCGATGGCCCCGACCCGCTCCTGTTCACCCGCAACCGCGTTGTCGAGCTGCGCACCTGCCGCGGCTGGGGCGACCCGGACCGGCTCCGGCAGGCGCTCGACCTGATCGCCGAGAACGGCCCGCCGCCCGTGGACCGGGAGGCGACCGTACGGGCGTTCGCCGAGGCCACCGGCCTGTCACCGGCCCAGTGCCTGATCCTGCTGTCCACCTCGGCCCGCACGCTCTCCTGGCCGGACGGCTGGGCACGGGGCCGCGTCGCCGCCTTCCGCAAGGGCGACGCCGCCCGCGCCCGCGAACTCGACCTGACCGAGACCGAACTGCGCATCGCCGCGCTCTCCCTGGAGGCGCTCACCACCACCGACGAGGCCGTCGAGGTCGTCGAGCTGCTCATGCCCGACGACCCCGCCGACCTCTGGCGTACGGGCCCCGACCTGGACCGGGCGGTCGCGTACTGGACGGAACGCCACCCGAGGCTCACCCCGCTCACCGCCGAGCAGTGGGTCACCCTCGCCTCCGGCGCCGAGGACGCCCTGGAGGCGCTGATCGCCCTGCTCGGCGAGCGTCCGTCCGTACCGCCGCTGGGTCACATCGCCCGCGCTGCGAGGCTCGTGGCCGACCGCCTGCCCAAGGACTACCCCGCCCGTACGACCGCCGCCGCCCGCCTGCGTGACCTGCACGAACACGTCACCGGCCCGGACACGACCCTGCCCATCGCCTCCGGGGTCACCTCGGTCACCGCCCTGGAACGGGCCGCCGGAGCGACCGCGGCCCACCTCCCGGAGAGCAGGCTCGCCATCGGCGAAGCCCTCACCCTGGAGCCCGCCGGGGACGGCTACCGCGTCCACCTCCGCCCGTCGCGCTGGCCCGACCTGGACGCGCTGGGCCCGGCCCTCCGCCGCGGCGGCGCCACCGATGTCGCCCTGGTCATGGAGGATTTGCGCTTCCTCCGTTCGTCCGAGCCGATGGAGGCCGCGGCCCGGCTGAAGTGACGTTCCCGGAGGTGCGCGGTGCGGGCCATGATGTCCAGCCGCCTTCACGGTCGGCTCAGTATTGCCTGAATCGACGGGAAGGCCGGGATCAGGCGGGTTCAGTGTCCGATCTGTCGCGAAGTCAGGGAGGAGTCGAGGATGTGGTGCGACCGGGTGGAGGGGGCCGGCAGTTCGTCGTCCGACGGCCGCAGGCTCGACAGCAGCAGCGCCAGGTAGCGGCGGAGATCTCCGCATTCGGGGTCACCCGAATGCATGGTGGCCAGCGCCATCACCAGGATGGCGGCCAGGTCGCGGACGATCAGGTCGTGGCGTACCGCGCCCTGCCGCTGGGCCCTGGCCAGCACGACGCCCAGCGGCCCCATGAACCGCACGGCGATGTCGACGGTGAACGCCCCCGACATGCGCGCCGCCCGCAGCAGCGCGCGGTGCGCTGCGAGGGTCTCGACCGAGGCGGTCAGCGCCTCGGTCAGCGCCCGTCCGGCGTCGTCGGCGTCGCGGGCGGCCAGGACCAGCGGCTCGACCTCTTCGGCGAAGTACGTCTGGAAGGCCGCCCTGATCACGCCGTCGCGGTCGCCGAACCTGCGGTAGACGGTGGCGCTGCCGATGCCGGCGGACCGGGCGATCTCCTCGAGCGACACGTCCGGGCCGTGCTCGCGCAGACTCGCGATGGCGGCCCGGACGATCTTGTCCGCGTTACGCAGCGCGTCGGCTCGCTGTCGCTGCTCGTGCACATGTGAACGCTAGCAGCCGACGCGCCCTGGGTTCACCAGGCGACTTCGAAGCTGGTCAGCCCGAAGACGATGTGGAAGGAGCGGAACTCGGCGGGGGCCCCGCTCTCGCGCAGGCCGGGGAAGCGCTCGAACAGGGCGGGGAAGGCGATGCGCAGCTCCATCCTGGCCAGCGGCGCGCCGAGGCAGTGGTGCACGCCGTGGCCGAAGGCGACATGGCCCATCTCGCCGCGGGTGATGTCGAAGCGGTCGGGGTCGGAGATGTACTTCGGGTCGCGGTTGGCCGAGGGCAGCGCCAGCATCACCAGATCGCCCGCCGGGATGTGCTGCCCCGCGACCTCCACGTCGGTGGTGGTCACCTTGGCCACGCCCGAGTGCACGATGCTGAGCCAGCGCAGCAGCTCCTCCACCGTGGCGCCGATCCGCTCGGGCTCCTTCATGAGCAGTTCGAGCTGGTCGGGGTGGCGCAGCAGGGCCAGAGTGCCGAGCCCGAGCATGTTGGAGGTCGTCTCGTGGCCGGCCAGGAGCAACAGGCTGGAGATGCCGGCGAGCTCGTCGATCGACAGATCGTCGCCGTGCTCGCGCACCAGCATGCCGAGCATGTCCTCGCCCGGCTCGGCCTTGGCACGGGCGACCAGCTCGGACATGTAGGCACGCGACTCCAGCGAGGCCGCCGTGCGCTCCTCGGGGGACCTGGAGATGTCGAGCAGCGTGTTGGTGCGCTGCTGGAAGTCTTCGCGGTGCTCGTACGGGACACCGAGCAGCTCGCAGATCACCAGCGAGGGGATGGGCAGCGCGAAGGTCTTGATCAGGTCGACCGGCGAGCCCGCTCGCTCCATCGCGTCGAGGTGGTCGTTGACGATGTCGTGGATGCGGGGCTCCAGCCGGCGCATGCGGCGCATGGTGAACTCCGGCGTCAGCATCCTGCGCAGCCGGGAGTGCTCCGGCGGGTCGAACAGCAGCAGGTTGCCCGCCTGCATCTTCGCGACCTGCTCGGGGCTCAGGCCCTGCATGCCGGGGGCCGGGAGGTTCTGCGGGCGCCTGTTGCTGAACCGCTCGGCGTCTCCGAGGATCTCCTTGACGTCGGCGAAGCGGGTCACGAGCCAGGCTTCGAGCCCGAACGGCGTGGGCACCCGCTCGATGCCCGCGCTGTCGCGCAGTTTCGCGAGCTCGGGAACCGGATCGAACGCGGTGCGCCGCATATGCAGGGGCAGAGTCACAGGATCGCTCATGTCATCTCCTGGAGAGGCCGATGTGCCGGAAACGCCCTTCAAAAATGATAGTAGTCCATCACTTGCCCGGGGTGGGCGGCGACCGGGCACGTGGCGCGTTCCCGCAGCACAGCCTTCTGGATCCTTTCCCGTGGGCTCTCATATCGTCGGATCATGGAATCCCACGAGCTCCATCTGGACCGCGCACGAGCCACGTCCTTCGGCTCGGTGGCCGAGCAGTACGACCGGTATCGCCCGGAGTCCCCCGACGAGCTGATCGACGAACTCACGGCGGGCCATCCAACCCGCGTGCTCGACGTCGGGTGCGGCACCGGCAAAGTGGCCCGGACGCTGGCCGGACGAGGGCTGGCGGTGCTGGGGGTCGAGGTGGACGAGCGCATGGCGAACGTCGCACGGGGCCACGGCGTCGAGGTGGAGGTCGCCCCGTTCGAGACCTGGGATGGCGCGGGGCGTCGTTTCGACCTCATGACCTGCGGCGACGCGTGGCACTGGATCGACCCCGACGCCGGCATCGCGAAGGCCGCACGGGTGCTGGCCACCGGCGGCGTCATGGCGTGGTTCTGGAACTCCTCGCAGGTCGAGGAGCCGGTGGCCGCGGCGTTCGCCCGCGTGTACGCGCAGCACGCGCCGGAGATCGTCTGGGTCTGGGGACCACGGGACACGACCCGTTCCGAACGCGTGCCGCTCTCCGGCCGCGACGCGTTCTCCCCGATCGAGGAGGAGGTCTACCGGCAGGAACGCGTTCTGACCGCCGATCAGTGGGTCGGGCTCGTCGCGACGTCGAGCGACCACCTCCGACTCGGGGCCGAGCGGCTCGCGGCACTGCTGCGGGTGGTGCACGGCACAATCGAGTCCCTAGGCGGCCATGTACGCATTCAGCACGAAACCACCGCCCTGATCTGCCGACGGCGGCGGCGCCTTTGACCCGTTCCACGTTTCCTTGACCTGGAGCGCGCTCCAGCTCCTAGCGTCGGTGGCACCGAGAAGGGAGCAGATCACGTGAGAACAGTGCAGCTTGGCCGTACGGGCGAGCAGGTCAGTCAGCTCGCCCTGGGATGCATGATCATGGGAACGGCGACACCGGAGGACGAAGCCGTCACGATCCTCGATCGGTACCTCGAGGCCGGAGGCAATTTCCTGGACACCGCCGACTGCTACTGCTGGTGGGAGAACCGGGGGAGCAACGGCGGCGAGAGCGAGGAGCTGCTGGGTCGCTGGCTGGCCAGGACCGGGCGGCGTGAGCAGGTGTTCCTCGCGACCAAGGGCAGCGCCGTGGTAAGCGACCTGGACGCGGTCTGGTCCGAGGGCCGGCCTGACTGGGACGCCGCCTACCGGACGTTCGTCGGGGCCGGGGCGAAGACCTTGCGCGAGGCCATCGACGGCAGTCTGCGCCGGCTCGGCACCGACCATGTCGACCTGTACTACGTGCACGTCGACGATCGCGCGACCCCCTTGGAGGAGACGCTGGAGGCGCTGGCCGGTATCGTCCAGGCCGGCAAGGCCCGCTACATCGGCTGGTCCAACGTGCGGACCTGGCGGTTGGAGCGGATCCGCCAGTTGTGCGCCCAGCACGGCTGGCCGGCGCCGGTGGCGCTCCAGCAGCAACACTCCTACCTACGGCGCCGGGCCGGGCTCCGGCACGCGTCCATCGTGGACGACGAGCAGCTCGACTACCTGCAGGCACACGACGACCTGACCCTGGTCGCCTATTCGCCGATCCTCAAAGGCATCTACGACAGCTCCGCCAAGCGCGCAGGCCACGGGGTGATGGACCCGTACCAGGGCCCGGACGCCGAGGCCCGGCTCGCCGTCGCCGCCGAGGTGGCCGCTGAGACCGGCGTCACCCCGAACGCGCTGGTCCTCGCCTGGCTGCTGCACCAGACCTCGCCGGAGATCGTGCCGCTGATCGGGCCGCGCACGCTCCAGCAGTACGAGGCGGCGCTACCGGCGCTCGACGTCAAGCTCACAGCAGAGCAGCTTGCCCGCCTCGACGCCGCCGGAGCCTGACCGGAACCCGACGCCGGGCCCGCGCGCAGGCCGGCGGTCAGGCGGCGCGGCCCTCCAAACCGGCGATGGTGATCGTGCCGGAGGTGGCGCGCAGGCCGAAGCCGTACCGGAAGCCCTCGCGGGCCTGCGGCGTGGCCAGCGTGGCGCCGATGCCGGCCGTGCGGAGCCGATGCCACCGGCCGCCCGTGTGGGCGAAGGAGGTGATGGTGTCGCCGGACAGCACCAGCGCGAACCGGTCGCCCGGCGCGAGCGTCAGCGGCGCGTCGCCGGGCGTGTCCAGGAAGCGGCCGCCGACCCGCACGTTGATGCCGGACTGCTTGCGGGTGTTGTTGTACCAGGCGGTCACGTAGGTGTCCCGGTCCTTGACCCAGCCGACGAACACGCTGTCCTCCGGGCTGCCGGTGCCGGCGAACGAGCCGACCGTCACCACGCTGATCGCCTCGGCCGACGACGGCCCTGCCGGGCCCGCCACCAACCCGAAGAAGGGTTGCGCGCCGCTGCCCGCGAACCGGCCGCCGCCGGCCGTGGTCGCCGGCTTGGCCTCGCCGTCGAAGGGCTGGTGCACCGTGTAGCCCGCCGAGGTGTCAGCGGCGAACGTGTCCTGGGCCTCGGCCTTCGCATAGGAGGCGGGGTCGAGCGGCACCTCCACGTGCGCGTACGCGCTGGCGGCCCGCGCGGACCGGTCGTACGTCGCGAAGGCGCGCACCGGGTAGGCGTCCGGGCGTGGCGAGGTCCCGGGCGGCGGCGTCACCCGCCAGCGCACCGCGAACCGGCCGCCGGGCCGCACCACGGGCGTCTCCGCGTGTCCGAGCGGCTCGGCCGACCAGCCCGGCGGCACGGCAGGCGCTACCTTGACGTGCGTGGCCGGCTTGCGGCCGTCGTTGGTGAAGGTGGCGGTCACCACGGCGGGCACGCCCTGCTCGGTGACGGCCGCGTCCAGCCGGGTGTCGCCCGCGGCGGGCGACCACGCCTGCAGCTCGGTGACGCCGACGTACGCGCCGGGCGGGTTGCCGAACACCAGCCGGATCCTGGTCGTGGTCAGGGCCGGGAACGTGATCCGGTTCAGCGCCGCACCCGGCTCTCGCGGCGTGCGTGCCTGCCCCGGCACCTCCCGCCACGCCGACCCGTCCCAGAACTCCAGCCGGTACGACGCCGGCGCCCGCACCCCGCCCCCGTCGTCGTAGGCGTAGAACCGTACGTCGCTCACCTGGGTCGGAACGCCGAAGTCCACCCCGAGATGGTCCTCCGGGTTCGGGGAGCGGTAGTTGGTCCAGCGGCTGTGCGGGATGTCGTCGTAGAAGATCCGCCCGTCCACCGCGTCCCACACGTTGTCGATGCCGTTGGTGTACGACGCGAACGGTTTGGGGTAGCCGGTTCCGTACGGATTCGCGGCGTCGTTGCCGGGACGCGAGGAGCGGTCGGGCGCGACGGCGGCCGGCACCCGGGCGGTCAGCTCGCCGAGCGCGGACCGCGCGGCGGCGAGCCTGCCGTTCACGTAGACGCGCAGTCCCTTGCCCTGGCCGTACCTGGTGCCGTCGCGGTCCCACAGCACCGTCACGTTGTGCCCGTGGTACGGCACGTTCTCCAGCGCGAAGTGGTCCCACTCCGCGGGTGCCAGCGGGTTCACCACGACCTTGCCGTCTGCCTGCGGGCGCAGCCCGATCAGGCCGCTGATCACCAGGTCGTCGAAGGTGGAGTGGTTGTAGTGCTCGCTGTGCCCCCGCGCGTCGTAGATCCAGCGCGGCTCGTCGGGGTGGTGCGCCTCGGCGACGTACGGGTGGCCGTCCTTGTACTGGGTGAGCGCGTAGCCGCGCAGCGCCCGGTAGTAGTCGGCGGCGGTGACGACGTCCTGGTCGCGGTCGTTGAGCAGGTTGGCCATGGCGGTGAGCGTGGTCGAGGTCGAGTACGGCCAGCTCGGGCCGTCCCAGCGGCAGCAGCCGCCGAGCGCGTCCCGCATGAAGAAGGGGCTGCGCCGCTCGGCCGTGGTCGGCCCGTACGGCGCGGCGAACCCCTGCGGGTCCAGCAGCTGCGCCCACGCCTTCTCGGTCCCGGGCTTGGCCATGCCGAACGCCCACGGCACGAACCCGATCTGCTCCCTCGTGGAGACCAGCTTCCGCTGCGGGTCCAGGTCGGCGCGGGCCTTGTGGTAGAAGAACTGCCGCTCCGGGTCCCACAGGTAGCGGTGCAGCGCGTCGCGCAGCGAGGCGGCCCGCCGCTCGAACGTCCTGGACAGGGCTCCGTCGCCGCGCATCCGGGCGATGGCGGCGATCGCCCTGGCGTCGCCGTACTGGTAGGCGTTGAGCGTCGGCCGGTAACCCGCGCCGCCGTGGTAGGGATCGGCCGGGTCGGTCTCGTAGGAGGAGGCGGTGTACTCCATCGCGTCCCACACCGGCACCGACCAGTACAGGCCCAGGTCCTTGTCGTACTGGCCGCCCCACTTGTCGTACTGGCGGACCAGGTCGGGCAGCAGTCGCTCGGCGAAGGACGCGTCGCCCGTGACGAGATAGCGCTGGTAGGCGGCGTCGGCCGCCCACCAGGCGTACTGGTGCGCCCAGTCGTCGGTGTCCTTGTTGAGGTACTCCTCCTTCGGCTTGGGGCTGCTGCCGGGGCCCTGCAGCCAGTACGTGAGGTAGTCGTCGATCGGGCGGCTGTCGCGCAGCCAGCGGCCCTCGTACACGTGGTGGCCGGCGGCCGCGACGATGCCGCCGAGCGGCGCGGCGTAGCCGGGGGCGTTGTGGAACTCGGTGATGATGTCGCCGGTCGCGGAGTCGGTGTAGCGGATGTGCCGCTTGTAGGTGCTCCAGCGGTAGTAGTAGACGTCCTGGATCTCCCGGTCGGGCACCTCCAGGAAGGGGATGTTCGCCTCGTACCACTCCGGCTCGGCGTATCCGGCCAGCAGCGCCCGGTGGTCGAGGAAGGCGGTGCCCGGGCCGACCTCGGGGTATACCGGCGGGGGTTTCGGAGTGGCGGCGTTCGCCGGGGTGATGGTCAGGGCGGTCGGCGCGACCAGCGCCGCGAGCATCGCGAGCGCCGCAGCCGTGCGTCTCATGGTCACCTCAAGCGTTCTCGGGGGGTGACAGTAGACCGCTCAGATCCGATCGCACACGTGGATCGAATCTGACCGATATTGACCACATATTGACCAGTCGCGAGCGAAAACGCAAGATCTGTCCGGGAATGCGCGCCGACGTGATGTGGCGTACTGCTCCACCAATCCCGCACTCTTGCACGGCCCGGCGTGGGGTCCGCGGTTCGCGGAGGCGTATGAGGAGGCCGGCGGTGCGCTGGCCGCGACCGCGGGGGCGGCTGTACTGGCAGGTGCGGGACGGGCCGGCGTGCTCAGAAGAAGTGCGGTTGGTGTCGCAGCCATGAAGGGAGGCGGGGAGGGCAGAGTTGACGACACGTGCCGTGGAGGAGCGGCTGGATGCCTATGTCACCGCTCTGATGGACGCACTGGCCTGAGCCGGGGGTGGTCCAGGGTGGCTCTCTCACTTCATCTCGGCCCGGTCATCGGCTCGCCTCATCCGCGTAGCGGCTCAGGCGCTGCGCGGCTGTCTCCAGGTCGGCGGCGGCCGCGGTGCAGGCTGCGAGGTGGGCGGTGACCGATGCGTGCAGCCAAGGCGGTGCCTCGCCGTCGGCCTTCAGCCGTGCCTGGATCGCGCGCAGGCGCTCGGCGCAGGCGGCGAGTGCGCGGGCGTCTGAGCGCAGGATTTCGGCGTGGGCGGTGATCGCGGCGATGTGGGCGGGCATGGCTCCTCCGTCAGATGGGCGGTACCGGGACGGCGGCGTCACGGAGCGTCTGGCGGGTGGTGGCTGACAGGCACAGCAGGGGGCGGGCGCCGTCGAGTCCCAGTTGGCGGAGCTGGTTGGCCAGTGGGTGGGTCGACTGTGGTTCGATGAGCAGCCGAAGTGATGGCGCTGGGTGGAGCCGGGCTTGCCCGCGGGTCCGTATGGAGGATCGCAGCACGGTACCGGTGTCGCGGGTGTAGCCGACGAGGCCGGGGTCGTTCAGGGGTAGTCCCGGGCCGAGTCGTCCGCGCAGGGTGAGGATCTGGTCGGCGGTGACGTGGGCGGTGCGGGTGCTGAGCTGGAGTTCGAGGGGTGTCAGGTACGTCTGGCCGCCCCACAGTTGCGGGCCGAGGGCGCGGACGATCGTGGTGTCGACTGCGGAGCCGATGAGGAAGCTGCCGGAGTGGCGTAGGTCCGCGGCTCGCAGTAGGTCGGGCCAGGCGGTGATGCTGGGGCGTCGTCTCGGCGGGTTGGGCCACGAGCGTCGGTGGAAGGGGCCGGGTATGACGATGCCGATGTGCAGTTCTCCGTAACGGCCGGCGCTGGTGTGTCGGTTCCAGGCGGTGTGTATGGCGATCAGCGTGCGGCCTGCCACTTGTACGGCGGGGCCGAGGCCTGTGTCTTCCAGTAGGTCGGCCGTGGTTGTCGGGTGTGCGGTGAAGTATGCCGTGAGGGCGTTGCCGTCGCGGGTTCTGATGGGTAGTTCGATGGTTCCTTCGGGGGTGTCCATGGGGTGGGTGGGCACGGTGAGGAAGGGGAACTCGTCGGGGTCGGGTGGGCGGTCGAACAGGAGGTATGCCTGGGATCGTACGACTTGTCCCCGGAAGGGTGTGAGGCGTTCGTCGATGTGGTCGCGGGCTTCGGGGAGGTCGTGGGTGATGTTGGCGAGGTAGTGCTCGATGCTGTGGCAGTGGGGGAACAGGTGGGTGGAGTCGCCGTAGTCGACGACGTACCAGTCTGGGTGCAGGTCGAAGCAGGTGCCGGCGCCCTGGCCGTCGAGGGTGGGGATGATGTCGTGCTGGTTGGTGACGCTGGCTACCCAGGTGCGTGGGTCGGCGGGGTGTTTGAAGTCGATGGGTGAGCCGATGGCGACGGCGTGGGTGATGGTGTGGCGGGTGCAGAAGTCGGGGTCCTGCGCGAGGTTCATGATCGCTGCTCCGCCTGCGCTGTGCCCGATGAGTGCGAGTTCGGCGCCTGGAGGGGGTCCGTAGTCGGTGACGGCTTGGGCGAGGGCGCGGCTGTAGGGGCTGCTGGACAGGACGGCGCTGCTGAAGGCGCCGAGCAGGTCTTGGGGTGATTGGCCGTCGGGGCGTCCTGCTCGCATGCCTGGTGCGTGGAGGACGTGGCGGATGACGCCGTCGGGTCCTTGGATGCTCTGGATGAGGGCTCGTCCGGTGGTGCCGATGGTGCTGATGTTGGTCAGGAAGCCGAGTAGTGATCCGTGTGTGCACAGTTGGGCGGACTCGGTTGTGGTCAGTTCGATTCGGCGTGCGGCGCCTTCTCCGGTGTCGAGGATGGCGATGGCTTTGTTGCTGATGCCGGTGATCGGGTCGGCGGTGGCGAAGCCTTTTCCTGTTGCGATGAGCCAGGCGGTGGTGTCGTTGAGTGGGTTCTCGTCGAGTAGTGCGCGTAGTGCGAGGACTTCGCCGAAGATCGGGGCGAGTTGGCTGAGTGCGTGTACGGTGCCGCGGTCTTTGAGCAGGGCGCGTAGGGCTCGGATGGCCTCGAGGTCGCGGTCGGCGGCGGCTGCGTTGATGAGCCGGGTGAGCATGGGGTCTTCGGTCAGTTCGGGGTGGGTGAGTGCGACGGCTGCTATGCGTAGCCGGAGCGATGTGGCCAGTACGCGTATGGCCAGGCTTTCGACGCCGAGTATGGCGCCTGCTTTGGCGGTTGCGGTGGCGAGTCGGTTGCCGGTGAATGCGTACCCGAGGCCTTGTTTGTTTGTTGTGGCCTTGAGCAGCGCGCGGTAGGCGGGTTGGGCTGCGGAGGGGGCGTGGGGTAGGGCGCGTAGCAGTGCGCTGTCGGTGAGTGCGGTGGTGGTGTGTGCTGCTGCGTCCTGGACGGTGACGGCGATGTCCACGAGTTCGCGGGCCATGGTGCGCAGTCGTGCGGCGGTCGGGTCGTTCTTTGCGGTCATGATGGGGTCCGGTGGGACATGCTGACGTGGCGGGGGGTGGGGTCTTCCGGTGTGTTGCGGCGCAGGATGTCCGAGAGTGTGCGTGTGGTGGCGAGGACCCGTATGCCTTGGGGGGAGAAGGTGGCGGCGTTGAAGATTCGCGGGGCCAGCAGGGGGTTGGTGAGTGCTTGGGAGAAGGCGTCGATGGCGATGATTTTGGTGAGGAGTGGAGGCAGGATCGCGGTGGGGGATCCGGGTTCTTCGGCGAACAGGCCGACGTACAGGTCGATGTCGTTCACGTCGTGGTAGAGCTCGCGCAGTGCGCTGCTGACCCGCTGGTCGCTGGAGATCTGCTCGAAGGTGCGCACTTTGGGGAAGCGGCAGTGTTCGCGGTAGCTGTTGTAGGGGGCCAGGTCGAGTGCCCGGGAGTCGGCGATGCTGGCCACGTCGATCTCGCGTAGCACGGGGTCGGTGTTGAACAGGCTGATGCGGCCGGCCCGTTGGCGGGAGGCGGCCTCGAAGAGTTGTCCGAGGCCGGGGCCGGGGATCAGTGCGCTGCCGAAGAAGGTTTGGGTCATCGGCAGGTCGTGTCCGCCTACTGACAGGTGGGACGGGATCAGGCTGTGCCAGCGGTAGACGAGGTTGAACTCCACCGAGGCCCAGTTCTGCCGGTGCCAGGGTGCGTGGGCCAGTGTCGCCGACAGCCGGGGGTCGAGGGTGAACCGGAAGTGGTAGGGGGTGATGTGGTTGATGTATTCCTCGACGACCAGTTTGATGAGCAGCACGATGAGGATGTTGCGGGCCGTTTGGAAGAGTCGCTCGTCGTCCCAGTGCGGGTGTTCCTGTGTGAGCAGTCGCGCGATCCTGTTGTGCTCACGCAGGAACAGCACGGTGAGCATGGTGAAGCCGATCTGGCCGTTGCCGCGGTCGCTGCCGGTGGCGAACAGCGTGTCGCGTTGCGCGTCGGTGAGCTGGTCGAAGCGGATGACGCTGAGCGGGGTGAACTCCGGCTTGATCTTGCCGTTCTCGCACAGGTAGGGCGGGAACTCGCCGCCGTTGAGGAGCTGGCTCTTGAGCAGTCCGCCGTCGAATGTGCGTAGTGCGGCCGTCGCGGCGTCGTTGAGGCCGTACACCTGGTTCAGGTCGATGTGGTGGTTGGAGCTGTTCTTGCGTGGGTCGCGCGGGGTGTTGGTGTCGCCGCGCAGGAATCCGTCGGTGAACCATTGGGCGAAGTACGCGAAGAGCACGGTGGAGCGCGGGCAGGGGATCATGGATTCGCCGCGGGTGAACAGGTTGCCGGCGCTTTCGGGCGTGGGACGGTTCTCTTCGGTGGCGGGGACCGGGGGCAGGTGTCTGCCGCTGTAGGTGCGGTCGGTCAGGGAGGTCCACGAGGTGTAGTCGGCCATGGTGCTCAGCGGCTCGGGGCGTGGTGGCATCTCGCGGATGGCGTGGTCGATCAGTGAGGCGTTGATCCGGCGCCGGATCGGCCGGCTGCTCTGGAGGAGGTCCCAGATTGGCCGGCCGTTGGTCAGGGCCAGGAATCTGAGCCGGTTGGCGAGGCCATCCGTGGCGATGGTGCGTGCGCGTGATCGGCTTGCCGCCATCGTCAGCCTTCCCGCCTGTCGGTGCCGAGCTCTTCGGTGCCGGGCTCTTCGGTGCCGAGCGCGAGGGTGAAGGTGTCGGGGAAGATCCCGAGTGTCCGTTCGACGTGGCCCGCGGGTGGCGGGAGCGGGCGCACGCCGGGGCGCAGGAGCAGGCGGCGTACGGTCTCGGCGATCACTACGTCGGCGACGTGCACGCCGAGGCAGGCGTGATGGCCGGAGCCGAAGAACAGGTGATGGTGGCGGGGGCGGTCGAGGCGGAATTCGTCGGGTTCCGGCACCACGGCCGCGTCGAACATGGCGGAGGCCGGTGCCGCGAGCACGAAGGTGCCTGCGGGGATCAGCGTGCTGCGCGGGGTGCCGGCGGCCAGGACGTGGTCGCGTTCGCACAGCCGGGGAAGGAGTTTGAAGAACGGGCTGAACCGCAGTGCCTCCCAGACGTACGGGTCGAACTGTTCGGGGTCTGCGGCGACGGCCGTGGCCTGGGCGAGTATGTGCGGGCGTAGCAGGAGTTGCTCGACCGCCTCGACCATGGCTCCTGGCGCGCTTTCCACGAAGCCCAGTGGCAGTCCGGCCATGTTGATCACGATGCGGTCGTCGGTCACGGAGGCGCCGGCGGGCAGGGAGGAGCGGGCGAGGCGGGTGAAGATGTCGTCGGGGAGGTCGCGTCCGGCTCGCAGGGTGGCCCGGTGGTCGGCGAGGCGGTTTCGCAGGTATGCGACCAGTTCGGTGCCCGCTGTGACGGAGGCGGCCTGGATCTGCGGGTCTCCGTGGAAGTTGGCGAAGCCGTCGGCGACGATGGCGCGGGTCCATCGGCCCAGGGTCTGCGGGCCGGGGCCGGGTATGCCGAAGTATCGTGCGCACACGCCGAGGGCGACGGGGCGGAACAGCCCGTTGACCGTTTCGAGGTGTCCGTCGGGCGGGGCGGCGTCGAGCAGTTCGTCGGCGAGGCGGCCGGTCAGCTCGCGGACGTCGGCCGCGTCGCGCGGGTCGAGTATGAGCTGCATCAGGCCTTTTTCGCGCCAGTTCATCGGGGTGGCGTCCCTGCCCAGCATGAACGGGGAGCCCAGTGCGGCGTCGAGGCGGGGGCCGAAGGCGCGTACCGAGAAGACCTGCTCGTGGGAGAGCACTTCGGTGACGTCGGCGAAGCGGGTGACGACCGTGAAGGCGGGGGTGGCGAAGATGGGGCGGCGCTCGCGCAGCTCGGCGAACAGGCTCCGCCAGTCGGTACGCATCCACTCCCGGACCAGACTGAACGCGGACATCGGGTCCCGGGCCAGCGCCTCGTCGTATCTCTCGAGATGGCCGCCCGTGGTCGCCTGATCGACAGCACCCATTCCGTGGACCTTCCGCCTGATGTCGGAGCGCACAATGATGATCACGTTGTGCAATCACAATCTAGGGATGCGTCGCGCCTTTTCTTCATGACGACCGAGTGCAGTGTTTTGCTTCCCCAGGGTAATCGCTCCGTTACTGTCAGGACATTGCCGCAGTCCATGGGCCTGGCCGTTCAATTAGGAGCCTGATCGTCCTGTACCGCTCATGGGAGGAAACGTGTCGTCACCCATGCCGCAGCCGGGTACGGCGGAGACGGTGACGGTCACCACCGGCCGCCGCACCGCGTATCTGGTCGTCCTGGTCGTGCTGCCCGTGTTGCTGCTGGCTCTCGCGGTGCCGGCCGCCTGGGGGTGGGGTATCGGCCTTCGCGATCTGGTCATCGCGGTGGTGATGTATCTGGTGAGCATCTTCGGGATCGCCATCGGCTATCACCGTCTCTTCACGCACCGCGCGTTCAAGGCCAACCGGGGGCTGCGGATCGCGCTCATGCTGGCCGGTGGCATGGCCGTCGAGGGTCCTGTCACGCTGTGGGCCGCCGAGCACCGCCGTCATCACAAGTACGCCGACCGTGAAGGTGACCCGCACTCGCCGTGGCGCTACGGCGACAGCGGCCTGGCCCTGCTGCGTGGCATGCTGCACGCTCACATCGGCTGGTTCTACACGGCCCGTCAGCGCTCCAGCCGGCGGCATTGGGTGCCGGACCTGCTGGCCGACCCGGATGTGCGGCGTTTCGACGCCGCCTACCCGGCGGTGGTCGTCCTGTCGTTCGCGCTCCCGGCCGCCGCGGGCGGGCTGTGGTCGATGTCGTGGTCGGGCGTGTGGAGCGCGTTCCTGTGGGGTGGTTTGGTTCGCTATGCCGTGGTGCATCACGTCACCTGGTCGGTGAACTCGATCGCGCACACCTTCGGCGACCGTCCGTTCCGTACCAGGGATCGTTCGTCGAACGTGTGGTGGGTGGCGATGCTGACGCTCGGCGAAGGCTGGCACAACTGGCATCATGTGGAGCCGACGTGTGCCCGGCACGGTGTGCTCAGGGGCCAGTTCGACCCCAGTGCGCGGCTGATCCGCTGGTTCGAGCGGGCGGGCTGGGCTCACGGCGTACGCTGGCCGAACGCCGACCGCCTGACGACCCACCGCACCGACCGCAGTCCGGACCACAGCCCCGATAGCGGGGCCGACTCCCTGCGATGACGTGTCGTCGTGCCGCCTGATCCGCTCCAGGTCGAACACGTCGCACCAGATGGCGGCGACCAGTTCTTCGGCGGCTCCGCGTGGCCGGGTGTCGGCTGTGTCGCTCATCTCGCCGGCCCTCCGGGCGTCGGCTCGGCAGTGGTGTTCATGATCGGCTCCAGACGCTGTAGAGGCCGGCGGTGCCGGAGCCGGTGATGAGGAAGTCGAGGTCGGTGCTGCGCAGCTAGACGAGTAAGTCCTAAGTCGGGTTAGTGGTCGTAGGCGATCAGTGACCGGGTGATGGGCTGGCCGGTGCGGCGGTTGTGCCAGATGGCAGCGGTCAGGGCCAGGATGCGCTGGGCGATGCGGGCCCCGACCCCGGTGACGGTACGTGCACCGTGCAGTTCGAGGTCGAGTTGGCCCTTGAGGGTGTCGTTGACCGATTCGATGAGCTGGCGGATCGGCTTGAGTAAGTGCTCGCCGGGTCGGGGTGTGCGGTTGCGGTAGGACGGGCGAAGCAGTCGCACGCCGCGTTCGGCGAGGTAGGCGTCCAGTTCGGCGGAGACGTATCCTTTGTCGGCGATGATCAGCAGGCCGGGACGGTCGGCCAGCAAGGTGGGGTCGTGGTCGCAGATGGCCATCAGGACCTGGCGTTCGTCGATGTTCGGGCTGGCCAGGGCCCAGGTGATGGGCAACCCGGCCGGCGTGCAGATGAGGTGCAGGCGCAGGCCCCAGAAGTAGCGGGAGTGGGAGCGGCAGTAGCCGTAGCCGGCCCAGCCGGCCAGATCTGATCGCTGGGCAGTGGGGCGGGAGCGGCCGCACTCGATGGGGGTGGAGTCGCTCACCCAGACGCTGTCGTGCCAGAGGTCGGTGTCGGTGGCCAGTGCCCGGATCGCTTGTTTGAGCAGGGGTAGGGCCTTGTGCAGGCGTTTGTTGTAGCCGGATTGGCCGGGCAGGTAAGGGAAGGCGCCGGGCAGGTGTTCGGGGACGTAGCGCAGCCAGCGCGCCTCGGAACGCACGCCGAGCAGGACCTGTGCCACCGCCAGGGTGAGCAGTTCGGCATCGGTCAGTTTCGGCTTGCGTCCCATGCGTGGTCGGCGCCCGAGCCAGTCGTCGATCCTGACGTACAGTGCGGTGAGAAGGGTGTTGAGGTCTGTCTTCACAAACCGATCGTCAACACCCTTCGCTATGTCCACACTCCGCTCTGCAGGGACTTAGGACTTACTCGTCTAGGTGTCGCCGAGCGCCGCCGGGTCGGCTCCCGGGCGTCCGGTGTCGGCGGCGAGCTGTGACCAGAGTCCGTCCAGCCGTTGTCCGGCGGCGGCGCAGGCGATGTCGGCCAGGTCGAGCGCGGTCGGGTTGCCGCGCTCCGCGAGGTCGGCCGCGCGGGCGAGCACCACGGAGATGCCGAGCAGTTCGGCCGCGATCCGGCCGACGAGGGCGAGGAACCGTTGCCTGGTCAGCAGCTTGTCCAGCGGGATCTCGCTGGTTGCGGCCCGGCCTCGGGCGGTCCGCCGGGCTCGTAGAACGGCCGCAGGTTCGCCTCCGCCGACCACAGGTCGAGCACGAATACGACGCCGCGAGCCACCCGCAGGCTGCGGGCGTCCCGGAAGCATGCAGCGCAGAGGGGATGGACAACGTCGGCATCGTCGTCGACGAGGGGCGTTGGGCGGCGCGTCTCGACGACCACCGGGTCGACGTGGCGATGATGCGGACTCCGGACGGCCACGGCCGGATCGTGCCGGCGAAGTAGCACACGCCGAAGGGGATGGGATCCCCATGGTCTTGGCCGAACATCCAACGGACCTGGCTCTGACCTGCAGTGGGTGTGTTGGGGCGGGGCGCGCCTACGAGCAGCGGCACGATCGCTGAAAAAAGTCAGGGCACGAGCCGTGGAGGATGTCGAGAATGCGATGCCGGCTCCGTCCCAGGAACACCAGCGGCCACGAACCGGCCGCGTGATGAAGGAGACCGAGCATGACAATCCAGCGGATGGACAACGTCCTCATCGTTGTCGACGACCTTGACGCCGCCATCGCGTTCTTCGTCGAACTCGGCATGGAGTTGGAGGGCAGGGCGCCGATCGAGGGACGTTGGGCGGAGCAGGCGGAGCGTGTCATCGGGCTCAACGGGGTTCGGCAGGAGATCGCGATGCTGCGGATCCCGGGCGGCGTCGGCGGGATCGAGCTGGCGATGTTCCACACGCCGAAGGCGATAAGCGCCGAGCCGAAGGACGCGCCGGCGAACACGCTGGGCATTCGCCGCGTCATGTTCGTCGTCGACGACATTGAGGACGTCATTGCCCGCCTGCGCCCCCACGGCGCCGAACTGGTCGGCACGCTGGAGCAGTACGAGGGCAGCTACCGGCTCTGCTACGTCCGCGGCCCCGAGGGCATCATCGTCGGCCTGGCCCAGCAACTCGGCTGACGGTCCGTCGCGGCCGACCAGGGCGATCCGGCTCGCGCACACCAGACGCATGTCCTTTCCCGCGCTCAGCAATCACCCTCGATCCCGCAAGCCCGGAGAAAAGCCGGGGCGGATCAAGAAAAGGATCCTAGGAGAAACGACCGTGGAGCCGAACGAGGTAACCGAGGTTCTGAACCGGCCGCTCAGCCGGGAACTGCTGGCCCGCGACGTGACCCGCCTGGCCCATGTCGCCAAGGACGGCACACCCCGCAACATCCCGATCATCTTTGCCTGGAACGGCTCGGAGATCGTCACAGGTGAAGATCAGCCGGAGCCGGTCGTCGTCGATGGCGCCGACAGGCTCGGGCGGGGCGTCGTCGTAGGACATCTGAGCCTCCGTGTGCTTGTCGTCGCGCTGGACCCGGTCGATGGCCTTGTGGCTGGCGGTGGTGGTCAGCCGCGCCCGGGTTGGGAGCAGGCCGTCGGCCGGCCACCGCTCGACGGCGGTCGTGAACGCCTCGCCCGCTGCCCCCTCGGCGACCGAAGCGCCTGGTCAGGGTGCCACCACCCGCGCCCACTCGTCGTGGTGGGCCCGGATGATCGCCCCCTCGACGTCGCTCACTGGAACGGCCGCACCTCGATCTTCCGATCGCAGACCTTCGACGCCTCGGCGGCGAGCTTGAGCGCCACATCCAGATCAGGGGCCTCCCACACCCAGACGCCGGCGAGGTACTCCTTCGACTCCACGAAAGGCCCGTCGCTGAACACCGCCTGCTCGCCCCGGTTGTCGATGACCGTGGCCGCGTCGGTGTCCGCGAGTCCGCCCGCGAAAACCCAGTAGCCCTCGGCGATCAGTCGTTCGTTGAACGCGCTGATGGCAGGCAGCCTGTCCGTGCTGCCGGGATTGCTCTTGTCATCGATCACGGAAACCAGGTACCGCATCTGAGGATCATCTCCTGTGGTGTCAAGACAGCGTGGTTCGGTGGTCAGGGACTTCAGACCCTTGCATACCGCGGGCGCCCGGCCGGCCGGTAGACCTGGGTCGTCACGCCCTTGGAGTCGACCCGCGACTCGACCAGGCCGAGCGCAAGATCCGGGCCGGTCTCCGGGAACAATCGCGTGCCCTGGCCGAGACCACGATCAGAGTCATCTCGTCGACCAGATCGTTCTCCAGCAGCCACCGGGTCAGGGTGCCACTGCCGTGCACCTGCAGCTCACCCCCGGGCTTGGCCTTCAGCTCACTGATGGCCGCCGCGAGGTCACCGCGGAGAACGGTCGTGTCCTCCCAACGTGGCGCGGTGAGCGTGGTCGAGGCAACGTACTTGGGGGCCTCGTTCAAGGCCACGCCGACGGGATGTGCGCGCATCCGGCCGATCGATCCCCAGGAGCCGGCGAACAACTCGTAGGTGCGCCGGCCGAACAGGAACGCCTCGGTGCGCCGGTAGGCCTGCGTGATGAACGTCCTGGTCTCATCGTCACCCGCCCCCAGGGCCCATCCGCCGCGCTCGAATCCGTTCCTGCGATCCTCATCCGACGCACCGCCGTTTCCCTGCACCACTCCATCGATGGTCACCTGAGTCACGGTCGTCAGCTTCATGATCGCGGTTCCTTCCACGGTCGATCGCGAAGATCCTGACCAGTGGTGGCGGGCGTCGAACGGCTCGGACGCGTGGGCAACCTCGCGGCTCTGCTCGCGCTCCACCAGGTCGCGCTGGAGCAGTGCGCCGCCTTTGCTGACGGCGCCGGACCGGCCGAGCGCAAAACGTACCGTGCCTATGCTGCCCGCATCGCCGCCGAAGCCGACCCCGGCCGGCTGCGCAGTCCCCGCCGTCGCACATTACGGCCCCATCGCCCTGCCGCAAGTCGTGACCTGCGAAAACGCTCTTGCGAGGCCGCATCCGAACGGAAAAGTCGCGGCAAGCCGCTCAACTGAGCTCCGCTGACGGGACTTTCCGTTCCGATGCTCGTCGTGCCCGACGCGGCCGCGGGCACGCGCAAACCGGCGGGGTGCCTACCTGTGTGACCTCCGGGGATCAGCCTGCGGACCCGCTCCGGCCGATCATGTCGAGCAGAAGTTTCGCGGCCTGCTCCGCCCCGTCGGTGCGGACCGTCTCGGCCACGGCGGCCGCGCGGGCACCGGTCTCGGGGGCCAGGGCGATCTGGAGCGCGGCCGACAGGGACTCGGCGGTCGGTGTCGGACCGTCGTGTTCCGTGCCGATGCCCAGCTCGGTTACCCGGCCCGCCCAGTACGGCTGATCCGCGACCTGAGGCACGATCACCTGCGGCGCCCCGGCACGCGCCGCCGTCGTCGTGGTGCCCGCGCCGCCGTGGTGCACGACCGCGGCCACCCGGCGGAACAGCGCCTGCTGGTTGACCTCGCCGACGACGAAGCAGTCGTCCCGGTCGTCGATCAGGGCCAGGTCAGCCCAGCCGCTCCCGAGCAGGACGCGGCGACCCTGCGTCCGGACCGCTTCGATGACGGACCGGGAGACCTCCTGTGCGTTCGCGCCCCGCACCAGCATGCTGCCGAAGCCCACGTACACCGGCTCTGGACCGGCGGCCAGGAACGCCTCCAGACCGGCCGGGATCGGGCGCCCGTCCGGCCGGATCCACGCGCCGGTCTGCGTCACGTCGAGCTCCGGCGTCTCCTGCCACGGGCCCAGGACCGGGTCGGCCGCCAGGAACGGGTGGCCGGTGAAGACGTGGTCGCGGACGCCGCTCACCGGCGGCAGGCCGATCGAGGCCCGGTGGGTGTTGATCGTGTCGCCGAACAGGGCTTCCATGTTCTCGGCGTGCAGGTCCCACAGCTCTCGGTTGTCGGTCACCTCAGGGGGGATCACCTGGCCCGGCCGGCGGAGCGGGGGGTGATGCGCCGACGGCAGGTAGCACGGGGAGAAGGACGCGAACACATAGGGCACGCCCAGCTTCTCGGCCGCCGTGCGCGTACCGGCCAGGGCCGGGAACGAGCCGGTGGCCACCACCGCGGCGCAGCCCTCGGCCACCCCGGCGACCGTCTCATAGGCCATGGCGGTCAGCTCGGCGGAGATGTCGGACAGGCCCGCCTTCGCCTTTCCGGGGATCGCCCCCGTTGCCAGCGCGCGGATCGGCCAGGCGAGGGGAGTCAGCGGCACGTCGACATCGTCCAGCAGTTCCGCGAAGTCCGGCGGCGCGCACACCCGCACCTCGGCGCCCAGCTCCCGTAGTCGCACCGCCAGCCCCGTCATCGGCTCGACGTCCCCGCGCGACCCGTAGGTCACCAACACAACGCGCATTCCGCAGTCCCCGATCTCCGTGCGTTCCGGTGTCGAAGGGCGATTGTGCGGTACGACTGGGGCCTTGTGGCAAGTCCCCCCATGCGCTATAGGTTGGTAGTGGCAGGGAGTGGATATTCCCCTTGCCTTTGTTGCTTCGCCGTCCAGTAGGTGGCCTCCTCCATCTCGCCGTGATCGTGCGGCAGCCCGTGGATAACCACAACTACGCACAGCTACTTTGAGGCTGGTCGCAGGGACACGGGTGGAGGGCCTGAGGCACTGGCCGACAGCGTGGCGGCCGGCGGGCCTTGGACAGCGGCGTGTGCGGAGTAGCCGGGCCGGCTATCGCCGCTCCGGACACAGAGCATCACGGCGCGCCGTCCCTGTCGTCACACTGCGCTCACGTCGGTGAGGGACGCGACGAGCCGCCTGCCTGCCCAGGTGAATTCCTTCCGCAGCCGGGCGTCCGGCAGGCCACGCGCGTGATGCCGTTGTCCGTGCTCGGCGTTGGAATGGTCGGGATGGCACCCGCGGCCCGGTGGTGTGTTTGCGCCGTCGGTCATCGTCCGGCCGGGTCGGGTTCGGCGGGGGACGGGGGGACGGGTTCGGCCGCGGGGGAGGGGAGCCTCTGCAGGAGCAGGTGCAGGTTCGTCTGCAGTTGTTCGGCGCGCTGTTCGGCTGAGCGATGCTCGGCGCGCGCGTTGTCCCGTTCGCGTTCGGCGGCCTCGATCCGGCTGTTGCGGACCGCCACGAGGTTGCGGGCCTCGCTTTCCGCGCGGCGGGCCTGGACCACCTGCTGGGTGAGGTCGGTGTTGCGTCGCTCGGCAGCCTCAAGCTGCGCGCGCACCGTGGTGGTTTCGGTGCTGGCCTGCGCGCCGTCGGCTTCGAGGGCTTCTTCACCGACGCCGCCACCACGCGGGGCCACCTGGAGCGCTTCTTCGCCGAGGTGGCGCCGGTCATGCACGCCGAGCTGCGCTGACCTGCGGGCTCAGGCCCGCCACCGCGAGCCGGAACAGCCGCTCCGCCCGGGCGGCGGGATCGGGATGGTGCTCAGTCGCGAGGACGATCCCGACGATCAGCGCGATCAGGTCGGCGACGGTGACGCCTTCCGCCACCACGCCGTCCCGCACGGCACGGCGCAGCAGCTGATCGCCCGCCTTCTCCATCATCGCCGAGCAGGTGTTCTCATGCACCGAGCCGGGCTCGGCCCCCTCGTAGGACAGCGCCGCCGCCAGCCCTCGCGCCGCGACGCAGTAGGCGACGACGTCACCGAGCCAGCTCAGGAGCGCCGCACGGCTGTCGCCCTCGCCCGCCAGCGCGTTCGCGCGGGCGCACAGGGACTCGATCCGCTGGTGGGAGACCGCCTCCAGCAGTGCGCGGCGGGTGGGGAAGTGGCGGCGCACGGTGGCCGAGCCCACCCCCGCCACGCGGGCGATCTGCTCCAGGGAGGCTCCGGCGCCGTGCGTGGCGACCTCCTCCTCGGCCACGGCGAGGATGCGGGCGTAGTTGCGCCGGGCGTCCGCGCGCCGGCGGTCGGGCATGGCGTCATCTCCAGTGTTGCTAAGTGGCGGGGCCCGCCGTATCGTATCGCACAGAAATCGGCGGGCCACGCCGTTTATTGCCCTAGGGAGCATCATGCCCGCACCATCCGCGCCCGTCCTGGTCATCGGCGCCACCGGCAGACAGGGCGGCGCCACCGCCCGCGCCCTGCGCGCGGCCGGCATCCCCGTCCGCGCCCTGGTCCGCGACCCGGTCACCGACCGGGCCAGAGCCGTCGAAGCACTCGGCGCCGAACTCGTCACCGGCGACCTCCACGACCGCGAATCGGTGATCCGGGCCGCCAAGGACGCCCGCGCCGTCTTCTCCGTGCAGATGGCCCCTCTGACCACCGGCGGCTTCGACTTCGACGATGAGGTGGCCCAGGCCGTCAACCTCATCGAAGGCGCGAAGGCCGCGGGAGTGCCGCAGTTCGTGCACACGTCCACCAGCGGCGCCGGCCGCCACACCGACGCCCCCGGCCGGGAGGTGGTGGCGGCCCCGCTGAACGCCAAGGCCGCGATCGAGGAGCGCGTCCGTACGGCCGGCTTTCCCCACTGGACGATCCTCAAGCCGGCCTTCTTCATGGACAACTTCCTGCCGTCCATGGCGTTCCTGTTCCCGCGCGGCGTCGCGGGCGGCCTGGTGAGCGTGATAAAGCCGCAGACCCGCCTGTCCCTCGTCGCTACCGACGACATCGGCAGGGCGGCCGCCGCGGCCATCGCCACGCCGGAGCGCTTCGACGGGGTCGAACTGGAACTGGCGAGCGACTATCTGCCGATGACGGAGATCGCCGGAATCCTCTCCCGCGCGATGGGCACGCCCCTGGTCGCGCCGGACATGACCGAGGAGCAGGCACTCGCCGCCGGCATGCCGGCGATGGGCAGCTCGCACGAGTGGCTGAACGTTGCCGGCCAGCCGGCCCGGCCCCAGTACGCCAGGGACCTCGGCCTCCGGCTGACCAGCTTCGAGGAATGGGCGCGGCAGCACCTGCGGCCCGCGGCATGACCCACTGAGCGACAGTCGAGTGCCCGCCCGGTCCGGGCTCTCGCCACCGCATGACACTGGCCCTGTCATGGCTCCTCACGGCCGGCGGCGCCTACCGCGCCGCCGTCATCGACGGCGGCTAGGCGAGGATGCGGAGCGCCTCGGAGATCTCATCGGGTTCGGCCACCCGGCCGGGTGGCCGAGCACTGGCGGGGTCATGTCCGCATGACGGATGCGAGGAGCGCCAGCTTGTCGGCGCTGTCGGTGCCGTGGTCGGGGTGGACGACGAGCGTCTGGCCTGTCGTGCCGCTGACGCCCAGTCTCTCCCGGTTCAGCCACAGGCCACCGACCTGGGGGTGGTCGATGTGCTTGGGGGTGCTTCGCACGTGTTCACGTCGTGGCGGGCCCAGAGCCTGCTGAAGTGAGGGCTGGCGAGGGAGAGCTCGCCGACGAGTTCGATGAATCGGGGGTCATCGGTGTCGGTGCCGACGGACTCGCGGAAGCCGGCGACCGTGCCCTGCGCGGCGTGCTCCCAGTCCGGGTAGAGGGCCTGCTCGGCGGGGTCGAGGAACACGTCCTGCAGGCGGTTGCCCTCCGCCACGAGTCGCGGCGACAGAGCGGTCGCCAGCGCGTTGGCGGCGAGGACGTCGAAGTAGCGGCCCTCCACGTACGCGGGGAGCGGAAGCGCGACGACGAGCTTGGCGACGCCGGAGGGACAGTCTCCTTCCGGGGCCGCCGTCGCCGCCGCCGGGGTTTTCCCGCCCGAGGCGTAGCAGGTAGGCCGTCGCGTCGTCGTCGAGTTGCAGCACTCGGGCGAGGGACTCGAGGACCTGCGCGGAGGGGTTGCGGTCGCCGCCCTGCTCCAGGCGCAGGTAGTAGTCGGCGCTGATGCCGGCGAGCATCGCGACCTCCTCCCGGCGCAGGCCCGGTACGCGCCGTACGCTAACGGAGGGGATGCCGGCCTGTTCAGGAGTGACGAGCTCCCGGCGGGCGCGTACGTAATCACCCAGAAGGTTGGACAACCCAGCTGTGCGCCCGATTCCGCGGACCCACATTCACTGCGTCGCCGGCGTACCGGAGGGCATCGAGCGGCGGCCCGTCCCAGCGATACAGCCCAACGGCAGCCCGGCACAGGTATGGGAGCTGCAGACGGGACACGACTGCATGATCACCACGTCGGCAGAGCTCACCGAAGTGCTGCTCAAGCTCGGCTGACTCGGGGGTCCACTGGAACGGGATCCGGCGTTGCCGAGGTTCCGCTGATCGGCGAGCCGCCGCTCTCCCTCTGCCGAACGCGACTCGCGCCGGATTCCGTTCGAATTCACTCACCGGAGGCAGGCGCGGTAGCCGGCGACGGAACGCTGTGCCGGTAGCGGGCAGTGATCGCCGGTCCTCGGCGATGGGCACGGATCGTGGCCATGAGTCAGGTGTCGACGGGTTGTCCTGCGGCGCGGACGCGGTAGGTGTCCTCGATGGTGACGCCGCTGTGCAGGCCCCAGCTGACGATCCGTGCCGGGCGCAGAAGGATCAGCGGCCGGTCGCCGTCGATCGCCTCGGCGTTTCCGCGGATCTCCACACCGCGCGGCCGCCACGGCGGCAGCACGTCGTCGATGACCAGTGCGGCGCGGCCGTTGCGCGCGACGTCGCGGAACTTCCTGGAGCGGGCGAGATTGCGCCCGCCGATCTCGATGAGCGTGCCGGTCTCGTCGAGGGACCAGCCGACGGGTACGACGTGCGGCATGCCGTTGGCGCCGACGGTGGCCAGGCGCCCCAGCAGCCGCTCGCCACGCAGGTAGGCCAGCTCGCGTTCGCTGAAGATGCTCATGCCGGCACCGTCCGCAGGACGCGCACGGCGTACGGTGAGACCGCGACCCCGAGGACCGCCACGCCTCCCGCCAGCCAGAACAGGATGGTGAAGGCCGAGTCGGGCACAGCCACGGCCCGCCCGCCGCTGCCGGAGGCGATCACGGCGGCGGCGAGCTGGCTGCCGACGACGCCGCCGACGGTGCGGGCGATGTTGTTGAGCCCGTTCGCGGTGCCGGTCCTGGCCGGTGGCACGATGTCGGCGATCAGCTTGGGCAGCGCCCCCATGACGAGCCCGGACCCCGCGCCGACCATCCCGTAGAACACCAGGTGATGCCAGTACGCGCCGTGCGCCAAGGCGATCAGCGCCGATCCCGCGGCCATCGCCAGGAACCCGATCGCCAGCGGCCAGCGGGAGCTGAACGCCTCCGAGATCCGGCCGACCGCCATGCCTGCCGGGATGATGGCCAGCATGCCGGGCAGCATCAGCAGGCCGGCGACCGTGACCGAGGCGCCGAAGCCGGCCCCGTCCGGGCCGGGCTGCTGCTGGGCGAACAGCGGGATCGCCACGTAGAAGAAGTACGACCCCGCGCCGAACAGTAGCGCGGCCAGGTGCGTGGCCAGCATCGGCCGGTCGGTCAGCTCTGCGACGTCGATGAGTGCGTCACTCCTGCGCCGCTCCAGGACCAGCAGGGCGGCCGCGAGCAGCGCCCCGAGCGCGAACAGGCCGAGCACCGGCGCCGAGGACCACCCCCACGAAGGGCCCTGGGTGAGGGCGAGCAGCACTGCGACCAGGCTGAGGCCGAGCAGCAGCGAACCCGGCACGTCGAGCCCGCCGGAGGCGGCGTGCTCACCGCGAGGTACCCATCGCGCGACCATACCCAGGCTGATCAGCGCCAGCAGCGCGCCGAGGACGAACAGGTAGCGCCACGACAGCCGGTCGGCGAGGAGTCCGCCGACCACCAGCCCGGCTCCGGCTCCCGCGCCGACGATGCCGGAGACCAGGCCCATCGCGGACGCCAGTCGTTGTCTGGGCAGCGCCTCGCGCAGGATCGCCATCGACAGCGGCACCACCGCCAGCGCCGCACCCTGCACGACGCGGGCTGCGATGAGCTGGGCGATGTCCTGGGCGAGCGCGGCGCCGGCCATGCCGACGGCGTACGCGGCGAGCACGCCGACCATCACGCGGCGCTTGCCGTACAGGTCGCCGAGCCGTCCGAGCAGCGGGGTGAGCACCGCGCTGGACAGCAGGAACGCGCTGAGGATCCAGGCCGACCAGGTCGGTGTGGTGCGCAGTTCGCGGGTGAGCAGGCCGAGTGCGGGAACCACGACCGTCTGCATCAGGGAGTAGCCGAAGACCGTCGTGACGAGCGCCGTCACGATCTGCCGGGGGGATGTCGGCATGGTCTCACCTCCAGAGATAATTAGTACTACGAACAGTTCGTAGTCCTAACAACATAGTTTGGAGTACGAACTGTTCGCAACTACACTCGGCGGCAGGAGGTGCGGATGGAGAGCGCGACGGACGCCGGGGCGCGGGCCGGGCTGGGCTTCGCCGCGGCGTTGGTGCGGATGTCGCACCTGGTGCAGCACGTCTTCGCCGACGTCAGCCGCGAGCGGGACGTCACCCCGCAGCAGGCGCAACTGCTATGCGTGCTGACGAGCGGCGACGGGGTCGGGATGACGGACCTCAGCAGGCTCCTGCACCTGGAGAAGCCGAGCCTCACCGGGCTGGTGGACCGGGCGGAGCGGCGCGGCCTGGTCCGCCGCGTGCGCGACGACGCCGACCGGCGCGCGTGCCGGGTCGAGTTGACGCCCGAGGGCGAGGATCTCGCCGTGCGGGTGCACGGGGAGATCGTCAGCAGGCTGGAGGCGCTGGCCGCGGACCTGCCGGGGGAGGACAGGCTGCGGGTCGCCGACACCTTGACTATCCTGCTCGCGCAGACCCGCTAGAGAGCGCTTCTCCGGGCAGGTCACAAGATGGCCTGCAAGGGCCCACCTGACGGCGCGCGGGACAAGGACGTCGAGATCCTCGCTCTTCGCCACCAGATCACCGTTCTCGAACGGCAGCTCGGCGCCGACGCCAGGGTGAGATTCGGCCCCGAGGACCGTGCCCTCCTCGCCGCCCTGCTGATATCACTGCCGCGCAAGGTCCTGCGCCGGCTGCGGCTCCTCGTTCGCCCGGACACCGTTTTGCGCTGATACCGCGATCTGAGGAGACGGCGTCATGCCCGTACCTGCCGCCCGAAGCGGCCGGGGCGCCCGCCCACGGTCCGCTCTGTCCGTGCGCTCATCCTGCGCCTGGTCCGGGGAACCCGTCTTGGAGATATCGGCGGGTGCATGGTGAGCTGACCGTGCTCGGCATCAAGGTCGCGCCCTCCACCGTGTGGGAGATCCTCAAGCAGGAAGGCACTGATCCGGCACCTGAGCGGGCGTCCAGCACCTGACCTGACTTCCTGCGCTCGCAAGCTGAGGTGCTGCTGGCCTGCGACTTCATCGAGACCGTCACCCTCGCTTGGGCAGCGCCCGTACATCCTGGCGGTGATCGAGGCAGACGAGGGCGCTGGGGTGGCGTCGGTGGTCGCGGGGGACGGAGCGCCGCGATGGGCGGCGTCGGAGGATTGGCGAAGGTGGCAGGCGGTAGAAGGCGATGGTGTCGAATGCCTTGGCCCCATGGGGGTCCGTCTGTGTCGCTACATCGGTGCTGAAGGTCGGCCACGACTTGACCGCTGGTGATCTCGATCAGCCGACGCCGAGCGCCTCGCGTAGCCCCGGGCTCGGCGGTGAGGCCTCGTCGGGGGAGCCGGGCGTGCGTCGCAGGAACCCGTCCACCACCTCGTAGTGCCCGATGCCGCGCAACGGCGGCGAGTAGACGTGGATCGTGATCGCGCCCGCCTCGTGATCCATCCGGTGAATGCCGGTTCCGGGGAAGGAGAACGACTCGCCCGCTCCGTAGAATCCGACCCGCCGCGGGCCTGCGATCGGGAGCCCTTCGTTGGAAACCCTGCCCGCCAGGACGTGTACGCCGACCGCCGATCCGTCGTGGTCGTGGAAGCCGGTGTCGCGAGCTTCCCACCATGTGTTGAGCCACGCGATGGAGTGCTCGTCCGACCACAGCAGCACATACCCGCCGGGCCCGCTCTGCGGCAGTTCGCCGATGTCGATGAACTCCGCGGCCCGGCGGGCGAGCTCGGCGCACTCCTCCGGCTTGTACGGCCGGTGGGTGGCGGCGAGTCCGGCGAGATCGGCGCTCATTATTCCTGCTTTCTCTACTTGAAAGACATGGAAAAGCTAGCACGGGGCTTGAGGTGAGACGAGAGGCGGCTGCCTATCGCATGGTGATCGGCCACCGGCGCTTCCGGACAAGGGGGCGGTCGTTCCGGGCGGTCCTGGTCCGCTGTCGGGGGATCAGAGCCGTCGGGGATCGGAACGCCTTCGCGCCCCCGGCAGCCGCCGAGGCCGCGTGATCATGCCTTCTCCCGTGAGGAACCCTCTCGTGATCGTGCCATCCGTAACATCCGGCCATCCCGGTCACCGCCCGCACCGGAGGGGGATCCCCGCGTGACCGACACCCTGCCCGGCCGCGCCATCGCGGCCGACCGGTTCAGGAAGGCGCTCGCCGTGCACGCCAGCGGCGTCGTGGTCATCACCGCGCAGAACGACGGCATCCCTGTCGGCCTCACGGCCACGTCGTTCTCCTCCGTCAGCCTCGAACCACCCCTGGTCTCCTTCTATGTGGACCGTTCCTCGACCACCTGGCCGCAACTGGGCGACGCCGACCATTTCGCGGTCAACATCCTGGCCGGTGACCAGGCCGAGCTGGCGGCCCGCTTCGCCCGCAAGGACATCGACTGGTTCGCCGCGCCCACCCGCTGGCGGCCCGGAGCGCTGGGCGCCCCGCTGCTGCAGGATGTCTCGGCGCACCTGATCTGCCGGCCCTACGAGAGAGTCGAGGTCGGCGACCACTTCCTCGTGGTCGGCCTGGTCGCCCATGTCGACGTACGGCACGCCGGCCGCCCGCTCCTGTACCACCAGGGCCGCTTCGGCCGCTTCCTGGCCCACCCCGACTCCTGAGCCCCAGGGCGGAGTGGATGGGAGGCTTGCTCGACTGGGTGCGGGAGCACCAAGACGACATCGATGAGGCCCGCGGACGATGCGACGCCCGGCAGGCGCCCGCGTCCGGCCTGCGGGCCGGGTCCGCAGGATGTCTATCGATAGAAACCCACTAAACAAGTAGGTCTTGACGGGTTATGGATGGCTGTGTTGAGCTGATGTTCGCTGACGAACATCAGAAAGGCCTTGGCTCATGCCTGTGGAGTTCCTCGGGATCGGCGGGACCAACGACGGCTCGGAGACCTCGCCGCGCTCCGGCGCCTCTTTCGACAAGCAGTACGCGCTGCGGCTCGCGCGCGCCCATCAGGAGTACGGCTGGGATCGGGTGCTGTTCGCCCACGGTTCGGGCTCGCCCGATCCGGCGCAGGTGGCCGCCTACGTGGCGACCAGGGTCGAAGACCTGCAGATTCTTCTGGCGCACCGGCCGAACGTGTCCTACCCGACGTACGCGCTCAAAACCTTCGCCACCCTCGACCAGATCAGCGACGGGCGGCTGACGGTGCACTTCATCACGGGCGGCAACGACCGGGAGCAGGGCAGGGAGGGCGACGTCCTGACCAAGGACGAGCGCTACTCCAGGACCAGGGAGTACATCCAGATCGTCAAGGAGGGCTGGACGTCGAGGGAGCCGTTCGACCATGAGGGCGAGCACTACTCCTTCAAGGACTTCGTCTCTGACGTGTTCCCGGTGCAGCAGCCGCGCCCCAGAGTGTCCTTCGGCGGCTCGTCGGAGGCCGCCTACGCGGCAGGCGGGGCGGAGGCCGACATCTACTGCCTGTGGGGGGAGCCGCTGGCCGAGACGGCACAGCAGATCGCCTCGGTGAAACAGGCGGCGTCGCGGGCGGGCCGGAGTGACGTGCCCAAATTCCAGGTGGCGTTCCGGCCGATCATCGCGCCGACCGAGGAACTGGCATGGGAGAAGGCCCATCGCATCCTGGACGATCTGCACCGGGTGGGGGCGAACCGGCGCCGGTTGTCCGGCCCCCCGCAGAACGCCGGCTCGCAGCGGCTGCTCGGCGTTGCGGCCAAGGGGGAGCGCCACGACCGCGCGCTGTGGACGCCGACCGCTGCGGCCACGGGAGGCGCGGGCAACTCGACGGCGCTCGTCGGCACCCCCGAGACCGTCGCCGAGGCCCTGCTGGACTACTACGATCTGGGCGTCGAGATCCTCTCGGCCCGTGGCTACGACATCCTGGACGACGCCATCGACTTCGGGCGGCATGTGATCCCCCTGGTCCGCGAGGGGGTCGCCGAGCGGGACCGGCAGCGGGCGGCCCGGGCGCGGCTGAGTCCGGTCGCGCCATGACCGCTTCCCCGGCCGTCCTGGACGACCCGGTACGGGCCTCGCTCCTGGGAGCGCACGCCCATCTGACCGAACGGCGCGGCCGCGTGTTGCGCTATCCCCTCGACGTCTCGCCGTTCCTGTCGATGCCGCCCGAACCCGGCCCGGCCGACTGGGACGATGTCGCCGCGCTGGTGGGACCCGCCGGGCAGGTGTCCCTGCCCGGCACGGTATCGGCGCTTCCGGCCGGCTGGGAGGAGGTGGCGAACGTGCCGGGAGTCCAGCTCACCGGCGAGCGCGTCGCCGGTGCGGACGACGCCGCCGTGGTCCGGCTGGGGCCACGGGACGCGCCGGAGATGCTGGATCTCGCCGGGCGGACGAAGCCGGGCCCGTTCCTGCCGCGTACCGTCGAGCTCGGCGTCTACCTCGGGATACGGTCCGGAGGCGTGCTGGTGGCGATGGCCGGCGAACGCCTGCACCCGCCGGGTTGGACCGAGATCAGCGCCGTCTGCACCGACCCCGCCCATCGAGGCCGCGGCCTGGCGACCCGGCTGGTGCTCGCCGTCGCCGCCGGCATCAGGAGGCGGGGCGAGACACCGTTCCTGCACGCGTCGGCCGCCAACGTCGGGGCGATCCGCCTGTACGAGCGGCTCGGCTTCCGTCTGCGCCGCACCACGGACTTCCGCACCGTACGGGTTCCGGCGCGGGACCCCGTCCTGGAGTACACCGGTGGCCCTTAGTGGAGCCGCGTGGCGCGGTTGAGCCGGAGGGGTTGGCGCGGTCTGGCCTGAGACGCGGCATCGGTCGGCATATCGCGCCATGCGCGGGCGAAAACGTCGCGCATGGCGCGATAAAGCCATGCGCGGGCGAGAACGTCGCGCTCATCCGCGCAGCAAGGGGAGAAGCTGGTCGCCCTGGCGTCTGATCTCCGGCAGGTAGGGGGTGTCGGAGAGGACGAAGTGGGTGATGCCGAGTGCCTGGTAGTCGCGCAAGGATTTCGCCACGTCCTCGGCCGAGCCGACCAGCCAGGTGGTGCCCGCGCCGCCGCCCCCGTACCTGCCGGGGGCGGTGTAGAGGTTGCCGTCGAGCACCTCTCCCCGCGCGGCCAGGTCGAGCAGCCGCTGCTGGCCGACGGCGGCGTGCCGGTTCGGGTCGCGCTTGATGGCGCCTTTCGCCATCTCCTCGACCTTGGCCTCGGCGTCGGCCCAGGCCTGTTCGGTGGTGTCGCGCACCAGCGTGGTGATGCGCAGCCCGAACTCCAGTGGAGGGT
>NZ_JBFAOQ010000035.1:0-68970 GCF_040675285.1 Nonomuraea sp. NPDC049625 | reverse complement strand
TGATGCTCAACGAGGAGTCCCGGATGATCGCCCTCGTGGTCACCGGGATCATCGTGATCGGCGGGCTGGCCATCTGGATGCGGTTCGACACCGTCGGCCAGCGGCGCAAGGAGGCCCAGAAGGCCCAGGTCGAGGCCGAGTTCGAGGAACTGTCCGAAGAGCCGGCGGCAGGTGGCTTCCCGGTGCCGCCGCTGGACCTGCCGCACTACCACGGCGTCTCCCGACCGTGAGCGGCCCGGAACCCCGCCCTCCCCGGGGGAGGGCGGGCCGCCGGTCCTGATCAGCCGAAGCGCAGCGGTAGCGTGTCCGGGCCCTGGATCCCGAGGGGGCCCTGCCAGGCGACCGGCCCCGCGACGGAGGGCGGGCCCAGCCGGGCGGCGAGGATGGGCAGCGCCTCCCCGATCTCGACGCGGGCCAGAGCCGCGCCCAGGCAGTGGTGCGGGCCCGCGCCGAACTGCAGAGGGGGATTGTCCCTGACCGCCGTGATGTCGAATCGATCGGCGTTCTTGTGCGCACGCGGGTCGCGCTGGGCGATGCTCACGCACATCGTGAGGAACGTCTCGCGCGCGATGCGCAGTCCCTCGTAGTCGAAGTCCTCCGCGGCGAACCGGTAGATGGTGCCCGCCGAGGGAAGCCAGCGCATCACCTCTTCGACGGCCTGGGCCGCCAGCTCCGGCCGCTGCCCCACCAGGGTCCACTGGTCGGGGTGCTCGGCGAAGACGACCATCGCGTTCGCGAGCTGGTAGCGGGTGTTGTCCTGGGCGCCGAACACGAGCGTGACCAGCAGGTTGCGCAGCTCGTCCCTGGTGACTCGGCCGTCGTCGGCCTGGTAGGCCGCGACCAGGGCGGAGCTGAGGTCGTCGGTGGGCCTGGCCGACTTCTCCTCGATGAGGAAGTCGGCGTAGTCGTTCAGGCCGCGTACCGCGGCTTCCACCCTGGTGACGACGTCGCCGCCGGTCGCGAGGCTGAAGACCAGGCCGATGTCCCTGGTCCAGGCTCCGAACACGTCGTAGTCCTCGGGCGGCACGCCGAGCAACCGGCACATGACCGTCAGCGGCAGCCGGGAGCCGAAGTCCTCGACGAACTCGCACGTCCCGGCCGACGCCAGGCCCTCGGTCAGCTGCTCGGCCTGCTCCCGGATGAACGGCCGCAGGCTCTCCACCGTGCGCGCGGTGAACGCCTTGCTCGTCAGGCGGCGCAGGCGGCGGTGGTCCTCTCCTTCGTGGTTGACGATCATCGGGACGAACCAGTCGTAGATCGGGCCGTCGAAGATCCCGTTCGTCTCCAGGTACCGCTTGCCGTTGTGGTCCAGCCTCCGGTCGCGCAGGAGGTCATTGGCCTGCTCATAGCGCAGGACGAGCAGGCCGATGGGGCTGGTCGCGTACCAGCTTTCCGCTTGGGCCGCGGAGACCTCGGGGGCGCCGAAGTCGAAAGCCGGATCCAGGACGTCGAGGAACGGCACGTTCGGGGGAGTGGGTTCCTGGCCCACGGATGTCGACAACGTCATCCTCCCTGCAGAGATGGGCGTACGGTCCACACTCCCCGGCATCACGGCGAAAATGAAGTAACGCGCCACGCACTCTTTTGAGTCATGACCATCCGTCCGGCGCGATCAGGACGCCGTGTTCTTCTTACGGAAGGCGGCCAGTTCCTTGGCGGCCTCGTTCAGATCCTTGGCGGTGTCGATGGCCCGCCAGTACACCCCTTGCGGCAACTCATATCCCGCCAGGCGGCGCTGGCGGGCGAGGTAGGGGAACGTGCTTCGCTCATGGTCGCCGACATCCGGGAGCATCGAGGCGAACTCGGCGGAGAAGACATAGACCCCGGCATTGATCGGATAGGGCGACGGCGGAGCCTCGACGAAGTCCAGGACATTGCCGAAACGGTCGATGTCCACGGTCCCCCAAGGGAGCCGAGGGCGAGCCAGGGCGAGGGTGGCATGGGCGTCGCGCTCATGGTGGAAGTCCGCCATGGCGCGCAGGCTGAAGCGGGTCCAGATGTCGCCGTTGGTGGCGTACCAGGGCTCATCCGGTCGGGGCAGGGAGGCGGCGGCGAACTTCAGCCCGCCACCACGCCCGAGCGCTTCGGTCTCGATCACCGGGGTCACCTTGAGCGGCAGACTCGCCCCGCCCAGCCAGTCGAGCACGACCTCGGACAGGTAGCCGCAGGAGATGATGGCATCGGTCACTCCCTCCGCCGCCAGCCATTCCAGCTGGTGGCCGATGATGGGCAGGCCGGTGCCCGGGATCTCGATCATCGGCTTGGGATGGGTGTCGGTGTAAGGGCGCAGGCGTGATCCCTTGCCACCGGCGAGGATCACGGCCTGGGTCACCGGCCGCGACACCAGCGGCGACTCACCGGCGGACGGGATGAGATCATCGAAGGTCATCCCCGCAATTTATACGCGGTCGAGTAACTTGCGCCGACACGCTCACCCGGCCCCGAAGCGTTCGGCGAACGCGGCCCGGTTGGCCGACTCCTCCGACCGGGCCCACACCGCGAACACCACCCGTTCGAACACCCCGCCCTCTGCCAGGTGGGCGTGGAAGGCCGCGGCGACCTCATGCGGGTCGTTGCGGAACACCCCGCACCCCCACGCCCCGAGCACGAGCTGCCGCGCGCCGTGGTGCGCGGCGACCGCCAGCACGCGTCCGGCACGCTCGTGCAGCGCGCGCCGGATCCGCGGCCCCGCGCCGGGCTCACGCCGCAGCAGTTGCCCGGCGTTGGGCGCGGGCGAGGTCAGGAACGAGACCGGGTACGGCTCGCTCAGCAGCCGGCCACGGTCGTCGCGGTGCACCGGCACGTCGGGAGACCAGATGACCCGGTGGCTGTAGAGCAGGTCGGAGGAGGCGCGGTGCGCGGCGTAGTAGTCGGGGGCGTTCAGCAGACACGGGTACAGCAGGCTCGCGCGGCACAGGTCCTCCTCCTGCGCCTTGGCCCCGCCGAGGTAGCCGCCTCCGGGGTTGCGGGCCGAGGCGAAGTTCAGCACGGCGATCCGTTCGGCGCCCGCCAGGTGCAGCCGCCGCGCGGCCTGCAGGCTGCCTTCCGCGGTGACCTCGAAAGACGTGCGGCGGCCCGCGGCGGCCGGCGCGGCGATCGGCTCGTCCGGCGGATGGCTCACCGTGCCGGCTATCGCCGCGGCCAGCGCGAGACCCACGGTGACGAGGGTGCCGTCCTCGGCGGTGTACCGGCCGTCGGCGGCGATCTGCTCGTTCACCGTCGCGACATGGCTCAATCTGTTGCCCACACGTCCGCATCGTAGATCGTGATCGCCGCTGCGATCGAACGATTTTGCGGCCCGGCCCGTCCGCGTGGGCGGCCCTGCACGCGGTCGAGTGCTGTCTCGTCCGGAACATGGCGGGTCGGTGAAAGCCGGGTGCGGTGCGCGAGCGGCAGGCTGTCCTGGCCAGGCAAGCTGCTGTGACAAAGGGGAGCACTTCCATGTCGACTGTCGTGATCGCCGCCGCGGCCGTGTTCTTCCTCGGGATGGGCGTTTACGGCCTCCTCGCGCCTGCCGCGCTGATCAGGCCGTTCCGGATCGTGGCCGACTCGGCCGAGGCCCGGACCGAGGTCCGTGCCGTGTACGGAGGCTTCGGCGTGGCCGTCGCGGGCCTGCTGCTGGCCGCGGCGGCCGACGCGGGCGGGCTGCGGACGGGCGTGGTCGTGACCGTCGCCGGGTCCCTGCTGGGCATGGCCGCCGGCCGGCTGGTGGCGCGGTCGGTCGAGCGGCCGTCGGCGTTCTATCCCTCGTGGCTGTATTTCTGGGTGGAGGCCGTGGGCGGTGGCGCGCTGCTGGCCGCCATCGCCTGGTGAGCCGTCCCGTCACACCAGGGGATCCAGGCACCGGATCGTGAGCCGCCGGGAGAGCAGCGCGCTCGGGGGAAGGCCGAACATCGCGTGGAACGCGGTGCTGAAGTGGGAGGGGCTGGCGAAGTAGCCGTCGGCCGCGGCACGGGTGAGGTTCCCGCCCGCGGCCAGCGCACGACCGGCCCGGTGCATCTGCGCCCACAGCCGAAACCTCCGGTACGAGGTGCCCGTACGTTCCCTGAACAGCCGCAGGAAGCGTGACTCCGACAGTCCCAGCTCGGCGGCCAGCAGCGCGGCGGGCAAGGGCTCGTCCGCGCCGATCAGGCGGCGCATGGCGGCGGCGATCCGGGGGTCGGTGAACGACGGCGGCTCATGGCCGGTGGCCTCGTCCGCCCAGGCGGCGATCTGCCGGTCCGGGCTGTGCGCGGAGATGGCCGCCGCCCGGACCAGAAGGCCGGCCTCGGCTTCGTGCCCGGTCATCACGTCGCCGTCGCCGGCGGTGAACCTGGCCCGGCACGCCCGGTCCTCGGCCGGGCCCGGGTCGAGGTAGAGGAAGACCATGCGGTCGCCACCCGCCGTGAGCTGGTGCCGGACCCGTGGCGGGATGAGGGCGGTCCGCGCCCGCAGTTCGCCGCCGGGCGCGCGTCGTACGGCGAAGGGCGCGTCCACGCCGACGGCCACGCACGCCACCGCGCCGGAGTGCGGGCCCAGCCGCAGGGACGGCCCCGCGTACAGGGCGCGGCCGGGCCACAGCCACACCGCCGCCTCCCCGCCCACAGCTTCCCGGACCGGAGGCGACGAACAGGTCCGTGAAAGCGCTGACATCGACGTCTCCCGCAGGCTTGCCGGATTATGAGGGTTCATCGGAGGATACGGCGCGCTTGTTCACCCATCGGCATCGCGTTGTCCTGCGGCACAATCGTGTGATGACCGATCATTTGTTGCCATTCATCGGCCTGTGCCTGCTGATCACGATTACGCCCGGTCTCGATACTGCCGTGGTCGTCCGCAGCACGATGAAGTCCGGCCGGTCAGCGGGTATGCGTACCGCGCTCGGTTGTGCGGCGGGGCTTTTCGTGCACGCCACGCTGGTCGCCTTTGGTCTGGCGGAGCTGTTGTTGCGCAGCGAGGCGCTGTTCGCGCTCGTCAAGTTCACCGGTGCGGTGGTGCTGGTCGTCCTCGGCGCCCGCTCGCTGTGGGCGGCCTGGCGCATCGGCCCCGCGCACGGAGGCGTCGAACCGGCCCTCACCGAGCCCGAACGGCGCGCCACGCCGTTCCTGCAGGGGCTTCTGACCAACCTCACGAATCCGAAGGCCACGCTGTTCTTCCTGGCTGCTCTCCCGCAGTTCGTGCCGGCCGGCTCGCCTGGCCAGGCCGTGCCGGTCGCTCTGGGACTGGCGATGATCGCTGTCGCCTTCAGCATGACCGGGCTGGGCCTGATCGCCCTGAGCGTGCACCGCGTTCGTCACCTGCTCCGCTCCCGGCGCGTCCGGCGCGTCCAGGAGGCGCTCCTCGGCGCCACCCTGATCGCGCTCGGAGTCCGGGTGGCCACCGAGTAACCCCCGGCCGTGCTCAGTGGCCGTCAGCCACGGCGCAACTCCTTGATCAGCTTGGCCTGCCAGTGGACCTCGCAGAGCAGCCAGCCCTGCACCAGCCCCGCCACGAAGGCGGCGGCGACCGGCGCGTACTTGATCACGCCCGGCGGCAGCAGCATCGCCAGACCGTCCAGCTCCCGCGTCGCGGGCCGGGCGGGAACCGGCGTGGCCGAGGGGGCCGGGGCGCCGATGAGGGTGGCGAGGTTCGCGGCGAACTGCTGCAGGAGCCGGCCGGACACGGTCGCGATGGCTCCCTGCCGAACTGCACGATCTTCCCGCGGATCAGCAGGTCGGTGCGGACCCGCAGCAGCGACCCGGCCGGCGCCTCCGCCACGGTGAGGATGACCTCGGCCTCGGCGTCGCCGCCGCCGTGCGTGTCGGCGCCCCGCCCCTGCAGCCGCAGCAGCCGCCGCCCGGCGTCCACCTCCAGAAAGCGGACCGTGCCGGTGTACGCGGCGGTGACGGGGCCGACCTTGACGGTGACCCCACCCTGGTAGGCGTCGCCGTCGCGGCCGTCGAGCGCGGCGCCCGGCAGGCACGTCACGACCCGTTCCACGTCGCTGATCAGCGCGAAGACCTCGTCGGGCGGGGCGGGGACGGTGATCTCGTTGTCCAGGATCATCGCGCGTCTCCCCGGGCCTCGTGCCGTTCGCGGGCGCACCGTTCGATCGCGTCGACGATGCTCTGGTAGTCGGTGCACCGGCACAGGTTCGAGGACACCACCTCGCGGATCTCCTCTCGTGTCGCGTCGGGACGTTCGGCGAGGAATCCCTCGGCGAGCATCAGGAATCCGGGCGTGCAGAACCCGCACTGCAGCCCGTGGCAGGCCGAGAAGGCCCGCTGCAGGTCGTTCAGTTCGCCGTCGTGGGACAGCGACTCCACCGTGCGGATGTCCCGCCCCTCGGCCTGCGCGGCGAAGATCAGGCATGCGCGTACGGGGGCGCCGTCGATCAGGACCGTGCAGGCGCCGCAGACGCCGTGCTCGCAGCCGACGTGCGTGCCGGTTAGGCCGATGTGGTGGCGCAGCACGTCCACCAGCGTGTAGCGCGATTCGATCACCAGGTCGTCGTGGCGCCGGCCGTTCACGGTCAGGCTGATCAGCAGTTTCTCCGTCACGGGCACGCTCCGATCGCCCGCTGCACCGTCTCGGGCCTGATGGGGGTGTCGTCCAGCTCCACGCCGGTGGACCGCAGGGCGTCGTTGACCGCGTTGAGCACGGCCGCCGGGGCGCCGATGGTGCCGCCCTCGCCGGCGCCCTTCGCGCCGCTCTCGGTGAACGCGCACGGCGTCTGCAGGTGGTGGATCTCGATGTCCGGGATCTCGCAGGCGGTGGGCACCTTGTAGTCGATGAACGACGCGCACTCCGGCTCCCCCTGGGCGTCGTAGGTGACCCGCTCGAACAGCGCCCCGGCGATGCCCTGCGCGATGCCCCCGCGGCACTGGCCCTCGACGACCTGCGGGTTGATGGCCACGCCGCAGTCCTCCACGCAGACGTAGCGCAGGATCTCCACCTGGCCCGTGCCGGGGTGCAGCTCCACGACCACGCCGTGCGCGGCGTTGGAGAACGTGCCGTCGCCCTGCACGTCGAACGACGCGCTCGCGGTCAGTCCCGGCTCGGCGTCCTTCGGCAGCAGGTGCGCCTTCAGGTAGGCCACCTCGGCCAGCTCGCGGTAGGTCAGGGCGCGCCCATGATCGTCGCGCCGCCGCACGGACCCTTCGTGCAGCTCGACGTCGTCGCCGGTGGTGTCCAGCAGGTACGCGGCCAGGCGCAGCAGCCGGTCGCCCAGCGCGCTCGCCGCCCGGGCGACGGCGCTGCCGCCGATGGTGGCCGACCGGCTGGCGAACGTCCCGAACCCGTACGGGACCCGGTCGGTGTCACCCTGATGGATCTTGACCTGGGCGATGTCCAGCCGCAGCCGGTCGGCGACGATCTGGGCCATCGTGGTCTCGTGGCTCTGCCCGTGGCTCATCGTGCCGGTGGTCACGGTCACGGTGCCGCTCAGGTCCATCCGCGCCTCGGCCAGGTCGAAGCCGGGCACCACCGCCATCTTGCGCTTGGCGAACGCGGCGGAGCCGTAGCCGGTGCGCTCGTTGAAGCAGGAGTAGCCGATGCCGACATGGCGGCCCTCGGCGGCGGCGGCCTCCCGGCGCTCGTACCAGCCCTCGTCGCGCAGCAGCCGCTCGCAGAAGTCCAGCGACTCCAGGTAGGAGCCGGGGTCGTAGGTGACCTCGTTGACCCCGGTGTAGGGGAACTCGGTGATCAGGTTGCGCCGCCGCACCTCCACCGGGTCCAGGTCCAGCTCGCGGGCGGCCCGCTCCATCAGCCGCTCCATGACCATCACGATCTGCGGCCTGCTCACCCCTCGGTACGGCGCCGACGGCGCCTTGTTGGTGGCGACGGCCCGGGCGCGCACCCGGTAGGCGGGCACCCGGTAGACGCCGGGCAGCTCCGCCGAGGCCATCAGCGGCTCGATCCCGGCCGTGAACGGATAGCAGGAGTAGGCGCCCATGTCGCACACGATGCCGGCGTCCAGCGCGAGCATCCTGCCGTCCTCGTCGAACGCGGCGCGCACGTCGTAGTGCTGCTCGCGGGCCAGGAACGACGCGGTGAGCGCGTCGCGCCGGTCCTCGATCCACTTGACCGGGCGGCGCAGCCGCAGGGCCGCCGCGGCGGCGGCGAGCTCCTCCCGGCCGACGACGCACTTCAGCCCGAAGCCGCCGCCCATGTCGGGCGCGATGACGCGTACGGCGCGCTCGTCCAGGCAGAGACATTCGGCCAGCAGGGTGCGGACCAGGTGCGGCACCTGCGTGCAGGTGTGCATCACGAGCTGTTCCTCGCGCGGGTCCCAGCTCGCGACGGCGCCCCGGGTCTCCAGCGGCAGCGCGTTCTGCCGGGCGGAGTTCACCCGCACGCTCACCACCCGGTGCGCCCCCGCGAACACGGCGTCGATGCCCTCGGTGGCGAACATCGACACGTCCACCAGCGTGTTGGCCACGGCGGCGGGGTGCAGGAGCGGCGCGCCGGGGGCGAGCGCCTGCTCGGCGGAGACCACCGGCCGGTCCGCCTCGTAGGTCACCCGGGCCGCCTCCACGCCGTCCTCCACGGCGTAGGGGTCGCCGGCGAGCACGACGGCGACCGGCTCGCCGACGTAGCGCACCCGGTCGCGGGCCAGCACCGGCATCGCCGTCGGCACGAACTCCGACGGCGGCCGGTCGAGGATCGCGGTGATGTCGCCCAGGTCGAGGTCGGCGGCGGTGAAGGCGGCCACCACGCCAGGCGTCGCCAGCGTCGCGGACAGGTCGACTCCGGTCACGGTGCCGTGGGCGACCGTGCTGCGGACGAACTGCGCGTGCAGCGTCCCGGGCAGGTGGAGGTCGTCGACGAACCTTCCGTGACCGCTCAGCAGCCGTGGGTCCTCCAGGCGGGCGGCCGGCCTTCCGACCCAGCTCATCGCGTCATCGCCGCCTCGCAAGCCCGTTCGACCAGGGTCCGGGTGAGAACCCGGCGATATCCGGAGCTGCCGCTGCCGTCCGACGGCGGGTCGATGGCCGCCGCGGCGGCCTCGGCGCATTCGGCGAACGTCCCTCCGCCGGCCAGCACCGCCTCGGCCGCCGGAACCCGCACCGGCGCGGGGGCGACGCCGCCGAGCACGACGCGGCAGGCGTCGAGATCGACGGCGGCGGCCACGGTGGCGAAGTCGCCCCGCCGCTCGGCGTGCTCGGTGAGGGCCGCCCGCGGCGCGGGGCGGGGGAACACCACCTCGACGATCAGCTCCTCCGGCGCCAGCGTCGTCGTGTAGAAGCCGAGGAACAGGTCCCCGGCGGGGACGCGGCGGCGGCGCCCGCTCGCCCCCTGGACGACCACCTCGCCGTCCAGCAGGAGCGCGAGCAGGCACCACTCGGCGGTGGCGTCGCCGTGCGCGAGGCTGCCGCCCACCGTGCCGCGGGTGCGGATGGGCAGGTGCCCGACCCACCGCATCGCCTCCCGCAGCACGGCGAAACCGGGGCCGAGCGGCGCCCGCTCCACCTCGTGATGCGTGGTGAGCGCCCCCACGCGCAGCGCGCCGTCCTCCTCCTGGAGGCGGGCCAGCTCGCCGCGCAGCCCGCCCAGGTCGACCAGGTGCGCCGGCCGCGCGAGGCGGAAGTTCATCATGGCGACCAGGCTCTGGCCGCCCGCGAGGTATTTGGCGTCCTCGCCCAGCTCCACGAGCAGGGAGATCGCACCGGCGACGTCGCGGGCGCGGTGATAGGTGAACGGCGCGGGCTTCATCACGTGCTCGCGGTCACCGTGTCGCCGGACGGGTCGGTGATGCGGTCGAGCTCCCGGCCCCTCGTCTCCGGCGCGGCGATCGCCATCCACAGCACGACCGCCAGCACCAGGGCGCCCAGGGCGACGAACGTCATCGTCAGCCCCAGCGTCGGCCAGAGCAGGCCGCCGAAGATCATCGGAATGAAGCCGGAGGCCACCCGGCTGACCGAGGACGCCCATCCGAAGCCGCTGGCCCTGATCCTGGTCGGATACAGCTCGGCGACGTAGGCGTACAGGACCGGGATCGTGAGCTGGACGACGAAGCCGAACGCGGCCAGCCACAGCAGCGCCGCCGACCTGACGTCGAGGTACAGCGCGAAACCCACCAGTGCCCCGGCGCCCACCGGGGCCGAGACGCCGATCACCCACTTGCGGCCGACCGCCTCGATCAGCCATGCCGAGACGAGCACGCCGACGATGCCGACCGCGGTCATGAGCGTGGTCTTGCCGAAGGCCGCGTAGTCGGTGTAGCCCTCCTTGATGAGGATCGACGGCATCCAGCTCAGCGCCACGTAGTACATCGTCATGATCGTGATGAACAGGAGCCAGGCGGCGGAGGTCACCCGCGGGCTGAACGCCCAGACCAGGCGGAGCTGGCCGAGCGCCGCCCGAAGGCCGCGCGATGCGCCGTCGTCCACGGGTGGCTCGATGACGTACGGCTCGGGCGTGGCGCCGGTGCGCCTGACCAGGTCGTCGATGATCGTACGTGCTTCCTGCTCGCGGCCGGTCCCGGCCAGGTAGAGCGGCGACTCCGGAATGCCGCGCCGCACCCAGAACAGCAGCAGCGCGGGCAGGATCATGACGGCGAGCATCCACCGCCAGTTGCCCGGCAGGGGTCCGAGCAGGGTGGCGGCCACGCCGCTCAGCGTCGCGCCGACGGGCCACCAGACGTCCATGGCTGCCAGGACCTTGCCGCGCAGCCGGCTCGGCGAGAACTCGCCGACCAGCGCGTAGTCGACGGGGATGCACCCGCCCAGACCGACGCCGGCCAGGAACCTGAACAGCAGGAAGACCTCGAAACCGGGGGCGGCCGCGCCCACGACGGAGAAGAGCGCGAAGATGAGCAGGGTCAGGCCGAAGGCCCGCTTGCGGCCCATGCGGTCGGCGACGGTGCCCCAGGCGACGGCGCCGGCCGCCATGCCGATGAGGTTGGCGGTCGCCACCAGGCCCCGCTCGCCGAGCGACAGGCCGAACTCCGTGCCCAGCAGGGGAGTGAGAAAGCCGTTGAGCGCGACGTCCCAGGCGTCGAACATGTAGCCGAGGCCGCCGATGACGAAGATCTTGCCCTGGACCCGCCACCTCCACGGCAGGTCCTGAACGATCTGGTCTCCTGTTTTCATGGTTCCACCCGGATGTGAGGCGACGATGGAGACGGGAGCGCGGCTGGGGGACGGCGCCGGACCGGTCTAGTCATGGAACTGATAGGAGAAGGTCTCCTCATCCCGGTCGTCGAGCGGGCTGCCGCTCCACAACCACCGGTACGAGACGCCGGATTCGCCGTCGAAGCGCCGCAGCTTGTCGTCGCGGGCCCGCTGCTCGGGCCCATCGGGCAGGTGGTAGAGGGCCATGTTGCGCCAGGCCGCGTCCTGGACCATCCCGGCGCGCCTGGCGCGGCGCGACACATAGCGCATGAGCGCCGCCCGCACCCCCTCGACCGGGACGGCGCCGAGCTCCTCGGCGAGGACGGCCGCGTCCTCCATCGTCTGCGAGGCGCCTTGTGCCTGGTACGGCAGCATGGCGTGGCACGCGTCACCCAACAGGGCCACCTGCCCGTCCACCCACACCGGATCACGGCGGCGGTGGTACATGGCCCAGGCCGAGATGTCGCCTGCGGCCTTGGACAACATCAGGCCGACCCGCTCGTCCCAGCCGGGGAAGGCCTCGACCAGCTCGTCCACGGCGGCTGGAACGGTCCAAAGCTCCTCGACGCCGGGAGTGCAGGGCACGATCGCCACGACGTTGAGCCACTCGCCGCCGCGGATCAGGTAGTGGACCAGGTGCCGGTCCGGCCCGTACCAGATGGTGCTCTGGAAGCGGTCCACCAGCCACCGGGTCGCCGGATCGGCGGCGATCTTGTCTCCGGGGATGAGGACGCGGTAGGCCATCTCGCCGGAGAACCGCAGGGTGTCCGGCAGGCCCAGCGCGTCGCGCACTCTGGAACGGATGCCGTCGGCGCCGACCAGCACGTCGGTCTCGAACCGCCGGCCGTCGCCGACGACCGCGGCGGGCCGGGCGGGGTTCGTCCGGTCCACGGTCGTGACCTCGCACCCGGTGCGGACCTCCACGACGGGGCCGGGCCCGTCGTCCGCCACGCAGGCGTCGAGCAGTACTTTGTGCAGGTCGGCGCGGTGGTAATGCCAGTAGGGGGCGTTGTATTCCCGCTTGCAGAACTCGCCCAGCGGGGTCAGGCCGATGACGCTGCCGTCCTGCCAGCGCCGGCGCACCTGGTCCAGCGGCTCGGTGCGGATCTTCTCCAGCGCGGCGCGCAGGCCCAGCCCGATCAGGACCCGGCTGGCGTTCGGCGCGGTCTGGATGCCTGCCCCGGCCTCTCCCAGCTCGCTCGCCTGCTCCAGCACCGTGACCCGCAGGCCGCGCCGCCGCAGCGACAGCGCGGCGGTCAGCCCGCCGAGGCCGCCGCCGACGATCGTGACGTGGTACGACTGGCTCGCCGCCAACGCTCCTCCAGCCTCTCCTGATCGGGGCCGAAATTAATCCGAACACGGACGATCCACGGAAAGCAAGAGGTGGGGGAGGATATAACTCCAGTGAGACGAGGAACTGACGTCCCCCGCCGGGCGCTTCACTCGCCGGCCGTGAGCCCTTCCCACCGGGCGGCGAGGGCCGTCATCTCGCGCAGCACCCGTTCCCGCTCGGCCGGCGAGTAGCCCTTCAGCAGCTGCTCGTCGAGCTCCCGGGCCCGCTTACCGACCTCGGCCAGCCGCCGGGACCCCTTCTCGGTCAGATGCAGCAGCTTGCGCCGGCCGTCATGCGGCGCCGTGTGCCGGACGATCAGCCCGTTGTCCTCCAGCCGGCGGACGACGTCGGCCATCGTGGACCGGTCGAGCGCCACCGACGAGGCCAGCGAGCCCTGATCGACGCCCGGATGGTGGTCGACCGCGGTGAGGACGGCGAACTGGGGGCCCGTCAGGACGGGGTCGACCACGCGGGTCCACAGGGCCACGTACGACTGGTGGAGCCGCCGGGCCACGTAACCGGGTGCCGCGAGAAGCGCCTGAGGGGTGGTGATCCCCTCTCCGCGGCTGCCCCTTATCGCCGGCTTGCCCGATTCATGCGCCATGGGCCTACCTAATCATGACCCTGCGGCCGGCGGCCTGGCCGTCGCCTCAGAGCGCCACCGTGCGGAAGCCCGCGTTGCCCATGCTGGAGTCGGGCGTGTTCGACGATCTGGCGGCGTTGCGGTAGCGGTTGCAGTAGGAGTCGTGGCACAGGTACGAGCCGCCGCGCAGGACCCGGAGCCTCGGGGCGACCCGGGAGCGCGGGTCGTGGACCCGCTCGCGGGCCCGTTTGGCGTACGCCCGCGGGTCGAACGGGTCGTCGCACCACTCCCAGACGTTGCCCACGGTCTGCCAGAGCCCGAACCCGTTCGGGCGGTAGGCGCGCACGGGCGCGGTGCCCGGCCAGCCGTCCTCGGCGGTGTTGCGGTCGGGAAAGGAGCCCTGCCAGATGTTGGCCTGCCAGTCGCCCCGCGCGTCGAGGAGGTCGTCGCCCCAGGGATAGCGGGCGCCTTCGAGGCCGCCGCGTGAAGCGCGTTCCCATTCGGCCTCGGTGGGCAGGCGCCGCCCGGCCCAGGCGCAGTAGGCCTGGGCGTCGTTCCAGGTCACGTGCACGACGGGATGATCTTCACGGTCGAGCGGGTCGGAGCCGGGGCCTTCCGGATGCCTCCAGCTCGCGCCTTCGACGGCGAGCCACCAGGGAGCGCGCGGCGAGCTGCCGATGACGTCCGCCCGCGGGTGGACCAGCGTGTGGAAGACCGCCGACATCCCCACGAGCTCCGCCTCGGTGCGATAGCCCGTGTCGCCGGTGAAGCGGGCGAAGTCGGCGTTGGTGACGGTGGTCGCGTCGATGTCGTAGGCGTCGAGCGTCACCTCGTGCACCGGCGACTCGCCGTCCCCGGCCAGGCCGTCGCCGAAGGGGTCGCCCATGCGGAAGGCGCCGGCCTCGACGCGGCACTGCTCGATCAGGTGGGCGCCGCGCCCGGCGGGAATCGGCTCGCGGCCCGGGGTGGCCGCCAGGTTCGGCATGCAGCAGGAAGAGGGGTCGGACCTATCGACAGAGGGTGACACTTGTGTCATGGTATCACCGTTCCACTTGTGGCACGGTTAACTCCGTTACAACGACGGGCACATTTGATGAAGCTTGAGATTCTGCTGCTCGGCGCGCTGCTCCATCGCCCCAGCACCGGCTATGAGCTGAAGAGGTTCTTCGACACGCACGGCCGGTTCATGCGCTCGAACACGACCATGAGCCAGGCGTACCGGACGCTGTCGGCGATGGAGGAGCGCGGCTGGGTCGAGCACACGATCGAGGAGCGCGCCGGGGCGAGCAACGCCAAGCGCTACCACGTGACCGAAGAGGGCCACACGGTCTTCACCGACTGGCTGACGCGCCCGTACAACCCGCCCACGCGCTTCCAGGACCCTGACCTGTACGCGCGGCTGGGCAGTGCCGGGTTCATGACGGTCGAGCAGGTGATCGGCATCCTCGACGTCGAGATCAACACCCGGGTGGCGGAGGTCGCGCGGTACCGCCACCGTGACCGCAGCCGGTTCGACGAGCCGCCTCGGGGCTACGACGCCGAGCTCGGAGGCCAGATGGACGAGTGGCTCCACCGGCGCGGGGCCGAGGCGATGGACCGCCACATCGCCTCGCTCATCGAGCTGCGCCGGCGGCTCCTCGACGGAGAGCCGATCAACGCAGATCACGCCGAGGAGGCGACGCGATGAGAGCCATCATCCTCATGTTCGACAGCCTGAACAGGCACATGCTCGCCCCTTACGCCGACACCTTCGTCGACGCGCCCAACTTCGCGCGGCTGGCGGCCAAGGCCGTGACGTTCGACAACTTCTACGCCGGGTCGCTGCCGTGCATGCCGGCGCGGCGTGAGATGCACACCGGCCGGTACAACTTCCTGCACCGCAGCTGGGGCCCGCTGGAGCCGTTCGACGACTCGATGCCGGAGCTGCTCAAGCGGGCGGGCGTGCACACGCACCTGGTCTCCGACCATCCGCACTACTGGGAGGACGGCGGCGCGACCTACCACACCCGCTACAGCACCTGGGAGTTCTTCCGGGGCCAGGAGGGCGACCCGTGGAAGGGCGTGGTCGCCGACGACGGCGGCCCGGCGAGCCCGTACGGGGCGATGAAGCGGCAGGACGTGATCAACCGCACGTACATGCCGACCGAGGCCGAGCACTCGCAGACCCTGACCGTCGACGCCGGTCTGCACTTCCTGGAGACCAACGCCGACGCCGACCGGTGGTTGTTGCAGATCGAGCTGTTCGACCCCCATGAGCCGTTCTTCACCCACCAGCACTACAAGGACCGCTACCCGCACGACTATGACGGGCCCGCGTTCGACTGGCCGCCGTATCAGAAGGTGCTGGAGCCGCAGGGGCAGGTCGAGCACGCCCGCCTGGAGTACGCCGCGCTGGTGTCGATGTGTGACCGCTCGCTCGGCCGGGTGCTGGACTTCATGGACGAGCACGCCCTGTGGGACGACACCCTGCTCGTCGTCAACACCGACCACGGCTTCCTGCTGGGCGAGCACGGCTGGTGGGCCAAGTCGGTGATGCCGTGGTTCAACGAGCTGGTGCATCTGCCGATGTTCCTGTGGGACCCGCGGACCGGCGGGCGGGACCGGCGGCGGGGTGAGCTGGCGCAGACCATCGACATCGCGCCGACCGTGCTGCGCTACTTCGGCCAGGAGCCCACCCCTGACATGCAGGGCGCGGACCTCGCCCAGGACGGGCCGCTGCGGGAGGGCGCGCTGTTCGGCATCCACGGCGGGCACGTGAACGTCACCGACGGCCGCTACGTCTACATGCGCGCGGGCAGGGAGGCGGCCAACGGGCCGCTGGAGGAGTTCACGCTCATGCCCACCCACATGCGCAGCAGGTTCTCGGTGGCGGAGCTGCGGGACTGGGAGCCGGCCGAGCCGTTCGCCTTCACCAAGGGCCTGCGCACGATGCGGATGCCCGCCTCCCCGAGCTGGATGAACCCGTGGCAGCACGGCACCCTGCTGTTCGACCTGCACGAGGACCCGGCGCAGCAGAGCCCGATCGTGGACGACGACGTGGAGCTGCGGATGATCGAGCTGCTGCGCCGTCTCATGGTCGAGACCGACGCCCCGCCCAGCCAGTTCGAGCGCCTGGGCATCCCGCGCGAGGGCGAGGTCACCCGCGAGCACCTGCTGGTCCGCGAGCAGCGCGAACGCGCGGCGGCCGTCGCCGTGCCGCTGCCCGCGGGCGCGGAGTTCCAGGCTCCGGCCCTGCTCCGCGCGCCCCTCCTGGAGCTGCTGGGCGTCACCGGCGCCAAGGACGTCCTCGCGCAGGAGGCCCCGGCCCTGGTCCAGTCGGAGCTGCTCGCCGCCCCCGCCCCCATGAGCCTGCTGGACCTCGCCCGTCTCGGCTTCGTACCCGCCGCGGTCCTGCGCCGCATCGACGAGCAGTTCGGCCTTCTTACGGCAACACCCGCCGCCTCGATCGACTGAGGCGACGGTCTCTCTATCGCAACACTGCAGACAGGGGCACCGCATGGATGCCAGCGCCTCCACCGCGTCCGTACAGCCAGGAGCGGCTCAGGCCGCCAACGTCCCCCATCGCTGGCGCAATCTCGCCGTCCTTTCCGGCGTGAGCGTCGTCGACAACACCGAAGCCGGTCTCATCAACACCGTCTTCCCCACGCTCGCGGCCGCGCTCCGGCTCAACAGCGGTCATCTCGGCATCATCGCGGCGCTCGGCAAGATCGCCAGTGTTCCGGCCGGCCCGTTCTGGGTGTGGCTGTCCAGCAAGATCGGCCGTCGTGGCGCGCTGGTCGCCACGACGGTGACCGGCGGCCTGTTCGGCATCGCCGCCGGTTTCTCCCAGAACTTCGTCCAGCTCCTCATCTGCTGCACCCTCATGTCCGCCGCGGTGATCGGCGGCTCGCCCATCGCCATGGCCGTCATCGCCGACTCCTTCGCCGACGAGCAGCGGGCCCGGGCGAACGGGATCTTCTTCGGTACGCTCCAGCTCGCCGCCATCGTCCTCGCGCCCGTCATGGCCGTCTTCGTCGGACTCGAGGACGGCTGGCGCTGGGCGCTGTGGACCCTCGGCGGCGTCTGCATCGTCGCCGGGTTCGTCGTCGCCGCCTTCTTCGCGGATCCGGGCATCGGATCCTCCGAGAAGCAGCTCGCCGACCTCGCCAACGAGGACCGGACGAAGGCGAAGGTCACCGTCGCCTCCGTGGCCGGCCTGTTCCGCATCCCCACGTACACCGTGATGATGGTGAGCCGGCTCCTGTCGGGCCACCTGCTGATCGCCATCTTCGGCGTGCAGTTCCTGGTCACCGAGCGCGGCATCGACAACGCCACCGCCATCCTGGTGGCGCTCCCGTTCGGCATCGGCTACAGCGTCGCCACGCTGAGCGCAGGCTTCATCCTGCCCCGGCTCGACCGGCTCATGCCGAGCAGGGGACGCGTCCTAGTCCTGCAACTGGCCCAGATCCTGTTCGCCGTCATCGCCTTCTTCGGCACGCAGTTCCGGTACGAGACGATCGCCGCCTACGCGGTCTTCTGGGCCCTGCTGGGCGCCTGTCAGGGCCTGAACCCGCCGGTCAACCGGCCCATCGTGGCCGGCGTCGTGCTGCCGGAGCTGCGCGGGCAGGCGTACGCGATCTGGCTGACGGTGTTCGAGACGATCGCCTGGGCGCTGTTCTCGCTCCTGGCCGGCTCGCTGGCGGCGACGCTCGGCATCCAGGGCGTGTTCCTGTGGGTGCTGGTCATCCTGATGATCGTCAACGGCCTCCTGCTCTCCGTCCTGTACGTCACCTACCCGCGCGACACCGCCCGGATCGGGCAGCAGCTCGAACTCCGTCGCCGGCAGGCGCTGGCGGACTGACGCCCGGTCACGACGTCTCCCGGTGAACCACACTGGCCCAGACGCCGGGCTCGGCCGGGGGCGTGTCCTCGACCCCGAGGGCGTGGAGCGCGCGATGGGCGGCGTACCTGCCCAAACCCGCCACATCCACGCGCACGCTCGTCAGCGCGGGCACCAGCAGCCGTGCCAGGGGACTGTCGTCGTGCCCGACCACCGCGAGGCGGCCGGGCAGGGCGATCCCCGCGCGCACGGCCGCCCCCACGACGGCGGCGGCGATGTCGTCGTTGTAGGCGATCACCCCGGTGACGCCGGAGTCCACCCAGTCCCGTACGGCATCGGCCGCGGAGCCGTCCTCGTCGGAGACCGTCCGCACGTCGGCGATCTCGAGGCCGAGCTCCGCGGCGCGCGCCCGCGCCAGGGAGGCGCGCAGGCCGGCGAGCAGCTCCAGGCGCGGCTCGCCCGTGCGGGCGACGGCCACCCGGGCGTGGCCGCGCTCGTGGAGATGCTCCACCTGGAGGGCCGGCCCGGCCCGCAGGGACGGCACCTCGTGCAGCTCGGAGGGCTCACCGCCGCCGAAAAGCAGCCGCGCGCCCGCCTCCCGGCGCAGGACGTCGAGGTCGTCGCGGGGGAGGGGGACGACCGGGACGACGAGGTCGGGGTCGAGCGTCTCCCACAGCGGGCGGGAACGGCCGCCCGCGTGCCGGGTCCAGGTCACCAGCGAGTAGCCGGCGCGGTCCAGGACGAGGGTCGCCTCCTCCAGGTAGCGGCGCAGGCTGTGCTCCACCGGCCAGTCGGGCAGGATGAACAGGACGATGCGGTTGCTGCCCCGGGCGAGCGCCTGGGCGGCGGCGTGCGGCCGGTAGCCCAGGCGCGCGGCCTCGGCCAGCACCTTGCGCCGGGTCGCCTCCGAGATCGTCTGGCCCGGGGTGTCGTTGATGACGAAGCCCACCGTGGCCCGGGAGATCCCCAGGGACCGCGCGATGTCGCTCGCCGTCACCCGTCGTTCCCGTCCGCCCATGGCCGCCCTCCCGTTTCCCCGACGACATGGCACTTGCGCGCGCTAGTGCCCCAAGGTTAGCGTCGCATCGCTGGCAGCTAGCGCGCGCTAGCTCCACTCATCCCGCAGGACAGGAAGGTCACGACATGACCGACGGACGACCCGTCGTCGAACGGCTCACGCTCGAGGAGAAGGCGCGGCTCGTGTCCGGCGCCAGTTTCTGGACGACCGCGGAGGTGTCGCACGCGGGCGTGCCGGCCGCGCTGCTCACCGACGGCCCGCACGGCGTACGCCTGCAGCGCTCCGGCGTGGACCACCTCGGGCTCGCCGACAGCATGCCCGCCACGGCGTTCCCCACCGCGGCGGCACTGGGCTCGTCGTGGGACGACGGCCTCCTGCGCGAGGTCGGCGAGGCGCTCGCGGTCGAGGCCAGGGCGCTCGGCGTGGACGTGCTCCTCGGCCCGGGCGTCAACATGAAGCGCTCCCCGCTGTGCGGGCGCAACTTCGAGTATTTCGCCGAGGACCCGCTGCTGGCCGGCGTCATGGGCGCCGCGTGGGTCGCGGGCCTGCAGTCGCGCGGCGTCGGCGCGTCGGTCAAGCACTTCGCGGCCAACAACCAGGAGACCGACCGCATGCGCGTCAGCGCGGAGGTGGACGAGCGCACCCTGCGGGAGATCTACCTGCGCGCGTTCGAGCACGTCGTGCGCGAGGCTCGGCCGGCCACGATCATGTGCTCGTACAACCGGGTCAACGGCGTGTACGCCTCGGAGAACCCCTGGCTGCTCACCACGGTCCTGCGCGAGGAGTGGGGCTTCGACGGCTACGTGGTCTCCGACTGGGGCGCGGTGCACGACCCGGCCGCCGCCGTCCGGTCCGGCCTGGACCTGGAGATGCCGGGTACCGGGGGCCGCAGCGCCGCCGCCGTCGTCGCGGCCGTGCGCGCCGGCGAGCTCAGCGAAGAGGTCCTGGACGTCGCCGTGGAACGCCTGGTGAGCACCCACGACCGGCTGCGGCAGGGGCGCGCGGACGCCGCGCCCGACTTCGACGCGCACCACGCGCTCGCCCGCCGCGTCGCGGCGGAGTGCGCGGTCCTGCTGAAGAACGACGGCGGCCTGCTCCCGCTGGACCCGGAGTCAGGCGGCCCGATCGCGGTGCTGGGCGAGTTCGCGCGCACCCCGCGCTACCAGGGCGCCGGCAGCTCCCTCATCAACCCGACCCGGCTCGACGACGCCCTGACGGCGATCCGCGCCGCCACCTCGCGCGAGGTCGCGTTCGCGCCGGGGTTCCGTCTCGACGGGACGCCCGACGCCGTCCTGCTCGCCGAGGCGGTGGAGGCGGCTCGCGGCGCCGCCGCGGTGCTGCTGTTCCTCGGCGAGCCGTCGGAGGCCGAGTCCGAGGGCTTCGACCGCGAGGACCTCGACCTGCCGGAGGCGCAGATCCGGCTGCTCGAGGCGGTGGCCGCGGTCAACCCCTCGGTCGCGGTCGTGCTGAGCAACGGCGGCGTCGTGCTGACCGGCCCGCTCACCGAGCACGCGGCCGCCCTGCTGGAGATGTGGCTGGCGGGCCAGGCGGGCGGCGGCGCCGCGGCCGACCTGATCTTCGGGCACGCCGACCCCTCCGGCCGGCTGGCGGAGACCGTCCCGCACCGGCTGTCCGACACGCCCGCGCACGTCAACTGGCCGGGCTCGGAGGGGCAGGTGCTCTACGGGGAGCGCCTCTACATCGGCTACCGCTGGTACGACCGCACCGGGCGGGACGTGGCCTTCCCGTTCGGGTTCGGGCTGTCGTACACCACGTTCGCCTGCTCCGACCTGGCCGTGCACGTCCCCGACCCGGCCCGGCCCGAGGCCCGCGTCGAGGTCACGGTGACGAACACCGGCACGCGGGAGGGCGCCGAGGTCGTGCAGGTGTACGTCAGCGATCCCGTCGCCGGCGTGGACCGTCCCGAACGCGAGCTGCGCGGCTTCCGCAAGGTCCGCCTGGCCCCCGGCGAGAGCGCCCGCGTGGTGATCGAGCTCGACGCCCGGGCCTTCAGCTACTGGAGCACCCGGCACGGGCAGTGGGTGGCCGAGCCGGGCGAGTACGGTGTGCACGTCGGCAGCTCCTCCCGCGACCTGCCCCTGGAGCAGCGCATCCACCTGGACGTCGAGTCGCCGCGGGCCGCGCTCACGGCCGACAGCACGCTTCAGGAATGGCTGGCCCATCCCCAGGGCAGGAAGATCGTCGAGGAGACCCTGCTGAAGGCCGCGGACGGTGAGAAGAGCTTCTTCACCGACCCGGCCAGCCAGGCGCTGATCGCCCAGATCCCGCTGGCGACCCTCCTCAGCATGGGCGCCTCCCAGGGCGGGCAGCAGCCGCCGGCCATGGACGACCTGCTGCGGATGGCGAACTCCGAGACCCCGGCGAGCTGAGCGGACGGCCTGCCGCGCGGTGACGGTCGCCGCGCGGCTCAGGAGTTCAGGACGCGTCCCGCGAAGGAGCGGAAGCGGCCGACCAGGTCGACGTTGTCAGGGTCGAGCAGCCACTGCGGCTGCAGCCCGTCGGCCATCGCGACGAGCTGGTCGGCGAGCTCCTCGTGGTCCGTCTCCGGGTCGAGGTGCCCGGCCTCGGCCCCCGTGGCCGGGCTCATCGCTTGACCGGGACCGGCTTCCAGGCGGTGACGCCCAGGAGGTCCGTGGAGCCGAGGTCGAAGAGGCCGCTGACGCGCTCCCTGCCGGAGCCGGTGGTGACGACGAGCGTGGCGCCGACCGCGGGCGGACGGGTGGTGCCGCCGTAGGTGTTGCGCCACGCCAGGGTGAAGGCGGCCGATCGGCCCGGCCGTACGGTCACCGCCTTCGGCCCGGGATCCTTGATGGCGGTGGTGACCTGCCGGGCGCCCCGGTCGATCTTCACCTTCAGCGGCTCGCCGTCCTCGTCCAGGAGCCGGACGCGCGGGTACCCCTCGACCTGCCGCACCGTGTCGCCGCAGTTGGTGAGCGTCACTGTCTGGACGCGCAGCCCCATCGCGGCATCGGGCGGTTCGGCGTACAGGAGCAGTCCCGAGCCGGCGCAGGACGGGGTCGGGGGCGGGGACCACACCGTCGGCGGCGGCTGGACCAGGGGGTGGCCGGGCGGGAGACCCGTCGCCGTGGGACGCGCCGGCGCGGCCCCGGCGCCGGGAGCCTGCGTGCCGCAGCCGGCGAGGCAGATCAGGGCGGCGGCGACGACGCAGACGCGCGCGGCGGGCGGGAGGATCATCGGCATCATTCTGCCGGGGAAACCCGATGCCGCGGTCGTCCGGGCGGCGCGGGCCTCCTGCCCGCGCCCCACCAGCGCGTCGCCGCCCAGGTTCGCCCGGATGCGCTCGGACTTCGGCGTGGGAGAGAGGGACGGTGACCAGGTCCGCCTCGGGGAAGTCGGCGACAACCCCGAGGACAAGGGCGCGGGCCATCCGGTTGTCCGGGGTCAGTCCACGGCGGTGTCCCATGCTTCCTGACGTACCTCCAGGTGCGGGGAGGCGCGCAGGTCACGGAGGAGGTCCCGCCACGGGGCCGCCCACTCGGTGCGCTGCCCTCCCGACTGGGTGAGCATGAGCGCGAACAGGCCGCCGGACAGGTCACCGCGGCCGGCCAGACGCCGGGCCGCGGGCAGCGCGACCGCGATCGGCAGCGGCGGCCGCCGTCCGTACTCGCCGAACAGCTCCGAGACGGCCTTGCCGGCCGTCCGGGCGGCGAGCACCGGCCGGTCCGCGAGCAGGTCGGCCAGGGCGCACAGGGCGTCGGCGAGTTCGTCCCCGTCCGTTTCCCTGGGGATCAGGGCCACGCCCAGCTCGGCCACCTGGGGCAGCAGGAGAGGCTGGGTGGCGAGCACGTCCATCGCGTCCCGGGCGAGCCGCCGCCGCCACGGCTCCGGCTCCTCCTCCAAGGGCCCGGCCAGTCTCCGGGCGATGGTGTCCACGCGTTGCCTGGCCGGTGTCCGCAGGCCCTCCCCGGGTACGGCGGCGGCCAGCCTGGCCAGGACGTCCAGCGCCTGGGACCGGATCGACCCGGCCCGCAGCAGCCCCAGGAACACCGCCATGCCCTCCCCGGTCGTCCCCGGATCGGCCACGGCCTCGATGATCTCGTCGAAGCCGCCCCGGTACCAGTGCGCCCACACGGCGAACGCCTTCGACCCGCGGAAACTCACCCCGGGCAGGTCGGCGGCCATGAGGAGGCGCCGTACCAGGTCCGCGTAACGGGGGCGGGCGGCGGGGGCGTACTCCATCGGGTGGGCCTGGAAGAGCGTGCGCAGCATCGGCTCGCCGGCGTGCGGGCCGGCGGCGTCGCCGAGCGCGTCCAGGGTCCGCGGGTCCTCGGGGATCGTGCGCAGCACCGAGGCGAGGGCGACCCGTACGTCCCGGTGCAGCCCCGGGTCCGCCCACGCCCGCAGCAGCACGTCCACCGCGCCGGGCGGGCGGTTGCGGCCCAGCTGGCGGGCGGCCAGCTTGCGCAGCGTCACCTTGCTGCCGGGAGCGGTCAGCGCCTCCTCCAGCAGCGGCCCGAGCAGGGACGGGGGTGTCGAACGGCAGCAGCGGGCCAGCGCGGCCACCGCGACGCGGGAGGCCGGGCCGCCGGCGTGGCCCACGAGCACGGGCACCGCGCGGGCGGGCTCACCGGCGTGCGCCATGGCCGTGACGGCGGCTTCGGCCAGCATCGTCTCCTCCCGGCCCGCCCATGCGGCGAGGAGGTCCAGCCCGCCGCCGATCCGGCCGGTCGCCCGGACGGCGGCCAGCCGCGCGGCGATGGGCAGCCCTTCGTCGTGGACGGCGACGGTGAGCTCGGCGCGGACCCTTTCGCGCTGGGCGGGCGTCCATCGACCGGCGTCGCCGCCGTCGACCCGGGGCACCCACGCGGGGTCCGCGAAACGGCCGCTGCGGTGGCCGTCCAGGAGGGGGAGGAGGAGGTCGGTACGACGCCGGGCCACGGTCCGCCAGACGGCGGGCAGCGTCACGGCGGACGCGTCCTCCCGCACAAGCCAGAGCACCCGCTCCTCCCGCACGCTCCCGCTTCCTCCTGACCGCCCCTCCTGCTCGATCCTGAGGTCGCTCGACCGCTCCGGCGCTTGCACCCCAGAGGCGGCTGCGGCACGAGTCGTCCGCAGGCGGCGACGAGGACGGTTCAGCCACAAGCCGGCAGCCTCGCGGGCCAGCGCCTCCGGTGCCGTGCGGATGGCGGCGCGCAGGTCGTCCTGGAGTTCGGCGAGCGCCCATGAACGGCGGCCGAGCACGTGGGCGAGGGCCACGGCCAGGGTGAAGTCCTCCCGCTCGCGTGCGGCACGAAGGTGCGGACGCAGCACCGCCAGTAGATCGTGCTCCTGACCCGCGCGCAGCACCCGGTCCAGGCGGTGCGACTCCGCGACCGGGCCATGGGTGCGGTAGCGGCGGCGGCGAACGGGGGAGGGCCGGGGCTCCCGCGCGGACAGGCCGCTCGCGCCGTGCCGCGCCACGAGCCTCCCGTACGTGCCCAGCGCCCACGCCGTCAGCGCCGGCGCGGTGGCCGGGTCGTGGTGCCGCAGGACCCGGCCGGCCAGGCTCCGCAGCTCGTCCTGGGTGGCGAGGGAGGAGTCCGGGGCCTCGACGGCGTCCGCGGAGATGCGCTCCAGCGTCCCCGCGCAGGAGTCGTCGAGCAGCGCGGGCGGGACCTCCCGCAGAGCGGCCAGCAGACCCCGGCGGAGCGGGTCCTGTTCGCTGGCGGTGCGCAGGGCCAGGTCGGCGAGGAGCGCGTGGAGCGCCGCCCGGTCCCGGGTCCGGGCCGTGCACTGGATCAGCAGCGTCCTGGCCAGCCCGCGGCGTCGGGGGTCCCCGGCCACGGCGGCCTCGCGCAGCGGGCCGACGGCCTCCTCATAGGGCAGGTAGGAGGTGAGCTTCAGCGGGATGTCCGGATTGTCCAGGCGGGAACGGGGCGAGTGCCACACCGACTCGTGCCAGGCCAGCATGCGCCTCGCCTCGGCCGCCGCCGACTCCGGAGGCAGCCATCTGAGGAACCGCATGGCCCACAGCCCGGTGGAACCGCCCCTCCGCGCGGCGACCGCCTCGAAGATCGCGGCCCGGCGGGCGGGCGGCAGCGAGGGCAGCACCGGGTCGAGCCGGTGTTCGGACGAGGCCAGACGCAGGATCTCCGGGTCCGATCCCGACCGCAGGTGGCGGAGCACCGCTTTCGCCGGCCCCTCCCAGCCGGTCGCCACGGGGTCGGCGAACAACGTCCCGGCTCGCGCGGCATCCACCCTGAACAGCGCGTTCACGACCGGGGCGGGCAGGCCGCGGAGGCTGTGACGCAGGTCGTGCCGTTCCAGCAGAGCCAGCATGCGGGCCGGCTCGGCGAGGGCCGCGAGCATCACGCCCGCCCCGCGGCGGCGCCACCAGCTCCACGCGTGAACGCCACCCGCCAGCTCCTGCTCGGCCACCGCCATGATCGCGCCCGGGTGCCGTTTGGCCAGCGCCGTCCAGGACGTCACCGCGTGGGCGACGTCCGGCAGCCATCGCGCGACGGTCTCGGCACCGCAGGCCGGCAGCAGCGCCGCCGCCTCGCGCGCCCCCCATCGCGCGTGGACGTCCGGCAGGAGCGCTTCGGCCAGCGCCTGCCGGCGGCCGAGCGCCAGCGTGCGATACAGCGCGAACCGCAGCTCGGCAGGGGCGTCCTCGAACGCCGCGGCCACCGCCGGATCCGGCACGGGCAGGGTCCGCACCGCACGCAGCGCCGCGCGCCGCAGCCCCATGTCCGGCCTGGCGAGAACCTCCCGGACGTGATCGAGGTCGCGCGCCGCCATGGCCACGTGCAGCGCCGTACGCCGGGCGTACCGATCCCGCGCGGACAGCTCGTCCAGGAGGACGCGCAGCTGGGAGGTGCCGGCCAGCCGGCGGGCGTGGAGCGCCAGAGCCCGCATGCGCCGCGGGTACGGCAGAGGCGCGAAACGCGCCAGCAAGGCATCGGCGGAGATGTCGAGGGCCGGCTCCTCGGCCGGCTCCATGGGCCTCAACGGGCCGGGCGGAGATCGCCCTTTCCACAAGTCATGCCGACGATACTGGCCGATCATCGCCTCGCCGCGCAACCCCGGCCGCTCAGGGAGAGCGGCGCGGCGGCCGAGGGGGAGGCGGTGAGCCACCTCGGCCGTGGTTCCGTGGACGCCGGCCCTTTCGCAGGAGACGGCGGCCGAGACGGGGTCAGCCCTCGGTGTCCGCGAGCTGGTCCTGGGCGGCCGGGTCCGGACGGTCATCGCGGGGCGGTGCGCAGCTCTGGCCGCAGCCGCCGAAGCGGGCCGTGTTCACCGGGGTGAAGTCCGCGGCCGGCACGTCCTCCAGCGCCGCCATCATGGTGTCCTTCCAGATCGGCCCGGGCACCGAGGCGCCCGCCACCGCGCCGAAGGTGCGGCCGCCGATCGTGACGCCGGTCAGCTTGTAGCGCTGGGAGCCGCGCGGGTCGCCCACGCTGACCGCCCCCGCCAGGTCGGGGGTGAACCCGGCGAACCAGGCCGTGGCGTACCCGTCCGTGGTGCCCGTCTTGCCCGCCGCCGGACGGCCGATGCCGCCGACGCCGCGCATCGTGCCCTTGGTGAACACCCCGGACAGGACGTGCGCGGTCGCGTCGGCCACCTCCGGGTCGAGGGCCTTGCGGCACGACGGCTCGAACGCGGTCGCCTTGCCCGTGCTCGCCTCCGTCACCTTGGTGATGACCATGGGCGCGCAGTACGTGCCGCGTGCCGCGACGGCCGCGTACGCGGTGGCCACGGTCACCGGGTCCATCTCGTTGATCCCGAGCGTGAACGTCTCGTACTCCTGCAGCGGCCCCCCGTCCGCCCGCCTGATGCCGAGCGACTTGGCCGTCTGCACCGTCTCGCACAGGCCGACCCGCTGCTCCAGCGCCATGAAGAACGTGTTCACCGACCCCCACGTACCGGTCGCGAGCGTCTTGAAACCGGGCGAACCCTCGTCGTTCGTGACCGTCCAGGACGGGATGCCCATGTTCTGGCCCTTGCAGTTCTTGAACGAGGCGTAGCCAGGGGCGGTGTAGGCGTTGGTCACGCTGATCCCGTCGTCGATCTTCATGCCCTGCGCCAGTGCCGTGATCAGCGTGAACGTCTTGAACGTCGAGCCCGCCTGGAAGCCGATCAACCCGCCGTGCCGCTTGTCCGCCACCGGGTTGTAGGAGATCTCGTTCCGCTTGGCCGAGCGGCCGTAGGGGCGGCTGGCCGCCATCGCCTTGATCTCGCCGGTGCCCGGCTTGACCAGCGCCTCGGCGGCGACGGGGTGGTCCGAGGCGAACACGTGCTTCCTGATCGCCGTCTCCGCCGCCCGCTGCGCCTTCGGGTCCAGGGTCGTGTAGATCTTCAGGCCGCCGCGGGCGAAGCGCTGCTTCCTGGCCTGATCGGTCCTGCCGAAGGCGGGGCTGGTGAGCAGCTCATGACGTACGTATTCGCAGAAGTAGGGATAGCGGCTGACCTGGCAGCCATTGGGCGCCTCGACGCCCTTGTAGCCGAGTTTCGCCGCCTTGGCGCGCGCCGCCTGATCCGGCGTGATCCGGCCGAGTTGCGCCATCCGGTCCAGCACCACGTTCCGGCGCTCCAGCAGCAGCTTGCGGGGCTGCTTGCCGAGCCCGGGGTCGGTCCTGTTGGGGTTCTGGACGGCACCGGCCAGGGTCGCCGCCTGGGTCAGGTTGAGGTCGGCGGCCGAGACGCCGAAGAAGCGCCGCGCCGCCGCCTCCACGCCGTTGGCGCCCGCGCCGAAATAGGCGATGTTCAGATACCGGCGGAGAATCTCGTCCTTGGAGTACTTCTCCTCGACGCCCATCGCGTACCGCAGCTCCTTGAGCTTGCGCGCGTAGCTGGCCTCCAGCGCCTTGTTCTTGCCCTCCTCGGTGTCGGCCGAGTTCAGCAGGACCTGCTTGACGTACTGCTGGGTGATCGACGAGCCGCCCTGGGCGATGCCGCCCGAGCTGAGGTTCTTGGCCAGGGCCCGGGCGGTGCCCTCCAGGTCGAGCGCGCCGTGCTCGTAGAAGCGGTAGTCCTCGATGGCGACGATCGCCGTCTTCATCACGTCCGCGATCTGGTCCAGCCGCACTTCCTTGCGGTTCTCGGCGTAGAACTGGGCGATGCGGTCGCCCTCGGCGTCGTACACGACGGAGGTCTGGGCCAGGGGCGGCTCTTCGAGCTGGGCGGGCTTGAGATCAAGCATCTCGGTGGCCGAGACGAACAGGGAGCCTGTGCCGCCCACGGTGGGCAGCGCGATCGCGGCGACCACCGTGCCGGCGGCCACGGCCGCTCCGGTCAGGCGGGCAAGGCTCCACAAGAGGCTCGAAGGGGACATGGGCGTCATGACAGCACAGAGCCGTTCGCGCTGTCCAAGACTGATATGCCTTGATTGTCGATATTCGAATGGATATCACTGCAGGCCGGAGCGCCGCCGTCCGGGGACGGCGGCGCTCAGCGTCGCGCATGTCACTCGCCGGTCATCGCGGCGTGCATGCGCAGGTACGGCTCGGCGTCCTTCGGCCTGTTCTGGCGCTGCAGCGTACGACCGAGGAGCAGGCAGGCGTACCCCTCCGCCGGGTCGCGCTCCAGCACCAGCCGGAGCTCGGCCTCGGCCCGGCCCAGCTGGGCCGAGTGGTAGTAGGCGCGGGCCAGCAGCAGCCGGGCCGCGAGGTTGTCCGGCGCGGCGGCCACCACCTGGGCCAGGATGCGGGCGGCCCCGATGTAGTCCTGGGAGTCGAAGAACCGGCGCCCGCGCTTGTACTCCTCGGCCAGCTTCTCGATCGGCATGTTCACTCCTGTCCGGTGTGCGGAAGGCGCTCGGCGGGGATGACGCCCAGGCGGCCGGCCTGGTAGTCCTCCATCGCCTGAAGGATCTCGGCGCGGTTGTTCATCACGAAGGGGCCGTACTGGACGACCGGCTCGCGGATCGGCTGCCCGCCGAGCAGCAGCACCTCCAGGTTCGGCTCGGCCTGCGGCTGGGCCGGGTCGGCGGCGACGGTGATCGCCCCGCCCTGGCCGAAGACGACCAGCTGTCCCTTGCGCACCGGCGTGCGCTCGTCCCCGGCGTAGCCGTGTCCGGCCAGCACGTAGGCCAGGGCGTTGTACGCCGGGTTCCACGGCACCTCCAGCCGGGCGCCGGGGCTCACCGTGGCGTGCACCATCGTGATCGGGGTGAACGTGACTCCCGGACCGGCGTGGCCGTCCAGCTCGCCGGCGATCACCCGCAGCAGCGCGCCGCCGTCGGCCGAGGCGAGCAGCGCCGCCTGGCGACCGCGGATGTCCTGGTAGCGGGGCAGGTGGAACTTGTGCGCCTTGGGCAGGTTGACCCACAGCTGGACGCCGTGGAACAGCCCGCCCGAGACCACCAGGTGCTCCGGCGGCTTCTCGATGTGCAGCAGGCCCGAGCCCGCGGTCATCCACTGGGTGTCGCCGTCGGTGATCGTGCCGCCGCCGCCGTTGGAGTCCTGGTGCTCGAAGATGCCGTCGATGATGTAGGTGACGGTCTCGAAGCCGCGGTGCGGGTGCCAGGGGGTGCCCTTGGGCTCGCCGGGCGCGTACTCGACCTCGCCCATCTGGTCCATGTGGATGAACGGGTCCAGCGCGGACTGCGGCACGCCGGCGAACGCGCGCCGTACCGGGAAGCCCTCGCCCTCGAACCCGCTGGGCGCGGTCGTCACCGACTTCACGGGCCGCCGCGTGACGGCGGCCGGGTCGGGCGCGGCGACGCGGGGCAGGGCCAGGGTGTCAGCGGTGATGGCGGGCATGACCCCTCCTGTTTGGTTGAAACTTCAATCGGTTGCTCGCCACAACGCATGGGTGCCTCCGGGCATTCCCGGCCGCGCGTACCTTTGGGTCATGCGATCTGCCGTCGTCGTTCCCGGCGGGAATTTCGGCCGCAGGCGGGCGTCACCTGGCGTCAGGGCGACGGTCAGCAGGACTCTCGCATGATGCGCATCAGCTCGTCGGGCCGCAGGGGCGGCTCCGGCAGCGGATGCGCCGCCGGGGCGCGGAACCCGTCGAGGATCAGCGCCAGATGCCGCCGCCACACCTCGGGCCGGACGGCGGTGGTGGCCTCGACCGTGCGGGCGATGCCCCACGTCACGAACACCATGTCCTCCAGCGTGCAGTCGGGTCGCAGCACCCCGGCCTCGTGCGCGCGGTCGATGATCCGCGACATCATCGCGTAGCCGAGTGCCGGGTCGCTGGCCGGCGTGGGCTGCGGGCCCCGGCGTGAGACGAGGTCGTTGTAGCCGCGGTCGGCGGCCTGCAGCTCGCACACCCGCTCCAGGAAGTGCACCAGCCCGCTCCACGCGTCCGGCAGCGACAGGGCGTGCTCCGAGATCCGCACCACGGTGGCGGTGCGGTCGCTGAAGACGGCGTCGACGAGGTCGTCGCGGCTCGGGAAGTGGTTGTAGAGGGTGCCGCTGCTCACCCCGGCCGTACGGGCGATCTCGTCGAGGGGGACGTCCAGCCCGCGGGCGGCGAACAGCTCTCTCGCGGCCGTCACCAGCAGGTCGCGGTTGCGCTGCGCGTCCCTGCGGAGCGGTCTGGCGGGGGTCGGCATGCGGCCCATCGTAGGCGAAGTTGAGAACGCTCCCAACTTGTGCGTATGCTTCCGGCACGGAACTTGGGACTGCAGTCAAGTTAGCTGAATGCATTAAGGAGTTGTCATGCCCAGAACTCTCGCCATCTTCGGCGCCGGCCCCGTCATGGGCCTGTCCCTCGCCCGCCGCTTCGGGCGCGAGGGCTTCCGGATCGCGCTCGTCGCCCGGACCAGGCAGAACCTCGACCACCTCGTCGCCGAGCTCGCCCGCGACGGCATCGAGGCGGCCGGATTCACCGCCGACGTCTACGAGCCCGCCCGGCTCGCCGCCGCGGTCGCGGCCATCAAGGAGGCGTACGGGCGGATCGACGTCGCCGAGTTCAGCCCCGGCGGCGGGAACATGGGGGAGGGGATCGCGGCGACGCTCGACGTCGACGTCGAGAACGCGCGGGTGATCCTGGACCGGTTCGTGCTCTCGGCGGTCGCCCTGGTGCGGCAGGTGCTGCCCGACATGGTCGAGCGGGGCGACGGCGCGATCCTGTTCACCGCGGGGCAGTCGGGGATCTACCCGACGCCGGGGCTCGGCAACGCCGGCATGGCGCAGGCGGCGCTGCGCAACTACTTCCACACCCTCAACGCCGAGCTCGCGGGCAAGGGTGTGTACGTGGGGGCGGTCAACGTGGGGGCGCTGATCGAGGGCAGCGTGCCGCACCGGGGGATCACCTCGTCCTCGGTGCCGCTCGAGTTCGAGCCGGAGGTGATCCACCCGGACGTCCTCGCGGACGGCTTCTGGGAGCTGTACGCGAAGCGGGACCGGGTGGAGGTGCTGGCGGGCAGCTTCGGCCAGTAGGCGGAAGGACGGTCAGGACGACTGGACGGGCAGCCCCGCGGCCGTCCAGTCCTCGATCCCCTCGCGGTACTTGCGCACGTCGGTGTAGCCCAGCGCGGTGAGCCGGCCGGCGACCTGGCCGCTGTTCGGGCACGCCGGGTTGGAGCAGTACGTGATGATCGCGGCGTTCTTGTCGGGCAGCAGCGCGGATGCCTGGGCGTCCACGTCGGCCGGGGCCAGGGGGACGGCGCCGGGGAGATGCTGCTTGGCGTAGTACGCGCCGCCGAGCGCATCGACCACGGTCACCGTGCCGGCCTCGATGGCCGCCGCGAGGTCGTCCCGGGTGATCAGAGCGGTCATGTCATTGCCTCCAGAATAAGTCGGACTGCGGTCCGGTTACGTGGGTAAGACGTTACCGGACCGCAGTCCGATTTTGCAATCTGGGGCGGGCGGCTCCTCGTTACTTGCCGAATCCGGCGGTCAGGCCGGCCAGCAGCTGGCGGCGGCCGACCACGTACAGGATGAGGATGGGCACCGAGGTCAGGACGACGGAGGCGAGCACCGCGGGCACGTTGATGCTGTACTGGCCCTGGAAGGTCCACAGCGCCAGCGGCAGCGTGCGCTGCTCGGGGCTCTGGGTGAGGATCAGCGGCAGCAGGAACCCGTTCCAGATCGTCAGGGCGTTGTAGATGGTCACCGTCACCACGGCGGGCCTGGTCAGAGGGAGTGCCAGGTGCCAGAGCGTGCCGAGCTCGCTGGCGCCGTCGAGGCGCATCGACTCGAACAGCTCCTTGGGGACGTCCCTGATGAAGTTCGACAGGATCAGCACCGACAGCGGGATCGCGAACGCGATCGACGGCAGGATGAGCGCCATGGGCGTGTCGTAGAGACCGAGCTTGATGATGATCAGGTAGATCGGGATGATCGTGGCCTGGTGGGGGATGGCCAGGCCCATGAGGAACGCCGAGTTGGTCCAGCGCAGGAACCGCCCCCTGCCGCTGCGGACGATCGCGTACGCCGCCATGAACGACACCGCCACGGCGGGCGCGACCGCGCCGACCGTGACGACGACGCTGTTCATGAAATATCGGATGAAGTCCGACTCGATGACCATCTGATAATTGGCCAGCGTGGGCTCGGCCGGCGGCACGAGGGGGTTCTCGACGTAATAGTTGCTCTGCGACTTGAAGCTGGTGATGACGATCCAGTAGATCGGCACGACCACGACCGCCAGCCAGAACCAGGCGACCAGCCCGCCCAGCCAGTTGGGGCGGCGGGTCACCCGTTTGGGGTCGGGAGCGGTGTGCCGCGCCGCCGCCTGCGAGGTGTTCTTCGCGAGGGTCGTCGTCATGTCAGGCACCTTCCAGCTGGCTGTGGGTCGCGTCCCGGCCGCCGAGGCGGCGCAGCAGCAGCGCCAGCGCCAGGCCCACCAGGACCAGGATGACGGCGATCGCGCTGGCCGGGCCCATCAGGTTGGCCTGGAAGCCTCTCTTGTACATCTCCAGGGCGAGCACCCGGGTGGCGTCCCCCGGGCCGCCGGCGGTGAGCACGAAGATGAGGTCGAAGAAGACCAGCGACCCCACGACCATCAGCGTCGAGGACGTGATGATCGTGTACTTGAGCTGGGGCAGGGTGATGCTGAAGAACATGCGGACCCGGCCGGCGCCGTCGATCTCGGCGGCCTCGTACATCGAGCGCGGGATCTGGCGCACGCCACCCTGGTAGATCAGCGAGTGGAACGGGATGAACTGCCACGACACCACGAAGATCACGACGCTGAAGGCGAGGACGGGCTCGCCCAGCCAGTCCTGCACGAGGATCGGGATCCCCAGCCCGGCGCCGAGCCCGAAGTTCGGGTCGAGCAGCGCCTTGTAGGTGATCGCGATGGCGGCCGAGCTGAGCAGCAGCGGGATGAAGTAGATCACCGAGAGCACCGTGCGGTAGCGCTGGAAGCCGGCCAGGAACGTGCCGAGCAGGATGCTCGCCGGCGTCTGCACCACCCACGACATCGCGATGACCAGGAACGTCACCCACAGCGCGTGCGGCAGGCCGGGATCGGAGAGCACGGCGCGCCAGCTGTCGAAGCCCGCCGGACGGATCTCGCCGAGCCCGTCCCAGGCGGTGAAGCTGAGCACGAAGACCCCGATGAGCGGGATGACGCCGAAGCCGACGAAGAGCAGCAGGGCCGGTACGGCCAGCCAGGCCAGGCCGCGCCCCTGGCCGCCGGGCACGGCGGCCAGGGGCGCGTTTCCCCTGGCGGAGATCGGGGGGACCGTCACTTGCCTATGACCTCGTTGAGGTTCGTGGCGAACTGCTGCGGCGAGACCGACAGCTGGAACAGCTTGGCGATGTTGTCCAGCAGGACCTCGGCCGCGGTCGGGCTGAGCGCCTGGTCCCAGGACTGCTGGAAGGACTTGGCCTTGCTGGCGGTGTCGTAGACGAACCGCTGCCACGTCCCGTCGAGGTCGGTGCCGAACTGCGAGTCGGTGCCCTTGACGATCGGCACGAAGCCGTTGCTGGCCCAGTCCTTGTTCTGTGCGTCGGAGTTCATCTCGGTGGCGAGGAACTTCTTGACGATCTCCTTCTCCGCCTCCGACGCCTTGGAGGAGATCGACATGTACTGGGCCGGGTTGCCCACGGTGTCGCTGGGGTCGCCCTTGCCGCCGTCCACCGGCGGGAAGTTCATGTAGCCGAGGTTGCCGCCCTTGACGAAGTCGCCGCCGGTGTCGCGCATGTTGCCGTACGTCCAGCCGCCGTGCAGCATCATCGCGGCCTTGCCCGTGTACAGCAGCGCCTGGTCGGCGTTGGAGTCGGCGGTGATCGAGGAGAAGCCCTTGATGAAGCCGTTCGCCTTGATGAGGTCCTGCATCTTGGTCAGGGCGTCGATGGCGGCCGGGTTGCTCCAGGCGTCCTTCTCGCCGTCGAAGACGGCCTGGAAGACCTCGGGGCCGGCGATGCGGTCGAAGAGGAACTCCAGCCACATCATGTTCGTCCAGCGCGACTGGCCGCCGAGGGAGAACGGCGCGACGCCCGCGGCGTTGAACTTCTTGACCAGGTCCATGATGTCGCCCCAGCTCTGCGGGGGCTGCGCGCCGACCTTCTCGAAGACCTTCTTGTTGTAGAAGAGGACGATCGGCGTCACGGCCTCGACCGGCACCGCGTAGATCTTGCCGTCGACCGTGGCCGCGTTGAAGGAGGACGGGAACAGCTTGTCCTTCAGGGCCGCGTTCTGGTCGAACCAGGAGGTGAGGTCGTCGACCTGGCCGGCCTGCACGTAGCTCTTCAGTCCGCCGCCGCCCCAGCCCCAGATGATGGTGGGGGCCTCGCCCGCGCCGATCGCCGTCTTGATCTTGGTCTTGAAGGCGTCGTTCTGGAACATCGTGGTCGCGAGCTGGCCGGTCGGGTTGGCCTTGTTGAAGCGCTCGACGGCGCGGGTGCGGATGCCTTCCTGTGGCTGTCCGGTGAGGTACCAGTAGGTGGCCTTGCCGCCACCGCTGCCGCCACTTGTGGTGCTGCCACCCCCGCCACCGGCGCCGGCCTGGGTCGGCCCGGAGCCTCCGCAGGCGGTCAGGGCGGCTCCGAGGGGAAGGCCCATGGAGAGGCTGAGGAAGGTGCGGCGAGAAGTTGACCTGTGCTCCACGCTGATCTCCGTACTTGAACGCCGGGGGGTTGGCCGCGCGGCTCGTTGATCTCGGATGGTGGTGGCGGGCGGCCGGGGACGCGGCGCCTGCCGATGCCGCTCGTCACGTCTCCTTTGAGTGAGCTCGTCGAAACATTTGCGACATACCGCGTGGTCCGTCAATTTAGGTTTCGACCATGGGCCTGTCAAGACCGTCGTATCCGGGAATCTGCCCTTTCGAGCAGCGCGTGTGTAAAGTACTCAGGCGCGGCGTTCATCTGGTCGTCTGTAAATCGGGGACGCTTGCTCGTAGGCCACTCGACGACATCGAAACATTTCGAAATACTCACGGCGGGAATCGGCTTTAAGGAGAGCAGATGACGGCTCTGGATCGGACCCCCGCGATGGACGGCGTGCTCCGCCCGTGGCAGGACCCGGCGCTTCCCGTGGCCGACCGAGTCGAGGCCCTCCTCGCGGAGCTGACCCTCGAGGAGAAGGTCGGCCAGCTCGGCAGCCGGTGGTTCGGCAACGACATGCAGCACGAGCCGGCGCAGGACGCCGAGACGCTGAACGTCGCCCCGATGCAGGACGTGTTCACGGCCTCCGGCACGGTCCCCCTCGACGAGGCCGTCAGGCACGGGCTCGGCCACCTGACCCGGGTGCACGGCAGCGCCCCCGTGACCGCGCGGGAGGGCGCCGCCGAGGTGGTCAGGCTGCAGCGGGCCGTCGTCGAGCGCTCCCGGCTCGGGATCCCGGCCATCGTCCACGAGGAGTGCCTGACCGGGTTCACCACGTACGGGGCGACGGTCTACCCGGCGGCCATCGCGTGGGGGGCGACGTTCGACCCCGGGCTGGTGGAGCGGATGGCGGCCGCGATCGGCCGGGACATGCGGGCCGTGGGCGTGCACCAGGGCCTTTCACCGGTGCTGGACGTGGTGCGCGACTACCGGTGGGGCCGGGTCGAGGAGACGATGGGCGAGGATCCGTACCTCGTCTCCATGCTCGGCGCCGCGTACGTGCGCGGGCTGGAGAACGCGGGCATCATCGCCACCCTCAAGCACTTCGCCGGATACTCCGCCTCCCGGGCGGCCCGCAACCACGGGCCCGTGCCGATGGGGCGGCGCGAGCTGATGGACATGATCCTGCCGACGTTCGAGACCGCCATCGCGCTGGGCGGCGCCCGGTCGGTGATGAACTCCTACTCCGACGTGGACGGCGTGCCGGCCGGAGCCGACCCCTGGCTGCTGACCGAGGTGCTGCGCGAGGAGTGGGGCTTCACCGGGACGGTCGTGTCGGACTACTGGGCGATCCCGTTCCTGGCGAGCATGCACCGCGTCGCCGCCGACACCGGCGAGGCGGGTGTCCAGGCCCTCACCGCGGGCATCGACGTCGAGCTGCCCGACACGCTCGGCTTCGGCCCGCACCTGGTCGAGCGGGTACGCGCCGGCGAGCTCCCCGAGTCGCTGATCGACCGGGCGGTGCGCCGGCTGCTCACCCAGAAGGTGCAGCTCGGGCTGCTCGACCCGGACTGGACGCCCGAGAAGTCCGTGTCCGGGGCGGATGACGTGGACCTCGACTCGCCGGGCAACCGGGCGCTGGCGCGCGAGCTGGCCGAGCGGTCGATCGTCCTGCTCGACGCCGGCGACGCGCTGCCGCTGCCTGCCGGGCCGCGCCGGATCGCGGTCGTCGGGCCGTGCGCCGACGATCCGCGGACGTTCATGGGCTGCTACGCCTTCCCCAACCACGTGCTGCCCCGCCACCCCGCGCTCGGGCTCGGCATCGAGGCGCCCAGCCTGCTCGACGGGCTGCGGGCCGAGCTGCCGGAGGCCGAGCTCGTCCACGAGCGGGGCTGCGAGGTGCAGGGCGACGACCGCTCCGGGTTCGCCGCCGCGCTCGAAGCGGCGCGCGGGGCGGACCTGTGCGTGGTGGCCGTGGGCGATCTCGCCGGGCTGTTCGGCCTCGGGACCTCCGGGGAGGGTTGCGACGCCGACGACCTGCGCCTTCCTGGGTTGCAGGAGGACCTGGTGGCCGAGCTGGCCGCGACGGGCACGCCGGTCGTCGCCGTCGTCGTCGCCGGCCGCCCGTACGCGCTGGGCCGGGTGCGCGCGGGCGCGGCGGCGCTCGTCCAGGCGTTCATGCCCGGCGAGGAGGGCGGCGCGGCCGTCGCCGGCGTGCTGTCCGGCCGGGTCCAGCCGTCGGGCAGGCTGCCGGTGCAGATCCCGCGCGGGCACGGCGGGCAGCCGGGTACGTACCTGCAGCCGCCGCTGGGCGCCGACAGCCAGGGCATCAGCAACCTCGACCCGACCCCGCTCTTCCCGTTCGGGTACGGCGCCTCCTACACCAGCTTCGAGGTCGGCGACCTGCGGATCGGCGACGCCGAGGTGCCCACGGACGGCGAGTTCGGCGTGGCGGTCAGCGTGCGCAACACCGGGGACCGGGCCGGCGAGGAGGTCGTCCAGCTCTACCTGCACGACGTCGTCGCCCAGGTCACCCGGCCGGTCCGGCAGCTGACCGGGTTCGCCCGGGTCCGGCTGGAGCCCGGGGCGAGCGCCCGCGTGACCTTCCGGGTGCACGCCGACCGGACGGCCTTCACCGGACGAGATCTGAGGCGCATCGTGGAGCCCGGGGACCTCGAGGTGCTCGTCGGCACGTCGGCGGCCGACCTGCCGTGCCGGGGCACGGTACGGCTGACCGGCCCGTCCCGGGTCGTCGGCCACGACCGGCGCCTGGACACCCCCGTGTCGGTCGAGCGTGAAAGGGGAGTCGATGCCGTCCAGTTCTAGACGCGCCACGCTGGCCACGGTCGCGGCCTCGGCGGGCGTGTCGGTGGCGACCGTGTCCAAGGTGCTCAACGGCCGCAGCGACGTGGCGCCGACCACCCGCTCCCTCGTGCAGTCGCTGCTGCGGGAGCACGACTACATCGCGCCGTCGCCACGCCGGGCCCCGGGCACGGACGGGCCGGTCGCCACGGACACCGTCGAAGTGCAGTTCGACGACGACTTCAGCACCTACTCCACGGAGATCATCCAGGGTGTGGTGGCGGCCGGGGCGGAGCTCGGCGTCGGGATCGTCGTCAGCGTCAGGAAGAAGATCGACCACCCCGCCGCGTGGGCCGGCGACCTGGCCGCCGCCGGGCGCCGGGCGCTGATCTGCGTCACGTGCGACCAGCTGAGCACCCGGCAGCTGGCCGCGCTGTCCCGCGTCCGGCTGCCGCTGGTCGTGATCGACCCGCTCCACCTGCCGCACGCCGGCGTGACCAGCGTCGGCTCCACCAACTTCGCCGGCGGGCTGGCCGCCACCCAGCACCTGCTGTCCCTCGGCCACCGGCGCATCGCCTACCTCGGCGGCCCGGCCACCGCCGCCTGCCACCAGGCCCGCCTGCATGGCTACCGTGCCGCCATGGAGGCCGAAGGGGTGCCGGTGCCGCCCGCGTACACGCGCTCCGGGCACTTCCGCTACGAGGACGGACTCGAGTACGGCGGGGCCGTGCTCGACCTGCCGGAGCCGCCGACGGCGATCTTCGCCGGCTGCGACGAGAGCGCGCTGGGCGTCATGGAGGCCGCCAGGGAGCGGGGCCTGCGCGTCCCGCAGGACCTGAGCATCGTGGGGTTCGACGACACCCAGATGGCCCGGATGGCCTCCCCGCCGCTGACCACCGTCCGCCAGCCGCTGCGCGAGATGGGCGGCGTGGCGGTGCGTACGGCGCTGCGGCTGGCGGCCGGCGAGAAGATCGACTCCCACCACGTCGAGCTGGCCACCGAGCTGGTCGTCCGAGCCTCCACGGCGAAGCGCGTCTGACGTGGATTTTGTCAGGCGCCTTGCACATATTCCGTAAGGCGCCTTACGATTCTTCGGGTGATCAACGACTCCGCCGCCCAGCCGCCCTCCTACGCCGAACTCCACGCCCGGTACGGCACCCCGCTCGGCGTCGAGGAGGCCCGCGCCGGCTGGGGGACCATCGTCAAGGCCGCCAGGAACGGTGAGACCATCCTGGTCACCCGCGAGCGCTGGGAGTGGGCCGCGCTCGTCCCGCTCTCCCAGGTGTCCGGGATCCTGAGCGGGCTCCCGCTCGTGCCGCTCTCGACGGCCCGGGCCAAGCTCGGCGACCTCGTCCGGCAGGTCACCCAGCCGTACGACGAGAGCCCTGTGCTGCTGGGCCGCCACCGCACCCCCGTGGCCGCCCTGATCTCGGCCCGCGACCTGATCAACCGGGCCGCGCCCCCGTCCAGGACGGACGCCGAGACCATGCTGCTCGACGGGCACGCCGTCACCCTCACCTGCGACCCGGACGCCCCGGCCGGTCCGGTCTTCTCCGCCGTGGCCGTCGACCGCGAGGGCGGGGTCGTCGCGGCGGGCTCCGGCGCCGACCTCCGCGAGGCCCTGCGCGCCCTCACCCCGACCCGGGATTGACCGGCCCCCGCGCCGGCCGTTGTTACGATCCTTCCCATGCACAGCGCGGAAGCCGCAGTCGACGGAGAGGACGTGCGCCGGGTCGTGGCTCTGGCCGTCGACGCCCTGAGGGACGCGGATGCCGATGCGTGGGAGGCCAAGGCGGGGACGCTCGAGTGGACCTGCCGGGAGACGCTCGAGCATCTGGCCGACGACCTGTTCACCTACGCCGCGAGGTTCGGGCTCGCCGAGCCGCCGACGACCGCGCTGTTGCCGTTCCGGACGAGCAGCGACCGGAGCGGTGGCCCGGCGAACGTCATCTTCGCCGACCGGGCCGCGGGTGCCGACGGCCTGCTGACCATTGTGGAGGCGTGCGGAGGCCTGATGGCGTCCGTCCTGCGCACCGCCCCCTCGGACACCGTCGCCTACCACGTTTTCGGGCCCTCCGACCCGGAGGGTTTCGCCGCCATGGCCGTTGTCGAGGTCCTCGTGCACACGCATGACATCGCTCAAGGGCTGAATCTGGAGTGGTCGCCGCCGGGGGAGTTGTGCTCCCGGGTCCTGAACAGGCTCTTTCCCCACCATGCCGCCGTTGACGGTGACGCCTGGGAGGTCCTGCTGTGGGCGACCGGGCGCACCGCTCTCCCCGATCGCCCACGGCTCACCGAGTGGCGCTGGTACGGCACGCGGGGGGCGAGTTGAGCGCGGGCGGGGCGGCTCCGTACCCGGTCGGCGCCACGGTCCTCGTGGTGCCCGTGCCCGAAGCCGAGCCGGTCGTCGGCGGCCAGCGCGCGTTGTTCGACCCGTCGGCCAGGTACGGCGTGACCGCGCACGTCACCGTGCTCTATCCGTTCCTGCCACGGCCGGAGATCGGGGACGGGACGCTGGCGGAGCTGGCGGGGCTGTTCGCCGCCCACCGGCCCTTCGAGGCGGCCTTCACCGGTTGCGGCCGCTTTCCCGGCCTGCTCTATCTGGGGCCGGAGCCCGCCGGGCCGTTCGCCGCTCTCACGCGGAGCGTGACCGGCAGGTGGCCGGCGCTGCGCCCGTACGGCGGCCGGTACGGCGAGGCCGTCCCCCACCTGTCCGTCGGCTACGGCGACGACGAGGTCCTGAACGGCGTCGAGTCCGCCGTGGCGCCCGGACTGCCGTTCACCACCCGCGTCACCGCCGTGGACCTGGCGAGCTTCGACGGGCTCCGCTGGACGCCCGTCACGCGCTTCCCGCTACGCCAAAGTCGGATATTTCAGGAATGAGAACAGCCTCAGGGGTTGTGGAAGGCGACCTCCGGGTTCGCCGGTGACGGGCCGTCGAGCAGCGGCTGCTTGCGGCCCTTCAGGTGCTGGTCGAAGAAGGCGCCGACATAGGCGCGGGTGATCTCCAGCGAGCGCCGTGCCGGGAGGGCGTCGGGGCCCGACAGGCCGGCGGCCTGCTGCAGGATGGACAGGTCGGTGAAGCTCGCGTGGTCGGTGGCGGCCACCGTGAGCCAGCGCTTCCAGCCGCTCATCTTCGTCCAGCCGTCATCCCAGGTGTGGTCCTTGCCGGGCACGTGGTCGGACCGGCTGCCCATCAGCAGGAAGGGCCGGTCGAGCGGGACCGCGGGGTGGAAGGTGCCGTCCAGGTTCACCCCGGCGCGTACGCGCCTGTCCACGGCCATGGTGGCGGCACTGGCGTCGCCGCCGAGGGAGTGGCCCGCCATGCCGATCCGCTTGGGGGCGATCATGCGGGCGTTCTTCCAGGCGGGATGCCGGCCGGTCAGCTCGTCGAGGACGAAGGCGATGTCCTTGGTGCGGTTCGCGGTGATGGCCGCCTGCCCGCCTTCCGGCGGTTTGGGCTGGTCGCAGAGCGGGGCGCAGGTGATGGTCCGGCCGTCGGGCAGGGTCGTGCCGGAGGACTCGTAGGCGTGGTCGACCAGCGCGACCACGTACGCGCGGCTGGCCAGGTCCTCGGCCAGGAAGGTGAGGCTGGCGCGCGGGAGCCCGAGGCCGGGGGAGAGCACCACCAGCGGGTAGCGGCCCTGCTTGGGCGGCGCTCCTGCGCGGGCGTAGGTGCGGGTGCCGCTGACGACCTCGGCGGGGATCTTCGCGCCTGGGGCCTTGCGCTGGAGCAGGGAGGCGGCCTCGGCGGTGGTCATGTACGGAGCGGGTCCGCCGGTGGCCGAGCGGGCGGGATAGTACATCGAGACCATGAGCCGGCGCAGGCCCGACTCGGGGACCCAGGGGTCCTTGCGAGCGCTGTCGACCAGGGGCAGGATGTCGCGGCCGACCGGGTTCGGGCCGGTCGGGCGGGGCAACTCCAACTGGATGGAGGCCGAGGCGGCGGCCGCTGTGCCGGGGGCGGCGGTCAGGGTGAGGCAGGCCGTCAGCGCGACGGCGGGCAGGCGGAACTTCATCGGATTTCCTTTCGTACGGGTCACACGTCGCGGCGACGTACGACGATCAGGGTCAGGGCGGCGGCGACGAGCGGCCACAGCGCGAAGGCCGCCCACGAGCCGGCCACCGTGGGCAGGGCGGGGTCGTCGCGGAGCAGGGGCAGGCCCAGGCAGGTCCGCCAGACGTAGAAGGGGACCAGGGCGTACAGGTCGTTGAGCCACTGGTGAACGGTGGGCCGGAAGAAGGTGGGCACGATGACCAGCGCGGCGCAGACGGTGACGACGGCGGCGGCGGTGTGCCGCGCCAGCGCGCCGATGCCCATGCCGGTCAGCGCCGACACCGGGGCGAGCAGCGCGTTGGCGGCCAGGACGCGCAGCACGCCGGGGTCGCCGAGCGAGACGGCGACGCCGCGGCCGGACAGGATGGCCTGGCTGACCCCGAACGTTCCCCCGGAGATGAGCGCGCCGGTCGCGAGCGTCACGGCGGCGGTGACGGCGAGCTTGGCCGCCACGACGCGGTGGCGGGCCGGGACGGCCGTGAGCGTCGTGCGGATGAGGCCGGTGGCGTACTCGCCGACGATGGTCAGGGCGCCCAGGCTGCCGGCGCCGATCATGAGCATGGAGGCGGCCAGGCCGCTGAACGCCTCGCCCAGCGGGTCGAACCTGGCCCTCTCCATCGCGGTGAAGCCGGGCCAGCTCTGGTAGGTGTCGAGGCTGCTCTGGGCGGCCAGGGCGACGATGGCCAGCGTGCCCAGGCCGAGCAGCCACGAGGTCGAGCGCAGGGACCAGAGCTTGATCCACTCGGCGGCGAGCAGGTCGCGGAAGGTGCCGGAGCTCGTCGTGAGATCACCGGCGGGTCTGGTGGTCATCATCGGAGGCCACCGGCCGGGTGATCGGCGGGTCTGGCGGTTATCGCGGGGTCGCCGGTCCGGTGGTCGGCGGGTCTGGCGGTCATTGCGGGGTCGCCGGTCCGGTGGTCGGCGTGCCCGGAGGTCATCGCGGGGCCGCCGGCCCGATGCTCGGCGTGGCCGGCGGTCAGCTCCATGAACGCCTGCTCCAGCGAGGCGGTCCGCGGCGCCAGCTCGTACAGCATGATCCGGCGCCGATGGGCGAGCTCGCCGACGCGGGCGGCGCTCAGCCCGGTCACGGTCAGGGCGTCGCCGCCCTCCGGCCGCACGCGCGCCCCCTCCAGGCTGAGGACGGCCGCCAGCTCGGCGGGGTCGGGGGTGCGTACGGTGACGGACGCGCCGGTGCCGCGGGCGGCGAACCCGGCCAGGCTCTCCTCGGCGATCAGCTCGCCGCGGCCGATGACGACGAGGCGGTCCGCGGTGTGCTCCATCTCGCTCATCAGGTGGCTGGAGACCAGCACCGTGCGTCCTTCGGCGGCCAGCCGCCGGAACAGGCCGCGCACCCAGAGCACGCCCTCCGGGTCCAGGCCGTTGATCGGCTCGTCGAACATCAGCACCGGAGGGTCGCCCAGCAGTGCGCCGGCGATGCCGAGTCGCTGGCGCATGCCGAGCGAGAACCCGCCGATCCGGCGGCGCGCCACCCCCGCCAGCCCCACCTCCTCCAGCACCTCGGCCACCCGGCGCCGGGGCAGCCCGTTGCCGCGGGCCAGCGCGCGCAGGTGGGCGCCCGCGGTGCGGCCGCCGTGCACGTCGCCGGCGTCCAGCAGCGCGCCGACGTGGCGCAGGCCCGCCGGGCGGCGGCGGCCGTCGATGGTGGCGCTTCCGGACGTGGGACGGTTCAGGCCGAGGATCATGCGCAGCGTGGTGCTCTTGCCGGCGCCGTTGGGGCCGAGGAACCCGGTGACGTGCCCCGGCCGCACGGTGAACGTCAGGCCGTTCACCGCCGTCACCGCGCCGTAGCGCTTGGTCAGTCCGTTGACTTCGATCACCTGGCCAACGTTGTCGCAGGTCGAAGGCGTGCCGCATCTGGCTGCGGGCCTGTTTGCGGCGGGCGGGGGTGGCCCGCGGGCATAGGCCTGGCGGCCGATGCCCGGCCCCTGAGCGGGTGACTACGATCGACGGGTGCGCGACAGATGGCCGGAACGGCTGCCGGGCGGCGTGCGGACGCTGCTCACCTGGTGCGGCCTGGCGGCCCTGGTGCCGCTGCTGTACGCCCTGACGCTGACCGACGGCGAGAACCTGCTCCCGGTGGGAGCCGCGCACGCGGCGTTCGCCGCCGCCATGGCCTTCCCCCTGGCCTGGGCGCGGCGGCGGCCCGGCACGGTGCTCACGGTGCTGCTGGCCGGGGTGGTCACGGCGTCGGCGGCCGGGCTGCCGGCGGAGCGGTTCTGGCCGCTGCTCCTGGCGGGTGACGTCCTGGTCTGCCTGGTCGCCGCCGCCCGGTCGCGCCGTGCCGGCCTGGCCGCGGCGGCCGTCACGCTCGTCGTCCAGGAGGCGGCCTTGCAGGCGGACCTGCTGCGGCACGGCCTGCGCGCTCTTGCGCCCGGGTTCCTGGCGCTGTCGGTCCTGCTCGGCCTGGGCGTCGTGGTGGGCTGGATGGGCGGGATGTTCATCCGGCAGCGGCGCGAGTACGAGCGCGCGCTGCGTACGCACGCCGCGGCCCAGGCGGTCACGGACGAGCGGCTGCGCATCGCCCGGGAGTTGCACGACATGGTCGCGCACAGCATCGGCATCATCGCCATCCAGGCCGGCGCGGGCGCCCGCGTGATCGACAGCCGGCCGGAGCAGGCGCGCGAGGCGCTGGGCGCGATCGAGGCGACCAGCAGGCAGACGCTGAAGGGGCTGCGGCACCTGCTCGGCGGGCTGCGCGACAGCGACCGCGAGTCTTCTGAGCCCTCCCTCGCAGCGGGGCTGGCCGACGTCGACCGGCTGGCCGAGGCGACGGCGGCCGCCGGGGTACGCGTGGACGTGCGCAGGCACGGGCGGCCACGGCCCCTGCCCGCCGCAGTCGACCGCTCCGCCTTCCGTATCGTGCAGGAGTCGGTGACCAACGTGTTGCGCCACGCGGGCACCGACCACTGCCAGGTCACGATCGACTACGAGGACGAGGAGCTGCGCATCGACATCGCCGACGCCGGACGCGGCACCGCCACGCCGAGCGCGGGAAGCGGGCACGGGATCGCTGGGATGCGCGAACGCGTCGCCCTGCTGAACGGCGATTTCAGCGCGGGCCCCCGGCCCGGCGGCGGCTTCCGCGTCACCGCCCGCCTGCCGCTCACGACCCCACCCGCCGGCCCGATCAAAGACCCGGCCGGACGTGCGAGCGCCGAGGTGGAGGTGTCGTGACGATCCGTGTCGTGCTCGCCGACGACCAGCCGCTGATCCGCGCCGGCCTGCGCATGGTCATCGACGGCACCCCCGGCGTCGAGGTCGCCGGAGAGGCCGGGACCGGGGCCCAGGCGGTCCAGCTCGCCAGGCGGCTGCGTCCGGACGTGGTGGTGATGGACATCCGCATGCCCGGCATGGACGGCATCGAGGCCACCCAGACCATCGCCGCCGAGTCCCCGTCCACCCGGGTGATCATGCTGACGACATTCGACGACGACGACAACGTCTACGCCTCCCTCCGGGCGGGGGCCAGCGGATTCCTGGTCAAGGACATGGCACTGGAGGACATCCTGTCCGCCGTGCACGTCGTCGCCGCCGGGGACGCCCTGATCGCGCCCGGCGTCACCCGCCGCCTCATCGAGGACTTCGCGCGCCGCCCCGCCCCGGCGCCCCGGCCGCGCGAGCTCGCGGGCGTCACCGGGCGGGAACGCGAGGTGCTGACCCTGGTCGGGCGCGGCCTGTCCAACGCCGAGATCGCGGCCGAGCTGCACATCAGCCCGGGCACGGCCAAGGCGCACGTGGCCAGCCTGCTCGCCAAGCTCGCCGCCCGCGACCGGATCCAGCTGGTCATCACGGCCTACGACGCGGGCCTGGTGTCACCGTCCCGCTGATCAGTACGGCCCGCCCGGACGCCGCCGGTCCGCACGACAAGCGTGCATCGGTGCCGCCCGTGCCCCAGGGCCGGGGCACGGGCGGCACCGATGGGGGTCAGCCGCTGTACGGCGCCAGCGTGATCCTGTCGATCACGGGGGCGTACTGCGCGCGCAGGAGCACCCCGGGGAAGGTCTCCGACGCGTACGTGGTGCCGTCGAAGTTCGGCAGCTCCTCGGCGGAGAAGCGCACCGTGTTCGAGCCCTTCTTCAACCGCACCGGGACGGTGAGCTCCCAGAAGTTGTTCTCGTGGAAGGTGTGGGGGAACAGGACGCGCTGCGCGGCGGCGCCGTTCACCGAGATGTCGGCGTGCCTGGCCAGCGGGTCCGGGTTGTAGTGCGTGGCGGGCGACTGCTCCGGGTTGGAGTAGCGCACCCGCATGGCGTACGTGCCGTCGGCGGCGGCCCGCACGTCGAAGGTGAGCGTGTTGGCGTTGCCGGGCGTGCCGCCGACCCCGGTGACCGCGCTCCCGCCGCCCGCCAGCGAGAGCGGCGACGCCTTCGCCGTCCCGGCGAGCCGGGCGGACTCCGCCTCGTACACGGTGGCCGGCAGCGCGCCGGCGGCGGGCCGCACTTCAAGCCGGTCGATGAGCGACGTGCCGGACCTGCCGGTGACCGTGACCTTGTTGACGCCGCCGGACAGCGACACCGCCGCGGTCGCGTCGCCGCGCCGGGCGCGGTCCAGCACCCGCACGCCGTTGACCGTCACCGCCGCCCGGCCGGAGCCGAGCAGCCTGAGGTCCAGCTCGGCCGGGGCGTCCTGGGCGGAGTACACCCAGAAGGTGGCCGACTCCTCGCGCCGGGCCGCGACGACCCCGGAGCCCGAGAGCGCGGCTCCGTACGCGGAGTAGGACGGGCGGGCGCCGCGCAGGTCGGCCAGCTCGGCCTCGTAGATCGAGGTCGCCGCCGCCGGGTTGGCCAGCGAGAGCCGGATCCGGTCGACGATCGCGTCGCCCTTCGTGGCCTTGGCGCCGTCGAGGCTGCGCGCGGCCAGGGAGAGCACGTGCTTGCCCGCCGTGAGCTCCACGGTGGTGTCCGCGTGGTCCCACACCACCCACTTGTAGCCCAGCGGCAGGAACAGCTCCTGCTCCGCGCCGCCGTCCACGCGGACGAAGACGTTGGTCGGACCCTGCTCGCGCACCCGGTCGAAGGTGTTCAGCGAGTTGGCGAACACACTGAGGTCGTAGCGGCCGGCCCGCGGGACCTCGACGGTGAAGTCGAGTACCCCGTCCGAGCCGGTACGCAGCCCGCCCACGTCGTAGCGGCCGGAGGTGTAGAACTTCGACACGTCCGACGGGGAGCCCTCGGGGCCGTTGCGGCTGTAGCCGCCGCCGGTGTACTTCGCGTCCTCGGCCTCGTACGACCCCTCCCACAGCTTGGGCTCGGGCGCCGTCGCGGTGCCCGAGCCGGCGGGGGTGAGGACGATCTCGTACGCCGACGACTCCTTGAGCCTCGGCGGGTCACCGGCCCCGAAGTCGAAGACCGCGGTGCCGTCCTTGACGGCGACGTCGCGCTCGGCGACGATCTCCGGCTGCGCCGAGTCGCCGACCTGGCCGGTCCACGGGATCTCCCGCACCCACGCGTGCACGCGGCGGCCGAAGACCTCGTCGGGGACGTGCTCGAAGCGGATGTGCCCGGCGCTGTCGGCGCCGCCGAAGATCGCGCGGGCCTGCTTCTTGCCCGGATCGAGCGTGGCGACGCCCTGCAGGGTGTAGTTCTGCCCCGGGTACGGCGGCGTGACCCGCACGGTGTGGCCGCTCATGCTGCCGTAGGCGTTGAAGAGCCACCACTGGCCGTTGCCGCGGTTGGCCTGCACGGCGGAGTCGGACAGGTTGCCGTCGATGTTCCAGTACGCGATGTCGGCGTCGACCTTCGACTCCTCGATGGCCGACACCCACTGGATCATCTGGCCGGGCACCGAGGTGTGGTAGTTGAAGGCGTACTCGTTGATGTTGATGGGCAGCCGCTTCCCGGCGTACTTCGTGCCGGCGAAGACCTCGGCCTCCATCTCGCGGTAGCGCTTGACGCTGGCCCTGACCTGCTCGGGGTGGCTGAGCTCGTGCCAGGTCATCACGTCGGGGACGGTGCCGGCCTCGACCACGTGCTCCAGGTAGCCCTTGACCTGGGAGTACAGCACGCTGGTGTTGGGTCCGGCGATCCGGGCGGCCGGCATTTTGCTCTTGATGAGGGCGTAGACGTCGTCCCACGCCTTGAAGTAGTCGCGCGGGTCGCTGAGCCAGCTGACCCGGTTGTAGCTCCACTCACCCGTGCCGAACATGTTGCCCTCGGGCTCGTTGAACGGCACGAAGACAATGTTGTCCTGATATTTCGGGTCGAGCTGGAGGACCTGGTCCACCTGCTTGGCGATCTTCTGCCGGTACAGGTCGAGCTTCTCCTGCGGCGTGCCACCGGGCCACTGGTAGGGGAAGCCGCGGTGGATGTCGGTCATGTAGATGTACACGTCGCCGTCGGTGCTGTCGGCCAGCGGCTTGACGACCTCGAGGGCGTCGGCCCCGGGGTGCTGCGGGCCGTCCTGGGCCTTGGTCGAGACGGTGCGCAGGCGCATCCCCTCGATGAGGTTGTTGGTCGGCGCCCCCGGCCCGTAAAGGCCGTAAAGGGTGCCGGACGCGCCGCCGTGGAAGGGGCCGGTGTCCTCGGCGAGGTCGATGACGAGCTGGCCCTCGCGGATCACGGTGACCTCGGCCGTGACGGGCCTGCCGCCGGCCGTGCCGGTCACGGTGAAGGTCCCGGCGGCGGCGTAGTCCGCGGGATCCACGGGCGACCAGGCGATGGGCAGCTCGCGGTCGTAGCCGTCGGTGAAGGTGGCGCGGACGGCGGCCGGCAGGGCCGGCGCGGTGCCGATGGTCGTCCGGACGGAGAACGCGCTCTGGGCGAGGCCCGTCGGCGTCGGCATCCGGCCGCCGGCGACGGCCGCCACCTGCTCCGCCGACAGCGCGGCGGCGTAGACGCGGAAGTCGTCGATCGCGCCGTCGAAGAGCGGGTCCTGATAGAACGAGCGCCCGATGAACCCGGCCGAGGTCGTGGCGGCGTCGATCAGCTGCGCGGCGCTGATGGTGGTGGGGGCCGAGGCCACGGCGGCGCCGTCGAGGTAGGTGGTGACGCGCTTGGCGGCGGTGTCGAGCGTGACGGTCAGCGTCTTCCAGGCGCCGGCCGGCAGCGGGGCATAGCCCGTGACCTTGGCCTCGCCGCCGCCGCCCGAGGTGGTGACCGCCGTGCGCAGAACGCCGTCCCCGTTGTACGGCGTGCTGAACAGGTAGCGGTTGGTGTCCTTGCCGAGCGCGTAGATCCACTGCCAGGCGGCGGCGGTGCCGTCCCACTTGACCCGCGCCGAGACCGTCAGGTCGGTCCTGCCCTTGATCGCGTCCAGCGGCAGCCGCACGTAGGCGCCGTCGGAGGAAGGCGCGCCGCCGGGCAGGCTCAGCGCGTGGCCACCGCCCGCGCCGTCGACCAGCGCGGCGGTGGAGCCGTTGACCAGCGTCCCGTTCAGGCCGTTGCCGGAGGAGTCGGTGATGGAGCCGGTGGCGAGGTCGTCGGAGTCGAACGTGTAGAGGAGCACGGGAGAGGGTGGATCCACGGTCCGCGCATCCGCGACGCCCGTGGTTAAGGCGGCGACGAGGGCGGCCGGGAGCAGCCCGGCCCACATGGCCTTGATGGTCATGACGAAGTCCCTGGGAGGTGTGAGCGTTAACAAATCTCAGGGAGGGTGATCGAGGAACGCAACTGAGGGTTTCGCGTAGGTTACGTAGCCGCGCCCCGCGCGTCAATGGGCGTTTCCGGCATGTCACGATTCGGTATCGTCGACCGTCCTCGCTCTTGACTCCCGCTCGCCGGCGGCGCGACAGTCGGGGCACATCGTTGAACCGGTTCGCTGATTCCGGCGGCCCGCAGGTGGAGCCCGTTCCCGGCCGTGACCGGCGGCGGGCCGATCGATCCTGCAGATCCCCAGGAAAAGGCGCCGTCCGGTCGGCGATCCGAGGGTTTTCGCGACGCAACTGTCGAACCGGTTCAATGACGTACAGGAGGTGAGAGTGGCGACGATCGGAGACGTGGCCCGGGAGGCCGGGGTGAGCCGCAGCACCGCGTCCTACGCGCTGTCGGGCAAGCGGCCCATCTCGGAGGAGGTCCGCCGTCGCGTGCTGGCGGCCGCCGAGGCGCTCGACTACACGCCGAACGCGGGCGCCCGAGCGCTGGCCACATCCCAGACCAAGGTCCTCGGTCTGCTCGCCCAGTTCCACGAAGACGAGTTCGCGCCCGCGATGATGCAGTACATCCTGGGCGTCACGAACACCGCCCGCGACCTGGGTTACGACACGCTGCTGGTCACCGAGGCCGACGGCGTGCGGGCGCTGCGGCGCATCACCGACTCGCGCATGGTGGACGGCGTCGTCCTGATGAACATCGCGCAGTTCGACCCGAGGCTGCCCATCCTGCGGGCCGCGCCGCAGCCGGGCGCCCTGGTCGGCCTGCCGGGCGACTGCTCGGGGCTCGACGTGTTCGACCTCGACTTCGAGGAGGCCGGCCGGGCCATGGTGGAGCACCTCCACCGGCTCGGCCACCGCGAGCTCATCCTGATCTCGCAGCCCGAGCACGTCGTCGAGCGCGGCGGCGCGTACGTGTGGCGCCTGCGCGACGCCGCACTCGAACGGGCCCGCCAGCTCGGCGTCACCCTGCACGCCGTGTACGGCGAGTCCCGCCAGCCCGCGGTCGGACGCCTGCTCAACGCCCTGCTCGACGCCTACCCGTCGGCGACCGGCCTGCTGCTCAACAACGAGGCCGCCACCGCGGCCCTCCCCTCCGTCGCCCACCAGCGCGGCCTGCGGGTGCCCGAGGACCTCTCGGTCATCGGGCGCTACTCCGCCGAGTTCGCCGCGACCTTCTCCCTGCCCTATTCGTTCATCGAGAGCGCGCCCGACCGGCTCGGCGCCATGGCCGTACGCCAGCTCGTGCGCCGCGTCGAATCGCCGGCGGCCCGCGACGAGCCGTTCGTGGTGCGCTTCATCTCTCCCGAACTGGTCTCGCGCGGAAGCACAGCGCCCCCCGCAGCGCCCCCCGCAGCGTCCCCCACCGTGCCCCCGACCGCGCTGCCAACCGCACCCCCTGCCGCCCGCTAGTTCGCGGGCCCGATACACACCTTCCGGCCGCGCTCGAGTGTGAGCGCTAACATTGGAGGCCTCGATGAACCGCACGTCGGTTTCCGCGAAGGCGGCGGTCCTCGGAACCGCCGTTCTGGCCCTGTCGGTCAGCGCGTCCGCCTGCGCGTCCGCCCCGCAGACCGGTGGCACCACCGCCACCAGCGCCGCCGCGGGCGGCGCCGGCGCGTACACCTGGTGGGACCCGTACCCGCAGCACGACCCGGCCTCGGCCTGGGCGAAGCGGGTGGACTCCTGCGGCAAGCAGGCCGGCGTCACCATCCAGCGCACCGCCTACGACACCACCGCGCTGACCAACCAGGCGCTGCTCGCCGGCCAGGAGGGCAACGCCCCAGACGTCATCCTCCTCGACAACCCCGCCGTCTCTACGCTCGCGGACGCCGGGATGCTCACCACGATGTCCGACTTCGGCCTGGACACGGCCCGGTTCGACAAGAACCTCATCGCCGCCGGCGAGCTGGACGGCAAGACGTACGGCATCCCCATCGGCGCGAACACCCTCGCCCTCTACTACAACAAGAAGATCCTCGACGCGGCCGGCGTCGACCCCGGCTCGATCAAGGACTGGGCCACGCTCAACGCGGCGCTGAAGAAGGTCAAGGCCGCGGGCAAGAAGCCGATCACGTTCGCGGCCATCGGCACGGAGGAGGGCTCGTTCCAGTTCCTGCCGTGGTTCTGGGGCTCCGGCGCGCAGCTGACCCAGCTCGACTCGCCCCAGGCCGTCGCGGCGCTCGACCTGTGGACCACGTGGGTCAAGGACGGCACCGCCCCCAACTCCGTCATCAGCAACTCCCAGAACACCACCTGGGAGCAGTTCCTGACCGGGGAGTTCGCGTTCGCCGAGAACGGCACCTGGCAGATCGACAGCGCCAAGAAGGCGGGCTTCCCCACCGGCATCGTGCAGATCCCCGGCAAGGACGGGGGCACCGCGCCCACGCCCACGGGCGGCGAGTTCATCACGGTCCCGGTGCAGAAGGACACCAAGCGCTACGCCGTCACCAAGAAGATCCTCGAATGCATGACGACGCCCGAGGGCCTGGTGGAGACCGGTACGACGTTCGCGTACTACATCCCCTCCACCGCCGAGGGCCAGCAGGCGATCCTCGCCAAGGAGCCGGGCCTCAAGCCGTGGGTCGACGCCGTGAAGTCGGCCAAGGGCCGCACCAGCGACAACCTCGGCACCAAGTACCCGAAGATCTCCGAGGCGCTGTGGACCGGGGTGCAGAAGGCGCTGAGCGGCTCGGCCACCCCCGCCGACGCGCTCAAGCAGGCGCAGGCCCAGGCGAAGCAGGCCACCGGCGGCTGATCCGATGACCTCTCTCAGCAGCGAGGCCGGCGAGGCGGTGACGGTGGGCAGGGCGGCGCACGCGGCTCCCCGGCGGGGGCGCTCGCGGCAGTGGACGGCCTACGCCTTCCTCGCGCCGCTCGTGATCTACCTGCTCGTCTTCTACGCCTATCCGCTCTACCGCAACATCGACCTCAGCGTGCACGACTACACGCCCCGGGCGTTCGTGCGGGGCGACCCCGAGTTCACCGGGCTGGACAACTACCGCGACATCCTGTCCGACGACACCTTCCTGCGGGCGCTGCGCAACACGGCCCTGTTCACGCTGGTGTCCATCGCGGCGCAGTACGCCCTCGGCCTGGCCCTCGCGGTCTTCTTCCACCGCAACTTCCGCCTGTCGGCGGTGCTGCGCGCGATGTTCCTGGTCCCGTGGCTGCTGCCGCTGATCGTCTCCGCCTCGACCTGGTCGTGGATGCTCAACAGCGACAACGGCATCGTGAACGCGGCGCTGGAGGCGTTCGGGATCGGCCAGATCAACTGGCTCACCTCTCCCGACACCTCGCTGCTGGCCGTCACGATCGCCAACATCTGGCTCGGCGTCCCGTTCAACCTGGTGATCCTGTACGCCGGGCTCCAGAACATCTCCGCCGACCTGTACGAGGCCGCCGGCCTGGACGGGGCCAACGGGTGGCAGCGCTTCTGGCGCATCACCTTCCCGCTGCTGCGCCCGGTGTCGGCGATCACGCTGCTGCTCGGCCTGATCTACACGCTCAAGGTCGTCGACATCATCTGGATCATGACGAAGGGCGGCCCGGCGGACGCCTCGACGACGCTGGCCACCTGGTCGTACCGGGAGGCGTTCGGCACCGGCCAGCCCGACTTCTCACCGGCGGCGGCCGTCGGCAACCTGCTGATCCTCATCGCCTTCGCCGCCGGGCTCCTGCACGTGCACCTGCAGCGCAAGGAGGAGCGCGCATGAAGAGCTGGAAGACCGTGGCAGGCGTCGTCCTCGTCGGGGTGATGCTGTTCCCGGTCTACTGGATGTTCAACGTCTCGCTGACCAGGACGGGCGACATGCGGGCCGACCCGCCCCACTGGTTCCCCTGGAACCCCACGTTCGAGGGGTACGCGGCGGCGTTCGCCCAGCAGCTGCCGGCCCTGGCCACGAGCCTGTTCATCGGCCTCGGCACCGTCGCGCTCACGCTGCTCGTCGCCCTGCCCGCGGGCTACTCGCTGGCCAAGCTGCGCCCGCGCGGCGCGCGCGGGATCGACTTCCTGCTCCTCGTCGCGCAGATGATCCCCGCGGTCGTCATGGCCATGGGCTTCTACGCCATCTACATCAGGCTCGGGATGCTCAACACCGTCCCCGGCCTGATCGTCGCCGACTCGACGCTGGCCGTGCCGTTCGGGGTGCTGCTCTTCCGGGCGTTCATGGCGAGCATCCCCGGCGAGCTCATGGCCGCCGCGCAGATCGACGGGGCGAGCACCTGGCGGACGTTCCGGTCGATCATCCTGCCGCTGAGCCGCAACTCGGTGATCACGGTCTCGCTCTTCGCGTTCCTGTGGGCGTGGTCGGACTTCATCTTCGCCTCGACCCTCAACCGCAACAGCGACGTGATCCCGATCACGCTCGGCATCTTCCGCTACATCGGCAACAACACCACGCAGTGGAACTCGATCATGGCGACCGCCGTGATCGCGTCCGTCCCCGCGGCCTTCCTGCTGGTCCTCGCGCAGCGCTACATCGCCGCCGGGGTCACCGCGGGCGCCGTGAAGGACTGAACAGCAATCCGTCGAAAGGTTCACCACATGACCAGCCCCGTGCTGCCGTCCCAGGGCCGGGTCCGCCCCCTCGGGCTCGCGCAGGTCGCCATCACCGGAGGGTTCTGGGGGAGCCGGCAGGCCGTGAACGCCGCGGCGACGCTCGCCCACTGCGAGTCGTGGATGGAGCGCCTCGGCTGGCTCGCCAACTTCGACCGGGTCGCCGAAGGGACGACCGCGCCCGACCGCCCCGGCTGGTCGTTCTCCGACTCGGAGGTCTACAAGCTCCTGGAGGCCCTGTCCTGGGAGAGCGGCCGTACCGGCGACCCGGGGGCGGAGGCGGCGATCAAGCGGCTCACCGGGCGGATCGCCCGCGCCCAGGACCCGGACGGCTACCTCAACACCTGCTTCGGGCACGGCACGCAGCCGCCGCGCTACAGCGACCTGGAGATGGGCCACGAGCTCTACAACACCGGCCACCTCCTGCAGGCCGCGGTGGCCCGGCTGCGCACGCACGGCGAGGACGACCTCGTACGGGTCGCGCGCCGCGCCGCCGACCACGTGTGCCGCACGTTCGGCGCGGACGGCCGGCCCGGGATCTGCGGGCATCCGGAGATCGAGGTCGGCCTGGCCGAGCTCGGCCGGGCGCTGGGGGAGGAGCGCTACGTCGAGCAGGCGCGGATCTTCCTCGACCGCCGCGGGCACGGCACGCTCAGGGACATCCCCCTGGGCCGCGCCTACTTCCAGGACGACATCCCGATCCGGGAGGCCGACGTGTGGCGCGGCCACGCGGTCCGCGCGCTCTACCTCACCGCCGCCGCCGTGGACGTCGCCGTCGAGCGCGGTGACGACGAGCTGCTGCGGGCCGTGGAGCGGCAGTGGGAGCGCTCGGTCGCGCGCCGCACGTACATCACGGGCGGGATGGGCTCACGCCACCAGGACGAGGGCTTCGGCGAGGACTGGGAGCTGCCGCCGGACCGGGCGTACTGCGAGACGTGCGCCGGCGTCGCCTCGATCATGGTCTCCTGGCGCCTCCACCTCGCCACCGGCGACGTCCGCTACACCGACCTGATCGAGCGCACGCTCTACAACGTCATCGCGACCTCCCCGAGCCCCGACGGCACGGCGTTCTTCTACGCCAACCCCCTCCACCAGCGGGCCCCGGGCCGGGAGGCGGACCCGGACGAGGTGAGCCCGCGCGCCGAGGCCGGCGTCAGGGCCGCCTGGTTCGACGTGTCCTGCTGCCCCACCAACGTCGCCCGCACCCTGGCCGGCCTCCAGGGTTACCTCGCCACCACCGACGACGACGGCCTGCAGCTCCACCAGTACGCCCCCGCGACCGTCCGCGCCGAGCTGCCGGACGGGCGGGAGGTCGCGGTGGAGGTCGAGACCGCCTACCCCGACAGCGGAACCGTCCGCGTCCGGATCCTCGCCGACGGGCTCTGGACGCTGGCGCTGCGGGTCCCCGCCTGGGCCGCCGGGGCCACGCTCGCCGAGGACGGGCGGGCGCGGCCGGTCGAGCCCGGCATGGCCACGGTGCGGCGGGCGTTCCGGGCGGGCGAGGTGATCACGCTCGAACTGCCGATGGAGCCCCGCTTCACCTGGCCGGACCCCCGCATCGACGCCGTACGCGGCTGCGTCGCCGTCGAGCGCGGCCCCGAGGTCCTGTGCGCCGAGTCCCACGACCTCCCGCACCCCGGCGGGCTCGACGCCCTGACGATCGATCCCCGACGCGACCTCCGATCCGGCCCCCGGGCCGAGCCCGGCGAAGTGCTGGTGCGCGGCCGCCTGGCCGCACCCCCCGACCGGCCGTGGGCCTATTCCGGCGCCGCGGCTGCCTCCGCGGCGGACGTCGAGTGGTTCGACGTGCCGCTGCGGCCGTACCACTCGTGGGCCCGTCGCGGCCCGTCGAGCATGCGTGTCTGGTTGCCCATCGAAGGAGAGTGACACGATGTCCCGATTCCGAGTGCTCGCCTTAGCCCTGGTCACCACGGCCACTGCCCTGGTGACCGCCTCACCCCCGGCCGCGGCCGCCGGCGCGACGCTGACCGTCAACGTCGCGCAGCCGTTCCGGCCCGTCACCCACGTCGCCTCCGGCGGCCTGTACGGCCTGGCCGAGAACTCCCGGCCGGCCGACTCCACCCTCCTCCCGATCAAGGTCAACTCCCTCACCCAGCCCGCGCCCGGCGTCGGCCAGCGCCCCAACGGCCAGCCGCCCGGCGGCGACTCCCTGCTGGTGTCCCCGCAGGCCACCCGGGCCGGCGCGGGCGAGTTCATCCGGATGCCCGACATCTATCCCGACTTCCCTTACAGGTGGGTGAGCTGGGACGACTGGCTGGCCAAGGTCAACACCATGGTCAACGCTCGGCTGTCGGCCACCACGGTCACGAACGTCATCGGCTGGGAGCTCTGGAACGAGCCCGACTACACGTGGAACACCGCCGCGGCGGGCAACTTCAACGACGCCTGGGTGCGTACGTATCGGGCGGTGCGCGCGCTCGACACGCTCACGCCGATCGTCGGCCCCAGCACCGCCACCTACAACCGCTCCTGGATGCAGTCGTTCCTCACCAACGCCAAGAACACCGGCACCCTGCCGGACATCATCTGCTGGCACGAGCTGCAGAACCCCACCAGGATCGCCTCCGACATCGCCGACTACCGCAACCTGGAGTCCTCGCTCGGCATCAGCCCGCGCCGCATCTCCATCAACGAGTACGCCGCCACCAGCGAGGTCGACGTGCCCGGCCGGATCGCCAGCTACGTCGCCAAGCTGGAGCGGGGCGGCGTGGAGTCCGCGCACCGGGCCTTCTGGTACGAGTACGGCACCATGAACGGCCTGGTCGTCAACAACAGCCAGCCCACCGGCACCTGGTGGCTGTACAAGTGGTACGGCGACATGGCCGGGAACATGGTCACGACCACGACGACCACGACGACCGGCCTGGACGGGTTCGCCTCTTATGACGGCACCCGCAAGATCGTCAACGTGGCGTTCGGCAACGAGGCCGGCACCAACACCGTCAACCTCACGGGCCTCGGCGCGCTCGGCTCCAGCGTCCGCGTCACGCTGACCTCCACCCCGTCCAGCGGCCGCTTCACCGCGGTCACCGCCCCCACCACGATCTCCACGACGACCCGGACGGTCAGCGGCGGCCAGCTCAGCGTGTCCGTGCCCAACATGGTGGCCACCAGCGCCTACCAGCTCGTGGTCGAGCCGGTCAGCGGGGTGCCCGCCTACCAGCAGCGGTACGAGGCCGAGAACGCCTCCGTCTTCCGCGCGCAGCGGCTCAGCGCCTCCAGCGCGTCGGGCGGCGGCTACGTGGGCCGGATCGACAACTCGGGCACGCCGCGTACCGACAGCTACGTCGACTTCGTGGTGAACGTGCCCACGGCGCGCTCGTACACGATGACCATCGGCTACGCCAACGGCACCGGCGCCACCGCGACCCAGGGCCTGGCCTACAACGGCGGCTCCTGGAGCACGGTCAGCTACCCGCCCACGGCGGCGTGGGGAGAGTTCGGCGCGACCGTCGGCACCACCGTCACCCTCCGGGCCGGGTACAACGTGATCCGCCTGGCCAAGGGCTCGCCGTTCTTCTCCGGCGGCACCGGATACGCCGAACTCGACTACATCCAGCTCACCTGACCCGGGCGGCGGTCCGGCGCACCCCGCCGGACCGCCCGCACGTCAGGGCTTGCGGCCCACGCCGCAGACCGCGTTGATCATCGCCGGCTGGGGTGGCGCTCCCGCCGGGGGCCGCCAGAGCGGTGTGGAGACCACGCCCGGGTCCACGAGTTCGAGCCCTGCGAAGTGGACGGCGAGCCGCTCGGGGCTGCGCAGCGTGTACGGGAAGGCGGCCCGCTCGTTGTAGGAGCTCACCGCCGCCACCAGCGAGGGGTTGACGTCGGCGCCGTCGGACAGCGCCAGGTGGCTGCCGGGCGGCAGCGCCTTGACGTACCGGCGGACGAGATCGGCGGCGAGGTCGTCGTCGGGGATCTGGCCGGCGATGCTGAGCATCATCAGGCCGATCGGCTGGGAGAAGTCCAGGGTCTCGGCCGCCGCGGCGAGGATGGTGCCGGGGTCGCGCACGTCGGCCTCGACGTAGGCGGTCCTGCCCTGCGGGGTCCCGGCGAGCAGGGCGCGGGCGTGCACGAGCACCAGGGGGTCGTTGTCGACGTAGACGACGCGGGACTCGGGCGCGAGGCGCTGCGCCACCTCGTGCGTGTTGTCGGCGGTGGGCAGGCCCGAGCCGATGTCGAGGAACTGCCGGATGCCCGCCTCGGTGACGAGGTAGGTCACCGCCCGCCGGAGGAACTCGCGCTGCAGCGTGGCCACCTGCGCGAAATCGGGGAACACGCGCAGCAGGGTGTCCCCGGCCTCGCGGTCCACGTCGTAGTTGTCCTGCCCGCCGAGCAGGTAGTTCCAGACCCGGGCGGAATGCGGCTTCGTACGGTCGATCCTGGGGTCGGCGTCCATGGGCGAAGCCTATAGGGATCTTCGCGAGCATGATCGACTGCTTGTGTCAGACTGCGAGTATGGCCCACACCCATGACGCAGAGGACCCGGCGTGCACAGTGGCCCACCGCGAGGCCCACAGCGAGGCCCCTGTCGAGCCTGCCGGGCGGACGCTGGTCGCCGTCTTCGCCTCCCCGGTGGCCGAGTGCCTGCTGAGGTTCGGCGCCGAGCTCGGCTTCCGCCCGATCCTGGTCGAGCCCGATCCTGAGCGCCGCCTCGAGGGATTCACGGCGGTGACCGGGCTCGGCGCCTGGCTCGACGCCACGGCCGACGTGGTGCTCACCGACCATCACCGCGAGGAGATCGGACCGGTCCTGCGCGACGTGCTCAAGTTCCCCGTCCGGTGGGTCGGCATCATGGGCAGCGCCCGCCACACCGCGCCGCACGTGCGGGCGCTGGCCGACCTCGGCGTGCCGCCCGAGGAGGTCGCCCGGGTGCACCGGCCCATCGGGCTCAACATCGGCTCGCGCACCCCGCCCGAGATCGCCGTCGCCACCCTGGCCGGCCTGATCGCCGACCGCAACGACCGCCCGGGCGGCTTCGCCTTCTGAGGAGTCAGCGCAGGTGGGCGGCCGTCCAGCAGTCCACCGCGCCCGGCTTGCCGCACCTCTTCAGGCCGTCGAGGACCTTGCTCAGGGCGGTCGTCCTGGCGTTGCCGGGGTCATTGGACTCCTCGCGCGGATCGGTGACGGTGTTGTAGTACTCGGGCCGCGGATCGCCCTTGTACTCGACATAGAGCTCCCCGCCCGTGCGCACGGCGGAGTAGCTGGGCGGCCGGGAGTTGCCCTTCTTCATGGCGTCCGCGTCCGGGTCGGGCTGGCCGGGCGCGTGGGGGTCCGGCTTGACGTGCTCGATCAGCGCCGCGTCGCGCCAGCCGGTGACGTTCTGACCCTGGATGAGGGGCAGCAGGCTGCGGCCGTCGCGGCTGTCACGCGTCGCCGCGCCGACGCCGGCCATGTCGAGGAAGGTCGCGAACAGGTCCACGTTCTGGGCGATGGCGGGCGTCACGAGGTCGCCGCGCGGCCCCGAGGCCGGGCGCCTGACCAGGAGCGGCACCCGTACGTCGTGGTCGTAGGCGGTGGCCTTGCCGCGAACCAGGCGGTGCTGCCCGAGGTGGAAGCCGTTGTCGCTGGTGAACACGACGTACGTGTTCAGCTTCTCCTCCTCGGTCAGCGCGGACAGGACGCGCTGCACCATGTCGTCGATCGACTGCACCATGCGGATCCGGTCGCGGAAGTCCTCGCGGAGCTTCTCGGTGATCTTCGGGCCGATGGGCTCCCGCCGTACCCAGGAGGGCTTGTCGGAGGTGTCCTCGTTGAACGACGGCAGGGTGGTCACGTCGATGGAGTCGCAGTCGGGGCCGCCGCAGTCGCCATGGGGGAACTCCCCTGCGGGGAAGCGGTCCTTCGGCCGGTCGCGCGGCGCGGGCGGGAAGCGCGGCTCCGTGTCGCCGCGCTTCACGTTGACCCTGTTGTGCGGCGAGAACGGCGAGACCTGGAGGAAGAACGGCTCGCCGGGGGTGTACCGGCGGGACCGCTCGATGAAGCCCACCGCCCGCTGCCCCAGCTCGTCGACCAGATATTTGCCCCCGGAGGGGTCGATCGGCCGCCGGCCGCCCGCTTCCTCCTTGATGTAGAGGGTGAGCTTGTACCTGAACTCGTTGTAGCCGCCGCTCGCCGTCACGTGCCACTCGTCCCAGCCGGGCGGGACGTGGTAGCCGGGGCCCGCGGGATACTCGTTGATGTACTTGCCGAGGTAGCCCGTGCGATATCCGGCCTGATGCAGGGAGACGGCGTATGTCCTGCCCTCGTGCTTGGCGAACGCCCCGTAGCCGCCGTGGTCGTAGCCCTGGTTGGTCCGCACGCCCGTGTTGTGCGGGAACCGGCCGGTGAACATGGTGGCGCGGGAGGGACAGCAGAGCGAGTCGGCCACGTAGTAGCCGGTGAACGTGGTGCCGTCGTGGCTCAGGCTCTTGACCGTGTCCATGTACTGGAGCAGCTCGGCGGACATGTCGTCGACGAGGAAGAAGATGATGTTCGGCCGCTTGGGCGCGGCGACGGCCCCCGCGCTCGACGGGGACGCGAGGGTCAAGGTGAGGACGACGGCCAGCGCCACCGCCAAGCTTTTCCTGATATATCCGGGCATCGGGGAGAACGGCCTCTTTGGCAGGGGACAGGAGGTTGGGGGTGCGATGCACGTACATTCTGGACAAAGCACTCAAACAACTTCATATCACCCGCGAGAGTATGCTCCGGAGCCGGGCAATCCCGGCCGGCCCTCATGGGGCACGGCCGGGCGAAGACCGGCGTCTAGTTCCAGATCCCCGGGACCGCGGCCGGGACCTTGTCCTCGAGCTGGTCCCGGTCGAGCACGTCTCCCTGCAGGGGCAGGAGAACGGTGACCTCGCGGCCCCAGTCCGCGTAGCGGGTGCTCGACTCGACCGTCATGGAGCTCTTGCCGTAGGGCAGGACCGCCTTGGCGGACAGCCGCTCGACCAGGCCGTCACCGCCGAACCAGAGGGTGTAGGTGATCTTGCCGTCGCGGCCGCTCCTGGAACGCGTACCGAAGCGCGACGCGAACGAGGGGGAGACCGCCGCGAGCTTGGTGGCCTTGATCGAGCCCTTCAGCACGCGGTCACGCCACGAGGTGCGGTGGGACAGGAGCGTCTTGAGCGTGTCGGGCTCCAGGGTGTTCAGCACCAGGTTGCTCGGCGGCAGAGCGGCCCGACTGTAGCGCACCCAGCTCGTGCCCTGGGGCAACGCGGAGTCGACGATCGGGCCGGAGACGTAGCTCACGTCCCGGGTGGAGATCATCCTGATGGGCCCCTGCTGGAGGGCCTCGACCTCCGCCGGCTTCGTCCTCTTCACGCTGCGGAGGAGGTCCTCGCTGTACTGCAGGGTCTGGGCCACATCGGACGCGGCCGCGCCGCGCCGGTCGAACCCGATCGTGCCCTCCAGCCCCGAGGTGACGACCAGGCTGCGCGTGTACGTCACCTTGGCCGTGGACTGCACGTTGACGGCTCTGCCGGCGGTTAACTCGGCTTTGAGCGCCTTGACCGGGTCGATCGTGGGTGCCGCTTGCGCGGGCGTGGCGGTGAGTTGCACCACGCCCGCGACCACGGCGGCACCGATGATGGCTCGCTTCATGGGTTTCCTTGGGAACGGTCCGAAAAGTCGCGAACAATCTGGTGCATCGAAGATCATCAGTCAAGTCGAACCATGACATCCGGTATTTCCCGGACACCCCGTTCCCTTGATCTCACGCCGTACGGGGACGAGCATGGTCAACGGCGGCCCGACGACAGGGAGAGACGTGCCGGCGTGAACGACCCCAGCGAAGACACGCGCAAGATCCCGCGCCAGGCCGCACCCGGGGCCTGCCCGGTCCGGCGCGCCGACGACGGCACGTGGGAGGTCCGCGGCCACGAGCAGGCCCGCGCCGTGCTGCGCAGCTACGACACCGTCCAGGCCGGGCTGGGCGTCGAGACCGTGGAGAAGCTGCCCGCCAGGATCCGGCGGCCGGTCCTCTACCGCGACGGGCCCGAGCACCGCGAGGACCGCCGCCAGACCGCGCGGTTCTTCACGCCCCGCAGGGTGGACGAGCGGTATCGCGACCTGATGGCGCGGGTCGCGGAGAGCCGGCTCGCCGAGCTGCGGGAGGCGGGGGAGGCGCACCTGTCGGAGCTGAGCTTCGGCGTGGCGATCGAGGTGGCGAGCGCGATCATCGGCCTCACCTCCAGCAGGCCCGGGATCCGCGCCAGACTGGAACGGTTCTTCCCCGAGAAGTTCGGCCGGCCCGGCCTGACCAGCCCGAGCGGGATCTACTGGCTGGTCAGGCAGAACGTGAGCTGGCTGAGCGTCTACCTGGCCGACGTGCGCCCGGCGATCCGCGCCCACCGCCGCGAGCCGCGCGACGACCTCATCTCGCACCTGATCTCCGAAGGGTGCACGGACGCCGAGATCCTCGGCGAGTGCCTGACCTTCGCCGCGGCCGGCATGGTGACCACGCGCGAGTTCATCTGCGTCGCGGCCTGGCACCTGTTCACCGACGAGGCGCTGCTGGAGCGCTACCGCGCGGCGGACGAGCCCGGCCGCCTCGCCGTCCTGCACGAGATCCTGCGGCTCGAACCCGTGGTCGGGCGGCTGCGCCGGCGCACCACCGCCGCCCTCGACCTGGCCGGCGCCGACGGGCCGGTCACGGTGCCTCCGGGCGCGGTGATCGAGGTGTTCGTCGACGCGGCCAACACCGACCCCCGAGCCGTGGGCTCGCTGCCGCTGTCGGTCTGCCCCGGCCGCGCCATCGACGGGGGCACGAGCGCCGCGGCGCTGTCCTTCGGCGACGGGCCGCACCGGTGCCCGGGGGCGAACATCGCCATCCTGGAGACGGACGTCTTCCTCAGCCGCCTGTTCGCCATGGACGGCGTGCGAATGGCGTCGGCGCCGCGCGTGAGCTTCAACAACGACATCGGCGGCTACGAGATCCGCGGGCTGGTGGTCAGGGTGGGGGACCCGTAGGGGTCAGGAGGCGCCGCGTGCCGCGGTGACCACCACCGTGGTGTAGCGCATCGTGAAGCCGCCCCCCGCCGCGTCGACGGCGGCGCCGATGCCCGCGAGCACCTCCTGCAGCGTGGCCGCCGGGAGCCGGGTGTGGACGCCGGTGGTGGGCACCAGGTCCAGCCACTCGTCGCGGGTGTAGGGCCGCTCCCAGTCGAAGCGCCACTCCTCCACGTCGCCGAACGCGCCCGCCTGCCGGATGCCGTCGGCGGCCTTGGTGCTCAGCGACACGTACGCGTCCGCGTCGGACATCATGCGCTGGTAGATCGGCGCGTCGGGCATGATCCTGCGGTAGACCGCGGCGATGGCCGCGCCGAGATCGGGCGGGGCCTGGAACGCGTTCCAGAACACCGCCAGCCGTCCGCCGGGACGCAGCACCCGCGCCGCCTTGGTCGCGCCGGCGACGGGGTCCACCCAGTGCCAGGCCTGTCCGGCGACGACCGCGTCGAAGTCCCGGCCGGCGGGCTCCCAGGTCTCGAACGTCGACACCTCGACCTCGAGCCCTTCGCGCCGCGCGAAGTCGGCCATCCGCTCGTCGGGATCGACCCCGAGCACCTTGCAGCCGGCCGCCTGGAACTGCCGGGCCTCGATGCCGGTGCCGCAGCCGACGTCGAGGACGTCGGGCCCGGGGCTGCCGGCGAGGATCCGGGCCACCATGGCGTCGGGGTAGTGGGGCCGGGTCCGGTCGTAGCGCTCGGCGTCCACGCCGAACGATTCCGCCATCTGCCGAGCTTGATGCGGCTCGGGCTCGGGAAGCGAGGCTCCCGGCTGAGATATAGTGGGCATGCGCCCACTATGAATGGGCGTGTGCCCACTCGTCAACCCCGCGTTGACGAAAAATGGAAGGCGGGATGCGACGGTGCCGACAGGGGTGGCTCTCCGCGACGTGCGTGAGCAGTTGTTCGACGCCGCCGAGCGGATCCTGTTGCGGGACGGGCCGAGCGCGCTGACCAGCCGGGCGGTCACCGCGGAGGCCGGCTGCGCCAAGGGCGTCCTGCACCGGCACTTCGAGGACTTCGACGCCTTCCTGGCCGAACTCGTGCTCGATCGCGTCGCCCGGATGGACGCCCAGGCCGCCGCGCTGCGCGAGTCCGCCGGGGCCGGCACCGTCGCCGGCAATCTCGCCGGCGCGCTGACGGCCGTGTTCGGGTCGGTCGCCGTGTCGATCGTCGCCCTCGTCACCTTCCGGGACGAGCTTCGCGCCCGGCTGCGCCGGTCCTGGCCGGTCGGCGTCCCGCTCCTGACGGAGGCCGGCGCCATGATCGCCTCCTATCTCCGCGCCGAGCGGGACCTGGGGCGCATCGCGGCGGACGCCGACGTCGACACGCTCGCCCCGACCCTGATCGGGGCCGGGCACCTGCTGTTCGCCGACCGGACGGGCGCCCCGCCGGAGCCCGCCGCCGTCCGCAAGATGGTGACCACGGTCATCGCCGGCGTCGAGCGCTAGCAAGACGGACCGTATCGTCTCGTCTTGCTGCTATGCTGACCCGCATGTCTAAGAGCCCCGACCCCGCCCGCCGCAGCGAGCGCTCGCGGCAGGCCGTCCTCGAAGCGGCCCGCGAGCTGGTCTCCGAAATGGGATACGCCAAGATCTCGATCGAGGCCATCGCCGCCCGCGCGGGCGTGGGCAAGCAGACGATCTACCGCTGGTGGCGTTCCAAGGGGGCGGTGATCTTCGACGCCTTCCTCGCCCTCAGCCAGGTCGGCGACAGCATCACGCTGCCCGACACCGGCGACATCGAGGCCGATCTCAAGCTGGTGATGCGGGCGACGGTGGCCGAGTTCGCCGACCCGGGGTTCGAGGCGCCGATCAGGGCGCTCAACATGGAGATCATCAACGATCCCGACCTCGCCGCCCAGTACCGCGAGAAGCTGGCGGGCCCGGTCGACGAGGCCAAGAAGGCCCGGCTGCGCAGCGCACAGCGCGCCGGCCAGATCGCCGAGGACGCCGACCTCGACCTGGCCCTGGAGCTCCTGTACGCCCCCCTGTTCCAGCGCTGGCTGCACCGCTCGGGCCCGCTCACCCCCGAGTACGCCGACGCCCTCGTCGAGCTCACCCTCAAGGCCCTGCGTCCCGCCTGACCGCGGACACCGTCCCCGGGGGCTGCGGTGTCGATGAGTAACTGTACCTTCTGGATGGTACAGTTACGGTCATGCGACCGAGCCAGAGGACCCGGATCCTGGACGCCGCCATCCGCGTGACGGAGCGCGACGGCATCACCGCCCTGACGCTGGAGTCGGCGGCCGAGGAGGCCGGTGTTACCAAGGGCGGGCTCATGTACCACTTCCGCACGCGCGACGAGCTGCTGGTGGCGATCCAGCGGCATCTGACCGACGCGTGGGAGGCGCAGCTCGTCGCCGAGCTGGGCAAGCCGCTGGCGGAGGCGTCGCCGCAGGAGGCCGTCGAGGCCTACGTACGGGTGGGCGCGCACGGCTCGGTGAGCAAGGCGGACCTGGCGTTCATGGTCGAGTCGGTCACCACGCCGGCGCTGGCCGAGGCGTGGGACGACCTCATCGGCCGCTGGGCCCCGCCGCCCACCTCGACCGACCCGCGCGACATCGACCTGCTCCTGGCCCAGATGGCCGTCGACGGGCTGTGGCTGTGGCGGGCCACGAGCATGATCCCCCTGTCCGAGCCGGTCAGGAAGGCACTCCACGACCGCCTGCTCAAGCTGGTGGCGGCGGAGGACGCCGACGCCGGCTGAAGCGGGAGCCCGAGCAGGCGTCCTCCACCCCCCCATACGTGCCCAGCCACCCCGACGACCGGGATCGCCCAGGTCGCCGGGGTCAGCCGTGTGACCCTGCGCCACCACCCCTTTTTCCTTGGAGGACCCCCATGACGAACACGGTGACCGAGCTGAACCCCAGACGCTGGGCGGCGCTGGCCGTCCTGTCGGCCAGCCTGTTGCTGATCACGATGGACATGACCATCCTCAACGTGGCACTGCCGCAGATCTCGGCCGACCTGCGGCCGGGCGCGGTCGAACTGCTGTGGATGATCGACGTCTACTCCCTGGTCGTGGCGGGCCTGCTGGTGGCCGTCAGCGCGCTGGGCGACCGCTGGGGGCGCAAGCGCATGCTCGTCTCCGGCTTCGTCCTCTTCGGCCTGGCCTCCGTCGCCGTGCTGTGGGCCGACAGCCCGGCCGAGGTGATCGCCGTACGGGCGCTGCTCGGTGTCGGCGGTGCGATGATCATGCCGTCGACCCTGTCGATGATCCGCAACCTGTTCACGGACGCCCGCGAGCGGGCCACCGCGCTGGGCGTGTGGGCCGCGATGGCGGCGGTGGGCGGCGCGCTCGGCCCGATCGTGGGCGGGCTGCTGCTGGAGGCCTTCAGCTGGCACGCCGCGTTCCTGGTGAACGTACCGGTCATGGCCGTCGCCGTCGTCACCGGGCTGCTCCTGCTGCCCGAGTCGCGCAACCCCGACCCGGGCCGCTGGGACGCCCTGGGCACGGTGCTGTCGATGGTCGGCATGATCGCCCTGGTCTACGCCATCAAGCACGTGGCCACCGAGGGCCTGGACGCCTGGACCGCGCTCACGGCCGTCCTGGCCGCGGTCACGCTGACCTGGTTCGTCCGGCGGTGCCTGGGCCGCCCCGACCCCCTCCTGGAGATCCGGCTGTTCCGCGGCGGCGCCTTCGCCTCCGGCACCCTGGCCGCCTTCACCACCTCGATCGCCATGGCGGGCATGATGCTGCTCATGGTCCAGTGGGCGCAGCTCGTCCAGGGCTACTCGCCGCTGCAGACGGGCCTGGCCATGCTGCCCATGGCGGTCGGCTCCGCGGTCCTCTCACCGCTGGCGCCGGCCCTGGCCACCCGGATCGGCGCGCGTACGGTGCTGGCCGGCGGGCTGGTGATCGGCGGGCTCGGCTTCGCGGTGCTCTGGGTCGCCCCGACGACCTACCTCTGGGTGACCGTGTCGATCCTGCTGATCGGGGCGGGCATGGGCTCGCTGGCCATCGCCTCCGCCGTGATCATGGCGGGTGCCCCGGCGGAGAAGGCGGGCAGCGCGGCCGCCATCGAGGAGACCTCGTACGAGATCGGCGGCACCTTCGGCGTGGCGGTGCTGGGCAGCCTGGCCGCCGCCCTCTACCGGGCCGAACTGCCCGAGAGCGCCACCGACGCGGTGCGCGAGTCGCTCGGCGGCGCGCTGGCGGCCGCCCGCGCGATCGGCTCCTCCGACCTGGCCGCCCAGGCGACGCTCGCCTTCACCGAATCGCTGCGGACGACCAGCCTGTACGGCGCCGTCCTCATGCTGCTGGCGGCCGTGGCCGTCTGGTGGCGCACCCCCGCCCGGCTGGACCTGGCCTCGGCCCAGCACTGAGCGCCCCCCACCCGCGAGGACCTCCGGGCGGCGCAGCACCGAGCGCCGCTACCCGCGGAGTCCTTCGGGGACGCAGCGCTGAGCGCCGCTATCCCCGGCGCAGCGCTGAGCGCCGCTATCCGCGGGATCCTTCGGGCGGCGCGGCAGGCAGGACGACGGACAGGGCATGGCGCAGGATGGCCGCGAACGACTCGGTGTTGCCGGGCTCCAGCCAGCGCCGCCCCGCCACCCGGATGGCCCCGGCCACCGCCGCGGCCACGACGGCGGGGAACAGGTCGCGCCCGGGATCGACGCCGGTGCGCGCCGCGATCGCCTCGGCGAGCGGCCCCTCCGCCATGGTGAACGTCTTCAGCGCCTCCCCCTCCAGCGCCGGCGTCGACATGATCATGCGCAGCCCGGCCCGGTCGGGCTCGGGGTCGGTGTAGAGCTCGACCACGGCCGCGATGACGGCCTGGTCGAGCGGCTCGCCGGCGGGCCGGGCCCGCAGCGCCTGCCCCGCGCGCCTGGCCTGGTCGGCGTGGAAGGCGCAGATCGCCTCCTCCCTGCTGGAGAAGTAGTTGTTGTACGTGCGCGGGGAGACGCCCGCGGCCGTGGCGATGTCATGGACGCGGACGAGGGCCAGCCCGTGGGGCCCCTGCTCGATGGCCAGGCGCAGGGCGGCATGGCTGATCGCCTCCCGGGTGGCCTGCTTGTTGCGGGCCCGGAGGTCCACGGCGTCGTCGTTCATGGGAGGACTCTATCCGACATTGCGTGCAGCGCACTATGTGCGTGGCACGCAAGTTGTGGGTAAAGTGCGTGGGGACGCCTGGCACTCACCCCTGGAGAGTGCCAGCCGCCGGGACGGCGAGGCCCGCGGGCAGGTCATGACGCCTGCCCGCGGGCCGTCCGTCGCGGGCGCCGTCCCGGCAAACCCCCATCGTGAGCAGGAGAGAACATGGCTTCGAAGATGATTGCGTTCGACGAGGACGCCCGGCGCGGTCTCGAGCGCGGTATGAACCAGCTCGCCGACGCCGTCAAGGTGACCTTGGGTCCCAAGGGCCGCAACGTCGTGCTGGAGAAGAAGTGGGGCGCCCCCACGATCACCAACGACGGTGTCTCCATCGCCAAGGAGATCGAGCTCGAGGACCCGTGGGAGAAGATCGGCGCCGAGCTGGTCAAGGAAGTCGCCAAGAAGACCGACGACGTCGCGGGTGACGGCACCACCACCGCCACCGTGCTCGCCCAGGCGCTGGTGCGCGAGGGTCTGCGCAACGTCGCCGCCGGCGCCAACCCGATGGGCCTGAAGAAGGGCATCGAGGCCGCCGTCGAGCGCGTCAGCGAGGAGCTCTCCAAGCTGGCCAAGAATGTGGAGACCAAGGAGCAGATCGCTTCCACGGCCTCCATCTCCGCCGCCGACCCCGAGATCGGCTCGCTCATCGCCGAGGCGATGGACAAGGTCGGCAAGGAAGGCGTCATCACCGTCGAGGAGAGCAACACCTTCGGCCTCGAGCTCGAGCTCACCGAGGGCATGCGCTTCGACAAGGGGTTCATCGCCCCGCTCTTCATCACCGACTCCGACCGGCTCGAAGCCGTCCTCGACGACCCGTACGTCGCGGTCGTGAACGGCAAGGTCTCCGCCAACAGGGACGCGTTGCCGCTGTTCGACAAGGTCGTCCAGTCGGGCCGGCCACTGCTGCTGATCGCCGAGGACGTGGAGGGCGAGGCCCTGGCCACCCTGATCGTCAACAAGATGAAGGGCGTCTTCCGGTCGGTCGCGGTCAAGGCCCCGGGCTTCGGCGACCGCCGCAAGGCCATGCTCAACGACATCGCCATCCTGACCGGTGGCCAGGTCATCGCCGAGGAGGTCGGTCTCAAGCTCGAGAACGCCACCCTCGACCT
>NZ_JBFAOQ010000034.1:0-74457 GCF_040675285.1 Nonomuraea sp. NPDC049625 | reverse complement strand
CTCGCGGGGCCTACAAATCCGCTGTTCCGGCAGTCGCTCTCGGTCGGTGTGCCAACCAATCTGGGTTCTTCATCAAATGAAATTGCCGCTAGTTCCGGAATACGGCGGAAACGGGCCGCGCTTTTGATCGCCGGTCGTCAAACTCCTGACTTCACGCTGGTTAGTGATGGTTTCGGGGGGTTTGGGTGGCGCCGATCGATCGGACGGCGTACCCGAGGTTTGCGCGGCAGCTGGCGGAGGTGTTCACTCCGTCGGCGGCCGAGGCGGAGTGGATGCGCGGCAAGACGCAGGATGATCAGCATCTGGCGGCGTTGCCGGTGTGGTTGATGGCCTGTCGGCGGTTGGGATATTTCCCGAAGCTCAAGGACGTCCCCGCGGTGGTCATCGAGCACATCCGAGAGATGATCGGCCTGCCGGAGGGGTGGTGCTGGAGGATGCCGCGGAGCGGTCGGCCAAGCGGCATCGGTCGTTCGTGCGCCAGCGGATGGGGGCACCTATGATGCGGCCCTGGTCCGGGGGGTGGCCGATGAGGCGATCCGCAAGGCGGTCCAGGCCAAGGACAACCCCGCTGACTTGATCAATGTGGCGCTGGAGGAGCTGGTTCGCGCCGAGTGCGATCTGCCCGGCTGCTGCTGGTCGACCCCATCACCCGGCGCAGCGCGTACGACGGGTTGCTGGCCACCGTCTCGCCCTGCATCACCCACGTCATCCGCCGGTTCGGCAACTGGATCCTCAACCTGACCCCGCCGGCCGCCAACCCCACCACCCGACTCGACCTCGAGTCCCAAGTCCTCTTCGCCCCATAACCGGCGGCTCGCTCGCCGCTGCAGGTGTTCTTCGGCGCCGAAGGGCTGCGGATGACCCAGCAGGCCTACGTCGAGCGGCTCAAGACGTGGGCCGGCTGGGAGGAGTTGTCAGCGGCGGCTCACTGACAGCTCGGCCTCCTGGCTGTTCGGCCCGGACGTCCCTTGGCGTCCGGGCCGCGGTCAGCCACAGGCCGGTGAACACGGCGCAGGCCAGCGTCACGGCGCCTGCCGCGAGGAAGGCGCTGTTGAGGCCGGACTCGAAGGAGGCTCCGCCGGACTCCCGCGTGTGAACGATCGCCCCGAGCACCGCCACGCCGAGCACCGCGCCGATCTGCCGGGTGGTGCTGCTGACGCCCGAGGCGAGGCCGCCCTCCTGCGGGCTGACCGCCTGGATGGCGGCCCCGGTCAGCGGCGACATGGTGAGAGCGAACCCGATGCCGACGACCGCCAGCCGCCACCACACGTTCCCGTAGCCGGTATCGGCGTGGACGAAGCCCAGCGCCAGCAGCCCCAGCCCGGCCAGTGCCAGGCCGATGCTGACGACGACGCGGAAGCCGTACCTGGCCGCGAACCGGCCCGCGTACGGGCTGACGATCACCATGGCCAGCGAGGTGGGCAGGGTCCGCAGCCCGGCGACCAGGATCGAAGTGCCCTGGACGGAGACGAAGAACTGGGAGAAGAAGAACGTCGACCCCATCAGCGCGAACCCGACCACGACCATCGCCGTGTTGGACACCGTGAACAGCCGCTGGTGGAACAGCCGGAGCGGCAGCATCGGCGTCGACACACGACCCTCGACCACGACGAACGCGGTCAGGAGCACCAGTCCGGCGGCGAAGCTGCCCAGGATCACCGGCGAGGTCCAGCCTCGGGAACCGCCCTCGATCAGGCCGTAGGTCACAGCGCCCACGCCCGCGACGGACAGGACCGTGCCGGGGACGTCGATCGGCGGTGCGCTCGGGTTGCGGGACTCGCCCAGCACGCGCAGCCCGGCCAGCAGCAGGACCGCCCCGATGGGCACGTTGACCAGGAAGATGGCGGGCCAGCCGAAGGACTCCACCAGGATCCCGCCCGCCAGTGGTCCGGCGGCCAGGCCGATGCCGCTGAACCCGGCCCACAACCCGATCGCTCTGACGCGTTCCCTCGGGGCGGGGTACGCGGCGGCGAGCAGCGCTAGTGAGGCGGGGCTCAGCGCCGCGGCCCCGACGCCCTGCAGCACCCGCCCGGCGATCAGCCAGCCGATCGAGGGCGCGAGCGAACACACCACCGACGCGGCCGTGAACACCACCACCCCGGCCAGGAACACCCTCCTGCGGCCGAACCGGTCGGCGAAGACGCCGCCCGACAGCAGCAGCATGGCCACCAGCAGCACGTAGGCGTCGACGATCCACTGCAGGCCGGTCAGCCCGGTGTGGAGCCGCTGCTGCATGTCGGGCAGGGCGGCGCCGACGATCGTGTTGTCGAGCAGCACCATGAACTGACCTGCGCAGGTCAGGGTGAGCAACGCTTTCACGCGAATCTCTCCTCAAGCAGTTGATTACTGGTCTCACGCTTTTGAACGCGGTCAATGGTGTGCGGGTCTTCTCGATGCTCGGCCACTGGTTCGCGCCCGCTTCGCCGACCTGGGCGACCAGCGGTTCTGGCGCACCGACCTGCACCCCTGGCAGCTACGGGCCGCTGGGAGCGATCGCCCGCAACGGACACCCGCACACAGATCGCGTTGATCACCTTGTCGTCCCGCTCGATGCGGGCGATCGCCTCGTCGGTCAGTTCCGCCGAGGTCGCTTCACCGGCACTCATGGCGGCCGCGAGTTCTTCGGCCGATCAGAAAGTCGATTCCATGAATGTGCACCCTAATGGCCTGCCGCAAGTGCTCGAAAAGCCGGAAAAACTGCTTCCGAGATGTCGCGTCCCAGGTCAGTGGGGTTGGCGATGGGGAGGACATAAAATGGCGCTCTGCACAATGAGATAGATGTCTCCATGCTTATCGGTGCAAGGCCATAGCGAGCGGGATTTGTCCAGTAGTGGAATAACCCCTTTAAAATCTCCCCATGCCAACGGGTGTAGGTCAACAGACAGCGATCACGGGCGTAGCGCGAGCGGGGCGACCGCCGTTCGGTGGGGACGCTTCGTTTCCCGGCTATTTGACAGCCCGGCCGATGGTGGAGGCCGGCACGGTGGATCCGGTCATCGCCGAGCAACTCGGCCGCGCCCACCCGCTCTCCCGCCATCTCGACGACTCCTCGCCGACCTGGCCAACGCCGGCGCCTCCGCGCGCACCCGGCGCGCCTACCGCGGCGACCTGATCGCCTTCGCCGCCCACCACGGCGAGGAGATCGCCGCGCTGACCGCGACGCCGATCCGCGCCTACCTGGCCGAGCTCGCCGACCTATCGCCGTCCAGCCGCAAGCGCAAGCGCGCCGCCGTCGCCTCCTTCTGCAAGTGGGCGGTCCGCCACGACCTGCTGCAGGCCGACCCGATGGATCGGATCGACACCGTCGCCCACGCCGCCGAGCTCATCAACGCCGGTGTCTCCATCGAGGCCGCCTCGGCCACGCCTCCACCGAGACCACTCAGCTGTACGCCCAGTTGGACGAGCATCGGAGCGAGAAGTCCTGTCAACAGAGCAGAGTCGAGCGGCTACCGTGACCTTCCGTTCGGATGTGCCGAAGGCGATTCAGCCGCTGAGCAGGTAATCGCGGGCCTTCTCCAGAGGGGAGACGCCATACTCTTCCTCCACCGCGGAGGCGATCAGATAGCAGAACAGGTACCGCTGGATCGGGGTGATGCCGAGCCTGGCCAGGTGCGCGTAGAGCATGTTGACCACGAGGCGGTGGGCGAGGAACCAGTCCGATTCGAGGATCTCGGTGCGGTACCGGTCGGTTGACATGAGCACGTCGAAATAGTCGACCGGGTGGCGGCGGTCGGCCACCGGCTGGTCGGGGACGTCCAGGTCGATCTCCTTGCGGGCCAGCAGCGGGAGAGCGATCTTCTTCTGGCGGTGGGTGAAGGCGATCCAGTCGCGTACGTGCGGCGCCGGGTCGCCCGCGTCGATCGACGCGACCAGGTCGACCACCGTCGCGCGCATTTCCCTGGCGTTCTTGCGATACCTGGCTTCGAACGCGGCCGTGAGCGCGTCCCGGTTCTCGCAGGACGAGGCGGCCGCTGCGGCGTGCGAGCGGTAGGACATGTAGCCGCGGCCGATCGGCGGGACGCTCACGTGCGCCAGGGCGGTCATGAGGTCGATGGCGACCGCGAACAGCGCGAGCTCGCCCCGGCGGACCTTGTCCAGCGTGCCGAAGGCGAGCCGGGTGCTCTCCGCGGCGGCCGCGTCGATCAGGTTCGCCAGCGGCTGGCCGCCGAAGACGCGCAGCCGGTCGTCGTACGGCTCGGTCTGCAGGGAGTTGTCCGGGTACCAGGGCTGCAGCGGGCCGGTCTCGTGCTCGAGTACGACCAGCAGGCGGTGGGCGGCGAGTTGCTCGTGCTCGTCGAGACGGGTGGTGGACGGGTGCTCGCGCAGATATCTGGTGATCGTTTCGGTCGCGACGGGGAGGATCTCGCGTTCCCAGTCCTGCAGGGTCGCGCGGAAGTTGAGCCGCAGGTGCGGCCCCTGGCGCCAGTGGCGGACGAGGTACGGCTGCTGTAAGAGGCCGTCCAGGTGCTCGAGCAGCGGGCGGACGCAGTCCAGGATCAGTCCGTCCTTGTCCTGGTCGTAGTAGCGGATCTGGATGCTGTGCCAGGGGAGGTTGCTCACGAGGTTCCCTCTTTCTGCGCCAGCCCGTCCAGGGTGACGGCGGTCAGGTAGCGCAGGTGCGCTTCTTCGACGATCGACAGGCCGAGCCGGTTGCAGAACAGGTGGACGCACCGGTTCAGCACGATCAGGACGTCGTGGCGTTCCGCATCCAATGAGGTGTCGACGCCCACGGGGCCAGGGGTGTCAGGAATGCGAGGGCGGCCAGGGGGGCGCGATGCTGCCTTCCTGCGGACCGGATAGAAGCCTCCGGCCCGCTGGAGCGCGACAAGGCGCCGGTGCAGGGTGTCGATCGAGCGCCACCATGCGCCGAGCGAGTCGTGAGCGTCGCCCGCCTCGAGGACACCGCCCGAGGGCGGCCCGTCGGCGGAGGGAGCAGGGGCGTGGCTCTCGGACGAGGCGGTGCGGGCGGCGATGAGCCGGCACCGTTCGGCCTGTGCGGTGAGGGCTTCGCGCTGTTTCGTGAAGATCTCCACCCGCCGGGCGCGGGCCGGTGCCGGATCCCAGCGGTCACGTTCCCGGGCCAGCAGGGGGCCCAGGCGGCGGGGGTCGGGTTCCCAGGCCAGGAGGGCGAGCATCATCGCGGCGAGGGCGTGGCCCAGCCGCCGCCGGTGGTCGTGCTCGCCGCGCAGGATCGCCAGCGCGATCCGGCTGGAGTCGGTGAAGTGCCGCTCGACGGCGGCGACCGCCTGCGGCCCGCCGAACGTCGCGTACTCGGGCCGGTAGGCGATGGCCTCCACGTGGTCGTCGGGCCGCAGCCGGTGGTCGTAGGCGACCAGGCCCTCCTGCCGGGCGAACTCCTGGGCGAGCAGCGCGTAGCGCTCGCGGTCCCACGCGACCGTCGTCGGATACGCCGCGAGGTGCTCTTCCAGCACGGCTGTGGCGCGCTTCTCGATCATCACCGCGTCGTCGGGGACGCGCGGCAGAAGGCGGAGCCGCAGATGCGGGCCGCCCTCCCAGTACCGCAGGAAGAAGAACCGGTCGAGCCGTCCGTCCAGCTCCCGCACCAGGCCGTCGACGGCCGTGCCGAGCAGCAGGTCGGTGCCGGCCTGGTGGAAGGCGTGCAGCGAGATCCAGCGGTCAGGCATGGCCTACCTCGACCACGTACTCGGTCACGTGGCGGCGGCGGTCAGGGTGGCCGCCGTCTCCTTCCAGGTCGAGCGCCGCCTCGAAGTCCGGGAGCAGCTCACGAAAGACGACCACCGATCCGCTCGTGTCCAGCCCTCGGTCGAACAGCGTGACCAGCGCGGGGTCGGCCAGATCGAGATAGGTCGGTTTGGCGAGCCGCACCATGTGCAGCCTCTCGCGGACCGGCGCGCCGGGATCGCCCGAGGAGACGAAACAACGTTCCGGCAGAGAGTGCTCGGCGAACCAGGCCGCGAGCGCGAGCAGGTGCGCTGCAGCGGAGTTCTTGCCCCGGCGCGGGATTTCGCGCACCGGGACATACCAGGCGGCACGGGCTACGGTGACCCGCCCGACCGACACCCGGGCCGTACGCTCGACACGGGCCGGCACCGACTCCGGCGGACGGGAGAAGACCGACGCCAGCTCCATCACCGGGCTGGGCATGTCGCCGAAGAGCTGGAGCAAGAGGCGGGCCGTACGCGGCAGCAGCATGGGCGCGACCATCCCGGTGTACACCGGCCGGAGCCGGGTGCCGTGCCCGGCGTGCACCAGAACGAGGCCGCCGGCGCCGGGCTCGTGCCGGACGGCCAGGTCCCGCAGGTCGAACGTGGCCGGGCCGCTCGGGACCACGCCCGGATAGCCGATCTCCTGGGCCGCCACCGGGGAACGCAGGTTGACGTTGCTGCCGAACAGCCCGGTGATCTCCACCGGCATGCCGCGTTCCGTCCCGAGCAGGCGGTTCTCGCCGGCAGGAACTCCGGCGACCCGCAGCAGGCGGTGCACGCGGCTGCGCATCGCGCCGTGCCCCGGGCCAAGACCGTTGAGCACCAGCCGCACCGGCGTGCCGTCCGGCGAGCTGATCGTCTGCACGAAGCAGGACAGCGACCCCACCGGACGGACGAACTCGGGGCGGTCGGTGGCGAGACCGGCCAGCACCATCGGGTCGATGGTAAGCGCGTCCGGGGTCTCGGGCAGCAGCTCGCGCACTGCGGCCAGCGCCGCCGTCCTGGCGTCTCGAAGCTCGTCGAGCCGGGGCACGGCGGGCGTCCGGCCGGGCGGGTGTCGCTCCTGCCACGGGTACATGAGCGCGTGCAGCTCACCGGCCGGGGTGCCGGGTGCGGCCGGATGGGTTCGCTGCGCGAGCATTCGGTGGAACCGCCCGAACGACACCTGCGCGCCGGCGCCGAACCACTCCGCGAACAGGTCGGCGGCGAGCAGCCGGGCGACGCCATCACGATCGAAGACCGCCGCGAAGTCGACGATCGCGTGCAGGTCGCCCAGGGCGGGACGCCAGGCGGCCAGGCCCAGCCGCGGGCCGGGTGCGGTGACCACGGCGTTCTCGTGGAAAAGGTTGCGGTCCGGCAGGCGATCGGTATCGTCTCCGGCAAGTTCGGCGAACGCGGACCGTACCTTTCGCTGCAGCGCCTCACGTTCAGACACACCGGCCGCCTCCGGGTAACGAGCGAGCGCCTCCTGTACGGTGGCCAGCGCCTTGCCCGCCGGATGCGTGCCGAGCCGATCGGTCAGGTCGGCGAGGTGCGCGGCGGCCTGGTCGGCGACCGGGGGGTGGAGTTCCAGCACTCCCAGGTCGACCAGCCGGCCGAGCGCGCCGCCGGCCTGGGTACGGAGGTCGTCGTACGGCGGGCGCAGCAGCCGCCGGAGCGGCTGGGACGCGGCGATGCCGCTGTACGCGTCCTCCTGGCCGGTCACGTACCACAGGCGGCCGTCGTCCTCCTCGAGGCTCGGGTTGGGCCTGACCTCGAAGAGGGCGGCGAGCCCGCCGTCGGCGCGGGCCAGGTCGGTGAGCAGCCGGAGCAGCAGGGGCACGTTCGGCTCGACAGCGCTCCGCCACGCCCATGGCCCGTCCCAGCGGACCGGCTCGCCGTCGTCGCTCCACTGCCCCAGAGCCGACATCATGAAGGTGGCGTGCGGGCTGGTCTTCGCCACGACGCGGGCCAGGTACCTGGTGAGCCGGAGCGCGACCTGGCGCGGCGGGACGCTGCCGGGCGGCGAGGCCAGCCACTGGCGCAGCGCGGCGGACATCGCCGGTCCCGCCTGGAGCACGCCGTAGCCGAAGGCGTCGGTGCCGACCCACCGGCGCAGCACTTCGTAGGTGCCCCGGCACTCCTGATCGAGCAGGTCCGGCAGCTGCCGGACGAGCGCGTCATGCCGATCGAGGTCCGTGAGCCAGGCCGCGACGCGCGGACCGAGGCCGGAACCGATCTCCACCGGCCAGGCACGGCCCGCCGGCCGCCTCGCGTTGTACAGCGCCCGCCGCAGCGCCACCAGCGCCGGTCGCGCCGGGCCGGGCCCGACCGCTCCGATCACCGGCTCCAGTTCGTCCGCGAGCCGCCGGCCCTCGACGGCCAGCCGGCCACGGGCCGCGAGGATCTCCTGGACGCTCCGCCACGTGGCCGTGCACCTCAGCTCCGCGAGCGCCGTCACCGGTAGCGCGGCGACCCTGGCAACCACGGTCGCGTCCACCGTGCGGCGAGCCGCATCGATCTCGACGCGTCCCGGCAGGCCACGACGCGTCGAGACCATGTCCGGGGAGGCTTAAATGAGCCAGCTCGTGCGCGCAATGCCCGAGGCACCCACTTCGGTGTTGCCGAGACCCATGCCCAGGGCCTTCACGAGATCCTCGCCGGGGAGCTCGACCGTCATCACGTCGAGCGTGTCCAGATCGAGGCGGAGCGGTTCATCGGTCGCCATCTGCACTCCCATTCTTACCCGCCGGAGCGGGCTATATCGGTGACGATCAACACCATAAGCACGGTCGGCGATCTCGTCCATCCGACAAGGGGGCAATAAATGGGCAGAAAGCGCGGAGGTCGAACATTAATCGACCCTCCGTGCTGCGGTGACGAGTGTCGCCACCTTTCCGACCAGGCAGGCGTCACCGTAAGTGCGATGACAGAACCAGTCAATTTCACGATGGTAAGAGATTGCTGTCCGTCGAAGTATCACCGATGCCCATCCAAAGATTTCAGACGGGCGGAAGGGTGGTCCTGGAGTAAGCTTCGGAAGGTCGACGCGATTAAATGTTACATGTTTGTTTCGCCGCCACGCGGCCGTGACACGAGGCCTGCTGCTGCCGCCCGTGGGACCCGCCGGCGCGCGGCGTCCAAGCTCTCGCGGGTGCCTGCGACGATGAGCTCGCGGATGAACTCCGCGAGCGCGGTGAAGACGCGGGACTTTTCGAGGCTGCTATATCTGTCAAGTGGTTGCATGAAGGGGTTTTGGTGCGCGTTCGAGGAGCTTGAACAGTTGTCGGGAAAGGGCTCGTTTGAGGCAGCGGCGGGCTTCGCGCGGGGACTTGCCTTCGGAGATGCGGCGGGCGATGTAGGCGCGGGTGTCGGGGTCGACGCGGGCCCGGACGAGGATGATGGTGTGGAGCGCCCGGTTGAGCTGGCGGTCGCCGCTGCGGTTGAGTCGGTGGCGGTTGGTGAGGCCTGAGGATGCCGGGATGGGGGCCGTTCCGGCGAACGTGGCGAATGCGGCCTCGGAGCGAAATCGTCCGGGATGGGAGCAGCTCACCAGGACCTGTGCTGCGCTGATGGCACCCACGCCGACTTGTTCCAGCAGGTCGGGTCTGATGTCGTTGATCAGGGCGGTGATCTCCTCTTCTAGCGTTTTGGCTTCGGCGCGCAGTGTCTGGATGCGCTGAGCTGTGGATCGAAGGGCCCGGATGGTCATGCGGTGTTCGAGGGTCTGGGAGGGTCGGTCTCGCAGCTTGGCGCAGTAGTTGATCTGGGCTTTGCTGCTCATGGATCGGATCTCGCTGCGCAGGTCGTCGGGCGCCGAGACGATTAAGGCCTTCAGATGGTTGATCGCCGCAGTGGTCGCGCTGACGGCGCCTTGGCGGGTGGTGAGCAGCACCCTAAGTGCTTCACGTTCTCCGCGTTGGCGGGGCTGGATGAGATGCTCGCTGGTCAACGCCTCACGAGCGGCGCGGATGGCATCGAGGGCGTCGGTCTTGCGGCCGCCACGTTGAGCCGGCCGCTTGGGACGGCAGACCTCTATCACCTTTTCGCCGGACGCCTCCAGGAACGCCGCCAAGCCGGCGCCGTAGCTGCCGGCTCCTTCAAGGGCCCAGCAGCGGCGGTCCGGGATGTGCTGGCGGGCGAACTCCAGGAGTTGAAGGTATCCGTGGGCGTCAGTGGCCGCTTCGGCGTGGGCGAGGACAGCACCCAGTGCACTGACCGCGGCCGCGGCCAGGGTGTCGCGGTGGGTATCGACCCCGATGACGCTATCGATCTGTTCTGCCAGCGTGGACATGCGGTTGCTTCCTTTCCAGGGGCGACTGCGTTTTGGCGTCGGCCTGGATGGGATCACCGGGTGGCAGAACTGTGACGAGTCACGCGCAAGCGGCGGACGAGCTGCTAATCAAGCCAACGGGGTGGGCCAGGCTGACGCCGGCACCTGGTAGACATCTCGAAAACAAGGCAGCCCTGTACCAGGCGCCAGTTCCGAATGTGGGTCATATCAAGTGCCGGCGTCGAGCGTGGCAGGCCCAACCGGGCCGTAGGTCAAGAATCACAGTTCCGATGCTCGTCGTGCCCCGACGACAAGGTCGCCGACGCCGAGATCCGCGCCGCACGCCGACGCCGGGACCGGGCGACGAACTAAGGAAGCTTCGCAACCAGGAGCAGCCTCAGCTCACTGCAATCAAGCTCCTTCTCAGCGCCGACAGCTGTCCACAGGTTCCCCAGCGCCGTAGTCGCCGACGGTGACTCGGTCGCTGAGGCCGCCCGCACGCTCAAGATCGGTCGCTCCACTGCGCACGAAACGCGGGCTTAACGCTGACCTGCGGTTATGTCGTCCCGCGGCCCGTTTCCGCCGTAGCCCGGTGGCACCCGTCCAGGGCGTGACGGATCGCGGTGCGCTCAGGACCCTCAAGAAGAGCGCGGCGGCCGGTGTTCAGGGCGCGGGCGATGGGAGCGCCACGCCGGGCATCACTTCGACTGAGTCAGGACAGCCCCGCAGGATGACCTTCGTCGGATGGACGGCACCCACGGCGCCCCTGATGTCCGTTTAACTACTATAAGTGATGGATATATAGCTTTGGGTAACGATGGGTGGGCGGCGTTCCGCCTCCACCCCCAAGCGAGAGATGGAGCAGCGATGACCGACCAGCTAATAGAGATCCCCAATTCCGCCACCGTCGCCGACGGCGAGGAGACCGCCCAGGGCACCTACCGCCTGTACTGGTACGGACCAGGAATGAAAAAGACACGCAACGAGGCCTACTCCTTCGCCGCCTCCCGGGGAAACGGGCACCAGTTGGCCGACATCCCCACCGCCTCGTGGCGCGACAGTGCCGCCAAATACCTCAACGGCCCAGCCTGGATCTACTCATGGAGGGGTGACAACTACAGCGAGGGCAACGTCGTGCTCCATCCCAACGGATCGATCGGCACCCTGGAGGACGGAAACCAGCAGCTTCCCTTCCTCATCAGCTACATCCAGTAGCGTTAGAAATTCGGCGGGTGCTACGGCATAGTTCGCCAGCGATCGCAGAGGCCTCGCCGGCGTGAGAGGCCTCGCACAGGCGGGTTGCCGGGGACGGTCTCCCCCTTGAATACCGTCCCCGGTGTCCCATGCGACGTGAGTAGAGGTGTTTCGCCGGGCAGCCTCTCTCCCGGTGTCGACGAAGCGGTTACCCTCCCGGCGTTGGCGGAGCCGGGTCCAGGTGACGGTCGTCGCCGTCATGGGCACGGGAGTTGAGGAACATCCGTGTCGTTAAGGCATCATCTGCGCTGGTAGGCAGCCGGGGATGTGCTCCCGCCGCAGTGCGCCTGCCGATAATTACATCCGCCCAGGGGAGGAGGGCGGGTGCGGCATGATGATCGGCCGTGCTCCTTCGCCTGGCCTACTTGACCGTCACGAACGCCATGGCCGCGCTGCGGCTGCTGCCGATGAGCGATCGGGACAAGGACGTTGAGATACTTGCCCTGCGTCATCAGATCGTCACGCCCATACCCTGCCGGTTGAAGCGGCCTGGGCGGCCGCCCACGCTCCGATCGATCCGCGCTCTCATTCTGCGCCTGGTTCGCGAAAATCCCTCATGGGGATATCGGCGAGCTCATCACGCCTGGCATCAAGGTCATTGCGTCCGACGGTCTGGGAGATCCTCAAGCAGGAGGGACTTGATCCGTCGCCCGAGCGGGCGTCCACCACGTGGGCCGACTTCCTGCGCTCGCAAGCCGATGCCCTGCTGGCTTGCGATTTCATTGAGACCATCACCTTGAACGGGCAGCGCCAGTACATCCTGGCGGTCATGGAGCACGCCACCAGGCGCGTCCGAGTTCTCGGCACCACCGCGCACCCGAGCGCGAGCTGGATCAGCCTGGTGATGGACCTGGAGGATACGGGCTCCCGAGACCGGGAGGGGAAGTTCCCAGCCCTCACAAGCGACACCCTCGCCGAGGCCGGCATCCAGACCGTGCCCACCGGGATTCGGATGCCACGTATGAACTCGATCATGGAGCGATGGGTGCAGTCCCGCCGCCGCGAACGCTTTGGACATACGCCGAAGAGACCGGCTCGGCGGGGTTCTCCACGAGTACTCACATGCCGCTTGAACTGCATGGACGGACTTTCCGGCAGGCGCAAGCACCATCAGTTGGTGCCGTACCACCAAGATCTCGATCTCCTTGTCGCGATTGATCCGGGGCAGCAGCCCCAGAAACGAGAAGGTGGTCGTCATCGTCGGGTAGGCCAAGCGCAGTAGCACGATCGACCATTACGCCGTGCGTGGGAGCACAAGAGAGCGCATCACCTCCATGCCTGCGCGGATGGATATTCGCACCCGGAGCGCTATCGGTCTCGCGCCCCGAGGCTGGCCTGATCGGCGGCGGTACGGCCCGCCGCCCAGCCCTCCCGGTCCCAGGACGTGCGGACCGCATGCGAGACCAGGTTCGGGAACATGCGCTCGACCGCCTGCTCCACCTCCTGCTCGCGGGCCGCCAGCATCGGCACCAGGTCGGTGCCTCGGCTGGCGCTCTCCTGCGCGACCGCGTCCGCCGTGGCCTCGGCGAGTCGCTCCCCGATTCTGGAGGCGAACGCCGACAGGAACGACTGGCGGAACGCCTTGTTCCTCGACCGGCCGGTGCCGTGCTTCTTGGTGCCTGAGTTCACGAGCGCGGTCTGCGCCTGCACCAGCAGCGAGGTGAACAGCATCTCCACCCAGGACAGGTCCGCCCAGAACCCCAGCACGGTGGCGAACCCCAGCTCCTTCGACCAGATCACCCGGCACCGGTTGGCCTCGGCGATGAGGTTGAGCAGCACGGCCTTGGGCTGCTCGTACGGCGTGTCGATGCCGACCCGGATGCCCGCCGGGGCCTCACCTCCGCCTGGTTGCGCGTCCAGCATCGCCGCGTCGATGCTGTACTTCGCCATCAGGCTCTGCGCCGCCGACGTGAACGTCTCCGCTTCCGCCTCGTACGTCGTCGACTCCGCCTTGGCAAGCAGCGCCCGCACCCGCGCGAGCGTCTTCTCGCTGACCACGTGCGAGCGTGCCTGGACCGTACGGCGAGCGGCCCCGGGCGGCGGGCTCAACGATTCCAGCCGGGGCAGCCCGGTCAGCAACCCCAGCAGTTCCAGCACACCGGAGGCGGTCACCAGACGGCCGGCCCCGTCGCGCGCCTGCCGCGCCGCCAGGTAGCCGCCCTTCCACCACACCGCGGCCTCCAAGCCGGTGAGTTGGTCGCGCCAGCGCTCATCCACCGTGGCCGGCTCATAGGCCCGCAGCTCCCAGGCGATGAGGTCGGCCGCCGCCCGCCCGTGCCAGTCGGTCAGCCGCCTGGCCGCGATCCTGACCACGTCGGCGGGCTGCCAGCCGTTCCGCCACAACCCCGAGATCGCACGGGTCACGACCTCCACCAGCACGCGATCGGCATCGTCCCGGTCGGCCAGGAAGGCGGCGGCGGAGTCGAAGGACGCCTGATCCTCGCGGGCAAGCGCCTCCATCGCCGCGCCGATCAGCTCATTGGCCTTACTCACACATGCCGTCCACCTTAATGAAAGTCCGCCAGAACTCTACCGTGACGGAACACCATCCCCTGCTCACCGGCGCGGAGAAAGGCGGCGAGGTCCCGACCGACCCTGTGGGGCTCAAGAACTCGAATCACTCTCAGCGCAGAGCCCTCGTCCGGTTGAGCGGGAGGGGGTGAAGGCGCTGAGGGGCGTTCCCCCTTGAACATGGACACCTCGGAGACTAGATCTTGAGGCCCAGGGGAAGAGATGTCACTGATGGTGATGAAGAACTATCCGCCCGAATTCACGGCCGACGCGGTGGCGTTGGTGTTGTCGAGGCCGGACCGGACGATTACGTCGATCGCGAGGGATCTGGGGATCAGCCGCGAGACGCTGCGGGTATGGGTGTGCACCGCGCAGGCCGACGAGCAACTGGCCGGGCGGATACGGCGGATCCATGCCGAGCATGACGGCACCTACGGCTCACCCCGGATGACGGCCGAGTTGCGCGCGGCCGGGATCACGGTCAACCACAAGCGGGTGATGCGCGAGCACGGCATCGCCGGGCTACGGCTGCGCAAGAAGGTCCGCACCATCATCCCGGAGCCGGACACAGCGCCGGTGGCGGACCTGATACAGCGCGACTTCACCGCTGCCGAGCCGAACGCCCGCTACGTGGGGCGATATCACCTACCTGCCCGTCGGCGGCGGCCGGTTCCTCTACCTGGCCACCGTGGTGGATCTGTACTCACGTCGGCTGGTGGGCTGGTCGATCGCCGACCACATGCGCACCGAACTCGTCGTCGACGCGCTGCAGGCCGCGGCGCATACCCGGAGTGGCTGTCCGGAGCATCTCATCCACTCCCGACAGCCGGCGCTGCCGTTTGCACACCTGCTGGGGATCGAAGCTGCCCGCCACGTCGCGCGGCACCCGCACCTCCACCGGGCCGACGTTGGCCACCACGGTCTTGGTGCGGCTGCCGTCGCGGCTATTCCGCTTTTCTTCCCGGCCAGTCGCGCCGGTCGTAGCCGAGGTGATCGGTGATCTCGCCTTCCAGCGGGGGCTCCAGCACCCGCCACCGCGGGTCCGCGGTCACGTCGAGACGGCCGTGCGCGACCACTGCTGATTGGTGCCGGTGTTGCACGGATACTGCTTGAGGATCACGCCGTCCGCGGTCGATGCGGACGGTACGTCCACGCATTTGCTGCTGTGTCGTGCCCGGAGCTGGAAGTAGCTGCCGTTGGCGACCATCTGGAACTGCTGGTTGGTGCCGGTGCCGCAGGTGTACTGGATGAGCTCGGCGCCGTCGGCGGTTGAAGCGCTCACCACATCAAGGCACTTTCCGCTGTGACGGCTGATGATGCGCCAGTAGCCGCTGCCGGCGTCCTGGAACTGCCACTGCTGCCACGCGTTGCCGCCGTACGTGTACTGGCCGACGCGCGCACCGTTGTCGGTGTTCGGTTGCTGGACGTCCATGGCCTTGCCGCTGTGGCGCGCGTTTATCGTGTAGACCGTCGGCGGAGGGGTGGGGTCGCCGACGGTGTCGCCCCAGCCGTATCGGATCCGGTCAGCGCCGGAGGCGTTGCGGACGGTCAAGTTGAGATCGGTGCCGCTGCCGCTCAGGGCGTACATCGAGTAGTGGTCGTAGCCGAGGCTTTCGGTTGGCTTGCCGCCGAGAGCGGGCCAGTAGGTGCCGCCCATCTGGTTGTCGCGCATGACCTGGGCCATGGCGCGGATATGGCGCACGAAGTTGTCGGTGCTGTTGGCGTCGCCGTAGTTGAGGCCGGTAGACATGGGTGCGCCGAACTCGGTCGCGACCGCGCGGGAGGCGCAGTTGCCCAGACGCGTCTGAATGTGGGTTCGGAAGGCGTCGTAGGTCATCGCGCTGTAGAAGAAGGCGTAATGGTGGAAGGACAGCAGCGTCGAGTTGAAGCGGCTGTCGTTGCAGACGTCCCGCAGGTCCTGGCTGTAGCCGGTGCCACCGATGAGCACCCGTCCGGGCACTGCCGAGGTGTGGTAGCTGAGCCAGTTCGCTGCGACGTTGCGCCAGTCCGCCGAGGTGTAGCCGTGCGGCTCGTTCATCGGCTCGAAGTAGACGTTGCTGTTCGAGCCGTACGTGTTGGTCACGCTGGACCACATCGTGTTCCATGCGGCGAGGTTCGTGATCTTGCCGCCGGAGGCGGCGCCGTCCTCCCAATAGGCGAGGATGACCTTGAAGCCACGGGCGGTGGCGGCGTCAATGGCTCCGCGGTAGGCGTTCCACCAGGTCGTGTTGGCCACAGTGTGAGTGTTGATAGGCAGCCGGACGGTGTTGACCCCCATGGTGGAGGCCATGTCGTCGTAGAGGGCGTTGGCCTTGGCCCGTACTGTCGCGTTGCTGTCGGACTGGCTCAGGCCCTGCACGACGAGCGTACCGGTGCTGAAATTGTCACCCAGCACGGCCCAGTTCATGCCTCGGAACTGGCTGGTGGCGGCATTGGCCGGCGACGCGGGAATGACGAGGCTTGCCACTGCGGCGAGCGCGGTCACCACAAGAGGGACCAGCGACCGGCGCAACGACCGGGTGCTCCGCGACGGTCCTGACGAGCAAGCGTCAGACGCCTTGGTCGGTGTCATGAAACTCCCATCACTAGATCTGAGTTCCTGGGTCTGTGAAGATCACGTTGCTGACGTACGTCCGGGCCGCATCGTGCTGCTCCAGGAGCAGGGCCGGCGGCTCCCCGGCCCGGGTTGCACCGATCGCTGTGCGACGCTCCCTGCCACCGGAGGAATCAGCTGGTGATCCGGAAGGTGGCGTCCGCCCGACCGGTGGCCGTGCTGATCGGATCCAGGCGAAGCAGGTAGTTGGAATGACGGATGTACCGGTCCGGGAAGTTGTATGACTGGAACGACGCCGCCGAGGAGTCGGCCAGGCCCGCCACCCGGCGGAAGGTCGCGTCCCCGCGGAAGGTGGCGGTGCCGTCATACTTGGCCAGAACGAAGTCGTAGTCGTAGTGCCGCAGGTACCAGCCGGGGAAGTTCGACGACTCGAGCGACACCCCCGCCGGATCGGCCAGGCCCGGCACGATGCGCCACTGCGAGTCGGCGAGCGGGCTCACGTTCGGGTCGATACGGACATCGAAGTTGCTGTGCCGCAGGTAGCGGTCGGGGAAGTTGACCGACTGCAGGCGCCGGGTGCCGGCCGAGGCGGGGCCGCCCCACTTGGCCTGCAGCGCGGTGAGCTGCGCCTGGGTGATGCCAATGATCGAACCGTGCCGTTTGCGGCCGGCGCCGAGCGCGTATTCCGAGGCGGCGCGGACGCGGTAGCCGCTGGGAGCGGCGAGATTGGTCGTGGTCAGCGGAAGGTAGCCGCGGCCGGCGGCGTACTGGTCGACCCACAGGCCCCACTCGTCGCGGCCGTTGTACTGGTGCAGGATCGGGCCCTCGACCTGCGCGCCCGTGTAGCCGAGGTGGGAGATGTCGCCGAGCCGGGTCCAGCCGGTGAGGATCTGGTTGCTGCCCTCGATCGTGATCTGACCGTCGCCGGACGCGCGGATGTAGCGGTAGCCGCCAACGCTGCCGGGGATCTCCAGGATCTGCGTGTCGATGATGCCCTGGGTGCCCGGCCGGTCGATGTAGAGCTGCGCGGCGGTGAACGTGCGGAAGTCGCGGGTGCGGGAGTAGTAGATACGGGCTTTGTCGACGCCGTTCCGCGGTGAGATCGTCGCCCAGTAGACGACGTAGTCGCCGCTCGCCGGGTCGTAGATCGCCTCGGGCGCCCACGCGCAGCCGGCGTCGGGGATGGTCCCGGCGACGTTCACCAGGCGCGGCGCCGACCAGGTGACGAGGTCAGGTGACTCCCATACGACGAGCGAGGTGCTGCCATCGTGCTGGGCGACGTCCCAGCCCTTGCCGGCGGCGATACGCAGGTCGGTGGCGATCAGATAGAACCGGTCGCCGGACGGCGCACGGACGATGGCGGGGTCGCGGACGCCGAGTTCGCCGATGCTGGAGGTAAGCACCGGCAGCGAACTGTTGAGATCGGTCCAGTGCAGGCCGTCGGTGCTGGTGGCGAAGTAGATCTGCTCGCCGTTGGCGCTCTCGCCGGTGAAGTGCGCCATCAGATAGGCGGTGTAGGGGGCCGCGGCCTTGGCAGGGCGTTCGAGAACGGTGAGGCCGAGGGCGAGCAGCAGGGCGCCGGCCAGGCCGACCAGCACCGTTCGCCGTAAGAGGTGTGTCATCGTCGCTCCGAAGGTGCGGTGGGGTCAGGAGGAGGTGCGGGTCCACTGCTGGTTGGTGCCGCAACCGCAGGTGTACTGCTGGATGTCGGCTCCGTCGGCGGTCGAGGCGCCGGACACGTCCCGGTATTCGCCGCTGTGCCGGGCCGTGGTCCGGTACGACGGCGTGGCGCCTGAGCCCGTGATCACGCCGATGGCGACCTCGATCGTGGTCTGCGAGTGCCGGCTCAGGCTCATGCTCGTCGCGGACGGGAACGTGATCGGCGGCCGCACGTACTGCGAGCCGTTCACGCGGCCGCCCCGCGCACCGCGCCGGAGCTGACCGCCAGGTCGAGGGCGTAGCCGTCGCCGGACTGGTTCCGACGCTGAGGCCGGCGGTGCGGCCGTGCCGGCGGCGGCCGAGCTCGACAGGACCACGACTGGCGCGGTGAGCTTTGGGCGCAGGGACACGGGACCACCCTCCGGAATCCGCGGCAGAAACATTTGTTAGCGTTAACAAAGAGCTGTGAGTCCCACGAAGAGCCTGAGACAGGATCCCCCTGTGGGAACGGGGACGACCGGATTGCGCGCGACGTTTGAGGCGTCCTGCCGCAGAGCGTTTACGTAACCATCTGACTTGTCAAGAGGCGGCCGAGAAAAGGGGGAATGCGCTTTCCGTGCACCGGCGCGGGCAATGGACCAATCCGACGTGATCACTCAAATGATGGGCGCCTCGACGTGCACCGGCGCTTTGCCGTCGGCATTGATCCCCTGTACGCAGCCACGCTTATAACAGGGACGATAGGGGGACAGAGGCCGGCAGATAAATATCCGCTGCTTCTCGCGGCGATCCTCTCGCCCCGTTTACAGCGCAGGCTCAGGCCGATCGGTTGCGCACCGTCTGCGCGATGACCACGACGGACAAGACGCAGGCCCGCTGCGCGCTCTGACGATCCAAGGGGGCGCCTCTCGTGGCGCCCCCTCTGCTACCCGGCGCTGACCAGCAGGCGGCGCGGCCGATAGACGAATGCGCCGTCGCTCCACCGCACGTCCGCCAGGTCCTCCCGCGCCCGCAGCCCCGGCAGGCCCGTCACCAGGGCGCGGAAGGCCTCCTGCAGTTCCATCCTGGCCAGGTTCGCGCCCAGGCAGTAATGAGGCCCGTGGCCGAAGGCCAGGTGCGGGTTCGGCTGGGCGTCATCGAAGCGGTGGATGTCGAACCGCAGCGGATCCTCGAACGCCTCCGGATCATGGTTGGCCGCCGAGAGGTTCGGCAGCACGACGCTCCCGGCCGGGATGGTCCCGGCGGACAGCGCGACGTCCTGGGTGATCCGCCGCAGCATGCCGTTGCTGCCCGGCGCCTCGTGGCGCAGGATCTCCTCCACGGCCGCCTCGACCTGCTCCGGGCGGGCGGCCAGCTCCGCGTACTGCCCGGGGTGGCACAGCAGCCGAAACGTGCCCCTGATGATCATCGAGGCGGTCGTCTCGTGCCCGGCCACGATCAGCGTGAACACCATGTTGGTCAGCTCGTCCTCGCTGAGCCCGTCGTTTTCGTCGCGCGCCTCGATGAGCAGGTCGATCAGATCCTCCCCCGGCTTGACCCGGTGCTGCTCGATCAGCTCCCGGGTGTACGCCGTGAACTCCGCCAGCCCTTCGTGCCTGGCCTCAGCGCTCGCGTCGGTGGTGGACAGGAAGGTGTCCGTCCAGCCCCTGAACTGCTCGTAGCGGTCCATCGGCACGCCCAGCATCTCGCAGATCACCCGCGCGGGCAGCGGCAGCGCGAAGTCCGCCACCAGGTCGAACTCCGCGCCGGCCGCCTCGATCAGCTCCTCGGCGATGACCGCGGCGCGGGGCCGCCAGCGTTCGATGTGCTTGGGGGTGAACGTGCCGTGCATGATGCGGCGGTAGCGGGTGTGCTCCGGCGGGTCCTGGTTCATGAGCGCCGCCGGGTCGTCATCCAGGAAGGGGCCCTTGACCAGCCGGGGCAGGCCGGGCTCGCGCAGGTTGCGGCTGCTGGCCGGCGACATCAGCAGGCCGCGGACGTCCGCGTACTTGACGATCATCGGGACCCGGTCGCCGCTCGGCAACGTCGCCGGCTCCATCGGGGCCTCGGCGTGCCGCCGCACCAGATCGGGCGAGAGGGTGCCGTACGGGCCTGGGGGAAGGTCTGGCCAGGTCGGGGTGGTGCTGGACTGTTCTGTCAAAGCCGCCTCCGGGCAATGCCGTCGTCCAACAAGCTCGCCGAGAACGTACCCCGAGGATGGTGGCGCGGCAATCTCAGGGGCACCGCCGCGGCCCTGGCCTGCGCGCCGGCGTCGTACTCGATCACGGCGTCGCCTGAACCACCACCTGCACCCACACCCGCGAGGGGGCCATCCGGAACCGACCGTGCCGGCCGGGGGTGCCCTGATGGGTGCCGACGCGGCGCGGGCCAGTGGTGTCGGAGGCGAAGTTCGTCACGACGTCGCCCGGGTAGAAGCAGGCCGCCGAGATCTCCCGCAGCACGTTCTTCCGGTACTTCCGCTCCAAGGAAGAGGCCCTGTTCGGCGCGGCGGCCGACGCCGGCACGAACTCCTCCGCCCCGAGACGGCCCGCCGCCTCGGAGCCGACCCGGCCGACACCACCGACCCGCGCGGGGGAGTAGCCGGAGCCCGCGCAGGACTTCGCGCGGCAGCGGCGTCAGGAGAGCTGCGAGGAGGGTCCGGGCTCCCGGGGCGAATCTCACCCCTGGTGCCGACGCCGAGGTGCCGTTCCAGAACGGTGATCCGGTGTGGCAGGCAAGGACCATCCCGGCCGTGTCGCGCACGAATCCGGGCGTCAGAGTTGGCGAGCCGGCCGGCGGCGCGGGTCCGCGTCTTCGCCTGGGCGGCGGCCGACCTGATGGCCGGTCAGCCCATCGAGATGAGGATGGGCGCGACGTATCGCCCGCGGTCGCCCGGGTGGCGGTGGGCGCCGTAAACCATCGTCGGCAGGGCCGCGGGGCCCTCGGTGGGCCCCAGCCCAGTGAGCCACGGGCGCAGGCCCGGGTAGGCGTCCAGCAGGTCGATCCGCACGTCGCGGTCGGCGCCGTGGGCGGCGGCCAGGATGAGCTCGCGGGCGGCTTCCTCCGAGGGCGCGACGACGGGACCGATGACACGGTGGGGGCCGGCGTTCCAGGCCACGGCGAAGCCGCCGTCGGTGACGATCGTACGCTCGGCCGTGGCCAGCAGGGCGGTCAGCGCCTTGCTCCGGTCGGCCCCGGTGACCTCGGCGTCCAAGTCGAGGAGCGCGGCGTGGTCGTCCGGTGTCGCCACGCGGACTCCGGACGACCCCGCCGCCCCTTCCATCGGGCCCATAGTGATCGTCAGGCTGCCCGTGGGCCGGAAGCCCAGCCGTTCGTAGACGGGGCGCCCGAACCGGGTCGCGGTCAGCTCCACGACGCGGTCTCCGGCGGCCTCCAGGGCGTGCTCCATCAGCCGCGTGCCGAGCCCCTGCCTGCCGTACCTGCTGGCGACCAACATCATGCCGACGTCGGCCAGCGAGTCGCCGTAGCGGGTCACCACGACGCACCCGGCCAGGCCGTCGCCGTCGGCCGCGTCGACGGCGTAGACCTCACCCGTCTCGAACATCAGCCGCCATTTGGCCTCGTCGGTGGACCACTCGCGATCGCTTTCGAGCCGCTGGCACAGGGGCAGTTCCTCGGGACCGAGAAGTCGAATATCACTCACAGGCGCGAACCTACTCTGTCGGCCACCCCGGCACAGCCCCGGAAGTACCAGAGCCTGTACGGAGTCGAGATCACAGGGATGGCCTGCGCGCCGGTCTGCGGTTCTGGCAGGTCCTCGCCATGGCGCGCCAAGACCTCACCGACGTGATCGAGCGAGAACGGCCCGATCGGCCCAAGCCCGGCGTCGGCGGGCGTACGTACAACCTGGCTACAGGTGCGGCGACGTCTCTCTACAGGTGCGGTCCGAGCAGGCTCAGGTCGGCGGGCGAGAGCCGGTCGGAAGCGGTCGCCGCCTGATGCCAGTACGGGTAGAGCAGCGGCTGGCGGCTGACCTCGTCCAGCCGGGCGCGCTGCTCGGCCGTCAGCTTCAGGTCGGCGGCGGCCAGGTTGTCGGCCAGTTGCTCGCTGGTGCGCGCGCCCACCACCAGCGACGTGATCGCGGGCCGCCCGAGCAACCAGGCCAGCGCCACCTGCGCCGCCGACACCCCGTGCTCCCCGGCGATGTCGACCAGCACCTCGACGGTGTCGTACAACTGCTCCTGGTCGCGTACGGGAGGCTCGTTCCACTCGGTGAGCTGGCGGCCCTCGGACGGCTGGGCGTCCCGCCGGTAGCGGCCGGACAGCAGGCCGCCGGCCAGCGGGCTCCACACCAGCACGCCGAGGCCCTGGTCGATCGCGGCCGGGATCAGCTCGTACTCGGAGTCGCGGGCCTGGAGGGAGTAGTAGATCTGCTGGCTGACGAAGCGCGGCAGGCCGAGCCTGTCGGCGGTGCCCAGGGCCTTCATGAGCTGCCAGCCGGTGTAGTTGGAGACGCCGACGTACCGTACCTTGCCGGCGGTCACCAGGTGATCGAGCGCCGCCAGGGTCTCCTCGACGGGGGTGCGGCCGTCCCATTCGTGCACCTGGTACAGGTCGATGTGGTCGGTGCCCAGGCGGCGCAGGCTCGCCTCAGCCCCGGTGATGACGTGGTGGCGCGACAGCCCGGCGTCGTTGGGGCCGTCACCCATCGGCATGCGTACCTTGGTGGCCAGCAGCAGGTCGTCACGGCGGCCCTGGATCGCCTTGCCGACGATCTCCTCCGACAGGCCGGTGGAGTACACGTCGGCGGTGTCGATGAGATTGACACCGGCGTCCACGCACATGTCGATCTGCTTGCGCGCCTCCTCCACCCCGGTGTCGCCGACGTAAGCGAACTTGCCCCCGCCGCCGAACGTCATCGTGCCCATGGTGAGCACCGATACCCGCAGCCCCGATCGTCCCAGCTCGCGATATTCCATCCCGTCATCATTCCAATCGGCGAGCGGCACCGCCAGGACGCCCGCTCATGGGAAGGGTCCCGTTCCGTGGCTAGAGCCGGTGGTTTCGTCTTCGCAGGCGCCCCAGGCGTACTGAGTGCGGCACGGATGGGCGACGACCTGCGTTTCCACCGTGAGATCGCGGGTGGCAAGGCAGCCGGAGATGCGCTTCGCCGGGCCCAACACTGGTTGCGCGACGAGGCACGGTATATCGACGCTGCCCTCGCCATGGAGAACGCACTTGACTCTGGCCGAGTTGTCCCGGCGGGATGTGACGCGCATGTTCGTCGCGCTGGGACGGCGGCGGAATCCGTACGGTGAGCCGATCAGCGCATCCACGTTGGAGCGGGTCCGTGAACCATGCGGTGCGCGAGGACCTGATCGCCGCCAACCCCGCGCAGGGCGTACGGCTGAATGCATCCGGTGGTGTGGACGGCTCGGCGGGAGGCGGCCTGCAGACACGGAGGAGAGCGGCCGCCTGTGGCGGTGTGGACGGTGGAGCAACTGGCTGCCTTCCTGCGTCTCGCACACGAAGACCCGTTGTTCTGTTGTGGTGGCTGGTCTGCGCTGGGTGGACGTCGACCTGGGGCGGCGTGAGCTCACTGGCGCATCAGCTGGTGCACACCGATGATGGGCTGGCCTTGTGTGAGCCGAAGAGTGAGGCCAGCCGGCGGACGGTGGCGCTGGATCCGGAGAGCGTGCGGTTGCTGCGCCGGCATGAGCGTGCGCAGCGTCGGCTGCTGCGGGAGTGCTGGTCTCCAACCAGCCCAATTTTCACCCTCGGAAATGGAACGGCGGTGCAGCCGAGCTATCTCACTCACCGCTTCCACAAGCTGGTGGCCGCCAGCGGGCTGCCGCCGGTGCGGCTGCATGACCTGCGTCACGGAGCTGCGACGTTGGCGCTGGCGTCGACAAAGAGGCTGATCGAGGCCACCTGGCCGGTGCTGATGTCGTACATGCCGTCGCGCAGATAGGCGAACCGATCGAAGGCCGGGGTCAGCGACAGCGAGGTCGGGTAGCCGAAGACCTCGACGTGCCGCCCGCCGGTGCCGTCGATCCGCTGCACGAAGCTGCTCTTCTGGTCCCGCCCGCATCGCCGAGCGGCCCCCGTCCCGTACGGACCTTGCTGATCCCGGTTCCAGGGTGGCTGATCGCCCGGATGGAGGGCCTCGCTGCTGGAGCAGCGCACCGACCAGCCAGTGCTCGTGTTCCGTTCCGCGGTCCTGGCCCACGTCCACGACCGCCTCGGCCGGGAAGAGTTGGAGCGTGCCCGCCGACGGATGATCGACGCCGACGCGGACCTCCTGATCGCCCTCGACGGAACCCTGTTCGCCGAGCACAAGAACGTGAGGTGCGGTGGCAAGGGACTGGCCTTCACGCCGGGCGCGTACGCTCAGTTCAGCCGCCTGCGCGGCCGTGGTCGCTGCGGACGCCGTACCGGCCTCCTGGACAAGTCTTTCAACTGCTCCCAGACCTCATGGCCGTGCTCGAGGTCGGCCATAGGGTTGGCGATCTTGTTGAACGCCGCGACCGGGGTCACCTGCCTGCCACCATTGTCGTCCCATACGGCAACGAGACCGTAGTCTCCCCAGTCGAAGCCCTCAAGCTTCTCAACAGGTATCCGAATGGTCTTGCGCCCATTTATGATCACTACTTCGCCAGGCGCGACGGTGACGCCGACCATGGCATTGCGGACGGCCAAGGCGCCGCCCACCACGAGTCCCACCGCCATCAGGCCAAGCAACGGCAGACCACTCAGGGTGAGTTTCCACGCGCCCAACACACCCGCACCTGCAGTCATGATCGCGATGGGAGCGACACATGTGACCATCCGCCGTCCTGGACGAGGTCGGAAGGTCACCTGCTGACGTTCCGAGTTGTCGCTCACTCTGGTCTTGTCCTCCTCCATGGGCTTGCGCGCAAGATGTCCGAAACTCCCATCACGCCGGAGCCTCTCAAGCGGCACTGTCATCCAACTTGCACGTCGCTGTCCCTTGAGGGGCCACGGTGATTCCGGACAGCCGCCTTAGCGCTTCCACGGGTGGCCGGTAGCCAAGCGCGGAATGTAGGCGCCGGCGGTTCGCGGATGGCGAGGCAGAGTCAAGGCATGGCCGGCGCGCGGCGGAGTCAGGTGGACGAGACACTCGCCATGATCGCCCGGCGACGTCACCGGCCGTCCGGTTGCTCCATGTCTCCGCCGGTGCTGGAGGCGGGGCGGGTGAGGCGGACCATGGCGCGGTACAGCGCGGTGGGTGCGGGAGCCTGCTCCAGCGGCGGGAGGTCGGCGTCTGGGGCGGCGTAGGCGCGCAGCATCTGGCCGACCAGGCGGCGCCAGGCGCCGGGGGCGGCGTCTTGGGTGGCGGCGATGACACCGGCGTTGGCCATCAGCAGGATGACGAGGTCTTCTGAGGTGAAGTCGGCGCGCAGGTGGCCGGTGGCCTGGGCGCGGGCGATGAGTTCGAGGAAGCCGTTGTAGGCCTCGGCGCGGCGGGCTTCCAGGGCTTTGGCGGTGGGGAAGGTCATGGCCAGCACGTCGGCGAAGCCGCGGTCGGCGGCCTGCATGGCGCACACCGTGTGGATGTAGCCGGTGAAGCCGTGCCAGGGGTCGGGGTCGGTGAGGGCCTGGGCGACGGCGGCGGCGTAGGCGTCCATGCGGTCGGCGAAGACGGCGTTGATGAGTTCTTCGGGGGTGGCGAAGCGGCGTGACAGGGTGGCCTTGCCGACGCCTGCCTCGCGGGCGATGCAGGCCATGGAGACGCCGATCCCGTGGCTGGCGTACAGGCGGCGGGCGGCGGCCAGGATGCGCTCGCGGTTGCGTTCGGCGTCGGCGCGCAGCCCCGGTTCGGGCTGCCGGTCCAGGGTCGAGTCGGGGTCTGCGGTGGAGGTCATGGCCCTATCTTACCCAAGTGGAACGGGCTGCCCAGTTTCATTGCTAGGCTGTCGACGTGGAACTGGGCACCCCGTTCCACTTTTCGAAAGGTGTACAACATGCGTGCCGTGACGCTGGACTCCGTCCCCGCGACTCCCGCCGTGACCGAGGTCGACACTCCCCGTCCTGAGGCCGGTGAGCTGCTGGTGAAGGTGACCGTCTCCTCGATCAACGGCTTCGATGCCGCCACCGTGGCCGGCTACCTGCAAGGGGTGATGGAGCACCGCTTCCCGCTGGTGATCGGGAAGGACTTCGCGGGCACCGTCGAGGATCTGGGCGAGGGTGTGGACGGTTTCGAGGTCGGCCAGCCGGTCTTCGGGGTGGTGATGAAGCCGTTCGTGGGCACCGGCTCGCTGGCCGAGTACGTCACCGTGTCCGCCGGCTACGGCGTGGCCCCCATCCCGGAGGGCCTGGGCGTTCGGGAGGCGGGCGCGCTGGGACTGGCCGGCACCGCGGCGCTGGACAGCCTCAATGCCGTCGCCCCGGCCGACGGCGAGACCGTGCTGATCTCCGGCGCCACCGGCGGAGTGGGCGCGCTGGCCGTACAGCTCGCCGCCGCCCGCGGCGCCCGCGTCATCGCCACCGCCCGTCCCGGCGCCGAGGCCGACTTCGTCACCGGCCTCACCGACGCCAAACTCGACCTCGTCGACTACACCGGCGACCTGCCGGCCCAGGTCCGCGCGCTCGCCCCGGCAGGCGTGGACGCCGTACTGCACCTGGCGGGCGACGGCGCCGGGCTCGCGAGCCTGCTGCGTCCGGGCGGCCGCCTCGCCTCCACCCTCGGCCTGACCGCCGACGCCGTCGAGACTTCCGGCGTCACCGTCCACACGATCATGGCCGACACCAATCCCCAGACCCTGACCGCCCTGGCCGCCCAGGTCGCCTCGGGCGCGCTGCGGGTCCCGGTCACCGCCACCTTCCCGCTGGAGCAGGCCCCGGAGGCGTTCGCCGCCTTCGGCGCCGGCGCGCTCGGCAAGCTCGCCGTCACCTGCTCCTGAACCCCCGCCCACGAAAGAGATCTGATCATGCCCACCATCGCCATCGTCGGCGCCGGCCCCGGCATGGGCCTGGCCATCGCCCGCACCTTCGGCAGCCGCGGCTTCGACGTCGCCCTGATCGCCCGTACCAAAGAGAAGCTGGAAGCCCTGATCGGCCGGCTCGGCCAGGAGGGCATCACCGCCGCCGCGTTCCCCGCCGACGTGCTGGACCGCCCCTCCCTGTCCGCCGCCCTCGACGCGGCAGCCGAGCGGTTCGGCGGCATCGACGTGCTGGAGTACTCTCCGGCGCCGCACTCGCCGGTCCCCGGCCTCACGATGGCCGTGCCTTCCGAGGTGACGGTGGACAACCTGCAGCCGCAGATCGCGTACAACCTCTACGGCGCCGTGACCGCCGCCGGCGCGGTGCTGCCCGCGATGCGCGCGGCCGGGGCGGGCACGCTGCTGTTCACCACCGGTGGCGGCTCGGTGCATCCGATCCCCATGCTCGGCAACGTCAACGCCGCCGCCGCGGCTCTGCGCAACTGGGTGCTCAACCTGCACAACGAGCTGGCCGGCAGCGGCGTGTACGCCGCGCACGTGGCGATCAACACCTGGATCGGCGAGGGCGGCCCCGAGGGCTTCCCTACGGCCACGCCCGAGCAGATCGCCCCGCTGTACTGGGACCTGCACGAGCGCCGCGACCAGCCCGAGGTCATCTTCAACGGCTGACAGGCGGCTCGCGGCAAGCACTGGCAAGCCGGAGGACCCGTCCCCTCACGCTCACCCCCGTCTTCCCAAGGAAGTCTCATGCACATCGTCTTGTGGATCGTGCAGGCCGTACTGGCCGTCATGTTCGGCATGGCCGGGCTCATGAAGTCCACCCAGCCCAAGGACAAGCTCCAAGCCAAGCTGCCGTGGGTGGAGGACTTCTCCGCCGGCACCGTCCGCTTCATCGGCATCGCCGAACTCGCCGGCGCGCTCGGGCTGATCCTGCCCGCGGCCACCGGCATCGCCCCCGTCCTCACCCCGCTGGCCGCCACTGGCCTGGCCGTGGTGATGATCCTGGCCGCACTCACCCACGCCCGCCGCAAGGAACCCGCCGCGATCGCCTTCAACGCGGTCCTGCTGGTCCTGGCCGCCCTGGTGGCCTGGGGCCGCTTCGGCCCCTACGGCTTCTGACCCCCGTCGTCGGCCGACCAGTGCGACAAGCTGCGAGGGAAGCTCAAGGTGATGCCCGTCATGGTCCGGTTGGCGGCGCCCCATGCGTTGGTCGAGCTGACGGGCAAGGCCTTTACCCGACATGCGGCCGCCCTGTCACGCCAGAGCGGGGCGATTGCGATCCTGAGGTCAGCTGCTCTTGCCCGGCGCCGGCGAAGTGATCCCCCCTGGATCGGCGCGGAGCATGGCCTTGTAAAGAGCGTCGTGCTCGGGGGAGGCCGGCAGGGGGCCACGGGCCGGGGCCTCGAAGGACTGGACGAACAGGGCGACGACGCGTCGCCACGCGTCGGGAGCGGCATCGCCGGTGGCGTTCACGACGCCGGCGTTGGCCATGTGGATCAGCACCAGATCCGAGGGGTCGAAGTCCGCACGCAGACGGCCGGTGGCCTTGGCGCGGCCGATGAGCTCCACCATGCCCTCGTACGCCTCGTTGCGACGCTCCTCCAGAACCTTGGCGGTGGGGAAGGTCATGGTCAGCACGTCGGCGAAACCGTAGTCGGCGGCCTGCATCGCACAGGCGGCCTCGATGTAGCCGGTGAAACCGTGCCAGGGATCGGGGTCGTCGAGAGCCACGGCGACGGCGTCGGCGTAGGCGTCCATGCGGTCGGCGAAGACGGCGGCGACCAGCTCCTCCTTCGTGGGGAAGTGGCGCAGGACGGTGGCGATCCCCACGCCTGCCTCGCGAGCCACGGAGGCCATGGAGGCGTTCAGGCCGTCGCGTCCCAACACCGTGCGCCCGGCGGCGATGACCCGCGCCCGGTTGCGCTCGGCGTCGCTGCGCAGGGGCTGGGCGGTGCCGATCTTGAAACGGATGAGCCCATCCGAGTTGACGCACCGCTTCGCCATCACGTTCATGCGAAAGGATCGCTGTGACCAGCATCGCCATCGTAGGAGCCGGCCCCCAGCTGGGCCTGGCCATCGCCCGCACCTTCGGCACCCAGGGCTTCGACGTCGCCCTGATCTCGCGTAACGGGGAGAAGCTCGACAGTATCGTCGGCAAGCTCGCCGCCGACGGCATCACCGCCGCCACGTTTCCCGCGAACGTGCTCGACCGCGCCGGGCTCACTCGCGCGCTCAAGGAGGCCGCCGCGAGGTTCGGCGGAATCGACGTCCTGGAGTACTCCCCGGTGGGGCAGTTCGGCATCACCACACTGACCTCTCCGTCCGGGACCGAACCGTCGGATGTGGAGTTCGAGATGAACTTCCAGCTCTACGGGGCCGTCGCCGCCACCAACGCGGTGCCGCCCGCGATGCGGGAGGCGGGCGCCGGCACCCTGCTCTACACCACCGGCGCCGGCTCGATCTGGCCCGACCCGCGGGTCGCCAACGTCAACGCCGCCGCCGCGGCGCTGCGCAACTGGGCGATGAACCTGCACAAGGAGCTCGCCGACGCCGGCACCGGTATCCAGGCCGCCCACGTCGGCATCGACGCGTCCGTCGGCGTATCCATCCTCCCCGGCGTCGAGGCGGTCCAGCCCGAGCAGATCACTCCCCTCTACTGGGATCTGCACACCACCAAGCGCGACGAGGCCGAGCTCGTCTTCCGCGGCTGACACCGCTGTGCCGCGGCGTGCCCGCACCCCCTGAAGACCAGGGCAACCGATCCCTGGCATCCGTCGCCGGCTGATGCCTCATCAGCCGGCCCGCCTTCGAGGAGCAGATGGGAATGACCACGACCACCGATCCGTCCTATGTCGACCCGGCATTGATCAACCCCCGTGCGGTACGTCTCGTCCAGGCATTCAAGGACGCTCTGGCCCGTATGCGCGACGAGGAGGGACTGACCTTCGAGGACCTCAACGTGGCCGCCGACCTGCTGCAGAGGATCCAGGCAGCCACCGGCGTCCCTCTGGCGTTGGCCGCCATGCCCCTGTACAGCGAGATCTTCCAGGGTGGCCAGGACGGGTACACCCCCTCAGAAGAGGTCAACAGCCCCACTTACATCGCCGGCTCCCCGCGCATCGACAACCCCGGCACCCTGCCGATGCGTCCGGACGAGCCCGGAACCCCGCTGATCGTCTCTGGTCGTGTCCTGGACGGTCACGGCCGTCCGATCGCGGGCGCCAAGCTGGAGATCTACCACGCGGCGAACAATGGCAACTACTCCGGGCTGTTCGACGACGGAGTGCCCACGTACAACCTGCGCGGGCATCTGTTCACCGATGCCGACGGCCGCTACACGTTCACCACCATCACGCCGGTCGCCTACGCCGACTCCCACACCATGCAGGTCAACGGGGTCCCCGAGGCCGTCGCGGCCCTCGGCCGCAGCCTCTACCGCCCGGCCCACATCCACTACGAGGTCCACCACGCCGACCTGCTCACTCCCTGGCGAGGCGAGATCTACTTCAAGGGAGATCCCGTCATACCGGTCGACTTCGTCGGCGGGACACTGGCCCCTCCCGCCCTGCAGGCCGACACCGTCCTGCACGAGGACCCCGAAGACATCGCCGAACACGGTTTCCAGGGCCCCTACAGGACGATGGCGTTCGACTTCCTCCTCAAGACCGGCACCAGCCCCGACACCATCACCCCGAAGGCCGGGCCCGCATGACCTCGGAGGACGCGACGGCCTGGTCGCCGGCCCGGCTCAACACGGCCTTTACCGCCTCCGTGATCGCCTACGCCGGCGCCACCCCCACCGGCGAAGGCCCTGCTCACCATCCAGCGGCAACCGCCGGACATGTCGTCGAACTCGCCGACCACTACCGGCCCGGCAACCAGATCCTCATCTCGATCCCCAACTGACGGTCCACACGGGGGGAAGCGCCGCCGGGCGGCAGGCGCTTCCCCCCGTCGTGCGTACCGCGGTTCGACCGGAACTCCGAAAGGACACCATCATGGAGAAGCTCAGCGGCAGGACCGCTCTCGTCACCGGCTCCAGCCGGGGCATCGGCCGCGCCGTGGCCGTCGGCCTGGCCCGCGAGGGAGCCCTGGTCGCCGTGCACTACGCGCACAACGAGCAGGCCGCGCAGGAAACCGTCGAGCTCATCGAGAAGAACGGCGGCCAGGCTTTCGCGGTCGGCGCCGAACTCGGCGTGCCCGGCGACATCGACCGGTTGTTCCCCGGACGGTCCTCCTACGACAGGGACGCCCGTCCGGCCGTTTCAGAGCGTTCGTGCCGGAGATGGCGATTGCGCATGGTGCGTCGAGGCCGCGCGCCACCACCGCGGGGGAGGATTCGGTCGCGCCAGGGACGGGCGGGGGTGTTCCGGCCGGTGCGTTCGTGGTGCACCCGGTCACCGCAAGGGCTCGGCGCCGACGGTAACGCGGTATGCACCGCGGCCGATGTGCATCTGCCACAGGCGGTCGGCGAGCAGGTTCGGGGCGAACACCGGGTCGCCGGGCCGGATGGCACCGGGGACGATGAGCTGGCCCACGTGGATGTTCTGCCCAATGAGCGTGTCATGGAGCATCAGCCCATAGGCGGACTCGCCGGCGAACGCGACGGACGTGCCGGTCACGTTCGGGTTCGGTGTGACGGCGCTGGAGCCGTTGACGAACAAGATCGTGCCGCGCCCGAGCGCGGTCATACCGGGGAGGACCTGCCGGATCGCGACGACCGGTCCGTGAACGGAGAACTCGACCGCAGCACTGAGGTCCTCGACACCGGTCTCCAGCAGCGGGAGAAGGAACTCGCGTCGCGGGACGGGGCTGTACTGCAGGACCTCGATAGGGCCGAGATCATCGGCCGCGGACGCCAGCGCGGTGGTGAGTCCGTCCCGGTCATGCACGTCAGCAGCGTATGCGCGAGCCGTGATTGCCTGTGCTGCCAGTCCGTCGACCAGGCCCGCGAGTCTTTCCTGGTTCCGGGAGAGCAACGCGACGGCGAATCCCTCGCGCCCGAACCTCTCGGCGGCGGCGATCCCCAACCCGGGACCGGCACCGATGATCGCGAACGTGGTCATGACCCTCCTGCTTCGACGTCACTGCTGCGTATCGCCGGTGAACTCACGCGCCTGCTTCGGCGAGCGCTCGGCTCGTTCCACGGTAGGCAGGCCGTACCGGGAGGTGGGAGTCCCTGCGAGTACCTCCATCCACCGGGACTCCCTGGACGCTCCAGGGCCTGATTCTCTGGTTGGGCACCCCTCCTGCACCCCGGTACAACCGGGCCGTATGGGTGCGTGTCACCTCACCGTCCAGCAGAAAGCACTTCATCGCGTCATGTCCAGCGATACTGCCCTGACCGTTGCTGCCAAGGCTCGACTCCCACTCGTCACGTACGTGCTGGCCGCCGGCACGTTCTTGATGGGTACCACTGAGTTCGTCGTCGCGGGCATTCTTCCCGAGATCGCTCACGACCTCGGCATCACGGTCGCGAACGCGGGGCTGACGATCACGGTGTTCGCGATCGGCATGATCGTCGGTACTCCGACGATGGCGATCGCCACGCTCAAGCTCCCACGGGGGGTGACGCTGGGCCTGTCGCTGCTCGTGTTCGCGATGGGGCACGTCATCGTCGCGACGACCTCGGACTTCGCGCTCGTCCTCGGCGCCCGATTCGTGACCGCTCTCGCCACCGGGGCGTTCTGGGCGGTCGCCGCGGTCGTCGGTGCCAAGGCCGCGGGCCCCGCGGCGAGCTCTCGTGCCCTCGGCATCGTGCTCGGCGGCGGCATGCTCGCCAACGTCATCGGCGTGCCGCTCGGCGCGTTCGCCGGCCAGGCCATCGGCTGGCGTGGCCCGTTCTGGGCACTCGCCGTCCTCGCCGTGCTCGCCGCCGTCGCGGTCTACCGGCTCGTCCCGGCGGATCCCGCATCGGGACCGGCGCCGTCGGTCCGCGCGGAGCTCGCGAGCCTCAAAGACGGCCGTGTCTGGCTCGTCCTCGCCGGATGCGCCATCGTGTGCGGCTCGTCGCTGGCCGCCTACAGCTTCGTCTCCCCGCTGCTCACGACCAACACCGGCCTGAACAGCAGCGCGGTGCCGTTCATCCTCGTCGGCTACGGCATCGGCGCGTTCATCGGATCCAACCTCGGCGGCCACCTGGGAGCTGATCGCCCGTACGCGGTGCTGTTCGCCTCGGCTGGGATGACGTTCCTGGTCCTCGCGGCTCTGTGCGTGTCCTCTCACAACGCTGTCGTCACCGTGGCGCTCATCGCCCTGCTGGGCCTGTTCGGGATGTCGACGAACCCGATCCTCATCGGTATGGCCGTACGCTACGCCGGCCATGCCCCGACACTCGCGTCGGCGCTCAGCACGTCGTCCTTCAACCTCGGCACCGCCATCGGATCGTGGATCGCCGGATACGCGCTCGAATCGACGCTCGGTGCCACCGGACCCGTCGTCGTCGGCACCGTCATCGCCGCACTCTACTTCGTGCCGCTCGGGCTCCTGCTGGGGGTCAAGGAACGCGCCGCCGCCGGTGAGGCCGCCACGATGAGCGCGGGTCCGCCAGGGTGAACTGCTGCCGGGCCCACCATCGAACAGCTCACCCACCGACGGAACCCCATACCGGAGAAAGGATCCGCACACCCATGCGCCTGAGGACCCTCCCGGCGGCAGCAGCCCTGGTCATCGCGCTTTCCCTCACCGCCTGCGGCCGGCCGGCGACAAACGACGGGGCGCCACCAACCGCGTCCACCTCCACGGGGACATCCTCGGCGCCGCCCAGCCCGCCCGTGAGCTCACCAGAACCCGGCGATCAGCGGGCGGCGGGCACAGTCGTGCGGTTCTCGGCGGGATCCACCTCGGTGGACGTCACCATCGGCGAGGACAATCCCGCAGTCCGTGACTTCCTCTCGATGCTGCCGCTGACACTTACGCTGGAGGAGTTCAACGGTCGGGAGAAGATCGCGAACTTGCCCCGCAAGCTCGCCTACGAGGGGTCGCCGGGCTCCGATCCCGAAGACGGCGATCTCATCTACTACATCCCGTGGGGCAACATCGGTTTCTACTACAACACCGATGGCGTCGGGTATTCCGACCAGACCATCCATCTGGGCACGTACGACGCCACGCTCAACAAACTTGAACTCCTCGAGAGCCAAGAGGTCACGGTGGACGTCGTGCGCTGACGTCAGCGCTCGAACCGCTCGGGCGCGGGCCGCGCCGGCTCCTCGGCTCCGTACTCGCCGGCGGCCCACGATGCGAGGAGCCGCAGCGCGTCCTCGGAAGGCGAGCCGGGCTCCGCGGTGTAGATGGTGAGCGTCAATCCCGGCTCGGCTGCCATCTCCAGCCCTTCGTAGGCGAGCGTCACGTCGCCCACGACCGAGTGGTGGAAGGTCTTGAAGCCGGTGCCGTGGTGTCGCACATCGTGCGCGGCCCAACGGCGGCGGAACTCGTCGTTGCGGGTGCAGAGCTCTCCGATGAGATCGTGGAGTTCCTTGTTGTGCGGGTCACGGCCCGCCTCGGTACGCAGGATCGATACGGTCACGTCCGCGAACGCGTCCCAGTCCGGGTAGAACTCATGCGCGCGTTCGTCGAGGAATGTGAATCGGGCGATGTTCGGCGGCTGTCCGGGCATGTCGTACACGTCCTTGTAGAACGCCCGGGCCAGAGCGTTGACGGCGAGAACGTCCATCCGACCGTTCCGGACGAATGCCGGACCGGCGGTGATTGCATCCAGCGCCCATTGCAGGCTCTGGTGCGGCGCCCAGCTCTTGGAGTTGCGCCGCCGCGGTGGGCGTGCAACCGGGCTTGCCGCATGGGCGAGGTCGAACAGGTGCGCGCGCTCGGCGTCGTCCAGGCGCAGCGCCTTGGCGAGACTGTCGAGAATCTCGGGGGAAGCGCCGCTGATCGCTCCGCGCTCCAGCCGGGTGTAGTACTCGACGCTGACGCCGGCCAGGGTCGCGACCTCGCTACGGCGCAGTCCTGCGACCCGACGATTCGTCCCGGCGGGGAGACCGACCTGCTCCGGTGTGACTCCGGCACGACGGGACGTGAGAAACTCGCGCACCTCCGCTCGATTGTCCATACCTTCCACGGTAGGCGAGAGCCGGTCCCTGAGGGAGTCCCTCCCAGTACCTCCATCAACCGGGACTCCCACGCGCGCGATGGAACCGATTTCCTGGACGTTGTCACAAGGAGTGACGGTCGAGGGTGCTGCCGCACGCGTCGAGGCCGCGTGAGCCGCGGGCACGGCGGCAGCTGGACGAGGTTGGCCTTTCCCAGCCCTTTGCCCCGCGTTTGATCGCCAGGAGCGACTGTGGCGTTATGGCGGGAATTCCGTCTTTACCTGGGAAAACTTTGCTTTCTGGATACCTGATCATCAAATGAAGGACATCTGATGCGCGCAACCCTGATGTACGGCGCCGGCGACGTTCGAGTCGAGGACGTCCCGGACTCCGTCATCAAGCTGCCCACCGACGCGCTGGTCCGTGTCACCGCGTCCTGCATCTGCGGCAGCGACCTGTGGCCGTACGGCTCGAGATCCCCGGCGGACGGCCCCGCACGGATGGGGCACGAATTCATCGGCATCGTCGAGGACACCGGCTCCGAGGTGACCACCGTCAAGAAGGGCGACCTGGTCGTCGCCCCGTTCGCCATCTCGGACGGCACCTGCGAGTTCTGCCGGGAGGGCCTGTACACGTCCTGCGTCCACGGCGGCTTCTGGGACGGCGAGCCCGACGAGGGCGGCCAGGCCGAAGCCGTCCGTGTCCCGCTCGCCGACGGCACCCTCGTCAAGCTCCCCGTCGCGGCCGACTCGGCCCTCATTCCGTCCCTGCTCACGCTCTCGGACGTCTTCGGCACCGGCTACCACGCCGCGGTCGCGGGCGGCGTCAACGAGCGCACCCGGGTCACCGTGATCGGTGACGGCGCCGTCGGCCTGCTGGCCGTGCTCTCGGCCAGGCGCCTCGGCGCCGAGCAGATCATCCTCATGGGACGCCACCAGGTGCGTACCGACCTCGGCCGGGAGTTCGGCGCCACCGACGTCGTCTCCGCCCGCGGCGAGGAGAGCATCGCCCAGGTCCGCGACCTCACCGGAGGGCACGGTACGCACGTCGTGCTCGAAGCCGTCGGCACCATGCCCGCCTACGAGCAGGCCCTCGGAATCGTCCGCCCGGGCGGCGTCATCAGCCGCGTCGGCGTCCCGCAGTACGAAGAGGCCCCGATCGGCTTCGGGAGCCTCTTCCGCCACAACCTCCGCCTGGCCGGCGGACCCGCACCGGTCCGGGCCTACATCGAGGAACTGATGCCCGGCATCCTGGACGGCACCATCGAGCCGGGGAAGGTCTTCGACGCCACGACCGACCTCGACGGCGTCCCAGCCGGTTATCAGGACATGGCCGACCGCAAGAGCCTCAAGGTCCTCATCAAGCCCTGACCGGCGATGCCGGACTCTCCGCGCGACCGGCCGCCGCTGCGAAGCGTGCGGTCATCCAGGTTCTACGGCGATGGCCGTCCGCCTCCTCTTGCGCTGCTGATTCATTTGTGACGGGAAGGAATAGATATGTCTGATGAAGCCCCTGCGTCTGCTGGTCCAGCCTCTGCCACAGCCGACGGGTCCTCCTCGACGCTCAGCCGGCGTACCTTCATCACGACCGCCACTACCGTGGGGGGCGCGGTCGCGGCCGGCGGGCTCATCCCGCAGTCTCCGGTGAGCGCCGATCCGGCGGCCGCCACTGAGGTGCCGCTCAGCGGGCGGGTGTCGCTGACCGTCAACGGCGAGCGGCACGCCGCGTCGATCGACAACCGGACGTCGCTGCTGGATTTGCTGCGTGAGCAGTTCGGGCTGACCGGAACCAAGAAGGGCTGCGACGCCGGGGCGTGCGGCGCCTGCACCGTGCTGGTCGACGGTCGCCGGGTCAACGGCTGTCTGACGCTGGCGGTACGGCTGGAGGGCGCCGAGGTCACCACCGTAGAGGGGCTGGCCCTTGACGAGGACGACGACCTGCACCCGTTGCAGCAGGCGTTCATCGACCATGATGCCTTCCAGTGCGGCTACTGCACCCCCGGCCAGATCATGTCCGGCGTCGGCTGCATCCGGGAAGGGCACGCCGGCTCGCCGGAGGAGATCCGGGAGTGGATGAGCGGCAACATCTGCCGCTGCGGCTGCTACGTGAAGATCGTCAAAGCGGTCGAGCAGGCCGCCGGCGGGAAGTGAGTGCCGATGTATCCCTTCTCCTACACCAAGGTCTCCGACGTCGGTGGCGCGATCGCCGCCGGGCGTCGCGGCGGCCGCTACATCGCCGGCGGCACCACCCTGGTGGATCTGATGCGCGAGAGCGTCGAGCGCCCCGGCGAGCTGGTCGACATCAGCGCCCTTCCGCTGAGAGGAGTGACTGCCACCGCGGGCGGGGGCCTGCGCATCGGCGCGCTGGTGTCGATGTCCGAGGCCGCCGCTCACCCCAAGGTGCGCGGCACGTTCCCCGTCATCTCGCAGGCATTGGAGCTGAGCGCCTCGCCCCAGCTGCGCAACATGGCCACCATCGGCGGCAACATCATGCAGCGCGCCCGGTGCACGTACTTCCGCGACGTGACGGCGCCCTGCAACAAGCGGCAGCCGGGCTCGGGGTGCGCGGCGGTGGGCGGCTTCAACCGCAGCCACGCCATCCTCGGCGCCTCCGACCAGTGCGTGGCCACCCACCCGTCGGATGTCGCCGTCGCGTTCGCGGCGCTGGAGGCCACCGTGCACCTGCTCAGCCCGGACGGGGAACGCGGCGTCGCCTTCGCCGACTTCCTGCTGCAGCCGGGCAGCACCCCGGACCGGGAACAGGCCCTGCAGCCAGGGGAGTTGATCACAGCCGTCGAGATCCCGGCCTATCCGCGCCCGCTCAGATCCGGATATCTGAAGGTTCGCGACCGGCAGTCGTACGAGTTCGCGCTCACGTCGGCGGCCGTCGCCCTGCATGTGCGGGGTGGAGTGATCCGTGAGGCGAAGGTCGCCGCCGGAGGCGTGGGCACCGTGCCGTGGAAGCTGCCCGCCGTCGAGCGCCAGCTCATCGGCGAGCGGCCTTCCGAGGCGCTGTGGGCCGAGGCGGCCGAGCAGGCGGTCGACGGAGCCCGGCCGCTGCACCACAACCGATTCAAGATCGAACTGCTCAAGCGCACCGTCGAACGCCAGCTGCGCGTCGTAGGAGGTATGAAGTGAGCCCCCAGCCGCAGGCAGCCGTGGGCGCGCCGCTGTCCCGGGTGGACGGGCGGCTGAAGGTCACGGGCAAGGCACTGTACGCCGCCGAGCACGACGTCGACGGCGTCGTGCACGCGGTCATCGTCGACAGCGGCATCGGCCGTGGACGTATCACCTCGATCGACACCCGGGCCGCCTTGGCCCACCCGGGGGTGCTGCGGGTGATCAGCCACCTCAACGCGCCGAAGCTGCCGTACCGCGACAACTCCGGGTCGAACAACCCGCCCGGGCGGCGGCTGCGGGTCTTCCAGGACGACCGGGTGCTCTTCTACGGTCAGCCGGTCGCCGTCGTGGTGGCCACCACCCTTCAGGCCGCGCAGCACGGTGCGGGCCTGGTCGAGGTCCGCTACGACGCCGAGCCGTCCTCGACTGATCTGCACGAGGCCGAAGCGGATGAGCCGACGCGTTATGCGCGCGGCGATGCCGAGGCCGGCCTGCGTTCCGCGGCCGTACGAATGGACCTGACCTACCGGACGGCGCGCAACCATCACAACCCGATGGAGCCGCACGCCACCATCGCCCGCTGGAACGGCCACAGGCTCACCGTCTGGGACAAGACCCAGTGGGTCGTGGGCACGCAGACCGAGCTCGCCGCGGTGTTCGGCATCCAGACGCAGGCAGTACGGGTGATCTCCCCGTTCGTCGGCGGCGCTTTCGGCTCGGGGCTGCGGTGCTGGCCGCACGTGGTCGTCGCCGCGGTGGCCGCCCGCGAGACGGCTCGTCCGGTCAAGCTCGTCCTGAGCCGCAAGCAGATGTACTTCGGCACCGGCTTCCGGCCCTCCTATGAGTACCGGCTGCGTCTGGGCAGCGACCGGCGGGGGCGCCTGACCGGCATGGTCCACGAGATGGACGCCGAGACCTCGTCGTACGAGAAGTTCACCGAGTCCATCCTGGCTCCGGGGCAGATGCTCTACAGCATGCCCAACGTCTCGCAGGCATACCGGACGGTGCCGCTGGATGTGAACACCCCGCTGTGGATGCGCGGCCCCGGCTTCGCCACGGCGTCCTTCGTCATCGAGTCGGCCATGGACGAACTCGCCCACAAGCTCGGCATCGACCCGATCGAGCTGCGCCGGCGCAACGAACCGGCGCAGGACGAGTCGAAGAAGCTGCCGTTCTCCACCCGCCGGCTGCGCGAGTGCTACACCGTCGGCGCCCACGAGTTCGGCTGGCGCCGCCGATCCTCCAGGCCGCGTTCCCGGCGCGAGGGCGACTGGCTGATCGGCATGGGCATGGCCGCCGGCGTCTACGACACCGCGCGTTTCGCCGCGCAGGCCCGGGTCCGCCTGAACGCCGACGGCACCGCTGTGGCAGAGGCCGCCGCCAGTGACATGGGGCCGGGCACCTACACCTCCCAGACCCAGGTCGCCGCCGACGCCCTCGGGTTGACCATGCGCACGGTGACCTTCCGGCTCGGTGACTCGCTCTTCCCGCCGACCCCGCCGCACGGCGGCTCGATGACCATGGCAAGCGTCGGCTCCGCTGTGCTCGACGGGTGTAACCAGGTGCGACGGCAGGCGATCAAGCTGGCCGTCGAGGACCGTGACTCGCCGCTGTATGGAGCGGACGCCGACGTCGTCGTCGTCCGCAGCGGCCGGATGCACGTCGAGGACGACCCCGCGCGCGGCGAGACGTACCAGCAACTCCTGGCCCGCAACAACCGCTCCCACCTGGAAGCGCTCGGCTCCTTCGCCGGGCCGTCCGGTCCCGAGCGGCACTCCTTCTACGCCTACAACGCGACCTTCGCCGAGGTGGCCGTCGACGCGACGCTGGGCCTGGTGCGGGTGCGGCGCATGCTCGGCGTGTACGACGCGGGCCGCATCATCAGCCCCAAACTCGCCCACAGCCAGGCGATCGGCGGCATCGTGGGCGGCATCGGCACAGCCCTGCTGGAGCACACGGTCACCGATCACCGCGACGGCCGGATCGTCAACGCCAACCTGGCGGACTACCTCGTCCCCGTCAACGCCGACGTCCCCGACATCAAGACCATCTACCTGGACGGCGAGGACAGCGAGGCCGACCCGCTCGGCGTCAAGGGACTGGGCGAGGTCGTGCACGTCGGCGTGGCGCCCGCCATCGCCAACGCGGTCTTCAACGCCACCGGCCGCCGCATCCGCGAACTGCCCATCACCGCCGAAGCACTGCTCTGACCCGGGCGCTCCAGCGACTCCTTCTTGATGGTGTCGAGGTGGTCGAATTCCCAGACGTTCAGTCCGCAGGCTTTGAGCAGGGACGGTACGTCGAGGTCGGCTTCGGGGGCCAGGATGGCGCCTTGGGCGTCGGTGAGTCCGGCCCCGATCGGTTTGCCGGTGCCGAGCCCGTGTCGTTCGAAGGGCAACCCGTCTGCGGTGCTCAGCCAGTTCGTCCACGGTCTGAGCCCTGATGAGGAGGCGGCCCTGCGCGCGCTGCTCGACGGATCCGGGAGCGACAGGTGAATCTGGAGATCTACCTTCCCGTCGCGCTGCTCACCATGGCGAGCACGCTGATGGCCTGGCGGCAGCCGCGCATGCACCCGGCCTGGCACGCCCGGTTGCTGATCCTTCTCATCGGAGCCACGGCCCTGACCGTGCTGGGCATGCTCGCCTTCGTCGTCATGATCGCGATAGGCACATTGACGGCGGCCAAAGCCACCGTGATGGGCCGCGTCCTCATCGGCCACGGGCAGGTCCCCGCGGCTGTCGCCGGTGTGGTGATCGTGCTCCTGCTGATCATGGGCGGCGCCGTCATCCATGCCGTCGCACGCTGGCATCGGGACCTGCGGGATGCCAAGGCGCTGGGCACGGGCGTGGTGGCCGACGAGCGCCCCTTCGCCATGGCGGTACCGGGAAGGCGTGGAGGAGTGATCCTCTCCAAAGGGCTGCTGAGCATGCTGTCCCGGCGGGAGCTGGAAGTGGTGCTCCGTCACGAGGCCGCGCACATCCAGTACGGCCATCATCTCTATCTGATGGCCGGCACCATCGCCACGAGGATCTTCCCTGCGCTGATCTACCCCTATCGGGCACTGTGCTTCGCCATCGAACGCTGGGCCGATGAACAGGCCGCCGCCGCAGTCGGAGACCGCGAGCTGACGGCGCGTACGATCGCCCGAGTCGCCTTGGCACAGCCGGCAGGGGAAGCCCGCACATTTCCTTCCCTGACCGGCTCTCACATCGCCCGCCGCGTCGAGGCCCTGCTCGGACAGAGCCCACCGGACAACCGCATCACAGGTCCGGTGCTGCTCAGCGGCGCCTGGATGGCCACGGGAAGCGCCATCTCACCCACTCTTACCCACCATGCCAGCTTGCTGCTTGTGCTGTTGTGACCACGGTGACGGGAATGTTCAAGCACCTGGAAACGGAATTCGCCTCTCGTCTCGGACGAGACTGTCTCGCCGTGCCGTCGAACAGGCTCGGCCTGTTCATGGTCCTGAAGCACCTGATGGCTCCGGGCGAGCGCCTGCTGATGTCACCGATCACGGCTGACGAGATCCTCTTCCTGGTGCTCGCCGCCGGGCTCCGACCGATCATGGCGCCGGTGTGCCGGCAGAGCGGCAACATCGACGCCACCCGGATCGACGAACTGAACTTCGACGGGGTGCTGACCACCAACCTGTACGGCCTGCCCGACGACGTCCATGCTCTTGGCAGGCTCTGCGCCGAACGGTGGATCCCCTTGATCGAGGACGCCGCCCACGCCCTGCAGACCACCGTCGGCGGCGTTCCCGTCGGCACCTTCGGCGCGGCGGGGGTGTTCAGCCTGTCCAAGCACGCGGGCGCGGCACCCGGTGGCATGATCGCCCTGTCGTCGCCGCATCAGCGGCCGGCTCTGCTGGAAATGCGAGAGCGCTGGAGCACTCCCCGGTACCGCACGGTGGAACTCGCCGCCCTGCTGAAGACGATCGCCCGCAACACGCTGGCCGGGACCCTGCTGTCCCTGCCCGCGTGGCACATGTCCCACGCCCTTGGGCTGCTGGAAAGCCGACAGGGCCACCGCATCGAGCTACGCCGTACCGCGCTCGCCCCGAGACTGGGCGGTCTGGCCTCATCGGCGGCGGGCGTCGGCGCGCTGGATCCCTGGATCCGCGCCGACAACCACCACTACCGCGCGAGGCCCGGCAGCCTGACCGAGAGTTACGCGCTCCGCAGGATGCAGGTGATGGACCGCCAGAGGGAACGTCGCCTGGCAGGAGTGGCGAGCCTTGCCGCTCTCCCCATGGCCGCCCCTGCCGTACGGGATCACATCGACCAGCCGCTGTTCCGGGTGCCTCTGCTGGTCGAGAACCGCGAGCGTGCCATCGAAGCGTTGCGGGGACAAGGCGTGATCACCGGATACATCTACGATCCACCCTTCGACGACTACGCCCCCGGCCTGATCGAGCCCTCGCCGCTGCCGCAGGCGGCGAACTGGTGGGCCCGACACGTGCTGCCCGTGGATCCGCTGCAGGCCGAACAGGCCTGGCCGGTACTCGCCACGCTCTCGTCACCCGAGGTACCGGCGCGGCCCGCCTGACAACGAAACCAGGGAGATCAGCGAGACCCGGTAGCGCCGCAGCTCAGGCGGCAGGACGGCCCAGGCCGCGCAGTTGGGCGGGGGTCAGCGCGGAGACGTTCTGGTCGATGGGGGATTCGGTGTACTGGTGGATGGCCCAGGACTTCCAGTCGGCGGGCGGGGTGATGGCGCCCTTGGCCTTGCTGTAGTGGGCGACCCACAGGGGGTACTGGGCCAGGCCCTTGCCGTAGGTGTTGGCGAAGTTCCAGCCGCTGTAGATCATCGGGGTGATTCCGGTCTTGGCCTTCACGTGCGACAGCCAGGTCTTGGCCCAGGCGTTGACCTCGGCCACGGACTTGCCGTCGGTGGTCTCCAGGTCCAGGACCAGCAGGTCGCCGGCCTTGGCCGGCTGCGAGTTCACCATGGCGAGGAAGTACTCCGCCTCGGCGATGGGGTTGTTGCTGGGGTGGCCGAAGTGGTACGCACCCCGCACGATTCCCTTCTTGCCCATTTCGCGCCAGTGGCGGGCGAACGAGGAGTCGCGGAAGGACGTGCCCTCGGTGGCCTTGATGATGCCGAACTGGGCCGGGCTGGCAGCCCAGTCGTACTGGGACTCGTACCTGGAGACGTCCACGCCGTAGGTGAATGCCCTGGTCCCCTGCTGGGCTTCGTGCCGCGTGTCGTGGTCGGTGGTCGAAGCGAGCGCGGTGCCGGTCGCGCCCGTGAGGGCGGCGGTCCCGGCCAGGATCGCGCCGGTGATGGCGAGGCTCAGGTGCTTGGCGGGAAGAGCGCGGTGGCTCTTGAGGGAATGGGCGAGTGCGGCAAGCCGGGGCTTGAGCATGAGGGTATTGACTCCTTGCTTCCATGCCGCCTACCGGGTTAGCTGACGGGTTCGGGCGTGGAAGTGCCCTACGGGCGCAGCCTGGGCTGGCGTCCGATTCACCCCGAAGAGAATGGGTCCCCGGTTCCGCGAGGGGGCGGATTCGGCGGCCGTACGCGACGCTGGGGGCGGCGTACGGTCTGGTCAACGAAACGGCAACGCAGCGACGGAAAGGTTGGTCACTGCGCTTATCACAGGTACGTAAAGGTATATATCTCCCCATGGATGGTGCAAGCGGGACAAATCCGATCTTCGGTGTATCGGGCCCGAAACGCCTTGCCGGTAGCAGGTTCGGAGCCAGGTAAAGGTTTGCGACGCGTCCCCGTTCGCTTCTGCCCGGCTGGCTCAAGCGGGCCCGGAACTCTCCCGTGCTGTCCCGGCGGCGTTGCCGGGGCGGTTGATGCCGGTCTCGTAGGCGAAGATCACGGCCTGGATGCGGTCGCGGAGGCCCAGCTTCATCAGGATCCGCTTCACGTGGGTCCTGATCGTGGACTCCTCGACGACGAGCGCGGCGGCGATCTCCCGGTTGGACAGGCCGCGGGCGACGAGTTCGAGGGTCTCGCGCTCACGTGGGGTCAGCGCGTCGAGCCTGGCCTGGTCGGCGAGGTCCGGGGCGGGCGGCGGTCAGGGGCGCTGGCTTCGCCCCGGCGAGACCGGCGCGGTCGTGCTCAGCCAGATCGTGCGCGACAACACCGTCCCCGGGCTCGGCGCCGGCGACACCGTGCGGCTGTTCATCGACGGCAAGCCCAGCACCTGGCGTCTCGCCGGGATCGTCGAGGAGAGGGAAGGCGTCGGTGGCGGCGCGTACACCACGGCCGAGGGCTACGCCGCCGCGAGCGCGCAGCCCCCTCTCGTCAACCAGCTCCGCGTCATCACCACCGCTCACGACGAGCGGACCCGCGAGGAGGTCGCCGCCGCCGTCGAACGTGCGCTGACCGGCGCGGGGATCGACGTGGGCACCGCTGCTTCGGTCAGCCGCACCAATGCCGCCTCCGCCGGGCACATGGGGCCGGTGCTGCTGGTCCTGCTCGGGGTGGCGCTGCCGCTGGGCGTGGTCGGTGCCATCGGGCTGGCCTCGACCATGAGCGCGAACGTCCTCGATCGCACCCGCGAGTTCGGGGTGATGCACGCGATCGGCGCGCGCCCCAAGGCCGTGCGCCGGGTCGTCGTCACGGAGGGAGTGCTCCTCGCCCTGGCGGGGTGCGTGGTGGCGATCCTGCCGGCGCTCGGGCTCACCGCCGTCCTCGGCGTCGGGCTCGGCAACCTGTTCACCAAGGCACCACTGCCGTTCACTATCTCGCTGCCGGCCGCCGGCATCTGGGTGGCGCTGTCCGTCCTGGGTGCGGTGCTGGCCACCGAGGCCGCCGCCGGTCGCGCCTCGCGCATCACCGTACGTGAGGCCCTCAGCTACTTGTGAGACGGCGAGCTGCCGCTCGTGTCGAGGAGTTGGCAGGTCAGGGCGTCGCAGGCCCAATGCTCCCAGCGCTGCGGCGTCCATGCTCGGCCGGTGACGAGCAGGTGGTAGGTCTCGGGGCTGAGCACGGCCAGGGCGATGTCGGCGGCTTCGTCGACGCTATGGCGCAGGGTCGTCTTGCCCGCCAGGGCCTCGGCCAGGGTCAGCTGTACGGTGTGGCGCTGTTCGAGGTTGGTGCGCCACACCTGGGCCAGGTCGGGGTCGGTGGCCGCGGCGCTGCGCACGACGTCCAGCAGGGCGGCGGCGCGGGCGTAGATGGCGGCGGCGCCGGCGACCTGCAGCCGTAGCTGGTCGACCGGGTCGGGGGTGGCCAGGGCCTGGCGGAGCCAGGGGCGTTCCAGGGTGGGTACGGGCTCGTCGTCGCCGGCCACGGCCCGGTCCAGGGCCTCGGTCAGGATGGCCCGTTTGGTGCCGAAGGCGTAGTAGACGGTCTGCACGCCGACCCCGGCCTTCTCCGCGATCGCCTCCACGCTGGTCGTCGCGTATCCGGCCGTGGTGAACAGCCCGGTTGCCGCCTCGATGATGCGTGACCTGGTGAGCCGTGCCCGCGCGGTGCGTCCGTCGATCTTGCCGGTCTTCGTTTCCGCCATGACTTGACTGTAGCGCGACTACGAAAACTATATTTGTAGCGTGACTACGAAAACATGGGCGCGAGGTCAGCTCCCCGCGCTGTTACTGCTGACCTCGGTCGAGCTGGTGGTGTTCCTGGACGTGTCGATCGTCAATGTCGCGCTCCCCGCGATGGGCGCGGCGCTGACGCTGGGCGAAGTCGGGCTGGCCTGGGTGGTGAACGCCTACCAGCTCACCTTCGGCGGGCTGCAACTGCTCGCCGGACGCCTGGCCGACCTGGCCGGGCGGCGCCGTGTCTTCCAGGCCGGGCTGGCCGTCTTCACCGTGGCGTCCCTGCTGGCCGGGGTGGCGCCGAACGCCGCCGTGCTGATCGCCGCCCGAGCCCTGCAAGGCGTCGGCGCCGCGGTGGTGATACCGGCACAGCTGGCGCTGCTGGCGGCCATCTTCACCGCGCCGGCCGCGTACCGGCGCGCGTTCGGGGTGTGGAGCGCCATGGGAGCGGCCGGCGCCGCCTCCGGGGTGGCGCTCGGCGGCATCCTCACCCAGCTCGCGGGATGGGGGGCGATCTTCCTGATCAACCTGCCGGTCGGCCTGGCGGCTCTCGCGCTGGGCAACCGCTACCTGCCGCCTGATACGAGGGATGCGCGAACCGGCGGCGGTCGGCTCGACCTGGCGGGAGCGCTCAGCGGGACCGGGGCGCTCCTCGCTCTCGTCTACCTCGTCTCCGAGCTGGCGACCCGTGGATGGGACGCCCTCACCCTCGCCGCGGCCGCCGCGACTGTCCTGCTGGCCATGCTGTTCGTGCTCAACCAGCGACGCAGTCCCGCGCCGCTGGTCCCGCCCGTACTGCTGCGCCTGCGCGACGTGCGGGCCAGCGCGGTGGCCAGCGTCCTGGTCGGGGCGGCGCATGTGCCCGCGTTCGTGCTGATGTCGCTGTTCCTGCAGGACGTGCTGGGCTACAGCGCGATCGCGGCCGGGTTCGCCGTGCTGCCCATCGCGGTGACCAATCTGGTCACCGCCCGCACGCTGCTGCCCTGGGCGCTCGGCCGGTACGGCCCGCGGGTCGTCCTGGCCGCGGGGATGGGCTTGCTGGCGACCGGCCTGGCCGCCTTCGCGCTGCTGCTGACGCCGCAGGCCGGGTTCTGGACGGCGGTCCTGCCCGCGAGCGTCGTGTTCGGCGTCGGCCTGCCCGCGGTCTTCGTCGGCTCCACCGCACCCGCCGTGCGCGCCGCGCCGAAGGACGCGACCGGTGCCGCATCCGGGCTGGTCAACACCTTCCAGCGGGTCGGTGCCGCGCTCGGTGTCACCGCCGCGCTCGTCGCCTCCCAGAGCTGGGCCGGCTCTCACGGTGGCGCGCTCGCGGACGGACTGCGGCTCGCGCTGGCGGGCGCCGCGCTCGTGGCCGTGGCGGGCGTCGCCTGCGCCCTGGCGATGCTCACCCGTCAGCCGGCCGCCGCTCCCGAGACACACGAACTGGAGGGCCGGCGTTGACCCCCAACAAGCACACCGCCCGCCCCATGGCCGTGACCGTCACCGCGACCACGATCGCCATCGAGAGCGTCATCACCGGCGTTCATCACCTGTACGGGGCGATTCTGGAAGCCGACCTGTTCGGGGCACACGTGGTGCTGGTGGTCCTGTTCGCCGGGCTGGTGACGGCGCTGCTCCTGCGACGGCATCTTCGCCGCACGCGAGACGGTGCGCCTTGGGGATTCATCGCCTTCGCGAGCCTCTTCTACGTGGGCTGGTGGGGCCTGTTCGAAGGGGCCTACAACCATACGGCCAAGCAGGTGCTTCACCTGGTAGGCGCCTCCGAGGAATCCCTGCGCCGCCTGTTTCCGGTGAAATTCGAGGTCCCTCGCGACGCCTTCTTCGAGGCCACCGGGATGCTGACCTTCGTCGCGTCGCTCGGGGTCGCCTGGTCCCTGTGGGGCATGGCTCGGTATCGGGAGCATCTGTGTAGACAGGCGACTTGATCTTCATACTTTTCACCGGCTCTTCCCCTGAATGGGATAAGCCTGCGGCGTGGCGTCATGGAGCGGCTGACGGCGGCTGGAAGCATCGTACGAGTCTCGTCGGCTCGCTCGGCGGGCGAAGAGCGCCGCTCTCCGGCCTGCCGGGCAGTCGCGATCATGGCTCGTATTTCGGAAGGAATGGTACATGTCCACGCCAATTCCCCGAAAAGTAGCCGTAGTCGCTCCTGGTAGGCCGAAAGTGCGTCGCTCCGCCAGAAGAATGACCATGTCGACCATGGGCGGCTGCCTGTCGATGGTCATGGCCGCTGCCTTGCCCCTCTCGGCGCGCGCAGAAAGCGTCGACCACCAGGACGACAGCCTCGACCCTGGCCGCGGCCGGTGCTCACCGCGAACCTTCATCAGAGCCGATCGGCTTTCACCGAGGAACTTCCTCGTGCCTCGCACCCGCTACATCGACGGCCCCGGTGGGTCGATGAAGGTGGAGATCACACGGGAGCACCAAGTGCGCGCCGCCATCGAGGGATTTAACGACAGGCAAGCTGAGATCAGCACCGGCGACTTGGTTCGCAAGTTGCGAAGGATGGGGTTTTCTTCTCTTCAAGAAGCGCACAAGGTCTTCGGCGGACACGAATATGAGAGAAAGGTCAGCAAGGGCATGTACGGCAACCTGTCGTACCGCGTCTTCGGCTACCGCATCGGGTGGTCGGCCTGGGCCGTCCTTGGCACGTGCCGCCGCGTCCGGATCGATTCGGGAATCGCCAACGTGCCCGCCAGGGTCGAAGGCTGGCGATACTGGGAGACCAAGCACCCGCGGTTCAAGGGCCGCCGACTGCCTTTCGCGTAATGCCTGGCCTCGGGATGTGACTCCCGTACTGGAGCAGGTCAGGGCTGCGGGAGGCGCGGCATCAGCGCGTTCGGCACCACCAGTTCCGCCCGCAGGCTCGCCGGCCGCGCCAGAGCATCGCTGCCGTCACCGGCGGACTCGACTCGTAGGCCTCCAGCCGTACGGCATCGTGCAAAGCCTGGTCATCATCGACCGGCGACACTCGCACCGCCGTCCCAAGCCCTCCAAGCCTGAGGGAACCGTGAGATTGGCCCCGGCTCGGGCAACGTCCCGGCCTCGGGGAAGGCATTCAACCTTGCCTACTGTCGTCTGGACTCGTTGTTGCAACCATGCAGCAACCCGTTGGCGGCCGTGGAGGCGAGATAGGCCGCCGCGGTCGGTGAGCCGGGGGCCCAGGAGGGAGCGCCGCGTTCGAGCAGGGCCAGAGGGATGAACATCATCACTGCCAGCGAGCCCGTCGCGAACGCGGGTGCTGGCGAGTGTCAGCCGGAGCAAGGGAGCGGGAGGGCGCCAGCGCCGCCTTGGCGCGGCGGTGCGTTCCTCGCCGCGGGGGAGCAGGACCGCGGCGAGCAGGCCCGCGACCGCCCCGCCTGCCGACAAACAGAACCCCAGCAGGGCGTATGCCTGTAGGCGCCGCGTTCCCGTGGTGACGCGGGCGAGAAGCTCCTGGGTGGCGGGCTCGTACAGTTCGAACGCCAGGCCCACCAGGACTACCGCGCCTGGGATGGCATGGTCCGCGGGGGCAGCCGGTCCAGCAGGAAGGCTCCGATCCAGAGGTGAGCGCGGCGATCCCGAAGCTCGCCAGGGCGGCGAGGCGCCAGCTCGGGGCCGGTGAGCACCGCGAGGAAGGCCAGGGCTTAGGAGCCGAGCTGGTTGAGCACCCGTATCCACAGCAGCGTTCGCGCCGCCGCCGGGATCAGCTCCTGATGCTCGTGTCGGACTGGGAGCGCCCGTGCCCAGAGGCACGGGCGCTGTCGTCATGCTTTCGAGCTGCCGGCGCGCTTTCGGCCTGCTACAAAGACGGACACGCCGACGACGACCACCAGCGCGACCACCACGAGCAGGACGATCGGGAATGTTCCACCGCCGTTGCCGGTGGAGTCGGCGGCGGCAGGAGTGGCCGTGACCTGAGTCGGCGACGGCGGCAGCGGCGATGCCGCACTCGGCTCAGGCGAGGTGCTCGCGCCGGCCGTGTCCGTGGGGGTGGGTTCGGGCGTGGGAGCCTTGAGCGTGAAGTGGAGCTCCTCGGCGACGGGGTGGCCGTCGGCGGAGACCACCCGGAACGCGATCGCGTAGCGTCCGTTGGCCAGGTCCGGCTTCAGTGCCTGGGTCAGGGTTTCGCCCTTGACCTCCGGCTTGCCGTCGGCGACCTTCGCGCCGCCGGGACCGGTGACGACCACCGTCACGTACTTGCTGTTGATGTCCTCGGTGAAGACCAGCTCGATGCTGGAGATCGCCTCTTCCACGGTTGAGTTGTCTTTGGGATCGCTGGACTTGAGCCCGGCGTGCGCGAACGCCGGAGCCCCGAAACCGGCGACTGCAGCGAGCGTGATCGCCAGTAGCACGAGAAGGCGGATGGGCAAGGAGCGATGAATCATGGTGAACCTTTTCAAAGGCAAGAACGGCGCGTTGGGGGTCGATTTCATGTCAGCAGGCCCTGTCCGATCCAGCCGTCGGGGTCGCAGCCCGGCGGGATGGCGAAGACGGCCGAGCCGATCGGCGTGGTCCACTCGTTCAGCAGGTCGGCCTCGGCCAGGCGCCGCTGGATGGGGACGAACTGGCGGGTCACATCGGCCTGGTAAGAGGCGAACAGCAGTCCTGCGTCGGCCTTGCCGTCCGGGCTGACGCCTTCGTCGTAGTTGTAGACCCGGCGCAGGATACGCAGGCTGGGATCGTCGACGCGGGCGCGCCGGATGTGGGCGTACTCGGAGATGACGGGGAATCCGGTCGCGGTGAGCCGGGTGAAGTCCGCCTCGTCGTGCTCGCGGCTGCCGGTCAGCGGAGCGCCGTCGGCCAGGCGCCGGCCTATGGTGAACTCCTTGGCGGTCGTGTCGGCGGCGTCCCACGTCTCCAACTCGGCCCGGATACGCCGGAGCACCAGCGTGGTGCCACCGTGGAAGACCCCGTCGGCCGACCAGACGGCCCGGTCGAAGTCCGGAGTGCCGGGCGTGGGGTTCACCGTGCCGTCCAGCTGGCCCATGACGTTGCGCTGGGTCACCTCGCCGGGCTGGGAGTGGGCGGCGCGGCGGAACCCGCGCTGGGTCCAGCGGACACGCGCGAACGAACGCGCGTCCTTGACGATCATGCGTACCGCATGACTGGCGGTCAGCGGGTCGTCCGCGCAGATCTGCGCCAGCAGGTCGCCGCCGGTCCATCGTTCCTGCAGCTTGTCCACGGCGAACGCGGGCAGGGCACGCACCGATTCCGGGCGCCGCTCGGAAAGCCCGGCGGCCTCGAAGAGGCCGGGGCCGAACCCGAAGGTGACAGTGAGCCGGGCGGGCAGTGCCGCCAGGTGCGGCTCGGTGTCGGCGAGTGCCGGCCGTCCCTGGGTGAGACGGCGGGCGTCGTCGGTCAGCAGGCGCATCAAGCGCGACAGGGCCTCGCGGTCGACGCCGGTGCGCAGGTCGAAGGCGACGAACACGGCGTGTGCCTGCGGCGGTGTGGCGATGCCTGCCTGGTGCGGGCCGTGGAACGGCTCGACGGCCGTCCCATCGACGGGCACGGCGGCCGATACCCGCTGTGCACCCTGTACGGCAGGGAGCACCGTCGGGCCGCTGGCCGCCGCGACGGCGCCCGCCGCCAGCACGGTGCCCCCGGTGAGCAGGCCGCGTCTGCTGACGCCGCGCACGGAGGGGTTCGGTCGGTCAGTCATCGCTGCCGCTCATGTCCATGCCCGGCTGGTAGTCCTCCTTGCCGCCGGCGAAGTCTTTGCCCAGCGCGGTGAAGGAGAACGTGCCGCCGTCGGCGAGGGTGAGCGTGAAGGAGATCTGGGCGCCTGGCTCCACCTCCTTGGCCAGGCCCATGAGCATGATGTGGTCGCCGCCGGGCTGCAGCTGATGGGAGCCGCGGGCGGGGATCACGAACCCGCCCTTCTTGGGCTGCATCACCATCTTCCCCTTGGACTGCACCACTTCGTGCAGCTCGACCTTCGGGGAGAGAGGGGTGGTGCCGGAGACCACGGTGATGTCGGCGTCGGAGTTGTTGACGAGGGTGCCGAAGGCCGCTGTCATGCCCTTCTTGGAGGTCTTGATCCAGGGGTCGGTGATGGCCAGCGCCGCCGCGCCCGCAGGGCGGGCGGGCGAGGCGGACGGTGCGCTGACGGCGGCAGGAGCCGCCTGAGAGGTGCCGCAGGCGGACAGCGCCGCGGCCATGCCGAGGACGACGATGGTCGTACGGGGGGACATCAAGGGGCCTTTCTTCAAGCCACTGCTCTGCAAGCGATTCCGGTTCGGAGAACATCGGAAGCACCCCATGGCGAAGGGGTGTGGGAAGGGATCGCGAAACGGCCGCGCTGCGACTGGGTCAGGCGGCGTGCGTGCAGATGGCGGTGGGAGGGCCCCGCCTGCTCAGCTCGTGTTCGAGCAGCAGGGTGCGCAGGGTCGCGGGCTGGGGGAGCGGCGTGGGGACCGGTTCTTGACCCGCCGGATCGACGAGGAAGGCGACGACGATGCGCAGCCGTACGGCCAGCCGGCGCAGCAGTGACCACAACAGCGCCTCGCCGCGGGACAGCCAGAGCGAGGTCAGCACGATGGCCCAGCCGTGCATGATCAGCATGCCGAGGCTGGGTATGAGCCCCGTGTGCGTATGCGGCATGTCTGCCGCCGCGTCCCCCACGACCTCGGTGGCCGAGAACAGCAGGTGCAGCGCCACCTGGGCGAGCGTCAGCGTGGCCACGATCGCGACCGGGCCACGCTCGCGGCCTGCCAGCAGGCAGGCGGGAAGGAAAGAGACGGCGAACGCCGCCAGCGCGGCGCCGAGTGACACCGAGCCACCGGCGAGTACATGCGCCAGACCACCCAACGTGAGCGCGACCACCGCGAACGCCGCCGCACGAACGACGCGCAGCGGCGCGGTGGCTGAGGCGGCGGTAGGCATGGCGCCATCATCGTACAGCCATGCGTTGCCGAAGCCGCTGGCGCGCATGTACGGGGATACGCAGCGCGTAACGGGGCGGTTCACGCCTGCTTGCAGACCCCGAGGTGTGACGCCTTTTCGGTCGCTGTTACGATCCGTAATCAGTCATGTACGCACAGGTGAGAGTGGGGAGCGGGCCACGCCGGCTGGCGTGGCTGTCCGTGCTGCTCGGCCTGCTGGTGATCGCCCATCTGTGGGCACATGCCAGGGCCGCGGAGGAGGAGCCCTTCAGGCCGCTTGCCTCGGTCGTCTGCCAGCACGGCGACGACCACGACCACCAGGTCGACCACGGCCACGGAGGCACCTTCCTGCTGCCCGCCGGCAAGGCCGCCGCCGTCAAGGCGATGCCCCTGCTCGCACCGCTGCCGCCTGCGGCACTCGAACCCGCAGGCCGGCCCGGCCCCACGCCACCCGAACACGTTCCCAAATGCGGCCATCGGCAGCGAGCCGTCCAACATCACACGCTCGAGGTCTATCGGCCTTGAGGACACGCCTGCACCCAGGTCTGTCCTCAGCCGATAACGTCCCGCGCACGGACGCGGGAGAAAGCGTGTGTCCGTCATGTCATCGATCTCATCTGTCTCCACACCCACAACCACGCCCGCGCTGGCCCTCCTGGTCGGCGACACACCCGTGACCTGGATCGGCGAACCCTTCGCCCCGGCCGGGCAGGGCTTCTGGGCCAAACTCGAAGGCGCCAACCCCGGAGGGCTGAAGGACCGGCCCGCTCTGCACATCGTCGAACGCGCCCGCGACAGGGGAGAGCTGGCTCCCGGCGCGATGATCGTCGAGTCCACCTCGGGCACGTTCGGCTTGGGCCTGGCGCTGGCCGGCATCGTCCATGGTCACCCGGTCACCGTCGTCACCGACCCGGGTATGGAGGCCATCGTGCAGCGCCTGCTGGCCTCCTACGGCGCCCGCGTGGACACCGTGGAGCGCCCGCACCCGGTGGGTGGATGGCAGCAGGCCCGTCTGGATCGGGTGGCCAAACTGCTCGACCTGCATCCCGGCGCCTACTGCCCGCGCCAGTACGACAACCCCGACAACGTGGCCGCCTACGCCGGACTGGCACGGGAGCTCATCCACCAGCTCGGCCGGATCGACGTGCTGGTGTGCAGCGTCGGCACCGGCGGCCACTCGGCCGGAGTGGCCAAGGCGCTGCGTGGTCACAACCCGCAGTTGCGCCTGGTCGGTGTGGACGCCACCGGCTCCACCATCTTCGGCCAGCCCGCCAGGCCACGCCTGATGCGCGGGCTGGGCAGCAGCATCCACCCGCGCAACGTCGCCCACGACGCCTTCGACGAGGTGCACTGGGTGGCGCCGCACGAGGCCGTCTGGGCCAGCCGCACGCTGGCCGCCACCCACTACACCACCGGCGGCTGGAGCGTCGGCGCGGTCACCGTGGTCGCCTCCTGGCTGGCCAGGACCTGTCCGCCGGGCTGCCGCATCGCGGCAGTTTTCCCCGACGGGCCCGCGCGTTACTACACCACCGTCTACGACGACACCTACTGCGCCGAGCATGACCTGCTCGGACGGCCGCCCGCCGAGGAGCCCGACGAGATCAAACATCCCGCCGAGGCCGAGGCCACGCGCTGGACCCGCATGGTGATGCGCTGATGTGGCGGCGGTTCGTCTCCTACGAGCGCAGCGCCCGGCTGCTGATGGTCAACCAGTTCGCCATCAACATCGGCTTCTACATGCTCATGCCGTACCTGGCCGGCCACCTGTCCGGTGGGCTGGGGCTGGCGGGCTGGACGGTCGGGCTCGTGCTCGGGGTGCGCAATCTGAGCCAGCAGGGGCTGTTCCTGCTCGGCGGCACGCTGGCCGACCGGCTCGGCTACCGGCCCGTCATCATCGCGGGCTGCCTGCTTCGGACGGCGGGGTTCGCCCTGCTGGGGTTCGTGGACGCGGTGCCCGCGCTGGTGGCCGCCTCCGCTCTGACCGGGTTCGCAGGTGCCCTGTTCAACCCGGCGGTACGCGCCTACCTGGCGCATGACTCGGGGGAGCGCAGGGTGGAGGCGTTCGCCCTGTTCAACGTCTTCTACCAGGCCGGCATCCTGATCGGCCCGCTGCTGGGGCTGGCGTTGGTCTCGGTCGACTTCCGGCTCGTGTGCGGGGCCGCGGCCGCCGTCTTCGCCCTGCTCACGGTGCTGCAGCTGCTCGCTCTGCCGCCGTGCCGGGCCAGGGCCGAAGCGCGTTCGGGGGTGCTGGCCGACTGGCGTGCGGTTGCGGGGAACCGGCCGTTCCTGCTGTTCTCGCTGGCCATGGCCGGCTCGTACGTGCTGTCGTTCCAGGTGTATCTGGCCCTGCCGCTCGAGCTCGGTGACAGGGGGGCGGTCAGCGTGCTGTTCGTGGTGTCCGCGCTGGTGGCCATCGCCGGGCAGGTGCGGATCACCGAGTGGGCGCGCGGCCGGTGGAGCGGGCCGCAGGCCGTGGTGCGCGGGGTCGCGCTCATGGCGCTCGCTTTCGTGCCCCTGACGGTGCCCGCTCCGGGCGGCCTGCGCACGGTTGCCGTGATCGCCTGCGTCGTGCTGCTGGCCCTGGGTGGCGCGTTGACGTACCCGTTCGAGATGGACACCGTCGTGGCTCTGTCGGGCGAGCGGCTCGTCGCCACCCACTACGGCCTGTACAACACCGTCGCGGGGATCGGCATCACCGTGGGGAACCTGCTGGTCGGAGCCCTGCTCGGCAGTGGCCGGGTGTGGGTCGCGCTTGCTGTCCTCGGCGCGCTCTGCGCCCTGGTCGTGGGCATGCTGAACCGCGGAGGGGTGCTCACGGTCAGAGCCGTGCCGGCTCACGCCGGCCGTTGAGGCTCGCTCAGTCGTGCCGGGGGATGCCTGACACCTCGTGGTCGGCGTGGAAGAGGGCCTCCTTGATGAGCGAGCGGACGTGGGCGTCGCGTGCCCGGTACAGCACGCGACGCCCGTCCCTGCGCGTCTCCACCAGCCCCGCGTAGCGGAGTTTCGCCAGGTGCTGGGAGACCGAGGGCCGCGCGACCGCGATGGCCTCGGCGAGGCTGGTGACGTCGTACTCGCCGGACGACAGCAGCCACATCAGCCGCAACCGGGTGCCGTCACTGAGCAGGCGGAAGGCATCGACAGCCGCTCTGACCTGCCTGTCAGTCGGTTGCTCCTGCACAGAGTTGGCACCTGATTCGTTGTCGCGTGCGTACATGGCTACATATACTGCCGTGGCGAGTCGTTTCAGGCAAGGAAGGCAGACATGTCGGATCAGCACGGTCACGGACACGGACATGGGCACGGTCACGGTGATGGGCACGGTCACGGCCATGGGCATGACCGTGGGATCAAGCGGGCCCTGGGCTCTCTCAAGCACGTGATCACCCCGCACAGCCATGACAGCGCGGACAAGACCGACGCGGCTCTGGAGTCCAGCAGTCGCGGCATGCGGGTGCTGGCCATCTCGTTCGCCGCTCTCATGGTCACCGCCGTGGCCCAGGCGGTCATCGTCGCCTACTCCGGCTCGGTCGCGCTGCTCGGCGACACCTTGCACAACTTCGCCGACGCGCTCACGGCCGTCCCGCTGGCCATCGCGTTCTCGCTCGGCAGGCGTGCGGCGACGCGCCGCTTCACCTACGGGTACGGCCGGGCCGAGGACCTGGCGGGCATCGTCATCGTGCTGCTCATCGCGGCGTCGGCGGGGCTGGCGGGCTACGAGGCGGTCAAGCGCCTCATCGACCCGCAGAACGTCGAGGCGCTCGCCTGGGTGGCCGGCGCCGGTTTCGTCGGGTTCCTGGGCAACGAGCTCGTGGCCCGGTACCGGATCAAGGTCGGCCGGGAGATCGGCTCGGCCGCGCTGGTGGCCGACGGCTTGCACGCGCGTACCGACGGCTTCACCTCGCTGGCCGTGCTCATCGGCGCCGGCGGCGCGGCGCTGGGCTTCCCCATCGCCGACCCGATCGTGGGGCTGCTGATCACCGTGGCCATCTGCTTCGTGCTGCGCGACGCGGCCCGCGAGATCTACCACCGGCTGATGGACGGCGTCGACCCGGCGCTGGTCGAGCAGGCCGAGCAGATCCTGGCCGCGGTGCCCGGCGTCAGGCGGGTGGGATCCGTACGGCTGCGCTGGATCGGACACGCGATGCGCGCGGAGGTGGACATCCAGGTCGATCACGAGCTGTCGCTGGTCGAGGCGCACGCCGTGGCCGTGGCGGCCGAACACCGGCTGATCCACGATCTGCCGAGGCTGAACGCCGCCACCGTGCACGCCGACCCCGACGGCCCGCACGGGACGGATCACCACGCGCTTCTGCTGACGCATCGCTAGTGGTGTCCATCGATCTTTGTCACGAGGCATGTCCCTCCGGCCTGGGCGGCTTCACTTCGAGCCTGGCAACCAGCGGACGCTGTGCATACTGGGCGGGCGGTTCAGCTCGGTGCGGGTGCGGGTGCGGGTGCGGCGATGCGGCGGCGAGCAGTGCGCCGCCGCAGGGCCAGCACGGCGCCCGCAAGTATCAGAGGGTCATCGCCAAGGGCCTCGGCCGTTCATGAGGCCGGAGCGGCACGGCGGGCGCGTACCGCGGGTCAGCTCCGCGTCACGTTGCGGCGGATCGCCCGCAGGGACTTCTTCCCGCCTGCCGAGCGACAGGCGGCACAGCAGGCCGTGCATGATCTCAACCTGTGATGGTACGGCTTGTGCGAATGGGTCGGCGTCGCGGTGTTGGTGATCGTCGGCCTCATCCTGGTCATGTACGCCGCCTCGACCTTCGTGGCCTCCTTCTGAGGTGCTCACAGCAGCAGCACCAGGAAAGTGGCGTGGTGTGTGAGGGTGGGTGAGATGGCGGTTCCCGTGGCCATCCAGGCGCCGCCGAGGAGTGCCGGGCCCGTGAAGCGGTTGTCCGGTGGGGTCTGTCCGAGCAGGGCCTCGACCCGGCGGGTGACGTGCGAGCCGGTGAGAGCCGGGTACGCGCTGGGGGACGACGCCGGTTGCGCCAGGGCGACTCGCGCGATCGTACGTGCCACCAGGACCCGGTCCCCGACGGCCTTGGCGGCGTCCTCATCGGCCCAGCGCTCCAGAGCGTAGGCCAGCGTCCGGTATGGATAGACGAGAGCCGGGAAGATCCTCGTGGCGAGGGCGCCGGCCATCAGGTAGAGGTGATGGCGGTGCTTGAGATGCGCGGCCTCGTGCCGAAGCACCACCTCCAGCTCACGCCGTGAGAGCAGGGTCATCAGGCCCTTGGAGAGGACCACTCCGCCTTCTCTTCCGGGCACCGCGACGGCGAAGGGGTGTTCGTCGGCTACGACGCCCGTGCCGAGAGCCCTTGCCTTCCTCAACTCCCCGCGCCAGCGCACGATCGCGTGGACGACGGCGGCGGTGATGAGGAGGAGTGCCGCGATCGCGACGCCGCCCACGGGCGCGGGCACTTGCCCGTGGTCGATGAGGACGTTGCCCATCACGGTGGCATCGGCCGCCTTCAGCGTGCCCGCCGCGATCATGATGACGAACACCAGTACGGCGAGCACGGTCAGCGCCGTGGCGCCGGTGAGCACGACCAGCACCCGCGCGTGCCAGGCCGGGTGCATGCGCGGCTGCCGCCAGGCCATGAGCATGTTGGTCAGGGCCAGCAGCGCGACGGGAAGGTAGATCTCCAGATTCACGTGTCGTTTCCGGATCCTTCGAGCAGTGCGCGCAGGGCCGCCTCCTCCTGCGGACTCAGACCGTGGACGAACTGGCTGAGCACTGCGGACGGGTTATGCGCCAGGCGGAGGTGACCGAACATGCGCTCCGCGGCGAGCCCGGACTCGTCGGCGGTCAGCCGGTAGGCATAGGCCCGCCCCTGCTTGGTCCGCTCCACCAGGCGTTTGTCGAGCAGCCGGAACAAGATCGTGTTGACGGTGGTGTAGGCGGGATCGCCGTCCAGCCGATCACAGATCTCCTGAGGCGGCAGAAAGCCGTCGGCGCCGGCGAGCACGGCCAGCACCTCGGCCTCGAGCTGTCCCAGCTTCCGTCGCGACATCGCTCCTCTTTCCTCGACCCACCGCACCCTGCGGTCCGTTGCTGCCGTCGGCATCAAGGCCTCCGGGATTCGGAACACTGTGTTCAGGACCATACGCCGTGTTCATGCGCCTTGTAACTCAACGCGGTGCCGGCGGGGTGCCGCTAGATTCCCATGTATGGCCGAGACCCAGCGCCGCCCGGTGCCCCGCAATGATGGCGGTGAGCTGGACACCGCGATGGCTTTCCTGTCGTTCGCCAGGGAATGCGTGATGAAGAAGACCGACGGCATGACCGAGGAGCAGTTGCGCCGGGTCCTGGTGGAATCGGGGACCACGCTGCTGGGCCTGGTCCATCACCTGACTCTCGCCGAACGGCTCTGGTTCGGGTATCACGTCGCCGGCCGGGAGTCGGACGATCCTGGGGACGTCGGCATGGACGTATCGGCCGGTCGCGCGTCCGAGCAGGTCCTGGCCGACTACCGCACGGCGATCGCGGCCAGCGACGCCGCGATCCGGTCTGTCGGCGACCTCGGCGAGCCTGTCGCGATAGCGGTCGAGGGCACGTTCCACTCGGTTCGGTGGGTCGTTGCCCACATGACCAGCGAGACCGTCCGGCATGCCGGCCATGCCGACATCCTGCGGGAACAGATCGACGGTACGACCGGACGGTAGTGGCCGGCTCCGGCTCTGCGGTCACCGGCTGGACTCGCTCGGGCGGCGCGGCAGCAGATCGCGCACGATTCAACGGCCGCCGGTGGCAGCCCGAGCGTTGATGAGCGGCCGGCTGTCCCGCCTGCGAGGCGGGACGGGCCTCACAGGCGGAGGGCTGCGGTGTCGTCGGCCATGACGGGCGGCGGAGGAGTGGCAGGGCTGACGTGGACCAGGGCATCGACCAGTTTCGGTACGCCGTGGAGCAGGGCATCTCTCGCCTGATCGGCGACCTGATGAGCTTCGGCGAAGGAGAGGCTCTCGGTGGCCTGGATGGACACCTCCGAGCGCAGCCGGTGCCCGACCCACCGCATGCGGATGGTGTGCACCGCGGTGACCTCGGGCACGGAGGAGAGGACCTCCTCGGCGCGGGAGATCAGCGCCGGATCCACGCCATCCATCAGCCTCCGATAGATCTCCTTGGCGGCGGTGACCAGGACCATGACGATGGCGGCGCAGATGATCAGCCCGACGATGGGGTCTGCCAGCGGGAACCCCAGCGCGACGCCGGCCGCGCTGAACACCACCGCCAGGGAGGTGAGCCCGTCGGTACGGGCATGGAGGCCGTCGGCCACCAAGGCGGCCGAGCCGATGCGACGGCCGACCCGGATCCGGTAGACGGCTACGAGCTCGTTGCCCGCGAAGCCGATCAGACCCGCGGCGAAGACCCAGCCCACGTTGGTGATTTCCTGTGGATCGAAGAGCCTCTTGATCGACTCGTAGCCGGCCAGGGCGGCCGACGCCGCGATGGTCAGCACGATGAAGATCCCGGCGATGTCCTCGGCTCTGCCGTAGCCGTAGGTGTAGCGGCGGTTGGCGGCACGCCGCCCCAGGACGAAGGCGAACCACAGCGGCACCGCCGTGAGGGCGTCGGCGAAGTTGTGTACGGTGTCGGCCAGCAGGGCCACCGATCCGCTGATCGCGACGATCACCACCTGCAGGATGGCGGTGACGCCGAGCCCGATCAGGCTGATCTTCAGCGCACGGATGCCTTCGCCGCTGGCCTCCAGCGCGTCGTCCAGAGAATCCGAAGCGTCGTGGGAATGAGGGGTGAAGAGGTGCCGCACCCCCGACCAGAGGCCCCGGCCGGCCCCGTGCCCATGTCCGTGCCCATGCCCGTGCCCATGTTCGGTCTCGTGGGCGTGGCCATGTCCGTGTCCGTGTCCGGTCTCGTGTCCGTGGTCGCGGTCGTGCTCGCGCGCTGAATGCTGGTCTTGTTGCGTCATGGAGATGTCCGATCGCCGTCAGCGGACCAAGGTGGGCAGGTGGAAGTCGCCTTCCCGGCGGTAGGGCTCCGCGAAGGCGTAACGTCCGTGATGACCGATGCCGTGGTAGATGTGCACCGCTTTGTCCAGGGCCTGATGGACAGCTCGCCCGCGCTCGAGGTCGCTGTCCAACGCGGCGAAGCCGGGCACCAGGGCTTCGAGGTCGGCAGGGGTGAGCTGCTCGGTCCAGTGGCGCCCGGAGAACTCCATCTGCGACTCGAGCATGCCCATCGCGGCCACCTTCTGCTGCCAGTGAGGGGCGATGTCGACCACACAGTTGGGACGCGAAGGGGTCATGTAGTAGATGGTCGGAACCGGATGCGGCTTCAGGCCGTCGTCCTCGGCGAAGTTCCTGGAGGCCAGCCCCAGAGCCTCGAGGATGAGTGTCATCGCGGGTCGCCGGTCAGGGTCGAGATCGGCCAGGGAGTGCTCGGGGTCCTGGGTGATGACGATCGTCGGGCGGACTGTGCGGATCGCGCGGACCAGGGCGCGCTTGTGTTCCTCGTCCACCGCCACGAACCCGTTGCGGAACCCCAGGAAGTCGACCTCGACGCCGAGCACGTCCGCCGCCCTGCTCACATCCGCGCGCATGCGCTCGCGGCACAGCATGAGCGTGGCGAACGACTGGCCGCCCGCGGCGACGTTGGCCGCCAGGGCTCCTCCGCACTCCACCAGTTCCATCCCGTACACGCCAATAAGCAGCACACGTTCGGGCATTATCTGTATTCCTCCAGTCAGCGTAAACGCGCCTATGTCTGGAGTTAAGCTCAACTTTTGTGGAACGCGCAAGGGTTCGATAATCAATACAGTTAAATCGGAATAGGCGGCATCTGCGTGCAGTGTACAGTTGCGCAGCCATCGCAAGAGCGTCTTGATGCGAGAAGGGAGCTGGAGGCAGATGCGAGATGCATCCAGCGTTCATGGGCCTTCGTCGAGCAGGAAACACGCGCGAGAAAGCTCTGATTTTGTCCCGATATGCAGCATGTCATAGGGTAATATCGCTTACCCGATCAAGATCTCCTGACATATCGACTCTCGGGTGACCTCGTCCTGCCCTGGTGGGGGCACCTGCATGCTCGAGCCCGCTACCGGTGGGCAGGTCCTCTCCAGTGCGCACGACCCTGCCAGATGGGCCCCGTGTGGGATATCGCCGAGGTAGTCTCTCTGTCATCCGGATGAAATATGGAGTTAAACGGCGCGCTCCTCGCAGTTGGGAACCGTTCCCATCTTAAGACCCTATGTTGACATGCGATTCGCGTGCAATCTACGTTGAGTAGAAGGTCTTCGGGTGCGGCGGTATCGCCGCCATGATTCATTCATTTCCCCGACAATTGTATTTGTGGTTCGGCTGATGAAGTCATGCCGTCCCGCGTTCCCTCAACACAGGTGCCCCCACCGCCTATCGCGCCCCCACGCGAGAGGAGTCGAAGTGCGCCCATTCCGAAGAATGCTGAGCCTGGCCCTGGCGGGCTCGCTGGCACTGGCCTGTGGTGCGTGCACCAGCGGCGCTCAAGGTGCGGGCGACCCCGGTGCGGCGAAATACCAGCCGATCGCCGACGACGTGTCCGGCCGCACGCGGGTGCCGGCCGTGAAGTTACTGACCAAGACCTCGGCCGAGGATCCGCGGCGCTACGAGCAGGCCCGCCTGATCGTAGAAGCATGGCAGCAGGCGGGCATCCCGGCCGAGTTGCTCGCCGTCCGCGGCGCGGAGGTGACCCGCCGGGCCTTCACCAGCAAGGACTTCGACGCCTACCTCGTCGTCTACGACCCCACTCCCGACCGGCTCGACCCGGACAACCTCCTGGCGAGGTTCACCTCGGCCAGCGGAGGGACCGCGGGCTCCAACGTCTCCGGCTACCGCAACAGCGAGTACGACGCGCTGTACAAGGCCCAGCAGCTCGCCACGAACGAGGCCGATCGCGTCGACGCGGTGAAGAAGGCCCAGGCCCTGCTGTACGAGCAGCAGCCCGTCCGGCCGTTCGCCCATGTCATCGTCGGCGGCGCGTACCGGTCGGACAGGTGGGACGGCATCCGCGGCGCCTTGGGCTACCCGGTGTTCAACATCTGGAACTCGATCAACGCCGCACCGAAGACCGACAAGCGCACGCTGGTCGTCGGCACCATCTACGAGCCGCCCACGCTGAACCCGGTCACCCTGGAGACCACCGAGGCGCAGCTGCCGCTGTCACACATCTACGACAGCCTGGTGCGGATCGGACCGGACGGCGAGCTGCGTGACTGGGCCGCGACATCGATCAAGGTCAGCGGAGACCGCGTGACCGCGACCCTGCGGCCAGGAATGCGGTTCAGTGACGGGGAGCCGGTCAGCGCGGCCGACGTGGCGTTCACCGTCAACTACCTGATCGACAAGAAGTCGCCCCTGTTCGGCCCCAAGCTCGCCGGCGTGCGGGAGGTGCGGGCCAAGGGTGAAACGGTCGAGTTCACGCTGGCCGACTCGTCGTCGAGCTTCGTGCCCACCGTGCTGGCTCAGATGCCGATCCTTCCCGAGCACATCTGGAAGGACGTGGACGACCCGGCGAAGTTCACCAACGACGCCCCGGTCGGGTCCGGGCCCTTCACCTTCGCCGGCCGCAAGCTCGGCGCGGAGATGCGATTCGCCCCGAACAAGGGGCATTTCTCGGCCCCGAAAGTCGACGGCCTCGTGATGACCGTGCTCGGCAGCTTCGATGCCGAGGTCGGCGGCCTGGCCCAGGGAGACATCGACATGCTCGGCGACATCCAGAGCGTCGCCCAGCTGGGCTCGCTGCAGGGCAAGGCCGGGATCACCGTGATCCCGGTGGAGAGCTTCGGCTGGGCCGGGCTGCACTACAACATGCGGCAGGCGCCGTTCGACGACCGGCACTTCCGGCGTGCCCTGTCCTACCTCGTCCCCGTGCAGGACATCATCGACGTGGTGCTCGACGGTCAGGGCAAGCCGGCGGGATCGGCGATCGCGCCCACGCTGACCAAGTGGTACGACCCCTCGCTCAAGCCGTTCCCCTACGACCTTCAGGCGGCGATGAACGAGCTACGCCAAGCGGGCTACGCGTTCGACCGCGCCGGCGCCCTGTACTACCCCAAGGCGGACGCCGACAAGCGGCTGCGCGACAACGACGTCGCCGGCTGAACGGCCGCTCGGCAAGGGAGCCCCCATGGCGCTGCTGCACTTCTCCATCAGGCGAATCGCGCAGATGGCGATCACCATCGTGATCATCGTCCCGCTGACCTTCCTGCTCTTCCGGGCCGTGCCGGGCGATCCCAGCGCCGCCGTGGTCGGGCCGGACCTCGACCCGTCCGTCGCCGAGACCCTGCGCGAGCGCTACGGCGTGGACCAGCCGCTCGCCGTCCAGTTCACCCGGTATCTGGGCAGCCTGCTGCAGGGGGACCTCGGCATGTCCTTCCAGTACAAGCAGCCCGTCAGCGGCATCCTGCTCGGCAAGCTGTTCAACACGGCCGTGCTGGTCGTGCCCGCCATCACGCTGGCCCTGGTGCTGGGGGCGGCGCTCGGCGCGGTCGCCGCCAGGCGGCGGGGGCCGTTCGACGCGCTGCTGCGCAACGGGGCGTTCGTCGCCAAGGCGTCGCCCGTCTTCTGGACCGCGACCCTGGGCCTGCTGCTGTTCAGCTACCGCCTCGAATGGGTGCCGTCGATCGGCATGTCCACGCCCGGCCAGGGATCCGCCGACACCGGGCCGGCCCTGTTCGCCTCGCCGGACTTCTGGTGGCACCTGCTGCTGCCGCTCACCGTCATGACCCTCTACCTCGTGCCGGAGCCACTGCTGACCATGAGAACCGCGATGGCCGACGTCATGCACGAGGACTTCATCTCGCTGGAGCGCGCGCAGGGCATGTCCGGCGCGCGGACCACGTACCTGCACGCGGCGCGCAACGCCCTGCTCCCGGTCGTCAGCCTGATGCCGGCGCTCACCGGAGTGATCATCGGAGGTCAAGTGATCATTGAGACCATCTTCTCCTGGCCGGGCATGGGACGGACCATCGTGGACGCGGTCAACACCTTCGACTACCCGATGATGCAGGGCGTCTTCCTGCTGACGGCGCTCATGGCCGTCGCCGTCAACGCCGTCATCGACGTCCTGTACGCGTATCTCGACCCACGAGTGAGGCTGGCATGATCAGCCCGTCCGTGCCGGTGCGCGGCTCCATGCGGCGGGGCAGGGTCGCCGCGGGAGCACTGCAGATGGGCCGCACGCTGTGGTCGACCCCCAGTGGCCGGGTGGCCGTGGTCATCGTCGGCGCGTTCCTGCTGATCGCCGCGCTCGCCCCGGTGATCTCCATGTACGGTCCGCTGGAGCGCGTTCGCGGCCCGCAGGGAGGTCTCGCCCGGCTGCTGCCACCCAGCGCGGCCCACCCGTTCGGGACCACCAACTTCGGCCGGGACGTCTTCAGCCAGGTGGTCTGGGGCACCCGCAGGACACTCACGATCGCCGGGATCGCGGCCCTCGCCACCGCGCTGATCGGGCTCAACGTGGGCCTGATCGCCGGCTACCTCGGCGGCAAGGTGGACGCGGTCCTCATGCGACTGGCCGACAGCGCCTACGCCATCCCGTTCCTGCCCCTCGCGCTGGTGCTCGTCGGCATCTTCGGCCGCTCCGACACCGTACTGGTCCTGGCCATCGCCGCCCTCTTCTGGCGGACCACCGCCCGGGTGGTGCGCTCCCAGGTTCTGACCTTGAAGGAGCGTTCGTTCGTCAAGGCAGCGGTGGTCAGCGGGGCCTCCCGGAGGCGTGTCCTCTACGTCCACATCGCACCGAACGTCGCCGCGCTCGCGCTCCTCTACGGGATGCTGCTGGTCGCCGAGGCCGTGCTCGCCGAGGCGAGCCTCAGCTTCCTGGGCATGGCCCCGCCGAACGCGGTCTCCTGGGGGACGATCATGTTCGATGCCTTCACCTCGCAGGAGATGCGCCGCGCCTGGTGGTGGCCCCTGTTCCCGGGCCTGGCGATCATGCTGTTCGTCTTCGCCCTCTCGCTCCTCGGCCGCGCCCACGAGTCCGTGCAACGACGTCGCCTGGAGGTCATGCCGTGAGCTCGATCCTGGACGTGCGCGGCCTGTCGGTGGAATACCCCGCCGGTCAGGGGGCCGCCCTGCGCGATCTGTCGTTCTCCATCGGCGCGGGTGAGGTGCTCGGCCTGATCGGGGAGTCAGGCTCGGGCAAGACCACCGCCGCCAAGGCGATCCTGAGGCTGCTCCCGAGGGGCACCCGGGTATCCGGACAGGTCGACTTCGACGGCACCGACCTGGCCGCCGTACCGGAGAAGCGGTTGCGCAGGCTCAGGTGGGAGCGGCTGTCCCTGGTCCCGCAGGCGGCGATGAACTGCCTGGACCCGGTCCAGCGGGTCGACCGGCAGCTCGCGGAGGTGATCCGGATCCATCGGCGGACTCCGCGCAAGCAGGCCATGGCGCTGGCGAGGGAGGCCCTGGACCGGGTCGGGATCCCGGCCGACCGGGCCGCGGCGTACCCGCACCAGTACAGCGGCGGTATGCGGCAGCGCGCCCTGATCGCCATGGCGACCCTGCTCAAACCGGACCTGCTGGTCGCCGACGAGCCGACCACCGGGCTGGACGTGATCGTGCAGGACCGGATCATGGCGCTGCTCGCCGACGCGCGGCGCGAGCTGGGCCTGTCCATGCTGCTCGTCACCCATGACCTCGGAGTGGCCGCCGAGATCTGCGACCGGGTGATCGTGCTCAAGGACGGAGTCGCCGTCGAGGCAGGATCCACCGCGGCCGTCTTCGGCACGCCGCGGCACGCCTACACCCGGCGGCTCCTGGACGAAACGGCGGCCCGCCGGAGCGAGCCCGGCCGGCAGGAGGCCGAGACCATACCTGTCGCGGTCAGCCTGGACCGGCTGCGGGTGCGCTACGCGACGGGCCGCGGCCTGGCCGCGCTGCGCGGAACCCGTCAGGTGGCCGCCGTCGACGACGTGTCGATGCTGGTACGCGAGGGCGAGATCATGGGGCTGGCCGGCGAGAGCGGCTGTGGCAAGAGCTCCCTGGTCTCGGCCCTGGTGGGCCTGGCGGGGATCTCCGGCGGCGACGTCCGGATCGGCCGGACGACGCTCGGCGCCGGAGACCCGGACTGGCGCCCGCTGCGATCACAGGTCCAGCTGGTGTTCCAGGACCCGTACCAGTCCCTGAATCCTCGCTTCACCGTGCGCCGCGAGGTCGCCGAGCCGCTCCTGGCCCAGCTGCGGCTGCCCGCGGACGAGGTGGAGCGCAGGGTGACGGCGGCCCTGGAAGCCGCCGAGCTCAGGCCCGCGGAGAGGTACGCCGGGCGCCACCCCCACGAGCTCAGCGGCGGCGAGAGGCAGCGAGTGGCGATCGCACGAGCGCTGGTGCTCCAGCCGCGCGTGCTGCTCGCCGACGAGCCGGTGTCGATGCTCGACCGGTCCACCGGCGGGGAGATCGTCCGCCTGCTGCGGCGTCTCGCCGAGGAGACGCGGGTCGCGGTCATCCTGGTCTCCCACGACCTGTCCGTGCTCCGGCAGGTCTGCGACCGCATCGGGATCATGTATCTGGGACGGCTCGTCGAGACCGGGCCGGCTCACGAGGTGCTGGAACATCCCCGGCACCCCTACACCCGAGCCCTGCTCGACGCCGTCCCTTCCCCCGACCCGTCGGCGCGCCGCGCGAGGGTCCTGCTGCCGGGCGAGCCGCCGTCCGCGCTCGACCGCCCTCGCGGATGCGCCTTCCACGAACGCTGTCACCTGGCCCGGGAACGCTGCCACCACGACCTGCCCGCCCTGTCGCCAGGCACGCACGCGGCCGCGTGCTGGTTCCCGGCGAACAGATCATTGCCCGTTTCCCCCGCCTAGTCACGAGGAGGACGACATGCCCACCGTACTCAGCTCAGAAGACGTGGTGCCGCACGACACCGACGCCAGGAGGATCTGGCGGCTGCTGACCCCCGAAACCTGCGGCGCGCACCTCGGCGCCGTCGCCGGTCTCGTCGCCTACAAGTACCGCGCGCCGGTCGACGAGCCCTCGGCCGACCTGCTCGGGGAGGGGCACGCGCGCGCCGAGTTCTACTACGTCGCGCAGGGCACCGGCGTGGTCCGTACGCCGACCGAACGGCTGGAGGTCGCCGCCGGTCAGGCCTTCGTCATCGAGGCCGGGATCCCGCACACCATCTGGTCCGACCGACCGGAGGAGCCGGTGCTCACCTTCTACGTGTCGCTCAAATGACGGCCGTCGCGTCCGCGGCGATCGCCCAGCGTTCGATGGGCGATCCCGCGATCGAGTACCCCCTGTGGCCGCCGCTGACGTCCGGCTGCCCCAAGACCAGCACCAAAGCCGTGAGCTTCCCGGTCGAGGTGACCTACGACTACGAGGCCGTCCCGCTTGACCTGTTCCAGCGGGAACGGCCGTCCGCGGGCCCGCACGGCTGGGCGCCCTTGCTGCCGCCGCTCGATGACCGGTTGGACCTCGGCATCGGTGACACCCCGTTGCTGTCGGTTCCCTCGATCGACCGGTTCACGGGCGCCGGCACCCTGTTGAAGGACGAGAGCCGCAACCTGACCTGGAGCCACAAGGACCGGCTCAACCTCTGCACGATCAGCGCCGCCGCCCTGACCGGAGCACCCGGAGTGGTCGTGGCCTCCTCGGGCAACCACGGCGCTTCGGCCGCCGCGCTATCGGCTCGCCTCGGCCTGCCGTGCGTGGTCATCACCTCCACAGGCATGCCCCCGGCGATCGGCTCGTTCCTCGCCGCGTACGGGGCCGCGGTGATCGTCGTCGAACGCGAGGCACGCTGGCAGGTGCTCCGAGCCATCGTCAGCAGGCTCCACTACCACCCCGTGAGCAACCTGACGACGACGCACACCGGGCACCCGTTCGGCGTGGAGGGCTACAAGACCATCGCCTACGAGCTGTTCCTCCAGCTCGACCGCACCGCGCCCGAGGCGGTGTTCGTGCCGACCGGGTACGGTGAGCTGCTGTACGGCGTCCACAAGGGCTTCGCCGAGCTTCGCGAACTCGGCCTCACCTCAAGGCTGCCACGGATGTACGCGTGCGAGCCCGCCGCGCGAGCCCCCTTGGCGAGGGCGCTCGACCTGGGACTGCCCGCCACCACAGTCGCCAGCGCCGACACCTCCGCCTACGCCATCGGCACCACGGTCAGCGGTTACCGCTCGACGGTCGCGGTGCGGGACAGCGGCGGCCAGGCGATCCGGGTCACGGACGAGGAGATGGCGGTGGCGCAGCGGGAGCTGGCCCGCGCGGGGATGTGGCAGGAACTGTCCGCGTCCGCCGGCGTCGCCGGACTGCGCCAGATGATCGCGTCCGGTGCCCGGTTTGATGGGCCAATCGTCTGTTTGTGTACTTCGAGCGGATTCAAGGACAAGAACGTCGGGCAAGGGACGTGGCAGGCGGGGGACGCCGATTGGACCTCGATACGGCGTGAGCTGCATCGGCAGGGGCTGCCTGTGTAGCCACCCCGGTAAGGAAGGAAGCTCAACCCATGGAACCCCCCAACGGGATCGGCAGTATCCGAGCGCTCGGATACCGGCTGACCTTCCAGCGCGAGCAGATCTACTACGCGCTGGAACGCCTCGGCCACGCCACTCCCGACCAGGTCTCGCAGGTCCTGCCCGACGCCGCCGGAGTGAGCCTGTCCACCGTCTACCGAGTGCTCGATCTGCTGGAGAAGATCGGGCTCGTCCACCACACGCACGTCGGGCACAACGCCACCTACCACATAGGCGGCTATGACGATCATGTGCATCTCGTGTGCCGAGACTGCGCCGTCATCTACGAGGCCGACCCGCACCTGCTGGACTCCGCGTTCGCGGCGATGCTCAGAGATTGTCAGTTCGCCGCCGACGTGCGCCAGCTGGTCATCTACGGACGGTGCAAGTCATGCGCACCGGACGAGCGCGGCGCGGGCGGTTAGTTCTGGGGAGTACGGGCAGGGCGGCGCCACCAGCCGGCGCCGCCCTGCCCGATCGCGCTGATCGGGCGCCGGTACTGGGAGGTGAGGCCGCCTCCCGCCCTTGTCGTGAGCCGCTGGGGCAGTCCGTATTCGGGTGCCTGCTTGGTCCAGCACCCGAGAACGGGCGGCCACCAACCCCACCGACGTACGTCCCGGCCCGTCGGCAGGGCAATCGAACAGCTCGCGACGCAGCCAGGTTTCTACGCGCTGACCTGGGAAACTAACGTCGAGTGCGATGCTTACCTTGACCGCCTCACGATAGGCTCGATGGTTTCGATGCGACTGGCTGCAGGCACAGCCCCAGCCCAAGTTGCCACGCCGAGCAATGAGCAGCCCGTAGAGCCTGATCAATCGCGCTGATCGCAGGGCCAATCTCGAGGGGATTCACCTCGGCAATCGATTCGTACGAGCGGGCGACACGTCGGCGGCTGTCAGGTCGGCGGTTGAGAACGCAGGGCGATCTCTAGGCGCAACGGTGTCGTCGAGGGGCCCAACAGAGACGATCCAGAACACATCCGCAGTTTCGTGGTGGTTTGAGGCATGGATGGAGGTGGTGTCATGGGCGTTGATACGGAGAGCGCACGTCCATCCATGCTCGTTCTGGCTCGTGAGTCGCGGGCCATGACGCAGGCGGACGTTGCCGAAGCTATGACGAAGGCTCTTGATGGCGAGGGAGTGGTAAGCCAGGGTTACGTGAGTAAGGCGGAGTCAGGCCGCCTGGCAGTGTTCGGCGACCGGCTCGCGCTCTACGCGCAAGCTCTCCGCTACACGCCCCACCTCCTCTGCTTCGACGGTGATGCCGAGGGTGCGGGTGTCGGACTCATTCACCACCGCAAGAAGGCCTCGCTCGCCACGACCTCGCTGCGGACCGTTCATGCTCAACTCAATCTGGTTCGGCTGCAACTCCGTAATCTTCTGCAGGCAGTAGAGGTACGTCCTGCCGTCCTGTTCGAGCGCATCGAGGTGGATGACCGCGAGACCGCCGAAGATGCGGCGCAGACGCTCCGCGCCAGGTGGGATCTTCCTCCCGGCCCGATCGAATCCGTTGTCGGCGCCATCGAGTCAGCCGGAGGTCTGGTTATTCGGCGTCCACTGGCAGGGCGTGAGCTCGACGCGGTAAGTCAGTGGCCTGAGGGAGAAAATCCGATCTTCATCGTCAACGCCCTTGCACCTGCCGACCGTCAGCGTTTTACGCTCAGTCACGAACTCGGACATGTGGCAATGCACGTCGTTCCGAACGGCCTCCAAGAGCAGCAGGCGGACCAATTCGCCGCAGAGTTCTTGCTGCCCGCCCGTGACATCGAATCCGACCTCAGGACTCATATCGATCTTGATCGCCTCTACGAGCTGAAGAAAGTTTGGCGGGTGTCGATGGCGACACTCCTCCGACGCGCCCAGACCCTGGGGGCAGTAAGTGGCTGGCGTCACCGCCAGCTGACCATCGAGCTGTCCACACTCGGATACCGCACGGCGGAACCCCAGACTTTTCCGCCGGAGAAACCGGCCCTGATCCCGGCCTTGATTCGGCATCTGCAGCAGGAGCGGCAGCTGGCAGTGGCAGACCTTGCGTGTCTTGCCGGACTGCATGAGGACGAGTTCATCGACTTCTTCCTCGCGGAGGCCGGCACTCCCTAGACCAGCAGTCCGGGCGTGATCGTCGTTCTGGCCAGTCCTTCGAGCGGGGGATGCGCGGTCACATCGGCACCACCGACTTCATGACAGAGCAGATGGCGGCTTCCTCAAAACCAGTGCGCAGATGTAGCGCACCTTGAGCAGCTGACCATGTCCCGTGACAACGAACAGCACGGTTTCGCCAGTGGGGAAGCTTTCCATGTCGGAGGCATATTCGACGTAGGAACTACGCAGCACATAGCCGGGCGCACCGCCGCCGGCCGCCACTCTCTGACGCTCTTCCAGGACGAAGTCGGAAGCGTCGCGGATGGACTTGAGGTACTCCTCCAGCGAGGCCGCGCCGGGAACGCCGCATCGACGGGATCGTCGATCTCGATACTGCCGAACACGCTCGGGCGCCCTGCCGACGGGGTCAGCCACGAGCGACTCTCGGTGGTCGCCGTCGGCGAGGTGACGAGTGCGTTCACCGGTTTGCTCCTGCACCCCTCGCAGCAGTCGCTGGAAACCGGCTCATCCGCAGCCCAGTGAACGTCCCACCCACAAAAGGTCAGCCCGTAACGCCCCACCCATACGCGGAAGATGCCTGCTCAACTACTTTTTGCGACACGCCTTAAAGCACGAACCTGGCCACCACGCCAGGTGACCAGGTCGACATGCTGGGACCCGCGGGAGTGAAACCCGTGCCAATCCAATCCTCGCTCAACGGCGACGACGGCGGATGGAACGGCGGCTGCTGCCACCGCCGTCCCTCCTCCTCGGCCTCAGCCGCGGCCCTGGCCAAGGAGGTTCTATGGCCACGGGCAAGATCCTCGCAGCGGACATGTAGTACGGGAAGATCATGGATTCGCTCCTTTCGGGAAATCAACGGAGCGGTTGAGGGGCTGGAGCGCACATCCCCAACTATCTAGACCCACCTCTCATACAGCCACGTTACCCCGCTCATCATTCCCTGACTCAGGTGCGCCCGGCATGCGGGTCTGGGCCCGAGACAAGCCCACAGGCGTGGACATGTCGCGCCGTCATGCGCTGCAAGCCCGAAGACATGCTGAAGGTAGAGATTCTGGAGATCGTTCCCCTCGGTCAACGGATCGCGGGAGCAATGCAGCTCCGACGGGAGCGAGCCGCGAAGCGCAGCCAAGACGACTTTTAGCGCGTGACCGGGACCATGGGGATTGCTTCCCTTGACGCTTTCCGTGCCCGCGTTCAGGCTTCCGCTGTGTGTGCCACGGTCCGGCACACCAGGCGGCTGGGAGGGCTCATGCGGCTACACTTCCTTGTGATCGACCCCCAAACCGACGGCGGCCACTGCCCGGCCATGCAGCTGGACGAGGAAACCGGTGATCTGGCTTTTGTCGGGGAGACGATCACCGACCCTGACGACCTTGCGCAACTGCAAGCAAGCAGTGGGATCTCTTCAGGGGAGTCAGGGGTTCGCATTCCGCGTCGCATGAGAAGACTCGTCCTGGAGAAGCTCCTCGAACTCGAAGCAGAAGATCCCACCGTTCCCTGAGCTGCTCACGGCCACCACTCGCAGCGCCATCCACCTGGAGATGCGCGATACGCACTGGCCTGACAACCCCAACTTCCTGGCGCTCCCGCGGCGTCGGCATCCGCCTCATCGCGGACGATCCGGACCGTCCGATGCCGGTCGACCTGCTGGCCCGTTCACACGGTCACAGGCCGATGTTGGACTTGGCGCCCATATAGGAGCCTGCGCCGGGCCATCCGGCCCGTGCCAGCTCGACGAAACGCGAGGAGAAACCGGTCGCCGGCAGGTCGGCCAGCGGCACGAACCGCACGCCGCGGATCGGCGTGGTGTCGGCGCCCTCGGCGCCCTCGGCGACCGCGCCGACTCTGCCGCCGGTCCGGGTGGCCTCGAACGTCAGGTGCACGACGTGGGTTCCGCCACCGGGCAGGTGGTCGCACACGTACAGCAGCCGGCCGACCTGAACCTGGATGCCGGTCTCCTCGCGCATCGCCCGGGCGAGGGCGTCGGCGAGGCTCTCACCCTCCTCGACCTTCCCGCCGGGCAGCGACCACGAGCGGCCGGTGTCGGTGTCCTGGTCAAGGAGCAAGATCCGATCGTCTTCGACGACGACGCCGGTGACCCTCACTTTCACCACCCGGGCACGCTATCCCACGAGGTCGTGTCACGTGCCGAGATCAGCCTGGTGGTGGTGGCCGGAGGGTTGGGCACACGGGCGCATGACCAAAATCGAGATCCAGAGGCCGATGAGAGCCGAGAAACCCCAGGTCGAACGCGGTATTGAAGAGTAGGGCGGGTGGGACTTGAACCCACGACCCACGGATTATGAGAATCCTCGGTTGATGTCGCTCAGTGTCATGAAGTGCTGTTCTGTATTGTCGTGGCTGGATTATCCCCGTCGTCGTGTCGGTCTGTGCCGACGCGTGCCGTGCTGTATCGCGTACACGCGAGCAACCACCGAGCAATCATGCGTTCTTGACCATCGGCGCAATGTGCCATTTGCCCCCGTCTCGGCGCGGCTGTCTGGGGCCAGGCTTGCGTGGTGAACTCGAACTTTACGGCGGATCGAACGTGTGCGAGCAACCACCGAGCAGCCATCGCCTGGTCATTTGCGTCCACAGGCAGGATGGCTCGCAGCGGACCTCGGATGCGATGCATGGTCTGCCTGACGTGCATGGACGTGATTTTCGGCAGGCGCAGAGTGCCTCGACCGACTGCTGGTCTTTGGCGAACGGCACCTGCGCGCTGTCCTGGCTGAGTATGAGCGGCATTATAACGATCATCGCCCTCATCAGGCCTTGGACCAGAAGCCGCCGATGAATGAAGTCGGCCCGGTGATCGACCTGACTGCTCCGATTCAGCGCCGACAGGCTGTCGGAGGGTTGATAAACGAGTACCGGAGAGCAGCCTAGGGATCTTGTGAAACACCAGGTGGGAGCCAGTGTGCGAGTTTTGGCACGGCATAGGCGCTCTCGCATCTGATACCCCGCCATCGCTGGGCGAAGATCTTCTCAGTCACTCTGGCCACGCTGCTGGCCTGGCACCGCAAGCTCGTGGCGAGGAAGTGGGACTACAGTCGGCGTCGCTGCCCCGGCCGGCCTCCGACTGCAACGGCGGTAAGGCCTTGTTCTGCGTATGGCCGCCGACTGGCCGCCGACAATCCCGCCTGGAGCCACCGACGTATCCACGACGAGTTGACCCGCCTCGGTCACACGGTCGCTGCTTCCAGTGTGTGGAACATTCTGAACCAGGCCGGGATCGACCCCGCCCCGCGCCGTAGCGGGTCAACCTGGAAGCAGTTCCTGACCGCCCAGGCCGAGCACATCGTCGCCGTCGACTTCCTGCATGTGGACACCATCAACCTCAAACGCCTGTATGCCCTGGTCATGATCGAGCACGGCAGTCGCCGCGCCCACCTGCTCGGCGTCACCGCTCATCCCACAGGCCAGTGGACCACTCAGTCCGCCCGCAACTTCCGAGCAATAGTCAAGACCTGTGGATCGTGAGTTCCTAGGCGGCTGTGGGGACGGGCGAGTCTGCGGGACGTTCGACGAGCTTGCCGTCGATGAAGG
>NZ_JBFAOQ010000033.1:0-79848 GCF_040675285.1 Nonomuraea sp. NPDC049625 | reverse complement strand
AGCTTCTCTGCGCCGATGGTACTGCACTCGGGAGGGTGTGGGAGAGTAGGTCGCCGCCGGACAATCTTTGAGGGGGTTCGACGCCTTGTGCGTCGAACCCCCTTTTTTTGTGTTCAATGGGTGCCTAGCGTGGCGGCCGCGACCACCAGGAGCATCGTGCCGGAGACGGCCGAGATCCGGCGGGCGGCCTTCGGGGTCCGGGTCAGGGCGTGGCTGGCCCGTGCCGTGGCCAGGGCGAGCAGGCCGTATAGGACGGCGCAGTTCGCGACATGGAGCAGGCCGAGTACGGCGAGTTGAAGGCCCAGAGGGACGCCTGTCTCCGTGGAGATGAACTGGGGCATCAGCGACAAGTAGAGCAGCACTCCCTTCGGGTTGAGCAAGGCCGTGAGCATGCTCTGTCGCAACACCCTGCCCGTGGGCTGCGGGGTCGCGCCCGGGACCGGGGTGGCGGGGTTCCTGAGCGACGCCAGGGTCTTGATCGCCAGGAAGACCAGATATGCAGCGCCGGCGTACCGCATCGCGGGCAATGCGGCGGGGACCGCGCGAAGTGCGGCGGCGAGGCCGGCGGCGGCCAGGACCGTGTGCACGGTGTAGCCCGAGCAGATCCCCGCCACCGCCGTGAGGCCGGTGCGGCGGCCCTGGCCGAGCGAGCGGGCCATGACGTAGAGCATGTCGGGGCCCGGCGTGCAGATCAGCAGCAGGTCCATGCCGAGGAAGAGCACCAGCAGCCGGGTTTCCATGAGAACCACCTCCTTGTGGGACGGTAGTCAAGGAGGGTTGGCACGCGATGGTCTGTTCGTGCTGCTTCGGGCGGCGGAGTGGCAGGATATTGCGCTGTGGACAGGATTGACCGCAGGATCCTCCAGGAGCTGCAGCGGGACGGGCGGCTGAGCAACACCGAGCTGGCTGACCGGGTCGGGCTCACACCGTCGCCGTGCCTGCGCCGGGTGCGGCAGTTGGAGGAGTCCGGCGTAATCCGCGGCTACCGGGCGCTGGTCGAAGGGGACGCGGTGGGCCGGGGGTTCCAGGCGTTCGCCACCGTGGTGATGAGGTATGAGGATCACGACACGGTGGCGGAGTTCGAGCGGCTGGTGGCGGGGATGCCGGAGGTGGTGGAGGCGCACCGGCTGTTCGGCGATCCGGACTTCCTGCTGCGGGTGGCGGTGGCGGATCTGGCGGCGTACGAGCGCTTCTACTCCGAGACCCTCTCCGGGCTGCCGGGGGTGGCGCAGGTGACGTCGCACCTTGCAATGAAGGCCGTGAAACCGGACATGGGTCTGCCGGTGGACGCTTAAGATCCGACCGCATGTCACGCGTCCACGCCCGCACGGCGCATATCGGTGGCTGCCCGGCGGATGCCAGCGCCTGCACGTTGCCCGTCCATGCCCGCACGTCGCGCGTTCACGTGCGCACGGCGCATGTTGGCGTCTGCGCGGCGGATGTCAGCGCCTGCACGTCGCGCCTCCACGTCCGCACAGCGGATGTCATTGCCCGCACGGCGAATGTCGACGCTTACCCAGCGCACGTCGACGCTCGCATAGCGCACGCCGATGCCGCGCATGGCGTCATGGTCGTTGCGCGGCTGTGTACCTCTCAAGCGACGGGCATGGCGTCGCGTCCGACTCCATGTAGGGCGTCAGAGCACGGCGGCGTTGTGTCTGATTCCCGTTCAAGGCGTCAGAGCGCGTCGGTGTAGGCCTTGGCGAGGCGTTCCATGACGCTTGGGCCGTTCCGTTCCGGCGGCGGGGCGCCGAGGTGGATGGTCCGGAGCTCGGCCATGAACTCGTTCCACAGCTCCGGTCCGCCGGCCGCGAGCAGCTCCGCTCGCACCCGCAGCCGCTTCGTGGTGGGGCGGTGGCGCAGCCCCCACTCGCCGAGCTGCGCGAAGGTCGGGACCAGCTGGATGGACGCCTCGGTCAGGCTGTAGGCGGCCCGCCGTCCGGGGCCCGCGTCCTCGCGGGTCAGCAGGCCCGCGTTCACCAGGCGCTTCAGCCGGTCGGCCAGGATGTTGGAGGCGATCCCCTCCTCGGAGCCGGCGAGCAACTCCCGGAAGTAGCGCCGGCTCCCGAACATCACGTCCCGCAGCACGAGCAGGCTCCAGCTGTCACCGAACGCCTCGACCGCGGCATTGATCGGACAACCAGAACGCGCCGACTCCGCCAACTCGCTCCTCACCTCCGAACTGGTTGCAATCTACCACCAGGTGGCCTAGCGTGAGATTACCGGTTGCAAATCGCAATCAGATGCAGGAGGCAACGAATGAGCGACACCGAGCCGCAGACCGCGGGCGGAAAGGTGCTCTGGCACTTCACGATGTCGCTGGACGGGTTCGTGGCGGGGCCGAACCATGAGATGGGCTGGATGGCCGGGACCTCGTTCCGGCCGGACCTGGTCGATGAGTACGTCGAGACCACGGGCGCCGTGCTGGGCGGTCGAGACGGCTGGGACCATTACCCGGATCCCAGCGGCATCTACGGTGGCGCCTGGAAGGGGCCGCTCTTCGTGCTCACCCATCACCCGGAGGACGCGACGCCCACCGACGGAGTCACGTTCCTGAGCTGCGAGCCGGCCGAGGCGGTGCGGATCGCTCTGGAGGCGGCCGGGGGCAAGAACCTCGAGGTGTTCTCGCCGACCATCGGCCGTCAGCTGCTTGAACTGGGGCTGATCGACGAGATCGACCTGCACATCGCGCCGGTCCTGCTGGGTGAGGGCATCCGGCTGTACGACAACCCCGGTGCCGAGCCGATTCGCCTCCACCGGCTCGGTGAAGCCGACCCCGCGTCGGTCGTGAACGTCCGCTACCGGCCCGCCGCAACGGCGAAGACGAGCTCGCCTCGGCCGTGAACGTGCGCTGCCGGCCAGACGCAACGGCGAAGGCCCTCGAGCAGGTGGGCGCGGCCGTGCCTCATCGGTGGAGGTGATCTCGCGTCGGGTCGTGAAGGTCCGTTTCCGGCCCGCTGCAGCGGCGAAGGTGCCCACGTGGGCGGGCGCGGCCGTGCCTCGCCGGTGGAGGTGACGTCGCGTCGGGTCGTGAACGTGCGTTATCGGCCGGCCGCAGCGGCGAAGGTGCCCGGGTAGGTGGGGTGCAGCCGTGCACCAGGGGCTGGTGGCACGGCTGCGGTCCGTTCGGGCCTGGTGTGTTACTTGGGCAGGACCAGGAGGGCGTCGCCGACGCCGCGCTCCACGCCGTCCGAGGGCCGGTTGATCAGCTTGTTGCCGACCACCATGGCCGTCGAGCCGCCCCCGTCCAGGTTGATGGCCTGCGTGGCACCCAGCCACCGCATGAACTGGGCGGCCTCGAGGAAGTTCGCCCCCACGGTCACGCCCGGGTTTCGGCCGTCGATGGTGGCGATGATGAGGCTGCCGTTCCTCGTGGTGCCGAGGAGGGTGCGCGGGTGGCGGCGCAGGATCATGTTGACGGAGTCGTGGCCGTCCTGCTTGGCGGTGATCTTCACCTTGCCGTTCCGCACGAGGCCGACGCTGCCCGCGATCACGTTGAGGTCCGGGGTCAGCGCGAGCGCCTTGTCGGTACGCAGGTCCACGACCTTGGTGTCGACCTTGACCGTCCAGTCCTGGAAGGCGTGCTCGTTGAGCCAGTCGGCGGCCAGGCCGTTGCCGTGCAGCACCCGCGTCCCGGCGGCCACCGCGGTGCCCGACTCGCGCAGGCCGACGACCTTGCCGTTGGCGTCGAGGACGGCGTCGGTCCCGCCGGCGGGCGTCTTGGCGCCCCACTCCTCGGTGTACAGCACCAGCTCGTCCGTCGTGACGGCCCGGTTGACGCCGTTGACCTCGGTCTTCTGGCCGTCCTGGGAGGTGGCGGTGACGGTGGTCTTCAGCTCGGTGATCTTGGCAGTACGACCCTTGAGCACGACGGCCGAGCGGCCGGGGACGGCCTCGCTGAGCAGCTTGCCCTTGACCACGGACGCGCCGACGGGCTCGCCGCGCAGGGCCTTGTCGGTGTGGATGTTGAAGAAGCCGCCGTTGACGCCGACCAGCGCGTTCTGGGCCTTGGCCATCGACGAGACGGTCTCCCGCTTGGCCACGCTGGTGCCGAGCGAGGCCGCGAACGAGCCGCCGAACGCCCCGGCGTCGATCATCACGACCTTGACGTCCCAGGGACCGGTGGTCTTGAGCCCGTCGTCGCCGAGGTAGTCGACCTTGACCTTCAGCCCCGCTTCCTTGAGCTTCTTGGCGGTCTCCTCGGCCTTCTTCTTGTCGTCGAGGGACCAGAGGCCGACCCGGACCATGTACACGGTCTGGGAGGCGGCGTCGGCGACGCTCGGCCGTACCACCTTCTGCACGCTGGGGGTCTCGCCGGCGGCCTCCACTTCGGCGGCCTTGGCGTCGGCGGTCGTCTGCATTCCGTAGTCGCGGCCGCTCGGCATCAACACGGTCACCGTGTAGCCGTCGGTCGCCGAGCCGGCCTTCACGTCGTACATGTCGATGCCCTGCGCGACGGCGGTCATCGTCTTGGTCGGCACGGGCCTGCTGCCCAGCGGGAACTTGGCCGACGGGAACCGCACCGACGCCTGCTCCGCCGCGGCGGGCAGGGTGGTGAGGGAGAGCGCGGCGGCTATGGCCAGGCCACCGGCGAGGGTGCGTCGAGACATGAATTCTCCAGAGGGCGGAAAAGGGACCGCACCATACTGGCGAGATCATGGTCGCCGGGGCAGGCGAACACGCGAAACGGTAAAAGAGGTTACGAGATTGACACCGCAAACGGATACACTTCGCGTATGACACGCATCAGCATGTGGTGGCGGCCGACAGACGGCCGCTGATTTCCTCATGCACGGGCCGTCTTCGAGACGGCCCTCCAAGCGTGCGGTCCTCTCCGAGACGGCGTGACCTGAAAGAGAGAGACCGAAATGAACGACGTCGTACTCACCGGTGACCGTCCGACCGGATCGCTGCATCTGGGCCATTACTTCGGCTCGCTGGCCAACCGCGTCGCGTTGCAGGACAAGTTCCCGATGTACGTGCTGATCGCCGACTACCAGGTGATCACCGATCGCGATCTACCCGGCGCGATCCAACGCAACATCACCGAGCTGCTGCTCGACTATCTGGCGGTGGGCATCGACCCGGCCAAGGTGACGATCTTCCAGCACAGCGCCGTCCCCGAGCTGAACCAGCTGCTGCTGCCCTTCCTGAGCCTGGTGTCGGTCTCCGAGCTGCACCGCAACCCCACGGTCAAGGACGAGATCGCGCACAGCTCGCAGCGGGCGGTCAGCGGCCTGATGTTCACCTATCCGGTGCACCAGGCGGCCGACATCCTGTTCTGCAAGGGCACGCTGGTGCCCGTGGGCAAGGACCAGCTCCCGCACGTGGAGGTGACGCGGCTGGTGGCGCGCCGCTTCAACGAGCGCTACGGCGAGGTGTTCCCGGAGCCCGAGGCCATGATGGGCGAACGGCCGATGCTGCAGGGGCTCGACGGCGGCAAGATGAGCAAGAGCCGCGGCAACGCCATCGCCCTGTCGGCCACCGAGGACGAGACGGCCGCCCTCATCCGCAAGGCCCGCACCGACTCCGAGCGGCTGATCACCTTCGACGAGACGCACCGGCCCGAGGTGGCGAACCTCCTCACCCTGGCCGGCCTCTGCCTCGGCCGCTCGCCGCAGGACATCGCGGAGGAGATCGGGGACGGGGGCGCGTCCGCGCTCAAGAGGCTGGCCACCGAGGCGGTCAACGAGTTCCTGCGGCCGATCAGGAAGCGCCGCGCCGAGCACACCGAGGAGGAGGTGCGGCAGATCCTGACCGCGGGGAACGCGGCGGCGAGAGAGCGGGCGATCATGACACTGGACGAGGTACGGGCGGCGATGGGCTTCTAGCGGGGTTCGCGGCGGCGGGCGGTGGCGGGTGGCGGCGGGTGCTCAGCGCGGCCGGTGGGTGGGGAGTGAGGCCAGGGCCAGTTCGGTGGGGACGGAGCGGAGGGGGCGGCGGTGCCGGGGTGCGCGGAAGCCCGCCGCCCGCAGCAGCTCCGACATCTCCCGGAAGCCGCGCACCCTGCCGCCGGCCGTGACCAGGTAGTTCAGGTCCAGCAGGTGCAGCAGGGCGCGGCTGGCCCGGCCGGGCATGACGCTGTCCCCGAACTGGTCGCCCACCACGACCATCCCGCCCGGGTTGAGGGCCGCGGCCACCCGCCCCAGGAGAGTGGCGGCCTGCGCGTCCTCCAGCCCGTGCACGACGTTGAACAGCAGCGCGATGTCGTACCCGTCACCCAGGTCGCCGTCCAGGAACGACCCGGCACGCACGCTCAGCCGGGGATGGGCGGCGGTGGCCTGGAGCGCCTGCGGCAGGTCCAGCACGGTGGCGTGGAGCCGGGGGTGCCGCCGCAGCAGCTCCAGGCTGAACCGGCCGTGGCCGCCGCCGACGTCCAGGACCCGGCGGGCGGCGCGCGGCACCGGGACGGCCCTGGCCATCGCCGGAGCCTGCCGTCCGGCCAGCGCCGCCGTCCACGCCTGGAACGACCGGGACAGCTCGGGATCGCCTTCCAGCAGCTCGTAGAAGGGCGTGGCGGGCGCCCCGTCGCGCACCGCCTTCTCCAACCGGGGCCAGATGACGCACGCCGTACGTTCCCAGAACTCCAGCCCCGCCACCAGGGACTGTGGCGAGTCCGTCGTGAACCACAGTCGTGAGGCGCGGGTCAGGCGGTAGCGGCCGCCGCGGACCCGCAGGTAGCCGAGCCCGGCCAGGGAGCGTAACAGCATGTCCGAGGAGCGGGCGTCCAGGCCGAGCGTGGCGGCGAGCTCGGCGCCGGTGGACGGCCGCTCGCGCAGGGCGTCGAAGACGCCCGTCCTGGCCGCCGCGACGAGCGCGTGCAGGCCCAGGACGCCGAAGTAGTCGAGCATCGGAGGCACGATCGACAGCCGGTGCGCCGCGGCCTCCACGGCGTTGAAGAAGAGGGGCACGAATGCGACGCTAGGCGCCCGGGGCGGTCAGCGGGGTTCGCGGCGGAAGGACTCCAGGGCCAGGAGCGCGACGTGGAGTGACATGCAGGACTCGACGTCGTCCAGATCGGTGTCGAGGACGCGTTCGAGGCGGCGCAGGCGGTCGTAGAAGGCGGGCCTGGACAGGTGGGCCTTCTGCGCGGCGACCGCTTTGTTGCGCCCCGCGTCGAGGTAGATGCGCAGGATCCGGGTCAGGTCGCCGCCCCGCTGGGCGTCGTGCGCCAGCAGCGGCCCCAGCTCCCGCTCCGCGAACGTCTGCAGCCGGGCGTCGTCGCGCAGCAGGTGCAGCAGCCCCCGCAGGCGCAGGTCGGGCAGCCGGTAGAAGGCGCGCCCGTCCGGCTGGCGGACGGCCACGTCTGCCACCTGCTCGGCCTCCAGGAAGCTGCGCCGTACGTCCCTGATGGACTCCACGACCGAGCCCGCCGCCAGCACGAACGCGAGCCCGCCCGGCCGCCACAGCACGCGCAGCCGCTCGGCGAGCGCGGTCAGCGCGGGCTCGGCCTGCGTGCGGGGCGGGAGGGGCAGCAGGACCCCGACGCGTTCCTGGTCGAGGGCGCCGACGAGGGCGGGCAGGCGGGCGTCGCGGCAGGCGGCGGCGGTGGCCTCGGCCAGCTCGCCGAGCTGGGCCTGGCCGTCGAGTGCCTGATCGGCCGGCTCGGTGGGCCTGATGACCACGCTGATCAGCTTGCGTCCCGTGAGGGGCACGCCGACGGCCCTGGCGCGGGCGGCGGCCTCGTCGGGGTCGGCGTAGGCGTGGGTCAGGATGCCGGTGATGATCGTGCCGTGCGCCTGGCGTTCGAGGGACTCCTGGTGGCGTTCGAGCAGGCGGCCCAGGGCGAGCGTGGTGGCGGCGCGCTCGGCCAGCACCATGTCGCGCGGCGTCGGCGCCGAGTCGCAGATCAGGATCAGCCGGCCCCAGTCCTGCCCGCGCGCCCCCACCGTGGTGACCACCCATCCGGACGCGGCGTCGTACGCGGTCCGCTCGGCCGGGGCCACGCCCCTGGACCTGGCCTCCCAGCCGGCCAGCAGCGCGCCCGCGTCGCGCCCGGCGGACTCGCAGGCCAGCACCTGGTGGGCGAGGTTCTCCAGCAGCACGGGCCGGTTGGACAGCCTGGCCACCTGCGCCAGCACCTCGGCGGGCGAGGCGCCCTCGACCGACAGCTCGGTGAAGACCTCGTGGAGCTGCTCGGAGGCCCGCAACTCCTCCAGCTGGATGTCGATGATCCGCGCGTGCACGGACTCGGTGATCTGCACGAACGGCGTCTCGCGGGCCAGCACGATGAGCGGCAGCCCGTGCTCCTCGGCCTTCTTGACCACGGCGGGCGGCAGCTCCTTGACGAACCTGCGGCCCAGCTCGACGATCAACCCCGAGGCGCCCACGGAGGCGAGGTCGCCGATGTAGTCGGCGAGCTTCTCCGGGTCTTCGGGCAGCGCCACGCCCGTGGTGAGCACCAGCTCGCCGCCGCGCAGCAGGTGGGCGAGGTCGGCGATCTCGCCGACGTGCACCCACCGGACCCTGGTGTCGAGCCGGTCGGCGCCCGCGACCACGCGCGGGCTGCCCCGGCGTACGGTCTCCAGTGCGAGGACATCGGCGATGGTGGGCAACACGGGGCAGAGCCTAGCCGATCGTTCTGTAAGAACGGCCATGCTCCCATTTACGCTTTGTCACGCGCTGAGGTCCTCCTCCCGGTACTCCTGGCGAGGTTCCCGCACCCGCAGCTCGACCCGGCGGATCTTGCCGGAGATCGTCTTGGGCAGCTCGGCGAATTCCAGCCGTCGCACCCGCTTGTAGGGGGCCAGTTCTCTGCGGCAGTGCTCGAAGATCGAGCGTGCGGTCGCCTCGTCCGGCTCGAACCCGGGCGCGAGCGTGACATAGGCCTTCGGTACGGCCAGGCGTACCGGATCGGGGGCGGGCACCACGGCGGCCTCGGCCACGGCGGCGTGCTCCAGCAGCACGCTCTCCAGCTCGAACGGCGAGATGCGGTAGTCGGAGGCCTTGAAGACGTCGTCGGTCCGGCCGACGTAGGTGATGTAGCCGTCCTCGTCGCGGGTGGCGACGTCGCCGGTGTGGTAGAAACCACCGCGCATCGCATCACTCAGCCCACCGACATATCCGGACATGAGGCCCATGGGGCGGCGGGCGTCCAGCGGCAGGCAGATCTCGCCGTCGTCCCCGGGCCTGCCGCTGACGGGGTCGATCAGCACGACGTCGTAGCCGGGCAGCGGACGTCCCATCGATCCGGGCTTGACCGGCTCGTCCGGCGCGTTCCCGATCTGCGCGGTGGTCTCGGTCTGGCCGTAGCCGTCCCGGATCGTGATGCCCCACGCCTTGGCGACCTGGTCGATGATCTCCGGGTTGAGCGGTTCGCCGGCGGCCACGGCCGTGCGCAGCGGCACCCGCCACCCGGCGAGATCCTCCTGGATGAGCATCCGCCACACCGTCGGCGGCGCGCAGAACGTGGTGACCCGCTCGTCCCGCAGCACCTCCAGCAGCGCGGGCGCGGAGAAGCGGTGGTAGTCGTGGATCAGCACGCTGGCGCCCGCGTTCCAGGGGGCGAAGACGTTGCTCCAGGCGTGCTTGGCCCATCCGGGCGAGGAGACGTTGAGGTGCACGTCGCCCGGCTTCAGCCCGATCCAGAACATCGTCGACAGGTGCCCGGCCGGATAGGACGCGTGCGTGTGCTCGACCAGCTTCGGCTGCGAGGTCGTGCCGGAGGTGAAGTAGAGCAGCAGCGTGTCGTCGGCCCGCGTCGGCGCGTCGGGGACGAAGAGCGGGTCCTCCTCGTACGCCTCGTGGTACGGCAGCCAGTTGTAGGCGTCGCCGACGGCGATCTTCGTGTATTCGCCGGCCCCGAACTTGCCCGCGTCGGCGGCGTTGGCGATCACATGGGCGACGCCGCCCCTGACGATGCGCTCCGAGATGTCCTTGGCGGTCAGCAGCGTCGTTGCCGGGATGATGACCGCGCCCAGCTTCATCGCGGCCAGCAGCGACTCCCACAGCTCGGCCTGGTTGCCCAGCATGAGCAGGACCCGGTCGCCCCGGCGCACGCCCTGGCGGTGCAGCCAGTTGGCGACCTGGCCGGAGCGGGCGGACAGCTCGGCGAACGTGTAGCGGGCGGTGCTCGCTCCCACGATCTTGAGAGCGACGGCGTCGGGGGTCTCGGCGGCCAGCACCCCGTCGAACCAGTCGAGCGCCCAGTTGAACTCCTCGAGCTCCGGCCAGCGGAAGTCGCGGCGGGCGGTGGCGGCGTCGGCGTCGAGGAGGAAATCGCGGGCGGCACGGAAATCGCTCATGCCGGGATCCTGCTACGTCGGCAGCCGCCGCTCAAGGCCGTCGAGCACCGACATGAGCCCGAAGTCGAAGGCCACCTGGCGGAGGGTCTGGGGATCGTCGTAGGCGGTCATGTCCATGCGCTCCAGCATGTCCGGATAGTCCTTGACCGCCCTGGTGACCATCTCCTTCATCTCGGCGGGGTCGTACTCGTGCTCGCCCATGGCGGAGTTCCAGGCGACCTCGGGGATGGTCATGCCGTAGATGTAGGCGGTGAGCGTGCTGCCGGCGTAGTCGACGTCCATCCCCGCGAACCCGGCCAGCTTGAACATCCGGCGCATCCGGTCGGCGACCTGGATGGCGTTGGGGCCGAGCGCGGGCATGCGGCCGAGGAGGTCGGCCGACCACGGGTGGCGCAGGATCACGGAGCGCATGCTGTAGGCCAAGGCCGAGGCCGCGTCGCGCCAGCCGACGTCCTCCGGCTCGGGCATGCTCATCTCGCCCCACACCTGGTCGTAGACCAGCTCCAGGAGCTCGTCCTTGTGGGCGACGTACCAATAGATGCTGGTGGCGCCCGCGCTCAGCTTGGCGCCCAGCTTGCGCATGCTGAGCCCGTCGAGGCCCTCCGCGTCGAGGATCTCGATCGCGGCGCGGACGATCTCGTCACGGCTGCGCCCCGGGCTCGCGGTCTTGCGCGGCTCGCGAAGCCATACGGAGGCGAACTGCTTGCCGGTCATCCTCCAAGGATAAATCCACTCGCACACTGTACGAGGGTTGTCGTAATCCGCTTCGCGTTATTGCGATGGACTGCTGTACGCAGTCCATCGTACGCTGTGCGAGTGGACTCGAACACTGTACGAGACCCCCGCCGCTGGTGGATTCTCGTCGTACTCTGCTTGGCGCTTCTGGTGCTTGTCGTCGACAACACCGTTCTCAACCTCGCCATCCCCTCGCTGAACGAGGAAATGGGCGCGACGCCGTCGGACATCCAATGGATCATCGACGCGTACGTGCTGGCCTACGCCGGTCTGCTGCTCACCTCGGGCAGCCTGTCCGACAAGTACGGCCGCCGCCTGTTCCTGATCGTCGGCCTGGCCTTCTTCGGCGGCGCGTCGCTGCTGGCCGTGCTCGTCACCGAGCCCTGGCAGCTCATCGCCGCTCGCGCGCTGATGGGCATCGGCGGATCGCTGGTCATGCCCTCGACGCTGTCGATCCTGATGACCGTCTTCGACGAGACGGAGCGGCGCAAGGCGATGGCCTCCTGGAGCGCGGTGGCCCTGGTCGGCATGGTGTCGGGCCCCACCCTGGGCGGCCTCATGCTGCAGCACTACTGGTGGGGCTCGGTCTTCCTGGTGAACATCCCCATCGCGGCGATCGCCATCGTGGCGGCAGTCGTGCTCATGCCCGAGAGCCGCAGCAGCGGGCGGAAGATCGACCCGGTGGGCGTGGTGCTGTCGACGGTCGGCCTGACGGCGGCCGTGTACGTCATCATCGAGCGCGAGTGGAACGTGATCGGCATCGCGATCGCGGTCCTCGCCCTCGGCGGCTTCGTGGTCTGGGAGCGCAAGCAGGCGCAGCCGATGCTGCCCCTGCACCTGTTCGCCAACCGCAACTTCAGCGGCGCGTCGTTCTCGATCCTGCTCATGGCCTTCGGCGCGGGCGCCGTGATGCTCATGCTGACCCAGTACCTGCAGTTCGTGCTGGGCTACAAGGAGATGCAGGCCGGTCTGGCCATGCTCCCCTACGGCGTGGCCGCCGCGATCTTCAACGGCGTGGGCGCCGGCCTGGGCAAGAAGGCCAGCAACCGGGTGCTGATCGGGACCGGCCTGCTGGTGATGGCCGGCGGGTTCGTCGTCATGGCCACGACCACCGGATACCTCCCGCTCCTGACCGGGCTGGTGATCATGGGCATCGGCGGCGGGCTGGCCGGGCCGTCCGCGTACTCCTCGCTCATGAGCGCCATCCCCATGGAGCACGCCGGCGTCGGGTCGGCGCTCAACGACACCGTCCAGCAGGTCGGCATGGCGATGAGCATCGCGGTCCTGGGCAGCGTGCTGGCCGGGCAGTACACCTCGCAGATGCCGGCCGGCCTGCCCGCCGCCGCCAGGGAGTCGATCGGCGGCGCGCATCTGTCGGGCTTCGCCGAGGCCGGCAACCAGGCGTTCACGTCGGCCATGCACCTGGGCTCGTGGGTCGGGGCCGCGTTCTGCGTGGCCGCCGCGCTGCTCGCCGTGGGCGTGCTGCGCCCGGCCGCGGCAGCCCCGGAACCAGTGAAGGTTTAGCGGACACGGGGCTCGCGCATGCTCTCCAGGCTGTCGAGCTTGTGGGTGCGCTCGTCGTGGCCGATCTGCCGGAGCAGGTCGGCCACCGAGCGGTAGCGGCCGTACTCGGCGGCGTACGTGCCGGGGTCGGGCACGAAGTCCAGCTCAGGGTTCTCGGCCACGAACGTCATGTACTCGTGCTCGGCGTGGTCCTCGAACTCCGCGTTCAGCCGGTAGCTCCAGTCCGGCCTGACCAGGAACAGCACCCAGGACACGTGGTAGTAGAAGAACGCGATCAGCCAGGGGGCGGCCCGGTGCAGCAGCCAGGTCTGCCGCTGGCCGGTGCGCTGCACCAGGTCCTGCAGGATCAGCAGGTGCCACTGCTCGTTGTCCTGGTCGGCGCGAGCCTCCACGATCCGCTCGAAGATCCGTCTGGCCAGGGCCGAGCGGCCCCGATGGTGGTGCACGGCCCAGTAGCCCATCCGCTCCCACGCCTGGTACGGCACCCGGGCGATGATCTCCAGCATGGCGAACTTCGTGTACGAGCCCTGCTTGCCGTACATGATGTCCACGGGCTTGAACATCATCTTGGCCAGCAGGCTGTACTTCATGCGCGGGGTGTCCAGCGTGTCCTGCTGGGCCCGGCGGAGCTGCTCGCGGTCGAGCTTGGGCGGGCCGGCGGGCGCTTCGGGGCGGTGGTCGACGGTGACGGTCATCTCGATGTCTCCTTCGTTCTCGGGATGATCCGATGGTGGCCGACTCCTGTGGCCCCGGTCGTCGCCCGCCAGTGGTCATTCGCGGTGCCTCCGGCGGCGTAGTGGCCGCGTGCCGCGTACATCGCCAGGCGGACGGGACATCCCCTAAGGGGCGGCTCTTGGGGAAGTCCAGGTAGTTTGCAGGGTGTAAGTGGATTTTTCCCTCCCCCGACACGTTGTAGCGCGGGGCCGGGGAGAAGAAAAGGGATACTCGGTAACATGTCGGAGCTACTCGCGCGCCATCGGGCAGTCATGCCCAACTGGCTGGCCCTCAACTACAACGACCCCATCGAGATCGTCAGCGGCAAGGGCAACCGTGTCATCGACGCAGACGGCAAGAGCTACCTGGACTTCTTCGCCGGAATCCTGACCAACATGATCGGGTACGACGTGCCCGAGGTGCGCGAGGCCGTCGAGCGCCAGATCGCCACCGGCGTGGTGCACACCAGCACCGTCTACCTGCTGCGCGGCCAGATCGAGCTGGCCGAGAAGATCGCGCGGGTCTCCGGCATCCCCGACGCCAAGGTCTTCTTCACCAACTCCGGCACCGAGGCCAACGAGACCGCCCTGCTTCTGGCCACGTACGCGCGCAAGACCGACCAGGTGCTCGCCATGCGGCAGAGCTACCACGGGCGCAGCTTCGGCACGATCGGCGTCACCTCCAACCGCTCCTGGAAGAACAACTCGCTCTCCCCGCTCAACGTGACCTTCCTGCACGGCGCCGACCGGCATCTCGCGCAGTTCAAGGGCATGTCGGACGCCGACTACATCCAGGCGTGCGTGGACGACCTGCGCCACGTGCTGGCCACCGCGGTCTCCAACGACGTGGCGGCGCTGATCGCCGAGCCGATCCAGGGTGTGGGCGGGTTCACGATGGCCCCCGACGGGCTGTTCGCCGCGTACAAGGAGGTCCTGGACGAGCAGGGCATCCTGTTCATCTCGGACGAGGTGCAGACCGGCTGGGGCCGTACGGGCAGCTCGTTCTTCGGCATCGGCAACCACGGCGTGACCCCCGACATGATGACCTTCGCCAAGGGTCTGGGCAACGGCTTCGCCGTCGGCGGCATCGTGGCGCGCGGCGACCTGATGGACGCCCCGCACGCCGTGGGCCTGGCCACGTTCGGCGGCAACCCGATCTCCATGGCCGCCGCCAACGCCACCCTCGACTACGTGCTCGACCGCGACCTGCAGGCCAACGCCGCACGTACGGGGGAGATCATCATCGGCGGCCTCAAGGAGGCCGCCAAGCGCCTGCCCGTGGTCAGGAGCGTGCGCGGCAAGGGCCTGATGTTCGCCGTCGAGCTGGAGAGCCCCGCCCAGGCCGCCCGCTTCATGGAGGAGACCAAGAAGGCGGGCCTGCTGGCGGGCAAGGGCGGCCTGTACGGGACCGCCATCCGCATGGCCCCGCCGCTGACCCTTACGGTGGACGAGGCCGTCGAGGGTCTCGGCATCATCGTGACCGCTCTGGAAACCATCAACGCAGAGGCAGCAGCTCAGTGAAGTCCGTCAAGCACTGGATCAACGGAGCGCTAGTGGACGGGGACTCCCGCGCCGCCGAGCTCTTCAACCCCGCGACCGGGGAGGTCAGCGGCCACGTGGCGCTGGCCTCCGCGGCCGATGTGGACGCGGCCGTGGCCGCCGCCGTCGCGGCCTTCCCCGCCTGGCGGGACGCGTCGCTGGTCAAGCGGGCGCAGGTGCTGTTCCGCTTCCGCGAGCTCATGTACGCGCACCGCGACGAGCTGGCCGCGCTGATCTCCGCCGAGCACGGCAAGGTCCACTCCGACGCGCTCGGCGAGGTGGCCCGCGGCCTGGAGGTCGTGGAGTTCGCCTGCGGGATCCCCCACCTGCTCAAGGGCGGCTTCTCCGAGGGCGTCTCGACCAGGGTCGACTCCTACTCGATCCGCCAGCCGCTGGGCGTCGTGGCCGGCATCACGCCGTTCAACTTCCCGGCCATGGTGCCGATGTGGATGTACCCGGTCGCGATCGCCTGCGGGAACGCCTTCGTGCTCAAGCCGTCGGAGAAGGACCCGTCGGCCTCGCTGCTCATGGCGCGGCTCTGGAAGGAGGCCGGGCTGCCCGACGGCGTCTTCAACGTCGTGCAGGGCGACAAGGTCGCCGTGGACCGGCTGCTGGAGCACCCCGACGTGCGCGCCGTGTCGTTCGTCGGCTCCACCCCGATCGCCAGGTACGTCTACGAGACCGGCACCGCGCACGGCAAGCGCGTGCAGGCCCTCGGCGGCGCCAAGAACCACATGCTCGTGCTCCCGGACGCCGACCTCGACCTGGTGGCGGACTCGGCGGTGTCGGCGGGGTTCGGCTCGGCGGGGGAGCGGTGCATGGCGATCTCCGTCGTGCTGGCCGTGGACCCGATCGGCGACGAGCTCGTCCAGAAGATCGTCGAGCGGGTGGACCAGCTGGTGATCGGCCCCGGCGACGACCCGAAGTCCCAGATGGGGCCGCTCGTCACCGAGGTGCACCGCGACAAGGTCGCCTCCTACCTCGACCTCGGCGTCGAGGAGGGCGCGAAGCTGGTCGTGGACGGCCGCGAGTCGGCCGTGCTCGGCGGCGGCAAGGCCGCGGAGACGCCCGGCTTCTGGCTCGGCCCGACCGTGCTGGACCACGTCCGGCCGGGCTCGCAGACGCACACGGACGAGATCTTCGGGCCGGTCCTGTCGATCGTGCGGGTGTCCTCGTACGAGGAGGGCCTGGAGATCATCAACGGCGGCCTGTACGGCAACGGCACCGCGATCTTCACCAACGACGGCGGCGCGGCCAGGCGCTTCCAGAACGAGGTCGAGGTCGGCATGGTCGGCATCAACGTGCCCATCCCGGTGCCGATGGCCTTCTACAGCTTCGGCGGCTGGAAGTCCTCGCTCTTCGGCGACACCCACGTGCACGGTACCGAGGGCGTGCACTTCTACACCCGCGGCAAGGTCGTCACCTCGCGCTGGCTCGACCCCTCGCACGGCGGCGTGAACCTCGGCTTCCCCACGAACAAGTAGGCGTGCCACGCCCGGGGCGGGCGGGACGAGCGTCCCTCCCGCCCCACTCCCCGGTAAGCTCCAGCACACGGACCCAGCACATGGGGACAGGGGGGACATCGTGAATCGTCGTCGTCGTGGTTATGCCCTGGCGCTCGCCGCGTCGGCGCTGATCGCCGGCATGGGCGCGGCCCGTCCGACCCCCACCCCCACGCGTACTCCCAGCTCCAGCCCCACCCCCACGCCGAGCGCGACGCAGAGCGACGGCACGCTCCAGATCCTCACCTACCGCGGTTACGCCGAGTACGGCGGCACCAGCCCCAAGGTCAACTGGGTCGGCAACTTCGAGAAGGAGACCGGCTGCCGGATCGCCAAGCTCGACACCGTGCAGAGCGCGAAGGAGATGGAGGACTTCTCCCGCCAGCGGGCGTACGACATCATCTCCGCCGGGCCCGTGCTGGCCGCCAAGCTGATCGAGGACAAGCAGGCGCAGCCCATCGACCCGGCCAAGGTGAGCGGCTACGACGACATCGACAAGCGCTTCCGCGACATGTCCACCGTGTCCGGCAAGGTGTACGGGGTCCCGTACCTGTGGGGCTATCACGAGTTCATCTACGACTCGACCAAGGTCAAGGGCGATCTCCAGCAGGCGTTCGCCTCCGATCGGGTGGCGCTCAAGGACAGCCCGCTGACGATCGCCGACGCCGCGCTGGCCGACGGCTCGGCGAAGGACCCGTACGAGCTGACCAAGGACCAGCTCGACCGCGCGGTGGGGCTGCTCGAGCAGGGCAAGGCGCGCACGTACTGGGGCAGCCCGATCGACCTGGTGCAGGGGTTCGCGACCGGGTCGCTCGACTACGCCCAGGCCACCCCGTACTACCGCCTGCTCCTGCAGAAGGCCGGGAAGCCGGTCAAGGCGCTCCAGACGCCCGAGACGACCGGGTGGGTGGACTCCTGGATGCTCGGCGCGAACGTCCCCGACTCCACCTGCGCCTACCGGTGGCTCAACTGGGTGACCGCGGCGAACGCGCAGCGCGACGCCGCCGCCTGGGTGGGGTTGGCCCCGGCCAACGCCAAGGCGTGCAAGGGGCGGGCCAAGCCGATGTGCGACCTGTACGGGAGAGGCAAGAAGCTCGACCGGGTCGCTTTCGCCGTACGGCCGCCCGGGGATTGCCGGGCGGAAGATGGGGAATGTACGGATTATCTCACTTGGCTGGATAGGTGGCAGAAGCTCGCCAAATGAGGCGGGCGGCCGATCCCCCTGTGACAGTGCCGCGGGCGCGCCCGTTCCCCCCTGGGCGCGGCCTGCTAGGGACGCCCCGGGCCTTCCCCCCCGTCCCGGGGCGTCTCGTCAGAGCGCGCTCGCTCAGCGGGACGGGAAGGCCACCACGGTCGACTTGGGTGTGGGCAGAAGGGCCTCGGCGCAGTCGCCACAGGCCAGGACCGACGAGTCGTCGGGCAGGCGCCCCACGCGCACGCGGGGTCGCGGCCATCTCTTGTGACAGACGACGCAGGCGTCGCCCTCGCGCTGGGCCCAGGTCAGGCCTTCAGGGTCGAACGTCAACATACTCCGCGCCGTTCTGGTCGGACTCCAGCTCATCATGCTTCCTGCAGTCATCGCCCATCCGTATACCGGAACCGTTATAACCCTGACCGTGGCCGTGAGTGTCCTGCTGAGCGTCAAGTCAGGGTGAATTCTCTACCCGAGTGACGCCACTTACACCACAAAATCGGACATCCAGCCGCAAGCCGGATGCCCGATTGATGGGGTTTGTTCTAGAGTTCCGCGATCGCCTTCTCCAGGATTCCGAGGCCCTCCTCAAGAAGGTGCTCGGGGATGACGAGCGGGGGCAGGAAGCGCAGGACGTTCCCGTACGTGCCCGCGGTCAGGACCAGCAGGCCCTCGGCGTGGCAGCGCTTGACGACCTCCTGGACGGCGGTGGGGTTCGGCTCCTTGGTGCCCGGCTCGACCAGCTCGATCGCGATCATCGCGCCCCGGCCGCGGACGTCGCCGATCACGTCGAAGCGGTCCTGCAGGGCCTTGAGGCGGGGGATCATGATCTCGCCGATCCGGCGGGCCTTCGCGACGAGGTCCTCCTCCTCGATGGTCTCCAGCACGCCGAGCGCGGCCTCGCAGGCCAGGGGGTTGCCGCCGTACGTGCCGCCGAGGCCGCCGGCATGCACCTTGTCCATGATCTCCGCGCGCCCGGTCACGGCGGCCAGCGGCAGGCCGCCCGCGATGCCCTTGGCCGTGGTGATGATGTCCGGTACGACGCCCTCGTCCTCGCAGGCGAACAGGTCGCCCGTCCTGGCGAAGCCGGTCTGCACCTCGTCGGCCACGAACACGATGCCGTTGGCCTTGCAGAACTCCGCGATGCGCGGCAGGAAGCCCCTGGCCGGCTCGATGAACCCGCCCTCGCCCGCGATCGGCTCGATCACCACGGCGGCCACGTTGCCCGGGCCGATCTGCTTGGTGATCATGTCGATAGCCTGCGCCGCGGCCTCCTCGGCGCAGTTCTCGGGGCCGGTGGGCCAGCGGTACGGGTACGCCAGCGGCACCCGGTACACCTCGGGCGCGAAGGGGCCGAAGCCGTGCTTGTACGGCATGTTCTTGGCCGTCAGCGTCATCGTGAGCAGCGTGCGGCCGTGGTAGCCGTGGTCGAACACGACGACGGCCTGCCTGCCCGTCGCGTGCCTGGCGATCTTTACCGCGTTCTCCACGGCCTCGGCGCCCGAGTTCACCAGGAACGTGCGCTTCTCGTGCTCACCCGGGGTCAGCTCGTTGAGCCTCTCGCACACCCGGACGTACGACTCGTACGGGGTCACCATGAAACAGGTATGGGTGAAGTCGGCGACCTGCTTCTGGACGCGTTCGACGACCTTGGGCGCGGCGTTGCCCACGTTGGTCACGGCGATGCCGGAACCGAAGTCGATCAGCGAGTTCCCGTCGGCGTCCTGCACCACGCCGCCGCCGGCGCGGGTGACGAAGACCGGCAGCGTGGTGCCGATGCCGGGCGGGACGGCGGCCTGCTTGCGGGCCAGCAATTCCTGCGACTTGGGGCCTGGGATCGCGGTCACGACGCGCCGCTCCTGGGGAATGCTCATGATTCGACGCTACGGCGGGCTCCCACCTGCGCCGATACGTCGATATGTCACACTGAAGGTGGTCGTCTTTGCCGGAATGGACAAATTTCGCATGCCACCTACGCTCCGGACCGTCGTACGCCGCATGAGGCTCCGGCCGGTGGCCGGAATTCCCGGCCATGGGGCCCGCGGCGTGCTGGACGCCGCGGTGCGCTGGGTGGCGGTCAGCGAGCTCGCGGACCCGACGCCGTACCTGGAGGGCGGGGAACTCCTCCTCACCACGGGCATGCGGATGGAAGGCGACCAGTCCCAGTATGTCGCCCGCCTCGTGGCCCGCGGCGTCGCCGGGCTGGGCTTCGGGGTCGGCGTCTCGCACGAGGAGGTGCCCCCGGCCCTGGTGACCGCCGCCGAGGAGGCGGGGCTGCCGCTGTTCGAGGTGCCGCGCGAGACCCCGTTCATCGCGATCGGCAAGGGGGTCAGCGAGCTGCTGGCGGCCGAGCAGTACGACGAGATCAGCCGCGCCTTCGCCGCCCAGGGTCGCCTGACGCGGGCGGCGCTCCGGCCGGAGGGCATGCACGCGGTGATCGACCGGCTCGCCAAGGAGGTCGGGGGGTGGGCCGCGCTGCTGGACGAGGCGGGCGAGGTCCGCCATGCCACGCGCGGGGCCGACACGGACGCCGTCGTCTCCGAGCTCTCCCGCCTCCGCACCGCCACCCGCCCCCCTGAGCCCCGCCTCCCGGAGCCCGGCGGTGGTGGGCTGCTGCCCGCGAGCCTGGCGTTGTCGGGGCCGGGGGAGCACATCGTGGTGCAGCCGCTGGGCGGCGGTGCGCGGCCGCGCGGCTTCTTCGCCGTCGGGGCCGGCCGGCCCTTCTCGCCCGTCACCCACACGGTGATCAACGCCGCGGGGTCCCTGCTCACCTTGGCGCTGGAGCAGGGCAGGACCCAGCTGGAGGCCGCGCGGCGGGCCCGCTCCGCCGTACTGGAGCTGCTGCTGTCGGGCGCGGGGGAGCAGGCGCGGGCGGTGCTGGGGCCGCTCGGCGGGCGGCTCCCTGAGGAGCCGCTGGCGGTGCTGGCGGCGGGCGCCGACGCGCTGGAGGCGCTGGAGCCGCTCGCGTTCGCGGCGCTGCTCGCCTCCTCGGGGGAGCATCCGCTGGCCGTCGCCCTCGTGCCCGACACCGTGGCGGAGAAGGTGGCGCTGGAGGCGGACGCGCCGGTGGGCGTGAGCCTGCCGTGCGGTTACGCCCCCGAGGGCCTGAACGGCGCGCTGGACCAGGCGAGGCGCGCCCTGGCGGCGGCACCGGGGAAGGGGCTCGGCCGGGTGGTGAAGTTCGGGGAGCTGGCCGGGCAGGGGCTGCTCGGGCTGCTCGACCGGGCCGCCGCCCAGGCGTTCGCCGCCGCGCTGCTGGCCCCGCTCACCGCGTACGGGTCCCGGGCCGACCTGGTCGAGTCGCTACGCGCGTACCTCGACAGCAACGGCCACTGGGACGCGGCGGCGCAGCGGCTCGGCGTGCACCGCCACACCCTGCGTTACCGCATGAAACGTGTCACCGAGCTGCTGGGCCGTGACCTCGACGATCCGGGCGTGCGCGCCGAGCTGTGGCTCGCGCTCGAAGCCGTCCGCCGATGACGCGCTAATCCTGCTTCTCCACCCGGTAGCAGCAGATGGTCGCCGTCGTCACCGCTTCGTACGTGCGCCCGTCGCGCAGGTGACCGGCGCGTTCCAAGCTGATGGCCCCCTGGGCCGCCGCCCACAGCGCGTCCGCGATCTTGCGGGGCTGGGTCGGGACCAGGTAGCCGGCGGAGATGCAGTCGGCGATCACCCGGTCGAGGATGTTCAGGGCGGCGCGGGCCAGGGTCCTGGCGCGCTCGCTGGGTTCGAAACCGGGGATCGCCCGCTCGAACATCAGGCTGTAGTAACCGGGCTCCGACAGGCACGCCTGGCGGTACGCGGGCCCGAGCGCGCTCAGGTGCTCGAACGGGTTGCGCCGCGTCGGCACCGCCTCCAGAAAGCGTCGAAACCGCTCGAACCCCTCCAGGTAGAGCGCCTCCGCCAACCCTTCCCTGTTGCCGAACATCGTGTAGATGACGGTCGTCGTGCATCCCGCCTCGGCCGCGATCCGGCGCATGGTCAGGCTCTCCGGCCCGTCGCTCTCGAGGAGGTTCACCGCCACGTCGAGGAGACGGGAGCGAAGTTCGTCGTGGGTGGCGCGCTCACCCAGCAGGTAGGCGCCTTGCAGCCCCAGCGGGGCCGAACTCATGAGGCCTCCTTTGCAGCCAAGGAGCAGCTATGCGTCCTTGTGACCTCACGCTGTTCGGTCACGGGGCCCACGCCTTTCTCAGATCGGGGGCCCGCCGCGCTGGAGACCCGCAAACGATGACTTAGCCATGGCGGAGATCGCTCAAACCACTCCGCATGGTAAACATCCCGAATTGGGTCTACTTCTGTTACATCATGGGTATACCAGGGAGCTTGTACTTAACGGTGAGCCCTGGTGGGAGTCTTGTGCACCATGGTGTAAATCCCCATCTCCAGCTTGGCATAACGTCATGTGTATGGACGTGCGTACCTTCTGGCTGGCCGGCCGCGCCGCGACCGGGGACTCCGAGCTCACTGTGACCAACCCCGATGACGGCCGCGTGGTCGGGCGGCACTCCGTACCGACAGATGCCCAGGTCGAAGAGGCCATCGCGACCGCGCACGCGGTGGCGCGGGAGGCCGCCGCGCTGCCCGTGCACGTGCGGGCCGAGGCGCTGGCCCACGTGTCGCGCCGGCTCGCCGAGCGGGCCGACGAGATCGCCCACCTGATCACGGCCGAGAACGGCAAGCCGATCTTCTGGGCGCGCGGCGAGGTCAACCGCGCCGTCGCCACGTTCCGGTTCGCCGCCGAGGAGGCCCGCCGCTGGTCCGGCGACGTGCAGCGGCTCGACACCGAGCCCGCCGCTGCCGGGCGGCTGGCGTACGTCTCGCGCGTCCCTTACGGGCCCGTCCTGGCGATCACCCCGTTCAACTTCCCGCTGAACCTGGTCGCCCACAAGGTCGCCCCCGCCATCGCCGTCGGCGCCCCCGTCATCGTCAAGCCCGCCCCCGCCACGCCGCTCTCCTCGCTCGTGCTCGGCGAGATCCTGGCGGAGACGGACCTGCCCGCGGGGATGTTCTCGGTGCTGCCGATCGAGAACGAGCGCGCCTCCGCGCTCGTCCAGGACCCCCGGCTCCCCGTGGTGTCGTTCACGGGCTCCGCGCCCGTCGGGTACGCCATCGCCGACCAGGTACCGCGCAAGCACGTGACGCTCGAACTCGGTGGCAACGCCGCCGCCGTCGTGCTGTCCGACGCCGATCTCGACTGGGCCGCGCAGCGCATCGCCCTCTTCTCCAACTACCAGGCCGGCCAGAGCTGCATCGCCGTGCAGCGGGTCATCGTCGAGCAGCCCGTGTACGACGCCTTCGTCGAGCGCCTCCTCCCGGCCGTCTCCGGCCTCGTCACCGGTGACCCGGCGGACGAGAAGACCCAGGTGGGCCCGCTGGTCTCGGAGGCCGCCGCGAAGCGCGTGGAGCAGTGGGTCGAGGAGGCCGTCGCCGCGGGCGCCCGCGTCCTGGCCGGCGGCACCCGCGAGGGCGCCACGATCGCCCCGACCGTGCTCGCCGACGTCCCGCACGACGCCAAGGTGGCGTGCGAGGAGGTCTTCGGCCCCGTCATGATCCTCCAGCGCGCCGCCTCGATCGACGAGGCCTACGCGATGGTCAACGACTCGAAGTACGGCCTGCAGGCCGGGGTGTTCACCCGCTCCCTGGACGCCGCCTTCCGGGCGAACCGGGAGCTGGAGGTGGGCGGCGTGATCATCGGCGACGTCCCCTCGTACCGGGCCGACCAGATGCCGTACGGCGGGGTGAAGGACTCGGGGATCGGACGCGAGGGTCTCCACTCGGCGATGGAGGACCTCACGTACGAGAAGGTCATGGTGCTCACGGGCCTGACCCTCTAGCGCGGGCGGCGGCTGTGACTCGGCGGGTCGTCTGCCCGGAGCGTCGGGATGGGCGGCTCTCGGGGGTGTGACGGAGCGGTTGCGCGCGGCGAGGCGTTGCGCTGGCCGCTGGCGTCGACGGCTGCCCCGAAGGCGGCGATGGACCGGCTGCGGAGGTGGCGCACCACGCCACGAAGGCGTCGGTGCGGCCCGCAGCGGGACGGTGGGGCTCGGCGCAACGCGAGCAGCGCCCTTGAGGTGCCGGTGTGCGACTCAGCGGGTCGCGTGCTCGGGACGCGGGGTTGGGTGGCTCTCCGGGTGCGACGGCGTGCCCCACGGCGGCGGCGTGCGGCTCAGGAGCCGCGTGCTCGGGACGTGGGGTTAGGCCGGTCTCAGGGGTGTGACCCCGTGTGGTGGCGCGCCGGGAATGTGGCGGGCCACCACGGCGGGGTGAGGGGCGGTGGGTCAGCTGACGATGACCTGGGGGCCGGAGTCGTCGTCGAGGTCGACGTCGACGCCCATCTCCTCGGCCAGCCGGAGCGCCTCCTCGATCAGGGTCTCCACGATCTGCGACTCCGGCACCGTCTTGATGACCTCGCCCTTGACGAAGATCTGCCCCTTGCCGTTGCCCGAGGCCACCCCCAGGTCCGCCTCCCGGGCCTCCCCGGGGCCGTTGACGACGCAGCCCATCACGGCCACCCGCAGCGGCACCTTCAGGCCCTCCAGGCCGGCGTGCACCTGGTCGGCGAGGGTGTAGACGTCCACCTGGGCCCGGCCGCAGGACGGGCAGGAGACGATCTCCAGGCCGCGCTCGCGCAGCCCGAGCGACTCCAGGATCTGGGTGCCGACCTTGACCTCCTCCACCGGAGGCGCGGAGAGGGAGACGCGGATCGTGTCGCCGATGCCCTCCGCCAGCAGCGCGCCGAAGGCGACGGAGGACTTGATGGTCCCCTGGAAGGCGGGGCCGGCCTCGGTGACGCCCAGGTGGAGCGGGTAGTCGCACTTGGCGGCGAGCAGCCGGTACGCGTTGATCATCACGACCGGGTCGTTGTGCTTGACCGAGATCTTGATGTCGCGGAACCCGTGCTCCTCGAACAGCGAGCACTCCCAGAGCGCCGACTCCACCAGGGCCTCGGGCGTGGCCTTGCCGTACTTCTGGAGCAGGCGCGGGTCGAGCGACCCGGCGTTGACGCCGATGCGGATCGGCACCCCGTGGTCGGCCGCCGCCCGGGCGATCTCGCCCACCTTGTCGTCAAATTTCTTGATGTTGCCGGGGTTGACCCGAACCGCCGCGCAGCCCGCCTCGATGGCGGCGAAGACGTACTTCGGCTGGAAGTGGATGTCGGCGATGACCGGGATCTGCGACTTCTTGGCGATGATCGGCAGCGCGTCGGCGTCGTCCTGGGACGGCACGGCCACGCGTACGATCTGGCAGCCGGACGCCGTGAGCTCCGCGATCTGCTGCAACGTGGCGTTGATGTCGGCGGTCACCGTGGTCGTCATCGACTGCACCGAGACGGGTGCGTCGCCGCCCACGGGGACGCTGCCGACCATGATCTGGCGGGAGTGTCGGCGTTCGGCGAGCGGCTTGGGACGGACCGTCGGGATGCCGAGAGCTACAGAAGACATTTCAACCCTTACTGTGACGACGGTTTCCAGTCTAGGTAGTCAGCGGGACAGCTCGATCGCGCGGGCCCGGGCCCAGGCGTCGGCCGCGAGCACCTCCTCGACCGAGTCGGCCGGGGTGACCTGGTGCTCCTCGACCACCTTGGCCACGGTGTCGACGATCGCCAGGAACGGCAGCTCGCCCCGCATGAACGCGTCGAGGCACGCCTCGTTGGCCGCGTTGTAGACGGCGGGCGCGGTGCCGCCCTCGCCGCCGACGTGCCTGGCCAGCGCGACGGAGGGGAACGCGACGTCGTCGAGGGGTTCGAACGTCCACGTGTGCGCCTTGGTCCAGTCGATGGCGCGTGCCGCACCCGGGATGCGGCGGGGGTGGCTGAGCGCGAGCGCGATCGGCAGCCGCATGTCGGGCGGGCTGGCCTGGGCCACGGTCGAGCCGTCGACGTATTCCACCATGGAGTGGATGATCGACTGCGGGTGGACCACGACCTCAATGCGGTCGAAACCCAAGTCGAACAGCAGGTGCGCCTCGATGACCTCCAGCCCCTTGTTGACCAGGGTGGCGGAGTTGATCGTGATGACCGGGCCCATCGACCAGGTGGGGTGGGCCAGCGCCATCTCGGGTGTGACGCCGAACATCTCCTCGCGCTTCATCCCCCGGAACGGCCCGCCGCTCGCGGTGATCACGAGCTGCTTGACGCTGTCGGGGTCGTAGCCGTCGGGGCCCGAGGCCCACAGGCACTGCTGCACCGCCGAGTGCTCGGAGTCGACCGGGAGGATCTGGCCGGGCTTGGCGAGCCGCTTGACCAGCGGGCCGCCGATGATCAGGGACTCCTTGTTGGCCAGCGCGAGGGTCCTGCCCGCCTCCAGCGCGACCAGGGTGGAGGTCAGCCCGAGCGCGCCGGTGATGCCGTTGAGCACCGTGTCGCACTGCCAGGCCGCCACCTCCGCGACCCCTTCGGGCCCGCCGAGCACCGTGGGCTTCGCGCCGTGCGCGGACAGCGCGTCCTTCAGCTCGGGCACGGCCGCCGCGTCGGCCACCGCGACCACCTCGACGCCGAACGTCGCCGCCTGCCTGGCCAGCAGGTCGACCCGCCCGCCGCCCGCCGCCAGCCCGGCGACCTTGAAGCCGCCGGGGTTGGCGGCGATGACATCGAGGGCCTGGGTGCCGACGGAGCCGGTGGAGCCGAGCACCACGACGGATCGGAGGGTCTCTTCTTGCACCTGTCCATTGTCCCCGCTGCAGGGCGCGCTCGGGCACGCGGTACCGACCGCGTCGAAATCCCAGCACTTATGTGACCCGAGATAACGCAGTGAATTAATGCCGGAATGCGGCTATATCGGTATGCGCAAATCTTGAGAAATCCGGATATTGCTACGGCTACCTTCCGTACCCCAGGTCCGGTTTTCGGGAGGTACGTAATGCACCGCGCAGTCGTTCTGCTTTCCATCCTCAGCCTCACCGCCGGCGGCGCCGTCCTGCTGCCCGCCGGTGGGGCGCAGGCCGGCGTACAGATGCGGCCCAAACCCGCCCAGTACGCGGCGGCGGACACCGCGTCCGAGCAGCGGCAGGTCCTGACGTACTGGACCGAGCAGCGGATGGAGGCGGCCCAGCCGCTGGACGCGCCCGGCCCGAAGAAGGGGGCGAAGATGGCGCTGGGAGAGCCTGCCGAGGGCACCCCCTGGACGGCGCCGCCCACCGGGGCGACGCGTGCCGGGGCGGAGCTGCAGTCGGCCCGGTCGTCCGGCGAGCCGTGGACCGGCTCCGGCGCGGTCGTGAAGACCACCGGCCGGATCTTCTTCACCACGCAGGGGCGCAACGCGTCCTGCTCGGGTTCGGCGGTGACCAGCGCGAACAAGAGCGTGGTCCTGACCGCCGGCCACTGCGTCAAGCTGAACAGAACGTTCCACACGAACTGGGTCTTCGTGCCCGGCTACAACAACGGCAACCGCCCGTCGGGCACCTGGGCGGCCACGAAACTGCTGACCACGCAGCAGTGGAACGCGAGCGAGGACATCAACTTCGACGTCGCCGCCGCCGTCGTCGCGCCGCTGGAGGGCAAGGCGCTGGTGGACGTCGTGGGTGGCCAGGGCGTCGCGTTCAACCAGGGGAGAAGGCAGCAGATGTACGGGTTCGGCTACCCTGCGGCGGCGCCGTACGACGGCTCGAAGCTCATCTACTGCAGCGGTCGGACCTTCGACGACTTCCTCGCGAGCGAGGACCACGGCCTGACCTGCAACATGACCGGCGGTTCCAGCGGCGGCCCCTGGATGCTGAATTTCAACGAGTCGACCGGCCTCGGCACCCAGAATTCGGTCAACAGCTTCAAATACAACTTCGCCCCCAACTGGATGTTCGGCCCATATTTCGGGAACGAGGCGCAGAGCGTCTACCAAGCGGCACAGAGCACCAACGCACTCTGAGGTATTTACCGAAAGTAGTCACAAGAACACATCTCGTAGTGCAGACTCGGGGGGCATGACCTTGAGCACCCCCCTGCTAGCGGCCGCCCCGCTTCTGGCGGGGCTGATCGGGCCCGCCCTCCTCGGTGCGGCCCCCGGCCAGCAGCAGGCCGACCCACCCGACCACAGGGCGATGCGACACCAGATAGTCGAGCACGTGGCCGCCCGCACCAGCGCCGAGCAGCGGCGCGTGCTCGACTACTGGACGCCGGAGCGCATGGCCAAGGCGCTGCCGATCGACCTGCTGGACAGCGTGACGGACGGCGCGGGCCTGCTGAGCGGCGTGACGGGGCGCACGGAGATACGCACCGCTCCTGACGTGTCGAGCCGGCACCTGACCCCGCCGGGCGACGGCGTGACCACGGGCGTGTCGGGTGACGGCCTGGCCGCCTGGCTGTGGGGCCGCACGCCCCGGCACCAGGCGGCGGCCGCCCGGCGGGACCAGGGGGGCGCGGCCAAGCGGCCGGAGACCAACACGGTCGGCTCGCGCTGGATCACCGGCGGCGCCGTGGCCAGGACCACCGGCCGCGTCTTCCTGACCGTGCGCGGGGCGGACTTCGTCTGCTCGGCCAGCACCGTGCGCAGCGCCAACAGGGACGTCGTGGTCACCGCCGGGCACTGCGTCAAGGACGGCGCGGGCGGGTGGGCCGCCAACTGGACGTTCGTCCCGGCGTACGGGATGGGCGGGGCGCAGCGGTTCGGGCAGTACGCGGCCCGCCGCATGTTCGTCGCCGGGCCCTGGTCGAGCCGTGGCGACGACAACTTCGACGTGGGCATGGTGGCGCTGGCCACGTCCGGTGGCAGGCACGTGGCCGACGTGGTGGGCACGCAGGAGATCGCCTTCAACGCCGCTCGCGGGGGCCAGGTGTTCGGCTTCGGCTACCCGGCCGACCCGCCGTACGACGGGCATCACCTGGTCTACTGCGCGGGGCGGCTGCGGGCCGACCCGTACGGGCAGAGCCGCGACCAGGGGCTGGGCTGCGAGATGACGGCGGGATCGAGCGGCGGGCCGTGGATGACCACGTTCGACCTGGCCACGGGCAAGGGGACGATCACGTCGGTGAGCAGCTTCAAGTACAGCGACGACCAGCGCACCATGTACGGCCCGTACTTCGGCGACGCCACCAAGGCCCTGTTCGACACGGCGGAGCACGCGTAGCCCAGTCGCCGATGGCGATCAGCGCAGGGATTCGCGCGCTTCGGCGACGCTTTGCATGACGTCGCTCTTCGGCAGGTTGGCCAGGAGTTCGTCCCGGTCGGGGCCGCTGATCAGGGCCAGATCGCCAAGTATGGCCTTGATCAGCGGCCTGACGTCGTCCGAGTTCCATTCCTTGATCGCGCGAAGGTAGGTTTCACGACGCTTCTGGCCGCTGTCGGGATTCAGCTCCAGCACCTCCAGCAACCCCCGCAACGGCGCCCCGCGCCCCCAGCCAGGGTCGTCCTCGATTTCGTTTATGAACGGCAATATGGCTTGGAAAAGCGCCATCTGGTCCGCGTCGTAGCAGAAGCGGGCTTCGACGAAGAGTTGCGTGACGCCACGTGCGTCCAGGAGCGGGTCGGGCAGAGGGTCGAGCGCGATGTCCAGGCCGTTCGGGGCCAGCCGGAGGGCCATGTCCGAGAGCTCTGGGGCAGCGTCGATCATGGAAGTGAGGCTGGTCCACTCCTCGGGCGCGCACTGGGAGCGCCACAGCAGCGCGTACCCCCGCCATTCCCGGATCACCGGCTCGTGCCCCGGCATCAGCGTGCTCGCGCGCAGGTCTCCGCAGACCAGCGCGAGCAGCACCAGGTTCGCCGAGTAGTAGGCGAACCGCTGCTGAGGGCCGGCCTCCCATGGGCGATACCGGTAAGGCGGCTCGTCGCGCGACTCCAACCGCCGGAACAGCCGGACGATCAGCGGCTGCCATTCCGGCTTCGCGAACTCCTGCAGGAACGCGATGACGGGACGGCGGCTGGAGAGCGTTGCCCAGGACAGCAATGTCCTGAGCAGCCCGTCGTCGACCTCGCGCAACACCGAGTCGGCGTCTCCGACGATCTCGTTGAGGAGAGCGGCCACCAAGCGCGCGATGAGGAACTCGCCGAAGGTCGCGTGCAGGAATTCGTAGGTGTGGAGCACCTCCTTGTCACGGGTGGCCCGGGCCTCGTGCACGAAGAAGAACTTGCCCGGCGCCAGGTCACCCGGGCTGAGCGGGGCGGCGAACCCGGCACCGGCCTCGGGCCGGTCCAGCTTCAGCGCCTTCAGGTCCTGGTCGAACTCGGTGCTGGTCGCCCACTGCCGCCCTCGGTTGAACATCGAGAAGGCCACGCAGGCGAGATGCACCAGCTCCCGCTCGACCAGCCCGGCCACCTCGGCACGCGGATGCGCCTTGTCCAGCTCGCGCTCGACGAACCTCCGCACCAGGCGCTCGTAGAGCTCCGCCTGGCCCAGTTCGGCGGCGGAGCGCAGGGCGTTGCTGTCGGCGTCGTACAGCGCGAGCATCAGCAGGAGCAGCGGCTGCCCGGCGAGGGCGGCCTGCCGGTCCACCACGTCGGGGGTGAGCCGGCGCAGTCCATGCTGCTGGAAGTAGTCGGCGTTGGCGTTGTTCCAGATCCGCAGCCAGTGCGCGATCTGCTGCTGGTCGAACGGCGCCAGGCTGACCACGCAGGTGCCCTCGGGGAAGCTCGCCCGGTTGGCGACGGCCGTGCGGCTGGTGACGATCACGGCCACGGCGCGCAGCACCCCGTCGTGCCCGCACCGGGCTGGCCGAGCACGACCAGCGGCCGCTCCGTGGCGCCCCTGCCCGTCAGGAAACCGGCCAGGAACCCGGCGAGATCCTCCCTGACCTCGGCCTCCTCCCACCAGGACTCGGCGCTCGGGTCGTCGGACGCGGTCGTCTCCGCGACCTGGTAACGAGGGGCGAGGTAGGCCTGGTCCAGCGTGGGCAGCTCCATGCCCGCCGGGACGTGCCCCGTCTCGGCGGCCGGGCGGGTCAGCGCGACCCGGTGCAGCCGGGACACGGTCTCCAGCTGGGCGGGCAGCGCGGCGCCAGAGGCGAGCATGCCGAGCAGCCGCCGCAGCTCGGCCAGGCCCTCGCGCGTCGCCTGGTGATCGACCTGCCCGGCCCAGAACGCGAACTCCGGGACGTCCAGGGCCAGCCGCCGGTAGGCGTCGGTGTAACGGCGCAGGGCCGCTTCGACCAGGGCGCCGTCCCTGAACACCGCGCGGACCTGCTCCCACTCATGCTCGCGGAGCCGCTTGCGGATGTCGGACAACGTCAGGCCATGGCCGAACGTCATGTACGTGCCCTCGACCTGTTCGATGTTCCGCTCGAAGGGCCGGTGCGGGGCAGGACACGGGATCTCTGGCACATTCATGACCACGCACTGGTCGTCCTTGCCTAACCGCAGCTGTTTGGGATCGAAGGGCAGCTCGAAGTCCTCCAGCGCCTCCAGTAGGCGGTGACGACGAGGATCGCGTGCGCGGCCTCCAGCCTCTCGGTACGGCTGCGCCACACCCTGCCGGAACGCCAGTCACGCCACCGCCCCAGCAGGTCGTTCCCGACCTTGATGAGCTCGTTCTTGGCCTCGATCAGGTCCCAGACCCCCAGGGTGCCAACCCCCCAGCAGGGTGTCCAGGGCCTTGACCGCCGGGTCCTGCCCGCCCAGGAGCCGGACCGCGTCGACGTACCGATATCCCCTCGCCATGCCGGGATGGTAGGCCGTCGCCGGGCCATCCGCGCCCCGATGTACCACGATCACTTCATGCAATCGCGCGATTACAAATTGGCAAGCTTTTCCCCATACTCAACGTGATCAACCGGTCGCTCACGGGAGCATCGCAAGGCCTATCAACAGGGAGGGGGCCGGGTGAAGCGGGTCGTTGGGGTTGTCGCCGGTGTCGCGGTGCTCGTCGGAGGGATAGCCAGCGGGGATGGGACGGCGGTGGCCAGCGGTGCGAGACAGGCGCCGGCGGCCATCGCCTGGGGACCGTGTCCGATAGGGAGTAGCGGGAGGCCGGCGCCGGCCAACCTGGAGTGCGGCACCCTACGCGTGCCGCTCGACTACCGGGAGCCGTGGGGCCAGACGATCGAGCTGGCCGTCAACCGCGTCCGGGCCAGGGTCTCCAGGAGCGCCAACTACCTGGGCGCGCTCCTGGTGAACCCGGGCGGGCCGGGCGCGCCGGGGCGGAGTCTGGCCGAGTTCGTGGCCTCGTCCCTGCCGTCGGACGTGAGCGAGCGCTACGACATCGTCGGGTTCGACCCGCGCGGCGTCGGGGGCAGCGAGCCGACGCTGCACTGCGTGGACCCGGCGGTGTTCTTCAAGGCCCCGCGGCCGGACGCGGTGCCGAAGGGACCGGCCGAGGAGCGGGAGCTGCTCGACAGGGCGCGCGAGTTCGCGGACCGGTGCGGCGCGCGCTGGTCCTGGCTGCTGCCGCACCTCACCACCGAGAACTCCGCCAGGGACATGGACTCGATCCGTGCCGCGCTCGGCGAGCAGAAGATCAGCTACCTCGGCTACTCGTACGGCACCTACCTGGGCGCCGTCTACGCCACGCTCTTCCCGGCCAGGGTCAGGCGGCTGGTCATGGACAGCACGGTCGACCCCACGGGCGTCTGGTACGACGCGAACATCCGGCAGGACAGCGCCTTCGAGCACCGTCACCGGCAGTTCCTGGCCTGGACGGCCAAGCACAACGACGTCTACCGGCTGGGCACCTCGCTCAAGCAGACGTCGTTCGCCTACTACGCGATGCGCGACCGGCTGCGGGCCCGCCCGGCCGGCGGCATCGTGGGGCCGAGCGAGCTGGACGACACCTTCACGGTCGCCGGGTACAGCGACCGGGTCTGGCCCGCGTTCGCCGCGGCCTGGTCCGCGTACGTGCGGCAGGGCGACGTGAAGGGCATGGTGGACATCTACAAGAAGCACGGCGAGGACGACAAGGCGGACGAGAACGGCTACGCCTCCTACCTGGGCGTCCAGTGCAGGGACGCCAAGTGGCCGCGCAAGTGGGAGAAGTGGCGCGAGGACATGACCCGGCTGCACCGCCGGGCGCCGTTCCTGACCTGGCCGAACGCCTGGTTCAACGCCCCGTGCGCCTTCTGGCCGGTGCGGGGCGGGACGCCGATCGAGGTGCAGGGCTCGTCGAACCTGCCGCCGGTGCTCCTCATCCAGTCCCGTGACGACGCCGCGACGCCGTTCAAGGGGGCCCTGGAGATGCGCAGGCACTTCGTCCGCACGGGCATGGTGATCGACGCCGGCGGCAACCACGGCGTGTCGCTGACGGGCAGCGAGTGCGTGGACGAGCACCTGGCCGCGTACCTGCGGGACGGCACGGTGCCGCCGCGGGACGTGGAGTGCGCCGCGCAGCCCGAGCCGCGCCCGTCGACCCACATGACGGCGGACGCCGTGAGCCCTCCGGCCGGACTGCTCGGGATCCTCGGCACCCTTGGGCTCTGACTGACGTCAAGAAAGGATTACCGTGGCCGTCACCCACTGAGCCAATCGGTGCCCCTTCGCGTAGTGTGACCTTTGTGATGCTGCGTACATCGGCGTCGCGCGTGCTCGACGACAGCGACCGGGACGAGGTCCTAGCCCTGCTGGACACCGACCCGGTCGCGAACGTCTTCGTCTCCTCCAGAGTGCGGGCCGTCGGACTCAATCCGGCGAGGCTGGGTGGGCAGATGTGGGGGTTCGGCGCGCGAGGCGGCCTTGTGTCACTCTGTTACGCCGGGGCCAACATGGTGCCCGTCAACGCCGGCCCCGAGGCCGTGCACGCCTTCGCCGACCGTGCCCGCAAGCAGGGGCGCCGCTGCTCCTCCATCGTGGGCCCGGTCGACGCCGTCTCTCTGCTGTGGGAGCGTCTCGAGCCGCACTGGGGCCGGGCGCGGGCCATCCGCTGGGCTCAGCCGGTCATGGCCACCTCGCGCACGCCGCCGGTGCCCGCCGATCCGCTCGTACGCCGGGTGCGGCCGGAGGAGTTCGACATCCTGCTGCCCGCCTGCGTGGCCATGTTCACCGAGGAAGTCGGCGTCTCGCCCAACCTCGGCGACGGCGGCGCGCTCTACCGGACCAGGGTCGCCGAGCTGATCAGGATCGGCCGCTCCTACGCGCGCATCGACGACGGCCGGGTGGTGTTCAAGGCGGAGGTCGGCGCCGTCACGCCGCAGGCCTGCCAGATCCAGGGTGTCTGGGTCGCCCCCGAGCTGCGGGGGAAGGGCCATGCCGTGGCCGGCATGGCCGCCGTCGTGGAGGCCGCGAGGAGCCTGTTCGCCCCCGTGGTCACGCTGTACGTGAACGACTTCAACCTCTCGGCCAGGGCCGTCTACCGCAAGGTGGGCTTCCAGGAGGTCGACACCTTCATGTCCGTCCTTTTCTAGATACGGACGAGTTTGTCGAACAGCCTGGCCAGCTCGGTGTCGGGGTCGGCGGTGAGGCCCGCGTGCACGGGCCCGGTCTGGATGATCGTGCTGCGCGGCGCCGTCAGCCAGCGGAACCTGCCGCCGAGCGACTCCTCGGCCAGCGGTCCCGGCCGCTCACCGCAGGCCAGCTCGTACGCGCTGAGCGCACGGCGTACCTCGTCGAGGTCGGCGTTCGGGTCGAGGGCGCGCAGCCGGGCGGCGTCGAGCTGAACCCGCGCGCACAGGTAGCCGCGCGGCTGGCAGTAGAGGAGCACGCCCGCGTTGATCAGCTCGCCGCGCTCGACCTTGGGCATGACGCGGATCACCGCGTACTCGTAGACGTCCCTGGTCACCGGCTTCCTCCCCGCCAGAACCCGCCCACCGACCCCGGGCCGCCGCGCGGCGCCTTCGCCTCGCCGCGCACGAGCCACTCGCGCGGCCCGTGCGCCCGCTCCATCAGATGATCGACGTACGCCTCGCGCACCGCCTCCGGGCCGTCGAACCCCGGCTCGCCGTCCAGCCACTCGTCGGGCACCATCGCGGTCACGCTCACCAGCAGCTCCCGCGTGATCCGCGCGGCCAGCTGGTCGCCCGCGGCCTCGACGTCACCGGCGAAGGGCGCGAGCACGTGGTCGCCCGCGTCGAACTTCCGCTGGGGGTCGGCCGTGCGCCAGTTGTGGTGGAACCAGAGCGCCGCGCCGTGGTCGATCAGCCAGGTCTCGCGGTGCCAGACCAGCATGTTGGGGTTGCGCCAGCTGCGGTCGATGTTGTGGATGAGCCCGTCGAACCACACCACCCTGGCCGCGAACACCGGGTCCGCCGCCCACGCCAGCGGCTCGAACCCCAGCGCGCCCGGCAGGAAGTCGACCGCCAGGTTGAGGCCGGTGCTGGCCTTGAGCAGGTCCTGCACCTCTTCGTCCGGCTCCCGGATGCCGATCTGCGGGTCGAGGTCGATGAGCTTGAGATCGGGGGTCCTGAGCCCCAGCCTGCGGCCCAGCTCGGCCGCGACGATCTCGGCGACGAGCACCCGCCGCCCCTGACCCGCCTCGCGAAACTTCACCACGTACGTGCCCAGGTCGTCGGCCTCGACGACGCCGGGCAGCGAACCACCCTCACGCAACGGGGTCACGTAACGGGTGGCTGAGATCCTTTCCAGCACAGGACGAAGGCTATCGCCCATCCCGGCCCCTCCTCCTCCCGGGACGGCGCGCGACGGGACCGGTCAGCCGGCCGGGCGGCGGAAGGGGGCGAAGGGGTGGTCGCGGGAGGCGTCGACGGCGGTGAAGGCGTAGTCGAGCATGCGGCGCTCGTACGCGGCCTTGGCGCCGGCGAGAGGCTGCCCCTCGGCCGCGGCCGCCGCGAGCAGCTCGCTCAGCAGGTGGGCGTCCCGCAGGCCCACGTTGGCGCCCTCGCCCCGGCCGGGGCTCATGCTGTGCACGGCGTCGCCGACCAGCGTGACCGCGGGCTCGGCCCAGGGCTCCACCCGCCGTGCCGAATGGAGCTGCAGCACAAACGTCGCCTCCGGGTCGGCCTCGCGCACGATGCGCCGCACGCCCTCGTGCCAGTCCCGCATCGTGTCCATGGCCAGCCGGTGCAGCCCGGCCGGGGAAACGCCGTCGGGCCGGGGGCCGGACACGGTCATCGTCCATGAGAAGTAGCCGGGGATCTCCGTCAGGCGCGTGCCGGGAGCGTGGCGGGCCACGGCCTCGGGCACGGGGGTGAGCGGGCGGCAGGTGGCGACGGCGACGGCCGTGCCGTCGGGGGCGGTGATCCGGTTGAAGGAGTCGATCAGCTCGGGCGGCGTGGCGGCCAGCAGTTCGGGCGTGATCCACGTGCGGCCGTACAGCGTCCAGCCGAGGTCGTCCACCACGGTGCCGGGCAGGAGCTGCGCCCGCACCCGCGAGCCCACGCCCTCCGCACCCACGAGCAGGTCGCCGTCCACCTGGTGGCCGCCCGCGAAGTGGGCGCGCACGCGGCCGCAGTCGAGCCGCTCGTACCGCTGGTAGTCCATGCCGAACCGGACCTCGCCCGCCGGCTCGGCCAGGAGGATCTCGCGGAGCGTGAGCCGGTTGACGCCCAGCCCGTCGATGCCCGGCCGCTGCTCGGGGATGTCCTTGGCGAACTTGGGCCGCAGGCCGGCGTCCATGAAGATCATGCGGGTGGCCGGGCGGATGGAGGTCGCCACGGCCAGGTCGAACAGGTGGTCCGGCAGGCAGGCCCGCAGCGCCCGCGCGCCGGTGTCCTTGAGGCTGATGCGGTAGCCCTGGGGGCGGTGGGCGGCCGAGAGGTCGCGTTCGAAGAGGGTGACGGCGAGGCCCGTCCGGCGCAGGCCCTGGGCAAGGCAAGATCCGGCGATTCCGCCTCCCACGATCAAGACGTGTGTGTCGGTCATGTCGCGACTGTAACTGTCGCGACAGTAAATGTCCATGCGGGGTATTCTCGGGAGATGAACGAGAACCGTGCGCCGCAGTCGACGTTCGAGCTGGTGCTGGGGGGAGGGTCGCTGCTCGTGCAGGTGGGCAGGGAGCTGAACACCGAGACCGAGCGGCGCCTGGCGCCCCTCGGGCTCACGGCGCAGCAGGCCGCGCTGCTGCTGCACGCCTCGCGCGGCGGCGGCACGCCCAGCCTGCTGAAACGCCGGCTCGGCACGGACACGGCCGGGATGACCAGGCTGCTCGACCGGCTGGAGGCCAAGGGGCTGCTGCGGCGGGAGCGGCATCCCGAGGACCGGCGCTCGATCGTCATCGAGCTGACGGACGAGGGGCGGGCGCTGGTGCCCAGCCTGCCGCCGATCTTCGGGAGGATCAGCCACCAGGTGTTCGCGGGGTTCTCGCCGGAGGAGGTCGCGCAGGTCACCGACATGCTGCGGCGGATCCTGGAGAACCTCGCCGAGGAGGGGCCGGGCGCCTAGAGAGGCCGGGTGGCGCGGGCGCGGAGGGTGGCGAGCATGACGCGGCGGATCAGGCCGCTGCCCAGCCGGATCGCCATCCAGTACCGCAGGAACGCGCGCCGCGCGTCCTCGCTCGTGGCCACCACGCGGGTCTCCGTGACGAGCCTGATCCGCCCCTCGCCCGCCTCGTCCAGCCGGAAGCTCAGCGTGCCCTTGGCGTAGCCGGGACGGTCGAACGCGTGGAAGTCGGCGGCGCCGGAGATCGTGCCGCTCTTCTCGGCGTGCCCGAGGCGCCACCACTGCCCGATGAGCCCCATGACCAGCTCGTGCCCCGGGTCCTCGCCGAGCGGCGTGAAGCGGGGCGCGCTCCGGTGCGGCCGGCCGCCGCTGAGGCGCGCGGCCAGGTTGCGGACGGCCACGACGGCCCGCAGGTCGAACGAGCCCGGGTCCGCGACGGCGGCCCAGACGCGCTCGCGGGAGGCGTTGATCACGATGGAGTGCCGCTCGGAGGCGTCGGGCCGCGGGATGAACCGGTCCGTGAGCGTGGGCATGGGGGCCACCTCTTTCCATACGGATGCGTATGGTCTGACTATACGGTGGCGTATGGAAGGATGGGAGGGTGGGTCGGTTGAACGCGGACGACTGGGCGCGGGCCGCGCTGGAGGCCCTGGCGGAGGGTGGGCTGGCCGCCGTGGCCGTGGAGCCGGTGGCGGTGCGGCTCGGCGTCTCGAAGGGCAGCTTCTACTGGCACTTCCCCAACCGCCAGGCGCTGGTCGAGGCGGCGCTGCGGCGGTGGGAGGCCGGCACCGAGGAGATCATCGCCCGGCTGGAGCCGGTGCCCGATCCGGCCGAGCGCATGCGGACGCTGCTGGAGTGGGCCTTCGGCGACGGGCGTGACGCCGCCGTCTCGTTCCGGCTGATCAGCGAGGCCGACGACCCGGTGGTGGGCCCGGTGGTGCGGCGGGTGAGCGAGCGGCGGCTGGCGTTCATGCGAGCCGTCCTGGAGGAGGTCGGCCAGCCGCCGGACGAGGCGGCCCGGCGGGCGCTGACCGCGTACGGCGGCTATCTCGGCCTGGCCGCCCTGGCCCGCATCGGCGCGGTGACGGAGTCGCCGAAGGGCCTGGCCGAGGCCCTGGAGGAGCTGGGCCTGCGGCCTCGGTGACGTCAGAGCTTGGCGATGACCTCCTCGGCGAAGCGCTCCATGGTGGCGATCTTGAGCTCCAGCGTCCCCTCGCCGTACCTGGCCTTCTCCTCCGGGGTGGCCAGCCACCACGGCGCCGCCATGGTCCCGGTGACGCCCTTGGCGGCGAAGCGGCGGTAGGTGTCGGCGTCCGGCATCACCGCGAGCGGCGCGATGATGTCGAGGGGCTCGCTCCGGCCGCTCTCGTCGAGGTGGCCGCGGAGCGTGGCCAGCACCACGTCGAACTGTTCCTCCGTGTAGATCCGGTTGCCGATCCAGCCGTCACCCAGCCGGGCGGCCCGGCGCAGGGCCGCGTCGCTGTCGCCGCCCACGTAGACGGGGATCGGCCGGTCGGGGGTGGGCGAGATCGACAGCTCGGGCAGGCCGTCCAGGGCGACCGTCTCGCCGGCCCAGAGCGAGCGCAGCGTCGGGAGCATCGCGTCCAGCCGCCGTCCCCGCGTGTGGAAGTCCTGCCCGGTGCCGACGAACTCCTCCTTGCACCAGCCCACCCCGACCCCGAACGTCACGCGGTCCCTCGACAGCACCGCCGCCGTGGACACCTGCTTGGCCACGGTGAACAGGTCGCGGGCGGGCGCGATGTAGACGTTCGGGGAGAAACGCAGGGTCGTGGTCACCGCCGCCATGGCGCCGATCGTCACCCACACGTCCGGCCAGTGCGTACGCGCGTCCCAGCGCGGCCGTCCGGACCGCGAGTACGGGTACGGCGAGGCGAAGTCGGCGTAGAACAGGTGGTCCGACAGCGTGAGCGTGTCGAACCCGCACCGCTCGGCCGCCCGCGCCAGCTCCAGGAACTGGTCGGTGTCGACGAACGAGGCCCCCAGCCAGAATTTCATTGGAACTCCGGGATAACCTTGGTGGCGAACAGCTCCAGGTTCCGCTTGACCGTGTCCAGCGGCAGCACGCCCTGCTGTCCCTGCATGTAGAGCCCGAACCACTCCAGGTCGGGCATGCGGTCGAGCATCCGCTGGATCCCGCGCTTGACGTCGTCCGGCGTGCCGAACAGCGCCATCTCCACGTCGTTCATCCGCTTGGCGTCGCCCTTCTCGGGGGAGATGGGCTTGTGCTTCTCGTCCTCCTTCTTGCGCAGCACCTCCAGGTAGCCGAACGGGCCGAAGAAGGCGGCGAAGTCCTTGGGGATGCTGCGGCCGAAGGTGTTGATGGCCTCCTCGGTGGTGTCCGCGATGCCGACGATCTTGAGGATGCCGGTGTGCTCGCCCAGCTTGTACTCGCGGCCCTGCTTGGCCGACTCCTCCTGGTAGAGCTTGGCCTTCGCGGCGTGGTCGTCGGGATTGGGGGTGAACATCCACGGCAGGATGTCCTCCTGGGCGGCCCTGATGACCGACCGGTCCGAGATCGTGAACGGCTGCCACAGCTCGGGGTGCGGGTTCTGGTACGGCCTGGGGCAGACCGAGACGGCCTGCACCTTGCCGTCCTCGGAGAGCTCGCCCGGCGCGCCGAACGTCTGGGTCCACTCCAGCGCGGGCCATCCCTCGATGCCCTCGAACGGATACGGCACCTGGTAGTCCAGCACGTCCGACTTGTAGCGCAGCGTCTCCTGCGTCCACGCCATCTTCATGATCTTCAGCACCTCGCCGAAGACGTCGAAGTTCCGCGTGTCGGAGGCCGACCCGTCGGAGCGCGCGGCGGCGGCGTGCCAGCGCTGGCCCAGCACGTTCATCCACCGGTTCTGGTAGCCGCGCGCCACGCCGAGCCGCAGCCGTCCCTTGGAGAACTGGTCGAGCAGCGCCACGTCCTCGGCGGCTCTGATCGGGTCCCAGGCGGGCAGCACCAGGCCGAGCGGCGCGAGCAGGATCCGCTCGGTCCTTGCGGCGAGGTCGGTGAGGAACATCAGCGGGTTGACCGAGAACTCCATGCCTTCGGAGTGGAAGTGGTGCTCGGTCATCATGAGCGCGTCGAACCCGAGCTGATCGGCGTGCACGGCTATCTCCCGCACCTCGTGCAGCAGCTTCTGGTACGACTCCGTGTCGCGCCCGATCGGGCGTTTGGCCTTGGCGTTCTCCTCGGCCGCGTACCCGGAGCCGGGAATCTGCGGATTCAGGAAGATAGAAAACTTCACCGGGGACCTCTTTCCGCGGAATGGTCTTCTGCAAGGTACTCTGGAAATCTTAACCGAGCAATCGCTTGGTTAACTAGGAGGAGGTCCCATGAGACTCGGGGTCACGATGTTCACCACGGATCTGGCCATGCCGGTCCAGGACCTCGCCCGAGCTGCGGAGGAGCGCGGCTTCGACTCCCTCTACGTGCCCGAGCACACCCACATCCCGGTCTCGCGCCGCACCCCTCCCGCGGCGGGGCAGGACGTCCTGCCCGAGGAGTACAAGCGCACGCTCGACCCGCTCGTCGCCCTGTCCTTCGCCGCCGCCGCGACGCGCCGGCTGCGCGTCGGCACCGGCATCCTGCTCGCCGCCCAGCGCGACCCCATCGTGACCGCGAAGGCCATCGCCACGCTCGACCACCTCTCGGGCGGGCGTGTCGTGGTCGGGGTCGGCTTCGGCTGGAACGTCGAGGAGATCGAGAACCACGGCGTCCCGTACGCGCGCCGCCGCGAGGTGGCCATGCGGAACATGCTCGCCATGCGGGCGCTGTGGCGGGACGAGGTGGCCTCGTTCGACGGGTTCGAGCCGTCCTGGTCCTGGCCCAAGCCGGTCCAGGACCCGCCGGTGTACGTGGGCGGCGCGGCGGGGCCCAAGCTGTTCGCCCACGTCGCCGAGTACGCCGAGGGCTGGATGCCGATCGGCGGCAAGGGGATCAGGTCGGCGCTGCCGATGCTCCGCGAGGCGTGCGACAAGGCCGGGCGGCCGATGGCCAAGGTGATCCCGTTCGGGACGCTGCCGACGGAGGAGAAGCTCGACTATTTCGCCGGGCTCGGCATCGAGGAGGCGGTGGCCACCTTGCCCAGCGCCCCTGCGGATACGGTGTTGCCGATCCTTGATGATTATGCGCGACTGATCGATTGCCCGGCATAATCAGGAGATATGTCCGCACTCCGAGCCGATGATCCGCGACAGCTGGGATCGTACCGCCTGTCGCGCAGGCTCGGCCAGGGCGGACAGGGCGTCGTCTACCTCGGCCACTCCGAGCAGGGCGCCCAGGTCGCGATCAAGCTGCTGCACGCGAGCCTGTCGGGCGACCCCGACGTGCGGCGCAGGTTCCTGGGAGAGGTCGAGGCGGTCCGCAGGGTGGCCGCGTTCTGCACGGCGCAGCTGATCGACGCCGATCTCGAGGGCGACCGGCCCTACCTGGTCAGCGAGTACGTCGAGGGCCCCTCGCTCCTGGAGCACGTGGTCGCCAAGGGGCCGCGCCTGGGCGGGTCGCTCGAACGCCTGGCCATCGGCACCGCCACCGCGCTCGGGGCCATCCACCGGGCCGGGGTGGTCCACCGGGACTTCAAGCCGGGCAACGTGCTGCTCGGGCTCGACGGGCCGCGGGTGATCGACTTCGGGGTGTCCCGGCTCATGGACACGGCGGCCACCACCAACGCGATGCCGGTCGGCACCCCGGCGTACCTGTCGCCCGAGCGCATCAAGGGCGAGCCCGCCGGGCCGCCCGCCGACCTGTGGGCGTGGGGGCTGACGGTCGCGTACACGGCCACGGGGCGGCACGCGTACACGGCGGACACCTACCAGGAGGTCCTGGCCAGGATCCTGTACGGGAAGGCGGACCTCGGGCCGCTGACCGGGCGGCTGCGGGAGATCGTGGCGGCCTGCCTGGCGCCGGAGCCGGGAGAGCGGCCGGACGCTGAGGAGGTGCTGCGGCGGCTGCTGGGACAGGCGGCCGGGGGCGGCGACGTGCTGTCCTCGGGCGCGCAGGCCGCCGTCGGCCCGTCCGGTGCCTCGCCCGTCACCGGGTCCGGCAGGACGTTCGCGGATCGCGAGCTGAGCACCGCCGGGCTCCGGCTGGTCATGGAGACCGCGCCGCCCAGCGCCGAGCCGGGGCGCATCCACGACCCCGACCCCACCACGAGCTTCCCCGCCGTCAGCCGCGACACCGCTCCCGAGCCCCCGCCCCGCAGGCGGGTGAAAGCCTGGCAGGTGGGCGTGGCCGCGGCGGGAGTGGCCATGGCGGTGGCCGGGTTCGTGTTCTGGCTGCGCGGCGCCCAGGAGCCGGGGCTGGTCGGGACGTGGACGGGCTCGGCCGAGCACTTCACCGCCCAGCGGGTCTTCCCCGTCGAGCTGCGCCTGGGCCCCGACAACGACGGCGGGGCCATGCTGTGGGGATCGGACCTGCACTGCTCGGGACGGCTCCTGCGGCAGGGGAGCGGGATGGTCTTCACCCTCGACCGGGTCACGGGCGACGAATGCTATCCGGGGACATTGCGGATGATCCCGACGTCGGCGTCGAACCAGATGGACATCAAGGTGACGCGCGAAGGTAAGGACGAGGTGACCTATTCGGGCACGGTCACCCGCGCATCCTGACCAGCTGTGTCACGGTCAGGCGGCGATGCCCTGACCACAGTTGACTCGGGGCGGCCCGTTGCTTTCAGTAGAAAGCAGGCGAGGGTGGCGGCGAGGGGAGACGCCCGTGCCGACGGCGCAGCCGCTCAGAACGGGGGACCCGCAGCGACTCGGACAGTACGAGCTGTCCGGGCGGCTGGGTGAAGGTGGTCAAGGCGCGGTCTTCCTGGGCTGGAGGAGCGGGGAGACCTACGCGGTCAAACTGCTGCACGGACCCGTGGGTGACGAGCGGGCGGCATTCCTGCGGGAAGTCGAGCTGGCCAAGCACGTGGCGAGGTTCTGCACCGCCCAGGTGATCGACGCCGGGTTCGACGAGGGGCGTCCGTACATCGTCAGCGAATATGTCGACGGGCCGTCGCTGCACAGGGAGGTCGCGCTCACCGGGCCGCGGCGGGGCGGGGCGCTGGAGCGGCTGGCGGTCAGCACGGTGACCGCGCTCACGGCCATCCACCGGGCCGGGATCGTGCACCGCGACTTCAAGCCGCAGAACGTGCTGCTCGGCTCCGACGGGCCGCGCGTCATCGACTTCGGCCTGGCCAAGGCGCTGGACGCGGCGGCCACGGTGAGCGGGCGCGGGGTGGGCACGCCCGCCTACATGGCGCCCGAGCAGATCACGGCGTCGGCCGTCACGGGGGCCGCGGACGTGTTCTCGTGGGGCGCGACGATGTGCTTCGCGGCCAACGCCACCGCGCCGTTCGGGCAGGACTCGGTCGCGCCGGTGCTGCACCGCATCCTGACCGCGCCGCCCGAGCTGGGACGCCTGGACGGGCGGCTGCGGGCCCTCGTGGAGGCGTGCCTGGACAAGGACGCGCGCAACCGGCCCACCAGCAGGGACCTGCTGTTCGAGCTGCTGGGGGAGTCGGAGGTGCCGTCGGAGGTGCTGAGCTCGCCGCCGGCCCGCATCCTGCGGGTGCCGCCGCTGGTGCCCGGGCAGCGCTCGTCGGAGCGGGAGCCGATGGCCGAGCCGGAGGCCACGGGGGTGGCCGGCGGCTACCTGCTGCCCGACTCCCGCGCCGGCGCGTCCGCGTCCACGGAGGAGACCGGAGCGTCCACGCCCACGGAAGGGAGCGTGTCCGCGCCCGCGTCGTTACCCGCGGGCTCCGGGCCGGGGAACGATCCATCACCGGCGGGGGTGCCCAGGGTCGCCTGGCCCAGGGCCGCGATCGCGGTCTGCGCGGCCCTGCTGGTGACGGCCGCCGTGCTGCTCACCGCCCACATACCCACGGCGAACACGGCCGAGCGGCCCCAGGCGCCGCAGGGGGCCGGCCCGTCGGTCCCCCCGCAGTCGGATCCGGTGAAGTCCCGGCCTCCGGCGGACAGGACGACCGCGCAGAAGGTCCCGCTCAAGACCACGGGGACGCTGGAGGCGCGCGGGCCCACGACGCCGCCGCCGTCGGCGGTGCGCCCCGCCGCGGTCCCTGTCCCGGCCCTGGCGGGTATGGACAAGGGCGCGGCCACGAAGGCGATCAAACAGGCCGGGCTGGTGCTCGGCACCGTCACCCAGCTCGACTCGCCGAAGCGGATCGGCCAGGTCCTCAGCGCCCAGCCCGCCCCGGGCATGCTGGTGACCAGGGGCAGCAAGGTCTCGCTGGAGGTGTCGGCCGGGGTGCCCGTGCCCGCGGTCACGGGCCTGCAGCGCAAGGCCGCGGAGAGCGCACTCACCGACGCGGGCCTGGCGGTGGGCGCCGTCACCCGTTCCTGCATCGACCGGCCGGACGGGCAGGTGCTCTCCACGCGGCCCAAGGCGGGCGGGCGCGTCACGGGCGGCACCCCGGTGGCGCTCACGGTCGCGCGCAACGGCGCCACGGTCCCGTCGGTCGTCGGCCAGGCGCTGGAGGACGGGCGGGCGGCGCTGGCCGCGGCCGGGTTCACGGTGCGGACGAAGGGCCAGGTCGTGGACGACGAGTCGCGGGTGGGCACGGTCCTCGACCAGAGCCTCCAGCCCGGCACCTGCGCCAGGCCGGGCAGCGCGATCGAGATCGCCTTCGGCCTGGCCGGCCAGTCGGGCCCGGACCCGGGTGAGCCCGGGGAGACCCCCACCACCGGCCCGACCTCGGAGGAGTGACGACTCACGCTCAGTCCTCAGGAACGGTGACGGTCTGGCCATGCAGCCGCGACCTCTCGGCGGCCCAGGCGATGAGATGGCTGTGCAGGCTCTCGCCCGGCGAGGAGAGGATGGAGGAGCGGTCCCGGGTGGCGACCGCTGTCAGGAACGCGTCGACCAGTGCCTCGTCACCGCCCCCGTGGCCGCCCCGGGCCGTCGCGTCCCCGGTGGGGCGGGTGTCGACGGTCTCCTCGCGGCCGGTGACGAAGTCGAAGACGGTCAGGCGGTCGCCGTCGCCCTCGATCCAGCCCCGGGTGCCGAAGATCCGGGTCTGCCGGTGGAGGGAGGGGGTGAAGGCGGTCATGGTGAACGACGCGGTCGTGCCGCCCTCGAACTCCATGTTCACGACCTGGTGGTCGACCACGTCGTTGTCGCAGGCGTACACGCACCTGCCGTACGGGCCCGTCCGCAGCGCCGCCAGCACGCCGGCCTCGGAGACGTCGTCGGTGAGCACCGAGACCGGCCACTGCGCGCGACCGGCCAGCGGCAGGTAGATGCGCTTGGCCGAGTACGGGCACGTCGCCTCGACGGCGCAGTCCAGGCAGCGGTCGGCGGCGCCCTCCGGGCGGTTCTCCGGGCGGAAGTGCTTGAGCCCGCCGAACGACGACACGCGCGTGACCTGCCTGCCGGTGAGGTGCACCAGCCAGTCGAGGTCGTGGCTCGACTTGGCCAGCAGCATGAACGTGGACTCGTCGGAGCGGCGCCAGTTGCCCCGCACGTACGAGTGCGCCTGGTGCCACCACCCGACCGGCTCCAGGTGCTGGATGCTGACGATCTCGCCGATCCTGCCCTCGTCCAGCAGCGCCTTCAGCGCCCGCGTGTACGGCGTGTACCGCAGCACGTGGCAGACGGCGAAGACGGCGTCGGACCGTCCGGCGGCCGCGACGATGCGCCGGCAGTCGTCCTCGGAGACCGCCATCGGCTTCTCCAGCAGGATGTCGTAGCCCAGCTCGGCGAAGCGCACCGCGGGCTCGACGTGGTCCCTGTCCTGGGTCGCGATGATCACCGCGTCCGCCTGGCGGGGGAGCGCGGCCAGCTCGCGCCAGTCCGCGTACGCCTCGGCCTCCGGGAACCTGGCCCGGCGGGCCTCCAGCGGATCGGCCACCGCGACCACCCGCGCCCGGCCGCTCCCGGTGGCGTGGCGGGCATAGGAGGAACCCCGCGAACCCGCGCCGACGATGGCGAGTGTGACCATTTCGCCTCCATATATGTAACCAGTTCACGTATGTCGGGCCGATGCTAGGATCCTGGCTGGTGCTCGTCAATGGGGAGTCGCGGGGGAGTTATGAGGGAAGGTCTCATAAGTTGACCGAGCTTCGCCCAGGTGACGCGTCCCTGCTGCGCAAGGTGAACACCCAGGTCACGCTCAGGGCCCTGCGCCGCGAGGGCGTGGCCACGCTGACCAGGCTCGGCCGCATCACCGGGCTGTCCAGGCAGACGGTGGAGGCGGTGCTCGACGAGCTGGGCGAGCGCGGCCACGTCAGGGAGGTGCCGCCCGACGAGGGCGTGATGGGGCGGCCCGCGCGGCGGTTCGGGTTCCGCGCGGACGCCGGCCACGTGGTGGGCGTGGAGGTCGGGGGCGACGGGATCGTGGCCGCGCTGGCCGATCTCAATGGCGAGGTGATCGCCTGGGAGCGGGCCGACGTCTCCGGCGACGCCGCGGCTCACGAACGGCTGGAGGCGGCCCGGCGTACGGCACTGAAGTGCGTGGACGGCGCGGGCGTCGCGCGCACGCGGGTGTGGGCGGTCGCGGCGGGCACCCCGGGCATCGTGGACCGCACCGGCCGGGTGACGTTGTCGATCACGCTGCCCGGCTGGACGGGCGTGGACCTGGCGGAGCTGGCCGGGCGCTGGTTCGGCTGCACGGGGCTGGCCGCCAACGACGCCAACCTCGCCGCGCTCGCCGAGCACTGGCGCGGCAGCGCGCAGCACGCCTCCGACGTCGTGTACGTGCTCATCGGCCACCGGGCGGGCGCGGGCATCCTCATCGGCGGGCGGCCGCACCCGGGGCGCAACGGCGCCGCCGGCGAGATCGGCACGCTGCGCCAGGTCGGCTGGGAGGACGCGGCCCGCGAGCTGGTCAAGGACGCCTCGGCGGCCGAGGTGTTCGAGGCGGCTCTGGCGGGCGACCGCGACGCGGCGCGGCGGGTCGACCGCTACGCCGAGAACCTCGCGATCGGCGCCTCGGCGCTCGCGCTGGCCATCGACCCCGACCTGCTGGTGCTGGGCGGCGGTCACTCGCAGGCCGGCGACGTGCTGCTCGAACCGCTCCGCCGGCACCTGGCCGAGCTGTGCGTGAGCGTGCCGGAGGTGGTGGCCTCCACGTTCGGGGACGAGGGTGTGGCGCTGGGCGCCGTACGCCTCGCGCTCGACCGCGTCGAACGGGAGGTGCTGGGTCTCTAGAAAGCCCGGCAGGCCTCCAGCAGCACCTCGCGGACCTGCTCCTCCGGCAGGTCCATGGTCCTGACCGCGCCCCACTGCAGCGCGCCGAGCAGGGCCCAGCTCTTCAGCCTGGTCTCCGGGTCGGGGTCGTCGCCCACGAGCCTGCCGAAGATCTCGTCCCTGAACGTCCTGACCGTCGCGCGCTCCGACTCCGGCGCGCCGGGGTCCTCGGCGGCCAGGTCCTCCATGAACAGGCGGATCACCGAGCGGTAGCGGACCGCGAAGGTCACCAGCGCGTCGACGAACGCCTCCCTGCTCGGGAAGTCGGTCCCGAGCAGCGCCAGCATGTCGTCCCCCGCCGGGGCGAGTAACTCGGAGGCCAGGCGGTCCTTCGGGTGGAAGTGGTAGGCGACGGCGGTCTTGGTCAGGCCCACGGCCGCGGCGATGTCGGCCAGCGAGGTGCCCGCGTAACCGCGTTCGGCGAACAGCTCTCTGGCCGCGGCCAGGATCCGGGTCCGGGTGTCGTCGGGTGTGGTCATCATCTCATTTCCATGCGATGCATCCCCTCCGGATATTTCCTGCTTTATCGTAGTCCTGTACGACCGTACAGGACGGCCGTCGAAAGGGACTTGGGCGATGACGCGGTTTCTTGGGCGGCTGGGCGGCTGGTGCGCGCGGCACGGGCGGTTGGTGCTGGCGTTGTGGGTGGTCGTGGCGGCCGCGCTGATGGGCGGGAGCCTCGTGCTCGGCAGCCCGGTCAGCAACGACGCGACGATTCCCGGCACCGACGCGCAGCGGGCGCACGACCTGATGAAGACCGGCTTCGGGCCGGGGTACGACACCGGCGGGACGGTGCAGCTCGTCCTCTACTCCGCGGGCGGGCCGCTCGTCGAGAAGTCGCGCAAGAAGGCCGTCGAAGACGTCCTGGCGGGCCTGCGCACGATGCCGCACGTCGTCGGGGTGGACACCCCGTTCAGGCGCGGTGGCATCTCCGCCAGCCTGCAGATCGGGCTCATCGCCATCCGCCTGCAGGGCCACGACGGCACCAAGGTCGCCGAGAACACGCGGGCGCTGTCGAAGGCGGCCGACCCGGCGCGGGCCGCCGGGATCGAGGTGGTGGCGGCCGACAGCTCCACCCCCGCCGACAAGGACATCAAGACCGGGCCCAGCGAGATCATCGGCGTGGTGTGCGCGCTGCTGGTGCTGGTGTTCGCGTTCGGGACGCTGGCGGCCGCGCTGGTGCCGATCTTCACGGCGCTGGTCAGCGTCGCCACGGGGCTCGGCGTGATCGGGCTGCTCGGGCACGTGCTGGACATGCCCAAGCAGGCGGGCATCATGGCCACGATGATCGGGCTGGGCGTGGGCATCGACTACGCGCTGTTCCTGCTGTCCAGGCACCGGCGGCTGCTGGCCGACGGGGTGCCGGTGGTGGAGTCCGTACGGCGGACCGTGGCGAGTTCGGGCGGGGCCGTGGTGTTCGCGGGCGGCACGGTGATCATCGCGCTGAGCGCGCTCATGCTGGGCGGGTTCCCGCTGCTGGCGACGCTCGGCTGGGTCACCGGCATCTCGGTCGTCACCGCCGTGCTGACCTCGGTCACCCTCGTCCCCGCCCTGCTCGGGGTGCTCGGCCACCGGATCAACGCGCTCAAGGTGCCGTTCCTGCGCGGCGGCGGTTCGTCCGGGTCCGGATGGGCCGGCCTGGGGTCCTGGGTGGCGCGCCGGCCGTGGCAGGTGCTGTTCGGCAGCGTGCTGGCGCTGGGCCTGCTGGCCGCGCCGGCGCTGGCCTTGAAGCTCGGCCCGCTCGACGACGGGTACGGCACCAAGGGCTCGGAGCCCAGGCGGGCCTACGAGCTGATGGCCGCCGGCTTCGGCGACGGGATCAACGGTCCGCTGCTCGTGGTCGCCGAACTGCCCGCCAAGGTGGCCGACCAGAAGGACCCGGTCGTCGACCAGCTCGCCCGCGAGGTCGGCGACGTCGACGGCGTCGCGCACGTGGCCACCCCCAAGGTCAACTCCTCGGGCCGCTCGGTCCTGCTCCAGGTCGTCACCGAGTACAAGCCCAGCGACCCGCGGGCGTCCGACGTGGTCAAGGACATCAGGGCCATCGCGCCGCCAGGGGTGAGCGTGCACGTCGGCGGCAAGGTGGCGGCCATGACCGACGCGGGCACCCGGATGTCCGAGCGAACCCCGCTGGTCATCGGCGTGGTGGTGCTGCTGAGCGCCCTGCTCCTGCTGTTCGCCTTCCGCGCGCCCGTCGTCGCGGTGAAGGCCGCGGTGATGAACCTGATCTCGCTCGGCGCCGCCTTCGGCGCGCTCGCCCTGGTGTTCTCGATCGGCCTGGGCAGCCGCCTCGTGGGCATGGACGCCCCGGCCAGCTCCTCGTACCTGGAGACGGTCTTCTTCTCGGTGCCGATCGAGAGCTTCGTGCCGCTGATGCTGTTCGCGGTGCTGTTCGGGCTGTCGATGGACTACGAGGTGTTCCTGCTGACGGCGGTGCGGCAGGCGTACCTGCGGCACGGGGACAACACGCGGGCGGTGGCGGAGGGGCTCGGCTCGACGGGCCGGGTCATCACGTCGGCGGCGCTGATCATGGTGGCCGTGTTCGTGGCGTTCATCGCGTACCCGGACCCGATGGTGAAGACGTTCGGGGTGGGGCTGGCGGTGGCCATCGCGGTGGACGCCACGATCATCAGGGGGTTCCTGGTGCCGGCGACGATGGTCCTGCTCGGGCGGCTCAACTGGTGGTGCCCGCGCTGGCTGGACCGCCTCCTGCCGAACCTCTCGGTGGAGGGTCACGAGGAGGAGGAGCGGCCCGCGCCCGAGCGGCCCGAGCCGGTCAAGCTGGGGGTCTAGTCGGCGTCGGCGAGGTTGCAGGCGGGGACCCAGCCGACGATGCCGGTGGCCGTGTTGCGGCCGTGGTGCCACAGGATGCTGTCGAAGTAGTCGTCGCACTGGAAGAAGCCGTGCTCCTCCGACCGGTCCGACTCGAAGCCCTGGCCCGGGTAGCCGAAGCCGACGAGTACGGCGTCCCTTCGCGGGTCGCTCCAGATGACCACGCCCTCGGTGCCGAAGTCGTACACGCCCTTGGCGCCGGCGGGCTCCGGGCCGGTCATGGCCAGAGCCGTCAGAACCGTGGCCATGGCGGCCCGCCGGACGCGCACCCTGAGTCTTCTCTCCGTCATGACACACAGGGTAAGAGTGCGGTGACGCCGGGTGTTCGTATTTCAGAAGGTGATGACGGTACGCGCCACCGAGCCCTCCCGTACGTGCGCCACGGCGTCGTTGATCCGGTCGAGCGGCAGGCGCTCGGAGATGAGGCCGTCGAGGTCGAGGCGGCCCCGCAGGTACTGCTCGGCCAGCATGGGCAGGTCGCGGTGGGGCGCGGCGTCGCCGCCCTGGGTGCCCATGAGGCGGCGGGAGGCGAACAGCAGGCCGGGGTCCACCTCCACGGCCTGGCCCTGGGGCGGGCTGCCGACCATGACCGTGGTGCCGCCGGACCGGGTCGCGGCGAAGGCCTTGGACAGGACGCCGGGTGCGCCTGTCGCGTCGAAGGCGTAGTCGACGCCGCCCTTCACCAGCTCGTCCACCTGCCGTGGCAGGTCGTCGGCCACGATCGTGTGGGTGGCGCCGAAGCGCCCGGCCAGCTTGAGCTTCTGCTCGGCCACGTCGGCGGCGATGATCGTGGTGGCGCCCGCCAGCACCGCGCCCTGGATGACGTTGAGGCCGACGCCGCCGCAGCCGACGACGAGGACGCCCGCGCCGGGCGGGACCTCGGCGACGTTCAGGACCGCGCCGACGCCGGTGACGACCCCGCAGGCCAGCAGGCACATGGCATCCAGAGGCGCGTTTTTCGCGATTTTCACGCACATGGCCTCGGCGACGACCGCGTACTCGGCGAACGAGCCGATGCCGATGAACCGGCGCGTCTCCTGCCCGTCCAGGGTGATCCTGGGCGCGCCACCCATGATCGTCTGCAGCCTGGCAGGGCCCGAGCACAGGTGGAACCGGCCCGCCCCGCAGTGGCGGCACCGCCCGCAGGGGCCGTTCATCGAGACGATGACGTGGTCGCCGGGCCGGACGCCGGTGACGCCCGCGCCGACGCTCTCCACCACTCCGGCGCTCTCGTGCCCGAGGATGAACGGCAGTTTGCCGACCACCGGGCTCTTGCCGTCGATGGCCTTGAGGTCGGAGCCGCACACGCCCGACGCCTTGATCCGCACGCGGACCTCGCCCGGACCCGGATCGGCGATCTCCACCTCGCGGATCTCCATGGGGGCGTGGAAGCCGGTCAGGACGGCCGCGCGCATCAGCATGCGCCACACGGTAACCCGGTCTCGCGATTGCGAGCAAGCGGTTGCTCGGTCACCCCCGGTTGACACCCTCCCTGGGCGAATTTACGCTCGGCGCAAAACCAAGCGAGCGCTAGGCCAAATCGCGGGAGGCCAGGATGGTACGGCGGGTCGCGGCGGCACTCACGGTAACAACACTGCTCGTCTCCGGGTGCGCGGCCCAGCAGAAGAGCCCGGTCGGCTCGGCGGCGCCCGGCGTGACCGACACGACGGTCAAGGTCGGCGGCGTGCTGACCAAGACGAGCGCCAGCGGCTACTCGACCAAGGACGCCGAGATCGGGGCGAAGGCCAGGTTCGAGCGGGCCAACGCCGAGGGCGGCGTGAACGGGCGGAAGATCGAGTTCATCGGGGCGGAGGACGACGGCCAGGACGCGGCCAAGGGAGACGCGGCCGCCAAGAAGCTCGTGCAGAAGGACCAGGTCTTCGCCCTCGTCCCCGTGCACGCCCCGAACTTCGGCGGCGCCGCCTTCCTGGAGCAGCAGGGCGTGCCCTGGTTCGGCTGGGCGACGGGCCCGCAGTGGTGCGGCACGAAGACCGGCTTCGGCTACAACGGCTGCCTGGCGCCCAAGCAGGGGGCGGGCTCCCAGACGTGGTGGGGCAGGCAACTGGCCGACCTGCTCGGCGGCGCCGAGGGCAAGAGCGTGTACGTCCAGACCTCCGACTCCAGCGGCAGCAAGTACGGCGGCACCACCATCTCCCAGTCGTTCACCGCCGCCGGATTCAAGCTGGTCGGCGTGAACTCCGGCCTCCCGGCCGCCGCGCCACCCCCTGACTGGCTCCCGTACGTCAACAAGATCATGACCTCGAACGGCGGCAAGGCCCCCGACGTCGTGGTCTCCGTGATCGCGGGCACCAAGTTCAACGTCGGCCTCTATTCGGCGCTCAAGCGGGCCGGCTACAAGGGCGTGCTCACCGACGCGACCAGCTACGACGCCGCCATCCTCAAGGACCAGGCCAGCGCGCAGGCCCTGGAGGGCGTGATCGCGGCGCCGATGTTCGAGCCGTTCGAGTCCACCGCCCCCGAGATCGCCCGGTTCAAGCAGGACGTCGAGAAGGTCGCGCCGGGCGCCGTGCCCACCCAGCACATGGCGATCGGCTACTGGGCCGCCGACATCTTCCTCGACATGCTCGGCAAGGCCGGCAAGGACCTCACCCGCGAGAAGTTCCTGGCCGTCGGCAACGGCGACTACCTCTACGAGAACGCCGGGTTCGGCAGGATCCAGTACCCCAAGGACCACAGCGAGCCGAACGGCTGCGGCGCGCTGGTCAAGCTGGAGAAAGGCGCCTTCCAGGTGGCCAAGAGCATGAAGTGCTTCGACAACGTGCCGCTCAAATGATCCTGGGATACGTGCTCAGCGGCCTGGTCACCGGGGCGATCTTCGCCGTCATGGGGTCGGGCCTGACGCTGTCGTACGCGGCGACCGGGGTGTTCAACTTCGCCCACGGCGCCGTCGGATTCCTGTCCGCCCTGCTGTTCTACGAGCTCAACCAGGCGGCCGGGCTGCCCGCGTGGCTGTCGGCCCTGGTGTCGGTGGCGCTGTTCGCGCCCGCGCTCGGATACGTGCTGCACAGGACCATGTTCGGCGGGCTCGCGCAGGCGGGCGAGACCGCGCAGATCGTCGCCACGATCGGCCTGACGATCGCGCTGCCCGCGCTGGGCCTGCTGGTCGTGGACCTGGCCGGGCTGCCGAGCGCGGACGCGACCTCGCTGCCGCGCGGCGTCGGCCCGCATCCGGCGCTCTCCTTCGAGGTGCTCGGGGCCCGGCTGGACACCGACCAGCTCATCACGTTCGGCTTCTCGGCGGTGGCGGCGGCCGGGCTGTGGGCGTTCATGCGGCACTCCCCGTACGGGCTGCGCATGCGGGCCGCCGTGGACCGGCGCCGCCTGGCCACGCTCCGGGGCATCGACGCGGACGCCACCTCGGCGCTGGCCTGGATGCTCGGCTCGGGACTCGCCGGGCTCGCCGGCGTGCTGGCCGTGTCCGTGCTGGGGCTGGACGCGACGGCGTACACGGTGCTGCTGTTCGCCTCGGCGACGGCGGCGGTGTTCGGGCGGCTGCGCTCGATCCCGTGGACGTTCGCGGCCGGGCTCGCGCTCGGCGTGGTCCAGAACCTGGTCGCCGGATACACCGACTTCCTCGAAGAGGTCACCGGGCTGCGCACGGCCGTGCCGGTGATCCTGCTGTTCGCCGGGCTCGTCCTGCTGAACAGGTCGCGCGAGCGGGTCGCGGGCAGCGCGGCCGAGGACGCGCCCCCGCCCGACCACCTGGCGGGGCTGCCGCCGTGGCGCCGCAGGATGCCGTGGGCGCTCGCCCTGGCCGCGCTGCTCGGGTTCACCTTCCTCGCGTCCGAGTACTACGTGGGAGTGGCCGCGCAGGGGCTGGTGCTGGCGCTGATCTTCTGCTCGTTCGTGGTGGTGACCGGCATCGGCGGCATGGTCAACCTGGCCCAGGCCGCCTTCGCCTCGATGGCGGCGCTGACCTGCGGATGGGCGTTCTCGTCCGGGCTGCCGTTCTTCGTGGCGATCGTGCTGGGCGTGCTGGCGGCCGCCGCCGTGGGGATGCTGGTGGCGCTGCCCGCGCTGCGGCTGGGCGGGCGGGTGCTGACGCTGGCCACGCTGGCCATGGCGCTGCTGGCCGACCAGGTGCTGTTCCAGGTGGACGCGTTCAGCAACGGGACCATCGGGTGGCCGGTGCCCGCGCTGGGGCTCGGCTTCGCGGACACCTCGGATCCCCGGGTGCGGGTGGTGGTGCTGCTCGTGCTGATCGGGGCGGTCGCCCTGCTCGTACGGAACCTCGAAAGGTCGGCCTCCGGGCGGGCGATCCTCGCGGTCAGGTCGGCCCCCGCCGCCGCCACGACGTCCGGGCTGTCGGCGCCCCGTACCAAGATCATGCTGTTCGCGCTGGCGTCGGCGATCGCCGGGCTGGGCGGGGTGCTGTTCGCCGTCTCCAAGGGCTCGATCACCGCCACCGACCTGCCGGCGTTCTCCGGGTTCGTGTGGCTGGCCGTGGTCGTGCTCCAAGGCGTGCGTCGTATCGGCGGCGCGGTGCTCGGCGGCCTGATCGCGGTGGCCGTGCCCGAACTGCTCGCCACCTGGGGCGTGTCCGCGCACGTCGGGGCCATCCTGTTCGGGGCCGGCGGCGTGATCCTGGCCAAGCACCCCGACGGGGTGCTCACCCAGCTCGCCGGGCTCCGCCACCGCCGCCGCACCCCGGCGGAGCCTGTCCCGGCGCCGCCGCCCGTGCAGGTGGAAGGGCCGCTGTTCAGGCTGGAGGGCGTGGTCGCCGGTTACGCGGACAGCACGGTGCTGCGCGGCGTGGACCTGGCCGTCCGGCCCGGCGAGGTGGTCGCGCTGCTCGGCGCCAACGGGGCGGGCAAGTCCACGGCCTGCGCGGTGGCCGCCGGCGACCTGGCCGTCACCAGCGGCCGGATCCTGCTGGACGGCGAGGACGTCACCGCCTGGCCCGCGCACCGCAGGGCCCGCGCGGGCATCCTGCTCGCGCCCGAGGGCCGGGGCGTGTTCCCCGGGCTCACGGTGGAGGAGAACCTGCGGACCTGGCTGCCCGACCCGGGCCCCGTCTACGAGCGCCTTCCGCAGCTCGCCGAGCGCCGTACCGTGCTCGCCGGCGCCCTGTCCGGTGGCGAGCAGCAACTGCTCACGCTCGCGCCCGCGCTGGTGCGGCCGCCACGGGTGCTCATCGCCGACGAGCCGTCGCTGGGGCTGGCGCCCATGATGGTGCGGCAGGTGTTCGACGTGTTCGCCGAGCTGCGTTCTCGTGGCGTGGCGCTGCTGCTGGTCGAGGAGAAGGCCACGGAGGCGCTGGCCCTCGCCGACCGGGTGGCGTTCATGCGGCTGGGGCGCGTCACGTGGGCAGGGCCGCGCTCGGAAGTGGACAGCGAGCGGCTGACCGCCGCCTACCTGGGGGTGCGGTGAACATGCTGGCCGTGGAGGGCGTGTCGGTGGCGTTCGGCGGGGTCAGGGCGCTGGACCAGGTGTCGTTCGAGGTCGCGGCGGGTCAGGTGTGCGGTGTGATCGGGCCGAACGGGGCCGGGAAGACGACGCTGTTCGACGTGGTGTCGGGGCTGCGCCGGCCGAGCGAGGGCCGGGTCAGCGTGACGGGCCGGGACCTGACCGGGGTGTCCCCGGTCAGGCGGGCCAGGGCCGGGGTGCGGCGCACGTTCCAGCGGACCCAGGTCTTCGGCCGGCTCACCGTGGCCGGCAACGTGCTGGCCGCGCTCGACTGGCACGGCGGCGGTGGCGGGCTCGCCGCCGACCTGGTGGGTTGGCCCGCCCGCCGGCGGCTGGAGCGGGAACGCGGCGAGCGCGTGGCCGAGGTGCTGGAGCTGTGCGGGCTCACCCCGCTGCGCGACGCGTACGCCGCCGCGCTCCCCGTCGGGCAGCGCCGGCTCGTCGAGCTGGCCAGGGCTCTGGCCGACCGGCCCCGCCTCCTGCTGCTGGACGAGCCCACCTCGGGCCTGGACGCCTCCCAGACCGCACGCCTGGGAGAGGTCGTCAAGGCCCTGGACACGACCGTGCTGCTGGTCGAGCACGACATGGGCTTCGTCATGGACACCTGCGACCGGATCGTCGTGCTGGACCTCGGCAAGGTGATCGCCGCCGGCGCGCCGGGCGAGATCCGGGAGGATCCGGTCGTCAGGGCCGCCTACCTAGGCTGAGTGGCGCTCGGTGAACGACAGGATGCGGCGCCAGGAGTCCTGGCACGCGTCCTCCCACTCGGCGTACGTGCGGTCGAAGTACGAGTGCGGCGCGCCCTCGTAGACGACCTTCTCGTGCTCCGTGCCCACCCGGTCGAGCGCCGCCTCGAACGTCTCGAACTGCTCGGGCGTGGTCGCCGTGTCCGCGCCCGCGAGCAGCATCAGGAGGGGCGCGCCGGGCCCGGTCGCCGGCTCCTCGATGGCGCGCAGCGCGCCGTAGAAGCCGATGCCGCCCGCCAGGCCGTTCCCCTCGTACGCCTGCCGCCACGAGTGGGCGCCGCCCATGCAGAAGCCGACCGTGAAGACCGGGCCGTCGAGCTGCTCGGTGGCCGCCCTGGCGTCGGCCCTGACATGCTCGGCCTTGAGCTGCCCGACGTGCTTCATGAAGTCGAAGTCGTCGTCCCGCTCGCCGAGACCCGCCGTGCGGCCGAAGTAGTCGATCGCGATCGTGCGGAAGCCCGCCTCGGCGAAGCGCACCGCGAGGTCGCGGTAGTACGGGTGCAGCCCGCGCACGTCGGGCAGGATCACCACGCTGCGGCCGTTCGGCTCGGCGGGCTCGGCCCGGTAGGCGAGCAGCCGGTTGCCGTCGGCGGCCGTCAGCTCTATCTGCTCGTGAGAGGCCACCTCGCCCTGGATCGGCGGTGCGGGAGGCCTGCTGTCGGTGGAATGGCACATGAGGTCAGCATGCCCGCCGTGATTCCGGCTATCCAGGTACTCGGAGTGGCAGGTTCGGCGTGTCCCGGCAGGGCGATCCACGGGCAGACTTGTACCCATGAACCGGGAACTCGGGGCATTTCTCCAGGCCCGCAGGAACGAGGTCACGCCCGAGGACGTGGGCCTGGCGAGCGGGCCGCGCAGGCGGGTGCGCGGGCTGCGCCGCGAGGAGCTGGCCGAGCTGGCGGGTATCAGCGTCGAATACCTCGTACGCCTCGAACAGGGCCGTACCGCCCAGCCGTCCGCGTCCGTGATGGACTCGCTGGCCAGGGCGCTGGACCTGAGCGAGGCCGAACGGACGCACCTGTTCGACCTGGCCGCGCCGCGGCCCCGCAGGCCGCGGCCGTCCGGCGGGGTGCGGCGGGAGCTGGTGGAGCTCATCGACCGCATGACGGACATCCCGGCCATGATCTTCGACCACCGCCTCGACCTGCTCGCCTGGAACCGGCTGGCCGACGCGCTCTTCCCCGGCCTCTGCCGCCCCGGCGCCAACCTGGCCAGGTACAACTTCCTCGCCGAGCCCGACCTGTACGCCGACCGCGAGGAGGTGCTCCGGGCCACGGTCGGGCAGCTCCGCCTGGCCACCGGCCGCCACGCCGACGACCCGGCGCTGACCGCCCTGATCGGCGAGCTGTCGGTGCACAGCCATCGGTTCCGCACCCTCTGGGCCGGCCGCGTCGTCAAGGAGCGCACCAACGGGGTCAAGCGCTTCACGCATCCGGTGGTGGGTGAGCTGGCGCTGCGGTACGAGACGTTCGACCTGCCGGGCGGGTCGGGGCAGCGGCTGAGCCTGCTCCACCCCGAGCCGGGCGGCGCCAACGAGGAGTCGCTGCGGCTGCTCGCCTCGTGGTCCGCCTAGCAGGGTCCGCCTAGTACGTGGGGGCGCTGCGGAACGCCTCGATGAGGTGCGCGCGTACCCTGGCCACCGCGGGCTTGGCCAGCGCGCCCGAGCGGACGGCCAGGTGGCCGGTGTTGATCGGGGCCTCGTCGGGCTCGGCCAGCGTGACGAGCGTGCCCGCCGCCAGGTCGCGGCGGCACAGGTAGGCGGGCAGCACGGAGACGCCCATCCCGGCCCTGACGGCGCTGAGCACGCCGCGCAGGTCGGGGATGACGACCTGCGCCGCCATCGCGGGCCGCCTGCCGAACACGGAGCGCCAGTAGCGGCGCACGATGGGCAGGTCCTCGGCGTAGGCCACCAGCGGCACCGCCGCCAGCTCCCTCGGCCCCACCCCGGCGAGCCCCAGGGACGGGGCGGCGACCAGCAGGAACTCCTCGTCGTAGAGGGGGTCCGCCTGGACGCCGCGCACCCGGGGCCGGATCGTGGAGATCACCAGGTCCAGGCGCCCGGCCGCGAGGTCCGCCAGGAGGTCGTCGGACAGCCCGAGCGTCGTGCGGAGCCGCAGCCCGGAGCGCACCAGCGGGGCGAGCATCGGCATCACCTCCTCGCACAGGAACTCGGCGGGCCCGCCCAGGTGCACGGCCGCGTCCGAGGGCAGCTCCGACTCCACCACCCCGTCCAGGGCGTCGAGCGAGGGGGCCACCCGGCGGGCCAGCTCGTCGGCGGCCGGCGTGGGCGCCACCCCGCGCGGCAGCCGGTCGAACAGCGGCCGGTCCAGCACCGACTCCAGCGTCTTGACCTGTGCCGTCACGGCCGGCTGCGACAGGCCGAGGGTCTGCGCGGCGGCCGTGATGGAGCCGGTCCTGTGTACCGCGAGGAACGTCCGCAGCAGGTCGAGCGAGATTGGCGACATATCACTATTCTGATACCTACGGCGCTATTTCGTTATTTGTTACTTATGGCGGGCCGGGGCGACGATGTGAGACATGAACAAGCGCATTCTCATCGCCCTGACCAGCCATGACGACCTCGGCGGCGTCGAGCGGACCGGATACTACGTGCCGGAGGCGGCCCACCCCTGGGAGATCTTCCGCAAGGCCGGCTACGAGGTGGACGTCGCCAGCGTGCGGGGCGGGCAGCCGCCCCAGGACGGGTTCGACGCCGCCGACCAGACCCAGGTGGCCTTCCTCGCCGCGATCGGGGAGCGCGACACCGACCGCCTCGCGGACGTCGACGCCTCCCGTTACGACGCCGTGCTCTACGCCGGAGGCCACGGCACCATGTGGGACTTCCCCGACGACCCGGACGTCATCCGCGTCGGGCGCGAGGTGTACGAGCGGGGCGGCGTGGTCGCGGCGGTCTGCCATGGCCCGTCCGCGCTGGTGAACCTGACCCTCTCCGACGGCTCGTACCTGGTGGCGGGCAAGCGGGTGGCGGCCTTCACCAACGAGGAGGAGCGGCTGCGCGGCGTGGCCGACGTGGTGCCGTTCCTGCTGGCTGACAAACTGGTGGAGCGTGGCGCCGAGCACGAGCCGGGCGCCAACTGGCAGGCTCAGGTCGTCGTGGACGGCAGGCTCGCCACCGGCCAGAACCCGGCCAGCGCCGCGCCCCTCGCGGAGCGCGTCCTCGACGTCCTCGCCGAACGGCGGGACTGAGGAGCGGAATCGCCGCCGGATGGCGGTTGTCTGCCAAGGCGCGGGCTCTGACCATCGAGGAGTGGCCCCATAGAAGGGATATCAGATGGCATTCCACCCCAACCTCGACCCAGAGATCCGCGCCTTTCTCGAGCGGACACCGTTCCCGACGTTCGACACGGCGAACCTGACGCCCGAGGAACTGCCCGAGCACCGTGCGCAGATCAACGCGTTCCTCGCCGCCGCGCCGCCGGCCGACACCGACGTGGTGATCGAGGATCGGCACGTGCCGGGGCCCGACGGCGCTCCCGACGTGCGGGTACGGATCTACCGCCCGGCGGGCGGCGGTGAGGGGCGGCCGGGTCTGTACTGGATCCACGGCGGAGGGATGATCATCGGCACGCCCGAGATCGACGAGGCGATGATGATCGGCTACGTCGAGGAGCTCGGGTGCGTGGCGGTCTCCGTCGACTACCGGCTGGCGCCCGAGAACCCCCATCCCGCGCCGGTCGAGGACTGCTACGCCGGGCTGGTGTGGACCGCCAAGGCGGCGGGCGAGCTGGGCATCGACCCGGCCAGGATCGTGGTCGGCGGCGCCAGCGCGGGCGGCGGGCTCGCCGCCGCCACCGTGCTGCTGGCCCGCGACCGGGGCGGCCCCGACGTGGCGTTCCAGCTGCTCGTCTGCCCGATGCTGGACGACCGCAACATCACCCCGTCCAGCCACGAGTTCACCGAGGCGGTGGTCTGGGACCGCAGCGCGAACCTCTTCGGCTGGACCGCCCTGCTGGGCGACCGGATCGGCACCGACGACGTGCCCCCGTACGCGGCTCCCGCCCGGGCCACGGACCTGGCCGGGCTGCCGCCGGCGTTCATCGACGTCGGTGAGCTGGAGGTGTTCAGGGACGAGGACGTCGACTACGCGCTGCGGCTGTCGCAGGCGGGCGTGTCCACCGAGCTCCACCTCTACCCGGGGGCCTTCCACGGGTTCGACGGGATGGTCCCGGACGCCGAGCTGTCCAAGCGGGCGCGGGCGGCCCGGCTGGCGGCGCTCAGGCGGGCGTTCGCGGTCTGAGGTTGGCGCGCAGCCGTACCAGGGCGAGGGCCAGGTGGGCGCGCAGGCGGCCGGCCGCGTCGGCGAGCGAGAAGCCCAGCACGGACTCGGCCCTGGCGATGCGCGCGGCCATCGAGCTGTGGTGCAGGTGCACGGTGGCGGCCGCGCCGCGGACCGAGCCCGCCAGGCACAGCGCCCGCACCGCCGCCAGGGACTCCTCGCCGAGCCGCTCCATCGCCCGGACGTCGGCCAGCCCCGCGACCGCCGGCTCCGGCAGGTCGGCGAACAGCGCCAGGGCCCCCAGCTCGGACCAGCGCATCACGCGATCGTGCGGGCCGGTGAAGCGGAGCGCGGTCCGCGCGCCGGCCCATGACTCGGCCGCCCGCGCGCCCGGCAGCTCGGGCCCGATGCCCACCCGCGACCCCTCGGGAAGGTCGCGGGGCAGGGTGGTCGCCACCAGGACCGCTTCCGTGTCGCCGATCCTGGTGGCGCGCACCTGGTGGCCCATGGCGCGCAGGCCGGCGGCGAGTTCCCGGTCCGGCCCCCGGTCCGGCCCCCGGTCCGGCCCCCGGTCCGGCCCCCGGTCCGGCAGGGCGATCGCCAGCGCCTGGAGCGGGGTGGAGGGGGCGAAGCCGAGCAGGCGCAGGGCACGGGCGCGTTCGGCCTCGCCGGTCTCGGCCGACAGCACCAGCTCCACCAGCGCGGGGTCCTGCCCCGAGCGTGCCAGCGCGGCCGCGCGTTCCAGGGTGACCTCGGCCGCCACCGCGTACCGTTCGAGGACGATCTCGTCGAGTCCGTGCGCCGGCCCCTCGCGCTCCATCCAGACCGCCCCGAGCCCGTCGCTCAGCTCCCTGACCTGGGCCGGGGCCTCGGCGGGCGTGTCCACGGCGCCGCGGGGCGACGTGCGGGTGCGGCGGCCGGTGGCCGCGTCGAGCAGCCCGACCGGGCATTGCGCCAGCCGCGCCGTGGCCGAGAGCAGCGTGGGCACGCTCACGTGGTCGCGAAGCAGCGAGTCGAAGTAGGCGATCACCCGCACCGCGCTCTCCGCGTCGGCGTCGAGCGTGGACAGCTTCAGCAGCAGTCCCTGCATGGCCAACAGACTATGTCCGCAAACCGCTGTTCGGGTTACCAAGCGTGCGCTAGGTTGGTTATGTGGATCTCGACTTCTCCCCGGCCGAGCAGGGCTTCCGCGCCGAGGTTCGCGACTGGCTGCGCGCGCACGTGCCGGGACCGCTGCCGTCCATGGACACCCCCGAGGGCTTCGCCGCGCACCGCGCCTGGGAGGCGCTGCTGGCGGACGAGCGGCTGTCCGTCGTCTCCTGGCCCGAGGAGTACGGCGGGCGCGGCGCCTCCCTGATCGAATGGCTGATCTTCGAGGAGGAGTACTGGGCCGCCGGAGCCCCCGCCCGGGTCACCCAGAACGGCATCTTCCTGCTGGGCCCCTCGCTCATGCGCTTCGGCGCGCCCGAGCAGCGCAGGCGGTGGCTGCCGAGGATGGCCAGAGGCGACGACGTGTGGGCGCAGGCCTGGTCGGAGCCGGAGGCGGGCAGCGACCTGGCGGCCCTCACCTCGCGCGCCGAGCCCGTGCCCGGCGGCTGGCGCCTGTACGGGCACAAGACGTGGAGCTCGCGGGCCGCCTACGCCACGCACGGGTTCGGCCTGTTCCGCACGTCGGGGACGCGGCACAAGGGGCTGACGTACTTCCTCTTCCCCCTCTCCGACGTCGCCGTGCGGCCGATCGCGCAGCTCGACGGGCTGCCGGGGTTCGCGGAGCTGCACTTCGACGGGGTGTTCACGCCTGATTCGATGGTGCTCGGCGAGGTCGGCGAGGGCTGGCGGGTCGCGATGGCCACCACGTCCTCCGAACGCGGCCTCACCCTGCGCAGCCCCGGCCGCTTCCTGGCCACGGCCGACCGGCTGGTCGCGCTGGCCCGCTCCTCGGGCGACCCCGTGGCGGCCGACCGGGCCGCCAGGTGCTGGACCGAGGCGGAGGCGTACCGGCTGCACACGTTCGCGACGGCGCGGCGGCTCATGGCGGGGGAGGAGATCGGCTCCGCGTCCAGCATGGGGAAGGTCTTCTGGTCCGAGCTGGACCTGCGCATGCACGCCCTGGCCATGGAACTGCTCGGGGACCGGGCGGGGGAGGAGGGCTGGCTGGACGGGTTCCTGTTCTCGCTGGCCGGGCCCATCTACGCGGGCACGAACGAGATCCAGCGCAACATCATCGCCGAACGGGTCCTGGGGCTGCCACGATGAACTTCGGATTCACGGACGAGCAGCTCGCGCTGGCCGCCACTGTGCGGGACGTGCTGCGGGCGCACTGCCCACCGGCCGCGCTGCGGTCCGAGCGGCGGCCGGCCTGGGAGCAGCTGGCCGCGCTGGGGTTCTTCGGCCTGCTGGCGCCTCCCGAGTCCGACGGGCTGGGGCTCGGGCTGGCCGACGTCCTGCCCGCGCTGGAGGAGACCGGGCGGGCGTGCCTTCCTGGGCCGGTCGTCGAGACCGCCGTGGTGGCGCCGTACCTGCTGCCGGACAACCCCAAGCTGGCCTCCGGCGCGCTGTGCGTCGCCGTGCTGCCGCCAGGGCAGGCGTACGCGCCGGACGCCGACCTGGCCGATCTGCTGCTGGTGGCGGGGGACGGCGGGTGGCGCCTGGTCGCCAGGGAGTCGGTACGCCTGGTGCCCAGGACCGGGGCGGACCCGTGCCGTCCCGTGTTCGAGGTGGCCTTCGACGAGTCCGAGGAGCTGGGCGGCCCGGTCGAGCGGGTGCTGCGGCGGGCCGCGGTGGCGACGGCGGCGCAGCTCATCGGGGTCGCCAGGGAGCTGCTCGCGGTCACCGTCGCGTACGCGCGGGTGCGGACGCAGTTCGGTGCGGCGATCGGGTCGTTCCAGGCGGTCAAGCACCAGCTCGCCGACGCGGCCGTGGCGGTGGAGTTCGCCGCGCCGCTGGTGCACCGGGCGGCCCTGTCGGTGGACCGGGCGGCCGAGAGCGTGGACCGGGCTGACGGAACCGTGGACGGGGCCGGTGGGACCGCCGATCGGGATGTCGGGATCGTGGATCGGGCCGGAGGGGCCGCCGACCGGGATGTGAGCGCCGCCAAGGCCGCCGCCGGTGAGGCCGCCGTGCTGGCGGCCCGGGTGGCGCTGCAGGTGCACGGCGCGATCGGCTACACCGAGGAGCTGGACCTGCGGTTCTGGCTCGCGCGGGCCTGGTCGCTGTCGGCCGCGTACGGCACCACGGCGTCGCACCGGGAACGCGTCCGAACCGCCCTCCTGGGCGGCGACCTGCGGAGGTGGCCATGAAGTTCGGAGTGCCGCTCGGACTGGTGCATCCGGACGTGTGGAAGGACGTGGCGGTGGCGGCGGACGAGCTGGGGTTCGAGTCGGTGTGGCTGCCCGAGCACCTCGTCTTCGCCACCGACCTGTCGCTCGCCCATTACCCGGGCACGTCCGACCCGGGGATCAAGCCCGGCACGCCGCTGTTCGACGCGCCCGCGTACCTGTGCTGGCTCGCCGCCTTGACCTCCCGCGTCCGGCTCGGTACGGCGGTGCAGCTCCTCGCGCTGCGCCACCCCTTCGTGTCCGCCCGCGCGTTCGCCACCCTGGACGTGGTCTCGTCGGGACGGGCGATCTGCGGGGTCGGCGCCGGCTGGTACCGGGGCGAGTGGGAGGCGGCCGGCGTCGAGTTCCGCACCCGGGGAGCCCGGCTGGACGAGGCGATCGAGGTGGTCAGGCGGCTCTGGAGCGAGCCGGTGGTCACCCATTCCGGGAGGTTCTACTCGTTCCCCGAGGTCGCGTTCGAGCCCAAGCCGGTGCAGCGGCGGCTGCCGGTGCTCGCGGGCGGGGAGTCGGCCGCCGCGCTGCGCCGGGCCGCCCGGCTCTGCGACGGATGGATCAGCATGCCGCACACCCTCGAGTCCATCAAGCCGCAGCTCGACCGGCTGGGGGCGGGGGTGCCGGTGACCGCGCACGCGTACGCGCTGGCCTCGCCCGACGAGGTGCCCGCCTGGGCGGCGCTGGGCGTGGAGCGGCTGATCGTACGGCCCTGGAGCCGCAGCCGGGACGCGGTGTCCCGGCTGGCCGCCTTCGCCGCCGACTACGGGGTGGGGGCCGCCTCGTGAGGGTCGCCCCCGTAAGGGCCGCCTCGTGAGGGTCGCTCACGCGCGGTGGCGGCCCCGCCTCCGGGGCTGACCGGACGTGCTCCGGCCGGGCTGGCCGGGGGCGCTCCTGCCGGGCTGGCTCGGGGCGCTCCTGCCGGGCTGGCTCGGGGCGCTCCTGGCCGGGTGGCTGGAGGCGCCCCTGCCGGTGCCGCCCGCGCCGACCAGCTGGCGCTCGTCCTCCCGCCGGTGCGGCTGCGGGGACCCGGCGGAGGCGTGGCGGCGGCCCGCCAGCGGGGCGTCCTGCGCGAACGGCTGCGCGCCGCCGATGTGCATGCCCTGGGTGGGCGCCGGACGGCGGTGCCGGCGGCCGCGCAGCGGGAGGTCGGCCGTCCCGGGCTCGTCGGAGGGGCGCCCGAGGCGGCGGCGACGTCCCTGGTACGTGGCGCCGATGTCGAGGACGTCGTCGCCCCTGCCGTCGGTCGGGCTGAAGGCGTCGAACGCGCTGGTCGCCTGGGGGATGACGATGCGCTCGAACGGCCCGGTGTCCACGAAGCGCTCCAGCGGTCCGGTGTCCACCAGGATCTCGACCGGCCCGCTCCGGGCGGGCTCGGCCGGCCGGGAGGCGAAGAAGGCGTCGAAGGGGTCGGCGTCCGTGGCGAGGTCGAAGGGACGCGTGTCGAGCGGGCGCCTCCGGCGTCCGGTGGCCCGGGCGGCGGGCTGGACGGCTTCCAGGGCCGTAACCGGCTGGAGGGCGTCCCGGGCCGCGGGGGCCAGTGCGGCGGTGTCCAGGGCTGCAGCGGGCTGGAAGGCTTCCAGGGCGGCTGCGTCCAGGGCGGCTGTGGCCGTGACAGGGTCCAGGGGCGCGGTCGGCTGGAGTGCGGCCGTTCGGCGGCTCGTACGGACCGGCTCGACCTCGAGCTTGCGGCGGCGACGGCGGCGGCTGGCGGCGGGGCTAGGCGTCGTGGCCCCAGCGGTGACCGGGGCGGCCCGCAGGCGGCGGGTCTTGGCCACGGCGAGCAGGGCCAGGGCCGCCACCAGGGCGGAGCCGACCAGCGTCGGCGAGGAGATGGCCGGCATCGGGCCGGTGGCCGAGGCGTCCGCGTGCGTGGGGATCGGTTCGGCGGTCGCCGCCGTGGTGTCGGCCGTCGCCGGCTTGGCGTGCTTGGCCTTCTTCGGCTGCTTGGGGCTCTCGGCGGTCGTGCCGTCCGAGGCGGAGCCGGTGGCGACCTTGGGGGAAGCGGGCGTGGGAGCCGCCTGAGGCTCCTTCTTCGCGGGGGAGCTTCCGGTCTCAGGGGCCCGGGCGGGCTCCTGGACCTCGCTGTGGGGGATCAGGGAGGTGAGCAGCTCGTTCCCGGAGAGCTGCTGGAGCGCACCGACGTCGGTGCCCGGCCCCGGCTGCAGGGCGGCCTGCTCCTCGGCCTTCTTCTGGGCCTCGCGCTGCTGCCGGGCCGCCTCCTCGTCCAGGCGGGACTTGATGCGCTCCGGGTAGCCGTACCCGACGACCTTGCTTGTGTCACGTTCCTTGCGCTTGGCGACGCCGCCGTCGATGTTGCCCTCGATGGTGAAGATCGTGTCACCCTCGACCCTCGTCACGATGCCGACGTGGTCGATGTTGTCGATGCTGTTCGAGCCGCTCCAGTCGTAGAAGACGAACGCCCCGGGCTTGGGCTTGTGGCCCCACGCCCCCTGCTCCTTGAACCACTCCGCGTGCGACACGGTCCACGCGAACTGCCCGATCCAGTCCTCGTACCCGAGCTTGTGCGCGGCCCACGAGAGGTACATGTCGCACCATGGGGCAGCGCTGTAGTCGGCGTCGAACTCGACGTTCTTGCCGTACCAGTTGCCGAACTTGGTGTACGCCCCTGATTTCTCGGCATACCCGAGCTGGCTCTCCAGCAACTCGATGTACTTCTGCATCTCTGGCGTCATGGAAGTATGGGGACACCTTCCGGGCAAGCCGGTTTGTCCGCATAGATCCCGGGTAAAGGGACACCCTGTGACTACTGGGACAAAACCGGAGGCTTGTCGTCTTCCGTGATGAGCGAGGCTACCGTGCCGTCTCGGCAGGTCAAGCCAGCACCAAGTGACGTTCAAGCTTTCCTAGACCAAGAACCCGCTGGTCAAAGATGTTGCCAGAAATGTCCAAGCTAAGGAGGTTTAATCCAAAAAGATCTACCTCGTACCAGGTGAGAGCCTTGCCCCGAGTCAGTACCCCGCGCCCGTGAGCAGCCCGCCGTCCACCGTGAACTCGCTGCCCGTGCAGTAGCTGGCCCGATCCGAGGCCAGGAAGGCCACCACGTGGGACACCTCCACCGGCTTGGCGAAGCGCTTGATGACCATGGACTTCACGAAGGCGTCGGCGTCGACCTCGTTCATCATGTCGGGGTCCATCGCCATCGAGGTGTTGATCGCGCCGGGATGCACCGAGTTCACCCGGATCTTGAACCGGGCCAGCTCTCGCGCCGCCGACTTGGTCAGCCCGCGCACCCCGAACTTCGACGCCGAGTACGCCGACAGCCCCTCGGCTCCGACGTAGCCCTCGATCGAGGAGATGTTCACGATGGCGCCCCGCCCGGCCGCCTTCATGGGGTCGATCGCCGACTTGATCCCGAGCCAGGTGCCCTTGAGGTTGACGCCGATCACCCGGTCGAAGTCCTCGGGCGACATATCGCTGATGCGCCGAAATTTCAGGATCCCGGCGTTGTTGACCAGCACGTCCAGCCGGCCGTGCAGCTCGGTGGCCGTCGCCACCGCCCGATCCCAGTCCTCGACGCTCGTCACGTCGTGATGGACGAACGCGGCCCCCGTCTCCTCGGCCAGCGCCTTCCCCTCCTCGTCCAGCACGTCACCGAACACCACCCGCGCCCCTTCCTCAAGGAACAGCCGCACGTGCGCCGCCCCCATCCCGCGAGCGCCACCGGTGATCAACGCGACCTTGCCCTCAAGCAACCCCATAACGCCCTCCAGCCGCAACGGCCACCGCCGCCGCCTCCATGGAGCGGTAGACGGGGATCCCCGCCTCCGCCGCGATCCGCCTCACTTCGTCCTCGACCCCCGGGGGCGCGCACTCGCCGTTCCTGGTGACGAGGGTGATCCTGGTGCCCGGCAGCGCGGCCTGCGCCTGCGCCACGGCCCGCGTGTAGGCGTACAGGGGCTCCGCCGCGTCCCCGTAGGTGAAGAACGCCTGGACGTTCACGTGCAGGACCACGTCGCCGTACGGCCTGCACCGCAGCAGCGCGGAGACCACCTCGGGCACGAGCCCGGCCCGGCCCAGGGGCCCGACCGGCACTTCGAGCGGGTTGCCGGAGGCCACCACCCCGAGCCCGCGCAGCGCCTCCAGGGCGTCCGGGGGCAGCGGGTCCAGCCGTACCCCCGCCAGGTCGAACACGTCCGCCGCCAGCACGCTCGCGCCCCCGCTCGGCCCCACCACCAGCACGCCGCCGGAGGCGGCGCCTGAGCGCGAGCCGTGCGCCTGGAAGTACGCCAGCACCCCGATCAGATCGTCCTGGGCGGCGACCAGCACCGCCCCCGCCTGCTCGGCCACCGCCTCCCACACCCGCCGGTCGCTCACCATGCCGCCCGTGTGGGACGCGGCCGCCTCCTGCCCCTGCCCGCTCCGTCCGCCGACCAGCAGCACCACCGGCAGCTCCGCGGCGCGCAGCGCCTCGAACAGCTCGCGCCCGTCACGCGGGTCCTCCAGGTACAGCCCGACGGCCCGCGTCTCCTCGTCCCGGGCGAGCCAGCGCAGCAGCTCGGCGGGGGTCACGTCGGCCGAGTTCCCCACGGTGACGACCCGGCTGAACGCCAGCCCGCGCCGCTCCCCGACCTTGATCACCTCGCCCGCGAGCCCGCCGCTCTGCGAGATCAGCGCCACCGTCCCGGCGGGCCCGAGCCCGCCCCCGACGAACGTCTGCCGTCCCCGAGGGCTGTACACGCCCATGCAGTTGGGCCCCAGCAGCCGCGTGCCCGCCGCCCGCGCCGCCTCGACCAGCCCCTCCTCCAGGTCCGGCCGGCCGGTTTCGGCGAACCCGCCGCTCATCACCTGCACGAACGGCACCCCGCGCGCCTCCCGCAGCACGTCGGCGCAGCGTTCGGCGGGCACGGCCATGAGGGCGTAGTCCACGTCCGCCTCGGCGAGGGACGGCACGGCCGGCACCCCCGCCACCTCGGCCGCCGTCGGATGCACGGCCACCAGCGGGACGCCCGCGGCGCGGTAGAAGCCGAGGAACATGTTCCCGAAGTTCGGCCTGGTCGTGGAGGCCCCGACGACGGCCACGGCCTTGGGCTCGAAGAGCGGCAGGAAGTCCGTCGCCGCGCGGGACGCGCCCGCCACGGGTCCCGGGGAAGGCAGGTAGCGGGCGTCGACCGCGATCACCCCGGAAGGGCCGGCGATCACCGGGTTCAGCTCGAACTCGCCCAGTTCGAGCCGTTCCCACAGCCCACCCGGGCCGCCGACCGTCATGAGCAGTTTGACCACCGCGTCCACGTCCACCGGTGGGCCGCCGCGGCTCCCGTACAGGACGGAGGACCCGCGCAGCGACGCCAGCATGCGCCGCGCGTCCTCCTCCGAGATCGGGCAGAGCCGCAGCGCCGTGTCGCGCAGCGCCTCCGTCCACACCCCGCCCAGCCCGGCGAGGAGCACCGGCCCGAACCCGGGGTCCCGCACCAGGCCCACGATCAGCTCCACGCCGGCCTCGGCCTGCTCCTCGACGAGGAAGCCCGCGACCTCCAGCCTGGCCCGCATGCCGGCCGCCGCCGCGGCGAGGTCCTCCTTGGAGAGCCCCAGCGCGACGGCGCCGACGTCCGACTTGTGCACCAGTCCCGGGCCGAACGCCTTCAGCACCAGCGGCTCGGCCAGCTCCCCGGCCCGGTCGAAGTCCAGGTCGTGCACCACCATCCCGCGCGGCACCGGCACCCCGGCCGCGCTGAGCAGCGCCTTGACCTCGTGCTCGTACGCGCTCACCCGAGCAGCTCGCGGATCTTCCCGCGCAGCAGCTTGCCGGGACCGCCGGAGGCGTCCTGCGAGTGCGGCAGCGCGTCGGCCACCACGATGTGGTCGGGCCGTTGATGGGCCGGCAGGGTGTCGGCCAGCGCGAGCGCCAGCTTGGACGCGTCCAGCGTGTGCCCCGCCCGCGGCACGACAGCCAGCAGGACCTCCTGCTCGGAGGCCCCCTCGGGCACGCCCACCGCGCCGGCCTCGGCCACGCCGTCCAGCGCCGAGACCGCCTCCTCGATCACGACCGGCTGCGTCCAGACGCCGCCCTTGAGTATCGAGTCCTCCCGCCTGCCCAGCACGCGCAGCACGCCGTCGGGGGAGAGCGTGCCGAGGTCGCCGCCGACGTACCACTCGCCGCGCAGCACCTCGGCCGTCCGCTCGGGCAGGCCGTCGTAGCCGGTCATCCGGTGCGGTCCGGCCAGGTTGATCTCACCCACCTCGCCGACCACGCACTCGCCGTTCGGGTCCGTGATCCGCACCGCGTTGCCGGTGCGGGGACGGCCGGAGGAGCCGAGCGGGATCGTACCGTCGTCCACCCGGCCCATGCACGTGTACGGGGCCTCGGTCTGGCCGTAGTAGGAGTACACGCCCGCCTGCGGCAGCCTGGTCTTGATCCGTTCGAGCATGGTCGCGGTCAGCGGCTCACCGCCCAGCATGATCACCTGGATGGACGACAGGTCTACGTCCTCGTGCTCGGGGGACGCGAGCAGGGCCGCGTAGAACGAGGGGATCTGCGAGAGATGCGTGACCCGTTCGCGGGGGACGACGCGCAGGAAGTTCGCCGGGCCCCAGTCCTGCTCCAGCACCAGCCGCATCCCGGCGTACAGGGCGGGCCCGACGATGGCCGGGAAGCCGATGCCCCAGATGATCGCGCCCGTCCCGAACACCGAGTCGGGGCCGCGCGGCACGTCCAGCCAGATCTGCGCCGTGGCCAGCGACGACGCGTGCGTGTGCACGACCGCCTTCGGCAATCCCGTCGTGCCCGAGGTGTAGTAGAGGGCCAGCGGGTCGTCGTACCAGCCGCTGATCGGCGGCTCCTCGTCGGAGGCGCCTTCGAGCTCCCGCACGTCGATCCACGTGGTCACGCCGGGCAGCGAGTCCCTGATCTGCGCGACCACGCCCTCGACCGTCGCGTCGTACACGAACGCCGTGCACCCCGAGGCCGCCACCACGTCACGCAGCGTCTCCACCGGCCAGTACGGGTTCAGCGCCGCCGTCACCGCCCCGATCTTGGCCTGCGCGAGGTAGACCTCGGCCACCCGCAGCGTCTCGTTGAGCAGCGCCGCCACCCGCCGGCCCGGCCCGACCCCCTTCTCCAGGAGGGCGTGGGCGCGGCGGTTGACGTTCCTGTTGAGCTGGTCGTAGGTGAAGCTCTGCTCGCCGCAGTACGTGAGCGCGACCTGGTCGGGCGTGCGCAGCGCTCCGGCGGTCAGGATCGCGTGGCCGTAGTTGCCGTAAGGTGATCGCGCCATGGGGGAGGCCTCCAGTCAGAGGGGCTGATAGAGCACGAAGACGTTTCCTGAGGGGTCGCGCAGCACCGCCCGGATCTCGTGCGGCCCCTTCTCGGGCTCCCGCACCACCTCGCCGCCGCGTTCCGTCAGCTCCCGCACGGCGTCCGCCACGTCGTCCACCTTGTACGACGGCGCGACCGAGGTCGTGACGTGCTCCGCGGGCCCGGCCAGCGCCACGGTGACCCCGCCGCCGTCGAGCGCCGCGAACCTGTCACTGTCCCTGAACTTCACCGGCAGCCCGTAGAAGGCGATCGCCTCGTCCAGGTTCGCGACGGGGATGAGCACGTTGCCGAGCTTCACGCGGGCCTCCAATGGGGGAGTTCGTCGATGAACGTCACGCGTACCGGCATGCCGACCCGTACCTCGCCGGGGGCGCACCCCACCACGTGCCCGAACGCCCGCACGCCGGCCGGCAGGTCCACCCAGGCCATCACGTACGGCTCCCGGCCCCGGTAGGCGGGGGCGAACGAGCGGTGCACGACGGTGAAGGTGTGCACGACGCCCTCGCCCTCGACCGGCTCGAAGACGAGCTCCCCGCCACCGCACCAGGGGCAGGCCGCCTCGGGGAGGTGGACGCGGCGGTCGCAGGACGTACAGCGCTGGACGACCAGCTCGCCGCGCCTGCAGGCGGCCCAGTACGCAGAGGTGTCACCGCTCATCGCTTGCCAAGCTAGCGCACGCTTGGTTGCCCCACAAGGCCCTCACTCAGCCGCTAAAAGGGTGGCTCCTCCTCGGGCGTCGAGAGGAGCATCATGGGCTCCTCGGAGGGCCGGCCGGTGGGCTCGTCCGACGATCGGGCGAAAGATTCCTCCGACGGCGTGGGCGTCCCGACGGCCGTCCTGCTGTGCTCCTCTCTCGGCGTAGGCGTAGGCGTAGGTGTGGGCGGGTGGGGAGTCGGCGTAGGCGTGGGGCAGGCGGGACCGTCGACGGCGACCTCGCTCACCTGCGGCCCGTTCCCCGCCGCCGGCTCCGTCATCACCACGATCCCGACATACGCCCGCTTCCCGCAGGGAACGCCTCCAGGATCGTGCGTGACGGCACTGGTGTAAGCCGTGCTCCCCCGTAAGGTCCGCGTCTCCTGCCGCACCGTCCGGGCCGCCCCGCCCTCCCCCTCCCGCCGCGTGTACGAGATCCGCAACCGTACGGGCCCCGTGCCGTCCGCCGAGACCGTGATCGCCCCCGCCGTGCCGCTCCACCCCACGATGCCGGCGGCCCGCACCGCGGTCGGACGCGGCACCGAGGTCCCGCCCTGCCGCACCGTCGGAGGAAGGCTGGGAGGAGGGCTGGGAGGAGGGGAGACCGTGCGCGCGGGCGTGCTGCGCCGGGGAGCCGCGGAGGTCCGGGTCCGGGTGGGCGGGGCCGCGTCCACGGGCGCCGGCTCCGGCTCGGTCTGCGCCGTCTTGGGCGGCGGCATCAGGATCGTGCCGGGCCCCGGAGGCATGCGCCCGCCCGACAACATGAGCGAGATCGCCACGGCGGCCACCGTCGCCACCGCCACCCACAGGTACGGCGGCAGCCGGGGCATCCGCAGCACCCGGTCCCGGAGGGTGGTCGTGACTCCGGAGGCCCGCTCGGTCCTGGCCAACGGGAAGCGCAGGGCCAGCAGCGTGGCCAGCTCGCCCAGATGCCGCCGCCCGCGCTTCTCCCAGTCCGGGCCGTACCCGGCGACCGCGTCCTCCTCCAGCTCCGCCGCGAACTGCCGGGCCGAGGCGTACCTGGTCGCCGGGTCCTTGGCCATCCCGCGCCTGAGCAGGTCGCGCAGCGAGTCGGGCGCGACCTCCAGCGGCACCGGCTCCACCAGGTGCTTGTCCCGCACGGCCGGGACGTCCAGCGTCCCGTCCTCGCCCTCCTTGACGGCCCGGTACGGCGGACGCCCCCTGACCGCCTCGAACAGCACGCACGCCGCCGCGTACACGTCCGCCGGCGGCCCCGCCCGGTCCTGCGTCCACAGCTCGGGCGACATGTACTCGGGGCTGCCCGCGGGCACGCCCGGCTCCTCCGCGTGCACGACCACGCCGAAGTCGGCCAGCTTGCTGGTGCCGTCGGCCTGGACCAGGATGTTCTCCGGCTTGACGTCGCGGTGCGGCACCCCTCGCTCGTGCGCGGCGGCCAGGGCCAGCAGCGTGCTCTTCAGCACGGTGAGGGCCGCCTCCGGGCTGATCCCGCGGTGCTCGTCCAGCAGCGTACGCAATGACACGCCGTCCACCAGTTCCATGACGACGGCCGCTCTGGTGGGGGTCTCGACGTACTCGTAGAGCCGGACCACGTTGGGGTCGTCGATCTCGACGAGCTCGTGGGTGTCCGACCGGAAGCGGTCCATGAACTCGGCGTCCCTGCGCAGGGTGGCGTTCAGGTACTTGATCGCCACGTAGGCGCCGGTCTGCTGGTAGGTGGCGAGGAACACGCGGCCGGTACGGCCCGCGCCGAGCTGGCGAACTTCACGGTAACCAGGGACCAAGTCGAACCCCCATCAGCAGCCGTCATCGATTCGACGGTCTCACCCGGGGTTCGGGTTGTCACGACTGGAGATATTTCGCCGGGCGTTAATGCGAAATAACCCTGTGTCGTGGGTGATATGCTGAGGCGTCCCAAGCAAGCGCTCGGCTAAATCGACGGAGGTCGCCTGTGGAGCGCGTGGCCGTGCTGGTGATGGAGATGCAAAGGGGCGTCGTCGGCGATCTCACGAAATTTCCGGATCTGGTGGCGGCCTGTGCGCGGCACGACGTCGTCGCCAACGCCGCCCGCCTCCTCCACACGGCCAGGTCGGCCGGCATTTCGGTGATCCACTGCACGGCGGCCTTCCGCCCCGACCGGTCCGGCTCCCACACGGACAACTGCCCGTTCATCGTCGCCCTGCTCAAGGACCCCGGCCACATGCTGGAGGGCACGGCCGCCACCGAGGTCCTCCCGGAGCTGTGGGACGGCGGCGACCTGGAGAGCCGCCGCCATCACGGGTTCTCCCCGTTCACCGGCACCTCGCTCGACATGACGCTGCGCTCCCTGGGCGTCTCCCACGTGGTCGCGCTGGGGGTCTCGCTCAACCTCGGCATCCCCGGGCTCGCGCTGGAGGCGGTCAACCTGGGCTACCGGGTGACCGTGGTCAGGGACGCGGTGGCGGGCATCCCGGAGGAGTACGCGCAGGCCGTGCTGAAACACACGGTCAGCCTCCTCGCCACCCGCGCCACCACCGCCGACCTTGTTGAGATGTGGAAGTGATGGACGGGCTGCGCCTGGACGGGCGCGTCGCGGTGGTCACCGGCGGAGCGGGCGCGATCGGCGCGGCCATCGCCACGGACCTGACCGCGCTGGGCGCGGAGGTCGTCGTCGCCGACGTGGACCTGCCGAACGCGGAGAAGGTGGCCTCCGGCCTGCCCGGCGCGCGGGCGCTGGCCGTCGACCTGACCTCGCCGGCGTCCGTCGCGGAGTTCGGCGGCGCCGTGGGTCCCGTGGACATCCTGGTGCACAACGCCGGGGTGTCGATCGTGGAGCCGTTCACCGAGAGCGACCCGGCGAACTGGGACCTCATGTGGCAGGTCAACCTGCGCGGGCCGATGCTGCTCACCAAGCTGCTGCTGCCCGGGATGGCGGCCAGGGGGCGGGGGCGGCTGGTGTTCATCTCCTCGGACGGCGCCAGGGCGGGGTCGGGCGGCGAGGGCGCGTACGCGGCGACCAAGGCGGGCCTGTTCGGGCTGGCCAAGACGATCGCCCGGGAGGCCGCCAAGGCGCACGTCACCTCGAACGTGGTCTGCCCGGGCCCCACGGACACGCCGATGCTCCGCCGGGTGTCGGCGGCCGAGCCGGGGCTGGTGGACAGGATCGCGCGGGGCATCCCGCTGCGCCGCCTCGGCACGCCCGCCGACGTGGCGGGCCTGGTGTCCTACCTCTGTACGGACCGCGCCGCGTACATCACCGGGCAGACGCTGTCGGTGAGCGGCGGCGTCACGATGCAGTGAGCGATCATGCGGCGGTCAGAGCGAGTCGTAGACGGCCTGCACCAGGCGCAGGCCGCGCAGGTTGCCGGAGACGGCGTTGGCCATCTTGTTCATGACGTAGCCGATGCCCAGCCCGCGCTCCGGGTCGCCGATGCCGAGGGAGCCGCCCAGCCCGGAGTGGCCGAACGCGGTCTCGGACGGCATCGGGAACGTCATCGACGGCCGCATGTAGCCGAGGCCGAACGACGTGTCCAGGAAGAGGACGCGGTCGGGGCCGTGCACGCGGGGGCGTACGGCGTCCCGCAGCGTCTCGGGCCGCAGCAGGTCGCCCGCGATCAGCGACCGGTAGAACCCGGCCAGCCCCCTGGCCGTGGTGACGACCCCGGCCGCGGGCCAGCCGGCGCGCAGGATGACGGGGTGGTTCGCGCCGCCTTTGAGCCGGTGCATGCCGGGATTGCCGAGCGCCCGGTTCATGAGACTGTGCGGATCGAGCGCGGCCTTGGCCATCTCGGCCTGCCCTTCGGTAGGTGCCGGGCCCGCACCTGTTTGGGGGCTTTCGCCTGCCTTGAGGCGGGCCGTACGGGCGATCACCGTGTCCGGCGCTCCCACCCACAGCTCCAGCCCCAGCGGCCCGGCGATCTCGGCGGACACCAGCTCGCCGACCGACTTGCCCGTCACGCGCCTGATCACCTCGCCCACCAGGAACCCGTACGACAGCGCGTGATACCCGTGCGCCGACCCCGGCTCCCACAGCGGCGCCTGACCGGCGAGCCGGGCGGCGATGGCCGCCAGGTCCCCGAACTCCTCCACCGGCACCGGCTCCTCCACCACCGGCAGCCCGCTCTGGTGCGTGAGCAGGTGCTCGACGGTGATCGCCTCTTTGCCCCGGGCCGCGAACTCCGGCCACACGTCCGCGACGGCCCCCGAAACGTCCACCAGCCCCCGCTCGGCGAGCCGCAGCAGCACGGTGGCGGTGATCGCCTTGGTGCAGGAGTAGGCGAAGGCGGGCGTGTCGTGCTCCCACGGCCGGCCCGTGTGCCGGTCGGCCACGCCGCCCCACAGGTCCACGACCAGCTCGCCGTCCAGCTGGACGGCGAAGGCGGCGCCCAGCTCCGCCCCGTCGGCGAGCTGCCGCTCGAACACCTCGCGCACGCGGGAGAACCGCGGATCGCAGTGCATCACACCTCCGTGTGAGACAGGAGAAAGGAAGCGCTTACTTGGTTCACGAGCCTAACAACTGGGGACGATTCGGCCCAGACGATCAGCGTGGCACCCTCAACCTCCTCACCCCGGCCGTGGTGCTCGACGCGCTGCGCAGCGCCACCACGGGCGAGGTGCTGAGCCTGGCCATGCCGATCAGGGGCGCCACCTCCTCGCCCGCCCCCACGACGGTGCCGCACCTGCCGGGCCGCCCGCTGCCGCAGCACTTCATGTCCGTGGACGGCGGCGACTACGCGGCCGGCGCCCGCGCGATCGGGGAGGGCCTGTACGTGGCCGACGACGCGCTGGTCGTCAGCCACCACGGCACCACGACCCACATGGACGCGCTGTGCCACATGTGGTCCGGCGACGAGCTCTACAACGGCCACCCGGCGGCCCGGGTCCGCTCCTACGGGGCGACCAGGTGCGGCATCGAGCAGGTGGGTGGCGTGGTGGCCAGGGGAGTGCTGTTCGACGCGCCCCGGCGCCTCGGCCTCGACCACCTGCCGGCCGACTTCCGGATCCCGGCCGAGCTGCTGGCGGAGATCGCCACGCCGCGGCCGGGGGACGCCGCGGTGATCCGTACCGGGTGGCCCGCGGTGTGGGGCCGCTCGCGCGAGGAGTACTGGTCGGGCCAGCCCGGGCTGTCGGCGGAGGCGGGCCGCTGGCTCGCGGCGCACGACGTGTCCGTGGTGGCCTCGGACAACGCCGCCATCGGCGGGCTCAACGCCCGCGGGCTCGCCGACGAGGGCCTCGCCGACGACCTGCACCTCATCCTGCTGCACCGGCACGGCGTCCACCTGATCGAGATGCTGTGGCTGGAGGAGCTGGGGGAGAGGGGGTGTACGGAGTTCGTGTTCGTGGTGGCGCCGCTCAGGATCGAGGGAGGCACGGGCAGCCCGGTGACCCCGCTGGCCATCCTCTGACGTTCCCGCATATTTCCTAGCTCGTTTGGATATTTCGTGATCGACCGTTAACCCCTGACTTCGATGGTCTGTCCCGGTAAAACCCCTTTGCTAGGAGACCCATGCGCCGCCTCGCCCTCGTCGGCCTCGCCGCCACCGCCCTGACCGCGCTCGCGTCCGTACCCGCCGCGGACGCCACCACAGCCGCCACCACGGCCGGACGCGGGAACCTGCGGATCAACCAGATCCAGACCATGGCCACCCACAACAGCTACCACCGCGAGCTGACCGACGCCGAGAAGGACGTGCAGCGCAGGACCGACGCCAACTGGTGGAACCTGCAGTACTCGCACACCGCCCTGCCGAACCAGTTCGGCGCCCAGCACGTGCGCGGCATCGAGCTGGACGTCTTCCCGGACCCGCAGGGCGGCCTCTACGCCAACCCGCTGGTCAGGCGGGACGCCGGGCTGCCGCCGCTGAACGACCCCGCGCTCGCCAAGCCCGGCTTCAAGGTGCTGCACTGGGCCGACCACGACTACGGCACCAACTGCTCGGCCCTGGCCACCTGCCTGCGCCAGGTGCGCGAATGGTCCGACGCGCATCCCGGGCACGTGCCGCTGACGATCCTCACCGAGTTCAAGAGCACCGACCCGGCCAAGGAGGCGATGGGCGGCGCCAAAAGCCCGGCGTGGGACACCGCGCTGATGGACGCACTGGACGCCGAGATCCGGTCGGTGTTCCCCGGCGATCGGCTCATCACGCCCGACGACGTCCGGCGGCCGGGGCTCACCCTCGAACAGTCCGTGCTCAAGCACGGCTGGCCCGAGCTGTCCTCCTCGCGGGGCAAGGTCATGTTCTTCATGGACAACCAGGGCGAGAACATCCAGACGCCCTACAAGGCGGGCCGGCCGAGCCTGGAGGGGCGGGTGCTGTTCACGAACTCGCGTCCGGGCCGCCCCGACGCCGCCTTCGTCGGCTGGAACGAGCCGCAGGGCGCCAACACCGCGCAGATCCAGGACCTCGTACGGAAGGGGTACTACGTACGCACCCGGTCCGACGTGCCCTTCACCGAGGCCAGGTCGGGCGACACGAGCAGGCTGAAGGCGGCGCTGGACAGCGGCGCGCAGATGGTCAGCACCGACTTCCCCGTGATCGGCCTGTCCGCCAGGAACGGCAGCGACTACGTGGCGGAGCTGCCCGGCGGCGCCACGGCCCGCTGCAACCCGGTGAACGCCCCCTCCGGCTGCCGCGACCAGACCCTGGAGCACCTCAGCCGGTAGCCGGCCAGGTGACCTTTCAGTCGGCAGTCGGCCAGGTGGCCTTTCAGTCGGCAGTCGGCCAGGTCACCGGTAGGCATCTCACCCCGTACACCGAGGCGTCGTGCTTCAGCGGCACCTCGGTGGCGGGGACGGCCAGCCGCAGGCCGGGGAAGCGCTCGAACAGCGCCCGGTAGCCGATGCGCAGCTCGTTCCTGGCGAGCTGCTGCCCCAGGCACTGGTGCACGCCATGGCCGAACGCCAGGTGCCGCCGCGCGTCCGGCCGGTCCAGCCTGAGCGCGTCCGGATCCTCGAACACCGCGCCGTCACGGTTGATCACGGGCAGGGACAGGGCGACCGTCTCCCCCTTCCTGACCAGCTCACCCGCCACCTCCACGTCCTCGAGCGCCGCCCTGGACGGCGCTCCCTGGTGCAGGATCGACAGCCAGCGAAGCAACTCCTCCACGGCTCTCTCCACTGCGCCTCCCACTGCGCCTCCCACTGGGCCTTCCACTGCGCCTTCCACTGGGCCCTCTTCGAAGGGCAGTCCCTCCTTCAGCAGCGCGAACACGCCCAGGGCCAGCATGTTCGCGGTCGTCTCGTGGCCCGCCACGAGCAGGATCAGCGCGACGTAGGTCAGCTCCTCGTCCGTCAGCTCGCCGGTCAGGCCGCTGATCAGGTCGTCGCCCGGCTCGACCCGCTTGCGGCGTACCAGCTCGCCGAGATACGCGGTGAGGTCGGCCGTCGCCTGCGCGCCGTCCCTGTCGGGGGTGACGAGGGCGGCGCTGCGGTCCTGGAAGAAGTCGTGGTCGCTGTACGGCACGCCGAGCAGCTCGCAGATGACCAGCGACGGGATCGGCAGGGCGTAGGCCGTCACCAGATCGACCGGCGGGCCCGCCTTCGCCATGGCGTCGAGATGGTCGGCCGCGATCTGCTCGATGCGCGGCTCCAGCAGGCGCATCCTGCGCACCGTGAACTGCCCGGTGAGCAGGCGGCGGTAGCGGGTGTGCTCGGGCGGGTCGGTGGCGGCGAAGAACCCCGGCGGGGCGGGCCGGGCGGCACCACCGGGGCGCACCACGTGCACGGCGGCGTGCTTGAGCTCCTGCCTGGCGCTGAACCTGGGGTCGCCCAGCACGGTGCGGGCCGCCGCCATCGTCGTGGCCAGCCAGCCCTGATGCCCGTCGGCCATCTCCAGCCGGGCCATCGGCGGCAGGTCGCGCAGGCGCGCGGGCGGGTCGAAGGGGCACTCCTGGTTGCGTTCGATGGGAAGTCGCATAATTTTGAGAGTAGACTCTCAATTAAGAGTTGTATAGCGAATCATCGTCTTCTCCTGCGATTGGACTCGGGAGGCCGTACATCGGAGAATGCGGAGTCTTGGCTTTCCCCTTGTGGATGAGGGGTTCCAACGGTCACCCGTGGAAGTTCCTGTTTCATCGCCGGTCGCCCGCCTGAGAGGACTCTCGTTGAGGTCTTACACCAGCTCCGCAGGCGTTTTACTTGTCCGCCAGCCCGGCGGCCAAGAGGTTGCGGGCCGCGTTCACGTCCCGGTCATGGATCGCGCCACACACGCAGACCCATTGCCGGACGTTCAGCGGCATCTCGGTTTGCGTGCCCCCGCACGCCGAACACAGCTTGGAGGAGGGGAACCAGCGATCCACCACGACCACCACCCGCCCATACCAGGCGGCCTTGTACTCCAGCATGCCCCGCAACTCCCGCCACGAGGCATCGGAGATCGCGCGGGCGAGCTTGCCGTTCTTCACCATGTTGCGGACGGAGAGGTCCTCGATCACGACCGTTTGGATGCCCCTATGTTCGTCAAGTCGTCAGGCTGGGGCGGGAGCGTGGTCGGCTGTCGCTGCTTTGATCAAGG
>NZ_JBFAOQ010000032.1:0-80204 GCF_040675285.1 Nonomuraea sp. NPDC049625 | reverse complement strand
ACCCTCCACTGGAGTTCGGGCTGCGCATCACCACGCTGGTGCGCGACACCACCGAACAGGCCTGGGCCGACGCCGAGGCCAAGGTCGAGGAGATGTCGAAAGGCGCCATCAAGCGCGACCCGAACCGGCACGCCGCCGTCGGCCAGCGGCGGCTGCTCGACCTGGCCGCGCGGGGAGAGGTGCTCGACGGCAACCTCTACACCGCCCCCGGCAGGTACGGGGGCAGCGGCGCGGGCACCACCTGGCTGGTCGGCTCGGCCGAGGACGTGGCGAAATCCTTGCGCGACTACCAGGCCCTCGGCATCACCCACTTCGTCCTCTCCGACACCCCCTACCTGCCGGAGATCAGACGCCAGGGCGACCGGCTCCTACCGCTGCTGCGCGGCTGACCCCGGCCGGGCCGGGCTGAGCTCACGGGACCGGCCGACGGGGTCGCGGCGGCACGTCCGTTTGGTGGCGTGCCAGGTGCCGTGGCGGCCGGCGCAGTGGGGCCGGGGCGGCTGGAGGCCGGGCTGGGCAGGGGTCGGGACGGGGCTCAGGGCGGCGGTGATGAGGAACGTGGCGGTCGTGGTGAGGGCGCCGGTGATGACGGCGAGGGCTGCTCTCGTTCCAGTTCTCATGGTGCTCCCGGTGTTGTGGTCTGCCGGGTTTGATGCTCGGTTGTCGGTGGTTGTTCGGAGTGTTGCTGCAGGTCAGGCAAGGTATCCGGGTTTGTGGCTTATGTCAGGGAGGACATTCCCGTGAACGGCGGGCGGGTGGCGGCCGTGGCAGCCACCCGCCCGTATCGCTAGGCGGCGCGATAGACGGCGATCTCGGTCATCGTCGGGGTGTACACCTCACTCGGCACCTTCCCGGTGAGCGACACCCGGAGCCGGGAGGTCGTGACGCTGCCGAAGCCGGTCACGGACCGGTCGTGCCCGATGCCGTCGGCGCGACTGGCGAACGTCACCCAGGCGCCGGTCCCGGCGTCCCACCGCCGCAGGTCGAACGTCTGGACCCGCGGGTTGGTGCCCGAGTCGGTGTACTCGTCCAGGTAGACCTCGTCGAAGGTGGTGGCCGTGCCGAAGTCGATGTCGAGCGTGATCGGGTAGGCGGCGTCGTCGGCCGCCGCCCAGCGGGTCGCCGGGTTGCCGTCGGTCAGGTTGCCGGCGACGAGCGTGCCGTTCTGGCCGGGGTGGGTCGAGCTGGCGGTGACCAGTTTGCCGAGGGCGAGGTTGACCCGGCCGTCGCCGGGCTCGTTCTCGATGGGGTCGTCGTCGACCGGGTTGGTGACCTTCACGCCGATCGGGCTCTCCGCCATGCCGATGTCCGGCGCGTCGCCGTAGTAGATGTGGGTGCCCAGGAAGTCCTCGGTGCCCAGGTGGGGGTTGTAGCGGCCGGCGTCGATGAGCGGGGAGTCGTCGCGGAGCTTGAAGTGCGCGGCGGCCGTCCGGATCCGGTCCACGCCCGCTCCGGTGACGTACTTCGCCGGATCGCCGACGAACCTCGGGTCGGCGCGCAGGCCGGCCCGGTCGGCCGGTTCCTGGGTGGAGTGGGTGCCGCCGGCCTCGTAGTAGTCGTTGTTGGCGAACACCGCCTGGCGCAGCGCGCCGCTGCGGCGGTACCAGGGCGTCGGCCTCGTCGCGGAGGTGTTGTAGAAGATGTTGTTGAGGAAGTAGACCCTGCTCAGGAACGTCTCGTCGTGCATGTAGTCGAGGTCCGCGCCGTCGTACACGAAGGTGTTGTTCGTGAAGTAGGTCGGCGAGTAGTTCGTCGACAACATGTTCTTCACCAGCACGCCGTTGTCGTTGACGCTCAGGTTGTAGCGGGCGACCGAGTTGGAGCTGTTGCCCATGTACGCCATCCAGCCCGCGGCGTTGTCGTGCGAGTAGTTGAACTGATAGGTGACGTTGAAGTTCGTGTACTCCAGGTCCCACGGGGTGCCGTCGTACTCGTTGTCCGGGCCGCCGTAGACCTCGTTGAACTGCATGACCGAGTCGGCCCCCGCCCACAGGTAGAGCCCGCAGGACACCGCGTCGTAGCGCTTGAGGAAGCCGTTGACCTCGTTGTACTCGACCGTCATGTTCTTGGCGTTGGCGAACTGGAACGCGCCCTGGCCGACGCTCTCCGCGTAGTTGTGGCCGATGTAGACGTCACGGCTGTACAGGTCGCGGGTCCGCACCCAGAGCTGCTCCCAGCCCTCGTGGAACTTCCCGCTCTCGTCGTACTGGCCGGCGTCGGCTCCGTCGGCGGCGAACCAGTTGAACGAGAACTGCACGGCGTGCAGCTCGACCTTCACGAAGGTGTTGTTCTCGATCCGGACGTCCTTGAAGTAGTAGCCGCCGGTGCCGTACGACTTGTAGCTCTTGCCGCCGAAGACCTGGAAGTTGACGCCGCCGTAGTGGATCTTCTGCCAGGTGCTCGGGCCGTCGAGGTCGTGGACGTACACGTTGGAGATGCGGAAGTGGTCCATGACGCTGTCCGCGCCGGCCGCCAGCAGATCGGCGTTGATGGAGACCATGATGCCGTCGCGGACGTAGGTCCCCGTGGTGATGTCGGCGGCGAAGTTGTCGTCGTTGGACAGCTCGACATTGTCGATCTCGAAGTACTGCTGGTTGCGCAGCACGATGGCGCCGGTCCGGCCGACCGTGTCGGGGTTCTTCGTGCCGTCCGCCCTGAAGGGGCTCGGCACCCGGCCGTTCGTCGCGATGTACGGCCGGCGGGCCTTCGAGTCGCCGTAGGCCGAGATGGCGATCGGCTTGCCCGCGCTGCCCGAGCCCTTCGGCCACAGCTGCTCGTTGTTCCACTGCTCGCCGGCCTTGAGCAGGATCCGGTCGCCGGGCTTGAACGTCGTCGCGTTCGCCTTGGCCAGGGTGCGCCAGGCGGTCTGCGGCGAGGTCCCGGCCGCGCTGTCGCGACCGGTCGTGGCGTCGATGAAGTAGTCCTTGCCGCCCGTCGGGTTCGGCGTGTTGCCCGGGAAGTCCGCCTTCTTGGCGGCGGGGGAGCGGTCCGGGGTTGCGGCGGCGGCTGCGGCGGCGCTCGCGGCGGGCGCGAGCGACCCTGCGAGCAGCGCGGCGAGCAGGGCGGTGAGGCCCACGCGGAGCGCCCGGGCCACGGGCCGCCGGCGGGCGGGCGCGGGTAATGCGGCGGGGGGTGCGGTACCGACAGGTTTCACTGTTGAACATCCTCTGCGTTGATGGCGTCCACCGCCGCCGTGTCGACCTTGAAGACGCTGCTGGCCACCCGGCGCTGGAGGAACCGGTCGAACTTCTCCTCGATGAGCGACTGCCGGATCCGCCGCGAGTACTCGGCGAACGCCGCGTCCTCGTCGACGGTCTTGCCGTTGAGCTGGTAGTACGTGATCTGGCCGGTGCCCGGGACCGGGCCGGAGATCTGGCCCGGCGCGAGCTTGCCCAGCACGGCCATGAGCTCCTGGTCGTGGGCGGCCGAGCCGCCGCCCTGCTGCGTGGCGGTCGTGAGCCTGGCGCCGGGCTCGCGGTCCGCGAGCTCCGCCAGCCGGCCGGCGGCGGCCACCCGCCGCTGGAGCCCGGCCGCGTAGCCGGCCGTGTGGTCGGCCGTGTGGTCGGCAGGGGCGCCGTCGGGCACCGGCACCACGAGCGTCGCGTACGTGTACGTGGTCGCGTTGGCGCTCCAGGAGTCCCGGTCGGCGTCGAATGCCCGCCGGACCTCGGCGTCGGTCACCCGGAGCGGGCCGTTCGCGCTGAGCCGCTGCTTCAGGCCCGTCGTGAGCCCGGTGAGCCGGTGCGAGTAGTACTCCTCGGGGGAGAACTCCGCCAGGCCGTAGACCACCTGGCCCCTGGCGATGGCGTCGGCGCGCCGCTCGTTCTCGGCGGCCAGCTCGGCGAGGAAGTCCGCGTGGTCGACGGAGCCGATCAGGTGCTGCTCCTTTGCCAGGACGAGCGCCGTCTTGTCCCGCCGGATCTCGTCCAGCGCGCGGGCCGCGAGCCGCTCGAGCGCGGTCCTGTCGCCGGCCTTCGCGTTCCAGTCGATCGCGCCCTGGAGCCGGTACCGGTTGCGTAGCTCGTTCTCCACCTGAGGCGTCAGGCGGCGCATGTGGAAGAGCAGCTCGTCGCGGGTGACGGCGTGCCCGTCGAGGGAGGCGACCTCGTCCGTACGCTGGGCGAGCGCCACGCCGCCGAGCACCAGCGCGGCGAGTGCGGCCACCACGGCGGCGATGAGGACGGCGGCGCGGGGTGACCGGCTACGAACGGCGCCCTTTCCTGTGGCCTTCTTCACGAGGACGGCTTTCATGATGCTGCTCCGATCGCGGTCACGTGGGCGACGACGGGGGTGTCCCGCGCCTGCGGCACCTCGACCAGCACGGCGTCCACCTCGGCCGGCGTGAACGTCAGGATGCGCTGGTAACCCACCGCGTTCGCCTCCGCGAGCGTCGTCCACCGGCCGCCCCGGCGGCCCCGGACCACGACGTGCTCGATGCGCTGCCCGTGCGCGATGTCCTCGCCCACCACGACCGCCTCGACCCGTCGGGGTCGCGCGAACACGAGCCGCACGCCGGGCTGGGGGTCGGCGTCGTCCGGCCGCCACGGCGTACGGCCCCCGCCGGGCCACGCGGTCGCGACGTCGCCCGCCGTACCGGACGACACCGTCACGGTCGCCTCCAGGCGCCGCGCCCGGAAGTCCTCGACGCGCCGCCCGAGCTGCTCCAGCACCGCCACGTCGGCGTCCCGCAGCAGCCCGTCACGGGCGGGCGGGACGTTGAGCAGGAAGCAGGAGTTGCCGCCGACGGCACGCAGGTAGATGGCGAACAGCTCGTCCGCGGGTCGGACCAGGGCGTCCTCGGCCGGGTGGTGGAACCATCCGGGCCGGATCGAGGTGTTCACCTCCGCCGGGTACCAGACCAGGTCGTCCTCGCGCCCCGCCAGGGCGGCGCGGCTGCCGAGGTCGAGGTCGTCGCTGCGGACCAGCCCGGCGAACGTGCCGTCGTCCGCCTGCTGCGAGCGGTCCGCGATCCGCTCGGCGTCCAGCAGGGCCCGCGGGACGACGCTCCACTCGTCGGGTCGGGTGCTGCCGGCCTCGTTGCCGCACCAGCGGACGTCGGGGCCGCACACGCTGATGACCGCGTCCGGCTGCAGCTCGCGGACCACCGCGTAGTACCGCTCCCAGTCGTACACCTGGCGCCTGCCGTTCGGGCCCTCGCCGTTCGCGCCGTCCAGCCACACCGTGAACACCGGCCCGTAGCGGGTGAGCAGCTCGGTGAGCTGGGCGACGTAGAAGTCGTCGTACGCGCTCCCGCTGCCGTAGGAGGCCTCGGTGCGGTCCCAGGGCGACAGGTAGATCCCGAACCGCAGGCCGTGCCGCCGCGCCGCCTCCGAGACCTCCGCGACCACGTCGCCGCGGCCGCCGCGCCAGGGCGACGCGGCGACCGAGTACGCGGTGACGTCGCTCGGCCACAGGCAGAAGCCGTCGTGGTGCTTGCAGGTGAGGATCACGCCGGTCATCCCGGCGGCCTTGAGCGCCCTGACCCACTGGTCGGCGTCGAGCCCTTCCGGGTCGAAGGCGGCCGGGTCGTCGTGCCCCTCGCCCCACTCCCGGTCCGTCATCGTGTTCATGCCGAAGTGGATGAACCCGTAGAACTCCATCGCCTGCCACGCGAGCTGGCGCTCGCTCGGCCGTACCGCCGCCAATGTCCGAAGAATCATCGGAACCGCCGGTTGTACGAGGCCAGCACGGCCAGCAGCCCCACGAGTGCCGCGAGCATGATCGCGAGGCTGCCCCACCCGGCCGTCGTACGGGCGGCGGCGACGACGGCGACGCAGACGGCCGCGACGAGCGTGCGAGCGGTGACGAGCAGCACGCTGCGCGTCGAATCCTTCATCACGGTTTCCTCTCTGGGAAACGGGCCGGTCAGCCCTTCACACCGCCGGATGCCATGCCTTCGATCAGCCGGCGCTGGATCAGCGCGTAGAAGATGAGGACGGGGACGATCACGATGACCATGCCGGCGTACAGCCGCCCGTAGTCGGCCGCCGCCTTCTGCGCGGTCATCAGGTTGAGCAGGCCCACCTGCAGCGTCTTGCCCTCGCCGGGCAGCAGGGTGAGCGCGATGATGAAGTCGTTCCAGTAGGCCAGGAAGTTGAACAGGATCACGGTGGTGAGCGCCGGCCGCGCCATCGGCAGCATCACCCTGACCATGACCTGGAAGCGGGAGGCCCCGTCCAGGGCCGCGGCCTCCTCGTAGTCGGCCGGGATCGACCGGAAGTACGCGGTGAGCAGGTAGATGGTGAACGGGATCGACGTGGCCGCGTAGACGAGCGAGAGGACCCCGGGGTTGTCGATGAAGAAGCCGTCGGGGAACACGTCGGCGAGCGCGCGGTCCCAGCCGACGAGCATGAGGAAGATCGGCACGACGATGTAGTTGACGTTCACGAACAGCCCGGCCAGCATCGCGACCTCGACGAGGCCGCGGCCGCGGAACTCGTACCGGGCGATGACGTAGGCCGCCGGGACGGAGACGGCCACGACGAACACCAGCCCGAGCACCGTGACCAGCACCGAGGTGAAGAAGTACCGACCCATGCGCGCGGTGACGAACGCGTCGGCGTAGTTCCGGACGTGCAGGCCTTCCGGGAGCGTCCAGGGGCTGCCGTAGAACTCGCCCTTCTCCTTGAGCGAGGCGAGCAGCACCCAGCCGACCGGCACCGCGATGGCCAGGGCGATCGCGGTGACGAGCACGTAGGTCAGCGGCCTTCCGGCGCGCTTGATCGTGGTCATGGTGGCGGTCCTCAGAACTGGAGGGGCTCGCGCCGCGTCGCCCGGCTGACCAGCAGCGACACGAGGAACGAGAAGGCGAAGACGACGACGCCGATGGCCATGCCGTAGCCGTACGACGAGTTCGTGTACGCCTGCTTGTACATGTAGCTCAGCAGGACCTCGGAGGAGCCGTCAGGCCCGCCGCCGGTCATCGCGCGGACCAGGACGAAGCTGAGATTGACCGCGCTCATGACGAAGAACGTCAGCGTCGTGCGGAGGTTCTGCCAGATGAGCGGCAGCGTGATGGCGAAGAACTGCCGCCCCGCGGACGCGCCGTCGAGCGCGGAGGCCTCGTAGATCTCCTCCGGGATGCTCGCCATGCCGGACATGTAGAGGACCATGTAGTAGCCGAGCGACTGCCAGACCATCGCGATCGCGACGGACCAGATGACGAGTTGCTGGTCGCCGAGCCAGATCTGCTGCAGGCCGTCGAGCGACAGCAGCCGCAGGGTGCCGTTGAGCAGGCCGTTCTTCTGGTCGAAGATCGCGGAGAAGATCGCCGCGATCACGACCACGGACAGCACGCTCGGCACGTACAGGACGAACCGGTACACCGTCCGGCCCCGCAGCCGTTGCCGGGTCATGATCGCCGCGAGGAACAGGCCCGTGCCCATCGTCACGACGGTCACGACGACCAGGAGCGCGACGGTGTTCTGGAACGCGCGGACGAACTGCGCGTCCTCGAGCAGCCGGGCGAAGTTGCCCAATCCGACGAAGCGCATGTCCGGGGAGAACCCGCTCCAGGTGAAGAGGGACATCCGGAACACGTTCAGGGTCGGGACGATCATGAACACCGCGAAGAGCACGAGCGCGGGCAGGAGGCAGGCGAGCACGAAGAGGCCGTCGCCGCGCCGCCGCGTGGTCACCTCACCCACCTGCCTGGCGCAGTTTCTCGCTGGCGTCGTTGAGCGCGGCCTGCCACTGGTCCTCGGTCTTGTCGCCGCTGATGATGCTGTTGGCGGTGTCGAAGAGGGCGGCCTTGATGTCGACGCCCTCGACGGGCGCGGTGCTCGCGAACCCGCCGACGAGCGCCTCGACCGTCGTCTCCTCGTAGACCTTGTAGAACTCGGCGCTCTCCCCGGACAGGCTGCTCGCGATGCCCTTGATCGGCTGGATCGCGTTCGACCTGGCGAAGATCTTCGCCGCCTCGTCGGAGTACAGGTAGGCGACGAACTCCTTCGCCGCGTCCTTGTTCTTGGCGGCGGCGGGGACCCAGACCGACTCCACCGACGTCGTGACGAAGCGCTTGCCGCCCACGGTGACCGGCGGCAGCGGCGTCAGGCCCCACTGGAAGCCGGCGGCGCGTGGGGCGTCCTTCATCTCGCCGACGACCCAGGTTCCGTTCGGCATGAACAGGGTCTTGTTGTCGAGGATCGACTGCTGGTTCTTGGTGAAGTCCTGCTCGTTGGCGTACCCGACCGTGGTCGGCGCGGCGTACTTCAGCAGCCGGGTGGTGAGGTCGAGCGCCTGCCGGGCCTGCGGCGTCTGCCACACGCCCTGCTTGTACGTCATGACGTCGGTGTAGAACTGCTCCCCGCCGACGTCGGCGAGCAGCGCGAAGAAGTACGCGTCGAGGTACCCGGCGGTCGGGTACGTGAACAGCGAGATCTTCTCCTGCTTGGCCTTCTCACCCAGCGCGAACATCTCGTCCCAGGTGGCCGGGACCTTCCAGCCCTTCTGGGCGAACAGTCCCTTGTTGTAGAAGAGCCCGCTCGGCGCGTAGTACATCGGCATCGTGTACGTCTGGCCGGTGCCGTACGGGTTGGTGTTGAGGTTGCCGACGATGCCCCCGATGAGCTTGTCGCCCACGGTCTTGTCCTCGCCGGGGACCTTCGCCTTCAGCACGGGCGTCAGGTCCTCGAGGGCCTTGTCCTTGATGAGCGTCTCGGTGAGCGCGGCCTTGCGGCCCTGGCCGAGCACCACGACGTCCGGGAAGCGCCCGGCCTTCATGTTCGGCGTGATCTCGTCCTCGATGCTCTTCGAGATCTGTAACCGCACGTCGACGCCGGGGTGGGAGGCCTTGTACGCCTGGATGACCTGGGCGTACATGTCCCGGCCGTAACCGCCTTCGAGGGCGGCGACGCTCAGGGCCGTCTTGCCGGAGCCCGAGCCGTCCCCGTCGGCCGAGCAGCCGGTGAGCAGTCCGAGCGCCGAGATCGCGGCGCTCGCGAGGACGAGTGATCTCCTCATGGTTCTGGGGTCCTTCCCGTGGACGACTGCCCACCTGGGTGAGGCGGAGGAACGAGTCCGGGGTCCGGCCGCGCCGGAGGTCACGACGACGGGGCGCCGCGCCGCCGGCCGGGGATCTGGATCTCTCGGCTGGGTCCGGACGTTGTTACAGTGGCATCGATAACATGAAGGCGCAAGAGGCACTTTGCGGACAAGCGCGACATGAGTCAGTGGTGACGCGGCGGCGCCGTCGAGTCGCGCACCGACAGCGACGCGGTGGCGAGGGCGTCGGCGGCCTCGCCGGCCAGCAGCAGGGCCACGGCCGCCGCGCCGGAGCGGTAGAAGTCCTGCCGCACGGTCGTCAGCGGCGGGTGGCAGTAGGCCGCCAGGGCGATGTCGTCGACGCTCACGATGGACACGTCGGCGGGCACCGACCGGCCGTGCTCGCGCAGCGCGCGGATCACCCCGAAGGCCATCTCGTCGCTGGCGGCGAAGACCGCTGTCACGTCCGGGATCATCGCGAGGACCTGCCCCTGCCGGTATCCCGAGTCGGGCGACCAGTCGCCCTCCAGCGGGGGCGGCGCCTGGATCCCGGCCGCGGCCAGGCACTCCTGCCAGCCCTGCCGCCGCTGGCGCGCCTCGATCCACTCGTCGGGGCCCGACACGTGCCACACCTGGCGGTGCCCGAGGTCGAGCAGGTGCTGCGTGGCGACGCGGCCCGCCTCCTTCTGGTCGATCCCGAGCACCCGGGCGCTCGCGGTGCGGGAGCCGTCAAGCGTGACGGTGGGGATGTCGCGGGTGATGTCCTCCATCTTCTGCGTCACCGAGATGAGCGGCACGGCGATCACGATGCCGTCCACCCCCTGGTCGGCGAGCTTGGACAGGGACCGCTCCATCAGGCCGGTGTCGAGCCTGGCGATGGTCGCGATGCTCACCGCGTAGCCCGCCGCGCCCGCGGCCGCCTCGACGCCGGCGGTCACCGCCGAGCGCGAGTAGTAGCCGCCGGACTGCAGCAGCACGAGCCCGACGGTGTGGCTGCGTCCGGAGGAGAGCACCCGGGCGGCGTTGTTGAAGCGGTAGCCGAGCCGCTCCACGGCGGCGATCACGCGCTTCCTGGTCTCCGGGTTGACGTTCGGCGAGTCGCGCAGCGCGCGCGAGACGGTCTGCGCCGACACCCCGGCGGCTCTGGCCACGTCAGCCATGCTCGGCTGCCTCGTGGGCCGCCCCGTGGGTTGCCCAGTGGGTTGCCCAGTGGGTTGCCCGGTGGCCTGCTCGGTGGCCTTCGTCATGGCGCTCCCCTCTTGCGGCCTGCCCGCGACGTCGTCAGCTGATCCTACCGCCCTTGTTACGTATGGCATCGATAACATAGGCTCTCCCACCGTGATCGAGCTGCCCGCGCCGGACCTCTCGCCGGCCCCGACGACGACCACGCCCCCGACCCCGACCACGAGCCCGGCCGCTGGGACCGCGCTCACCTGGCGCGGGCGCCGCCTGTACCGGCATGGCGTCCCCCATCGCATCCTGTCCGGGGGGCTGCACTACTTCCGCGTCCACCCCGACCTCTGGCGCGACCGCATTCGCCGGCTCGCCGATCTCGGGCTCAACACGGTGGACACGTACGTGGCGTGGAACTTCCACCAGCCGCGCGAGGACGAGGCGCCGCGCTTCGACGGCTGGCGGGATGTCGAGCGGTTCATCCGCACGGTGGGGGAGGAGGGGCTCGACGTCGTCGTCCGGCCCGGCCCGTACATCTGCGCGGAGTGGTCGAACGGCGGCCTGCCGAGCTGGCTCACCGGCCGCGACGTCGCGATCCGCAGCTCCGACCCCGCGTTCACCTCGGCGGTCGGCCGCTGGTTCGACGAGCTGGTCCCGCGCATCGCCGCGCTCCAGGCCGCCGAGGGCGGGCCGGTCGTGGCGGTGCAGGTGGAGAACGAGTTCGGCAGCTTCGGCGACGACCAGGCGTACCTGCGCTGGAACCGCGCGGCCCTGATCGAGCGCGGCATCGGGGAGCTGCTGTTCACCGCCGACGGGCCCACCGAGCTGATGCTGGACGGCGGCACCCTGCCGGGAACCCTGGCGGCCGCCACCCTGGGCTCCAAGCCCGACGCCGCCCGGCGACTGCTCGCGGCGCGGCGGCCGGAGGAGCCGTTCGTCGTCGCCGAGTTCTGGAACGGCTGGTTCGACCACTGGGGCGAGCGCCACCACGTCCGCGACCCCGGCGGCGTCGTGGACGCGCTCAAGCAGATCGTCGCCGACGGCGGCAGCGTGAGCATCTACATGGCGCACGGCGGGACCAACTTCGGGCTCTGGGCGGGCGCCAACGAGCAGGAGGGCCGCTTGCAGCCCACCGTGACCAGCTACGACTCCGACGCGCCGGTCGCCGAGGACGGCACGCTGACCGCCAAGTTCTTCGCCGTGCGGGAGGCGCTCGGCGCGCGCGGGCCCGTGCGGATGCCCGCGCGGACGCCGACGCTGCCGCCGGCGTCCGTCCCGCTCGTCCACCGCGCGGGCCTGCTGGCAGGTCTGCGTGCCGTGCCGGCGTCCACCTCGACCGGGCCGCGCCCGGCCCCGTTCGAGCGGCTCGGGCTGGACGCGGGCATGGTCCTGCACAGCGCGCGGCCGCGGATCCCGGCGGGCGAGCACCGGCTCGTCCTCACCGACGTACGCGACCGGGCCCTGGTCTTCGCCGACGGCGCCTTCCTCGGCGTCGCCGGCCCCGACCAGCGGGAGCTGCCGGTCCGCGGCACCGGCGCCGCCGTCCACCTGGAGGTCCTGGTCGAGAGCCTCGGCCGGGTGAACTACGGGCCCGGCATCGGCCGGCACAAGGGCCTGATCGGCCCGGTCCTCGTAGACCGGCGGATCGTGCAGGGCTGGGACAGCACGCCGATCGCCCTGCAGGAGTGGTCCACCGCCGAGCTGACCCGCGCGCTCGACGCCGGTACGGGCGAGCAGGCCGAGCACGCGGGCCCGGCGCCCGGGCACGCGGGTCCCGGGCCCGGGCAGGCCGAGCACGCCGGTCGCGGGTCCGGGACGGCCGGTTTCGCCGTCGCGACGGTGGACGTCGAGACGCCCGCGGACACCTTCCTCGCCCTGCCGGGATCCCGGCAGGGCCTCGTCTGGGTCAACGGGTTCCTGCTCGGCCGCTACTGGGACATCGGGCCGCAGGTCACGCTGTACTGCCCGGCGCCGCTGCTCCGCGAGGGCCGCAACACCGTGACGGTCCTCGAGCTCGAACGGCTCGGCGCGACCCTGGAGCTGCGCGACCGCCCCGAGCTGGGCCCGCCGGAGGAGTACGTCGAGGAGTTCGGCTGACCCGCCGGCCCCTCACCGCTGGAGCCGGGCGTCGGCCGCGGCCAGGAAGACGTCGAGCACCCCGTCGCCGACCTGCGGCTGGGCCGCGCCCCAGCGGTTGCGCGGCGGGCTGACCCGGACGGCGCGGGCCTGCCGCTGCAGGTCGCGCGACCCGGCGAGCAACGCGGCCGCCTTGGCCTCGTCCCCGGACTCCCGGGCCTGGAGCGCGTCGAGCAGGTCCACCATCGCCCGGCCCCACAGCTCGGTGGCGTCCAGCCAGGACGCGGCGTCGTCGGCGAAGCCCTTCTGCACCGCTCCGCCGCGGATGGTGGCCGGCGCCGTGGCGATGGCCTTCGCGTACGGCCGCAGCGTGGTGATCGCCTGGGTGCGCCGCCCGGCGTCCCACGCCTGCCAGAACGCGGCCACCCGCGCGGCGAGCTCGGGCGCCTGGGTCTGCCAGGGGGTGCCGCCGAAGGTCGGGGCCATGTGCTCCAGGTCGCCGAAGACCAGCAGGGCCGCGGTGGCCGCCTGGTCGCCGCCGGCGAGGTAGGCCATCGCGCGCGGCCAGCTCCTCCTCGCGTCGTACGCCTTGTCGTTCCAGGTGAAGTCCGCGGCGCCGAAGACCGCGACCTTGCTCGCGTACGGCTGGTTCATCGGGTTGGCCACGATGCCGGACAGGTGCGCGGCCAGGCCGCCCTCACGCTTGTCGTAGGGCGCCAGCAGCAGCCGGCCGCTGGTGTTGCCGTAGTCGTTGACCGGGTAGTTGTCCCAGACGAAGACCTTGCGCCCGAACAGCTGCGCCGCCTTCTCGGCCTGCGCGTTGGTGATCTCCGGCGGCACGGTGTCGGTGCCGGTCCACATCACCTCGACCGCGGGATCGAGGGAGGCCCGGATGGTCTGCTTGTACGTGGTGTCGGTCAGGTCGCCGTACTCGGTGGGCACCATCTGCAGCGGCTGGGCGCCGTCGTGGGTGGCGATGAAGTCGCGCTGCAGGTCGTTGAGCAGGTCGACCTGGGCCTTGGCAGCGGCGGTGCGTCCGGCGGCGCCGTACGCCGTCTCGTCCGCCGTGCAGTTCCAGCGGGTGTAGCTGATGTCGTCCAGCGGGATGGAGAACGCCCTGGCGCCCAGGTCGTAGAGCGCCTGCAGCTTCCGCTTGAGGATGTCGCGGTCCGCGCGGTCGGAGTAGCAGATCGACACGCCGGGGGAGAGCGCGAAGGTGAAGCGGACGTGGTTGGCGCCGGCCCGGGCCACCAGCTCGCCCAGCTCGGCGAGCTTGTCCGCCGGGTAGGGGTCGCGCCACTTGTCGCGGTGGTAGGGATCGTCCTTGGGGGCGTAGATGTAGGTGTTGGCCTTGACGTCGCCGTAGAAGTCCATCTGGTCGAGGCGTTCGGCGTGGGTCCACGGCGCGCCGTAGAAGCCTTCGATGGTGCCGCGCAGCGGCATGGATGGGAAGTCGCTGACCTGGACCCCCGCCACCTGCCAGCCGCCGCTGGACGGGACGAACAGCTGGCGCAGCGTCTGCACGGCGTAGAACTGGCCCGCGGCGTCCTTGCCGCCGAGCGCGATCTGGCGCGGCGTGCCGCCCGAGACCCGCAACGCGTACCCCTCGGCCTGGCCGGGGACGACCGTGCGGCCGAGCGCCTGCGCGATGTCCGGGCGGGCCGCGGGGCCGAGGCGGACCTTGAGCAGGCCGGACGTGCCCGCGGGGATCTTGTCGGGGGCGACCGTGTCCACCCGGCCGGCGCCGTGCGCCTTGAGCTCCCGTACGAGGCGGTCGCGGGCGGCGGGGTCGGTCTGGCCGTCGGCGACCACGAGCACCCGGCCGGTGACGACGGCGGCGGCACCGGCGCCGGTCAGCGACTGCGGGGTGGGCGACACCGAGGGCAAGGGCGGGACGGGAGCGGCATGGGCCGCGGGGACGGGCAGGAGCGCCCCCGCACACAGGGTCGCGGCCAGCGCGAGGCACGCCGCAGGGGTGATCTTGCGTCTTCTCAAGGAAGTCTCCACTGGTCTATACCCATGAGGGCTCGGGGGGCGCGCCTTTCTCTGCGCGGTCTAGACCGGCAACCTGATCATCACCCTAATATCGGCATCTTTACTGTCAAGAGTTGCAATGCAGCACATGTCCGGCAAACCCTGCCAATGAACCGGCCCGCACCCCTCCGCGTATCCGATGAATATGAGGGCAGCGACGCGGATCTACGCCGGTTCGGTGGTGGCGGCGGGGGCCGTGGTGCTGGTCGCGGCCCTGCGGTTCGGGGGTGTTGAGGCGGAGCCGGTGATCGCCGGTCTGCCCACCGCCGGCCCGGTCACCGAGTGGGCCCTGCCGCTGGTCAGGCTCGGCTACGACCTGTGCGCGGTGGCCACCCTGGGAACGTTGCTGGCCGCCGTCGTCCTCGCGCCGGCCGGCTCGCCCGAGAAGGTGGCCTGCCTGCGGGCGGCCCGGTGGTGGGCGCTGGGGTGGGCGGTCACCGCCGCCCTGAGCTACCCGCTGACCATGTCGTACGTGCTGCCGCTGCCCGTCACGGACCTGATCGCCGATCCCGGCCTGCTGCGCTACGGCCTGACCATCCCGCAGGCGCGGGCTCTGCTGCCGGTGCTGGGCGCGATCACCATGGTCGTCCTGGCCACGCGGCTGCCGCGCCTGCCCGGGTGGGTCGCGCCGGCGGTCGCCGCGTTCGGGCTGCTGCCCCCCGCCTACGTCGGGCACGCCGCCTCGGCCGCCGACCACGACGTCGCGGTCTCCGCGCTGACGGCTCACCTGATCGCCGTGTCGTTGTGGGTCGGCGGCCTGGGCGCCGTCCTCATCCACTTCCGCCGCTCCGGCGACCTGCGGGCCGTGTTGTCCCGGTTCAGCACGATCGCCTTGTGCTGTTTCGCGGCGGTGGCCGTCTCCGGGGTGGTGGGGGCGTGGGTGCGGCTGAGCGTCGTGTCCGACCTCTGGCAGACCGAGTACGGGCAGTTCCTGCTGGCCAAGACAGCCGCGCTCGCGCTGCTCGGCCTGTTCGGCTGGACCCACCGGAGCCGTACGGTCGCGCACGTCGCCGACCGGAGCGCGCGCCACGTCTTCGTCCGGCTGGCGGCGGGCGAGATGATCGTGATGATGGCGGCCATGGGCCTGGCCGTCGGCCTGTCCCGCACCCCTCCGCCGCCCCCGCCGCCGGGCGCCGGCGACGCGCATGAGCGCCTGCTGGAGTACGACCTGCCGCCCTTCACGCCCGGCGCGCTGCTCACCGAGCTCCGCCCGGACACGCTGATCCTGCTCTGCCTGGCCCTGCCCGCCGTCGGATACCTGGTCGGCGTGCACCGCGTGGGGGACTGGCCGCTCGGCCGCACGCTCGCCTGGTACGCCGGCCTGGCGCTCCTGGCGCTGGTCCTGCTCTCCGGGATCGGCGGTTACGCGCGGGCGATGCTTTCGGTCCAGGCCCTGCAGCACGTCGTGCTGGCCGTCGTGGCTCCGCTCCTGCTCTGCCTCGGGGCCCCGCTCACCCTCGCCGCCCGGGCCACCACGGAGTCCTCCCAGTACGGCGACCTCGGCGCCCGGCTCCGGAAGCGCAGGTTGACCTTCATCGCCCTGCTGCCGGCGGCGTACATGGTGGCGTTCCCGCTGCTGTACCGCACCGGCTGGCTGGTCTGGTCGCTGGCCGGTCACGCCGCCCACCTGCTCACCATGGCCCTGTTCCTGGGCGGCGGGCTGCCGGTCTTCTGGGTGCTGGCCGGCGTGGACCCGATGCCGCGCCCCGTCTCCCGGCCGCTGCGTGCCGGGCTGCTGGGCGGCGTGCTGCTAGTGCAGCTCGCCGTGGGGGCGCTCCTGCTGCTCGGCCCGCCGGTCGCGGCCGACTGGTTCTACCTGGTGGGCCCCGACGACGGGCCGGACCTCCTCACCGACCAGCAGCTGGCCGGGGCCGTCCACCTGCTCGTCCCGCTGCTCCCGCTCGCCTTCCTGGCCGTACGGCAGGCGCGGCACGTCCCAAGCCCGTGACGCACGTGCCCGGCGCCGCGGTGCGGGCGCCTCTCCTGCGGGTCATCGGCTCGGCGTCGCGTCGCTGAGGGCGGTGAGGAGGAGGTGGCGCTGGCGCAGGGTGAGGTCGCCGATGGTGGCGCCACCGTCGATCTGCGCCTTCCGCAGGGTCTCGGTGATCTCGTCGGGGGCGTGCCCCGGCAGGACGCGGAGCAGTGCCGCGGCGTCGGCCCCGATGGTGGTCGCGTCCCTGCGGGACAGCAGGGACTCCAGGCCGATCCGTCCGGTCGCGACCGCGACGCGCAGCTCGGCCGGGCTCTGCTGCCGGGAGAGCGATGCCGGGCTCGGGCGCGGCAGCGGCCCGGCGGCGACGGGCTGCGCATCGCGGCCCGACCACCGCGCGACGGCTTCACCTATGGCCTCGAACGGGCCGAGATCATCTCCGCCCAGGCCAACGGCATCACCCTGCTGCTGCTCGCGGCCTACTCGCCGTCGGGGTCAGGCGAGCTGCCCGGCCGCCGTACGCGCCGCCATCCGCCGCTCGAACCACACCGAGGTGAACGGCGGCACCGCGCACGCCAGCCCCAGCACCACGGTGCCCCGGCTCCAGCCCGCCTCCCGCGCCGAGAGCATCACCCCGGCCGCGTACAGCACGAACAGCGCGCCGTGGATCGGCCCGAACACCTTCACGCCGAGCTCGCCGGTCTCGGTCACGTGCTTGAAGAACATCCCGACCAGCAGCCCCGCCCACGAGCACGCCTCGGCCACCGCCACGAGTCGAAACCAGCGCAGCACAATCCACCCTTTCGTCCGATTATCGCGCTCACTCTACAGGTTGTAGAGCGCAGCCTGATCATCGGTCTTGCCGCACCTCGATGGCGTGATCTCCTGTTGTGAAGGTTAGCCTTACCTTATCTTTGGATGATGGGAAATCCTTCTGAGATCCGTACGGTGACGACCGAGGCCGAGCTCCGGGAGATCGTGAAAGAGCCGCCGCGGGCCATCTGGGACAAGGACATCGCCCGGATCGACGAGCACGCGCGCACGATCATCGCCCACTCGCCGTTCGTCCTGCTGGCGACCTCGAACTCGGACGGGACCTGCGACGTCTCCCCCCGAGGGGACCCCGCCGGGTCGGTGCTGGTCCTCGACGACCACCGGCTGGTGCTCGCCGACCGCCCCGGCAACCACCGGCTCGACAGTTTCCGCAACGTGCTGGACAACCCCCACGTCGGGCTGCTGTTCATCGTGCCGGGGATGAACGAGACGCTGCGGGTGAACGGCCGCGCCACGCTCGTGTCGGACGCGCCGTTCTTCGACGACCTGGTGGTCCAGGGCAAGCGGCCGCACCTGGCGGTCCTCGTCGACGTCGAGGAGCTGTACATGCACTGCGCGAAGGCGTTCCTGCGCTCGTCGCTGTGGAAGCCCGAGACCTGGCCGGACCGCAAGAGCCTGCCGACGCTCGGACGGATCGCCAAGGACCAGATGGGCATCAAGGGAGTTCCGGCGAAGGTGATCGACGCGGGTCTCGCCATGGACGCCAGGATGAACCAGTATTAGGGCGCGTCGTCAGGGGAGTGGGGGCAGAGGCTTGTCGTGGAGCCAGGCCGACAGCAGCGGCCCCACCGGCTGGGCGGCGTGCCGCTGGACGTGCGCGGCGAAGTCCTGGGTGGTGACGTTCGCGTGCCGGCGCCCCGCCGTCCAGTCGCGCAGCATGGGGAAGAAGACCTCGTCGCCCAGCGCCCGGCGCAGCGCGTGCACGGTCAGCGCACCCCGCTTGTACACGCGGTCGTCGAACAGCGTGCCCACCCCGGGGTCGGTCAGGATGAAGTCCTGCGGGAGGGCGGTGAGGCGCTGGTGCCAGCGCCGGGCGTGGGCGGCGGCGGGCTGCCCGCCCGAGGCCTCCGACCAGAGCCATTCGGCGTAGGTGGCGAACCCCTCCTGCAGCCAGATGTCGCTCCAGCGGGACAGCGTGAGGCTGTTGCCGAACCACTGGTGCGCCAGCTCGTGCGCCACCAGCCGCTCGAACCCGCGCCGCCCGTCGACGTGGTTCCTGCCGAAGATCGACATGCCCTGCGCCTCGACCGGGATGTCCAGCTCGTCGTCGACCACGACGACGACGTAGCCGCCGAACGGATAGGGCCCGAAACGGTCGGTGAACACCGCCATCATCTCGCCCTGCCGCCCGAAGTCGTGCCGGACGCGGGTGGCCAGGCGCGTCGGATGGGCCACCCGGGTGCCCGCGACCTCCGCGAGCCGGTAGCGCCCGATCTGCACGCTGGCCAGGTAGCTCGCCATCGGCTCGGGCTGATCGTAGACCCAGGTCGTGTTCCCGCCCGCGCGGCGCTGGTCGGTGAGCGCTCCGTTCGCGATGACCACGTACGGCGACGCGGTCGTCACGGAGATCCGGTACGTCGCCTTGTCCCCGGGCCGGTCGTTGCACGGGAACCAGGACGGCGCGCCGATGGGCTGCCCGGCGACCAGCGCGCCGTCGGACAGCTCCTCCCAGCCCAGCCCGCCCCACGGGCTCGGCACCGGCACCGGCCTGCCCCCGTAGCGGACCTCGACACCGGCGACGGCGCCCGCGGCCAGCGACCAGGGCAGCGTCACCCGCAGCTTGCCCTGGCCGTGCGTGTGGCGGGTGGGAACGCCGTCCACGGTGACGCCTTCGACCCGGAAGCGGCCGAGGTCCAGGTCGAGCACGCCGAGGGGTTCGGCGGCCGTCACCGTCAGCCGGGCCGTGCCGTCGAGCCGGTTGTTCGCCAACCGGTACTTCAGCGCCAGGTCATAGTGCGACACCATGTAGCGGTGGTCGCCGTGCCCGGGGAAGTACGGTGTCATCGCCACGCCGAGATGGGGTTGCCGAACCAGCGCGTACGGCCGGGCACCGACTCCCCCCGCATGACGAGCGAGGCCGGCCCGATCGTGGCGTCGGCGCCCACCCGCGCGGCGGGCAGCACCACACCGTGCGGGCCCAGCGTCGCGCCCGCGTCGAGGGTCACCGTGTCCATGTTCATGACCCGGTCGTGGAACAGGTGGGTCTGCAGGACGCAGCCCCGGTTGACGCAGGCGCCATCACCCAATGTCACCAGATCCGCCTCTGGCAGCCAGTATGTGTCACATGTGACACCATGCCCGATATGAGCCCCGAGTGAACGCAGCCACATGTTCAGCGGCGCGGTCCCCAGCCACGGCTGCGCGAACCAGGGCGCCGCCAGCACCTCCACGAAGTTGTCCGCCAGCTCGTTACGCCACACGAACGAACTCCACAGCGGCCGGCTGCCCGCCCGGATCCGGCCGACCAGCGCCCATTTGGCGGCCGTCGCGACCAGGGCGGCGGCCACACCCGCGGCCAGCAGCACCACGCCGCCCAGCGCGAGCGTCACCGCGAAGCCGTAGCTCGCCGCGAGCCACTCGAAGGCGGCGGCCACCAGGACGGCGAGCGCGACCGCGCACATCGCCGGCACCACGCGGAACGCCTCGACCAGCGCCCTGGCCGCCTTGTACCGGGCCGGCGGGTCGTAGGTGCGGCTGCGGTCGGCGTCCTCGGCGGTGCGGCGCAGCTCCATGGGCGGCATGCCCACGTACGAGGAGCCGGACCTGGCCTTCTTCGGTGTCGCCGACAGCACGCCGACCAGGCCGTCCTTGGGCACCTTGCGGCCGGGCGCGGTCATCCCCGAGTTGCCGAGGAAGGCCCGCTTGCCGATCCGCGCGGAGGCGATGCGCATCCACCCGCCGTCCAGCTCGTACGGGGCCACCATCGTGTCGTCGGCCAGGAACGCACCGTCGCCGACGGAGGTCATCGTGGGCAGCGCCAGCACCGTGGACAGCTCGACGCCGCGGCCCACCTTCATGCCGAGCGCCCGCAGCCACACGGGCGTCAGGACGCTGGCGTACAGGGGGAACAGCCAGACCCGAGCCGAGGCCATCAGCCGCCCCGTCGCCCACGCCTGCCACGCCTGGCGGCTGTGCACCGGGTGACGGCCCGCGTGCAGGCCCAGCCCGAGCAGTCGCACGCTGACCAGCGTGACCAGGGCGAAGGCCGCCATGCCCGCGAGGGTCGCGACCGGCACGCCCGGCAGGGCGGCGGCCAGGGACGCGCCGATCGTGCGCGCGTCCCCGGCGAACGCGGCCAGGACCGCGAACCCGGCCGCGGCCGCGACGGCGGGGAGCAGGCTGAGCACCATGGCGCTCACCCCGTAGACGGCGGCCCAGAACCGGGAGCGGGCGGGCCGCTCCGCCGGGCGCGACCGGCGGGACTTGCCCTGCCGGAACGCCGGCGCGCCGGCCCAGTGCCGGCCCGCCGGCACGGTGCCGGCGACCGCCGATCCGGGAGCTATCTGGGCGTTCTTCCCGATCCTGGTGCCGGGCAGCAGCGTCGAGCGGGAGCCGACGGTCGCGCCCGCGCCGATCCTGATCTCGCCGACGCGCAGCAGGTCGCCGTCGTACCAGTAGCCGCTGAGATCGACCTCCTGCTCGACCGAGGCACCTCTGCCGAGCTTGAGCAGCCCCGTGACGGGCGGCGGCGAGTGCAGGTCGGCGTCGGCGCCCACCTGGGCGCCGAGCAGCCGGGCGTACCACGCCATGTACGGGGCCCCGGCCAGGTCGGGCACGCCGAGCCGCTCCGCGAACCGCTCGGCGAACCACACCCGCAGGTGCACGCCGCCGCCGCGCGGATAGGCGCCGGGCCGCACGCCGCGCAGCACCAGCCGGGCCACGCCCGCGGACAGGCCCATCCGCCCGGCGGGGGTGACGAACAGCAGCGCGCCCAGCGCCACCCACCACCACGACAGCAGGGGAGCCCACGACGGCGCGAGCAGGTTGCCGAGCGCGGCGAGCAGCACGATCCAGCGCGCCGCGCCGGCGCTCAGCAGCACGACCATGAGCGCGGACTGGGCCAGCGCGGACCGCCCGGGCATCGGGGTCACCGGCGGCCGATCCGGCTCGGCCTCGCCCCTGCCGGCCAGCAGCCGGGCCAGCCCGCCGAGCGTCGGCTGGGCGTACACGTCGCCCACGGCCACGTCGGGATGGTCGGCGCGCAGGACCGACACCAGCCGGGCCGCGGCCAGGCTGGTGCCGCCGTCGGTGAAGAAGTCGGCGTCGGGGCCGCTCGGCGGCACACCGAGGACGGCGGTCCAGTGCCCGGCCAGCCGCGCCTCGGCCGGGCTCAGCGCGACCTCCGCGGCGGCCGGCTCGGTCAGCGGCCACGGCAGCGCGGCCCGGTCGATCTTCCCCGAGGTCCTCGTGGGCAGCGAGTCGACCGGCGCCAGGCGCGGCACCAGGGCCGCGGGCAGCGTGTCCGCGAGCCGTTCGCGCGCCTGGGCCAGGTCGAAGCCGGGCTCGGTGACGAGGTAGCCGACGAGCACCTGGTGGCCGCCACCGGCGGTGCGGACGGCGGCGGCCGCGCCCGCGACCCCGGGCAGCGCCTGCAGCGCCGCGTCCACCTCGCCCAGCTCGATCCGGCGGCCGCCCAGCTTCACCTGGTCGTCGGCCCGGCCGGCGAAGATGAGCCCGTCGGGTTCGGCGCGTACGAGGTCGCCGCTGCGGTAGGCGCGCTGCCAGCCCAGCGAGGGCAGCGGCGCGTACTTCTCGGCGTCCTTGGCAGGGTCCAGGTAGCGGGCCAGGCCGACGCCGCCGATCACCAGCTCGCCGGTCTCGCCCATGGCGACCGGCTCGCCCGTGCCGTCCACGACCGCGAGGTCCCACCCGTCGAGGGGCAGGCCGATGCGGACCGGGCCCTCGCCGGTGAGCCGCGCCGCCGTGGCCACCACGGTGGCCTCGGTGGGCCCGTACGTGTTCCACACCTCGCGCCCCGGCACGGCCAGCCGCTCGGCCAGCTCGGGCGGGCAGGCCTCGCCGCCGAAGATGAGCAGCCGGATGCCGTCGAGGTGCTCGGCCGGCCAGAGCGCGGCCAGCGTGGGCACGGTCGAGACGGCCGTGATCCGGTGGGCGGCCAGCCAAGGGCCCAGGTCCATCCCGGTGCGCACCAGGGCTCTGGGCGCGGGCACGAGGCAGGCGCCGTGCCGCCACGCCAGCCACATCTCCTCGCAGGAGGCGTCGAAGGCCACCGAGAGCCCGGCCAGCACCCGATCACCGGGGCCGAGCGGCCGCTCCTGCAGGAACAGCCCCGCTTCCGCGTCCACGAACGCGGCGGCGGACCGGTGCGTCACCGCAACGCCCTTCGGCTTGCCGGTCGAGCCGGAGGTGAAGATGATCCACGCGTCGTCGCCGGGCTCCGGCGGCGCGGGCGCCCGGCCCGGGGTGCCGGTCACCGTGAGCTCCCCGGAGACGATCGCGTCCACGCCGGCCTCGGCGAAGACGGTCTCCGCGCGCTCGGCCGGGTCGTCGGCGTCGACGGGCACGTAGGCGGCGCCGGCGGCGAGCACGGCGAGGATGGACACGTACAGCTCGGCGGTCCCCGACGCGAGGCGCACGCCGACGCGGGAGCCGCGGCCGACCCCGGCCTCGGCGAGCCCGGCGACCAGCCGGTCCACCTCCGCGCGCAGCGACAGGTAGTCGAGGACCACGGTGCCGTCGTCGATCGCCGGCGCGTGCGGGTGGCGGCGCGCGGTCTCGTCGAGGACGTCGATGAGGGTACGGGGCGATGGGGCCAGCACGCCCGCGGGGTAGACCGCGGTCGCCGCCCTCAGGCGTAAATCGGCCGGATTGCTGCGCAAGCGTGCTCCCTGGATGGACGACGGGTGACATGCCAGAGTACGCGCACCGGGTTACGGACCGGGCCGCCGGATGGCCGAGGAAAGTTTCAGATGGGCGCGCCGCCGAATCATCGAAATTTTTCGGATGACGGCCCGCCGCCTTTCGCCCCGGGTCATGCAATGACCAGCGAAAAACGCCGCAAGGGTGGGCTGACCGGCCGTCAGGGGCGCTGAAAACGGGGGCTCGACCAGCTTCCTCCTGTTTGTTTCATGGATTGACGTAATCAGAAACGCGGTCGTAACCTCAGCGCACTGACGCGGAGGGCGGCGATTTAGTGAAGCGCGCTGATTCGTCCGATGCGGAGATTCCTCTCGACCTTCGAGGATGCGATCAATGAATCTGCTCACAACCATCAAAGGCCGCACCCGATCGATCGGCGTCCCCATGGCCGCCGTCCTGGTCACCGCCACCGCGCTGGTGACGTCCGCGGGACCGGCGCAGGCGGCGGCCCCGGCCGACGGCGCCGTGTACACGCTGGCGTCGGGGTCGAGCGGCAAGTGCGTCGATGTGACGGGCGCCTCGGCCGACAACGGCGCCCTGCTCGTCCAGACCGCCTGCGTCCCCGCCGTCGCCGATCAGCAGTTCAGGGCGGTGGCGCGGGGGAGTGCGTTCAATCTGGTCAACAGTGGCAGCACCCGGTGTGTCGACGTGCCGGGCGGGTCCACGGTCTCCGGTACGCAGTTGCAGCAGTGGGGTTGCGGCGACGGCAGCAAGAGCAACCAGCAGTGGACCTTCACGCCTTCCTCCGCCGCGTCCGGCAAGTACCTGGTGAAGAGCGTCGCGACCGGGCTGTGCGTGAGCAACAAGGACGGCTCCACGGCGGGCAACAACCCCATCGTCCAGGAGACGTGCTCCGACGTCGCCCGCATGCAGTGGTCCGTCAACTCCACCTCGTCCGGCGACCGGGTCTGGTCCGACAACGCCGACGGGTTCGCCGCCACCAGCGGCAGCGGCCTGCCGACCACCACCGGAGGCGCGGCCGGCCCCACGGTGACCGTCACCACCTATGCCGACCTGGTCAAGTACGCCACCGCCGCCGACCCGTACGTCATCAAGGTCAACGGCGCCATCACCGTCACGCCGTACGGCACGGAGATCAAGGTCGCCTCCAACAAGACCATCGTCGGCGTCGGCACCAGGGGCCACATCGTCAACGGCGGCTTCTTCCTCGGCACCGGCGTCAGCAACGTCATCATCCGGAACCTGACCATCCGCGACACCCGGATGGCCGACGACGACCCCGACGACAAGCTGTACGACTACGACGGCATCCAGATGGACACCGCCCACCACATCTGGATCGACCACAACACGATCACCCGGATGAACGACGGGCTGATCGACAGCCGCAAGGACACCAGCTACCTGACCGTGTCCTGGAACGTCCTGTCGGAGAACAACAAGGCGTTCGGCATCGGCTGGACCGACAACGTCACGGCGCGGATGACGATCCACCACAACTGGATCCACGACAACAACCAGCGCAACCCCAGCACCGACAACGTCGCCTACGCCCACCTGTACAACAACTACCTGCAGAACATCACCGGCTACGGCAACTACTCGCGCGGCGCCACCAAGATGGTGCTGGAGAACAGCTACTACGACAACGTCAAGGACCCCTACTACAGGGACGACGCCGCCGAGCTCCGCCAGAGCGGCAGCATCGTGGTCAACTCGACGGGCCAGCGGGAGACCGGCGGCTCCGCCTTCACGCCGTCCTCCTTCTACTCCTACACGCTGGACCCCGCGGCGCAGGTCCCGGCGCTCCTTCGCACCTACGCGGGCCCGCAGGCCAACATCGGCCTGTGATCGACACCCCGGGCCGGCGCCAGAGCCGGCCCGGGGCACCCCCCACCTCAGGAAAGGACCGACCATGCGCCACGGCATCCAGGCACCGTCACGCGCCGCGAAGATCGCGGTCGTCCTGGCGGTGCCCGTCACCGTCCTGACCCTCTCCACCGGAGTGAGCTCGGCCGCCGCGGCCCCGGCCGACGGCGGCGTCTACGCGCTGGCGTCGGGGTCGAGCGGCAAGTGCGTCGATGTGACGGGCGCCTCGGCCGACAACGGCGCCCTGCTCGTCCAGACCGCCTGCGCCGCCTCCGCGCTCGATCAGCAGTTCAGGGCGGTGGCGCGGGGGAGCGCGTTCAATCTGGTCAACGGCGGCAGCGGCCGGTGCGTCGACGTGCCCGGGGCTTCGACGGTCTCCGGTACGCAGTTGCAGCAGTGGGGTTGCGGCGACGGCAGCAAGACCAACCAGCAGTGGACCCTCACGCCCTCGACGGCCGCCTCCGGCAAGTACCTGGTGAAGAGCGTCGCGACCGGGCTGTGCGTGAGCAACAAGGACGGCTCCACGGCGGGCAACAACCCGATCGTCCAGGAGGCCTGCTCCGACGTCGCCCGCATGCAGTGGACCTTCAACTCCACCTCCGGATCGGCCACTCCGACGGTGGCGTCCGACGGCACCGGCCGCTACCGGACCGTGCAGGCGGCGATCGACGCGGTGCCGGCCGGCAACAGCAGCCAGGTGGTGATCACCATCAAGCCGGGCACCTACCGGGAGATCGTCGTCGTCAACAAGCCGTACGTGACGCTGCAGGGTCTGGGCTCGTCCCCGTCGGACACCCTCATCGTGAACAACCACTCGGCCTACACCCACGGCACCTCCGGCAGCTACACCGCGCTGATCTCGGCACGTGACGCCGCCGCCACCAACCTGACGATCTCCAACGACCTCGACGAGAGCACCGTCCCCAGCGGCGCGCAGGCCGTCGCGCTGCGGCTGGACGGCGACCGCACCACGCTGACGAACGTCCGCATCCTGGGCGACCAGGACACCTTCCTCGTCAACGACTCGGCCCGCGCGTACGTCAAGAACTCCTACGTGGAAGGGACCGTCGACTTCATCTTCGGCGGCGGCACGATCGTCTTCCACAGCTGCGACATCTACGAGAAGCGCAGCACGGGCGGCCCCGTCACCGCGGCCAGCACGGCGGCGGCCAAGACGTACGGCTTCCTGTTCTACAAGTCGCGCATCACCGGCGCCACGAACAACACGACCACCCTCGGACGGCCGTGGCGGCCCGACGCGCAGGTGCTCTACCGGGAGTCGACGCTGAGCGCGACGATCGCGACCGCGCAGCCGTGGACGGACATGTCATCGAACTCCTGGAAGAACGCCCGCTTCCTCGAATATCGGAACAACGGCGCCGGCGCGACCACCAACGCCAACCGCCCGCAGCTCAGCGACGCGCAGGCGGCGAACTACACCCCCCAGAAGTACCTGGCCGGCGGCGACGGCTGGAACCCCGCCGGCTAGTGCTGGTGACCGCCCTGTTCGGCGTGGATCTTCTTGGCGATGTCGACGTCCGCGATCGAGCGCTCGATGAGCGCTCGCATCGCGGTCTCGGCCGCCTTCGGTCGCTGCCGGCGGACGGCCAGCAGGACCTCGGCGTGCTTGTCGGCGGACTCGCTGGTGAGGTTCGCGTGCACGAACTGGTCGCGCAGCCGCAACCCGGCCTCGATCGCGGTCGCCATCCGGGCCATCAGCTCGTTGTGCGCCGCGCGCAACAGGGCGTGGTGGAAGGCCAGGTCGGCCTCGACCTGGTCGCCGGTAGGCCGGCCGGCGGCCTCGCGCATGGCGGTCAGAGCGTCCTCGAGCGCGGCCAGGTCCCGGTCGGTACGCCGTAGCGCGGCCATGCGCGCCACCGCGGGCTCGATCGTCAGGCGCACCTCTCCCAGCTCGTCGAGGAACACCTCGTCGACCTGGGCGGCGAAGCGCCAGCGCAGCACGTCGGCGTCGAGCAGCGACCACTGCTCGCGCGGCGCGACGAACGTGCCGCGCCGGGGCCGCGCGCCCACCAGACCTTTGGCGGCGAGCACGCGCAGCGCCTCCCGCACCGCCGTCCGGCTCACCCCGAACCGCTCCTGCAGCGCCACCACGTCGAGGTCGTCGTCGGGGGCGATGACGCCGTTGACGATGGCCGTGCCGAGACTGACGACCACGCGGTCGTGGGCGCCGGCCCTTCCGATCTCCTCCATGCCGGAATCATGCCATGGCCGGGCCGCCTGCAACAAAAAGTAATCATATTAATGAAGATGAGCCAGCTCCAGGACGGCCAGCTCGCCCTGCAGGACGAGCACGGCCCCGCCGATCGCGGCCGCGTCCGAGCCGCTGACCGAGGAGACCACCCGCACCGGGTGCGCGCGCCGGGCGAAGGTGCGCCGCCGCACCTCCTCCTGGACGACCGACTGGTAGATCGGGCCCGCCGCGGCGAGGCTGGGCCCGGCGAGCACGATCGTGTCGAGGTCGAACAGGCTCGCCATGGTGACGGCGGCGGTGCCCAGGTGGCGGGCGGAGCGCTCGATGAGCGTACGCGCCTCCGGGTCTCCGGCCAGCGCCGCGGTCGCGATGCGGCCGAACCCGGCCATGACGTCGGAGTCGGCGGGGTCGAGCCCCAGCCGCCGGCCGAGGCTGGATGCCTCCAGTGCCTGCCTGATCACCGCGGTGGGGTCGGCGTAGTTGCCGAGGCAGCCGTAGTTACCGCAGCCGCACGGCCCTCCGTCCAGGTCGACCGTGATGTGGCCGATCTCGACGCCGTTGGAGGAGCTGCCCCGGTACAGCTCGCCGTCCACGACGACGCCCCCGCCGATGCCGCTGGCCATGTAGACGCAGCCGAACGCGGGTGTGTCCACCGCCCCCAGCCAGTACTCCCCGATCGCCGCGGCCGCCGCGTCGTTGTCGAGCAGCACCGGCAGGCCCAGGATCTCCGACAGGCGCGGCGCGACCGGGTATCCGAACCATTCGGCGGTCGGCTGGTGGGTCAGCAGCACGCCCGCCCGCCGGTCCTGCGGCCCGTACGTCGCCAGCCCCACCCCGAGCACCTTCCCGCGATCGACCCCGGCGGTGTCGAGCAGGGCGTTCACGCGCGAGGCCACCAGCGAGAGGCCCTGCCCGGGAGGCAGCAGGGCCGTGCCGGGGAACGAGGTCCGCGCGACCGGCCGGCCCGTCAGGTCGGCGAGGACGACGACGCAGGTGTTGCGTTCGAACAGGACGCCCACCGCGTACCGGGCCCGCGGGTTGAGCTGCAGCAGCGTCCGGGGCTTGCCGCCGGTGGACGCCCCGCGCCCGACCTCGACGACCAGCCCGTGGTCCATGAGCTCGCGGACCACCTGGGTGATGGTCGCCGGCGTGACCCCGGACTCGGCGGCGAGCTCGATCCGGCTGATGGTGCGCGCCGCCCGGATGCGGTTGAGCACGATCCCGCGGGTTCTCGGCCTCCCGGCCACTCGGTCTCCCTTACTTCGGGCGCCAAAGAAAGCCGGGCCCGGGCCGGTGCGTCCGGCCCGGGCCGTCGTTCCGTCAGCGGGCGGCGCAGGACGGCGTGGGGACGCTGTTGCTGCCGTTCCACGAGCCCAGGAACCCGAAGGTCGTGCCGGCTCCGGCGCCGAGGCTGCCGTTGTAGCTCATGTTGCGGGCGGTCACGTTGGACCCGCTGCTGCTGACCGTCGCGTTCCAGGCGTTGGTGACGGTCTGGCCGTTGGTGAAGGCCCACGTCACCGTCCAGCCGCTGATCGCCGAGCTGCCCGCGGTGACCCGGACCTCGGCCTGGAAGCCGCCGCCCCACTGGCCGGTCACCTGGTAGGTGGCCGAGCAGGCGCCGGAGGGAGGCGTGGGGGTGGGGGTTGGGGTGGGAGTGGGTGACGGGGTGCCGGACGAGCCGCCGTAGATCGTGGCCTCCTTGGCGGTCGCCTTGATGCCGTTGGCGCCGTTGAAGATCCGCTGGCCCCACGTCGTGAGCTGGCTCGGGTTGAAGCCGGTCGCCATGTCGAGGATCGGGTCGGTGTTGCCGCTCCAGGACCAGCCGAGATAGCCGAGGCCGCGCGACTGCGCCTCGGCCAGGATCGTCTCGTGGTCGACCTCGCTGGAACTGAAGCGCCAGCCGAACTCGCCGATGACCAGCGGCCACCCGTTCGCCTGGAACCGGTTGAGGTAGTCGACGATGGCGGCGGCGGTGTTGAAGACGGCGTACATGTGGATCGACAGCACGGTGTTGTGCTGGGTGTCGGCGTTCAGGATCGTCTGGGCGTTGTCGCGCATGACGTACTGCCAGTCCTGGCCCCAGTTGGGGGCGTCGACCATGAGCAGGTGCTCGAAGCCGTTGCTGCGCATCTTCTTGATCGCGTTCGCGGTGGCGGCGGTCCACTGGGCGGCGTTGGTGTTGCCGATCGGCTCGTTGCCGATGTTGATGACGACGTAGTTCTCCTGGCCGACGAGCGCGCTCTTCTGGCTGATCCAGTAGTCGGCCGCCTCGTCGAGCGAGGCGGCGGCGCCCTCCTCGCCGTACCCGGTGGTGTCGTGCACCTCCAGCACGCAGATCAGCTTGTTCTGCTTGCACAGGGAGATGACGTTGGCGACGTCGGTGGACGGGCCCCACCGCTTGCCGCTGCCGAGCACGACGCGCACGGTGTTGGCGCCGAGCGCCTTGATGTCGGCGAACGAGCCGGTCTGGCTGGTGTACCAGACGTGGGGGTGATTGACGCCCCGCATGATGAATTCCCGGCCGTTGGCCTCGACGATCTTCGTGCCGCTGACGTGCAGGCCCGCGGCCGCGGACGCGGACTGGACGTACACCAAGACCGACGCGACGGCCGCGAGCACGGCGGCGCCGAGGGCGAGAAGCCTTCTTCTCATGACCTACCTCGTGGTCGGGCCCCGGCCATCCGGGGCGGGAAGCGCCCCACACGCTATAGAGCCGCCGAAGGCCGGAGAAGCAGGGGAGATCACGTCCGCCCCGCGCGAAGTGCCGATCCATGCCCCTGCCTGCGACGACCGGTCCGGGGGAGGCGAGGGATCACCTGAAAGTTTCAGCCGTTAAATAAGTCTGCTCACGACAGGGCCGCGCGGGGCAGCCCTGGAATGACCGAGAGGAAGAACTCGCGGATGGCGGATTCGACCTTCACGGAGTCGCGGTCGAAGAGCCACTGCGCCTGCAGGCCGTTGATGAGGGAGATGGTCATGGTGGCCAGCGTCTCGGGGTCGATCGCCGGGCGCAGCCCGTCGCGGTCGGCCAGGGCGGTGAAGGTGCCGGCGTAGAAGCGGCGCAGATTGCGGTAGCGGTCGGCGTAGTAGGCGTGCGCGGGGTGGTCGGGAGAGGTCGCCTCGCCCGACACGACGCAGTGCAGCTCCATGAGCCCCGGCTGGAGCTCGTTGTCGACGATGACGGCGATCATGCCTTTCAGGGTCTCGACGGGGTCGGCGGCCGGGTCCAGCACCTTGGCCGCCTCCAGGAACTCGGTGCCGCGTTCGTCACGCAGCTCCAGCACCCCGAGGAGCAGGTCTTCCTTGCGGGGGAAGTGGTGCAGCAGCCCGGTGTGGCTGATGCCGGCGCGCTTGGCGATGTCCTTCATGGTGGCGCCGTAGAAGCCGGTCTCGCCGAACGCGTCCACGCAGGCCTCGAGGACGCGCCGGCGCACCGCCGCCGTCTTCGCGTACGGGCCGCGGTTGCCGGATGCCATCATGACGCCCCTCCAAATTAGTATCGCGATTCGGTTTTCATGCTAGCGTGTCGCCGACACCCATGGTCTCGAGCAAGGAACTCCACCATGCCCCAGCTCCCCTCCGGTTTCCTCTGGGGTGCGGCGACCGCGCCGCACCAGGTGGAAGGCAACAACGTCAACAGCGACTGGTGGGCCCTCGAGCAGCAGATGCCCGGCATGCAGCGCAGCGGCGACGCGGTCGACAGCTACCACCGCTTCGCCGAGGACATGCGCCTGCTGGCCGAGGCCGGGCTCAACGCCTACCGCTTCGGCATCGAGTGGGCCCGCATCGAGCCGGTCCCCGGGGAGTTCAGCCGAGCCGAGCTCGCCCACTACCGCCGGATGATCGACACCGCCCTCGACCTGGGTCTCACCCCTGTCATCACCCTGCACCACTTCACGAACCCGCGCTGGTTCAGCTGGCTCGCCGAGGACGCCACCCAGCGTTTCCAGACGTACGTGCGGGAGGCCACGAGCATCCTCGACGGCGTCGAGTGGGTGTGCACGATGAACGAGCCCAACATGCTCGCCCTCATGATCGGGATGGCCCGGGACGCGCGGGCCACCCAGCGGTCGACCGAGGAGTGGATGAGCCCCACCGTCGAGGGCGCCGCGCGGCCGGTGCTCCCCGACCCCGACCCGGAGATCGGCGAACGGCTGGCCGAGGCGCACCACGCGGCTCGCGCGATCCTGAAGCAGCACACCGGGGCGGCCGTCGGCTGGACGGTGGCCTGCCAGGCGCTCACCCCGACCCCGGGCAACGAGGAAAAGCTCCGCGAGGTGCGTCACGTCCGTGAGGACCTCTACCTGGAGGCCGCCCGCGGCGACGACTTCATCGGCGTGCAGTCCTACTCCAGCCAGGCCGTCGACGAGAACGGCGTCGTCCCGCACCCGCAACACCCGGACAACACGATGACCGGCAACGCCTACCGGCCCGACGCCATCGGCATCGCCGTCCGGCACGCCTGGGAGGCGACCGGCCACACGCCGATCCTCGTCACCGAGAACGGCATCGCCACCCCGGACGACACGCGGCGGATCGCCTACACCTCCGAGGCCCTCGGCCACCTGTTCGACGCCATGGACAACGGCACGGATGACGGCATCGACGTGCGCGGCTACCTCCACTGGACCGCCCTGGACAACTTCGAGTGGGGCCACTGGGAGCCGACCTTCGGCCTCATCGCCGTCGACCGCACGACGTTCGAGCGCCACCCCAAGCCGAGCCTGGCCTGGCTGGGCGGGGTCGCCCGCCGGGGAGAGATCTGATGCTGAAGCCGCGCTCCACCCCCACCCGCGAGCTGGTCGGTCTCGACGGGCTCTGGCGGTTCGCCCTCGACGGCGGCCCCGGCCCGCTCGACACCACGCTGGAGGCGGCGGTCCCGGCCAGCTACAACGACCTGTTCACCGACAGCGCGATCCGCGACCATGTGGGCTGGGCCTGGTACCAGCGGCAGGTGCGGGTGCCGCGCGGCTGGGCCGGCGAGCGCGTCGTCCTGCGCGTCGACGCCGCCACCCACCAGGGCCGGGTCTACGTCGGCGACGTCCTGGTGGCCGAGCACGTGGGCGGCTACACGCCCTTCGAGGCCGACATCACCGAGCACGTACGTGCCGGCCAGGAGTTCCGCCTCACCATCGGGGTGAACAACGAGCTGACCGACACGACGATCCCGCCCGGCACGATCACCGTCACCGCCGACGGGCGGCGCCGGCAGACGTACCTGCACGACTTCTACAACTACGCGGGCCTGGCCCGCTCGGTGTGGCTCTGCAGCCGTCCCGCCGTCCACGTCGAGGACATCACCGTCGTCACCGCCATGGACGGGACGGTGGAGTACACGGTCCGGACCAGCGCGCCCGCCCGGGTCCGCGTCCGCGTCCTGGACGCCACCGGCGCCCAGGTCGCCACGGCCGACGGCGCGAACGGCGTCCTGCGCATCGAGGACGTGCGGCTGTGGCGGCCCGGCGCGGCCTACCTCTACGACCTGGTCGCCGAGATCCTGGACGGTGAGCAGGTCGTCGACAGCTATCCCGAGCCGTTCGGCGTGCGGACGGTGGAGGTGCGTGGCACCGAGTTCCTCATCAACGGCGAGCCGTTCTACTTCACCGGCTTCGGCAAGCACGAGGACACGCCGGTGCGCGGCAAGGGCCACGACAACGCCTATCTCGTGCACGACTTCCAGCTCATGGACTGGATCGGCGCCAACTCCTTCCGCACCTCGCACTACCCGTACGCGGAGGAGGTGATGGAGTTCGCCGACCGGCACGGCATCGTCGTCATCGACGAGACCGCCGCCGTGGGCCTCAACCTCGCCGTCGCGTCCGGGCTCACCGGCGCCCCGCCCCGGCCCACCTTCTCGCCGGACACGTTCGGCGAGGCCACCCGCGAGGCGCACGCCCAGGCGATCCGCGAGCTGGTCGCCCGCGACAAGAACCATCCCAGCGTCGTCATGTGGTGCATCGCCAACGAGCCGGCCTCCAACGAGGAGGGCGCGCGCGAGTACTTCGAGCCGCTGGTGGAGCTCACCCGCGAGCTCGACCCCACCCGCCCGGTGAGCTACGCGGCCGTGCTCTTCGCCACGCACGACAACGACCGCATCGCCGACCTCTTCGACGTGCTGTGCATCAACCGCTACTACGGCTGGTACGTCGCCACCGGCGACCTCGCCACGGCCGAGACCTACCTGGAGCACGACCTGCGCGGCTGGGCCGGCAGGTTCGGCAAGCCGATCATGATGAGCGAGTACGGCGCCGACACCATGCCCGGCCTGCACTCGGTGTGGGACACGCCGTGGACCGAGGAGTACCAGCAGGCCTACCTCGAGATGAACCACCGCGTGTTCGACCGGATCGAGGCGTTCGTCGGCGAGCACGTGTGGAACTTCGCCGACTTCCAGACCTCCCACGGCATCCACCGCGTGGACGGCAACAAGAAGGGCGTCTTCACCCGCGACCGCAGGCCCAAGGCCGCCGCCCACGCGCTGCGGGCCCGCTGGAGGTCGCTCGCCGGCCGCAAACCACAGGGTTAGCGGTCACTCCAAGGCGAGGCGCACCGGGCCGCCCGTGGGGTCGGCGTCCGCCACGAGGGAGTAGGGGACGCGGAAGACGCGGCCGGGGGCGGCCGGCCACGGGAGCCGGGTACGGCCGAGGACGCGTCCGTCCTGGGTGGCGGTGACCCGCGGAAGCGTCCGGAAGGAGTCCGCCCACAGCAGGAGCCTGCCACGGGAGGGCGGCGGCCCGCCGGGGCGGACGAGCTGCGGCGCGACCCAGCGCAGAGGCGCCTCCGCCACCAGCGGCACCCCGCCGGCGGGGGCGGGGTCCCCGGCCAGGTGCCGCAGGACGGCCGCGGCCACATGGCGGCCGTCGAGCGCGGCGACGTCGGCGGTGTCGACCGGGTGCAGGAGGTTCCCGGCCGCGAACACCCCGGGCAGGCTCGTCGCCAGGCAGGTGTTCACGCGCGGCCCGAGCGTGGCCGCGTCCATCTCCAGGCCGCCCGTCCGGGCCAGCTCGTGGTCGGGGATCCAGTCGCCGGTGGTGATCACCGTGTCGCAGGGGACGCGGCGGCGTCGCCTGGTGCCGAGGTCCTCGATGTCGACCGAGGTCACGCGGCCCTTGCCGTTGACGGCGACGACCCGGGTGCGGGCCCGGACGAGCACGCCGAAGGCCAGCCGTCCCGGGAGGTGGAAGGCCGCGTAGGCTTCGGGCCGGTCGTACTCGCTGGTCATCAGCACCGTGCGGCAGCCCGCCTCGCGCAGGGTCAGGACCGCCGACCAGCTGACCAGCTCGGCGCCGACGACCACGGCGCGCCGCCCGACCTCGCGGTGGTGCAGGTGGACGAGGTTCTGCAGCTGGCCGGTGGTGTAGACGCCGTCGGGACGGTCGCCGGGGATGAGCCGGGCCGGGCGGGGCCGCTCCCGGGCTCCGGTCGCCAGGACCACCGCGTCGGCCTGGACGAGGCGGCGGCCGTTCGGCGAGGTCACCTCCAGGGTCCGCGGTCCGGCCCAGCCGGTGACCATGGCCTCGGTCTCCAGCCGGGCTCCGGCGTCGCGGGCGTGGCGGGTCAGCCGGCGCGCGTACGCGGGGCCGGAGATGAATCTGCGCAGGTCGCGCAGGCCGTAGCCGGGGTGGTCGCTGTGCCGGGGGATACCGCCGGTCTCCGGCTCGCGTTCCAGGACCAGGACGTCGCCGTCCACGGACGGGGCGAGCGTGGCGGCGGCGGTGAGCCCGGCCGGACCTCCGCCGATCACGGCCACCCGCACGCGTTCGTTCATTCCGCTCCCCCTTCGAAGATCTCGCGTACCCGGGCCCCGCAGTAGAAGCCCTGGCAGCGTCCGTTCATGGCTCTGGTACGGCGGCGCAGGCCCTCCACCCCGGCCGGCGGGATCACCGAGGCCAGGGCGTCGCGGATCTCGCCCTTCGTCACCCGCTCGCAGAAGCACACGACCCGGCCGTACTCGGGGTCGGCGGCGATCGCGGCGGCGTCCTGGTAGGGGCGCGGGAAGGCCTCGCCCAGGTTGGGCATGCGGGGCGGCGCCGGCAGGGCGGTGCGCTCGGCCAGGTCGAGATGGCTTTTGAGCAGGTCCGCGACGTGCTCGGCGATCGCCATGCCGGCGGTCAGGCCGGTGGAGCGGATGCCGCCGACCAGGAGATAGCGCTGCCCGGCGTCGAGGTCGATCAGGTAGTCGTCGCACCCGATCGAGGCGCGCAGGCCCGCGTAGGTCGCGGTGACCTCCTCCGCCATCAGCCGCGGCATGAGCTCCGCGCCCTTCTCGCGCAGGAACTCCAGCCCCGCCTCGGAGGTGCCGGTGGCGGCCCGGTCCGTCAGGTCCTCGGCGGTCGGGCCGACCATGACGTTGCCGTAGATGGTGGGGCTGACGAGCACGCCCTTGCCCGCCGACGACGGCACCGGCAGCACGATGCAGGGCGCCAGTGGCCGCGCGAGCTTGTCGAAGACCAGCAGCTCGCCGCGGCGCGGCGTGACGGTGAAGCGGTCGTGGCCGAAGAGGGCGTCGAGGGCGTCGGCGCCGAGCCCGGCGGCGTTGACCACCCAGCGGGCGGAGAGCTCGCCTCCCGTGGTGACCAGCCGGGTGGCGTCCGGCCCGGGGTGGACCGCGGTGACGCGGTGGCCGCGCAGCAGCGTCACGCCGCGGTTGACGGCGTCGGTGGCCAGGGCGAGGTTCGTGGTCCAGGTGCAGATGATGGACTCGCCGGGCACCGTGAGCCCGCCGAGCGCGCCCGCGCCGAGGGCGGGGACCCTGCGGTAGACCTCGGCGGCATCGACGATCTCGCAGGCGGTGTAGCCGTTGCGCTCGGCCTTGGCCCGCAGCTCCGGCAGGGCGTCGAGCTGTTCCGGCGTCCAGGCCACGAGCAGCGCCCCGGTGCGCTCGACCGGGATGCCGGTGGCCTCGGCGTACCGGCCGAGCAGGTCGTAGCCGCGGGCGACCAGGCGGGACTCCAGGGTGCCGGGCTTGGCGTCGAAGCCGGTGTGCAGGATGGCGGTGTTGGCCTTGCTGGTGCCGTCCCCCACGTCGTCGCGCGCCTCCACCAGCGCCACCGACAGCGCGGTGCCGCCCAGCAGGCGCGCGATGGCCGAGCCGACGATGCCGCCGCCGATCACGGCCACGTCGTACGTGTTCACGAATTCTCCTTCGACGACAGAGTGGCCCGGGCGGCGGCCTGCCACCGCTCCAGGTACGCGGCGGCCCGGTCCGCGGGCCAGGCGGGCTCGTAGACGGCCGACGGCCGCCAGCCGCCGACCGCCGCGGCGGCGTCCAGGGCCGGGTCGAGGGCCATCAGCGCGCAGGCGGCGGCGCCGAGCGGGGTCGCGTGCGGCGACGGGTAGACCTCCACGGGGAGCTGGGCGAGGTCGGCCTGCGCCTGCATGAGGACGCGCGAGCGGGTCAGCCCGCCGTCCACGCGCAGCCGGGACAGCGGCGCGCCGAGATCCGCCCCCACCAGCGCGGTCAGCTCGGCGACCTGCGCGGCGATCCCTTCCAGCAGAGCCCGTACGAGGTGCCCGCGGCCGGTGCTGAGCGTCATGCCGGTGAACGAGGCGGTGGCGCCGGCGTCCCACCACGGCGCGGCCAGCCCGGCGAGCGCGGGCACGCACAGCACCCCGTCGCCGGAGGGCGCCGCGACGGCGTCGAGCTGGTCCGCGCCGGAGACGAGGCCGAGGTCGGCGAGCCAGCGCACGGCCGAGGCCGCGGTGTAGACCTGGCCGTCCACGCAGTAGCGCGTCTCGCCGCGCAGCCGCCAGGCGATCGACGTGGCCAGACCCGACGCCGAGCGGGCCGGGGACGTCCCGAGCTGGGCGAGCAGGAAGGCGCCCGTGCCGTACGTGCACTTGGCGGTGCCCGCCTCCAGGCACGCTTCGGCCAGCAGCGCGGCCTGCTGATCGACGATCAGCCCGGTCACCGGGACCTCCGGGCCGAAGGCGGTGGTCGTGCCGACGACGGCGTCGCCGGCGACGATCTCGGGGAGCCGTTCGGAGCCGAGCCCGAACAGCTCCAGCAGCTCGCCGTTCCACCGCGCGTCCTCCAGCCCGAGCAGGAGGGAGCGGCTGGCGGTGGAGGCGTCGGTGACGAACGCGCCGCACAGCCGGTGCACCAGCCAGGTGTCGGTGGTCGTCACGACGCCCTCGGTGGTCAGCTCCTCGCGGATCCAGCGCATCTTCGGCGCCGAGAAGTACGGGTCGAGCACGAGGCCGGTCAGCGCGGCCACCCGGCCGGCATGCCCGGCCCGCGCGGCGCACAGCGGCTCGGCACGGCGGTCCTGCCAGACGATGGCGGGCGTGAGCGGTTCGCCGGTGACGGGATCCCAGGCCAGCACGGTCTCGCCCTGGTTGGCCAGGGCGACCGCGTCCAGCGGCACGCCCGCCGCGGCGGCCGCGCGCCGCCCGGCGGTCAGAACGGAGTCGAGCAGGGCACGCGGGTCCTGCTCGACTCCGCCGCCCTCCAGGTAACGCGGGCGCAGGGCCTCCTCGGCGATCGCCAGGACGGCGCCACCGGCGTCCACGACGATGGCCTTGGTCCCTGACGTGCCCTGGTCGATCGCGAGGACGTGCATCGTCAGATCTGCTCCTTCTGCGCGAAAGCGCCGTCGATCGAGTGCATGTCGGGCATGTCCAGCGCCCGGCGGCCACGGGTCGCCAGCAGCGTCACGAGGTAGGCGGCGCCGATCACGACCATCACCAGAACGTAGAGCCAAGCGTCGCGGAAGGAGGCATCGCGGAAGAGGGACAGCTCGAACACCAGCCACACGACCGACACCGCCAGGACGGGCTTCTCCCAGGCGCCGAGGTCGAACTTGCCGTTGGCCGGCAGGTGCCGCCGCTTGGCGAGGTAGAGCGCGACGGTCGCGGCGTAGATGACGGCGGGCAGCAGCGTGGCCGCGCCGAACAGGGTGAACAGCGCGTCCTCCGAGAAAGCCGAGAACAGGCCCAGGATCACCTCGGCGAGCACCACGTAGCACACCGTCGCCCGCAGCGGGGTGCCGAAGCGCGGCGAGACCCGCTGCCAGTGCCGCCAGCCCGGGAACCGCTCGTCGCGGGACATCGCCCAGGTCAGGCGGGTGCCGGTCATCATGATGACCAGGCCGCAGGCGAAGATCGCCAGCACGACCAGCAGCAGCAGGAGCGTGGCGACGACCGGCCCGAGGGTCTGCTTGATGACGTCGGCGATCGGGGTGCCGGACGCGGCGAGCGCCACCGGGTCGCCGGCCGCGAGCGTGACCGCGACCAGGAACAGGAAGCCCAGGACGCCGGAGGCCAGGACCGCCTGCCACATGGCCCGCGGGACCACCCGCTCGGGGTTGGTGGTCTCCTCGGCGAGGTTGGCCGCCGACTCGAACCCGACGATGGTGAACGCGCCGAGCAGGAAGCCCAGCACCCACGGCCCGGCCGAGGTCAGGTCGCCGAAGCTCCAGTATCCCTCGGCGGGCACGGCGCCCCTGCTCCACAGGTTGCCGAAGTCCATGTCGTTGCGGACCGCGGCCACGACGAGCAGCAGCACGGTCAGCAGCACCATGCCGGCGAGCTCGGCCGACACGGCGGTGTTGTTGACCTTCTCGGACCACCGGGTGGAGCCGCCGACGAGCGCGGCCTGACCGAGCAGGATCACCGCGGTGACCGCCCAGGTGATGCCGCCGCTCGCCGTGTAGTCCAGCAGCACGGGCAGGACCGTCGAGGCCACCGTGTAGTCCACGGCCACGACGACGACGGCCAGGAACATGAACGAGATCCAGCCGATGATCCACCCGAGCACCGGGTTGGCCAGGCGGGAGGTCCACTGGTAGGCGTACCCGGTCACCGGGATCCGGGAGGCCAGCGAGCCGATGACGAACGCCACCGCGAGCTGGCCGACCACCGCGATCGGCCAGGTCCAGATGCCGAGCGGCCCGGAGGAGGCCAGCACCGACCCGTAGGTGGTGAAGATGCCGGTCGCGATCGAGACGAACGCGAAGGCCACGGCGAACGAGGCGAACCTGCCGGTCCGCCGCTCGAAGGACTGTTCGTAGCCGAACCGGGCCAGCTCGTCGCTGTCGGTACGCGCTGTGTGGTCTCTCATCGCAACCTCCCTCTTGGTATATACCATGTGGTGTAGACCGCAAGGTATCGTCCAAGTGGGCTAAGGTGTCAAGCATGGGTTCACCCCGTTACGTGACGATCGCCGCGGAGCTGCGCGACCGGATCACCGGCGAGAAGCTCGGCCCGCACACCCTCATGCCGTCGGAACGGGAGCTCAGCGAGACCTTCGGCGTCAGCCGGATGACCGCCCGGCAGGCCCTGGCGCTGCTGGAGAAGGAGGGATACGTCTACCGGCGGCCGCCGCGGGGCACGTTCGTGGCCGAGCCGCGGGTGCCGTTCCACATCGGCAGCTTCTCCGACGAGATCATCCTGGCCGGGCGGCGGCCGTCGGCGCAGCTCATCTGGGCCGAGGAGCGCCCCCCGACGCCTTCGGCCCGCGAGGCGCTCGACCTGGCCGGTGACGAGACCGTGCACGCCCTGCACCGGCTGCGGTTCGCCGACGACGAGCCGATCGCGCTGGAGACCACCTACTTCCCCAGCGCGATCACGCCCGGCCTGCTGGAGCGGCCCCTCACCGGCTCGCTCTGGCACATCCTGCGGGCCCACTATCGCGTCGTGCCGGCCGACGCCTCCGCCGTCATCGAGTCCATCGTCATCGACGACGCCTCCTGCGCCCGGCTGCAGGTCCGCAGCGCCTCCAGCGGGATCCTCCTGACCCGCCGCACCTACACGGCCGAGGGGCGCTGCATCGAGTTCGCGCGCGACGTGTACCGGGCCGATCGCGCGTCGTTCAAGGTGGAGGCGCGGATCCCGGTACCCGTCGAAGGCGGCTGAACGCGCGTCAGGCGGTGTCGCCGCCGTCGGCCAGCAGCGTGCTGCCCGTCATGAAGGCCGACAGGTCCGACGCGCAGAACAGGACGACGCGCGCGATGTCGTCGGGGACGCCGATCCGGCCGATCGGGCCGTTCAGCATGAGGTCGGTCGGCGGGAGGTCGCCGGCCGGCACGGTGGCCGGCATGGCCGCCGCCGCCATCATGTTGCCCTCCGTGGGGACGTAGCTCGGCGCCACCCCGAGCACGCGGATGCCCAGCGGCGCGAGTTCGAGCGCCAGCTCGCGCGTGAGACCGCGAGCGGCGTGCTTGGACCCGACGTAGGCGGCCAGGCCGGGCGCGCTCCCGCGGAAACCCGCGGTCGAGACGATGTTCACGATGGCGCCGCCGGTGCCCGCCGCCGCCATCCGCCGTGCCGCCTCACGCGCGCCGACGAAGACGCCGCGGGCGTTGACCGCGAACACCTGGTCCCAGGTCTCCTCGCTCATCTCCAGCAGCGGGACACTCGGGAAGATCCCGGCATTGTTCACCCAGATCTCCAGGCCGCCGAGCTCGGCGACCGCGAGGTCGGCCGCCGCGGCCACGGACGCCGCGTCGGTGACGTCCATGGCGGCGCCCACCGCGCGTACCCCGTGGCGCTCGGCGAGCTGCTTGGCGGCGGTCACGGCGAGCTCTTCGTCGATGTCGCCGATCAGCAGGTCCGCGCCGGCCTCGGCCAGGCGCAGCGCGATCGCCCTGCCCAGCCCGCGACCGCCGCCGGTCACGACCGCGCGCCGCCCTCGCAGGGAGACGAGCTCGGCCAGGGACTTGCCCGACACATCGGCAATGGACATGAATGAACTCCTTCAGTTGATGGGACATCGTTGGGAGAAACTCCCCGGCCCGGTGTGGAACGTGCTGCCGTCCGGGAAGCGGATCCGCGCCTCGGAGCCCCCGGGCACGTCGACCGCGATGGTCAGGTGGCCGTCCTCGACGCGCCAGCCGACGGCGATCCGCCCCCGCGGGCCGTCGAAGGTGCCCGTGGCCCAGGTGATCGCCTCGTCGAGCACCGGTGCGACCTCGAAGGACTCCCAGCCGGCCGAGCCCGGCGCCTGCCGAAGTCCGAGGGTGTGGGTGTGCAGGAAGCGGATGACCGCGCCCTTGCTGTAGTGGTTGAGCGACGCCGTGGCCGTGCCGTCCTCGGACACCCCGTCCCAGTCCTCCCAGATGGTCGTCGCGCCCCGGTCGAGCATGCCCAGCCACGAGGGGGACGAGCGCTGGTACAGCACCCGGTAGGCGACACCGGGGTGGCCGGAGTCGGCCAGGACGGGCAGCAGGTCCGCCGTCGAGAGGAAGCCCGTGCCGAGGTGGCCGCCGGCCGCGTCGATCAGGCCGACGAGGTGCCGGGCCGCCCGCTCGCGCAGCTCCTCGGGCACGAGCTCGAAGGCCAGGGCACGCACGTAGCTCGCCTGCGTGCCGGCCTTCGTCCGGCCCTCGGCGTCCAGGAACTCCGTCTGCCAGGCCCGGCGTACCCGCTCCGCCGTCTCGCGGTAGCGGGCCGCGTCGCCGGCGTGCCCCAGCACCTGCGCCACGTCGGCGAGGGTACGGACGGAGCGGAACAGGTACGCGGTGCCCACCTCGCCCTTGTCCGCCAGGTACCACGCCATGGGATCGCTCATCACGGGATCGACGAGGGACCCGTCCGCCGCGCGTTTCTTCGGCTCCAGCCATTCCCCCCAGTGGAAGGAGCCGTCCCAGACGAACTCCTCGTGCGCGAGCGGCTCGGCCGAGCGTTCGACGCGGGAGGGATGCCGGGCGTCGCGCGCGGTCGCCAGCGCCCATTCGACCCACCGGCGCATCGCCGGCCAGTTCTCGGCGAGGGCGGCCGTGTCCCCGTAGGTCGTGTAGAGCACCCACGGGACCAGGACGATCGCGTCGCCCCATCCCGCCGAGCCGGTGATCCCGTTCGTCATGGGCTCGTCGTGGACCTTCAGGCGGTTGGCGTCGGGTGAGGAGTTCACCACGCGGCCGTCGTCGAGCTGGTCGTCGCGGACGGAGCGCAGCCACTTGCGGCTGAAGCCGTCGACGTCGTACAGGCGCGCCGCGGTCGGCGCGAAGATCTGGTAGTCGCCCGTCCAGCCCAGGCGCTCGCGCGTGGGGCAGTCCGTCGGGAGGTCCACGGCGTTGCCGCGGAAGCTCCAGCGCGCCACCTCGTGCAGCCGGTTGAGGTCGTCGTCGCTGCAGGCGAACGTCGCCGTCGGGCGCAGATCGGTGTGCACGACCCGCATGACGATGCTCGCCGGGTCCACGGCGCGGGAGACGCGCGCGTAGCGGAAGCCGTGCACGGTGTGCCGGGGCTCGAAGACCTCGCCGGGCCGTCCCGCGGAGACGACCTCGTCGCGCTGCACGAACGGGATCGCCGCCTCGCCCGGCCGCCGGCTGTCCAGATGCGTCGTCGTCAGGTCCCCGGTCGCGTCCAGGTGCTCGCCGTAGTCGATCACGGTACGGGTGCCGGCCGGGCCCAGGTCGGCGAGGGCGATCCAGCCGGAGGCGTTCTGGCCGAAGTCCACGATCCACGCGCCGTCGCCGTGCCGGGTCACCGAACGCGGAGCGATCCGCTCCACCCGGCGCACCGGCGGGGCCGGTGACCAGCTGATCGGCGGCGCGGTGACCGCGTCCACCAGGACGGGCCGGGCGGCGCCGGGCGGAGACGTGAAGTCGGTCGTCTGGCCGTTCATCAGGTCGGCCGCGAGGACGGCGCCGCGGCGCGAGGTCCAGTCCGCGCCCGTGACGGCGACCGCCTCGGTGCCGTCGGCGTAGCGGACGTGGAGCTGGAGCCGCGCCGCGGTGGTCGTGCCCCAGGAGTCGCGCTTGCGCCAGGTGCCGGCGCTGCCCCGGTACCAGCCGTCCGACAGCAGGATCTCCAGGTCGTTGCCGCCGCCGCGCAGCAGCGCCGTGACGTCCGCGGCCTGGGCGTACAGCGTGTCCCCGTACGAGGTGGAGCCAGGGGACAGCTCCGCCGTCCCCACCCGCGTGCCGTTGACGAACGCCTCGTAGACGCCGAGCGCCGTGGCGTAGAGCCGGGCCTGGGCGATGTCGCCGCGCAGGTCCACGCTGCCGGCCAGGACGTAGGCCGGGCGGGATCCTTCGCCGTCCTCCTGCGGGGAGATCCAGCGCGCCGACCAGTCCCGGTCCAGCAGGCCCGACTCGAACGCGTGCCAGGGCGACCAGCCCGAGGACCGCCCGCCGCGACGCGTTCGGACCCGCCAGGCCACGGACTGCCGGCTGCGCAGCGGCGGCAGCGGCCAGTCGACGAACAGGTGCCGGGCGGAGACGACGTTCTCCACGCTCCGCTCGACGCCGTCGACGCGGAGCTGAAGGTCGTAGCCGTCCTGCCCGCTCCACGTCAGTGGCGGCTTCCAGGACAGCGCCGGCCGCTCCTCGGCGACCGGGAACCGATCACCGCCACTGGCGATCCGCAGGTCGTAAGGCGCGTGCTCGCTCGCCCTCATCGCACCGACCGCACCCGCGTGAACACCAGCGACCCGCCGACGAGCGCCAGCACCGCGCCGGTGAGGTAGAGCAGCGTGTAGTTCTTGTCGCCGCCGCTCGCGCCGATGCCGATGACGAACGGGGCGATGAGCGGCGCGATCGCGCTCGGGAGCTTGTGGGCGAACGACACCACGGCCATGTACCGCCCGGCCTCCTCCCGGCTCGGCAGCACCGCGAGCACGATCGCCTGGTCGACCGCGCTGAAGAACGCGATCGCGAGCTGCATCAGCACGGACCCGATCATCAGCACCGGGAAGGAGTACGCGAAGGCCTCCACCAGCGCGCCCGCCACGAAGAACAGCGCGCCGACGAGGGCGAACAGCTTGCGCCGCCGCAGCTTGTCCGACAGGAAGCCGCCGCCGATCGCGCCGAGGGCCGCCGCGGCGACGCCGAGGACCCCGATGACGGCCGCCGCCCCGGCGACCTCCCGCACCGGCAGGTCCAGGCGCTGGGCGTAGAAGAACGTGGTGAACGTCGTGTTGCAGTACAGCCCCATGAAGAACATCAGGCGCCCCAGCCAGTTCCAGCCGAAGTCCGGGTACTTGCGGGGGTTGAACACGTAGCTGGACGCCAGCGTCCGCACCGACACCGGCGTGGTGTGCACGGTGCCGCGCGTGTCGTCCTCCTTGCCCACGACGAGGAAGACCCCGAGCAGCACCGCGCCGACGACGCCGGGCAGGACGAAGACGAGGAACGTGCTGCCCGTCACGGCGGTGGTGATCCCGATGCCGACGATGGGGGCGATCTGGCCGGTCAGCCCGGTGAGGCCGCCGATCTTGCCGCGCTGGGCCTCGGGGATGCGGTCGGCCTGCACGTTGAGGATCGCCTGCGAGGCGGTCGCCCAGCCCAGCATCGCGAGGATCCAGCCGGCTCCCACGAGCAGCAGGCTCGGCGCGACCGCGATGCCGACCAGCGCCGCCAGGCCCAGGACCAGGCCGGCGAGCAGGAAGGGGCGGCGGCGGCCGAGGCGGCTGCGGGTCCGGTCGCTCCAGACGCCGAGCAGGGGACTGAGCACGAGATAGATGGTCTGGGCGATGCCCGTGACGTACCCGAGCACCTCCTCGTGCCCGGGGGCGAGCTCGTCGATCCGCACCGCCAGCGAGAACGACAGCGGGACCACGAAGGCCATGGAGATGCCGAAGTTGGCGGCCATCATCCAGAAGATGTAGCTCGCACTCGCCCTCGGCAGATCGTCGGGGGTCCGGGTTTCGAGCGGTCCGAGGGAGGGGGGAGTGGCCATGAACACCGTTCCCAAGCAGTAAGGGCCGAAAAGTGCAGCTCATTACTTAAGCGCATCAGTAACCTACCGTTGACCGCCGCACGGCTCGCAAGACGTCTCCCCGTAACAAGTACGCAACGGAGGCGCCCGTCACACAGGTGGCCGGAATCTCCTACGATGCCGACATGAGACGCCCAGCGAAGCGGGTCACCAGCGCCGATGTCGCCCGAGCAGCCGGCGTCTCCGCCGCGACCGTGAGCTACGTGCTCAACGACACCCCAGGGCAGTCGATCCCGGAGGAGACCAGGCGCCGCGTCCTGGACGCGGTCAAGCAGCTCGACTACCGCCCGCGTGGCTCGGCCCGCTCCCTGGCCGCGGGACGCAGCGACGTCGTCCTGCTGTCCATCCCGCACCTGTCGATCGGCCCCGGCATCAACCGCTTCGTCGAGCAGTTCGCCGCCTCTCTGGCCGACTCCGGCCTGACCCTGGTCACCCACCTGGCCGGAGCGCCGGGGCGGCCGCTGCCCGACGTCTGCGCGGCGATCGACGCCTCGGTGGTCGCCAGCCTCGACCCGCTCGACGACGAGACCGCGCAGGCCCTGCGCCGGGCGGGCGCGGACCTCGTCTTCACCACCGAGGTCGAGGCCCACCCCACCATGCGGCTGATGGGCCGCCTCCAGGCCGAGCACCTCATCGACCTGGGCCATCGCCGCCTCGGCTACGCCATGCCCGAGCACCCGCTGCTCCGCAGGATCGCCGACGACCGGCTGGCCGGGGTGGCCGAGGCCTGCGCGCACGCCGGCATCGACCCGCCGACGGCGCTCGACACCAAGCTCGACAGCGCCGCCATGGCCCGCGCCGCCAGGCGCTGGCGGCGAGAGTCCGTGACCGCCGTGTGCGCCTACAACGACGAGGTCGCGATCGCCCTCCTCATGGGCATGCGCCGCGCCGGGCTCACCGCCCCCGGCGATCTGGCGGTCATCGGCACCGACGACATTCCTCTCGCCCAGGCGGCCGACCCGCCGCTCAGCACGATCGCCTTCGACCTGGAGAAGGTGGGTCGCTCCCTGGCCGACGCGGTCGTGGCCAACCTGTCGGGCCGCAAGCCGCGCCTGACGCCGGCCTCGCTGTCCCCGCACGTCATTCACCGCGCCTCCACCTGAAACCTCCGGGAGCGCCGCGCTCGGGCCGATCTTCGCTTACTGTGCATCTCGGGGGAAACGCTGCGGGAGAATGGCCGGGCCGGCGCGCACGGAAGCGCGGCGTACCAGGGGAAAACGGAGGATGACGTCGGGAATGAGCACGCAGACGCACGAGCATCTCGGCCCGTACCGGGTGATCGGGAAGATCGGCGAGGGCGGCATGGGGGTGGCCCACCTCGGTCTGGATGGCGCGGGCCGCGAGGTCGCGATCAAGGTGCTGCACCCGCACGTGGCCGCCGATCTCAAGTCGCGTGACCGGCTGCTCCGCGAGGTGGAGACGATGCGGCGGGTGCGCAGCCGCTACGTGGCCGAGGTGATCGACGCCGAGCTGGCGGGCAACCGGCCCTACGTGGTGACCCGCTTCGCCGCGGGCCGCACGCTGGAGGACACCGTGCTCACCGACGGCCCGCTGGAGGCGCGCGAGGTCGTCAAGCTCGCCCATGGGCTGTGCCAGGCGCTGGTGGACATCCACGCGGCCGACGTGATCCATCGCGACCTCAAGCCGTCCAACGTCATGCTGGTCGACGGCGAGCCGCTGGTCATCGACTTCGGCATCGCGCATCTGGTGGACGCGGCCCGGCTGACGCAGACCGGGATGTTCGTCGGCACGCCGGGCTACCTGGCGCCGGAGATCATCCGTGACTCGCAGATCACCCAGGCGGCCGACGTGCACGCGCTGGCCTCGACGGTGTTCTTCGCGGCCACGGGGCTGCCGCCGTTCGGGACGGGGACGTTCGAGGCGATCTGCTTCAACACCATGGAAGGGCGGGCGCAGATCGACAAGGCGCCGGCGTGGCTGCGGGGCTGGCTGAGCCGGGCGATGCAGGTCGATCCGGCGGCGCGGCCCGGCGCGGGGGAGCTGCTGCGGCTGGCCAGGGCGCTCGATCCGGCGGGCCGCCCGGACAGGACCAAGCGGATCGCGAGCGGCACGCTGACCATGGACATCGTCGCCGACCTGCTCCCGCCGGTCGAATACGCCCCGAGCCGCCAGGAGGAGCGGCCGCCGCCCTACGTGCCCGCCCCGGCTCCGACCGTCCACGACGACCGGCCGCGGGAGCCCCGCCCGGCCCCGCCTCCCGCGGAGCCCTTCGAGCTCAAGCGGTTCCTGGCCGGCAGCGGGTTCGTCGGGGTGCTGGTGCTCGTGACGCTGGTGGCGGCGACCGTCGTCATGCCGGTCGCCGTGGGTCTGGTGGCGGCGGCCCTCTCGCTGGCGTTGCGCGCCGGCGATCACTTCTTCGCCGAGACCCGGCCGCCGTTCGGCAGGGCCGCGCTCGTCGCGGTGGGCCACCTGTTCCTGTCGCTGGCGTTCGGCACCGTCGTCGCGAGCCTCCTGCACCTGTCCGGCCGGTTGGGCACCAGCCACGCGGAGTCCCTGGCCGCCGGCGCGTTCACGCTGGGGCTGTTCGTACTGCCCGGCGCGGGCGTGGTGCGGCAGGTCGCCGCGCGCACCCTCGCCCGCCTGTTGCCCGGCCGCAACGCGACCGTGGTGACGGTGGCCGTGATGGGACCGGTCGCGCTGACCTCGGTGATCGTGGCCCTGGTCCAGGGGCTGTAAGGACAGACCGCCCGGTCGGTGGCGGTCGGTCCAGGGGCTGTAAGGACAGACCGCCCGGTCGGTGGCGGTCGCAGAGGGGCGCGGGCGATCAGGTCGCCCGCCGCCTTCGGGCCCGCGCCCGCCGTCACCCTCGCCTGCGAGTCGGGCCTCCTCGACCGTCGCTGACCGACTTGCGGCGCGATGGCTGCTCGTGTTTGAGTACTCATATGCGAGCAACACGCCTTTTCATTCTCGGCGCCCTGGCCGACGGCGGCCCCATGCACGGGCACAAGATCCGGGCCGCCGCTCAGCTGGACCGGGTGGAGCTGTGGGCGGACGTCAAGCCCGGCTCGTTGTACGGCGCGCTGCGCCGGATGGCGGACGAAGGCGTCGTCGAGGTGGTCCGCACCGAGCAGGAAGGCAACCTGCCCGCCCGCACGGTCTACGGCATCACCGGCAAGGGCCGGACCGAGCTGGTCTCGCTGATCAGGTCCGTCCTCGAGGACACGAAGTTCCGGCCGGACGCGATCCAGCTGGTGCTCCTGCACAGCGGCGAGATCGGCCTCGACGAGCTGCGCACGGCCGTCCAGCGACGGCGCGACGCCTTCGCCGCGCAGCTCGACTTCTGGCGCAACCTGCGCACCGAGGCCGACCCGCACCTGACCAGGCTGGAGGCCGTCGCCTTCGACTACACCCTGATGCAGCTCGAGATGGAGCTGACCTGGCACGACCGCCTGCTCGCGGAGCTGGCGAAGCCCGCCGGGCAGCCCTGACGCGCCCGCTACCAGAAAGGTGAGGAACTCATGCCTCCTCGGCGTTTGCACGTCGCCGTCATCGGCGGCGGGATCGGCGGGCTCTGCCTGGCGCAGGGCCTGAAGCGAGCCGGCGTGGACGTCACCGTGTACGAACGGGACCGCACGGCCGACTCGCGCCTCCAGGGCTTCCGGCTGAACATCGATCCGGCCGGGAGCGTCGCCCTGCACGCCTGCCTGCCGCTCGCCCTGTGGGAGGTGCTGGTGGCCACCGCGGGCGACCCGGGGCCCGGGATCAGCTTCCTCGACGAACGGATGCGCACGCTCGTCCGCCTCGGCCAGGACGGCCGGGACCGCGACCCGCTGGACCCCGCGACCGGCCGGCACGCGGTCAGCCGCATCACCCTGCGCAAGCTGCTGCTGGTCGGCCTGGACGACGTCGTCCGCTTCGGCAAGGAGTTCACCGGCTTCGCCCGGGCGGACGACGGGACGGTCACGGCGAAGTTCGCCGACGGCACCACCGCGACCGCCGACGTGCTCGTCGCGGCCGACGGCGTCAACTCCCGGGTGTGGGCGCAGCTCCATCCCGCGGCCGGCCGCACCACGCTGCCGGCGACGGCCGTCGCCGGCAAGCTCTTCCTCACGGAGGACAACCGGCGATGGCTGCCGGAGCGGCTGCTCGCCGGCATGAACGTCTTCTGGCCACGCCGGGACTTCCTGTTCACCGCGATCTTCCGCAGGCGCGAGGACCCTGCGGCGATCACCGCCAGGCTCGGCGACCGGGTACGCGCGCTCGGGCTGGAGCCGGAGCGGCTGCTGGCGGACGCGCACGACGACGACTACGTGCTGTGGGCGTTCATCGCGCACCGGGACTCCCTCCCGGCGGACTTCACGCCGCAGGCCCAGGCCGATCCGGCCGCGGTGCGGGAGATGCTGGCCCGGCGGACCGCCGGCTGGCATCCCGACCTGCGCCGGCTGCTCGCCGACTCGACCCCGGACACCCTCTACCAGACCGAGTTCAGCGCCGCCGAGCCGCTCCGGCCGTGGGAGACGGGCAACGTCACCGGGCTCGGGGACGCCGTCCACCACATGCCCCCGGTCGGCGGGCTCGGCGGCAACGCGGCTCTGCGCGACGCGCACCGGCTCTGCGCCGCGCTCGCCGCGGCCGACCGCGGCGAGCAGCCGTTGCCGCAGGCGTTGCGCGCCTACGAGGCGGACATGCTGCGCCACGGGTTCGACACCGTCCGCGAGGTCGTCCGCAACACCGACGCCGCGCTCGAGCGCAGCCCGCTGAAGCGGTCGGCGACCCGGTGGTTCTTCCGCGCCTGCGGAGCCGTCCCGCCGCTCGGGCGGGCGGTGTTCGGGGAGCGCTGAGGTGGTTTACACCATGGACAACATCACGTCACGTTGTTACGTTCGAAGGCAATTGACAGCGGTGTCAATCCTTGTCCCCCCACGAGGAGCGGAGATCGTTGATGGTGTCACGACGCAGTTTCCTGCGGGCGAACGGCGTGGTCCTGGCGGCCGGCGGCCTCGGCCTCACCTTCCAGGACCCCGCCGCCGCGCGAACCCTCCCCACCGTCCAGGGCCCCGCCGCGGCGCGAACCCTCCCCACCTTCCTGCCGAACTTCGGCCGTCCCACCCACCTCGACTTCGCCGACCTCACCACCCTCCACGGCGACGACCAGCTGCTCCTGACCACCCTCCAGGGCGTCGTCAACCGCCGCCGGCCGCGCCTCTACTTCAACTATGACGCCGCCGGACACGACCAGCGCTGGCTGTCCAGCACCGGTGCGGCGGTCACCCGTCACGACCGCCCCCTCGACCTGGTCGCCCGCTACCGCGGCGAGGTGCGCGGCGCGATCCTGCACGACCCGGACGTCCCCGACTCCGTCAACGTCGCCACCACCTTGGCCGGTCTGGAGGACGCCGTCGCCGCGACCGCCGAGCAGGCCGCCGCGTACGGCCTGCGTACCGTCGTGGACCTGCGCGGCTGCTTCGACCCCGCCGACGTCCTGGCCACGTACCGCTGGCAGCTCGACCACCTGTTCCCCCGCTGCACCCACACCCTGCTCGCCGGGCTCCCGCCCACCAGGACCGTGCGGGTGGACGGCGTGCGGTGGCGCGAGCTCGCGCGGGAGACCGAGCGCGTCCGCGACTCCTCCAACCGGGCGGTGCGCACGTTCGACCTGAGCCAGGAGCTGCCGACCGCCCAGGACGGCGTCTACCTGCGCTTCCAGGACTCGCTCGGCGACGACGGCTGGGGCGCGTCCGTGGGCTCGGTGAAGGTGACCGCGGACGGGACGCAGATCGCGGCGTTCACCCCCGGCACGGAGGCCGAGGCCCCCTACCTCTTCGACGGCCTCAACTCCGCCATCGGCGGCGACGACAACCGCTTCGCCGACGGCGGCAACTACTTCATCTACCGTTTCACCGCCCCGGTCGGCGCCCGGCAACTGCTGGTCGAGGTGGACCTGTGGAACCAGTACCTGGTCACTGCCGCGACGACCGCGCCCACCCGGGTCGAGCCGTTTCCCTACTTCCGCGACTACGCGGTGGCCACCCGGGCCATGGTCTTCTGGCTGCCGCCCAGCGGCGCCACCGGTGAGCTGCTCGACGAGATCTTCGGCCGGGTGGAGCCCGCCACGCCGTACGCGGGCTGGTTCTCCAACGACGTGGCGGGCGAGTGGGGCGGGGTCGACCGGGCTTCGCAGCACGGCGTCGAGGTGGTCCCCGCCGACTACTACATGAACGCCACCGTCCACGCCGGGGTCTCCGCCAGGATCTCCGACCGGGTACGCCCGCGACCGCCGGCCACGTTACGCGCTCGCGTCTATCTCACGCTCACGGTCGGTGAGGGCGACAACATCCAGTACTGCCAGCGGCGGATGCGCGAGATCTGGGACGACCCCAAGCGCGGCGGCGTGCCGGTCAACTGGACGGTCAGCCCGCTGCTGGCCGACATCGGGCCCGCGCTGCTGGCGTACTACCAGCGCACGGCCACCGCGAACGACCTGCTCGTGGCCGGCCCGTCCGGCGCCGGCTACACCTACCCGGGGTCCTGGCCGGCGGCGGCGCTGGCCGCGTACACGCGGCTCACCGGCCGATTCCTGCGCCGTACCGGCATGGATCTCGTCTACGCCTACAACCACCGCAAGCCCGAGGGCGACGGCTGGGTGGCCTTCGACGAGCGCATCGTCGCCGCCTACCGGCGCGACACCCCGGTGCGCGGCATCATCCAGTCGTGGGAGACCGGCGACCTGCTGATCCACCCGGCGGGCCTGCCCGTGATCGGGAACTTCTCGCCGCAGGGCAAGGCGCAGGAGTACCGGGACACGCTGGTGCGGCGGATCGAGGGATGGGACGGGGGAGCGCCGCTGTTCATCGCCGGCGCGGTCAACGCCTGGAACTGGACGCCTGCCGACATCGCCGAGCTCGCGGGGCTCCTGGGGGATCCGTTCGAGATCGTCCGCGGCGACACGTTCTTCGCGCTGCTGCGCGAGCATCTGTCGGCCTGAAACTTTCAGAGTCCCAAAAGCATTTCCCCACGTCCGTAGCAGCCTCCCGCCGACGCTCATTGACAGGCTCGGCATGGATCATCACCGTGCTCGTTGTTAAGGTTCACATTTTTCGGGCTCCCCCTCACACGGAGAAGGCGGATGCACTTACGAGGATTACGCAGGGGCCTCATCGCCGGGGTCCTGGCCGTCTGCATGGCCGGCGCCGCGGTGGCGAGCACGATCACGGCGCACGCGGCCGCGGCCGGCTGCCAGGTCACCTACACCCTGGGCTCGCAGTGGGCCGGCGGCTTCAGCGCCAACGTCGCGATCAAGAACCTCGGTGATCCACTCACGAGCTGGACCCTGCGCTGGAGCTTCGCCGCCTCGCAGACGGTCAGCCAGGCCTGGAACGCCGTCGTGACGCAGAACGGCAGCGCGGTGACCGCCGCCAACGCCGGCTGGAACGGCTCCCTGCCGACGAACGGCAGCGCCTCGTTCGGGTTCAACGGCACGTGGAACAACTCCACCAATCCGGTGCCGGCCAGTTTCACCCTCAACGGCGTCACCTGCACGGGCACCGTGACCCCCACCCCCACCGTGACTCCCACGGTGACCCCGACCGTGACCCCGACCGTGACCCCGACGTCGGGCCCGCCGCCGTCGCGGACCGTGCGGGTCTACTGGCTCAAGCCTTCGGACGTGGCCTACGACCAGCGCTACCCGGACGGCATCGCGAAGGTCATGCAGGAGGCGCAGCGCTTCTTCAAGCAGCAGCTGGGCAAGACGTTCACGCTGAACAACCCGGTCGTCGAGGTCGTCAACGGCGACCAGCCGCGGACCTGGTACGAGAACACGCCGAACTGCGGCGAGAAGTACTGGTGGACGGTGTGCAACATGCAGGCCGAGCTGCGCCGTAAGCTCGGTCTCGGCGCACCGGACAACCGCTGGGTCAACGTCGGCGAGATCAGCGCCGAAGGCGACGGCGCCGGTGGCGGCGGTGGCAACGGTTGGGTGATCCTCAGCGGACACGACGCCGACGGCGCCGCGGGGATCAACGGCGCGATGAACCGGTGGTACGGCGGAATGGTGCACGAGCTGGGGCACGCGTTCGGCCTGCCCGACGCCACCTCCACCGACGGGACGTGCATGTCGGCGACCTTCTACTCCTACCCGAACTGCATCTTCAACCAGACACAGAAGAACGCCATGCTGAACGGCCCCTACGGCAGCTTCCTCACCTGACCGGCGATGGGCGGCGTGATCGGCGATCACGCCGCCCATCGGCGCGCTCCGATCGCCGGCCTGGTCCGTACGAGGCCGGCGATCGCGGCCGTGGTCGTCGCGCTGCCCGTCCTCGCCGCCGCTCTCGGCGGGCTCTTCGCGCGCGAGCCGGCCGGCAGCGCGCCAGGCCCCTGAAAGGCCCCTTGACGAGCCCTTTCACGGCCGTCGGACGCCGGGTCGTTGGCCCTGTCCATGAGGGACTTATGGCCCTGGGGCGGCGAGGTCGCGTGCGGTGCGATGGGGGGAGAGGGGGGCCGACATGATCATTGCAGGTGTCGACGGATCGCGGGCGTCGTGCGCGGCGGTGGCCTGGGCGGTGGATGACGCGAAGCGCAGGCACGAGCCGCTGCGCGTCGTGCACGCCGTGAACCGCGATTCGTACCGTTTTTCGAGGTTCCACGCCGCTCCCGAGCCGGACGTGCTCGACCGCATGGCGCAGACGATGGTGACCGAGGCGGCCGAGCTGGCGGGGGAGCGCCAGCTGGACGTCGAGGTGTCGACCGAGGTCGTCGAGGGGGCCGCGGCGGTGGCCCTGCGGGAGCAGGCCAAGGACGCGACCGAGATCGTCATCGGCAGCCGGGGGCTGGGCGGGTTCGAGGGGGCCCTGCTCGGCTCCGTGAGCTTGCACGTGGCCGGTCAGGCGCACTGCCCGGTGGTCGTGGTACGGCCCGAGCAGGAGTCCGTACGCGGTGAGGTGGTGGTCGGCGTCGACGACTCGCCGGAGTGCGAACCCGCGCTCGAGTTCGCCTTCCGCCAGGCCGAGCTGCGCGGCAGCCCGTTGCGCGCGCTCCACGCCTGGCAGCCGCCGGTGCAGTTGTACGCCCCACAGGTCAACTACGACCCCGACGACGTCACCGCGGCCGCCAACCAGGTCGTCGCCGCCCGGATCGCCCGATTCCGGGAGGCGTACCCGGGGGTGGAGGTGGTCGAGGACGTGCGGCGCGCCCACCCGGTCGACGCTCTGGTGACCGCTTCTGCCAAGGCCGCGCTGGTGGTGGTCGGCTCGCACGGGCGCGGAGTCATCCGCTCGGCGCTGCTGGGCTCGGTCAGCCACGCGATGCTGCACCACGCCCGCTGCGCCGTCGCCGTGGTGCGGTAGGGAAGGGATCGATCGCCCCGTACGCAGGTTGCTTCCGGGGAGGCTGCGATGAGAGCGGATGGCACCGCCACCCCTGTGGTCCGGATGCTGACGGTGGGCGTGGAGGAGGAGTTCCTGCTGCTGGATCATGCCGAAGGCGGCCCGGCCCTGGCCGCGCCGGCGGTCCTGGCGCTGCTCGGCGGCGATCCGCACGTCAAGGCCGAGGCCATGCGCTACCAGCTCGAAACGGTCACCGGCGTGTGCACGGACCTGGCGCAGGTGGCCGAGGAACTGTCCCGCCACCGGACGCTCGCCGCACGCGCGGCCCGGGAACTGGGCTGCCATCTCGTCGCGTGCGGGATTCCCCCGCGAAACATGCCCGGGTTGTCCGCTCTCACGGCCGACGACCGCTACCGGGCGCTGGCGGCCCGCCATGGAGCCCTGGTCGCGGGCTCGGGCACCTGCGGCTGCCACGTACACGTCGGCATCTCCTCCCGCGAGCTGGGAGTGCAGATCCTGACCCGGCTCCGGCCCTATCTGGCCACGCTGCTGGCGCTCAGCGCCAACTCTCCCATCGCCGGCGGCGGGGACACGGGCTGGGCCAGCCGCCGCTACCGGCAGTGGAGCCGCTGGCCGACGGCGGCGCCTCCCCTGGCGTGGCGGTCGGCGGCCGACTACGACGCCACCGTGTGCCACCTGATCCGCCGCGGCCGGGCCATGGACGAACGGAGCGTGTACTTCCACGCCCGGCTGTCACCGCGCTACCCGACCGTGGAGCTGCGGGTCATGGACACCTGCCTGTCGGTCGAGGACACCGTGCTGCTGGCCGCGATGGCGCGGGCGCTCGTCGCCCTGGCCATCGCCGACATGACAAGAAATGTGCCGATCAAGGCGCTGAGTGACCGGCAGATCGTCGCCGAGCTGGCCGCCGCCGCCCGCCTCGGCCTGGACGCGCCGGCCCTCGATCCGTACACGTCGCGGTCCCTGACCCACCGCGACCTGCTGGAGCTCCTCCTGCCGCGCCTGCCCGAGCCCGAACCGATCGCCCTGCTGCTCCACCGGCTGGCCCGCCGGGGGACGGGTGCGGCCCGGCAGCGGACGATGTGGTCCCAGGCCGGCACTCCCCGTCGATTCGCCCAGCTGCTCGCCGACGCGACACTCGCCTGAATGACGCGAGATGGGGACCAATGTCACCCCCATTCGGGACTTCGTCCCCGGGCGCGGCGGGCCCGCCGTCGTAAAGGTAGAGGTGGGAGAGAGGAGGGGTCATGACCGTCGAAATGCTGGCCGCCGAGGAGGTGATGAGCCGGGTCCTGGTGGCGGTCAAGCCGGACGAGTCGCCGTTGATGGCCTGGGAGCTGATGCGCCGCGCCGACGTTCACCACCTGCCGGTCGTCGAGGGGCGGCACGTGTTCGGCATCCTGACGCGTGAGCAGGTGGCGGCGTCCTGGTCGGGCGGGCCGGAGGAGCAGTCCAGCCGTCAGGTACGGATGTTGCTCGGGTGCGAGCGCAGACCGGTGGTCCGCCCGGACACCCCGCTGACCCGGGTCGCGGCGGCGATGCTGGACGCCGGGTGCGACGCCGTGCCGGTGGTCGACGGCGGCGGGCTGATCGGCCTGGTCACGGCTCATGACGTGCTGCTGGCCGTCGCCGGACGTCTCCGCCCCGCCGAAGGGTCCCATGAGGTGGTCACCGGGATGTTCCACCTCGAACCCGTCCTTCCCCCGGCCTCCACCGTGGGAGACGCGCCCTGAACGCTGTCCTCCCGCCCGCCGGCGGGTTATTCGGGACGGTTGTCCCGCAGGCGCGCCGCCAGCGCGGCGGCCTGCGTGCGGCGCTGCATGTTGAGCTTGGCCAGCAGGTTGGACACGTAGTTCTTGACCGTCTTCTCCGCCAGGAACAACTGCTCGCCGATCTGCCGGTTGGTCAGCCCCTCGCCGATCAGGTCGAGGATGTGCCGCTCCTGCTCCGACAGCGCGGCGAGGGGATCCTTCCTGGCGGCCTGGTCACGCAGGCGCTGCAGCATGGCGGCGGTGGTCTGCGGGTCGAGCAGCGATTGCCCCGCGGCGACCGTGCGGACCGCGCCGACCAGGTCGGAGCCGTGGATCTGCTTGAGCACGTAGCCGGCCGCCCCGGCCATCACCGCCTCGAACAGCGCGTCGTCATCGGCGAACGACGTCAATATCAGGCACGCCAGCCCCGGCACCCTCGAGCGCACCTCGCGGCACACGTCCACGCCGCTGCCGTCCGGCAGCCGCACGTCCAGCACCGCCACGTCGGGCTTCAGCGCGGCGATGCGGGCGATCGCGGACTCGGCCGTGCCGGCCTCCCCGATGACCTCGATGTCGTCCTCGGATTCCAGCAACGCGGCGACGCCCCGCCGGACGACCTCATGATCGTCGACGAGGAACACACGAATCACATATATGACGCTATCCGATGCCGGGAGCACCGCGAGAGGCGCCGCCGACCTGGTGCGACACTTGAAGATGTGGGGAGCGAGCATCTTCCGGTGATGCCGCACGTGCGGCTCGACGAGCTGCTGGCCGAGCTGCAGGTTCGGCTCAATACCGTGCTGGCCACCCGGGATCGGGTGCACGTACTGCTCGAGGCCGTGGTGTCGGTGGGCAGCGAGCTCGATCTGGAGACCGTGCTGCGCCGCATCGTGGAGACCGCGACCAAGCTCGTGGACGCCAGCTACGGCGCGCTGGGCGTGATCGGCCACGAGAACACGCTCATCCAGTTCATCCCGGTGGGGCTGACCGAGGAGGAGATCGCCAGGATCGAGCACTGGCCGCACGGCCTGGGCCTGCTGGGCCTGCTGATCAAGGACGCGCGGCCGCTCAGGCTGGGCCGCATCGCCGACCACCCGGAGTCGTACGGCTTCCCGCAGGGGCATCCGCCGATGGGCACCTTCCTCGGCGTCCCGATCCGGGTGCGCGAGGAAGTTTTCGGAAACCTTTACCTGACCGAGAAGCGCGGCGGCGAAGAGTTCGACGAGGAGGACGAGGCCATCGTCGTGGCGCTGGCCACCGCTGCCGGCGTCGCCGTGGACAACGCCCGCATGTACGAGGAGTCCCGGCGGCGGGAGACCTGGCTGCAGGCGTCGTCCGACGTCACCACGCGCCTGCTGTCCGGCGCCGACCCGCGTCAGGCGCTGAGCCTGGTGGCCGACTCCGCCCTCGCGATGACCGATGCGGACCTGGTCGAGGTGCTCCTGCCGGAGCCGTCGAGGCAGACGCTGATCGTGGAGTTCGCGGAGGGCGAGGGCGCGCAGGAGCTGCTGGGCGCCGTCTTCGTGGTGTCGGAGACGCTCGCGGGGGACGTGTTCGTCCAGGGCGAGGCGATGTCCGACCCGGACATGCAGAGCGGCCCGCGCCCCGGCTCGCCGCTGCGGCGGCTGGGTTACGGGCCGGTGATGATGGTGCCGTTCGGCAGCGCGCCGGACGTGCGCGGGGTGGTGGTGCTGGCCAAGCGGAGCGGGCGGTTGCCGTTCAGCGGGGCGGACGAGCAGGTGCTGCAGTCGTTCGCCGGTCAGGCGGCGATCGCGTTGGAGCTGGCCGAGTCGCGCAGGGACGCCGAGCGGCTCGGACTGCTGGAAGATCGCGATCGCATCGCCAAAGATCTCCATGATGTGGTCATCCAGCGGCTGTTCGCCACCGCGATGACGTTGATGAGCACGATCCGGCTGGTGGAGCGGCCAGAGGCGGCCAAGCGGGTCCAGCACGCGATCGACGAGCTGGACGGGACGATCCGGCAGATCCGCTCGTCCATCTTCGCGCTGCAGGGCTCCGGTGAGCAGCCCGTTCCCAGCCTGCGGGGCCGGATCGTGGAGCTGGTGGAGGGCGCCTCGGGCCACCTGGGCTTCATGCCGGGCCTGCGCATGGAAGGGCAGATCGACGCGCTGGTGCCCGAGCCGGTCGCCGATCATCTGCTGGCCGTGCTGCGCGAGGCCCTGTCCAACGTGGTCCGCCACTCCCGCGCGACGAGCGTCGATGTCCTGGTCGAGGCCGTGGGCGGCGGGCTCGCGCTCGTGGTGACGGACAACGGCGTCGGCCTGGGGGAGCCGGGACGCCGCAGCGGCCTGCGCAACATCGAGGAACGCGCCACCCGGCTGGGCGGCAGCGCGGAGCTCACGACGCCCGAAGCGGGCGGGACGCGGCTGTGCTGGCTGATCCCCCTGTGAGATCGGCTTCCGGTGGAAGGACGTTGGTCCTGATCGTATGGGGCATAAGGCCCTGTCGGGCGCGGTGAACCACCCCGGAGCATAGGAGAGGAAGGGGAATCGAACACGGGGAGCCGAGATGAAACGTTCGGCAGTGGCGGGGATCGCGGCCGGTTCCGCGCTGGCGGCCGTCGCGGTCACCGGCCTTGCCGCAACGGCCACCGGCATCGCCCAGCAGGCCATCGTCGAGCAGCGCAACGCCACACCGTCTGAGCGGAGCCTGACCGGGCCGTACGGGTCGACGCGCAGCATGAACGTCACCGACGAGGCCGGCTATCTGGCCCGTATGGTGGCTCACGATCAAGAAGCCGTGACGGCGGCCCGGCAACTGCGGCGCTCGGACCGGCCGCAGATGCGCGCTCTCGGAGCCTCGATCATCGCCCGGCAGAGCGCCGACATCGCCACGATGAGGGCCTGGCTGGACAAGTGGTATCCAGGGCGTTCGGGGACGGTGACCGGCTACCAGCCGATGATCCGCGATCTGTCCGAGCTGTCGGGCGACGCGCTGGACAATGCGTTCCTGCTCGACATGATTCCGCATCACATGGCCGCGGTGTCGATGTCCCAGCAACTGCTGATGTCCGGGCGGGCAACGCACGCCGAGACCGCCGGCTTCGCCGTCAGGATGCGCGACACCCGGCATGCCGAGATGTTCCGGATGCAGCGGTACCTGGCCCACTGGTTCAAGGGCTGGAGCATGCCGTGCGGGATGCGGAAGTGACGGCCTTCCCGCAGCCCGCGACCTTCCCACAGCTGGCGACCTTCCCGCAGCCCGCGACGCGAACTGCGGGACTTCGGGGTCCTGGCCCCAGGTCCGCCTAGCGGGCTTTGGCCGAACGCGAGTCGCCTCGAAGGACCGCCAGGCCCGCCATCGTCAGCGCGGCAGCGGCGGCCACGGCCACAGTCAGAATGATCACTTTGCGCATTGCTTCACCCCGATTACAGACAGTGATGTTGCTATTACTGTTGCCTGATGGCTTGCTATGAATCCCGCGCTTTTTCCTGGATTCGTCAAACGCGCGAACAGCAGCGCCCTCAGGGGGTGATGCGCCGGCCGGACACCTCCTGGGCGTCGACCACGATGTAGTGGTCCCGGTTCCCCGGCACCCAGGTGGTCAACGGCAGCGCCGCCAGCCGGTGGATCTCGTCCGGGTCCGTCACGGCCCGCGCCTGCCCGACCGCGGTGACGGACCAGCCCGTACGCAGCTCGGAATCGAACTCGTCGGCCTCGAAGGCCACCACGGCGTGCCGCGTGGCGGCCGCCAGTTTCGACCCGATCGAGGTCCGGATCACGATGGAGCGGCCGTCGAGGTGGAAGTTGACCGGCTGCACGGCCGGCAGGGCATGTTCGGTGAACACGATCCGGCCGATAGGGGTCGTGGACAGCAGGCCGAGACACTCCTCGCGGGAGAGCACCTGAAGTCCGGACGAATCGAGCTGCATACCCTTAACTTCCCTGCTGGTGCCACCTCCGCGTTAGAGGCGAAAGTCCCTTCGTCACCGCCGATAGAGGGCCTGACGGCCCTGGCGGCCGGGGACCTTCGGCCCTGATCCGGAAGCGGAGGGTGTGATGGGCTGGACAGAGGGCCCGACGGAGGTGGAAGCCATGGCTGTCCTATCGGCGAAGCACGCGATCGACACCGCGCTGGAGGCCGCGCGCTGGGCGCCGTCCATACACAACACGCAGCCCTGGATCTTCACGACCTCGGGGGAGGAGATCAGCCTGCGGGCGGACCCGGACAGAAAACTGCGCGTCAGCGACACCTCCGGCCGCGAGCTGCTGATCAGCTGCGGCGCGGCGCTCTACACCCTCCGTACGGCCATGCGCTGCGAAGGCTGGGAGCCCGTGGTGCGTACGCTGCCGGACCCGGACCGCCCCTCGTTGCTCGCCAGGCTCCGGCCGGGCACCGAAATGGCCCCCGACGAGTCCCTCAAGACTCTCGGCAAGGAGATCGAGCGGCGCCGCACCCACCGCGCCGGCTTCGCCGACGTGCCGGTGCCCGACAGGCTGATCGAACGGCTGACCCGCGCGGCCATGGAGGAGGGCGCCAGGCTGACCCCCGTCCGTTCCCCGGACGCGGTCAGGGTCATCGCCGCCCTCACCCAGGCCGCGCAGGGCATCCAGGCGCAGGACCGCCGCTTCAGCCTGGAGGTGGTCCGCTGGGCCCGGCCGCCGGGCAGCGCCCGCAAGGACGGGGTGCCCGCCGAGGGCTACCCCCGCCAGGCGGTACGCACGGACCCGGACTTCCCCCAGCGCGACTACTCCTGGGGGCACGACTGGGGCAGCCAGGCCGACCAGCGGACCGAGACGTGTGCCGGAGTCGTGGCGCTGCTCACCACACGGGGCGACGGCCGCCAGGAGTGGATCGACGCCGGGCAGGCGCTGCAGCACGTCCTGCTGGAGGCCGCCGCCTACGGTGTCAGCGCCGCCTTCCACACGCAGGCGCTGGAGATGGATCTGCTGCGCGAGTTCCTGCGCCACGAGCTCTGCTCGGACGAGTACCCGCAGATGATCATGCGGTTGGGCGTCACCTCCGACGACAAGGGGTCGGTTCGCCGCTCGGTGTCGGAGGCGACGATGTAGCAGTCACTTCCGCTCGGCCAGGAGGTTCGTGGGGAGCTCGCGACGGGCGCCGGTCGGCAGCGCGAAGATGGCGATCAGGAAGGACAGCAGGCAGAACGCGGTCATGTACCAGCCGAAGGTCACGTCGCTCTGGGTGATGTCGTGCAGCCAGACGGCGACGAGGCCGGCGGTCGAGCCGATGAGCGAGGTCGCGACGTTGAAGTTCAGGGCCGCCGCGCTGGAGCGGACCTCCGGGGGGAAGCTGAGTATGGCGGCCGCCATCATCGGTGCCGAGATGATGTTGTTGATGATCGTGAAGCCCACGACCGCCAGCACGGCGACGAGGATGGAGCCGCTGCCGATGCCGATGAACGTGGGCACCGTCAGCACGATGAACAGCCCGTAGCCGATGAGCAGGGGCACGCGGGCGCCGTACTTGTCGGCGAGGTGGCCGCCGTAGATGCTCGGCACGGGGCCGACCACGTACGTGATCATCGACGCCAGCAGGGCGAGCGAGGTGGGGAAGCCGGCGCTGATCAGCGCGGTGACGAAGTACGCCTGGATGACGAACGACCCGATCCGCTGGCCCGCGCTCAGCCCGATCGAGCGCAGCATGTCGGGCCAGTAGTAGCGCACCGCCGTCCGCAGCGGGGTCTGGGGCACCTTCTGCTGCTCGGTGAGGCGCTGCACCGCCTCGAACTCGGGGCTCTCGCTCAGCCGCTTGCGGATGTAGACCGCCACCGCGGACAGGGGGATCGCCAGCAGGAACGGGATCCGCCAGCCCCAGCTCGCGAAGGCCTCCGTCGACATGGTCTGGGTCAGGAGGAACGCCACCCCGGCCGCGAGGAACGACCCGATCGACGCGGTGGAGTTCAGGGTGCCCAGCACGTAGTTGCGGCGCCGCCGGTCCTCGTGCTCCAGCAGGAAGTTCGCCGCGGTGGTGAACTCTACGCTGGCCCCGAGGCCCTGCACGACCCGCGCGGTCAGCAGCAGGACCGGCGCCACGACCCCGGCGGCCGCGTACGTGGGCAGCAGCCCGATGCCCGCCGTGCCGACCGTCATCAGCACGATCGTGAGGACGAGGACGGGCCGCCTGCCCTTCAGGTCCGCCAGCGGGCCGAGGACCATCGCGCCGATGGGCCGGATGAAGTAGGAGAGCGCCACCCCCACGTACGCCGCCAGCAGGGCGGCCGTGGTCTCACCCTCCGGGAAGAAGTGCGAGGCGATGACCGCGGCGAGCGTCCCGTACAGCGTGAAGTCGTAGTACTCGACGGCGTTGCCGATCATGGTGGAGGCGAACAGGCGCCGGCGAGCCCGTGGTGTGTGGACGACGTCCGGGTCGTTGGCTACGGGGGTGCTCATGGGGTCTCCTCGTGGAACGGTGGATGCGGCGGCGACGTAAAAGGTGGTCGAGGGGCCCGCCGCCGGCGCGGACGAGCTGGTCGGCGCGGGTAGTCTTCGCTGGTGAAAGCCTGGCGCGGGCGGGCGCGGGTCGTCGTGGCGGGTGCCGCGTCCGGGCGGTGGCGGACCGCGCATGGGTGGCACAGTCGGGAGAACGTTCTCCCATGAAGCTAGAATCAGGCGTGACGATGTGTCAAGCACTCGTCACCTAGTATTCAGGTGCGGGCCGCTACGATGATCGTCGAGGCCGTGGACGGGCCGCCACCATCGGAGCGGGGGAGGCGCTGTACGTGGCCGCTGGGCGACCGACGATCATCGATGTCGCGCGTGACGCCGGAGTGTCGCCCGCCACGGCCGGCCGGGTGCTGGGCGGCTACGGCACCCCGTCGCCGGAGCTGGTGCGGCGGGTGCAGGACTCGGCCCGACGGCTGGGCTACCGGGCCAACGACGTGGCGCGCAGTATCGTGACCGGCTCGACCCGCGTCATCGGCGTGGTCGTGAGCGACATCGAAAACCCCTTCTTCGCCCGCGCGGTCAACGGGATCTCCGACCGCGCGCGGGCCGCCGGCTACGAGATGTTGCTGGTCAGCACCAGGATGGAGCTGGCGCGGGAGCGCTCGGCGGTGGAGGCGCTGATGGCCAAGCGCGTCGACGGCATGATCGTCGCCTCGGCCAGCGTCTCCGAGGGCGGCCACCTGCGCCGGGTCCGCGAGGCGGGCGTTCCGCTGGTGCTGCTCGACCGCCGCAACGACGGCGCCGGGCCCGTCGACTCGGTGCTGCTCGACAACCGGGCCGCCGCGCAACGGGCCGTGGGCCACCTCCTGGGCCTGGGGCATCGCGCGGTCGCGGTGGTGACCTCGGCCACGCCCGGCGACGGCCCCTCCTCCCGGCGGCGCAGGAGCGCGGCGGAGTTCCCCAGCTCGCTGCGGTTCAAGGGCTACCTGGACGCGCTCGACGAGGCGGGCGTCACCTGCGACCCGGGATGGGTCCTGCGCTGCGACGACGCCGATGCGGCGTGCGAGCGGGTGCGCGACCTGCTCGTCACCAGGCCGGACGTGACGGCCGTCTTCGCGACCACCAACGTCATGACCGGGGGAGCCTTCCGCGCCATCATGGACGGTGACCGGCGCTGCCCGGAGGACATCAGCCTGATGGGCTTCGACGACCACGAGTGGAGCACCCTGGTGCGCCCGCAGCTGTCGGTGGTCGCGCAGCCGGCGTACGACCTCGGCGCCGCGGCCGGCACGGTCCTCCTCGGCCGGCTGGCCGGCCCGGGCCCGCGCAGCGCCCCCAGCGAGACGATCCTGCAGTCGTCCCTGATCGTCCGCGGCTCGGTCGCGGCACCCCCCGCCTGACACACCGGCCCGCCCGCTGCCGCGGCCCCAGGGCCCCCGCCGGCCCGCGTCCCGCTCGGCCCGTCCACCGCGAACCCCGTGACCGCGAGCGCCGTGACCGAGCCCCGGGGGTTCGGCGAGACCCGGCGCGGGGCGATCGCCGCCTTGACGGTGCCGCGCATCGGTGGCTACGTTCAGAGAACGTTCTCCCGAAGAACGTCGCAACTGCCGAACTCCGGCGAGAGGAAACGAAGGCGATGGCCCTTCGCATCGGTGTCGACACCGGCGGCACCTTCACCGACATCTGTCTCTACGACACAGAACGCAACGAACTACGCGTCTTCAAGGTCTCCAGCACCCCGGAGGACCCCGGCAAAGCGATCATCGACGGCGTCTCCGAGCTGCTCCGCATCGCCGGCGACGGCGGATTCGCCGACATCTCCTACTTCGCGCACGGCACGACCGTCGGCACCAACGCGCTCCTGACCGAGACCGGCGCGCGGACCGGCCTGCTGACCACCCGCGGCTTCCGCGACCTGCTGGAGCTGGCCCGCGGCCGCCGCCCCAGGCTGTACGACCTCCAGGCCGACAAGCCCGCCCCTCTCGTGCCACGCGACCTGCGCCTGGAGGTCGCCGAACGGGTCAGGCACGACGGCACCGTCCGTACCCCGCTCGACGAGGACGAGGTCCGCGAGCAGATCCGCCGACTGCGCGACCAGGGGGCCGAAGCCGTCGCCGTGTGCCTGTTGTACAGCTATGTCCTCCCCGACCACGAGCGGCACCTCGCGCGGTGGATCGAGGAGGAGTTCCCCGGCGCCTACGTCTCCCTGTCGTCCGAGGTGCTGCCGGAGTTCCGCGAGTACGAGCGGCTGTCGACCGTCGTCGCCAACGCCTACCTCGGCCCGAAGGTCTCCGGCTACCTGGCGCGGCTGCGGGAAAGACTGGCCGAAAAGGGGCTCGCGGTGCGGCCGTACGTCACCCAGAGCAATGGCGGCGTGGTGTCCTTCGCCGAGGCCGAGAAGTACCCCGTCCGCATGGTCCTGTCGGGCCCCAGTACGGGAGTCGTCGGCGCGGCGCGCCTGGCGACCGCCGCCGGACATCCGGACATCATCACCTTCGACATGGGCGGCACGTCCACCGACGTCTCCCTCGTCCAGCGCGGCGCACCCAGGACCAGCTCCGGCCTGGACCTGGACGGACGCGCGATCCGTACGGCCATGCTCGACATCCACACCGTCGGCGCCGGCGGCGGCTCGGTGGCGCGCCTGGACAGCGGCGGCCTGCTCAAGGTGGGCCCGCAGAGCGCCGGAGCCTTCCCCGGCCCCGCCTGCTACGGCCACGGGGACCTGCCCACGGTCACCGACGCGAACGTCGTCCTGCAGGTCCTCAACCCGGAGTACTTCCTCGGCGGGCGCATGAAGATCGACCCGGAGGCGTCGCGCCGGGCGGTGGGCACGCTGGCCGCCGAGCTCGGCATGAGCGTCGAGGACACGGCGCAGGGGATCATCAGGGTGGTCACCGCCAACATGGCCCGGGCGATCCGCGTCATCTCCGTCCAGCGGGGCCACGATCCGCGCGACTACGTCATGGTGCCCTTCGGCGGGGCCGGCCCGTTGCACGCCTCCCGGCTGGCGGCGGAGCTCGGCATGGCGACCATCCTCGTGCCCGAGTCGCCGGGGGCGCTGTCGGCGCTCGGCCTGCTGCTCACCGACGTCAGGAGCGACTTCTCGCGTACCGCGGTCATGCCGATGGCACTCGGCGCGGCGGACCCGTCGGCAGGCGACGTCGCGGCCGTCTTCGCCGAGCTGGACGCGCAGGCGGAGCGGTGGTTCGAGGCGAGCGACATCGAAGAGCGGGCCCGCGGCACGCGCCGCCAGGTGGATCTCCGCTACGCGGGCCAGAACCACGAGCTGACCGTCGCCTTCCCGGCCGGGCCGGTCACCGCGGAGAGCGTGGCGGCCGCGCTCGACGACTTCGCCGCGGCGCACGAGCGGGCCTACGGCTATGCCAATCCCGGCAGCCCCGTCCAGGCAGTCACGTTCCGCGTACAGGCCTGGGGTGAGATCGACGCGCGGCCGTCGTCGAGCCCGGTCGTCGGCGGCCGTCCCGAGGGGGAGCAGCCCCGCAAGCGCGCCGTCTACCTGCCCGAGCTGGGCGGCTTCCACGAGTGCCTGGTCCACGACCGGGCGGCGCTCGCTCCCGGGACGGTCGTCGAGGGCCCCGCGATCGTCGAGCAGATGGACACCACCACCCTCGTCCTGCCCGGCTCCACCGCGGAGGTCGACGCCCATCGCAACCTCGTCATCCACCTGTGAGCACCCGGAGCGTCATGAACACCACCGACACGACCCCGCTGGACCCGATCTCCGTCGAGGTCATCGGAGCGGCCCTCGCCTCCATCGTGGAGGAGATGGTCGAGACCATGGTGCGGGCCGCGTACAGCACGAACATCAAGGAACGCCGCGACTGCACCGCCGGGTTCTTCGACGCCGAGGGCCGGCTGATCGCGCAGGGCGAGCACAACCCGGCGCACCTCGGCGTCCTCATGGGCGTGGTCGGGAAGATCGTGGAGCGCTACGCCGTCGATGAGATCGCCGACGGCGACACGTTCGTCGCCAACGACCCCCACAGCGGCGGCGGAACCCACATCCCCGACATCGTGCTCGCCTGCCCGATCTTCGCCCACGGCCGGCTGGTGGCCTGGGCGGCGAACCTGGCCCACCACGCCGACTTCGGCGACCGCGGGCACGCGCACATCTTCCAGGAGGGCCTGCGCATCCCGCCGGTACGCCTGCTGCGCGCGGGGGAGCTGCAGACGGACCTGTTCGATCTGATCCTGCTGAACTGCCAGGTCCCCGACGAGCGCCGGTCCGACTTCCAGGCCCAGCTGGCGGCCAACCGGGCGGCGGTCATCCGCTACCGGGAGCTGTGCGCGCGGCACTCGATCCCGACGATGGCCGCCGCCGCGCAGGCGCTGCTCGACCACGCCGACCGCCAGACCCGGGCCGCCATCCGCGAGGTCCCGGACGGCGTCTACACGTTCGAGGACCGCTTCGACTGCCCCGAGCTCGACGAGGAGCTCACCCTCCGCGTGGCGATCACCGTGCGCGACGACGAGCTCTTCTTCGACTTCTCCGGCAACCCGCCGCAGGTCAGGGCCAGCGTCAACATGGTGTACGGCGCGCTCGAAAGCACGGTGTACTACGCCGTGAAGACGCTCATCGATCCCGACATCACGCCCAACGCCGGCGTCATCCGGTCGATCCACATCGACGCGCCCCGCGGCAGCATCCTGAACGCCGTCGCCCCCGCCGCGGTCAACGCCCGCACCGAGACCTGCCAGCGGGTCGTGGACCTCATCCACGGCGCCCTCGCCCCCGCGCTGCCCGACCGGGTCACGGCCGCGCACAACGGCTCGAACACCGGCTTCCACTTCGACGGGCTCGACCCGCGGACCGGCAAGTACTTCGTGTACCTGGAGACCATCGGCGGCGGGTCCGGCGCCCGCGCCACCAAGGACGGTCTCGACGGTGTGCAGGTGCACGTCACCAACACCAGCAACCTGCCGGTCGAGAGCCTCGAACAGGAATATCCGCTGACCGTGGAGGCCTACGAGCTGGTCGACGGCTCCGGCGGCGTCGGCGAGTTCCGGGGCGGCATGGCCATCAGGCGCGTGGTGCGGGTCGAGGCCGACGGCATCGGGTTCTGGCTGGACGGCACCCGCTACCGGTCCCGGCCGTGGGGGTTGTTCGGCGGCGGGCCCGGCGCGAGCGGCGGCTGGGCGGTCAGCCAGGGTGCCCGGCCCATCGACCACGGGCACACGGTGCTCAACACCGGCGACGTCGTCACGATCACCACCCCGGGCGCCGGCGGGTACGGCCCGCCGGCGTGCCGGGCGCCCGAGCTGGTCGAGAAGGACCTGCGCGAGGGCGTCATCTCGGCCGAGACCGCCCGCGACGCCTACGGCCTGGAGGGCTGAGGAAGACATGCGCAACGATTCCCCGATTCGCGTCGCCGTCATCGGCTTCGGCACGGCCGGCCGCTTCTTCCACGCGCCGTTCCTCGCCACCGACCCGGCGTACGACCTGCGGCTCATCGTCACGGGCCATCCCGACCGCCAGGCGGCGGCGCGCGCGGCCCACCCGTCCGCCACGGTGGCGGCGACCGCTGACGCCGTCACCGCCCACGCGGCCGACCTGGACCTCGTCGTCGTGGGTACGCCGCCGCAGACGCACGTCGAGCTGGCCGCGAACGCCCTGCGGGCGGGGCTGGACGTCGTGGTCGACAAGCCCTTCACGCCGACCGCCGCCGAAGGACGCAGCCTGATCGCGCTGGCGGCCGAGCTGGGACGGCGCCTCACGGTGTTCCAGAACCGCCGCTGGGACGCCGACTTCCGCACCCTGCGGCGCCTGATCGAAGACGGGCGGCTGGGCACGGTCCACGCCTTCGAGTCCCGCTTCGAGTGGTGGCGCCCGGACGGGCTCGGCGGGTGGAAGGGCGAGACCGGCGTCGCCGACGGCGGCGGCATCCTCTACGACCTGGGCACCCACCTGATCGACCAGGCCCTGCAGCTGTTCGGCCCGGTGACGGAGGTCCTGGCCGACGTCAACCGCCGCGACCCGCGCCCGGGCTGCGACGCCGACGACGACACGGTCGTGATCCTCCGGCACGCCGGCGGCGTGAGCTCGCGCCTGACGATGAGCAGCGTCGCGGCCCTGCCCGGCCCCCGGTTCCGGGTGCTGGGCTCGCGGAACGGGTACGTCAAGCACGGGTTGGACGGCCAGGAGGCCGCGCTGAAGGCCGGGACGAGCCCGGCCGACCCGGCGTTCGGACGGGAGCCCGAGGACAGCTGGGGCCTGCTGGGTCACGGCGGCGAGACGACGCCCGTCGAGCCCGAGCGCGGGAGCTACGCCGAGTTCTACCGCCTGCTCGCGCTCGCCCTGCGCGACGGCGCGGACCTGCCCGTCGATCCCGGCGACGCGGTCGACGTCCTGGACGTCATCGAGCGCGCGCACACCAATGCGAAGAAGTGAGGAGTCACGTGACAGATCCCACCGCGCCCGCGCGCGTCGTCGTCCTCGGGGGCGGCATCCTCGGCGTGTCCACCGCCGCGCACCTCGTGCGGGGTGGCGCCGAGGTCGTCCTGGTCACCGAGGCGGAGCTGGCCAGCGGGGCGTCGGGTCGCTCGTTGTCCTGGCTCAACTCGGCGGGCGCGCGGTCCGGCCCGTACCATCTCCTGCGCCTGCTCGGCATCGACCGTTACCGCACCCGGTTCGCCGCCGACCCGGCCCTGGAGTGGCTGCGGTTCGACGGCGGCCTGTGGTGGACGACCCCCGATGGCGCCGAGCGGACCCGCGCCCGGCACGAGCACGAGATCGACCGCGGCTACGAGTCCCACCTCCTCGACCGGGCGGACGTCGGCGGGCGGGTGGCCGGGGTGCGGCCGGGTCCGCGTGGCGGGCTCGCGATCCACAACCCGGGCGAGGGCTGGGTCTCCCTGCCGCACCTGATCCAGGAGCTCGCGGACGAGCTGGTCCGGCGCGGGGGACGGCTCGTCACCGGCGCGGGCCGCTGCTCGGTGATCGTGGAGGACGGCCGGGCACGCGGCGTACGCACCGCCGACGGCACGTCCTGGAGCGGTGACGCCGTCGTCGTCGCCTGCGGCGCGCAGACCTCTTCCGTGCTCGCGGAGCTCGGCGTGAACCTCCCGGACGCGTCCCCGCTGTCCATGCTCGTCGTCACGGAGCCGGTCGAGACCGAGGCCGTGACGGTGCTGAACACGCCACGTGCCGCGATGCGCCCCCATCCCGGCTCGACGTTCGCGATCGACCACTCCTGGTACGAGGAGCACATCGTCGAGCACGAGGACGGCTCCTGCTCGATCGACGAGGCGTACGTCAAGGAACTTCTCGCCGAGGCGTCCGCTCTGCTCCAGGGGGAGGTCTCCCTCCGGGCGGCGTCGTGGCGGCTCGGCCGCAAACCCATTCCGGGGGACGGCGAGCCGGTGTTCGGCGAGCTGGAGGCGGTGCCGGGGTGCCATGTGGCGTTCACCCACTCGGGGGCGACGCTGGGACTCATCGCCGGCGAGCTCACCGCGTACGAGGTGCTCACCGGCGCCAGGCATCCGCTCCTGAAGGACTTCCGCCCCGAGCGCTTCGCCACCGGATGATCAGAGCCGAACGGCCGGACCGCCCCCGGGAAGGGGGTGGTCCGGCCGGGTGTCAGATCAGCAACGGCGGCCCCGGTTGATGCAGTCGACGACGACGCGCATCAGGTTGTCGGGCATGACGTTGGCGAAGTCGGCATGGTCGGTGATCGGGTTGTGCTTCTGCTCAGGGAAGGCGTCCACGGCGAACGACTGACCCTGCGGCACCGAGTAGGCGAGGGTCATGCGCAGCTGGGGAACCGCCTGGGTGCCCTGAGGGCAGGCGCCGTTCTGGCCGGGGAAGACCACGTGCGTGCGGTGGTTGGCGCTGTCGATGTTCTGGCCGTCCCAGCAGCTCGGGAAGTCCAGGATCCGGACGACCTGGCTGCCGCGCGGGCACAGCGGGTACTTGTCGGTGATCCGGTTCTGGAATCCCGTGCAGGTCCACGCGGCGCGGGCGTTGCCCCCGCCGTTCGTCGCGGCCTTGGCGTCGCCGGTGATCAGCCTGAGGAACCTCGGCATGGCCGTGACCTGGGAGCTCGCGTTGCCGCGGAACTGGAGCTGAACGGAGCGGGCCGTCAGCACCCGGCCGATGTTGCCGTGCTCGTCGTCGGCGTTCTCGTTCGACGTGCGGTCCCTGAGCACGGGCCAGAAGTACGCGGACTTGTCGCCGCGCTGGCAGGTCGTACCGCCTGCGGCCAGGCTCTCGTCGGTGGAGAATCCGTCCGTCGTCAGGTTGCCCACGTAGTCGTGAAGGTGGTGCGCCCCGTCGCTCACACCGGGGGTGACGATGAAGTTGTCCGAGTTGTTGTGGCGGTTCTCGTTCCTTCCGCACTGGGCGACGAACGTGCCGCGGGAGCCGTTCCTGCCGGCTCCGAATTCGGCGAGGTTGGACTGGCCCGGCTGAACCTGCCGGATGTCGACGAAGTCCTGGGCGAACGGCCCGACGCCGTTGGCGGGGTCCTCACCGTTGCCGTCGCCTTGGCCACCGGTCGGGCTGGGGCTGGGCGAGCCGTTGCCGCCGTTCCCCCCATTTCCGCCGTTGCCCCCGTTGCCGCCATTCCCACCGTTGCCGTTGTTACCGCCGTTGCCGAGCGTGCAGTTGGCCAGGTTGCCGAGGCCGGTGGGGCGTTGGCCGGTGCGGCCGATGGCGATGGCGATGCGGTCGAGGGTGGCGGCGCGTTTGCCGGCCAGCGGGCCGAGGATGGCGTTCTGGACGAAGTTGGGGCCTCCTTCTCCGGCTGAGCGGGCGAGTCGGTTGTTGGCTTCCTGGATCTGGGTTTCCAGGAGGGCCAGGTTTCTGTCGACTTCGGCCCTGGCGGCTGCGGGAACTTCGGGGAGCTTGTCCGCGACGCTGGGGCAGACGATGGTCTGCCCGGATCCCGACCCTGTTCCCTGGGTCGGCCTCACCGTGTTCCCGGGGTTCGGCGCCTGGGTCGAGCCGTTGCCGCCGTTCCCCTCGTTACCTCCGTTGCCGCCATTACCTCCGTTCCCGCCGTTACCCCCGTTGCCGCTATTGCCGTTGTTGCCGCCATCGGCAGTGCCGGTGAGTCTGCAGGTGGCCAGGTTGTTGAGGCCGGTGGGGCGTTGGCCGGTACGGCCGATGGAGATGGCGATGCGGTCGAGGGTGGCGGCGCGCTTGTCGGCCAGCGGGCCGAGGATGGCGTTCTGGACGAAGTTGGGGCCTCCTTCTCCGGCTGAGCGGGCGAGTCGGTTGTTGGCCTCCTGGATCTGGGTTTCCAGGAGGGCCAGGTTTCTGTCGACTTCGGCCCTGGCGGCCGCCGGTATTTCAGGGAGCTTGTCCGCCACGCTGGGGCAGACGATGGTCTGCGCCGCCGCCATCGTGCCCGCCTGCGCGGACAGTGAGGAGCCGGTCAGGACAAGTGCGATGCTTCCCCCTAAGGAAGCGACTGCTCGCCATGACCTGAGTCGGCTCCCCCCGAGCGGATTCCGCATGTGTTGCTCCTTCAAGTCTCATGACCCGGGTGGAAGTCCGGTCTCCGGGAGATACGCGAGGCCATACGGGAGCAGTTCGACTATTTACCGAGAATCGTGGTTGACAAATCCGTGACCCGGGACAGTCAGGAGCGGCGCGCGGACGTCAGCGGAAGTCGGAGATGCGGAACACGGCCATCATGTCCTTGGACCTGGACCCGTTGTAGAACGAGGCCTCGGCGCCGACCCAGCCGCGGAAGGCTCCGCTGTCGTCGATGATCTGCAACAGCGGTTTGATGTGCGAGTTGCCCGAATAGCAGAACGTCTTGCTCTCCATGGCCAGGCAGGTGCACCAGTGCCACAGGGTGTCACGGCGATCGTTGTTGGAGATCTTGGTGAGGTAGTACTGGATGGAGCTGACGTTCGCCTTGGTGCCGCCGCCGAAGTTGGGGCAGCCGCCGGCCTTCTGGCAGGCGCCGGGGGAGGAGGGCTGCAGGTAGGTCAGGCACCAGGTCGTGGTGGCGCAGCTGCGGAAGGAGGATTGCTTGAAGACCTGGCCGTCGGACTTCACGATGGTGTTGCGCGACCAGGAGACCAGGTCCTGCTTGAGGGCTCCGGCGAAGGCCCGCACGGAGCTCATCGCGCGGCGGGTGGTGAGCGAGGCGTTGCTTCCGTAGCCGTACCCGTTGGTGGCCAGGCTGCTGTCGGCGAGCTGCAGCTGCGCGAGCTTGCGGTCAGGCGACAGCTGCACCCGCCACTTCTCGGTCCACGTCTGGGCGATCTTCCACCTGATGCTCACCACGTTGCCGGCCACGGTGTACGTCCCCGTGCGGGCCTCGTCCGGGGAGCCGGGGAAGCCGGGAGCGGTCAGCACGTCGCAGGCGCGTACCCGGGTGCTGGAGCCGCCCGCCTTGGTCGAGCAGCTGGAGTCGGGGACGACACCGGTGGCCTGCCTGCCCTCGGGGTTGCGCTGCCACCAGAGGTAGGTGTTCGCGGTGACGGTGCCGTTGGCCTTGAACTGGTACGTCCCCAGACGCACCCAGTTCTGAGTGGATGAGGCACGCAGGAAGCCCTGCGTGACCACGAAGTTGGCCTTTCCTCCGGGCAAGGACGATCGGGATGAAGCGGCTCCGGCCGAACCGGCCCCGGTGGCCAACAGGATGAGCGTCGCGAGCACGGCGGTGAGAACGGCGCGCACAGGGAAAACCTCCTTGATTACGGTCTCCACCGATTCTTGCGTAAGGGGTCCTTCGCTGACAGCCCGTTCAGAAATGTTCACCGTCGGTTGTTCTCGCCGAGCGGTTGCCCGGACGGGGCGAGACAGAGCCTGCCGAGTATGTTGTTCCGGAGTCGATCCGGCACGAGATCGCTCCGGCTCCCGAGGAGGTCCGGTTTCATGACCACGACGTTCGGCGCGATCGGCAGCGGGCGGCGGACCCGGTTCTTCCTGCGGCTGGCGGCCGCGATGCCGGACCGGCTGCGGGTCGGCGGCGTCGTGACCCGCAGCGCGGAGCGGGGCGACGAGGTCACCGCCGAGTGGGGCGTACCGGCCTTCCGCTCGATCGACGAGCTGCTGCGGCACGAGCGGCCCGACTACCTCGCCGCGGCGGTGCCGTGGGCCGCGATGCCGGACGCGATCCGCGAGGTGGCCGGGCACGGGATTCCGGTCCTCGCCGAGACACCGCCCGCGCCGGACCTGGCCGGGCTGCGCTCGTTGTGGCGGGACGTGGGCGCCACCGGCCTGGTCCAGGTGGCCGAGCAGTACCTGCTGATGCCCGGGCACGCGGCGCGGCTGGCGCTCGTCCGGGAGGGCGTGATCGGCGAGCCGACCTCGGTCCAGGTCTCCTCGACCCACCTCTACCACGCGGTGTCGCTGATCCGCGGCCTGCTGGGCGTCGGGTTCGACGCCGCCGAGGTGCGCGCCGGCGCGTTCGAGGCGCCGCTCGCCAACCCGCTGGGGTTCGGCGGGTGGACCGGCGACGACACGCCGCAGCGGCTGACCACGACCATCGCCACCCTCGACTTCGGCGGCACGATGGGCCTGTACGACTTCACCGACAACCAGTGGTGGAACCCCCTGCGGATGCGGCGCATCGTGGTGCGCGGCTCGATCGGCGAGCTGGTCGACGACCGGGTGATCCGGCTGGTCGACCCCACGACGCCGGTGGAGTCCGCGCTGATCCGGCGGGACACCGGCGTCGACCTCAGCCTGGAGCTGCGCGACCTCAAGCACATCAGCTTCGACGGGCGGGTGGTCTACCGCAACCCGTTCGAGGGCGCGTCCCGGTCGGACGACGACATCGCGGTCGCGGACCTCCTCGAACGCACGGGCGCCTGGGCGCGCCAGGAGGGCCCGCCGCCGTACCCGCTGGCCGAGGCCTGCCAGGACCACCTGATCAGCCTCGCCGTCCAGGAGTCGGCGAAGACCGGCGGCCCGGTCACCACCGGCAAGGAGGCGTGGGCGGGCTGACGGATGCCTTCTCAGCGGCGGCGGCGCGGCGCGGGGCCCGCGCCTTTCGCCATGTTTCGAAAGGCGCGGGCGGAGACTTCCTACCTCCCCGCCATGCCGGTGAGCATGATGCCCCTGATGAAGTACTTCTGCGCCGCCAGGAACACCACGATGACCGGGACCAGGGCGAGGATGGACACTGCCATCATGAGGTTGTAGTCGTCGGCGTACTGGCCGCGGAACAGCGAGATGCCGAGCGGGATCGTGTAGTTCTCCGTCGAGCGCAGGTAGATGAGCGGATCGATGTACTCCCCCCAGGCCCCGACGAACGACAGCAGCGTCACGGTCGCGATCGCCGGCTTGGACAGCGGGATCATGATCCGCCAGAGGATCCGCAGTTCCCCCGCGCCGTCGATGCGCGCCGCCTCCACCAGCTCCTGCGGGATCGTGGTGAAGAACTGCCTGAGCAGGAAGATGTACAGCGCGGTGCCGAAGAAGTTGGGCAGGAACAGCGGCCAGAAGGTGTCCACCAGGTCCAGATGGGAGAACAGCAGGAACCTCGGCACGATGACCACCTGCGCGGGGATCATCATCGTGCCCAGCATCAGCGCGAAGGCCATGCCGCGCACCCGCGAGCGCAGCCGCGCGAAGGCGTAGGCCGGCAGGATGCAGGAGATGAGATTGCCCACGATCGACAGCGTGGTCACCACCACGCTGTTGACCAGGAAGGTGCTGAAGGGCAGGCTCGTCCACGCGTCGGGGAAGTTGGACCAGGTGAAGACGTCGGGGAGGAACCTCGGCGGAAACTCCAGCACGGCTCCGGACGGCTTGAGCGCGGTGGTCAGCATCCACAGCAGCGGGAGCAGGCTGGCCGCCGAGGCCAGGACGAGGAGCGCGTAGGCCGTCAGGCGCTGGACCCGGCGGATCCGCTCGGCCTGGGCGGGGGCCACGGGCCGCTTCTCCACCGGGCGGGCCTGTGCGGGCAGGACCTTGATTGCCATCTGGTGACCTACTTGGCCTCGTAGTGGACCCAGCGGCGCGCGAGCGCGAACTGGATCACGGTGAACACGATGACGAGGAAGAACAGCGCCCAGGCGATCGTCGAGGCGTAGCCCATCTCGAAGTACTTGAAGGCGTAGCGGTAGACGTACAGGCCCAGGACCAGGGTGGAGTTGGCCGGCCCGCCGTCGGTCATGAACAGGATGAGCTGGTAGGCCTGCAGGCTGCCGATGAAGCCCACGACCAGGTTGAAGAAGATGACCGGCGACATCATCGGGACCGTCACGTGCCTGAACCTGCTCCACCAGCCGGCCCCGTCGATGTGCGCGGCCTCGTACAGCGAGGCGGGCACGCCCTGCAGCCCGGCCAGGAAGATGATCATCGCGTTCCCGGTGGTCCAGGTCGTCATGATGACCAGGCCGGGGATCGCCCAGCTCGCGTCGGTCAGCCACCCGGGCCCCTGGATGCCCACCAGGCCGATCAGGTAATTGACCAGGCCGTAGTCGGGATGGAGCACGTGGATCCAGAGGAGGGCGGTGGCGATGCCGGAGATCACCGACGGCATGTAGATGATCGTCCGGAAGATCGCCTGCCCGCGCACCTTGATGTTGAGCAGCAGCGCCGCGGCGAGGCTGTAGACGACACCGGCCGCGGCGGAGGCGGCGCCGAAGTACACGGTGTTCTTCGTCGCCATCCAGAAGTCGGGGTCGCGCAGCAGCTGGGCGTAGTTGTCCAGGCCCACCCACTGCGGCGACGACAGCAGCTCGTAGCGGGTGAAGCTGAGCACCAGCGACACGACGATGGGCCCGCCGGTGAAGAAGACGAAGCCGATGCTCCACGGCAGGGCGAACAGGTGGAACCGGCGGGCCTCGCGCCGGACCAGCGGGGAGGCGGCCATGATCAGACGTTCTCCGCGAGCATCGGCGTGACCCGCTCGGTGACCTGCTTGAGCCCCTCGTCCACCGACAACGACCCCGACATGACCCGTTCCCAGATCGGCTTGGTGAGGTCCTCGAGCTTGGGCGTCGCGGGCAGCCTCAGCACGCCGTCGCTGGTGCCGTACTTGTGCAGCGAGTCCTTGGTGGTGTCGATCACCTCCTTGTCGAGCTTGAGGTCCTGGAGGTTCTCCTCGAACGCCGACAGCCGCGACGGCGGGGTGTCGAGGAAGAAGCGGTGGCCGGCGTAGGAGCGCAGGGAGTTGAGCACGATCCACGCCGCCTCGGGGTTGCGCGTCCTGCTGGTGATGCCGAAGGCGCTGCCCAGGACCGGGGTGAAGCGGCCCTCGGGGCCGCTGGGCACGTGCGTCAGGCTCCACTCGAACTGCTGCTCGGCGGGCAGGGTGAGCAGGGTGACGATGTTCCACGCGCCGCCGACGTACAGGGCGCCCCGGCCCAGCGTGAACGGCTCCACCTTCGCCGTCGCCTGCGCCTCGGCCAGGTCGGGCATCGCCTTGTCCTTGATCAGCAGGTCGATCCAGCGCTTGAGCACGTCGCGGCTGGCCGGCTCCTGGATCACGCACTTGGTCTCGTCGGCCGTCAGGTAACGGCCGCCGTGAGCGAGCAGGAACGTCGCGGTGAGGTCGCTGGTGGGTTTGGGCACCGGCGTGAACCCGAAGACCTTCTGCGCGCCCGTGCCCGAGACCAGCCCGCGGGCCGCCTCCATGAGCTTGTCCCAGGTCCAGGAGGCGTCGGGCGCCTTGGCGCCCGCCTTGTCGAGGATCTCCTTGTTGTAGAAGAGCAGCTTGGGCGCCGAGTCGGTGCCCAGCGCGTAGAGCTTGCCGTCACGCTCCCAGTAGCTGAGCGCCGCCTTGGAGAAGTCCGCGCGGTTGAATTCGGGGGTGGCCGCGATGTAGTCGTCCAGCGGCAGGTACAGGTTGTTCTTGATGAAGCTCTGCCCCCACTGGAACTGCGAGTACATGATGTCGGGCAGCACGCCGCTGGCGGCGCCCGTCAGGTACTTGGTGCGGAAGTCGTCGAACGGCGTGACCTCCACCTTGATCTCGATGTTCGGATGCCGCTTCTTGATGAACTTGGCGAACTGCGCGTGCCGCACCTCGTGCCGCTGACCCGGGATGATCGCGACGGTGACGGTGACCTTGGACGTGGGCTCCGGCACGTTGGTCTTGGGCCAGGGCAGCGAGTCGAAGAGCTTCTCCGCCTCGGCGTAGGGGAACAGCGCGCTCTCCGGCCGGTCCGGGTTGATCACCGCGGAGTTGCCGGACGCCGAGGCGGTCGAGGAGGCCGGGCCGGCCTGGCGGGTGCGCTCGCCGCTCCCGCAGGCGGTGAGGGGTACGGCCGCCGCCGCCATCGCGGCGAGGCTGAGAACCTGGCGCCGGTTCAGGCCGGTGGTGTTCAGGCCGCGCAGGGGGTTGTCCATGGGGGGTATCGCCTTTCAGCCTGTTCAGAGGAAGAGCTCGATCACCGGGACGGCCACGTCCGGCGGCTCCACGGGAAGCTCGAGGGTGAGGGTGCCCTCGGGGATCGTGAAGAAGTTGACGTTCCCGTTGTCGACCTTCGGGTCGGGCGCCCACATGCGGATCTCCGACCTGTCGTTGAGCAACTGCGCGTAGCGGACCTTGCCCGCCAGCCCCGGCAGGTGCAGGTGCCGGTACGGCCAGGAGAAGACGTGCACGTAGAGCCGGTCGCCGCGCTGGGTGTAGCGGCAGTGCTCGGGAGCCTGGAACTGGCTCGTCCCCGCGCCGTGGATCGACTGGCTGTGCAGCCGCATCCAGTCGCCGATCTCCCGCAGCGTGTCGAGTGCCCGGGGCTCGAACTCGCCGCGGCCGTTGGGCCCCACGTTGAGCAGCAGGTTGCCGTCCTTGGAGACCGAGTCGATCAGCATCCGGATCAGCAGGCCGGGCGACTTCCACGCGTTGTTGTCCCGGTCGTAGCCCCAGCTTCCGTTCAGCGTCTGGCAGGCCTCCCAGACCGTCGACAGCGGGGCAGGGGGCTGGAACTGCTCCGGCGTGGTGAAGTCGCCCGGCAGCTCCAGACGGTTGTTGATCAGGATGTCCGGCTGGATGCGGCGGATCTTGTCGACCAGCTCCTCCGAGCGCCACTCGGCCTTGCCCTTGCCGCCGTAGACCGGCTTGCCCTGCTTGACCCGGCCGGCGTAGGAGAAGTCGAACCACAGCGTGTCGATGGGGCCGTAGCGGGTGAGCAGCTCCTCGACCTGCCCATGCAGATAATCCGCATATTTCGTGACATCGCGGTCGGGGAACGTGCCGCCCTCGACGTACGACGAGTGCAGCCCGTCGATCGGGAAGTCCGGGTGATGCCAGTCCAGCAGCGAGTAGTAGAACCCGACCCCGAGGCCCCTGCCCCTGAACGCCTGCACGAACGGGCCGATCAAGTCCTTGCCGTACGGCGTGCCGCTCACGCAGTAGTCGGTCAGGGCCGAATCCCACAGGCAGAAGCCGTCGTGGTGCTTGGAGGTCAGCACGGTGTAGCGCATCCCCGCGCGCTGCGCGGCCTCCGCCCACGCGTCGGGGTCGTACAGATCGGGGTCGAAGCGCTCGAAGTACCGCTGATACTGCTCGTCGGACATGTGCTCGCGCTGCTTGACCCACTCGTGGCGGGCCGCCAGCGCGTAGAGCCCCCAATGGATGAACAGGCCGAACCTGCGCTGCCGGAATTCGTCGATACGGGAATCGGACATCCGTGACACCCTCCGTCGTGGTTGGCGCTATGCGAAAAATTTCGCAACTCTCGACTTGCGGGTAACGTAGGCGAAACATCGGATGTGGTCAAGGGTTTCCTGAGTTGCGAATCAGTCGCGCACCCTGGCCCGTATCTGCTGTCCCAGCCCAGGCCCTGGCACTGAGCCGGTAGCGGGCGGGAGTGTCGGGCGGGGACTCCAGGGGATCTGCTGCCGCGCTGATGAGTGCTACTACATCCGATGTTTCCTCCACGCCCGTTCTACTGACAACGGTTTCAGTAAGTCCAGGGGGAGAGCGGCCGGACGAGGCCCTGAGTTGGGCAAATGTCCGTGGAAGTAACGACTTGGAAACATGCCATTGACACTCCGTGGCCGGATCCTGCCATCATCACTGACATCGATTTCAGTTTGGAGCTCACTTGGTCACCATCCATGACGTAGCAGCTCGCGCGGGGGTCTCTCCCGCCACGGTCTCGCGCTTCCTGCGGGGCCAGCGGGTGCGCTCGTACGAGGCGATCCAGGCCGCCATCGACGAGCTGGGCTACTGGCCGAGTGCTGCGGCGCAGTCGCTGAAGTCCGGGCGCACCAACACGATCGGCGTCGTCGTCCCGGACATCACGAACCCGTACTTCGCCGCGGTGGTCAAGGGCATGGAGTCCGTCACGCGTACGGAGCCGTACCGCATCCTGCTCGCCAACAGCGACGAGAGCGGCGAGCAGGAGGACGACGTGCTGGCGGACCTGGTGCGCAGGGTCGACGGCATCATCCTCGCGCCCGCCACCGAGCAGGACCAGACGCCGCTGCACGTGCGCGACGCCGACGTGCCCCTGGTGTTCGTGGACCGCGACCTGGCGGGCGGCGAACGGTTCGACGCCGTGCTGGTCGACAACGACGGCGGCGGCAAGCAGGCGGCCGAGCACCTGCTGGCCCTCGGGCACACCAAGGTGGCCGCGATCAGCGGCACCCTGGACACCACCCCCGGGCGGCTGCGGCGCGAGGGGTTCGTCGGGACGCTCGCCAAGGCGGGCATCGAGGTGCCGCCCGAGTACGACCTGGTCGGCGACTTCAAGGAGCACAGCGGCTACCAGCTCACGCTGTCCCTGCTGTCGCTGCCCGAGCCGCCCACCGCCATCTTCGCCGCCAACAACCTCATGACGCTGGGCGTGCTCAAGGCGCTGCACGACATGCGGATCGACATCCCCGGCCAGATCAGCCTGATCGGCTTCGACGACCTGGACACCGGCCCGCTGCTCAGGCCGCCCCTGACCGTCGTCGACCGGCCGATGGTCGAGCAGGGCGTGCTCGCCATGCGCCTGCTGCTGCGCCGGCTCGACCCCGACGAGGCCGGCGGCAGCGCCAGCCGCATCGTCCTGGACACCAAGCTGATCGAACGCGCCTCCACCGCCCCGCCGGGCGGCTGGCCGGCCCCCTCACGCACGAGAAAGACCCGATCGCGATGAGCGTAGCGACCACCTCGCTCGCGGACGTGGCCTCTTCGGAGGCGGCGTTGCGAGCTTTCCTGCACGGCCTGCCCGGGGTTGACCGGGTCGGCGCGGACCAGCGGGCGGCGATGCTCGGCACCCGTTCGATCAAGACC
>NZ_JBFAOQ010000031.1:0-85825 GCF_040675285.1 Nonomuraea sp. NPDC049625 | reverse complement strand
CGCATCTTCGCGAACGTGCGGACCTGGTCGTCGATGGTGCCGTTGGGCGAGCACCAGTCGTACTTCAGGTAGTCCACGCCCCAGGCGGCGAACTGCTTGGCGTCCTGGACCTCGTGCCCCTGGCTTCCGGTCGCGCCCGGGTAGCCGCCGAAGTACTGGGCGCAGGTCTTGTCCACGGGCACCTGGTAGATGCCGAACTTCAGCCCTTTGGCGTGCAGGTAGTCGCCGAGGGCCTTCATCCCGCCGGGGAAGCGCGAGGGGTTGCCCCGCAGGTTCCCCGCCGGGTCGCGGGCGGGGTCGAACCAGCAGTCGTCGACCACGACGTACTTGTAGCCGAGGTCACGCAGGCCGGAGTTGACGATGGCGTCGGCCATCTGCTTGATCAGGGTCTCGTTGATGTTGCAGCCGAAGGTGTTCCAGCTGTTCCAGCCCATGGGGGGTGTGCGGGCGACCCCGTTGTCCAGGGCGCCGGCCTGGTCTTCCAGGGCGATCAGACCGCCGATGAGAATGCCGGCGGCGAGAAGCGTTCCGACCGTGCGCAAGGGCCCTCCTAAAGTGGCCGGCCTCGGTGACGTGGTGTCGGCCGGCCCGGATGAACGACAGGTCAGGGGCTGGTGCAGGTGGCGGTGGGGGTGGCCGCGGTGCCGTTGGCGGTGAAGCCGAAGGTGGTGGAGGCGCCCGCGGCGAGGGAGCCGTTGTAGGAGGCGTTGCGGACCGTCACGGCGGAGCCGGAGCCGCTCTGCGTGCCGTTCCACAGGCTGCTGATGCTCTGCCCGCCGGGCCAGGTCCACTTCACGGTCCAGCCGTCGACCGGCGCGCTGCCCGCCCGGACCGTCACCGTCGACTGGAACCCGCCGTCCCAGCTGTTGACCGTCTCCAACGTGGCCGAACACGCCCCCGGAACAGGCGTCGGCGTCGGCGTGGGAGTCGGGGTCGGGGTCGGTGTGGGTGTCGGGCCGCTCTGGAACTGGGTGAAGAACTTCCACACCTCTGCCGGGACCCAGGTCCGCGAGCCGCTGTCGCCGCCGGCCCCGTCCTGTGGCGCGGCGATGTGACCTTCGTCGAACGCCGCCCACACGACCGGATGCCCGGCCGAGCACCCGGAGTAGGTGGTGACCCGGTGCGTCAGGCTGCCCTGCGCCGGCTCGGGCGGGCTCTGGGCGGTGCAGCCGTTGTTCCGGACGAACCGGTCACGCAGGGATCGTCCGCCGGAGATGGTGAGCACGTTGTCCCTGATGCCGTGGATCCCCATGTAGGCGATGGGCTGGGTGCCGCCACTGCAGCCGCTGAGCTGGCCGCCGGACTGGACCGCGACCGCGCGGAAGACGTTGGCGCGGGCGCAGGCGATCGCGTACGACATGGCGCCGCCGTAGCTGAAACCCGTGGCGAACAGTTGCGTGGTGTCGACGCAGAGAGCTCCCTCGATCTGCCGGACCAGGTCGTCGACGAAGGTCAGGTCCTCGCCGTTGGAGTTGCCCCAGCCGTTGTTGAAGCCCTGAGGGGCGACGAAGATCGTGCTGTTGTTGGCCAGGCGCTGGAGCCCGTAGTAGGCCCAGACGTCCCGTTGCACGGTCTGGCCGGTGGCGACGTCGGTGGCGGTGCCGCCCAGCCAGTGGAGCCCGAAGATCAGCCGGTAGGGGTGGTTCATGTCGTAGGTGTCGGGGACCTTGAGGATGTAGCTGCGGTTCTTGCCGCTGGTCTGGATCGAACGCGTACCGCTGGCCAGCCCCGGTGCCTTGCCGCATCCCGCGGTCGCCGCGACGGCACCGGGTGACGTCCTGCCGGAGTCGGCACTCAGCGCCGGGCCGCCTGTGGCCACCAGGACGACGAGCGCCACGACCGCTAAGGCGGTCAACAAGGGTCTACGTCTGGACATCGCGCAACTCTCTCTGCCGAGCCGGTGTCGGCGTACGTCGATGGGAGGAACAGTCGCAGGGGGTTGAAGGCGCCCTCCGGTCGGCATGCGCGCTCTGCCGTCGGCCGAGCCGTAGCAGCGTGGCGACCGACCGTTGTCTCAGCGCGGGGCCGTGACGATGGTGTGGCCCAGGTCAACGCGGTGACGAGCGCCACCGTGACACGCCTGGCCGCGGCTGCGGGCGAGTGCCGCGTACGGCGGGCGGGCAGGGCGAGGTCTGCTGCATGTTCCTTCTCCTGGGGGTGGAGACACGGCTGGACGAGGGGGGCCTCCGTGTCGGGCGGCATCGGCGGCGGAACTGCTCGGAGCCGATCCGGAAATGCGTTATCGGTAACACCACGATGTAGGGCTGCGCCCGCCGCATTGTCAAGGCACGGTGAAAGTTTCATCGTGGCTCGTCGGCGGCCATCGCGACCGCATCCCTGGTCAAAAACGTGCGGAACGCGTCCTGCCGGAGAGCGGTCCCCGAGGGGAGAAGGCTCGATCTTGACAGGCCCCACCGGCGTCATATTTGCTCCGCTGCACCACACCTCAGCCCTTTGAAGGGGGATAGGACGGCCTCATGTGTGATCGATCACATATCGCCCTAGAAGGAGCAGTAGATGGTTTCCCTGTCACGGCATAGATCCTTCTTCACCGCCATCGCGATCGCATCGCTGCTCGTCCTAGGCGCGGGACGACCGGCGATGAGTGCCGACTCCAGCACAACCACGCCGTCCGGCACCGCTGCGGCGACTGCCGGGTGCGGGAAGGCCCCAACGCTGAGGAACGGCACGAACCAGATTCAGAGCGGTGGCAAGAGCCGCACTTACATCCTGCGGATCCCCGACAATTACAACAGCAGCCACCCTTATCGGTTGATCTTCGGTCTCCACTGGTGGGGCGGCACTGCCACGGACGTGGCCACGGGCCAGACCGTGCAGCGGGACGTCTGGGCCTACTACGGCCTGCAGCGGCTGGCGAACAACAGCACGATCTTCGTCGCGCCCCAGGGGCTCGACAACGGCTGGGCCAATGCCGGAGGCGAGGACGTGACCTTCGTCGACGACATGATCAGGCAGATCGAGGCGGATCTCTGCGTCGACACGACGCAGCGCTTCGCCGTGGGGTTCAGTTACGGCGGAGCCATGAGTTTCGCACTGGCATGTGCCCGGCCGAATGTCTTCCGCGCGGTCGCGGCCCAATCCGCCCCAGGGCAGATCAGCGGGTGCAGCGGTGGCACCCAGCCCGTCGCATACCTCGGGGTACATGGCATCAGGGACAACATCTCCGCTGGAAGATCGTTGCGCGACAGGTTCGTCCGGAACAACGGCTGCACCGCCCAGAGCCCGCCCGAGCCGGCGCAGGGCAGCCTGACGCACCGGGTCACCACCTACTCCGGGTGCTCGGCCGGGCATCCGGTCGTGTGGGCGGCGTTCGACGAAGGTCACATCGCCGCGCCACAGGACGGGGCCGGCGGCGACAGCGGCTCGCGGACCTGGGTCCCGGCAGAGGTGTGGAAGTTCTTCACCCAGTTCCAGAGCGGCCAGGACCCTGATCCGGACCCGGGGACCGGAGCCTGCCGGGTCGCCACCACCGTCAACTCCTGGAACAGCGGCCTGACCGCGGACATCACCGTCACCAATACCGGCACCGCCGCGATCAACGGCTGGTCCCTGGCCTTCACACTGCCCGGCGGGCAGGCCATCACCTCCGGCTGGAACGCCACGTACTCGCCCGCCTCCGGTCAGGTGACGGCCAGGAACGTCTCGTACAACGCCAACATCGCTCCAGGCGCATCGATCAGCATCGGCTTCCAGGCCACCCACACCGGAAACCCTGCCAAGCCGACCTCATTCACCCTCAACGGCGCGACCTGCACCGCTGCCTGATAGGCAGCGTCCGCTACTGGGCCGGGCGCGAGTTTCGGGGCGCTGGATCAGCCCGTCCCGGCGGGCCCGACGTCGAACTTGCCGAGGCTGGGCGCCCACTGGACATGTACGCGCTGATGGCGGGCCTCACCGGACCGGCTGAGGCCCGTCATTCCCGGACGAAGGAGCACCCATGTTGGAGCAAGGCGCTGCCGCCGCTGGGCCGTGATGATCGTCACCCGGGGTGACGGCCCTCCTGGGCAGCATGACGGTCAGCCTCGACACGGCTGCCTCAGCCGCCGTCGTGGACACCAACGCCTGGTACGCGTTGGTCATGAGAGATAACGGAGTTGCTCGTGGGTGATCGGGCAGGCTTCGGGTTGGTAGCCGCTGGCGGGTGAGCATTCCGGGGTCCTGGACCTTGAGTCCTGTCCAAAGACCGTGTCCCTGCCAGTAGCGGGTTGCTCAATGTCTGTCCTGGGTGGCAGGCGCCGTGCCCTCGCCACGGCTGTGCGGACAGTGGTCAGCCTTGCGCGGCGGGGGACACGTGGTCCCAGTCGGTTCAGGTCCGCAGGCGCTGGTCGTACAGGGCCTTCATCAACTGGGTGGACTGCTCGCCGAAGAGCACCCGCAGAGGTGGGTAGTCTGGGCCGACGATCATCAGAAGGGCGGAACCGGCGGCGGGATTACCAGGGCTGCTGGAGCCTCTTCGGGCAGCCAGGGCGGCCCTGACGCTGTCGTAGGCGGAGTCGGGTTCGGCATGGACGGCGGAAGAACCGGCCCAGTTAGTGCTGAAGTCGCCGATGTCGCCGATCGTGGAGATCTGGATGATGTGCCCGAAGCCTTGCGCGCGCAGGTGGGCAGGACCTCCTGGGTGACCCGACGGAGCCGAACCCGCCGGGCGTAATCGTCGCGCCCAAGGCGGGAACAGCCCATACCTGCCCAGGTGCCTTCGTGCCGGTCGGCCGCCCCGCCTACCTCAAGCAGCAGGGCAAGGTGCGCCGCATCATGGTGTTGCAGCTGCAAGAGGCGCGGTGGATCACCGAGATCGCCAGCGTCCAGAACCTCTACAACCTCGTCAACCCGCCAGTCGCAGGCCGTCTTGGACTACGCGACCGCCGAGGGCTTCGCCTTCATTCCCTGGTTCCCGATCGCCACCGGGCGGCCTCGCCCAGCCAGGCAGCCCGGTCGCGGAGATCGCGGCTGAGGTCGGCGCGACGCCGGCTCAGGTCGCCCCGGCCTGGCTGCTGCACATCTCCCCGGTCGTGCTGCCGATTCCCGGCACCACGTCTCTGGAACACCTCGCCGAGAACCTGCGGGCGGCCAAGCTCGCCTTGCCGGACGACGAGGTGGCACGGCTGAACGCGCTTGCCTGACCGCACCGCTGGCGCCGGCCCCGAGCAGGTCGAAGTGCGATGGGCCGATCAGACGGCGGTGATGGTCCATTGGAGGTTGGTGCTGGAGTCGGGACTCCACAGCTTCACATTGGAGCCCACGGTGGTGTTGCCGCCGCTGTCCAGCGCGGTGCCGGTACCGCGGTTGATGATCTGGTAGCGGCCGTTGCCGAGGTTGTTGAGTCTCCACTGCTGGTTGTTGCCGCCGTTCCAGGCGGCTTGCACGCAGGAGGCGCCGTTGGCGGCGTTGCCCCCGCTGTCGGCGACCATGCCGTTGGTGCGGTTGACGAGCCGGTGGTACCCGTTGCCCAGGTCGGCCAGCTGCCACTGCAGGTTGGTGCTGCCGTCGTAGGTCCACTGCTTGAGCGCCGAGCCGGAGGCGACGTTGCCGCCGCTGTCGAGGACGAGGTTGGTGGTGACGTTGGCGATCCGCACCCAGGTGGTCGGGAGAGGGCCCGAGCCCAGGGCGGGAATCTGGCCGTTGAAGGACAGCTTGACCACATACGCCGGGGCGCTGAACGGCGCCGTGGACGAGGGCATGGAGATGTGCAGGGCGGAACCGTCCTGGGTGCGGTTGGGCAGGTTGATGTACGAGCCGGCCGTGGGGCCCAGGAGTTGCGCCGAGGCCAGGTTGCCGAGGTTGATCCGGTTCGAGTTCAGCGTCGTGATGTCCAGGGTGCCGCCGGGCCAGCCCAGCACGGTGGCGTACAGCACGGTGCCGTCCTTGCTGCGGGTGAAGCGGATGTCCCGGTTGGTTCCCGGTCGTGGCTCGACGAAGGAACCTCCGCCCATCTTGGTCGGGCCCTCGCCGTAGCTCGTCCAGGCCCGGGTGGCGTAGATGGATTCACCGAAACGCTTCAGATAGTCCCCGATGCCCAGCAGGATCGACCGCTGCCCGGACGGGATGGTGCCGTCGGCCATGGGGGCGATGTTCAGCAGCATGTTGCCGTTCTTGCTGACCCGGTCGATCAGCGCGTGCAGCATGGCGTTGAGCGAGTAGTAGCCGATGCCCACGGTGTAGCACCAGCTGGAGCTGGAGATGCTGTCGTCGGTCAGCCAGAAGGGACTCTGGATGTCCGCCGGCCCGCCGCGTTCGTAGTCGAAGACCTCGCCCCTGGTGTTGAACCCGTCCTTGTAGGTGGCGACCACGTCCTTGTTCCAGGCGATGGCCTGGTTGTAGTAGGAGGCGAGGAAGTTCAGGCGCTGGGACTCGGGGACCTGACTCAGGTTGAAGTCCTGCCAGATGATGTCGGGCTGGTAGCCGTCGATGACCTCCTTGAGCTTGTCGTACCAGAGCTGATTCTCCGTGGCCCTGTCGAGCTGGCCGTACAGCTTCCTGAGGGTGGTGGTGGACTGCGATGGCGCCCACTGGTAGAAGCCGGTGAAGTTGAATGCGTGGTGCAGGGACACCAGCAACTTCAGGCCCTTGGCCCGGATGGCGTCGGCGTGTAACCGCAGCAGGTCGAGCCTGGGCCCGGTGGCCACCGAGTTCCACTCGTTCACCCTGCTGTTCCACATCGAATAACCGTCATGGTGCTCGGCCACCGGTCCCGCGAATTTGGCACCCGCGTCGGCGAACAGCTGGGCCCACTCGTTGGGGTCGAAGTTGCCGCCGGCGGACTTCAGCTTCGGCGCGAACTGCACCCAGTTGCCTGCCTTGTCCCGCGCGCCGTTGATGAAGTTGTGGTACGGCCACACCGAGGGATCACCGAAGACGCTCTTGTGGTGATTGTTCTCATTTGAACCGTTGTTGTACATGTTGCGCGGATACCACTCGTTGGCGAACGCGGGGACGCTGAAGACTCCCCAGTGGAAGTAGATGCCGAACTTTGCGTCCTGGAACCACTCCGGAGCCGGCGGGTGCTGATCGAGCGATGACCACGTCGGGGTGTAGCTGCTCGGAGCACTGACGGCTCGCGCGGTGCCGACGCCCAGCAGGCCGCCGGCCGTGGCGATCCCGGCGGTGGTGAGCAGCCTGCGGCGACTGAACGGGAATGATGACGATGCCATGGGCGGAACCTCTCAGGAGGGGGAAGCCCCTGTCAGGGTTGAAGAGGTTGTGAAAATCCATAGAGCGACGTAGATGGGTGAGGCGTGAGCTTCAGTGGGTGTTAGCGATAACATAAATTCACGTCGGCTCTCCCGCAAGCGTTGGATCCTCCGCTGACAGGCGACTGAGATCTTGAATGATGGCGACAGTCCCGGTGGTCTGGGCCGCCCTTCGTGCCGAGCTTGCCGAAAGGCCCGGTGCGGCAGCGGCCAAATGGGCAGCGCAGAAGAGGAAATCCCAGTTGAAGGGGCACGCCGTTTTGCGGGAAAGGTACGGCCGGCCACGTGAAGTCGCCACATCGGCCAGGTAGTAGAGGCGGAAAGAGCATGTCCGGAAGAGGGTCCGGGAGCACTTGGCCGAACGGCCCGGTCGTGAATCTTTCATCCAGCGGGCGTGCGTTACCGCTCACATCACCCTGCTGAGGCGGCCCGACGACGGGGCGGGATTTCGCTCCTGTCCCAAGATGACCATCTACACGGGTGCATCGCCGTGCAGCGGCCTGTGGCACCCGCCGGACCGGCTCGGACGGCTGGGCTTGACAGGTGTGATGGAGCATCCAAACGGTGAGGTTATCGATAACGAGCAACCGGACATCTCTACGAGGCGGTGTGCTCCCGCAGTGCGGCGACCGCGCGGCGGTATGGCTACCCGGCCGTGGGACCGGCTCTTGTCCGTTCTGCCGGAGCGCTCTCGTCGTGGACGCGGGCACCGTGGTGCGTCCGGTCACGCGGGTCGGGTCGGGAACACTGTACGGACTGTCCGACGCGAACACCCCACCGGTGTCGATCATGCAGCCGCTGAAGCTGCACCAGCTCCGTCAGCCGCCTCCGCTGCACCAGCACAGGCCCAACGGCTCGCCGGTTCCGGTCGGCGACACGCTGAACGTCTGGAGGAACGCCGCTGCCATCGGCGCCGTGATCACCGTCGACATGGCGGACAGCTTCGACGGCTTCCCGTACCGGTGGACGAACTGGAACGACTGGTACAGCCGGATCGACAAGATGATCGCCGCGGCCAAGTCCGCGGGTGTCAGCAACATCGACGCCTGGGAGCCGTGGAACGAGCCGGACTGGACCTGGCCCTCGGCGTCGGGTGTCTCCTTCAACGAGGGGTGGGTCCGCACCTACCAGCGGATCCGGCAGAGCGAGCCGAACCAGGCCATCATGGGGCCGAGCCATTCGCGGTGGGACGTCAACTGGATGCGGTCGTTCCTGAACAACGCAAAGGCGACCAACACCGTGCCTCAGGTGGTGTCCTGGCATGAGCTGAGCGGATGACAGCAGGTCACCGGCAACGTCCGGGCCTATCGGGCGCTGGAGAGAGAACTCGGCATATCGCCACGTCCTATTTCGATCAATGAGTACGCGCAGCCCGCCGAGGTCGACGTGCCCAGCAGCGCGAACCACTACGTGGCGCAGTTCGAGCGCGAAGGCGTGCGCGACGCGGAGCGGGCCTTCTGGTACGAGTGGGGCACCCTCAACGGGCAGCCCACCGCGTCGTACTGGATGTACAAGTGGTACGGGGATCAGACCGGCAACATCGTCAAGGTCACCCCCACCGCGTACGACGCGGGCGGCAGGACTTTCAGCGTGGTCTTCGGCGGTCAGACCGGGAACAACTCGATCCGAGTGGACGGCATCGGCGGCCTGGGCTCGTCGGTCACCGCGTCCCGCGAGTCGGTGCCCGGGTCGGGACGCACGACGAATGCGTCCGGAGCGACCTGGGTGTGGTCGAACGTGTACACCGTGACCAACGGGAGCGTCACCGTCCCGATCGCAGCCAGAACGCCGACGGCGCCTACCGCCTGGTCCTGACACCGGGATGAGCCGATGACGGGAGGGCCGTGGGCGTCCCTCGGATGCCGCCGGCATTTCTCCCGCTCCAGGTGGACCAGGGCACTGGCATGGTTGCGGCGCCGAGAACGGGCCGTGGCCGAGCGGGACCGCGCCGTGGTGGATCTGGCCGGTGGTCTGATCGCGACAGCGTGCGTACAGGTCGAGGGCGGGCAGCGGGATGCCGCCTGCTCAGAGGTCAGCCGGGTCACCAATGCGGGACGCACAGGCGTTCGGCGTGGGTGAAAGGCGAACGTGTGTGCATGCCTGACTCCTCTGCCAGTGCCAGATGGGGGAGAGACACGGAGATCAGGCAGATTAGGCCCGTGCCGGGCCGCTGCTCTCCCGCACGATGAGTTCCGGCTCGCTCCACTCGGGGACGGCCGACGCGGCCTCCGGCGCCAGCCTGCGATACAGCAGACCGAAGCAGGCTCGGCCGAGTCCTTCGAAGTCGAGCCGGACGGTGGTGAGTGAGGGGTTGAGGTAGGCCGCGGGTGGGGAGTCGTCGAAGCCGACCACGCTCAGGTCGCCGGGGATATCTCGCCCGGCTTCGCGTGCTGCTCGCATGACGCCCAGCGCGAGATCGTCGTTGCCGCACAGGACGGCGGTCACCGAGCGGTCGGCCACTAAAGAGCGTACTGAGAGATAGCCGGAGCGGGGGGTCCAGCCGCCCTCCAGCGGCTCGGGAACGGGGAGTCCGGCAGCACGCAGCGCGTCCTGCCATCCTCTGGTCCGTTGGGCGAGCGGACTGGTGGAGGAGGGCATGGCCAGGTAGTGGACGGTTCGGTGCCCCAGGCTCAGCAGGTAGCGGGTCGCGTGCGCGGCGGCGGCCCGATCGTCCAGCCAGACCTGCCATGGGTCGGCGTCCGGGTCGTCGTCGGAGCGGTATGCGACGGCGGCTGCCACCGGGACGTCCGGCGGCAGCGCGCGGAGCGCGCTCACTCCCACCTCATCGAAGGCGATCACCATGACCGGCTCCCCTGGCCGATTGAGCCTCAGGGCGATGTCCGTCTGCTGGGAGGCCGCGTCGAGCACGCTGATTCCCACCGAGAAACCGGCCGCCCTGGCCGCCTCCTCCATGCCGCGCAAGGTGGCGGCCGCGCCGTACAGGGCGGTGTCGGAGGTCAGCACGGTCACCGCGCGTGCTGGGCCGCCGGCCAACGTCTGAGCAAGCCGGTTGGGGCGATAGCCGAGATCGTCGATGACTTTCAGGACCTTGGCCCGGGTCGGCTCGCTGACCCGGGCCTTGCCGTTGATGACACGGGAGACGGTCTGTTGAGAGACGCCGGCCACCCGCGCTATGTCCCAGATGCTCACGGATCGGCCACGAGGAGGATCATCCGCTGGCATGTGACCGGTAACGCCCATGATTCAGAGCCTACTTGATGGCGGCCGCCGGCACCTTCTACGAAGGCGTGATGACCTCCGGCTATCCGTCTGACGCCACCGAGAACGCGGTCCAGGCCAACATCGTCGCCCGGCTACACGACGTCATCGGGCCGGCCCCGGTGGAACGCTCACCCCCGGCTCGTCGATCTCGCTGCGCGCGACGACGGCCTGCTGCACCAACCGCTACGTTCGCCACCAGAACGACCAAGTCATCACGTCGGTGATCACCTCGTCCAGCTCGTCCGCCGACAAGGGCGACGCCTCGTGGATCGTGCGCAGCGGCCTGGCCAACAGCTCGTGCGTGTCGTTGGAGTCGAAGAACTACCCTGGCGACTACCTGCGGCACCGGAACTACCAGTTGCACCGGCAACACAATGACGGAAGCACGCTGTTCGCCGCGGACGTCACCTTCTGCCCGCAGACCGGCAAGAGCGGTCAGGGCACATCGCCAGCAACGGCGGCTCCCACAACTTCGACGGCTCCACCTCTTGGGCCGACGACGTGAGCTGGGTCGTCGACCAGCCCTGGGCATGGATTCCGGCGAGCCGTCACTGTTCCACGGGGCGGCTCTCCGCCGTTTCCGTTGATCCACCAGCCGCGGCTCGGATCGCGGTTGAGGCCGGCGACGGTTCCAGCCCTTGGCCGGGCCATTACACCCGCGGGACCGCCGGTCAACAGGAGCGGGCGGTCCCCGACGGGGTAGTTACCTGACGGGTGGGCAGCGAGCTGGCGCATCCGACGTTCTTCAGCAGCGCGGCGGATCGCCAGGGACGCGTCCCGGCGGAGCACCGTCCAGGAGCATCAGTAGCCTGGGAAGACGCTGCGGAGCAGGTCGAGGTCGGCGGCGCCGGTCGTGGTCACTTTGCTGGGGGTGCGCTTGGGGGCGAGGCGGCCTGCGACAAGCCGAAGCCATGCCTCGGCGGGTAGGGTGATCGTGCCGTCGGGCTGCTCGGGCACGTCGAAGTCCACGCTGATCGGCGCCTGCAGGCGCAGTGCGAAGACGGAGGCGGGCTCAGTCGTCGTGACCTGGAGGACTGCACTTCGGCCGTCCAGCTTGTCTGCTTTGCCGATCCAGGCGAGCAGGTCAGGCTCCCCGTGCAGGAGGGCCGCGCTGGCGTCCGGGGCCAGCGTGGCGTGCTCGTCGAAGCCGACGCGGACGTCCCACGAGTGCAGGGCGAACTCACTGAGGCGCATTCGTGCCGCGGTTGCCACGTCGACCGGTGCGGGCAGGAAGCCCAATTCGATGCGGAGTTTCTCGCGGGTGTCGGCATCCAGCGACTCGTAGAAGCCGGTCAGGGTTTGGTTCGTCTGGAGAAAGGCGTCGGCACGCTCCCGCCGGGTCATGGCGTTCCACCTGTCCCAGACGGCCTGGTTGAAGTCATGGCCGGGGTTGGGCCGGCCGTCGAGGGCAGCCTGGAGGACGGCTTGGTGGATTTCGGCGCCGCTGCCCAGGTGGCTGAGCACCTGTGAGATGTCCCAGTCGGCCGCGCCCGACGATCGGGCCAGGTCGCCGTCGCTGAGCTCGGACACCAGTCCGGCGAGGGTGTCGTGTCCGGTACGTAGTGCTGCGATGACCGTGTCGGCGTTTCTCATTTCTTCTCCAGAGGTTGATTGCCTGCAGGGATCAGGGTTCGTCCATGCGTCTTGGGATCATGAGGTCGATCATGGCAGCGCTGATCGCGACTGCGTGCGCGGTCGTCATCACAGCGTCCACTTGATCGAGCAGCCGACGGGCTGTGTATCGGCGAGGCCGGGGGAGATACCGGTGAGGACGTGGTCGAGGGCGCCGCGCAGCCAGGCGGCGTTCAGCGACTCGTCGATCGCATCCGCGTCAGGCGCGCCATGGTAGGCGACGATGCCGGATTCGTCGAGGACGAACACCTCTGGCGTGCGCCGGGCACCCCAGCGACGTGCCACCGTTTGGCCTTCATCGACCAGGTACGGCCCGGCGAACCGGCCCTCCGCGACCCGCTTGCGGGAGTGCTCGACGCCGTCATCGGGGCCTTGGGAGGGATCGTTGGAGTTGATGTGCAGGAAGCGTACGCCGCGTGGCGCGTAGTCCCGCCCGGCCTGCTGCACTCGGTCGTGCCAGGCCCGGGAGAACGGGCAGTGGTTGCTGATGAAGACCACGACCGTGGCCTTTGCTCTCTCCTGACGCAGCGGGACTTCGACGCCCTTCACGTCCGGTAGAACGAAACCGGGTGCGGTGTCGCCCGGCCGTAGTGGCTGGGGCAGGCCGGGGGGTTCGGGCTGGTGCGCTTGCCCGGCGACACCGACGATCAGCCCGTCGTCCAAAGTGAACGTGAAGTCCATGGCATCCATCGTCTGCGACGGAGCGCCCGGGACGAACACCCGCATCTGCGCTCCACCGGGGCCGGTGGCACGAACTGTCACCCGCCCATCCGCGCCTCCGGGCAGCACGCTCAAGTCGATCTCGCCGAGCCAACCGGCGGGCATCGCGAAGGTGACCGTGGCGACGACGGCGTCGATGCCGTGGATCTTGCGTCCGCCGAAGTCCATCACCACATCGGGCGAGAGCACGGCCCGCAGTCCTGGTGCCTGGTCGGCGGACTTCTCCGCCACGAACCAGCCCTGCACGCTGGCGGGCGCCTTGTCCAAAGACGTCACGCGGCCCCGAACCTCGCTACTGGCAGAGCGTCGCGCCAGGGGAGAGACTGCCGGCCCTGCCCAAGGGCACCTTCACCCTGACCGAGCTGTACCTGTTCGCCCATGCCGCGCTCAGCACCGGCCGCTCCCGCCACGTGGACGAGGGCACCATCGACATGGGCGCGGGCGGCCGGGCCGACCCCGGCCCGCGGCGACATGAACGACACACCTTCTCGTTTCGTACACCGTCCACTCCCTCGTGCGACCATCGGGCCGTCCGGTGCTCGCCTCCGGGCGCTCGATCGGTGTGGATGGGGGAAGCCGGGCGGCTCAGTCGTGTTGCGGGTGGCTGCTGACCAGCGTGGTGAGCGACCTCGGTGCGAGAGTGACCGAAGTGTTGGGCCCGCGCTTGGAGACGAGAGCCTGGTTCCGTTCCAGGTTGTGAGTGGAGTCGGTCAGGTAGGCAGCGGGGCGCTTCAGGTCGACGGTGGTGGTCACGGACTCGTGGGAGGTGTTGAGGATCTCGACCACTTCGGTGCCGTCGGTGTTGCGGTACGCGGAGACCTTGAGCCCGTCGCCGGTGCTGTTCACACCGAGGCGTACGGCGTCCGGCCGGATGAAGCGGCTGTAGGCGGCGAAGGCGTAGAGCCTGGATGAGACGCGGTAAGTGCCGTTGGCGTCGTCGATCTGGATCAGCGCGGCGGTCTTGCCGCGCGAGCCGCCGAGCCAGTAGACGAATCCGGTGCTGCCGGAGAGGGCGAGGGTGTTGTGGATGCGTTCGGCGATGTTGATGCCGTCGGTGACCTTGCCGCTGTCCCAGGCTTCGTTCCAGCCGTCCGCGACGCTTGACGGAGCCCACTCCGACATCCAGGTGCGCTTGGACGTGGGCAGCGGGAAGTCGGCTCCGCTGGCGTAGCCGTGGCCGGACATGACGTCCAGGTGTTCGCGTGCCTCGGGGTCGTTCTCGATGGCCTGGGCGTACGCCTCGGAGCTCTTCCAGCCGATCGACTCGCAGCAGACCACGTTGAGGCCGGCCTGGTCGGCGTAGGGGCCGAAGACCTTGACGAACTCGGCCGCCTGAGCCGGCGTGAAGCGCATCGAGGCGTATTCGGTGGTCCAGTCCGGTTCGTTCAGGAAGGCGATGTCGGAGATCTTGATGCCTTCCTGCTGGTAGAACTTCGCGTACTGCACGAGGTAGCGGGCGTAGGCCGCGCGCCAGTCGCCACTGGCACAGGTCGTGCCCTGCAGGCCGCACAGGTTGCCGCCGTTGACGTCGGTCCCGTTGGTCTTCATGTAGCCGGGGGCGCTCCAGGCGTCGGCGTAGAACCGCTTGACCCCGCGCCGCTGGGCCTCCTTGGAGAACCACACCTGCCCGCTGTCCCAGCCGTCCCAGGTGTACTTCGGCGGGGCGTCCGGGCCGCCCGGATCCGCCGGCTGGATGGACAGCATGGAGTCGTAGACGTTCGTGGCCGAGGAGCCGATGCCGAGGCGCAGGATGCTGGGCGCGGCGCCCTTGCGGCGATCCAGAAGGAGGTCGAGCACCTCTTTCTGCTTGTCCGCCGGCAGGTTGTGCACGAGAGTCGCGCGCTGGAACGCGGTGGAGTAGCCGAATCCGTCGATGGTCTGATGCGTCTGGGTTCGCTGGATGTCGATATCCGGTTGAGGGGCCGCGCCGGCGCCGGCAGCCGGCCCGGCCAGGGTGATGGCGGGCGTGAGAGCCGCCACGAATGCGAGGGATCGAAGCACCCTGCTTCTCCTTAGATCTGTCCGGGGGGTGGTCGAAGTCGAGAGGAGTGACAAGTGACAACGGGTGGCGTCGCAGTGTTCGGCCAAGGAGGGAGCGATCATGGCGCCGCATAGAAGTGATCGATCACTTTGCTCGCTGCTGTAGATTAGTGATCGATCACTTCTGCGTCAATGGCTTGTTGGCGGGGACCGGTTAGGCTGTGAAGCGCAGCGCGAGGAGAGGGGTCCCTTGGACGAGGCTGAGACGCCGCGCCTCACGATCCATGAGGTGGCCCGGCGTGCGGGTGTTTCGCATCAGACGGTTTCTCGGTATTTCCGCCACAACGAGAGCTTGAAACCGGCCACCCGCGCGAAGATCGATCTGGTCGTTCAGGAGTTCAACTACCGGCCGAACCTGGTCGCGCGTTCCATGCGCACCCGGCGTACGAACCGGTTGGCGATCACCCTGCCCGCCTCCACCTACCTGTGGCCGGCGCGCGTGCTCCGCGCCGCCTCCTCCGCCGCGCACGACGAGGGCTTCCAGTTGGAGGTCGTCAGCGTCGAGGGCGATCCGCGCGCCAGGGCGGAGCGGATCTTGGAGCTGGCCGGGTCGGGGCAGGTCGAGGGCATTTTGTCGCTGACACCTCTGGAGATCGACCCCGCTGCCGCGCCGGTGCCCATCGTCGTCACGGGCGACTACGACGACATGCTGCGCGGGGTCAACGAACTGGCGGACGCCTCCCCGGTCCAGGAGATCGTCGAATGTCTCGCCTCGCTCGGTCACCGGGTCTTCTTCCACATCGCGGGCGCGCAGAGCTGGCCGTCGGCCCGTAATCGCAAGCTGGTCTACGAGCAGACGATCGAGCGCCTCGGGCTCACCTCGTACGGTGTGGCCCTCGGTGACTGGAGCCCTCAATCCGGCTACGACGCCGTACGCGCGCTGCCGGACGGGTGCGGCGTGACGGCCATTGTCGCCGTGAACGACCACGTGGCCATGGGTGCCGTACGGGGAGCGCTCTCGCGCGGCTGGGGGGTTCCCGGCGAGGTCAGCGTGTTCGGCTGGGACGACGAGGAGCTGGGACGCTTCGCCACTCCCGCGCTGTCCACGGTGGCCGTGGACAGGGAGGTGCAGGGGCGGGAGGCCATGGCCAGGCTCATCGCGAAGGTACGCGGCGAGCCGGCGCCGGAGCCTCCTGTACGGTCGATCAACCGGGTCATTGTTCGTGAGACGGTCGGCCCGCCACCGCCCGCCTGAGAGTATTGAGCCGGGCAGCACCGATGTGCTAACTCTATGGCGCCATGAGTCCTTTCAGCCGAGAGCTCTGGCGATGAACGAACCATGGCCGGCCGATCCGCCGGCGATCATGATCGACGATGAGGTCCGGCATCAGACGATCGACGGGTTCGGCGTCTCCACGGCCTTCCGGCGCAATGAATTGATCAGGGCTCTGCCGCGGGACAAGCAGCGCGAGATCCTCGACTTGTGGTTCAGCCGGGAGAAGGGGGCCGGGCTCACCATCCTGCGCCTGGGCATCGGCTCGGCGCCGGCCGGCAGTCCGTACGACGACATGGTGTCGATCCAGCCGGAAGACCCCGGCGGCCCGGACGCCCCACCCAGGTACGTCTGGGACGGCGACGACAACAGCCAGGTCTGGATGGCCAAGGCCGCCCAGGAGTACGGCGTCGAGCGCTTCTTCGCGGTTCCCTGGAGCGCGCCCGGCTACATGAAGGACAACGGCGAGGAGAAGAACGGCGGCAGGCTGAAGCCCGAATGGCAGCGTGCCTATGCCGACTACCTGGTGCAGTACACGAGGTTCTACCAGCGAGAAGGCGTCCTGATCACCGACCTGGGCTTCGCGAACGAGCCCGACTGGACCGCCAAGCACGCCTCCATGCGCTTCACCCCGCAGGAGGCCACCCAGTTCGTCAAGGTGCTCGGCCCCGTCGCCTCGGGCATGCGGGTGGTGTGCTGCGAGTCGGTCGGCTGGACCGAGGCCATGGCGTACACGACCGCCATCGAGGCCGACCCCGAGGCTCGCCGCTGGGTGCAGGTCTACACCGGACACGGCTATGCCACCCCCGTGGACGGTCCGCTGCCGACGAACCGGCGCACGTGGATGTCGGAGTGGAACCCGAACGGCACCACCTGGAACGAGAACTGGTACGACGGCAGCGGCTCCGATGGCTACACGATCGCCTCGGCCGTGCACGACGCGCTCACTCTCGGCAACGTCTCGGCCTACCTGTACTGGCTGGGGGCTTCGAAGGGGAGCACCAGGGCACTGCTGCGAATCGACGAGGCGGAAGGGGTGTACCGCGTCTCGAAGCGGCTGTGGGCGGTGGCCGCGTTCAGCAGGTTCATCAGGCCGGGCGCGGTCAGGATCGGGGCCAGGGCCGCGGCGCCCTCGCTGAGGGTATGCGCGTTCCGCAACCCCGACGGTTCCCGCGTCGTCGAGGTGCTCAACACCGGCCTGGCCCCCGTCACCTGGGCGGGCGTGAGCGAGACGGCCGAGGTCTACCTGACCGACGCGACCGCCTCGCTCGACTCCCTTCCCGTCTCGGACGGGGCGGTGACGTTCCCGTCACGCGCCCTGACGACGGTCGTCCTGCGCTGAGCCCGAGCTGCCGGGCGCGCGATGCGGCGCGACCTGGCAGTTCGGCTCGGCCCTGCTGCCGGATCAGGACGCGGGCAGCGGCGTCCAGGTACGCAGCCGCCCGCACATACCGAAGGCGCGAGGACCGGGCCTGGGCGTGGTCCTGACCACGGTGGCCTGCCCGAGGTGGGCGGGATCGCCGTCCGCGATGGCCGCGAGCTGCTCGCGGGTGCGCTCGGTCTCGGCCGCGACGGTCTCGTCCCACAGCTCCTTCCAGGACTCGGCCCGAGGCCGGACGATCGCCGCCGCGAGCCGATGGAAGTCCGCCAGCGCCTGCCCGCCACGCTCCTCGACGTCCTCCAGGAGCTGCCGGAACCCGTCGATCGCCAGGTCCCGCCGGGCCCGCGCGGCCTCCGCCCGCTCGTCCTCGGACCCCTGCGCCGGCAGCGTGGCCGCGGCGAGGTAGGCGTCACGGTCGCGCAGGACGTCGGAGGGGAAGGTGAGGACGGCGTCGCCGGCCTCGGGCAGCCCCGCGTTCTGCATGATCACGACCAGCCGCAGATCCTCCTCGTTGACCAGGCGGTGGATCGTTCCCGGCGAGAACCACAACACCGTGCCCGCTTCGAGCCGGTCCCGGGCGAAGCCCGCAGCGCTGAGGGTGTGCACCTCCCCGCGGCCCGCGGTCACGACGTACGCCTCGGTCGAGACGGTGTGCAGGTGCGGGGTGCCGCCGTGCACGCCGTCGGCGCACTCCCAGTCGTAGACCGCCAGGTCGCTGATCGAGGTGCCGCCGGGGAACAGCGGAGTCATAGGGCGAACTCCGCGCCGAGCTCGTCCAGCTCTGCCCGGTCGCACATGTGGTCGATGAAGACGTAGCGGTGCGTCAGTTCGAGGGTGTCGCCGTCGGCCAGCGCGATCTCCTCGTCGAAGGAGGGGGAGGGGCTGATCACGGCGAACGCCTCCCTGCGGACGAACCACTTGATCGGCACCGGCGCGCTGGAGTGGCCGGCGATGGCCAGCACGGTGCCGCCGCCGTCGATCTCGTCGTGCTGCCCGACCATGGCCAGCCACGGGGCCTCGGCGCCCATCATCTCCTCGCCGCCCTTCCCGCCGGCGGCGATGATCGTGCCTCCGGTCCAGGACCGGGGGCCGCGCCAGAAGAAGCCCGCGTACCCGGCCAGCGGGCGGCCGTGCGTGGTGGGGCTGCCGAACTCGAGAGTGGCGCCGCGGACGTTGAGCAGCTGCGTGGTGAAGTCCAGCGCCCAGATGCCGCGCTCGGCGTCCACGCCGTGGAAGACCTGGCGGCGCTGTTCGGTGATCCACTGCTCGCCCTGCGCCGAGACCCAGTGCAGGCTCTCCGCGACCGTCACCCGCTCTCCGTCGGAGGAGAGCTCGGCGAAGTCGATGTGGTTCATGTGGCCGAGGTTGTCGCGCCAGTGGTAGTTCCGCTCCACCGAGAACGTCGGGCCGCCCCAGAAGTTCTGCCCGGACAGGTGGGCCCAGGTCATCTGCAGGCCCTTGTGCCAGCGGTGGTCGTGCGGCCGGTAGACCGACATGGGCGCGCCGGACAGGCTGCGGATCGGGTGAATGTAAGGCTTGGGCGATTCGGCGTCGGGCGCGTCCGGGTGGTAGACGTATTGCGCGATGTCCACGTCGCCGGCGGTGACGATCAGGGAGCTGTCCTCGTCGCGGACGCTGAGGCTGGGTTCAGGCATGGTCGGACTCCTGGTGCTGGAGGCGGCTGAGAGCGGTCGGCAGGTCGCCGCCGTTGAGCGAGTGGTAGAAGGGGTTCGTCTCGTCGAGCTCGGCCCGGGTGACGGGCCGCCCCGTGATGGCCGACTGGTACATGGCCGTGATCAGCTCCATGACGCGCCTGCCGTCGGCGCCGCTGGCCGGGGGCCGCTCCCCGGCTGACATGGCGGTCAGCAGGGTGGCGAGCTGGGCGCGGTGGGAGCTGCCGGTGTTCTCGGCCGGTGCCCAGCCGGCGATTCTGTCCTGGTCGGTGACGTGCGGGGCGGGCGTCCAGCGCCAGTGGGAGTTGTCGTAGCCGTAGAGGTGCTCGACCTCGACGGTGGCGTCGCTGAAGTCGAAGCGCAGGTAGCTCGTCTCGCGGGGGGACAGCACGCTGTTCACGATCGAGCCGACGGCGCCGGAGGCGAACCGGACGATCGCGAACGACACGTCCTCGGTCTCGACCCGGCGGCCGAGCGTCGCCGCCACGGCGTGCACCTCGTGCCAGTCACCGAGCAGGCTGAGCAGGAGATCCATCTGGTGGATGCCATGGCCCATGGTCGGGCCGCCGCCCTCGGTCTCCCACTTGCCACGCCACGGCACCTCGAAGTAGTCGTGGCCGCGGTACCACAGCGTGTTGCACACGGCGACGAGCGGCGAACCCAGCTCGCCGTCGCCGATGTGCTGGCGCAGCCGCTGGGCCGCGCTGCCGAAGCGGTGCTGGAAGACGTAACTGGCGTACGGGCCGCCGTCCTTCTCGTGGGCGGTGATCTCGTCGTACTCGGCCAGCGACAGCGTCGGCGGCTTCTCGCACCAGACCCACGCGCCGGCGTCGAGCGCGGCTGTCACCGCCTCGCGATGCGCGACCGGCGGCGTTGCGACGACCACGAGATCGGGGCTCGCCGTCGCCAGCATCTCGGTCAGATCGGTGTGGCGGCCCGGGATGTCGTAGGCGTCGGCCAGCTCGTTCGCGCGGGCGGAGTCGACGTCGCACACGGCGACGACCCGTACCGCGTCGCCGGCCGCGGCCAGGGCGGGCAGATGACAGGCTTTCGCGATGCCCCCGGCGCCGACGAGGGCAACACGAACCGGGGACGAAGACGCAGGCATGTGGAACTCCTTTGGACGACCCAAAGAGTGATCGATCACTTTTGCCTGGTTAACCTATTTTCGATCGCCATTCGGGTCAACCCCGGCTGCGTCCGCCCCCGGAGAATGTGACGTGGCTCTCCAGGCCGGCACCGGTCAGGGGTGATGCGGAAAGTGTCAACGAATGAAGGTGGAGCGGCCTCTCGCCCTTGCCGTGCTGCCCCGGCAGATGAGGCGAGGAGCCACGACCAGGCGCGCACGACCCAACGGCTCGGCCGATTCGACCTGCTCGAGCAGCACATTGATGCTGAGCCTGCCGACCTCGCAGAAGTCCTGCCGGACTGTGGTCAAAGAAGGGGCGAAGAACGCCGATTCGGGAATGTCGTCGAAGCCCACCACGCTCACCTGTTCGGGCACCTTTACGCCGGCCTCTGAGAACGCCCGCAGCAGGCCAAGCGCCATCTGGTCGTTGGCCGCGAAGACCGCGGTGACGTCGGAGACGCGGCCGGCCAGGATCTTGCCGGCCAGGTACCCGGATCTGGGGGTCCAGTCGCCTGCCAGCGCTTCGGGGATCGCTCGCCCGGCGGCCGACAACGCGGCTCGCCAGCCTTCGCTCCGTCCTTCGGCTTCCAGCCAGCCGTCTGGCCCGCTGATGTGCCAGACGGTTTCGTGGCCGAGATCGAGCAGGTGAGCCGTCGCCTGCCGGGCACCTTCCACCTGGTCCACGGTGACCACGGATACGTCGCCTTCGTGCCAGCCCCCGACGGCCACCGCGGGCAGGCCGGTGAGCAGGTCGGCGAGGGCCTGCGCCGCCAAGCGCTGCGGCGCGACCAGGATGACACCATCCACTTCCCGCTCGGCCAGGTAGCCGATGGCCTCGTCGACGCCGGCGCGGTCAATGGTGCGGAGGCTCACGATGCTGACGAAACAGCCCGCGTCCCGGGCGGCTCGCTCGATGCCGTAGACGGCGCTGGCAGGGCGGAGCAGTGTGGAGCCGAAACTGACGACGCCGAGCCTGCGTGAGCGCCCGGTGATCAACATCCGGGCGGTCATGTTGCGGCGATAGCCGAGAGCGTTGATAGCTTGCAGGACACGGGCCCGTGTCTCCTCTCGGACTCGGCGGTGGCCATTGAGCACGCGCCAGACGGTCTGGTGCGACACGCACGCGAACCTGGCCACATCGGCCATGACCGGCCGGCGCGATCTGGCCTCAGCTGAGCAGGCCCAGCTCGGTGGAATCCGGCGCCGGCTGCGGCGAGCGTCATGCACCAGCTCTTGAGCAGGGCGAATCGCTTCATGAGTGGGGTCTCCTACCGTGATCCGGGCCTCACCTCGAGGCCGGCGGCAGGACGACGAGGAGCAGCCCCTGCCCTTCCCCCGGCCAGGAGCCGTGCGACAGCATGGACAGTCCTTTCGCTTCCTGCGTCGAAACCAGGCGGACCTCTGCGAACCACGACTGTTAGCGTTAACATAACCGAGTTATCCTCATGGCCGTGATGGGCGTCACGCTAGGGTGCACGAATGCAGCCTGTCAAGGAACTCGAGGCTCGCTATTTTCGGTTAATGCGCAGTAAGTTTCGCAACCGGTCGCCCTGAGCGTCGCTCTCTCGGATGATCAGGTCGGCGCCTAGTTCCCCTCGGCGCTGGGCCAAGGACTCGCCCTGCGCCGGCTTGACCGGGCCCGACCGACAGAGGCCCATGGCCTGCCTGTCGGTGTCGGCGGGTCGGACAGCCGCGGCAGGCGTTCGGCCTGGGCCAAGCCGGCCTTGACGAGGAAGTCGTCCCAGCCTATGAGTTCCGGACCGTCGGAGGCGTCGGCCATGACGAGAGTGATGCGATCGCCATGGAGGCCCGGGCGGCTCGGCGAGCTGTGCGACGATCAGCGGCCGGGGCGAAGAGGCGTCAGTTGCCGGACGGGCCAACGGCCGGTCCGGGCGGGAACCCGGCCAGAAGATTTCGGCTGCTAGCCCTTTCGTTTCGGCAGATTTGCGGGCAGGTTCTTGACGAGTTTCGTGAGTCGCACGTATGGTCCGGCATTAACGATCGAGACTTACTTCGCAACTTTCTGACCCTGCCATCTTCCGGCAAGGGCGCCGCGCTGACGTACGACGAGAAATGTTTGCAAGAAGCCCGCCTACCGCACCATGGTCGCCTCTCGCTCTGAGTTCTCTGGAAGAGACCACCTGTGAACTTCCGTAACGCCACACCGGTCATGCTCGCTGCGGCCACTTCTCCGTGCCGCCGCCTGTGGAGGAGGGCAAATCGTTCCAGTTCTGGTCGCTCGGCATCAACCAGAGGGGGCCCGTCGAGGACGACCAGAAGGCCGATCCGGGAGCGCAGGTGAAGCTCGCCGAAGTGGCGTCCTCGGTCGAGAGGGTGCAGGCGCTGACCATGACGCCGGTCGGCGGCAAGGTGCCCGGCCTGGTGCTCATCCAGGGCGAGGACGAGGAAGGCCTGCGCCGACTCCTTGCTCGGGCTCGAACCGTTCCTCGTCGGCCCGGGCAACTCGGCCATCGGCCAGGCGTTCCTGAACGCGATCACCAACGTCGAGCAAGGCAAGGGAGTTTCGGCCAAGGCGCGGGACGCGGCTCTGGCCGGCATCAAGACCGCAATCGGCAAGTGACGTGACCGCGATGCTCAGCCCGCCCCGGTCGCGGCGTGGAGTGGCGGGTGCGGCAGAGCCTGGCCGAGCGGCTGTCCTCGTACGCCCACCACGCGTCGGCCTTCCTCATTTTCGCGATCTGAGGGTTCGTCCCGCTGCTGCTCACCCTTTCACTCGTCTGCTGGAACGCAGGGCGGAACACGATCAGCATCTGGCTGCTGTCCGCCGCGCTCAAAGAAGGAATGACGCACGTGAACTATGCCTTCGCGCACGTACCGGGCCCTGGCACGGCTCGGATTGTTAACGCTAACACCCGTCGGTTCCCTCGCATCGCCCTCGCGTTCGGAGCATCACCATGCCTGTATCCGCCAGCGCTCGTTTATCCGGCCTGCGCCGTTCCTTGGTGTCGGGGGGAGCGGTAGCCGTGTTCGTCGGAGCCGTTCTCGTTTCTTCGGGAGGCGTGGCGAACGCCGCCGTCGAGTGGTCGCCACAACCCTCGTACACCTCGACCGACAAAGGCGACGGCACGTACTCCGTGCCGCTGTTGCGCTCCGACGTGCCGGACATCAGCGTGGAGCGCGTTCCGGCCGCCGAGAACGGCGAGGGCCGGGACGCCTACTACATGATCAGTACGACGATGCACCTGAGTCCCGGTGCGCCGATCATGAAGTCCTACGACCTGGTGAACTGGGAGATCGTCAACTACGTCTTCGACCGGGCGAGCATCGGAGACTCCTTCTCGCTGCGCAACGGACAGACGTCGTACGGTCAGGGCCAGTGGGCGTCGTCCCTGCGCTACCACGACGGCATGTTCTACGTCGTCTTCAACACCAACAACCTCGGCGGCGCATACGTCTACCGGACCGACGACATCGAGAACGGCGCCTGGGAGCGCACGGCCCTCGGCCGTGGCCTGCACGACCCGTCGCTCTTCTTCGACCTCGACGGCACCCCGTACATCTTCTACGGCTCCGGTGGCACGAGCGCTGTGCGCCTCAACACCGACCTGACGGCCATCGAACAGGACTACCCGAACATCTTCCGCGCGAGCGACTACGCCGGGAAACCGTTCATCGGGGGTCTGTTCGAGGGCGCCCAGTTCTACCACATCGACGGCTACTATTACGCGGTCATCATCACCTGGCCGTCCGGGCAGGGGCGCCAAGTCGTCATGCTTCGCTCCAAGGAGCTGCTCGGCCGTTACACCTCGGCGGGCGGCGTCAACACCTATGAGGCCCGCGGGGTGCTCAACTCGAACGGCTTCGCCCAGGGCAGCCTCGTACCCATCTCGCGCGAGGGCGGCGGGACCGACTGGTACGGCATGTTCTTCCGGGACACGTTCCCGATCGGCCGCATCCCGGCTCTCATCCCCGCCACCTGGCAGGACGGATGGCCGACCTTCGGCGACCACGGAGTCGTGAAGGTGGACGACGTGTTCGACAAGCCGATCAAGCTCGGCCCGGAGCGGGAGGCGTTCGAACGCCAGAAGAGCATCGTCGCCTCGGACGACTTCATCAACGACGCGCCGCACAAGGCGTACATGGACGAGGAGTGGACGATTCCGCGCCCGCCCGATTACGACGAGACGCTCATCGGCGTCGAACTGCTGGACAAGCCGGGGTTCGAGTCCGCGGCGGTCGCGCCATGGGGTGCACGGTACGGCGCGACGCTCAGCCGGGACACAGCCGATGCCGCTTCCGGGGCGGCGGCTCTCAAGGTGAGCGATCGCACCCTCAACGGCTCCGGCCCGAACCAGGCGCTCAACGGGAAGATGCAGCACGGTGTGACCTACACCGTGTCAGCGAAGATCAAATACGCGTCGGGCCCGGACACCATCCGGTTCAACCTTGCCGCGGACTGGGGTGCGGGCGTTCAGGTGATGGCGTCCGGAAACGTGCCCGCCGGGCAGTGGACGACGGTGTCCGGACAGTACACCGTGCCGGCGACGGCGAACCTGGACACCTTCACCTTCGCGGTGGAGACACCGTGGGCCAATCCACAACCGCCCTCGTCGGGCGTGGAGTATCTGATCGACGACGTCTCGATCGTCGGGCAGCCGGTGACGGCCGAGTACCCGGCCGAGGAAGAGATCGCGTCCAACGGGTCGCGACTGGACATGGTGTGGCAGTGGAACCATGCTCCCGACAACCGGTACTGGTCGCTCACCGACCGCGACGGATGGCTGCGGCTGACGAACGGCAAAGTCGTCACCGGTAAATACGTTTACACGAAGCTCTCCAACCGGGCCGAGCTGGCCTGGTTCGAGGAGGCGCGGAACACGCTGTCGCAGCGTACGTTCGGACCGCGGCAGTCAGCTGAAACCAAGATGGACATCTCCGGCATGAAGAACGGTGACGTCGCCGGCCTGGCCGCCTACAACCGCGGCTTCTCGTACGTGGCGGTCAGGCGCGCGGGCGGCGTCAACACGCTGGGCGTCGTCAACCGCGTGCAGCCGTTCGCGGTCGACCTCGACCAGGCCACGCTCGAAAGCTTCCTGCCCGGCACCACGGTGCCGCTGGGCAAGGCGACCAAGGTGCACGTGAAGGCGGATCTCGACTTCGCCTCGCCGGCCGGGCAGTTGTGGACGACCTTCTACTACAGCCTCGACGGGCGGACGTGGACCCAACTCGGGGACCGCGTGGGCCCGCAAACCCTGGACGGCAGCCTCGCCCACTTCATGGGACACCGCGTCGGCCTGTTCAACTACGCCACTCAAGAAAAGGGAGGGCACGTCGACTTCGACCACTATCTGCTCAGCGACACCCTGACCGCGCAGAACCTGCCGCTCGACACGAGCGACCTCGACGGGGCCATCGCGTACGCCAGGACGCTCGACAAACGCGACTACCCGAAGGACGCCTGGGCCGCGATGCGAGCCGCGCTCGCCAAGGCGAAGAAGGCGCGAGCCGGGAAGTTCGGCACGCAGAACCAGATCGACGCGCCGGAGCGGGCGCTCAGCTACCAGCTGGCCCGGCTCGGCACGTTGAAGGCAGCCACTCCGTCGCCGGATGTGTCCGCGGTGGCGGAGACCTGGTGTGCGGGTGGCACGGTGATGGTGACGGTGCAGGTGACGAACAACGAGAAGGTGCATGTGTCGGCGTCGGCGGAGTCGGCGTACGGGACGAGGCCGATCGGGACGATTCCGGCCGGCAAGCCGGCCGCTTCTTGAGGCCCGACCGGGTCACGTCACAACTTCCCAACAGCACATCAGAGATCAGGGAGGAAGACCACGTGGAACAGCGCTTACGACGGTTGATCCGGCGACGGGCCGTCGCGATCGGGGCCGCCGGCGCCATGCTGGCCGCCGGGTTCGTCGTCTCGGCTGCCCCGGTCCAAGCCGCCGCCTCCAACCTCATCGCGAACGGTGGATTCGAGGACGGCCTCGTCGGCTGGTTCGCCAATAACGGCAACGCCTCCGGCGGTGCCACGCTGTCACCCACGACCGACGCCCACTCCGGCTCGGGCGCCGTGCTGGTCACCGGCCGGAAGACGACCGGCTCCGGCCCGATGCAAGACCTTTCCGGCAAGGTGCAAGCCGGAAAGACCTACGCGGTCACGGCACGGGTGAAATACGAGAACCCCAGCAGTCCAGCGACCAAGCAGTTCTTCGTCACCATGCACTATGGCGGTTCGACCAACACGAACCTCGGCACGGTGACGACACCGCGCGGGCAATGGGGGCTCATTCAGGGCACCTTCACGATCCCCGCGGCGCAGAACGTCACCACCGCGAGGATCTTCGTGGAGACGCCGTGGACGTCGGCGCCGGCTCCGGACACGGACCTCATGGACTTCAAAGTCGATGACGTGACGCTCCAGGAGTTCGTGCCATCGACGACCATCGAGGTACTGGGCAAGAACCCCGGCGAGGGCAACCCGCTCATTTCCCACAAGTTCGGGGCGGACGGCAACGCCTTCGTCCACGACGGCCGCGTGTACCTCTACATGACCAACGACACGCAGATGTACAGGCCCGGCCCTGACGGGACCTCCCCGACGAACACCTACGGCGGCATCAACACGATCACCGTCATCTCCTCCGACGACCTCGTCAACTGGGTGGACCACGGCGAGATCCCGGTCGCCGGCCCGAACGGGATCGCCCGCTACGCCACCCAGTCGTGGGCCCCCGCCGTGGAGAGCAAGGTCATCGACGGTAAGGAGAAGTTCTTCCTCTACTTCGCCAACAGTGGCGGCGCCACGGGCGTCCTCGTCGGTGACTCGCCGCTCGGCCCGTGGCGCGACGAGCGCGGCAGCCTGCTGATCACGAGCGCGACACCGGGTGCGTCGAACGGCCGGAACTGGCTCTTCGACCCGGGTGTGTTCATCGACGACGACGGCAAGGGCTACCTCTACTTCGGCGGCGGTGGCGATGACAAGTCGGGCAGCTACGAGAACACGAACCACCCCAAGTCCACTCGGGTGATCAAGCTCGGTGATGACATGATCAGCACGTCCGGCTCGGCGGAGGTCATCGACGCACCGCTGGTGTTCGAGGCGGGTCACGTGTTCAAACGCGCGGGCAAGTACTACTACTCGTACTCCTCGAACTTCGGCTTCTCGGGACCGGTGGACCCGAACGGGCCTCCGACCGGGGCTATCGCGTACCTCATGGCCGACAGCCCCATGGGGCCCTGGACGCCAGAGAAGTACGCGGGGGTGATCTTCCGCAATCCCGGCACCTACTTCGGCGTGGGCGGCAACAACCACCAGTCGGTGTTCAAGCTCGGCGGCGACTACTACTTCACCTATCACGCCCAGACGCTCAACCGCCGTATCACGGGCGGCGCCACCCAGGGCTTCCGCAGCCCGCACCTCGCCAAACTCGCCTTCAACGATGACGGGACGATCAAGGAGGTCATCGGCACCTACGACGGCGTCGACCAGTTGCGTAAGCTCAACCCGTACCGGGTGATCGAGGCCGAGACGATCGCTTGGCAGCAGGGCATCGCGACGAAGAAGATCGACGGCACCTCGGCGGAGTTCGGCGCGACGGCGCCGAACCTCGTGCTGCACGACATCGACAACGGCGACTGGACCTCGCTCGCATCGGTCGACTTCGGTGAGCACGGCGCTGCCCGCCTGACCGCGAAGGTGCTCCCACTCGCAGCAGGTGGAAAGATCCAGCTCCGTCTGGACGCCCGCGACGCGCCCGTGGCCGCGACCATTCCCGTCGACGCACCCGCCGGAGAGTGGACGGCGGTGAGCGCTGAGCTCGACGGCGTCTCCGGAGTGCACGATGTGTACTTCACCTACGCCGGGCCCGACGGCGCCGACCTCTTCGAGATCGACTCCTGGGCCTTCGCGACCGCTGAGCCGCCGCTGAAGGTGTCCGCCGCGGCGGACACCCGATGCGTCGGACGCAAGGTGCTGCTGACGGTACGTGTCACGAACAACGAAAAGGCCCACGTTCGGGCGTCGGCGGAGTCGGCGTACGGGACGAGGCCGATCGGGACGATCCCGGCCGGCAAGCAGAAGTCCCGCTCGTTCCCGACCCGTGCGGGGAGCGTGCCGGCCGGCGAAGTGACCGTGACGGCGACCGCGCGAGTGCATGGCAAGCCGGTGTCGGCGTCGCTGGTCGCGCCGTACGCCGCCCGCAGCTGCCGCTGGTGAAGAGGCGGCCCGGCCTGCCGGGCCGCCTCTTGGCTGACTGGGCGCCCAGCCGCACCGAATCCTCGCCCAGCACAGGCTTTGCGGAAGGCTGACAGCGGCTGACTGCACGTGAGGTGGGCTTGGGCGGCCTTGAGGAAGGGCGCGAGACGGCGGTCGTCATCGCCTGCTCGCGTGGCAAGGACGACCTGGCTCGGCTCCATGCCGTCCAGAGGACGTTGGTAACGTCGAGGTGGAGGTTCTCGGCGCGCAGTCCGGCCGAGACGACGGCCACGGCCTGCCCGTCGGCGATGAGTTCGAACTTCTCCTCAGGAGCTTCGACGAGCGGCCCGTCGGGCGCGGGGTTGCCGTCTGGCCGCGGGTCGATCCGCCAGTAGGCGTTCCAGGTCACTGCCACGTCCACCCCGGTGCTCGAGCAGGGCGGCGCGCGGTTCGTTCCAGGCCGGCTGCACGACGCGTACGCCGGGGTCGGGATGCCGGTGGCGCACCGCGGGCACGGCGGGCACGTTCAGGGCGGGCAGGAAGATCTCGCCCGCACCGGAGAGGGGGAGAGGACGAGAAGTGCCGCCGCCGCGATGCGGCGAACAGAGATCGGCGATGTGGCGTGGCGCAGCTGCTCTTTGGCAGGTCATTGGAAAGAGGCGTCGTCGATGTAGAGGCCGTCGGTGCCGGTGGCCGTCTCGACGTGGAAGGAGGCGTTGGTCAGCGTTCCGGTCCAGGAGACAGTCGTTGTGCCGGTGAGCTGGGCCCAGCTGTTCGTGTCGGCCGTTTGCGCCGAGGTCAACTGGTGGTAGCTCGTTGTGTCGTTGGCTGTGACGGCGAGGGTCGCCTTCGCGCTGGGGGTTCCGCTCTGCGACCGCACCCAGACGCTCGTGGTGTAGCTCTTGCCGTTGGTGAGCTGTGCGGTCACGTTCTGGTTGGGGCCGTTCCAGGCTGCGGTACGCCCGGAGTTGAGCAGGGAACGGCTGCCTGCGTGCGCGACGTCGGTGGACAGGGTGCCGCCGGAGGCGGTCCAGCCCGTGGTGCCCTTGTCCATGGTGCCGTTGGTCAGCAGGTTCCCGCCGCCGTTGCCGCTCGGCGTGACCTGCCACCAGTTGAGGTTGAGCAGGTAGCCGCTGTCGCCGGCGAACCGGAGGTAGAGGTCACGGGTGCCGGTCGCGCCGGACACCGGGCAGGTGACCGAGGTCCAGGTCTGCCAGCCGCCGGTGCCGGTGACGGCGCAGGTGCCCACGAGGGTGCCGGTGACGCTGCCGAGCCGCAGTTCGATCCGGCCGCCGCTGGTGCCCGAGGCCACGCGGGCGGTGAAGGAGGAGGCTCCGTTGCCGAAGGCGACACCCTTGACCTTGATGTAGTCGCCGTTCTCGATGAAGCCCACGTTCACGCGGATTCGGTTCGGCGGCGCTGGACGTTCAAGCGTCGTAGCCAGGGTCGGTCTCCCACCCGTGCCACCATCTGGACCTTGGTACTTCGTCTGGCTCGGGAGAATCCGCTGTGGAGTTACCGGCGGATCGCCGGGGAACTCGCCGCCCTGGGCTACCGGGTGGGGGCTTCCACTGTGTGGATGATCTTGAGCAAGGCCGGCGTTGACCCAGCGCCGCGACGCGCGGGACCAACCTGGGGTGAGTTCCTGTGTGCTCAAGCTGAGGGGATCTTGGCGTCACCATGCTGTTCAAACGCCTGTATTGCCTGGTCGTCATGGAGATCAGTACCCGCCGGGTGCACGTCCTCGGCGTCACCGGGCATCCGACCGGGCCGTGGGTTGCACAGCAGGCCAGGAACCTGATGATCGAGCTGGGGGACAGGGCGGAGGGGTTCAGGTTCCTCATCCGCGATCGGGATACCACGATGTTCGACGAAGTCTTCACGGCCGCAGGCATCCGCATCCTCAAGTCGCCACCTCGGGCTCCGCGGGCCGACGTGTTTGCCGAACGCTGGATCGGTGGCCTGCGCCGAGAACTCCTCGATCGGATCCTCATCGTCAACGCCCGCCATTTACGGCGCGTGCTGGCTGCCTACGAGACCTACTTCAATGAGCATCGCCCACATCGCTCCCTGGGCCAGGCCGCCCCGCTGCGAGCCCTTCCCGACCCGGCCGAGGACCATATCGAGGTCATCCGGCGTGACCGCCTCGGCGGCCTGATCCACGAATACGCGCAGGCCGCATAGGGCGGCCGAGTTCTTGGCACCCACACGCCGGCACCCGCGTCCAGCAGTCCGCTCGCGGCACCGGCGACAGGCAACCGGCCACCGCACTGGTGACAAGCAGCTCTATCCCAGGGTTCCGGCCCCTGAGACCCGCGCCGGAGGAGATCCCTATGGGCGGGGCAGCAGTTGCCAGTATTCGTTGGGCAACTGCGCGGTCACGTCGAAGTACTCCTCACTGGAGATCGACTCGCGCAGCACACCGAAGACGGCCTGGGCGTGCTCGCGAGCCATCGCCGGCGAGGCGCCCTCCCGTTCGGCGATCCGCTGCACGAACTCGTCCACGGACATGCGCGCCGCCCGGCCGGGGCCCGCGGCCTTGCCGCGCTTCAGCGGCGGGTGCAGGTGGACGTGGATCTGGCTGATCAGGTCGTCGACCTCGCCCGGAGCGATGCGCTCGGCGAGCGTTTCCAGCACCGCCTCGGTGGCCCGGCGCGCGCCCTCGGGGTCGAGCCCGGTCCGTTTCGCGACCTTGGCCAGAAACTCCTCGACCGGCACGATCTCGACGAACCGCCGTTGGGCCTCCGCGACCAGGGGCTCGAAGTCGTCCGGGAGTTCGGCCACCATGTCGGCGATCTCGTCGGGGCTCGCGGCCTGCCCGATCGCCCAGAAGACCGCACGGGCGTGCCGGTCTGCTGTGTCGAGGTCCACACCCTCGCGTTCGGCGACGCGCCGCAGGAACTCGTCGACGTCGAAGGTATCGGCGTCCGTGTCGGTGTAGAGCCAGGGCATCAACTCGGGAGGCAGCTCTCTTTGGAGATCCCGGCTCTGCCCCTTCGAGAGCCGCTCGGCGAGGGTTCGGAGCGTGGCCTGCACAGCCCGTTCCACGGCCTGGCTTCCCCCGCCGATCTGCTGCTCCACGATCTTGAAGAACTGCTCGTAATCCATGCCAACCCCCGCGCCGGCTCTGTCACAGTACGCGTTCTTGCTGGTCAACTACCCCGTAATGGAGACCGTCACCCGCGCTCCCGACAGCTCGGCCGCCGGGCGCCGGGCGCCGGGGTTGGCCGCCAGGGCCGCCCGTTCGGCGTGGACCAGCGACCAGAGGCCGGCGTCGCGGTGCCGGATCGGGTCGGGGTCGGTCATATGTTCCCTCCTGTCCGGGCTGTCAGCGACTCAGTACGCCGACGAGGTTCCCGTCGGCGTCGGCGAACACCGCGATCCGGCCGAGCGGCGTCCGCGCCGGCTCCATGACGCGGCTGCCGCCGAGTCTTTGCGCTCACCGGGGCCAAGGCCGACGAGCGCGAGACCCTGCTCGGGATGCTCGACGATGCGCGCGACGTGGTGGCCGATCATCCGGGCCAGACGATCATGGAGATAAGAACTACTACGGTCGCGCATTCGAGCAAGGTGTAGCGGTACGTGATCTGACCTTGCTGCGCCCGGCCCGCAAGGGCGAACCCGAACGGGCCGGAGCACGTCTGTTCCGGCCCCTGCGCCAGACCACCGAGTCGATCAACCAGACCTTAAAGGCCACTTGACCTGGAACGCCACGGCGGCCGTACTCATGCTGGCGTCATCGTGCGCGTACGGCGCGGGTGCTCGCGTTGACCGCGGCCATCTGGCACAACGACGAGACCGGCCAGCCAATCAAGCGATCGCTGACCTCCTACGACCACTAAACGTGACCACACCCCTTGGACTCATTCGTCCCAGCCGAACGTTCAGATCAAGGTTCTGTTTGCCCACTCCGCCGCCCTCGTTTTCCTAGACGTAATACCCGGCCACACACGATCCGGATCAAGGGCTCGCGCAGATCCGACGCAGAAGAGCATGACTAATGACCTGTCCGAGAGTCAACAGGAAGGTCAGCTTCGCGCCGTTGCGAAGCTGGCGGCGAGCGCCGCCGCGATCTGAACGACCGGCAGGTCTCACGCCGCGCCAGCTTGCGGGCTCCTCGCCGAGGACGGCGAGGCGTCTTCACATGAGACCGCAAACCGGGGCAACCAGACCACCGCCTGACGTAAGCGTGCGCGAGTCTCTACGGTGATGCCTGTGGCATCGCACGCTTTTGACAACCGGTTCGGCCTGGGCGCGCCAGACAAGATCGGCTTGCGTCGCGCCGCCGAGCAGCTCGATGCGCTCGGCGTCGAGGGCTGCCGCGTGGCCGCTGCTGCGGTGATGTCACGGCAACGTTGACCGCCTCTCCCAGCATGTTGCGCAGCCTGGGCTCAGGGTCTCGACGGTGTAATCGCCGAGACGACCCAGCGCGCTGCGGCGCGGCCTGCCGATCATCGCAGAGCGACCCGGGAACTGCGTCGGCGCTGGGAGAGGTAGGTACTCGCGGATCTTGCCGGGCACGTGCGGCCGCTGGTCGCCGAGCGAGATGCCCAAGCGTCGGGAACTGGTTGGCGATCTCCAGCGCGGTGAGGGGGGCCTGGCCGGCGCTATAGCTGTGTGACCAGGCGTTCGGGGACCCAGATCGCTCACACTCCTGCTCGCGCAGCGAGCGCGTCGAGCGCTACCGCAACGCCTCTGCGAAAGTAGACAGCCTCTGTTGCAGGTGGCCGTGGAAGGGTTTCCCGTCCGGGCAGACGGCAGCAGCGGTCGGGGAGAGCTGGCCATGGGTGCGCCGCTGCCCGTACGAGGGTGAAGTCGAGATCCGGTGGGTAGTGCTCGAGCCCAGCCCGAGTACGCCGTGCCGAGTCCGGAACGCGAGGACTACCTGCGGACGCAGATCGCGCACCGATTAGGTTTCCGCGCCGTGCCCGTCTGTACGTGTGAGATCGACTCACGAGAGGCTGGCACGATGCGGAAACTGATCTTCGGCATGAACCTGAGCCTGGACGGCTACATCGCCGCGCCCGGCGACGACCTCGGCTGGAGCGTACCGAGCGACGAGCTGTTCCAGTGGTGGTCCGACCGGGTGGGGGCGACCGGCCTGGCGCTGTACGGACGAAAACTGTGGGAGATGATGAGCTCCCACTGGCCGACCGCCGACCAGCAGCCCGGCGCCACACCGGCGGAGATCGAGTACGCCCGCCGCTGGCGGGACATGCCGAAGGTGGTGTTCTCCTCGACGACCAGCACGGTCGACTGGAACACCCGCCTGGTCACCGGCGACGCGGTCACCGAGATCACCCGGCTCAAGGCCGAAGACGGCGGCCCCATGGACATCTGCGGCGCCACACTTGCCGCAGCGGCCATGCGGGCCGGGCTGATCGACGAGTACGTGCTGGTCACCGCACCGGCCTTGCTGGGCGGCGGCACGCCGTTCTTCACGGCCCTGGACAGCTGGGTGAACCTGAACCTGGTGGAGACGCGGACGTTTCCCGGCGGCGTGGTGCTGACCCGATACGAGACGAGGCGATGAGCGCGGGCCAGATGCTCGGCTCGTGAGGCCAGGTCGGAATCCTTCCTGGCGTGCTCACCGTGACCCTCGGCTATGAGGGAACCTTCCCGGGCCCTTCCTCGCGTTCCGAGTGAGCTGTTGACCGACTTGCTGGAGATGAGGGCGACGGCGTCGTTGATCGTGACGATGTTCTTCGGGGATAAAGATGCCCCGCCGGCAACGCCGGCGGGGCGGTGGTGTTCGCGTTGTCGCGTTGGTGTTCAGCTGGTCGGGGTGCTCATTCCGCGGTGACTTCGGTGACGGCGGCCCGTGCGCTGGACTCGTCGACGATGGGGCTTTTGTCTGATGACAGTGTCGGGGGCAGGCCCAGCCATGGTTTGTCGGTGGCGTCGAATCCGGTGAGCTCGGCGATCTTCCCGTCGACGATGTGCAGGACCGCGATGGTAAATATCCGGTACTCCGGGTCGTCGGGGGTGCGGAGGTACAGCACGGCGGCAGGCATGCGGTTGACCGTCGTGGTGATACAGCGCCAGTCGTCGTGGCCGCGCTGGAAGAGCCCACCGGAGACCCAGCCGTCCACCGCGTCCTTGGCCGTGATGACCGAGGTTCCCGGCTCGGGCAGCATCGCGAAGCGCAGGTCGTCGCGCAGCAGGGACATCAGCCCGTCGAGGTCGTTGCGCTCGTGAGCGTCGATATACGACTTCACCACGCCGCGCTCGTCATTCGACAGCTCGTGGGTGGCGGGGCTCCGCCAGTCGAGGCGGCGGTCGGGCAGCTGCTCCCGCATCGTCCCACGGGCCCGCTGCAGTGCGCTGGTCACCGATGCGACGGTCAGCTCGAGGGCGTCGGCGGCTTTCGACGCCGGCCAGCCGAGGACGTCGCGCAGGATGAACACCGCCCGCTGCCGCGGCGGCAGGTGCTGGACGGCGACGATGAACGCCAGCTCGATCGTTTCCCGCGCCACCACCGATTCCTGCGGGTCCTCGGGCAGCATCCGGTCGGGGTAGGGCTGCAGGTACAGCACCTCGGAGCCGGGGTCCGGCAGCCCGGACGGTACGGGGGTGCGGTCGTTGCGCTTGTCCAGGAAGTCGAGGCAGGCGTTCGTCGCGATTCGGTACAGCCAGGTCCGCAGGGCCGCGTGGCCCTTGAACGACTCCCGCTTGTTCCACGCTCGCAGGAACGTCTCCTGCGTCAGGTCCTGGGCATCCTCGTAGTTCGCGAGCATCCGGTAGCAGTGCACCTGCAGCTCACGCCGGTGACGCTCCGTGATGAGTGCGAACCGAGCCGTGTCGCCTGAGCGGACCGCCGCGAGGAACGTGGCCTCGTCGGCGCCCAGCGGTCTGGGGTCGGTCATGGTCATCAATCCTTCCACCGGTGCGAGGGCTAACAGAACTGACGACGTGGCGGAGGATTTCTGATCGGTGAAGCCGCTGACACCGGGCCGTTCGCCAGGCCGGATGGGTCGGGGTCGATCCAGGGAACGTGCTCCGGGTCGGGCACACCCTTGTCAGGGCGTTCCCCCTGAAGTAGACCGCCGTCACCGCGTACGGTTCGGCGAACGGCGAGACAGGCCCTCGGCACAGCGGTACAACTGAGGCCGAAGCTCCTGGCAGCCGATCTCAACGCACGGTGGAAACGGCGATGACCGAACCCTGGCCCGCTCCGGGCGACCCCGGTCCACAGAGGTCCGCGGACCGGACCGAGCAGGAACGCCCGCGCGAGCAGTCGTCGCGGCAGCGGACGATCCTGCTCGGCCGGGCGCTGGAGCCCGGCGGCACCGAGCGGATCGCCGCGGAAGTGCTCTCGCTGGCGCGGGACGACTCGCTGACCGACATCGTGCTGCTGATCGAGTCCGTGGGCGGTCCGGTCCAGGCCGGCCTCGACCTCGTCGACGTCATCGCCTCTGTCGGGTGTGATGTCGCGACGTATGCGACGGGACTCATCTCGGACATGGGGCTGCTCGTCCTCGCCGCAGGCGCCAGGGGCAAGCGCCACGCGTTCCCCCAAGCCCGCCTCGTGCTGCGGCGACCGCCGGACGCCCGCGTCATGAGGCGGCCGCCGCCGGACGCGGCCGAGAGGTTCCCGGACGACCGGGGGATGCGCTCGGCCCTGCGCGAGGTGGCGCTGGTGACCGCCGAGCGGACCGGGCGCGGTGTCGAGCGGGTCCTCGCCGACATGAGGGCGGAACGCTCGTTCGGCCCAGAGGAGGCCCTCGCGTACGGTTTCGTGGACGAGGTCGTCCACCAGCGCAAGCCTCTCGGCCAGAAGCCGCCCGATCGGGACCGGGACGCCGATGGCGGCACTCTGCTGCACCAGGCGTACTACACGGGCGACCGGAGCGCCGTCGAAGCGCTGCTCGCCCGGGGCGCGGATGCCGGGCTGCGCAACCGGTTCGGGCTGACCCCGCCGCTGATGGCCGAGGTGCGAACGGCCGAGTCCCAGCTTCTCGACCTGGCGGGCCTGGTCCACCCCTCGCACAGTTGGGAACACATCGGTCCGCCCGCGTACCCCGGTGTGCCCATGCCCGACCGCACCTGGACGGACTCCGGCTCCGCCGCCGGGCTCTGCGCCCTGCTGCGCGGCCACGACCCGGACGTCTACGCCTTCGCGCTGGCCAGGGCGGTGCGCGTCGGCGAGCCACGGGCGGTCCTGAGGTCCGCGATCAAGGTGGGCCGGCCGGAGTCGCTCGACCAGCTCGAAGCCCTCCTCGACCGGTACGGCACGGCGGAGATCGCGACCGACTACCTCAACTGCGGCTCGCGGGGACTCGCCGACGCGGGGAGGCGGTGGGCGCGCGAGCACCGCTACGAGATCCAGACGTGGTTCGGCGGCGGAGGCCCGGGCAGGTGGGGCACCGGCTGACCCCGGCGACCTGGACGACGGCGCTTCAGTGCCCGGAGAGGCCGAGGTTGACCGGCAGGGACAGCGGGCCGAACCCTTGAGTCACGCCGGTACTACGATCGCAATCATCTCCTGGACCAAGCTCGGGTCCAGTGCCACTGTGCCTACTGGGCAAAGCTCGACACCAGCAGCTGGCGGCCCGCTACGGCCCGCACAACAATCGTTGTCTGGGGTTGTCGAGCGAACTGTCTGGTCAGCCGCTTGGAGGTCTGTCAGGCACGTCAGGCATGTGGACCCCAGCATGCCGAGCATGGTGAGAGTCCGGCGCGAAGGTGTTCGAGCGCGTGGAGAGGCGATCGATCAGCGGTGGGCCGTTGCGATGAGGCGCCGCCTCGCGCCGCCTCGCGCCGCCTCCATGCCGGACACCACCTGGCCAATAGACGGGCACCCGCCAGGCTCATCTCGGACCTAACCTGCCCGATTTCGACGTCAGCTGCTTGTTGCGACACGTCCACAGCGGTTCGCTCTGCCGGAGCGCTCGTGCTTGTCGTGCCCGAGATGGTCGGTGATCTCGCCTTCCAGGGCGGATTCCAGGACCAGCTTGGTCAGCCGGCCCAGCAGCCCGTTCTCCCCGACCAGCTCCATGCCCTCGGCGCGGGCCCGGCCCCGGCCCCGTCAAGCTCGGCATCGTCCGCGACGGCAGGTCGATGACGCTCGACGTCACGCGCATCGCCCAGGACCGGCCCAACCTCGAAGAACCCGAGAAGATCGATGAAGATCACCGGGTGGATGGGGTTGAGCGGCTTCATCCATATCGGCACGCCGAGCAGCACACGCTGCTCGACCACCAGGCCGATGAGCGAGGCGAGCGCCACCACCAGCATCGTGGCGACCATCAGCACCAAGGGCCGGTGCCAGTGCGTCACCCGGCGCATTGTGGAACGGTATGTCGATAACCTCCAAGGCGGGATCCCCGGCCTGATCGGGCTCGGGGGCCGACGGGAACCACGATCGATGCTTTCTTTCACGCCGGTCCGCCGCATTGCCGGGCGCACCTATCGATCTGGTAGGGCTAACCCCGCCATGCCCGCGCCCGGGGATCCGGGAACACCAACGGCGCGGGGCCGCGAAGGCCCCGCGCCGGTCATCGATCAGCTGACGACGGCAGGATCAGCCGAAACCGCCACCGAACCAGCCGTCGAAGAAGTCAGCGATGTCGTCGCCGAGCTGTCCACCGCGGAAGCCCAGGTGCGTGGTCGCCCCTCTCTTGGTGTTGACCTCCATCTCGATCTGCTCCGGCTTGAAGATCTGCTTCTCACCCTGGCCGGTACCGCCGCGCGGGAGGTTCGACGGCGGCCTGCCCTGCGGATACATCCGGCCGTTGCCGTAGACGGTGTAGGACTGGGTCGGCTGGACGCTGCCGTCGTTCCGGTAGACCTGGCTGGGCCGTGGCCGCGCCGGCTGACGGTTCGCCCTGGGCGGCGCCTGCCGCTGCGTCGACCTGTGGCTGGTCGGACGCCGCGCCGGACGCGAGCGCGCCTGCTGGATTCCTCTGGGTACGTAGCCGGCCCGACGGTGGCGGCGGGCCATCGCCGCCCGCTTTCGTCGCTCGGCCCTCACCTCGCGAGCCGCCCTCTGCCCCTCTCTGCGGGCCGCGGCCGCGGCCCGTCGCTTCGCCGCGGCCTCCCGAGCCCGCCTGGCGGCCTCCCGAGCCCGGATCCTGGCGGCCTCCTGGGCACGCTTCAACGCCTTCGCCTCGGCCCGCCTTCTGGCTTCCTCCCTGGCTCGCTTCCTGGCGGCCTCCAAAGCCCGCTTCCTGGCCTCCTCCTCGGCCTTCTCCTTGGCCTTCTTGATGGCCCTCTCCCTGACCTTTCGGAGGTACGCACGCCTCGCGGCGCGCTGGGCCGCCTTCTTGGCGAGGTAGCGGGCCCCGAACCTGGCGCCGATGGCGAGCGCGATCCAGAACCACTGCCCGTCGGGGTCGGTCATGGTGACGGGGCTGTTGTTGGCGTAGGCGTAGGCGTTGAGGGTCTGCGGATCCACATCGTCGATGATCGGATCCACCGACATGAACCGGCCGAGTTTGGGGTCGTACTCGCGGGCGCCGAGGTGGACGAGCCCGGTCGTCCCGTCCTTCGTGCCGCCGACGAACCCGCGCTGGCCCGGCCACCATGGCGGCGGCGAGCCCCGGTCCTCGCCGAACGGCGTAGTCCTCCGTACCGCCAGATCGCCGTTGCCGGCGTTCACCGCGGCCTGCGCGGTGCCCTGGTGGTCACCGGCCAGGAAGTACACCTGGTTGTCCGGCGTGCGTACCGCGATGGGCTCGTCGTTGATGGTGTAGTAGCGGGTCTGCTCGACGACGTCCTTGGCGTAGTCGAAGCGCAGTTCCATGTCGTCGATGTAGAGCGTGGCGTCGGTCGATGTCTTGCGGATGAGCCGGTCGCCCTCCGCGTCGTAGACGAACGACGTCGTCTTGCCCGCCTCCGTCACCGACTCCAGGTTGCCCTCGGCGTCCCAGACCAGGCTCTGGTCCGAGTTTCCGACCTTGCGCCTGGTGGTGTTGCCCGCGGCGTCGTACTCGAACAGGTCCGACCCGACGCTTTGCAGCGCGTGCGGCTGCTTGCCGCCCGCCTGCGGGTAGGTGTAGTCGCGGACGGTCTCACCAGCGCCGCCCCAGGCGTGCTTGGTCTCCTTGGTCCGGTTGCCGGTGGAGTCGTAGGCGTAGCTGACCGCGTACGGGGCCACGCCGCCGATCTTGTCGGACTGCGGGCTGCCGCTGGCGCAGTCGTCGTTGGCCGTCCAGGCCGAGGTCAGGCGGCGCAGGTGGTCGTACTTGAAGCATTGCGTGTCCTGGCCGGTCGCCTTGTCGGCGATCTTGGTGATGTTGCCGACCGCGTCGTAGGTGTAGTTGACGTCGAAGTCGGTCTTGGCCGTGCCCTCCCGGTCCAGCCGCATGCTGGTCAGCCTGCGGGTGGCCTCGTCATGGGTGTAGGTGAGCCAGGTCTTCTTACCCGCCTCGCCCAGCTCGTACTGCAGGGTCTCGCCCATCTTGGAGTAGCGGGCCGCGCCCACGTACGCCGACAGGCCGGTGACCTTGGTCGGCTGGCCGAGCTCGTCGTAGGTGTAGACGACCTGCTCCTCTGCCAGTCCCGCAACGCCGGGGAAACTGACCGACTGGACCTTGTCGTCGGCCGTGTAGCGGGTGTTGAGCTGGTACGTGCCCGCCAGCTTGCCCTCCCGCTCGGGGATGGTGACCGTCTCGCGGAGCGGGCGGTAGTCGACGTCGATGGCGTCGATCTCGCCCTTGTACGCCTGCCCGCCCACATACCGGATGCTGGCGTTCATGTGGCCCTTGGCCAGGGCGTCGTACTTCCACTCGGCCAGCAGCGGCCCGGTCGCGGAGTTCTCGCGCAACTCCTTCTGGCGGCCCAGCTCGTCGTAGACGTACCACAGGGTCTTGCCGCGGGAGTCGGTCGTGCTGACGACCTCGTCGGCGTCATTGTACGTCATCGTGGTGACGCCCTGGTCGGGGTCCTCGGTCTTGATCTCGCGGCCGCGCATGTCGTAGTGGTGGCGCCACACGTTGCCTGCCGAGTCGGTCACCGTGGACAACCGGCCGGCGGCGTCGTAGGTGTACTTGGTGGACTCGTACTCGCCTGCCGGGGTCGCGCCCTTGTACTGGCGCAACTCGATGAGCCGGTCCTCGGCGTCGCCGATGCGGGTGGTCGCCGTGCCGCCCGCCGGCGGCGTCATGTGGACCCTGTCACCCTCCTGCTTGACCGTGACCCGGTACTTCTCCGCACCCTTCGCCATGAGGATCTGGGCGTTGACCTCACCCGCGCCGTCGAAGGTCGACACGACCTGGTTGGGCACGTCGGTGTCGGCGACCGCGAGCAGGTCGGTGGAGGGTGTGCCGGTGGCGAAGTAGCCGGAGTTCGACTTGTACTCCTCGCCCTGGGAGTTGTAGAAGGTGTCGGTGATCGTGCGCCCGTCACGCAGTGCGGGGTCCTGCGTCTGGTCGTCCCTGGGCGCGGGTTCCTGGGTCTGGCGCTCGCGCATCAGACCGTCGTACAGCTCGTGACTGGCGGTGTAGCCACCATCGGCGCGCAGCGTCTTGGTGGTGACGTAACTGGGGCCGTCGTCCCGCATGACGTAGGCGTACTCGGTGCTGGGCGTCTGGTTGCCCTCTTTGCTGCGGTCGGGCTGCCAGACCTTGGTCAGGCGGCCGAGCGCGTCGTGTTCCAGGTCGGTACGGCGGTTGTTCGTGTCGATCTCGGCGACGGGCTCGGCCCAGGCCGGTTCGAGGATCGTGCGGTTGACGTGGCTGAGCTGGTTGGTCTCGGCGATCTCGGTCGCGAGGGCACCCGTGGCCGGGGTGTAGCTGGTCACGGACTTGTTGCCGAGCGAGTCGATCTCGCTGGTCTCGCGGCCGTAGACGTCATACGTGTGGGTCCTGTCGGTGATCGTCGTGCCGTCACCGGAAACGACCTGCTGGACCGAGGTCACGTCGCCCTTGCTCGGGGCCTGGCCGTACGCCTTGCCGTCGTACTGGACCTTCTCATCCGAGATCACCTCGTCGTCGGCCAGTGTGGAGACGGCGGTGCCGCAGCTCGCGGCGACCTTCTGGACGCGGCTGGGGTAGTCGAGCATCCAGCTGGTGTCGTTGCGGGCGTAGGTGTAGCGGGTGCACTGGTCGTCGTCGGTGGTGGCCAGGTCGCCCTTCTCCTCCACCTGGGTGAGCAGGCCCTTGGTGTCGTACGTACGCTCCTCGCCGACACGCCGCCAGGTACCGCCGGGCAACGCTTTACGGGTGACCGTGGACTTGGCCTCGACCACGTGCGCGGCCTTGGTGACGCCGCCCTGTGTGGACTCCGCGGTCTTCACCGACCACGGCTGCTCGACACTCGCGCTCAGGACGGCCCCGCCGTCCCCGTCGTAAAGGATCTCCTCGCGCTCGAAGCCGGAGTACTGGTCGAGGTCGTCCAGCTTGACGCCCTCGGAGTCCTCGACCTGCGCGCTGCGCTTGGAGCCGTCGGCCTGCTTGTCACCGTCCATGCCCCGGAAGTACCGGAACTCCGTGAGCGTGCGCTTGGTGTCCTGCCCGTCGCCCTCGCGCACCCGTACCCGGCCGAACCCGCGGAAGTCCGACCACGTGCGGTGCTCGGGCTTGACGAGGATGTTGTCGGCGTAGTGCCAGGCGGCGCCGCCCAGGTATTCGTAGCTGGTGACCACGTTGGGCGAGCCCGAGATGCGGTCCACCTCGATCATCTGCGACACCACGTACTTGTGGAACCAGTCGTTGACCTCGGCCTCGTTCAACGGTGCCCAGCGCTGCGGGAAGCACAGCTTGGTGTTCTTGTCGGCCGCCGGGAGTTCGCCGGCCTTGCATTCTGCGGGGGCGTAGTTGATCCGCAACTCGCCGCCGGTCCCGTTGTTGACCGACTGGACGCGCCACTTGACCAGCGGGGCGCGGCCCTCGTTCGTGTCCACTCGGTTGGCGAGCTGGACGCCGACGAACGTGGTCCTGGGCGCCGTGATCGTGCCGCCCACATGACCGGTCTGCTGGACCGAGGCCAGCCAGAGCGACGGGCTGAGGCCGTCACCCGTGGCGGGGAACTGGTGTTTCAGCGCCCAGGAGTCGACGTCGCTGTACGCGCTCCCGGACAGGATCTGCGTGGTGACCTTGGTCAGGCGCTTGCGGCTGAAGAACGTCGGGGCCAGGCGGTCGGTGCACTTCACGCCGGAGTCGCAGATCTGGTCGAACGGGACGTCCGGCCAGCTGCTGGCGGTCTCCTTCTTGAGCTGGTCGGCGGCGCAGGTGATGGTGCCGCTGGGCAGGCAGCGCTCGGCCACGTCGAAGACGACGCGGGAGGCGGGAGCCTTGGTGAACAGCTCGTTCTGCAGGTAGCCGTAGTCGATGCGGGTGAGGTAGCCCGCGCGGTCGTACACGGTGCCCAGCTCGGGCTTCATGTTACGGCCGTAGTAGTTCTTCTCCTGCGCGTACCAGTACGTGGTGGCGTTGCCGTGGGTGTCCACCGCGTAGTCCAGGTTCCACCGGTACGCCTGCTGGCACCAGGCGTTGGCCGGGGTGCTGTTGTAGCAGGGCTCGCCGCTGTTGTTGCCGAACACCGGCACCGTCTGGACCGACTTCGTCTCCGCCTTGCCGGTGACCCAGCCGGGCAGGCGGTTCAGGCCGAAGGTGTACTGGCTGCCGTCAGCGGTGGTGACGCGCCAGTACTCGCCGTTGTTGTCGCCGTTGGTGGCGCCGGTGAGGTACTCGATGCGGGTGCCGTCGTCGCGCTTGGGCCGCCACTGCCTGCTCGTGGCGTCCTTGATCAACTCGATGGCCGAGCTGCCGAGCGAGAGGATTGCGTTGTCCTGGTCCCAGCACAGGTCGCCCGTCTTCTTGCCGTCGACCATGCAGGACTTGTAGCGGCGCTCGATGAAGCCGCCGGGGTTCAGCTCGAAGCCCTCACCCGCCCAGGACGCCTGGTTGTTGGTGGAGGCGGTGCGCCCGTCCACGCTCTGGGAGGAGTAGGCCAGCGAGATCTCCGGCTCCTCGCCGCCCAGCGCGGGCGGGGTGCGCATGTCGTAGCCCCAGGTGAAGTCGCCGGTCTGGGTGCCGACGCTCCAGTCCGCCGAGGCACCCAGCGAGGTGGCGGAGTGGTCGCCGGAGGGCCCGGAGGCGGCGGCGGTCAGGGCGTACAGGCCGTTCGTCTCGAAGTCGGCGGTCAGCGTGCCCGCCTTGACGTCGTTGTCGCTCTTGACGGGCTCGGGCAGGGCACAATTGCTCGCCTTGGCGTCGAGCGCGCACCCCTCCAGCTTGACCACGCGGAGCCGGGCACCGTAGTCGCCGCCGTAGGCGTAGCGGAAGCCGGAGTAGTCGATCTGCAGGCGGGTCTTCCCCGACGCCTTGGCCGCCGCTACGCCCTGGCCCGGGGAGACGCGCAGCGCGAGGCCGAACCGGTCCGTTTCGAGAAGCTCGACCTTGACCGCGTCGGCCGCGGCGGCGGCTTTGGCGTCCTTCTGCGGGGCCAGCTTCACGGGGAAGCCGGTCGCCGCCAGGGTGCTCGCCCCGGTGCCGCCCAGCTCCGCCGCCTGGGGTTTGGGCCAGGCGACGCCTGGCGGCGCCTTCCACGCCTGTTTCTCGACGGGATTGGCCATCGGGGGCAGGACCGGGACGCTCTTGCCCTTGATCGGCTTCTCGTTCTCCACCGAGGGGGCCGGCCGGGACGCGGCCTGCGCGGGCATGGCGTACGTGAGGGGGACGACGAGGGCGATGGTGAGCACCGCCGCGAGTCTGCGAGGCCAGGGCGACTCGGGCTTGGGTTTGACGAAACGGTTCCAGTAAGGGTCGGGATTGTCGGGTTCGTCGGGTTCGTGAGGTCGATTCCAGCGGGATTCGGGCAGGTCTAACTCACTCGGCAGGTCCATGAACCTCTCCCAGTCGGGGTGCAGATTGGACTTACTGGGGTGGGTGGATATTTAGTGGGCGGCCAGCTGAGCGATCTGCTCGGCGCTCAGCACGCCGTCATACGTGCGGACGTCGTCCACGGCTCCTGGCCAGTAGCCGGTGAAGGCGCCCGCAGTCTTGGTCCGGCCCAGCTGCAGCGGGCCGGTGGCGTTCCACGCGCTCGCGTGGGACGTGATGGTGGTGGTCGAGAGCTGGCCGTTGATGTAGATGCGCAGCTCGCCGGCCAGCGCGTCGTAGACGCCGGCGACGTGCGTCCACTCCAGCGGGTTGGGGATGGCGTCGGAGCGGGTGCGTACGAGGGCGGCGGTGTCGGTGTCGGCGGCCCTCATGCCGAGGGTCCACCGCTGCTGTTCCTTGTCGAAGCCGAGCTGGAACCCGGCCGTCCGGCTGGGCCACGGCGGCGCTGTTGACCAGGTCGGCGACCTCGTCGGCGAACACACAATCTGCGGCTGTGCCCGCGGCGGTTCCCCAGGACCGAAAGACGTATGAGTGGGACCGCTTGTGATCATCAGCAGTCCCGCCCCAGGGGCATCGTCAGCCGCAGTGCACACCGCCCATCCAGCGTTTTGCGTTCTTGACACTTCCTTCTACATCGATGCACTTGCCGGGAGCCGAGGCCTGATGCCCACTTGCTTGTCGGTGGCGGTTCCCGCCGTGGAGCCGTAGCCGTAGGTGAGTGCGCAGTTCTTGCCCGAACTGGAGTTGTAGTAGACCTCCAGGGTGCCGACCCTGGTGCCGCTCTCCGGGATGGCGTACACGCCGACTCTGTTGTAGCCGCCGCCGCAGGGACCGGTCGCGCTGGCTGGGGCACCGAGGCCGGTGAGCAGGCCGCCTGCGATCAGCACGATCCCCGAAACGGCCGCCAGTTTGCTGGTCAACTACACGTCCTTCCGCTTGTGCGCCGTCCCCGACATGGGACGGCGACGTGGAACGCCGTGATCATCACGGGCAGGAGCGGGTCCGACAGGGGTGTGCGCGCACCAGGAACTCCTGGCTCCCGCCTCAGCGGGACGTCGTCAACGATACACGCTTTATGGAGCACGTGCTCTGTTATTCGGTGTCGACCCTGCGCGCCAGCCGGACTCCCGCCCCCTACTGACCGGTAACACGACAGTGCCTAGATTTTGTCTGCTTCCGTGGAGCGCGTCGCCGCAGGTCATCGCCATGGACGCGGCCCCGCTTACCTGAAGGCCTGCAAGGCATGGATCGCCCGGGGACGCGTGCCCGCGACCAAACCCGTGCTCACCCGCTACCTCAACGGCCCGGTGACACTCCCGGCGGCGGAGGAGGAAGGCTGGAGGACGCCATCGTCACCCCTCCCGGCATGGTCACCCGGATCGCCCTGCGCTTCGACGTACCACCGCCCATCGACGGCATCCCCGGCACGGGCACCTCGTTCCCCGCCACCTACATCCGGCACTGCCACACGCTGGAACACGAGGACAACGAGATCATGCGTCCCTGGCAGATCATCTCGTAGCAGCCCGCTCGCCGGACCGGCTCTCTACCGGGCGGCGTCCTGGAGGGCCTGGATCAGCGCGAGGGTGGCGGGTGGGTCGGGTGGATCGCCGTAGGTGACGGCGTAGAGCCGGCGGGTGAAGCCGGTGATCTCGGTGGCGTGGACGTCGGGCCGGCGGTGGGCTTGTAGCGCGAGTCCGGGCAGGGTGGTGACGCCTTTGCCGACGGCGACAAGGGCTTGCACGACGACCATGTCGTCGCTGAGTGATGCGATGCGTGGAGTGAAGCCTTTTCGCCGGCACAGGTTGATCAGCTCGTTCTGGCACCGTTCGCAGCCGCCGATCCATGCGGAGTGGCGATGGTTCGCGATGTCGTCGTCGGGTCGCCGGCTCACGAGGTAGACCGGGTCGTCGCCGATGTGGACCAGGCGGAATCCCTCGTCCTCCTCCTCGGCCGGAGCGCCGGCGTACCGGAAGATGAGGGCGACGTCGATCTCGCCCTGCCGCAACATCTGGAGCGCTTCGACCGGATGGCGGTCGATCAGGATCAGCTCAAGCCCCGGATGCGCCTGGTCCAAGGAGGCGGCCGCCTTCGGCACGATCGTGCTCAGCGGCGACGCGTTGGCGGCCAGCCGAACCCGTCCCGTCCGCAAACCGACCTGCGCCGCGAGCTCGTTGGTCGCCGCGTCGACCCGTCCCACGATCTCGGTGGCGCGGCTGGCCAGCAGTTGTCCCTCCGGGGTCAGTCGGATCCCACGACCCACCCGCTGGACGAGCTTGACACCCGTGGCCGCTTCGAGGCGGGACAGGTAATGACTCACCGACGGCTGCGAGTAGTGCAGCTCTCTCGCCGCTTCGGTCACGGACCCGTGTCGCGCCACGGCGGCCAGCACCTTGAGATGGACCAGGTTCAGCACATATTCAGAATATCCATATGAAGTTCGAAGTATTGGCATTAGACGTCATCTGCCGATCCGGCCATGCTCTCTGGTGAGGCGCCGGACAGCGGCGCCGAGCCGATACCGGAGGAACGATGAGCAAGCTCAGGTGTCACATCTCGATCTCACTGGACGGTTTCGTCGCCGGCCCGAACCAGAGCGAGGAGAACCCGCTCGGCGAGGGTGGCGACCGGCTCCACGACTGGGTGGTTCCGCTGGCCGCCTTCCGCCGAGCCCACGGCGGTCAGGGCGGCGAGGTGAACGAGAGCACACCGGTCTTCGAGGAGGCGATCGCCAACCTTGGCGCCGGCGTGATGGGCAGGAACATGTTCGGCCCCATCGGCGGTGGCGCCTGGGGCGACGGGCAGTGGAAGGGCTGGTGGGGTGAGAACCCGGCCTTCCACTACCCCGTGTTCGTCCTCACCCATCACTCGCGTGAGCCGGTGGAGATGGAGGGAGAGACCACGTACCACTTCGTCACCGACGGAATCGAGTCCGCGCTCGATCATGCGAAGAAGGCCGCCGGCGGCAAGGACGTCATGCTGTGGGGCGGCGGCCAGGTCGTTCAGCAGTACCTGGCGGCGGGACTGCTGGACGAGCTCGAACTGCACGTCGTTCCGGTGTTGCTCGGTGGCGGTTCTCGCCTCCTCGACAACCTCGGGGGCGCGAACGTACGGCTTGAGCAGATCCGGGCCGTCGAGGCGCCCGGCGTCACCCACCTCAAGTACCGGGTCTTGCCGGGTGCTTCATCATGATCGACGTAGCGATCATCATGGGCAGCACCCGCCCCGGACGCAACGGTGAGGCGGTCGCCGGCTGGGTCCATGATCTTGCGGTCAAGCGCGGCGACGCCAGGTTCGAGGTGGTGGACCTGGCCGACTTCCCGCTTCCACCCCTGGACGAGCCGATGCCGGCGATCACGGGCCGGTACACCCGGCCGCACACCCACACGTGGGCAGCCAAGATCGCCTCGTTCGACGCCTACGTGTTCGTGACACCCGAGTACAACCACTCGGCACCCGGCCCGCTGAAGAACGCGATCGACTTTCTGTACGCGGAGTGGACCAACAAGGCGGTCGGGTTCGTCGGCTACGGAAGCGCCGGCGGCGCCCGTGCCATCGAGCACCTGCGGCTGGTGATGAGCTGCCTTCAGGTCGCCCACGTCAGCGCGCAGGTGGAGCTGTCGCTGTTCACCGATTTCGAGGACTTCACGGTCTTCCGCCCGGCCGGACGCCACGAGGACACTCTCACCACCCTGCTGGACCAGGTCCTCGCCTGGAGCGCGGCGCTGAAGCCACTGCGGACAGGAGAGCGCTGTGAAGCCTGATCGCCTGCGGACGTTCATCGACGACGTAGGACTCGTGGTGAGCAGCACCGACGACGAGCACGAGATCACGGCGCGGGTCGCCGAGCTGCTGTCGGCTCTCCTGGCCGGCGGTTACCGGCTGCCGGTAGAGGCCACGCGAGCATCGTCCGCGCGTCACGTGACGTATCCGCTCTACATCGCTCCCGACGACAGCTGGTTGATGGCGTCGGTGGTCTGGGACGTGGGCCAGCGGACCGGCGTACATTCGCACGAGACGTGGGGGGTCGCCGGCATCTACGCGGGAGTCGAACACGAGTTCCGCTACCTCAAGCCGACGGCGTCCACCGCGGGCACGCCGCTGACGCCGGCCGGCGAAACGCGGTGGGCGCCGGGGCAGGTGACCGTCTGTTGCACCACCGACGACGATGTCCATGCCGTCGCTGCCGTCGGCAGCGAACCCACTGTCGGGATCCACGTCTACGGTGGCAACATCGGCACGATCAAACGCCGGTCGTACGACCTCGCCACCGGCGAAACCCAGTGGTTCGTCTCCGGCTGGGACAACCCCGAGGACGTGCCCCGGGACGCGCAGTAACCAGGACCACGGCCGGGATGAGCCTTCTCCCGTGCTCCGTGGTCGGCTGTGAAGCCGTAGGACGAGGCTGCAGTGCGGGCAGACCGGCACCCGCTTGGTTGCCGGCAACCGCTCGCCCAGGGCCTTCTCCTGCGCGCGCCGCTCTTGGCGATCTGGTCGATGTCCCGCGAACGCAACAGTGCCCGGTTGGCCTGGCCGACTGGCTCCCCATCGAAGCCTCCACCCGGACCCGTACTGCTCCGTGTCCGGCATCACCACCACGGCCACCGCCACAAGGAGGCGGCGAGCTGGGAAAGGGGGACACCTTCTTCGAGGTGGGGCCGAAGCAGCCGCCGGCGCTCGATCGCCGCCCGGCGTTGCGCGTCGCTGAAGCCCGTCAGCGGGGCGAGGCCACCCTCTGATGCGGCTGTAGCCATCAACCGTCCCCTTCTGACAGACATGACCTCACTGCGCCGGCCCCGTTCGCCGGCCTTACATCGAGGGTTCCACCTGCTGACTCCGGCGTCATCTCGTCCAGCAGCCGGGGTTCCATGAGACGCTCTTGTTGCCGGAATACGTCCCCTGAGTGGTGTCGGCGACCTCGATGTGTCCGTCGGCGTACTTGTAGACCAGCTTGACCTGGTACGTCTGCACGATCATGGAGATCAGCGCCGAACGGTTCGGACCGGCGGGCATCCAGTACGTGCATTTCGACTTCAGGACTCGGGGAGTCCCCTCCCCATAGGACTGCGAACGGATGTGCGTTGCCGCGGTGGCGTTGTACGCGGTGCCAAGGCCCTTCGCCCACGGGTTGAGCGACACACCGCTGCTGACGTATGTGCACACCTGGTAGTTGCCGGCGTTCCGGTAAATGCTGCCCTCACCGGCCGCCACTCCATAGATGTCCGTGTCGGTACAGGATTCGTAGTAGGGCACGGAGCCAGTGGCCGTCAGCTCGACCGTGATCGACTCGACCGTGGTCGACGGCTCGTCGGCCACGGCCGCGGTCGGTACGCAGAACAATGCCGCGGTCATCACCGCTGCGGCCGCGCCGGCACGCGCTGCCGTATTGAAGTTCATCTGATCGTCCTTTCCTCACGAGTGTCCTTACGACATGTCCGGCCCTGTTGAGAAACCGTTCCAAGGTCCGGTCTCTTGCGGAAGCGGTGTCCTCAGTGCCTGCTTGACAGTAAGGAAACGGACTTGGAAAGCACCTGAAGCTGCTCTCCCAGAACATGGGGACAACTTGGATACGACTTGGCGCGCGCCCTGCCCCACCGCGATCGCGGAACCCGGCGACCGACACCACGCACGACGGCCGGGGTTGGCGCCGCAGGCGTGCGCACGTCATAGCGAGGTGGTCGCGGGCGCAGTGAAGGTTGGCTCTCCGGGAACGTGGGGCGCCCTTCATCCAGAGGAAGGAGCCCGGCTTGAGGGCCTCGCGGCGGATCCGGCACACAGCGAAGTAACAGGTCAACTCCCTGATACGGGCGCACAGGCGGCCGCCGAGATAGAGGTTCAGCGCGGTGTCGTCCTTGCGGGCGAATTGTCGAATGGTGGTGCTCCGGCCAGGGCTGAAGGCAGGATCCGGAGGAGACCTCGACCCCAAGTTCCGCCGCGCCCGGGTCCCGGCAAGGGCGGCACCATCGTGTACGTGCACGGGGCCACCGCCACCGCCCGCCTGCAGCCCCGCCTTCCCCAAGGCCGCACACGCGGGCCGGTGTTCCTGGCCCACCGGCGCGCTCCTGCCTCCGGGGGCCGCGCGCCCGCGGCCACTGACATCTGGCCCATCACCGGCCGCGGCCGCCTGTCCAACCCGCGCCGAGCATCTGTTCAAGACCGCCTCCGCCGAGCTCGACCCGCACGGCGACGGCTGAACGCTGCACCGGTTGCGTCACTCGGCGCTGACGCACCTGGCCGCCACCGGCCGCACCGCGCCCCTAGCAGCTTGTCAGCACCCGGCACCGTCTGACGGGTCACGATCGACGCCATGATGTCGCGGTGGTTTTCCCGCAGCGGAGTTCCTCCGCCACGAGCTTCCCAACCGTCCGGAACCGGAAGGTTCGTTGTGGATTCGTGCGGGACGTGGATGGGAATCTCCCGGCGGATCGGGCACAAGAGCGGCGGCCCCGCGAAGACCTTGAGATGAGGCAGATGAGCACCATGGCGACCGACTACGACAGCCCACGCAAGACGGACGACGACTCCGGGGAGGACAGCCTCCAAGAACTCCAGACCCACCGCGCCAACGCCTCCTCCGGCAGCATCGATGTCGATGAGACCGAACTGGCCGAGTCGATCGAACTGCCTGGCGCGGATCTGTCGGACGAAGAGCTGTCTGTGCGGGTGATCCCGCCTCAGGCCGACGAGTTCACCTGCTCGCGCTGCTTCCTGGTGCGCCACCGTAGCCAGCGCGCCGCCGGGAAGAACGGTCAGCAGATCTGCCTGGAGTGCGCCGCCTGACCGAGACGACGATGAACCCACGTGCGCGTCGCCCGCAGCCGCTGTTCTTGACTCGGTGGCGGTGAAGAACGATTCCACATCCAGCGCGGAGCGGGGCCCAGCAGGCGGGCGAGCTCGGCGATGGATCGCATGGGTGGCGCGCCGCAGGCGCGCCTGTGCCGGTAGCCCTGTGGTGTGTTGCGTCAAGCTCACCAACGCTCGCGGCCGGTGCAGCGGTCAGACGGTGTCGAAACTCGCATACAAGCGTTGCCGCTCTGCGTACATGGCCACGTGATTGCTCCGCGAGCTCTGGACCGTCGTCTGCATCGGCTCGATCGCCAGCGGCGAGGTGTCCACTGTCCTGTCCCTGGGAGGCGGCTCACATGATGCTGCGGCCGGGTGTCAGAGCTGAGTCTGGCCGCCGTCGACGACGAGGTCGGCTCCGGTGGTGAAGCGGTTGTCGTCGGCGGCGAGGAACAGCGCGGCGGCGGCGATCTCCTCGGGCCGGCCCATGCGGCCCATGGGGACCGTGGCGGTCAGGGCAGTGCGCAGGGCTTGGGGGTCGTCGGCTGCGTCGAACGCGGGGGTGTCGATGGCTCCGGGGCTGATCGTGTTGACCCGGATACCGCGGTCTTTGAGCTCGCTCGCCCAGGTGCGGGAGAAGGAGCGCACGGCGGCCTTGGCGGCGTAGTAGGCGGTGTAGTCGGGCGTGCTGTCCATGTGCCCGCCCGAAGAGATCAGGATGACCGAGCCGTGGTCATTGAGCAGCCCGAGCGCCTTCTGCACGGTGAAGAACGTGCCCCGGGCGGTGACGGCGAAGACCCTGTCGAAGTGCTCGGGGGTGGCTTGGGCCAGGGTGGCCTGCTCGCCATGGGCGGCGTTGGCGACGATGACGTCGACGGAGCCCCTTTCGTCCTTGACCTGCTGCCACAGGCGGTCGAGGTCCTCCAGGCGGGAGATGTCGCCCTGCACGCTCGTGACGTTGCGGCCGATCTCGGCCTGGGCCTTGTCGAGCTCCTCCGCACGGCGGCCGGTGATGTACACATACGCGCCTTCGGCGACGAACGTCTTGGCGGTCGCCAGGCCGATCCCGCTGCTTCCTCCGGTGATGACCGCGGTCTTGCCGTTCAGCTTGCCCATGAGGGACACTCCTCACTTTTCATGTAGCGATCGCTACGGTGGTGGGTTTGTTGCGCTCTGTTGCCGTGGGGCCGGCTGCTCGCCGGCGGTGTGCACCCGGCGTCGTCCCCGGCCTCGCCTCTTCAGGCCGCTTGCCTGCCGGCTGCCGTGCTGGTCACCAGGCGACCGGCAGCCGGTGAGGGCCGAAGGTGATGGTGTTGTTGCGGAAGGTGATCTGCTCCAGCGGCACCGCCAGCCGCAGGCCGGGCAGCCGGCGCAGCAGGGCGGGCAGGGCGATCTGCAGTTCCACGCGGGACAGGGGCTGGCCGAGGCACTGGTGGGTGCCGTAGCCGAAGGCGAGGTGGCCGCGGGTGTTGCGGTCGGGGTCGAAGGTGTCGGGGTCGGCGGAGAAGGCCGGGTCGCGGTTGCCGGCGGGCAGGCTCATGAGCACGGATTCACCGGCCTGGACCAGCTGCCCGCCGATGGTGACGTTCTCGGTGGCGACGCGCAGCACCCCGTCCTGGACGATGGTCAGATAGCGCAGCAGTTCCTCGGCCGTGTTCGCCACCACGGCCGGGTCGTCGGCGGCGCGGAGGCGGTCGAGCTGCTCCGGGTTCTCCAGCAGGGCCAGGGTGCCGAGGGCGATCATGTTGGCCGTGGTCTCGTGCCCGGCGACCAGCAGCGTGATGCCGTTGGACACCACGCTCTCGCGGCTGAGCTCGCCCGCGGTGACCCGCTGGAGCTGCCGGCTGATCAGGTCGTCGGCGGGCTCGCGTTCCTTGCGTGCCAGCAGCTCGTGCAGGTAGCCGGCCAGCGCCGCGGCGGCGGCCTGCTGTTGCTCTTGCGTGATGTCGGCCGTGACGATGGTGGCGCTGTGCTCCTGGAAGAAGGCGTGGTCCTCGTATGGCACGCCGAGTAGCAGGGAGATCACCATGGACGGGATCGGGAAGGCGTAAGCGCTCACCAGATCCGCCGGCGGTCCCTGGCTGATCATCTGCTCCAGGAAATGGTCGACCTGCTCCTGGATCGGCGAGCGCAGCCGCTCCATCTGCTTGACGGTGAACTCGCCGGTGAGCATCCGGCGCAGGCGGATGTGTTCCGGGTCGTCCATCCGGATGAAGGCCTGGGCCACGTCCGGGCCGGAGGCGTTCGGGATGGGAAAGCCGGGCGTGCGGTCGTCCGCGCTGAGCCGCGGGTCGCTCAGAGCGGCCCGGATGTCGTCGAACCGGGTTGCGATCCACATCGGCCGGCCGCGCCACAGCGCCCGCCGCAGGCCCTCGCCGTCGCGCCAGTCGGCGTAGGCGGCCGGTGGTCGAAGGGACAGCGCCCGGATCGCACGCCGGGGTAGGGCGGCAGAGCGGTGCGGTCGGTGCGGTCGATGGGGTCGGTCGCGTCGGACGCCGTGGTCATGGATCGCTCCTTGCACGAGAAGAAGAGGGGAAAGCGGGGGAGGGGGTGTCACGCGGCGGCCGTGCCGGAGACGGCCGTGTCCCAGGCGACGCCGGAGGCGATCAGCGCCCGCCAGGCGCGCAGCACCTTGGGCGGCTTGCCCACGGCGAGCACGCCGGTGAGCCGGTCCGCGCGGCGGTAGAGCACCAGGAGCCGGCGCTGCGTCACACCGCTGTCCAGGACGAGCGCTTCGTCGTGGCCGCGCAGGTATCCGTGGGCCTGGACCCTGGTGCCGTACTGGTCGGACCAGAAGTACGGCACGGGCGCGCATGGCCGCTGGGCCTGCGGGGTGAGCAGGTTGTGGGCGACGGCGAGGGCCTGCTCAGCGGCGTTGGTGCGGTGCTCGACGCGCATCGTCGTGCCGAACAGCGGGTTGTGCCAGCACGCCACGTCCCCGACGCCGTACACGCCGGGCGCGGCCGCGCCGTAGCGGTCGCACACCAGCCCGTCGCCGACGGTGAGAGCGCTGTCGGCCAGCCATTCGGTGTTGGGCACCGACCCGACGGCCACCAGCACGTCGTCGGCCGGCAGTACGCTCCCGTCGGCCAGGGCGACACCGGCGACCTCACCACCGGACTGGAGCACGCCGGCCACCCTGATGCCCGTGCGCACCCGCACGCCCTGGTCACGATGAAGCCGCGACAGGAACCGCCCGGCCGGCTCGCCGACGGCCTGCGCCAGCGGAACCGGATCGGCCTCCAGCAGCGTCACCTCCACCCCGAGCCCCCGCGCGACGGCGGCCACTTCGGCACCGAGGAACCCGGCGCCGACGACCACCAGCCGCCGCCCTGCGCGCAGTCGCGCCTTCAGCGCCAGCGCATCGGCCAGGGTGCGCAGTGTGTGCACCCCGGCCACGCCTTCGGTGCCGGACAGCCGGCGGGCCCGCACGCCGGTCGCCACGACCAGCGAGTCGTACGGCAGCTGGGTGCCGTCGGCCAGCAGCAGCGCCTGGGCTGCGCTGTCCAGCCCGGCCGCGCGGACTCCCAGCCGCAGGTCCAGGTCCAGGGCGTCGATGTCGGCCTGCCCGCGCAGGGCGAGCCGGTCCGGCTCCCACGCCCCCGTGAGGATCTGCTTCGACAACGGCGGCCGGTCGTAGGGCAGGTGCCGCTCGTCTCCCACGAGCGTGATCACCCCTTGAAAGCCGCCCCTGCGCAGCGCTTCCGCTGTGGTCAGCCCTCCGGCCGACGCACCGACCAGCGCGATCCGGTTCACGACTCCGCCAGGTGGATGGCGGCGGCCGGACAGGCCAGGGCCGACTCGCGGACGGCCTGGTGCAGGCCGGGCTCAGGTGTCTCGGTGAGCAGGGCGACCATGCCGTCCTCGTCGCGCTGGTCGAAGACCTCGGGTGCGATCAGGAGGCACTGCCCGGAGGCCAGGCACTTGGGTTCGTCGATGGTGATCTTCATGTGGGTTCTCTCTGTGGACCGAGCCTCATGTCAGGTTCTGTCTGTGAATCGAAGGGGAAACCCCGGGCACAAGTTAGCCGACACCTGTCGGTAAAACAACTTGTGTCGGCTAATGTAGAGTGGCGGCCATGGCCACGACGCACCACGGCACCCCGGCCGTCGACCGCCGCGTTCGCCGCACTCACGCGGCCCTGCACAACGCGCTGATCCGACTCACCGAGGAACGGGATCTGGAGCAGATCAGCGTCGCGGACGTGACCGAACAGGCCGGGGTGAACCGCACAACCTTCTACGACCACTACCGGAACGTGCACGAACTGGCCGAGGCGGCCTGCACCTCGACGATTGACAACCTCATCGAGTCACTCCCCACCTTCGACCCCGCCGAGGCCGACCCCGCCTGCTCCCTCGTTGCCTTCTTCGAGATCCTCGGCGAGCACGCCGGCCTCTTCCGCAGCCTGCTGGGCAACCAGGGCAGCCCCCGCGTCATCGGCCACGTCCGCAGCCGCATCACCACCACCGTCCACGTCGCCGTACGCCGGAAAGCCGGCGCCGCGCCGGACAGCGTCTCCTCGGCCGACATCCCGCACGACGTGCCCGCCGCGTTCATCGCCGGCGCGCTCCTCGGCGTGGCCACCGACTGGCTCGAGCGCGGTTGCCCGCGCACCCCGGCCGAGATGGCCGCCCTGACCTGGCCCCTCCTTGTCACCGGCCCGTCCTTCTGAACGCATGCTCGGGAGGAGGATGAGCAACGCCCTGCTGAGCGATCTGGCGGCCGAGCAGACGGCAGCGGTCTTCACCGCGGCGTGGCAGGACACGGCCGCCCGCACCTGGAACCGCCACCGCTCCGCCCTGCGCTCCTTCACCACCTGGGCCGCCGCGCGGTGGAGCATGAACGATCTGGCCGTGCTGATCGAACGACGCCGGGAGAACGCCGACACCACCAAGGCCATCACCGGCACCTGATCGAGGCCCTGTGGCAGCGCCGCGACCTGCCGCTCCGGGACAAGACCCTCTTCCGGCTGCTGTACGAGAGCGCGGCCCGCTCTGCCGAGGTCCTCGGCCTCGACGTCGGCGACCTCGTGCTGGAGGCCAAGCGCGGCCGCGTACGCCGCAAGGGCGGCAGCATCGACTGGATCCTGTGGCAGTCCGGCACCGCCCGGCTGCTGCCCCGCCTGCTCGCCGCTCGTGCCCGCGGCCCGGTCTTCCTGACCGACCGGCGGCCCGGTCCGGCCCGTACACCCGCCGGAGCCGATCTGTGCCCGGTCACCGGCCGCGCCCGGCTGTCCTACGAACGCGCCGAGTACCTGTTCAAACAGGCCACCAAGCACATCGACCCGACCGCGGCCGGCTACACCCTGCACCAGCTGCGCCACTCCCGGCTGACCCACCTGGGCGAGGACGGCTGGTCCTCCTCCATGCTCATGACGTTGTCCGGCCACCGGAACCTGCGCACCCTGGGCATCCACGTCCAGCCCAGCACCGAAGCCGTCGCCGTCGCGCTCGCCGGCGACACTGACCCCGACCTCATACCGTCCGCAGGATGATCGCATGCCTCGTGACCGAAGCCCGATTCGAGTCCAGCGGGTGTCCCGTCTTCGCTGGTGGTGAGCCCGTATCACTACGCCGCACGCCCCGTTGCGCTTCGTCTACCACCCGCCCACACGTCCAGCCGGGCTGCGCGAAATCTACGTCTACGATCCCGACGACCACGACATCGCCCGCCTGGTCTGGCAGGTCTGCGACGAGTGCCGCTGCGGCAGCATCAACAAGATCTCCATCGACCCGGAGTGGCAGCGCCGCGGGCGCGGCCGCCGCCTGATCCTCCGCGCGCTGCGCGACGGACCGGCGTACGCCTGGGCCACCTCGGGGCAATCCCCAGAGGCCAGGAAGTTCTTCCCGATCATGAGCGCGGAAACGGGAGCGGCCTTCACCGCGCACGGCCCCTCATGCCCTCACACCGGTCTCGATCGCAGAGGCCTCGCCGCCGAACACATCCCACCACCGCGCGCAGTGATCGAACACGACATCTGACAACGACACGCCATGGACAATGCCGACCACCAGTCCGCCGCCTCATCCCCAGCGGATGCCGCGCCTGGCTACACCGTTCCTCAACGCCACGACGGCTGGCCCAACTGGCTCGGCCGCTATGCGCGGCGCATGGCCGGGTGGGCAAGGGCCACGAGGCCGGCGACGGCGCAAGCGGCAGCGCTGCCGGCCAGGATCGCCGCCGGAGGCGAATGGTCGAGCAGGATGGCGCCAGCGGCCGCGCCCAGCGGGGAAGCGGCCATCAACAGGGCTCGCTGGGTGCCGAAGAGCCGACCGTGCCAGTTGGGATGAGCCCAGCGCTGGAGCGCGGTCGCCTCAACCGCCGTATACGGGCCCCACACCAGGCCGGACACAGCGAACAGTGCGGCGGCGGCTGGAATGTCATGCAGCAGGGCGAGCGGCAGGGTAACCGCCCCCCACAGGGTGGCGCCGAGCCCGTTGACCAATCCGGGCCGCCGCCGCGCGAGCCGTGGTGCCAGCGGCAGGGCCGCCAGAGCGCCGGTCCCGAACAACACCCACAGCATGCTGTAGGTCACGGGGTTGCCGTCCAGCCGGTCACGGACAAATTCCGGCAATACCGACTCGAATGGCCCGTAGGCCGCGTAGTACACCACGGACAGGGCGACGAGGGTGCGGATTCGGCTCGACCGCCACGGCGACGCCTCCCGTAGGTCCGCCTTCTGCAGGTCCGCCTCCGGTACGGTCGCCCGCGCCTGCCGCATCGGAAGGACGGGGGCGAAGGCGGCTGCGGCAAGAAGGAGGGCCGCGGCGCCCGCCAGGCTGGGGCCCAGACCGAGGAACCCCAGCAGGGACGCGGTCAGCAGTGCGCCGAGCACCAGAGGAAGCTGGTCGCCGACCGCCATCAAGGCGTTCGCCCGGGTGCGCGCGCCTTGGGGGACCAGCAACGGCACACAGACCCGCACGCAGGAGTAGCTGATCGGGGACAGGGCGCCGCACGCCGCACCCAGTACCAGCAAGGGGAGGAGCGGAAGGTCGCCTGACCAGCCGTAGGCCGCCAGAATTCCCAGCAGCGCAGCCCTGGTCACCAGATCGGCCAGGAACGGCAGCCGTGGACCGTATCGGTCGATGGCCCGGCCTCCGACGACCCCGCCCAGCAGGGCAGGCAGCCGCAGGGCGAGCACGGCGAAGGCGGTCTGCACGCCGCTCCATCCCTGTGGTCCCGCAGCCCACAGCACGACATAGATCAGCAAGCTGTCGGCTGTGGAGGCGGCGACCCAGGCCCCGGCCACCGCTCGCATTCGAGCTGGGACCCGGGCTGCCGCGGACTTTTGAGCGGTGACCGATGCGGCGCTCACTGCTCTCTCGCCTCTGCGCCCGCTCCTGCGGAGTGGTCCACGGGGCAGTTTGTGCCGCAGGCGGGCCAGTCGCAGGTACGGCAGGCGGTGTCGGCCTGCGGGCGAGTGCGATGGCGGTTGCGCAGGGCGGTGTCCAGCAGGGCGGCGAGTTGCTCCCGCTGGTCCTCGCGCAGGCCGCTGGTGGCGTGTGCGAAGGCGGCGGCGCGTTCCTGGTACCAGGCGCGCAGGACCTCCAACCCGCGGGGAGTGATGGACAGCCGAGAGGTCCTGGCGGTGGCGGGACCGCGTACGGCCAGGCCGAGGACCTCCAGCCGGTCCATCAGCCGCACGGTTCCCGACTGGGTCAGCCCGACTCGTGGCCGTAGCCATTCGAGGGAGCAGTTCTCATGCCCGGCCAGCAGACTGAGCGCGCTCAGCTCCCGGAAGCCGACCCCCGTCCGGTCTGCGGCGGCCCGCAGGTCGTCATGGGACTCCATGATCCAGGCGCTCAATACATTGTCGGCATGCATGAGTCATTCATTACCTGACGGACAAATCCAAACGTCTCGCAACAGTCGACCCAGGACAAGCGCCCTCTGCGTCGCCGCCGGCGCCGCGATGCTCGGCGCGGGCCGCGGTGTGCAGCCACACCCCGAACAGCAGACCCGCCTCCCCGCTACGGTGTGGGGGTGCGGAAACTCAGCCCGAGGTTGACGTGGGGGTTCGTGGCTCGAGCGTGATGAGGCCTCGGGCATCCTGCTGACGGTGTTGTGGTCCTCCCTCTACCTCATCCTCGGGCGTGTCTTTCAGCTCCTGGTCCTGCTGGGTCGCGGAGATCGTGGTGCTTCGCCACCAGGTTGCCGTATTGCGCCGTCAAGTGAACCGGCCCGATCTTCATCCGGGGGATCGGGTCGTGCTCGCGGCCTTGTCGCGGTTGCTTCCTCGCCCGTCGTGGGATGTCTTCGTCACTCCCGCGACGTTGCTGCGCCGGCACCGTGCCCTGGTGACGCGCCGGCGGACCTACCGGTCCAAGCGCCCGGGCCTTGCCGGCGCCAGCGTTCAGAGTCGGGCTCGTGGCTGTCGGCGGCGTTGACCAGATGGGTATAGCACTGCCGGCACGCTTCGGGGAGTTGACCGCAGTGTCCCCCGCCCGGGGGCTCCAGCAGGCGATGAGGGCGTTGCGGTCGCGATCGACGGCGTACCGCGGCGATTCCCTCGTCGGCGAGTACGGTCACCAGCGTCAAGGTAGCGCAGCCCATGCTCACCGTCACCGCGAAGGTGACCACCGTGGCGATCAGGGGCAGCACCGAGACGCCAGGAAGGCACAACCGGCCGTGATCGGGCGTGCCAGCTCGCGCATCTCAGGTGCTGCCCCTCCTCAACGCCTACCGGTGCACCTGGCACCGGACATTGACTTACTGCTTTGCGACAATGTTCAGCGTCGCGGTCAGACCTGGATCCGGACCGAGACCGTGCCGGTTGTTATGCGATGGTCGGAGCACGGTCCGCCACAAGCGGTGCTGATCTCCAGCGAATCACCGGTGTACGGGCCGACGATCGCGCTCTCCCGGACGAAGAGCAGATCTATCTTGGGGCGCTGGCCGCATGGAGGTTCGGGATCGATCGCCTCGCCCTTGGCGTTGATCACACCGACGGTGGTCTCGCCAACGCCCGGGCAGCTCGGTTCCATGTCGTCAAGCTCCCTGTGCTCGCCGGTGTTGCCGCTGTTGTTCGGCACGTCGAGGCTGGGGGAGTACCAGTTGTCGAGCCGGCCGTAATGCGGCCGGGCATTGAAGTCGCCGCCGATGAGGACGGTGTCCCCATCGGCGTAAAAGTCCTGGAGATGACCCAGCACCGCCGCCAACTGCTGCACATTTATCCTGCTCCCGCCGATCTCCTTGTTGGAACTGGTGATGTGCGTGCTGCAGAACCGCAGATGCGGCCGGGCGGCCAACGGCGCACAGAGGAGCTTGTGAACCCCGCCTTCGTCATCGACCGGCAGGGCGTACTGGCTGGCGATGCCCAGCTGTCGCCGGCTGAAGAGAGCGATGCCGAACCGCTCGCCATCGCAGGCCGCACTCGTGTCGGGTTCCGCGTTCCGGATGGTTGCGAAACGGGAGTAGCTGGTGCCTTCGGGCCAACCGGCCTGGTCCAGCCTTGCCTGTAGCGCTTTGTATTGATCCCAACAGATTTCGTTGAGGGCCGCGAAATCCGCGTTCTGGTTCACGATGGACGCGGCCGCGGCCGCCACCATGCCGTTGGTCGCGGACCCCTGATTCATCGTCCAGCCGGCGACATTCCACTGCCATACGTTGAAGGTCTCGACCACCGGATCAGCGGCGCGTGCCGCACCTCCAGGCAGCAGCATCGCACTGAAGGCCACCACGGCAACGAATAACCGGGCGAGCATTCGCATATGACGTTACTCCGATCTGGCTGGTATCTGCCATTGAAAAGGGCGCCTTTCGCAAAGCGCACCGGTGCGGGCGACAATTGCCGCCGCCACGTGAAATCAACGTACAGGCACATGTCTTCTCGCCGAATCAGTCAAGTGACCAGCCATGTCTGAAGCTGGAAATGCTGATTTGATCGGCTGTCACGCCGCCGCCGGTACCTGCTCCAGCGCCTCCAGCGCGGCGGCCGCGTCGGTGACGCTCATTTCGGCGGTGAACCGTACGGCGTCGCGAACGTCGGCGGGGCCGGCGACCCGCCGCGCCAGCGCGACGTGCCGGTGGAACGACTCACCGAAGGAACTCCTGGCGATGTGTGCGGTGAGCGCGACGAACGCGCGCTCGCGCGCGCTCAGCCGCTCCTCCGACCAGGCCCGCCCGGTACGCGAGGCCAGGAACTCGGCCATCCACGGATCACTCACCGGCCAGGCGACGCCGGGTGAACCTTCGGCCACCCGGCTCGGCTCGGGGGTGGTGTCCAGGCCCAGTTCGGCGGCGACCTGCGCGACCCGGCCCAGAGCGTCGGCCGCCGCCGGATACCCGGCGTAGGGGGCGACGAACCTGACCAGGGCGAGCATGTCGGCGTAGGGGACGCCGTGCATGTTCAGGGCCGTGATGTGCATCGTGAAGCCCAGCCCGAGATGGCCGCGGCAGACGTCGTGTGCGGTGACCTGCAGCAGTTTCTCCCGCACAGTGGTCCCCGGCAGGCCGAACGTGAGCCCGCCCGTCTCCAGCGCCATCTTCTGGAATTCGAGGTCCACCTCGGCCAGCGGACCACTCGGAAGATCGACCATGGAATTTCCCTCCTAGTTTGCGAATCGAACGATTCCGGCGCCGCCGTGGTGTGGATCGCGTACATGTGACCCCCCTCAAAGGTTGAGGAGCCCGGCCGGTGAGACAGCGCTGCAGCACCGGCGCGACCCACCGGGCCAGTTCGTCCGGCGTGGCGGAGGCCAGCGCGTCCCCCTGGACGGCGTGGCGGGCGATCGCCAGCCCGACCAACTGGCCGGCCGTGAGCGCCGCCCGCAGCTCGGGATGATCCACGCCGAGCTCCCGCGTGAGCCTGCCGAGCATGTCGCGGGCCAGGAACTCCCGGATCCGCCTGGCGGCGTGCTCGTCGGTCGCGGCGGAACGGATCAGTCCCAGCAGCGGACCCGGCTGCTCCAGGTCGCCGAGCAGGTCGAGTACGAAGCGGACCAGTCGCTCCCTCGGCGTGGCCACCTGGCGCACGCTCGTCCCGTCGTAACCGACACCGCTGAAGGGCACGGTCGCGGGCGCCACGATGTCGTCCCTGGTGGTCGTGGCCCCCGGCCGGCGACCTGTCCGTTGCGTCTTTCCTCCTCGCCGCACAAGATATATCCTCACCCGAGGATATGTAAGTCGGCAAGTGGGGACTTTTAGCGAAAGGCATACCCATGTACGCAGCCCTGATGAGCCGGGCCGGGCGGCCGCCCACCGGCCCGGCGACGATCTCCAAGGAGGTGCGGTGATGTTCCGTTTCGGAGTCGCCCTGCACGTCCCCTCGACCCGCCGCGAATGGGCGGAAAAGTGCAGGAAGGCCGAATCGCTGGGCTACGACACCATCGCGGTCGCCGACCATCTGGGGATGCCCGCCCCGTTCCCCGCCATCGTGCTGGCCGCCGAGGCCACCGAGCGGGTACGCCTCGGCACGCACATGCTCAACGCCAACTTCTACCGGCCCGCCCTGGCTGCCCGCGATATCGCCAGCACCGACCTGTTCATCGATGGGCGATTGGAGTTGGGGCTGGGCGCCGGCCACGCCAGGCACGAATTCGAGGCGGCCGGGCTCCCGTACGGAAGCGGCGGCGAGCGCGTGGACGGCCTCCGGCGCATGGTGTCAGAGCTACGCAGACTGTTCGCCGACCCCGAGGTGCTGCCGCGCCCGGCCCAACGACCGGGACCGCCCCTCATGATCGCCGGGCGAGGAGACCGGCTGCTGCGGTACGCGGCGCGCGAAGCCGACATCATCGGCTTCAGCGGGGCCGACACCTCCAGGCACGAGGACGGCGGCCTGCCGGCGTTCGCCTCCGCCGATTCCATGGCCGAACGGGTGGACTTCGTCCGGGCCGCGCTGGGCGACCGGGCCGGAGAGGTGGAGTTCAACAGCACCGTTCCCACCGTCGTCATCACGAACGACAGCAGGCCGGCGCTGGAGAAGGCGGCCCCCTTCGCGCCCCACCTCAGCATCGAGGAACGGGCCGAAGCGCCGAGCCTGCTGGTCGGCACGACCCAGCAGATCGCCGACAAGCTGCGCAAGAACCGCGAGCGGCTCGGGTTCGGCTACATCACCGTCCTGGAGGGCGGCATGGACGCGATGGGGCAGGTCATGGAACTGCTCCGATAACCGGTGTAAGCCGACCGGTCAAATTACTGATATAGCTGCACGGCTGCCCCATTAGCGTAATTCGCGACCAGAAAAGTGAGGAGAGAACGTGTCTGTGGCAAAGTTCATTCTGGTTCCGGCGGCGGCCGCCCTCGTCATCATGGCAGCCGATGTGACGACGGCCACCGCTCAACCGTCCGGCGTCACGGCGGCCGCCGGCGGCGAGGCCGTGAAACGTAAGTCGTTCAAATGCGCCTCGCCCAAGGGCAAGAAGCTCAACCTCTCCTGGGATCCGGGAATCGTCTCCGTCACCGTCTACTTCAACAATCACTGCAAGCAGAAACGCCATATCAAGCTCGACTTCAAGCAGGCCACCGACGTGTGCTTCACCGTCAATCCGAAGACCAAGGGAAAGAAGAAGGTCTACACCACTGGAGCGGTGCTCCGGTCGATAACATCCCCTTCGGAGTGCTGACACCATGAACGCGGACGTGATCGTCGCTGGTGCCGGGCCGACTGGGTTGTTGCTCGCCGGCGACCTGGCCGGTGCCGGGATCCGCGTGATGCTGGTCGAGCGGCGTACGGAGCAGTCGCCGTTGTCGCGGGCCTTCGCCGTGCACGCGCGAACCCTGGAGATGCTCGACATGCGCGGTCTGGCCGACCAGGCTCTGGCCACCGGCACCACGGTCCCGGGCCTGCTGATCTGGGACCACGTCAAGATCGGGATGACCGAACTGCCGGGCCGCCACCCATACATGCTCATCACGCCGCAGTACGAGATCGAGCGGCTCCTGGCGAAGCGAGCCCTGGACAACGGCGCCGAACTGCTGTCCGGGCATGAGGTCGCGGGCCTGGAGCAGGACGGCGGCGGGGTGGACGTGCGGGTGCGGACCCTGGACGGGGACGCGCGGATCTTGCGAGCCTCCTATGTGGTGGGAGCCGACGGCAGGTACAGCGTCGTGCGCGAGGCCGCCGGGATTTCCTTTCCCGGCCACGCCGTCGCGCAGTCGATGATGCTCGCCGATGTCAAGCTGGCCGAGAGGCCCACCGAGTTGCTGTCGGTCAACGGCGTGCGGCAGGGGTTCGTGTTCATCGCCCCGTTCGGGGACGGCTGGTATCGCGTCATCGGCCGAAACCACACGAACGGCGACCTGTCCGACGAGGTGCCGGTGGACTTCGAGGAGTTGAAGTGGCTGACCCGCAAGGCGTACGGCACCGACTTCGGCATGCACGACCCGCGCTGGATGTCGCGTTTCCACAGCGAGGAGCGGCAGGCCGTCCACTACCGGGCCGGCCGGGTGTTCCTCGTCGGCGACGCCGCGCACGTGCACGCGCCCGCCGGCGGCCAGGGCATGAACACCGGCCTGCAGGACGCCGCCAACCTGAGCTGGAAGCTGGTGGCGGCGGTACGCGGCTGGGCGCGGCCGGGCCTGCTGGACAGCTACGAGCGTGAGCGGCATCCAGTGGGCAGGACCGTGCTGCGTACCAGTGGACTGCTGACCCGGCTGGCGCTCCTGCGCTCGCTGGTCCTGCGCGCGGTGCGCAACCAGGTCAGCGGGGCGCTCATGCGGGTCGGGCCGATCCGCCGGTCCGTGGCCCGCAACATGCTGTCCGGCATCGCCATCGGCTACCCGGCGCCGGGCGCCGCCTTCGCAGGAGCGGGTAAGCGCGTCCCCGACTTCGCGATCGAGGGCGAAACACCCGGCAGGCTGTACGAGGCCCTGCGCGGCGGCAGGTTCGTGCTCAGCACCCCGCTCAACCCGCCGGTCGGCTGGAGCGACCGAGCCGATCACGTCGTCCCAGGCGGGGCCGGCGCGAGGAGCATGCTCGTCCGGCCCGACGGCTACCTCGCCTGGGCGAGTGACAAGCCCAGCACCGGCGACCTGGCCCGTACCCTGACCGAGTGGTGCGGTCCGGCCGGTGTCGGCACATAGAAGGCGCCGGTGGGGCGGACGCTCGCGCGTACCGGCGGAGCCGGCCGGCCTGGCAGGGCCTGCTTGTCGCGCAGGTGGCAGGTCAGCACCCGCGTCGGGGCGTCGCCGGGACACGTGGCCTTCGACCACGCCCCGGCCAACCCCGCACTGCGGGCGGTGAGGGCCGCGATCTCCGCCGACCTGGTCGAGCTGTGGCCCGGCGGTCCCGAAACCACGAGGTCGGCGGCCTTGCCTGCCTCGATCGTGCCCACGGTGTGCCGCAGCCCATGCGCCGGTGCCGTCGGTCGCCGTCGCATCGGTGAGAGCCCAGCCTCTCCAGGGGACGCCGCGGCGAATCCGTCGGCCGACCCGTCTCGCTTCCGGCCGGTCGTTTGACAGATTCGCGACCAGACTTGGATCTATAGCGTGAGAACTCTCCAGGGCAGCGTCGAGCGGATGGGATCGGTCATGCTCATAGGGCGGGTCGAGGAGCAGGCGGCCATCGATCGGCTGCTCATGGACGCCCGCTCCGGCAGGAGCGGGGCGCTGGTGGTGCGCGGCGAGGCCGGGATCGGCAAGTCGGCGCTGCTCGACTACGCCGCCGAGGCGGCCGATGACGAGATCCGCGTGCTGCGCGGAGCGGGTTTCGAGCCGGAGATGGAGCTGCCCTTCGCCGGCTTGCACCTCCTCCTGCATGGCGCGCTCGACGGCATCGGCCGGCTGCCCGACGGGCAGGCGGGAGCGCTGCGGGGCGCGCTCGGCATGGGGCGCGCGTCGGGCGGGGATCGGTTCCTGGCCGGGCTGGCGGTGCTCACCCTGCTGGCCGATCTCGCGGAGCAGCGTCCGCTGCTGTGCCTGGTGGATGACGCGCAGTGGCTCGATCACGCGTCGGCGGAGGCGTTGCTGTTCGCCGCCCGTCGCCTGGAGGCGGAAGGCGTCGTGATCATCTTCGCCGCCCGCGAGGACGAGCACGCCTTTCCCGCAGTCGGCGTGCCGGACTTGCACCTGTCGGGACTCGACACCGAGTGCGCCGCCGAACTGCTGACCAAGCACGCCGGCGACCTGGCCCCGCAGGCATGTGCGCGTTTGCTCGAAGAGGCGCAGGGCAACCCGCTGGCCCTGCTGGAGCTGCCGACGCTCCTCACCCGGGCGCAATGCGCCGGCGAGTCACCCATCCGGGCCATCGGCATCGGATCCGGTCCCGCGCCCGGCCGCGTTCATCGGGCCTTCCGTGACCACATCACGCGGCTGCCGAAAGGAGTTCAGACCGTGCTGCTGGTGGCCGCCGCGGACGACACCGGTGACCTCGACGTCGTACTGGGAGCGGCACGCAAACTCGGCGCCGACCTGGCGGACATCGACGCCGCCGAGGCCGCGGGCCTGATCCACCTCGGCGACGGCCGCATCCGCTTCCGGCATCCGCTCGTACGTGCCGCCGCCTACCACGTCGCTTCCCTGATGCGGCGGCTGGCGGTCCACCGTGCCCTGGCGCAGACCTTGGCCGGACGTCCTGGCGACGTGGACCGCTGGGCCTGGCACCTGTCCACCGCGGCGACCGGGCCCGACGAGGAGACCGCCGCGGCCCTGGAACGCAGCGCGGAGCACGCCCGTACCAGAGGAGGGCACGCGGCGGTGGCGGCGGCCTGCGAGCGCGCGGCCCAGCTCAGCCCCGACCCGCGCGACCGAGGCCGTCGTCTCACCGCCGCCGCGGCGGCGGCCGCGGAGGCCGGGCTGTACGCACGTGCGGCGGACCTCGCCGACAGGGCGGCATCAGAGGTGACCGACCCGATGGCGCTGGCGTTCCTCGCCCGGACTCGCGCGATGGTCGCGATGGCGCACGGTCACGCGCAGATCGCCCACACGCTCCTCGCCCAGGCGGCTGAGACCGTCATCGAGCAGGCCGAGGACGTGGCCATCATGCTGTACTTCGAAGCACTCACCCCGGCCTGGATCGGCAGCGACTACACCGCTCTCACTCAGACGGCGGCACGCGTATCCCAATTGCGCGTCCCCACCGCGGGCCGGCTGTGGCCGTTGACGCGAGCGCTCGCAGGAATGGGTGGCCTGGCCGCCGAGGAGCCACCGACGGGCCTGGCGTGGCTACGCGACCTGATCGAAGGCTTGCGCGACCGCTCCGAGCCCATGGAGCTCCAGGAACGCGCCCGGCTCGCCATCTGGGACCTGGTGATCGGCGACGACATGGTCGCCTACGAAAGGGCCGCGGCCATCGAGCGCGAATGTCGCGCCCAGGGCGCGATCGGGCTCCTGCCGCTGGCGCTCGTCCTCGTGGCCCGCTCCCAGATGTTCCTCGGGCTGCACCGTGACGCCCTGGCCAGCGCCAAGGAAGGACTGCGCATCGCGCGTGACACCGACCAGGGGCACTACGCGGCTCTGCTGATCGGAGTCATGACCTACCTGGCCGCGATCGAAGGCGACGAAGAGCGCTGCCAGGCGCTGGCGGAGGAGATCGCCGGCGTTCGCGACGCCGCCACGGGAGGCATGCGATGCGTCTCGCTCAACCTGCTTGACCTCGCCTTGGGACGGCCGGAGGCGGCTCTGCACCGGGCCGAGGAGTTCGGCGCCTTCGGGCCCGCAGCCCGTACCGTGATGGTCATGCACCGTATGCCGGACCTGGTCGAGGCGGCGGTGCGGGCCGGCCGGAACGACTTCGCGGCGGCGGCCTCCGAACGGGTGCAGATATGGGCCGCCCAGACCCCCATGCCCTGGGCCGGCGCGGTGGCACTGCGCTGCCGGGCGCTGCTGGCCCCGGACGAGGAGGCCGAGCGGTATTTCGAACAGGCGCTTCGGCTGCACCTGCGGGGCGGCCGGTTGTTCGAGCGGGCCCGTACGGAACTGCTGTACGGCGAGTGGCTACGACGGCTGCGCCGGCGCGCGGACGCCTGCCGTCAGTTGCGGTCCGCCATGGAGATCTTCGAACGGCTCGGCTCGCGTCCGTGGGCCGACCGCGCTCGTGCGGAGCTGCGCGCCGCGGGGGAACGCCAGATCATGGAGGGACATGTTCCCGCCGGAGCGCTGGATCGGCTCACGCCCCAGGAACTGCAGATCATCCGGATGGCGGCCAGGGGCATGAGCAACAGGGACATCGCCGCACAACTCTTCCTCAGCCCGCGGACCATCGGCTATCACCTGTACAAGGCGTATCCGAAGCTCGGGGTGGCGTCCCGGGCCGAGCTGGCCACGCTCGATCTCGGAGAGAACGGACGGCTTCTCGATTGAGCGCGCCTGTCGTACGCCAAGTTGGAGGGTGTCGTTCGGTCTGCTCTCCGTCTCGATGGTGAAGGCGAGGTCAGCTGGCGTCGTCTTCGGGATGGGGCTTCTGGTGTGGCTGGCCGCGTTGTGGACGAAAGTCAGGTACAGGCTGTGCCGATGTTGCGCTTGGTGGGGCGGGGGAGTCGGACGACGGCGATGTGACGGGTTCGTCGTGGACCTGCCCGACTACGTGTGGAAGCTCACCTGCAAGTGGGCCAGGCATAGCCCCCCCATGGCAGCAGAGAGCACCGCGGCCGGATTCGGGTTGAGGGTGACGGCGACGGCGGCCTGGCGGCGGCCTGGCGGCGGCCGTCGAGAGTGCTGACGACGATGCCGGTGTAGCCGCGCACGCCGCCGATGTGGCCGTAGACCGGGCCGCAGCCGAGGTCGTACCGGTGCACACCGAGCCCGAAGCCCTGCACCCACGGCATGGGGTTGTCACGGACGGGCACCGTGGCGGTCATCTCTTTCATGAGCGCGGGCGGCAGCAGCTTCCCGTTGAACAGCGCGCGGTAGACCTGGGTCAGCTCGTCCACCGTGGAGATCATCGATCCGGCCGGGCCGCTCTGGTTGATGGTCTGGGTGGTGAAGTCCACCAGGTGGGCGAAGTCGGCGTCCGGCTTGCCCGGCAGGTCGGCGGGCAGGTACCCGTGCAGGTGACGGTCCCGGATGGCGGCCTGGCCGTCGGCGTAGTACGTGTCACGCAGTCGGAGCGGCCTGACGACGCGGCGGGCGACCTGCCCGGCGTAGGTGTCGCCGGTGACGCGCTCGACGAGCTTGCCCAGCAGGACGTAGTTGATGTTCGAGTATGTCGCCTCCCGGCTGCCGGGCTCGGTGGCCGGGAGACGGAAAGCGAGGGACAGCCTGCGGTCGTCGGTGAGGCGTTCGAGGCGGCGCCGCTGCCAGTCGGCGGACGTCTTCAGGCCGAGCGCGTCGTAGAAGTCGGGCAGGCCGCTGGTGTGGCGGAGCAGGTCCCTGACAGTGACGCGGGAGCCGCTGGGGACGCCCTCCAGATAGCGGCCGATGGGCTCGTCGAGGCCGATCTTGTGTTCGGCGACGAGCTGGAGCACGACCACAGGCCGGGCGGTGAAGGTCTTGGTGATGCTGGCGATGCGGTAGCGGTCGCCCGCCTTCGCGGGCCGGCCGGTGCGCGTGTCGGCGACCCCGGCGGCGACGTCCTCAACCCCCTTTTCCGTACGGATCGCCAGTACGGCGGCGGGCGCGCCGGCGTCCACCACGGCTTGTACGGCGTCGCGGATCTCCTGGGCGGGAGCGGCGTTGAGCGTCGCCGCCAGGACCAGTGCGATGATGCTTCTCATGGCCGTCGAAACCAGGTGGCCCGCGGCGGGGTTCGCATCGGAGCACAGTCGTGATGCGTTCGTGGTCCTCCGGCGTACGGTGTCATCCTTTCGCGTATTTCCGCCCCCGCGGCTGGGCCGGCGTACCCGGCGATGGCTACCGTCATGCGCGTGAACGTCGACAAGTCGGCCGTGGCGACCGGGCTCGGCGTCGTCGCGGGCAGCCTGTTGCTCGGGGACCGGGCATCGAGCGCGGGGATCATCTGCCTGGCGGTGTGCCTGCCCCTCTTGCCGGCGGCCGGGCAACGGTGGCCGGTGGGCGCGCTGGCCGCCTCCGCGACCCTGATGTTCGGGCTGGCCGCGGCGGGCCTGACCGCCGGTGCGTGGGTATGGCCCGCCAGCCTGGCGTACGGACGCGCGGCGCAGCGCGGGCACCTCGCGTGGGCCGTCGGTCTCGGGACGCTGTATCTGGTGGCGGGGTCGGCCGTGGCAGGTCGGGCGCTCGGCGGCGAGGCCCTTTGGCTGGGCCTGGTCCTGGCCGCGTCCGCCGCCTACCGGTCCGAGCGGCGGTTGAAGGAGGAGACGCAAGCCCGGCTGCGGGCCGCCTAGCGGATGGCGCTGGCGCGTGATGTGCACGATGTCGTCGCGCACACGCTGGCCGTACTCGGGGTGCAGTTCACGGTGGCCGAGGACGCCTTCGACGACCCGGACATGGTCAGGGAGGCGGTACTGACCGCGCAGCGGGTGCGCGGGCAGGCCATGACGAAGTTGCGCGCGCTGATCGGCGCGCTTCGCGACGACGGCGAGGGTGCAGGCGGCGAGTTGTCCGCCCTGGTGGAACGGCTACGCCCTGCGGGCTGGAGGTGGCCGTCCGGCAGGAGGGCGCGCCTGTGCCGGCGCCGCTCGCCTGGATGGCGTGGTCCAGGAAGCGCTGACGAATACCGTAAAGCACGCGGACGCCCGCCACGCCGAGGTCGTCATCCGGCACACGCCGGGCGAGGTCCAGGTCATCGTCTCCGACGACGGCCGTACCGTCACACGCGAGGGCGCGACGGACACCGGACACGGCATCGACGGCATGCGGGAACGCGTCGCGACCCTGGGCGGAGCTCTGACCGCCGGTCCCGCCGAGCGCGGATTCGCCGTGCGGGCCGTCATCCCCACACCTCCTGGACCGGCCGCATGACCATCACCGGCCTGATCGCCGACGACCAGGCCCTCGTACGGGCCGGGTTCCGCACCCTGCTCGGCCGAGCACGCGACATCACGGTGACCGCGGAGGCCGCCACCGGCGACGAAGCCGTACACCAAGCTCGTACGCATCGGCCCGACGTGGCGCTGATGGACATCCGTATGCCCGGCCTCGACGGCCTGGCCGCCACCGAACGCCTCCTGGCACACGTACCGAACTGCCGCGTGATCGTCGTGACCACGTTCGACACCGACGGACACGTCTTCGAGGCACTACGCCTCGGCGCCAGTGGTTTCCTCACCAAAGAGATCGGCGGCGATGAGCTGCGCAGCGCCGTCCGGTCGGTCGCGGCCGGCGGGGCGTTGCTCTCTCCGGGCGTCACCCGCCGGGTGATCGAGCAGTTCGCCCACCGGCCACGGCCCGGTCAAGACCTCCGCACCCGGCTGGCGTCGCTGACCCCACGCGAGCACGAAGTCATCAGGCTGGTCGCCGCAGGGCAGTCCAACAGCCAGATCGCGCGGCGGCTCTTCATCAGCCCGCACACCGTCAAGACCCATATCACCCACATGATCAACAAGCTCGGGCTGCGGAACCGCACCCAGCTCGTGATCCTGGCGTACGAGACCTGCCTGGTACGGCCTACAGGCCAGAACCCGGCCGATCCCTAGGCCAGGCGGATGACGTGGACCTGGTCGAGGCGAACCGGAGCCGGCCTGGGCGATGATCGAACGCGTCGTTACTGCGAGGCGCTGGGGATGGCGAGGGGATCACGGGGAGCGTCGCTCTTGGCCTTGGCCATCTGCTCGCCCAACTCCCGCAGCCGGGTGCGGCCCATGGCCTGGCGGACCTCGGGGAACCAGTCCTGCTCTTCTTCCTTGATGTGGTGGCGGACGTTCTCCATCAAGACGGTCATCTTGGCGTCGTAGCGCTCGTCGGCGGGGTCGAGGTCCTTGAGCTCTGACAGCATCCAGACGACGACGTGGTGCTCCTCGACGCTCTCCAGGACGTGATCGGTGGTGTCGGGGGCGCCTGAGCGGGCGGCCGGGTAGAAGATCGTCTCCTCGATGTAGGTGTGGACGGTCAGTTCCTCGATGACCTCGGCCACGATTCGCTGCTTGTCCTGATGGGCCTCAGAGTCGGTCTTCTCGAACTGCTTGAACAGCTTCTCCACGGTTTTGTGGTCGTCTTTGAGCATCACGATGGCGTCCATGGACGGCCTCCTTGGGGAATGGTTCAGACGGGATGGTTCGGGCGGGGTGAGCGTCGGCGGGGCGCCGGTACCCTCCCGTGGCGCAGGCCCATCAGCGAACAGCACCTGCACGCTGGTCACCCCCCACCCCGGCGGCCCTCACAACGTGTGATGGGGCCGCGGGAGAGGACTAGAGCCCCGGGTCGGCACTCGGCACAGCACGGCTCCCGGAAGGCTCAGGGCCTGCAGGAGCCTTCTCGAGCAGCCGGCACCGATTCCTCGAGCACACCCGGAGCCGGTGGCGGCCAGGACCTGTGGCCGAAGGTCAGACGTTGAAGATGCTCACACCGCCGGGGCCGACCAGTAGCCCGACGACGATCAGGACGATGCCCCACAGGATGTCGCGGCGGGCCAGGAGCACGTAGATGCCGGCGATGACGAGGATGACGGCGATGATCCACAGGAGGGTAGCCATGACGGGGCCCCTGCCCTGAGCCTCGGGCCGGAAACGAGCAGACATCCGCCACGTCCATGACACTCTGGGCGTGCTGCGTCGGGCGGCGCGGTCCGGGTGGCCGGGTGAGCGTCACGGACCTGGCTCTCTCCGGGTCGTTCGGCCTCTTCGCATGCTCACGATGGTCGACTTCGCCACCGCCACGACATGGAAGGACGTGGCCACCACGAACTCCCGCACAGCTACGGCGGTCTGAGGCCGGGCAGGCGCGGCCGGTGAGCGAGCCGATCGAGACTCCGCCGTGGTCAGGCCGGCCGACCACGGGGCGCCGGGGCGGGTTGTCGTCGGCGCCCCGTGGTCGGCCGGCCGGCGGCCGGCATCATGGGCGTGCCGGTGGCGCTGGTGGAGGCCGAGGGGCAGGTGTTTCCCGGCGTGGTCGCTGGCTGACATCGGTGGCGGATCCATGGAGATCGCGTACGGGACTCGTGAGGATCCCGACGTGGCACTGTCCCTGCCTCTCGGAGCCGGACGCCTGAGGCGCCAATGCCTGTCACGTCAAGAGGAAGCATTTCCAGCGGCTGCGCGAGCATGTCGAGTCAGCGCTGGCCGGACCGAGGTCTCTCTCGCCACCGCGCCCACCCGGGTGCCGTTGTGGCCACGTCCGGGACCTTCTACCAACTCGCCCGGCTGTGCGGCGCGCCGAAGGGCAAGAGCGGACCTCACACCTCGCGTACGCTGCGCCGGGACGACCTTCGCACAGTCATCACACTCCTGGCCGGCAAGACACCTGCGCAACGTGCCCGGCTTTCTGATCGGCGCCCCGCGCCAGCCAGATCATGGCCGGCGCGATCGTCGCCGACGCCACAATTGCCGCCCTGGCCCGACGTACCTACGGATCTGCCCGTGGGCATTGCGCGAGGGCGTTCTACTGGGCCGGCTGCACCTCCGCGAGGACATCATCTGTTCGCATACCGGGTGATGCCTTCCGCGCATAACCCCGGCCACGTACGCCGCCCCTGTACGGCACCGCCACTGGCGATGGCGGCCAGGCACGTGAAAGCGAACCTGAATGCCGGAATTCTGAGCGCTGCGGTCTCCTATAGAACCCGCCTCGCGTCATGAAGAGCAAGGTCCCGGGACACCGGAGGCGTCGCGAGTAGGCGCGGGCAGGTCCGGCATAATACAAATGGCCGCCAGAGCGATTTCGGTACTGGTATGCAGTCGCAAGTGTTCCCCGACCTTGGTGATCTCTATGAGCCGGGCGGGCGAGCCACGCAGTGCAGTCAGGTGGACGGAACCGCCGTGCTGCTGAGCCAAGGAGAAGGCGTCCAGCAACACACGCAGGGCGCTGCTGTCCACGAAAGTGACCTCAGCCATATCGAAGACCAGATGGTCGGCAGGCGTCTGACGGACTTCATTGATGAAGTCGTGCAATTGAGGAGCGGTGGCCAGGTCGATCTCTCCGGCCAGCACGATCACAGTCACACCGGCGTGGTGCTGGTGATGCATGCGTAACAATGGTTTGGACCTTTCAGCGCGGAAAATACGGACGATGGCGCCCCGCCGATAGGCCAAGGCCTGGTGGTCAGCCACCATCTGGCCGAATATGCATAGGGGGATTTGAGTTTTCAGGTAACCGGGCCGGTTCAGCCCGAGCTCACCTGTGAGGTCTCGGTGCCGCGAAGCGTTACGGTACATGTGCGCTACTCCGGCGAGGTCGGTATGGGCTTGGCGGCAAGGGCCTGCGCGACGGCGTACAGGTTCGAGGGCATTGCGCGGCCGGTCTTGTGCGACCAATCGCGCCCCTGCTCGCACTCCGGATAGTCAGGTCCCGCCCCGGGTCCGAGGTGCCAGCAGGTCCACGCCTGGCCGGGCACCGTGTAGCCGATGTCCCGCAGCGCACGGCGATCTCGCTGATCACATGATGGGCGCCGTCCTCATTGCCGGTGACCACCACTCCGGCCACGCGGTTGTAGGGCGACTGGAAGCCCGCCGTCGCCTGTTTCCGACAACATCGCCTCCATCCGCTCGATCACCCGCTGGGTCAGCGAAGACGGGTGCCCACCCAGGTGGGGAACGACGATGAGGATTTGGGCACGGAGGCAGGCTCCGGTGAATCCGCGGCCATCCGTCACCTTCCCCCCATATCGGTTTGCACTCCCGGCGGGATGTTCTGGTCGACCGCTCGGTACGTCTCGACCGTGACTCCCCGGCCGTGCAGTTCGTCAGCGACCAGGTCGGCCGGCGCGCCGGTGTTCGTCGGCGCCGGAGCCGGTTCCAAGATGCAGTTGACGACAACGGCTCGCATGTTGAAGGCCTCCAGGCGTTGATCCACTCGGTCCGGCTCACGGCCCATACCCCTGGTCGGAGAAGTAAACGGCATGAAGGCCGCCGCCGAACGAGTCGTCCCATGGGTTTCCGCAGGAAGACGATGATGTACCACCCCGAGCACGGTCCTGTGCGGGGACAGGCACGATACCCTGCGGCTTGTAGGTTCTGAACAGGACCGGATGTTGATCAAGAGGACCCGACGGATTGAGAACCGGTACGCAAGTCGCTCAGAGCGGCTGCGTGTCGGCGAGTCGCCGGGAACTGGCGCGCCTCGGTGCCGAACAGCGCTACCGCGATCGTCACCAGGTGTTCACGCTGCTCCTTGGAGAGTCGTTCGATCATTCGTGATCCAGCACTGTTCCGCAAGCCGCCTGACCAGGTGAGCGGCGCCGGGCTGGGAGATCCGCAGGATCAGCTCATACCCTCGCAGGACGGTCTGCAAGGGTAGCGCCGACACCGCCGCCAGTCGGAGGTGAGGGATTCGAGCAGGTCGCCTGCGGTGGCGTCCGGGACGGTTTTGGCCACCTCGGCGAGGGCGACGATGCCGACGAGCTTGTGTCCGTCGATGACGGGCAGGCGGCGTACCTTGTGGCTGGCCATGGTGCGGAGGATCTCGCGGGCGCCGTGGTCGGCGCCGACGGTGACCGCTTCGCCTTGGGCGAGTTCGCCAGCTCGGCAGGTCTTGGGGTCCTTTCCGGCGGCGAGCACCTTCACCACGATGTCGCGGTCAGCACGGACATGATGTGTTGCAAAGTCGGGCCGTCCGAACCGTAAACGGTGATCGAGGATTTCAGTGCGCGCAACTCAATATTCGAGCGGTACCCGCTCAAGGGCAGGCTGCGCTCTGCCAGTTCGCTCATCCAGATTTCGCTGCCCCGCCGCCTGGAACGCCCCTACGGCGGCAGGATCGAGGGTTGAGGTGCATCGAGCGCGCCGAGTTCCTAGGCGGCCCGCGCCAAGGACCGGATGGCGTCGGTCTCAGTGGCCGTGCGCCAGATCAGCGCCCACCGCGTGCGCGTGTACGGGAGAGACCGCCTCACCGTTGTTCAGCAGAGAGATCATCTCCGCTGAGCTCGTGGCGGTGGGTCCGATCGGGATCGACCGGCCACTCGGGGTGTGCCGGGGAACGAGCACGTCGCGCCAGTAGTCCGGCTTGGCGCCGCCCATGACGACCTCGTCTGCCAGATCTTCGTAACAGACCGACCGCCGCCCCGCGAGCCGGTGGCCGGTCCCCATCGCGAGGACGACGGGTTCGATGTAGACGACCGGGCCCACGGTGAGGTCCGTCTCCCGGACGGGGAGCCAGACGATCTGCACATCGACCGCTCCCGCCCGCAGCGGGCCGAAGGGGTCACCGAAGTTGACGTAACGAAATTTCACGTCGCTCGTCGGGTGGCGGGCCTCGAAAGCGTCGAACAGCGGACGCAGATCTTCGTGGTTGGCGTTGACCATGCCCACCCGCAGGACGTGCGTCTTTCCTTGTGCGGCGCGCATGGCGCGTTCGAGGCCGTCACGCATGCCGTCGTACATCGGGTGCAGGGCCGATCCGCCGTACGTCCGAAGTGCAGCTCTGCGGCCAGCACCAGGAAGATCTCGATGTCCCGAAGCTCCATGATCTCCTTACCTTTAGCGTCATGTTGACGCTGCACCGCGTTCTGCGTCATTGATGCGGCTGATCACCCGCCTCCATCCTTGAGCCGTCAGAACCAGACCTTCCTGGAGCAACACAATGACGAGCCTGATGGGCAGGACAGCCCTGGTCACCGGTGCCTCGCGTGCATCGGACGGGCCATCGCGCGGCGGCTGGCGGCCGATGGGGCGCTGGTGGCCGTGCACTACGGCAACAACGAGACGGCCGCCCGCGAGACCGCGCAGCTGATCGAGAAGGACGGCGGCCAGGCCTTCGTTGTCCGGGCTGAGCTGGGGGTGCCCGGCGACGTCGACACCCTGTTCGCCGCCCTGGAGGCCGGTCTTGGCGACGGGACCGGTCAGGTGCGGCTGGACATCCTGGTCAACAACGCCGCCATCACCGCCGAGACGATCGAGACGATCACCCCGGAGGCGTTCGACCGGCTGATCGCGATCAACACCAAAGCCCCGCTGTTCATCATCCAGCGGACCCTGCCCCTGCTGAACGACGGCGGGCGGATCATCAACCTGACCACCGCCGCGACCAGGATCGCGATGCCCGAGCAGCCGTACGCGATGAGCAAGGCCGCCGTCGAGGTGCTGAGCCGTTCTCTCGCGCAGACCCTCGGCGCGCGAGGCATCACCGTGAACGCCGTCGCGCCCGGCCCGACCGTGACCGACATGAACCCGTGGATGATCGACAACCCGCAGGTCCAGCAGATGGTGGGCAGCGGCAACGCGATCCCCCCGGTGGGTCAGCCCGCCGACATCGCCGAGGTGGTCGCCTTCCTGGCCTCCGAGGCGGGCGGTTGGGTGACCGGACAGGTCATCGACGCCTCAGGCGGCTGCTTCCTCGGTCCGCGCGTCTGACCACGGCCGTACGGCGGCGACGACCTCCGCCGTCCAGGCCCCGTGGGTCCGGCCGTGACCGGCTTGCGCTGACAGGCTCGCCGAGCACCGTCAGCGTCCTGTCAGGCGGCTGTCGGCGCCCGCCCCGAGGGTTACATCCGTCAACAACCTCTCAGACAATGGAAATACCATCATGAACAGCAGGACCTGGGCCACGGCCCTGACCGTCGGCCTGGCCGCCGCCACCGTGGCCACCACCTCCACCTCCGCCGCCGCCGACACCGGTGAGGCGAAGGTCGTCGCCGCGCTCGACGAGGTGGCCAAGCCGCTGGCTTCCGCCACCTCCCAGGCAGACCAGCGTGACCTGAAGGCGTTCGGCGCGATGGTGGCGGGCGCGCAGGTGGTCGGCGTGGGCGAGGCCACCCACAGCACCGCCGAGTTCTACACCCTCAACCAGCGGCTGCTGCGTTACCTGGTGACCGAGAAGGGCTTCACGACCTTCGCCCGGGAGCTGAGCTGGAGCACCGGCGTGCGGCTGAACGACTTCGTCCTGTACGGCAAGGGCGACCCGCGCACGATCATGCACGACGAGGTCAAGGGCCCCTACGACCTGTTCGACAACCGCGAGTTCCTCGGCCTGATCACCTGGATGCGCTCCTACAACGCCACCCACAAGGCGAAGGTCCAGTTCATGGGCGCCGACCTGCTCTACCCCGGCGACGTGCTGTTCGACAAGGTCCTCGCCTACGTCAAGCAGCACCACCCCGACCTGCTGGAGCAGTTCACCCAGCTGTACGACGGACTGCGGCCCACCACCCCCAACGCCGGTGAGTACATGGGCCTGGCCCTGTCCCAGCCGCTGGCCACCCGCCAGGACCACGCCCAGCGCGCCACCAAGGCCCTGCAACTGCTTGCCAAGCAGGCGCCCGGAGCGGGCGCCGAAGACTACCGGTGGGCGCTGCAGCACGCCCGGGCTCTGTCGCAGACCTTCACCGACTTCGCCTTCGACCAGGCCACCGCCGAGGGCCGCCGCCAGGCGCAGGTCTACCGGGACAAGGCCATGGCCGACAACGTCATCTGGTGGAACAAGACGACCGGCCACAAGATCCAGATGTCGGGGCTGAACGCGCACATCAGCTACACCCCGATCGACACGATGTTCGTCCCCGCCCCGATGGGCGGCGTCCTGCGCGAGCGTCTGGGCCGCCGCTTCGTCACCGCCGGCACCTCCTTCGACCAGGGCGGCTACAACTTCCTGATCGACAAGGGCGAGTGCCCGGCCGGTTCACGCCCGGCTGAGCGGCCCCTCACGTGCAAGGGCTCGGTGGACGCCGCCGGCAGCGACTACAACGAGTACGTCTTGGACCAGGTCCGCTACCGCGACTTCATCCTCGACACCCGCACCGCGCCCCAGCTCGCACGGACCTGGCTGGCCGAAAGCCGCCCCACCCGTCTCATCGGCGGCGGCTTCTGGTCACCCGAACAGGCCACCAAGGTCGCTCTCGGCGAGTCCTTCGACATCGTGATCCACCTGCACACGGTCAAGGCCGCCGCGCTGCTGCCCTGACATCGGCGCCTCTGACGGGGCATTGAGATCCGGCAGGCGGAAACACTCCGCCTGCCGTTTCCACGTCCGGCCACGCCCGCGCCAGGCTCGGGGACGGGCGGGGTGGAAGGATCTCGGTCGTCATGCGCCATGGCTGCTCCTCCAGGAGGACCCTCTCCTGCCCGCCAGGGTCGGCCCTACCACCCGCTGGCGACGTCGTGGGCCTCAGCGCTCGGCACTATGTTGCTGCTCCATACCGACGGGCTCGCCAATCGGTCGGCAGCACCATCGACGAGGGGAGCGAGCACGCCTCCAGTGCCTACAGCACTCTGTCCCTGGACGCGCCGTCCGTCTCCGATGACGGCGACTCTGCCCGGCTCGGCGACTTCATCCCCGACCACGCCGCCCGGCTGGACACTTTCGTCGACGACCGCCCCTTGGCGTCGATCTTGGACAGGCGGCCATCGTCGTCAACAACGCTCCCTTTGCTCGTAACGGTCACCGCCGCCGAGGAGATGTTCGGATGTGGACACGTGATCCACATCCACCAGCGAGATGCTTGGAACGTCCCAAACGAGCCGTCCACGATCAGGAGCATCATGGGCTTCCCCCAGCAGCCGCAGGACCCGTACGGACGGCAGTACGGCCAGTCTGGGCCGCAGTATCAGCAGCCCTACCAGCCACAGCCGTACATGCCGGCGCCGATGCCGGGCCCTCAGTACGGGCCGATGCAGTACACGACGGTGAAAGAGTTCAACCCGATTGCGGCGGTCATCCACATCCTCCTGTGGGTGTTCATCCACTGGTGGCTTGTATTGATCACGTTCGGGATGTGGCTGTTCGTCGCGATTCCGGTGACATTCATCGGGTGGCGGGTGACGCGGCACCTGCCGGTGCAGCAGGTGCATTACGTGCAGCCGCCATACCCGCCGCACCACGGGTAGACGCCCTTGCGATCGCAACCGTGTCGAGCGATCCTAGGCCGGCGGCCGCGCCTGCGGCGAGCCAGAGGATGCGCCTCCCGGCGGCGGATGCGGCTCTCGTGGTCGTCACTGCGGAGGTGGCAGCTTGTGCCGCAGGTCCGCCTCGGCCGTCGTCAGGTGGGCGGGCGGCTGGGTGACCTGGCGGGTGTACTCCGCCGACGCCTGCGCTTTCTTTCCTGCTCCTGAACGCCGGATATCCGGCCCGCTTGGCGAAGAAGCTGGCGAACGCCGCCCGCAGGTGCTGCAGCACCTGCAGCCGCGGCACGGACGACACCTCCGGCAGGGAGTCGTAGGCGCCGCTGCGCTTCCACGCCGTCAGCGCCGCCGACGACTCCGCATAGAAGACCCGGCGACCCTCCAGGGCGTAGGCGCGGGTGCGCTCTTCCAACGCCTTGCTGTAGACCAGACCTGCGCACCCAAATGTCCGAACGAGCTGTTCGTCCTGATCAGGGGTCGGGTTGAAGCGGTACTTGTGGGCCCGCTTCATCAGCTGCGCCACGTCCCACCAGTTGCTGGGAAGGTCGGTTAGGTATCGTTCGTGTGTTCGGTCCTGTCACAGGGGTACCACGCTTCCCCACCCTGAAGGACAGGGTCTCCAGGATCAAGGAGATTCGATGAACCGCGCCTGGGTGCACCGTCTGTCCGCCGCGGCCAGGCGGGAGACGTCCTATGTCCGCGCTCAGGCTCAAGGGCTGGCCAGGCCAGGATCGCATCAGCGGCTGCACGTGCGGCAGATCGCCAAGGCGACCTTGGCGGCGGTGTTGGCCTGGCTGCTGGCCAGCCGGTTGCTGCCGACCGAGGCTACCTGGATCGCCCCGGCCACCGCGGTGATCATGGTGCATGCCACCGTGTACCAGACATTGACCAACGGGCTGCGCCGGGTCGCTGCGGTCGCCGCGGGGGTGATCCTGGCCGGCAGCATCGGGCACCTGCTCGGCCTGGGCGTGCTCAGCCTGATTCTGGTCGTGCCGCCGGCGCTGGTGGCCGCGCGCTGGCACCGGATGGGCCGCTACGGCAGCGATGTGGCCACCACCGCGGTGCTCATGCTTTCCTTCGGCGCCGCCTCCCAAGACCGCTACCTGGCCGCCTACGTGGTGGCCACCGCCGCCGGGGCGCTGTGCGGGGCGATCGTCAACACGGTGCTGTGGCCGCCGCTGTATCGCGACCGCCCCAACGTCGCCGTGCGGCGCCTGGCCCGCGAGGTGTCCGGTCTGCTCACCGCGATAGCCAACGGGCTGCGCGACGGCTGGGACCTCTCGGCGCTGCCAGACTGGAAGCGCCAGGCCCACCGGCTGGATGAGTACCTGGCCACCGCCACCTCCGCCGTGGCCGACAGCGCAGAAAGCCACCGCTACAACCTGCGCCACCGCCTGCGTCGCCGACCGCGCGCCGACCGACCGGATACCGGCCACGACCAGACTGCACAGCAGACCCTGCAAATGCTGGCCAGGCTCGCCACGCATGTCCGCGCCATCGTGCACGCCCTGTTCCCCCTCGACCACCACAGCACCTCTCGTGCGCCGGTCACCACGATCCAGGACGTCAGTCACGACTACGCCCGCGACTACGCCGACCTGCTCGACCTGCTGGCCGACACCTTGACCAGCACGAGCGCACGCGGCGGCGACCCGGTCCGCACGCGCATTCTGCTGGGCCGCGCCCGCGCCCAGGCCGCCCGCATCCACGAGCAGATGACCAGCCAGATCCGGCACGGCCACGTGAACCACCCCACTGGCTGGGCCCTCAGCGGCAGCCTGCTCACCGACGCCGACCGCATCCTGGCCATCCTCGCTGACGGCCACACCCCCTCCCCCCGCGAATCTCACCAAGACCGGTGCCACGACAGCTCAGACGGCGACAGGTCAACCACCTCCCCCGCGCAGCGGCCTCCAGAACGCACCTGATACTGCGCGGCGGGCGCTGCGCCGTTCACGGCGGGGCAGGTCGCGCTCGACGAATATGTCGATCATCAGGCGGACGGCAACGCGGCTCATCCCGGCCGGCGCGCCAGACAGCCGTTATGGCCCGAGTGGCTCACCACGCAGATCAGCCAGCCCACTCGGTGTCCCGGCCCGCAGAGAGCGCATCATCCCGAAGCGCTCTTCTTCGCCGGGAGGCCATGACGGCGGCCGATATGGCCCAGCTCGCCCGCTGGTTGACCGGCCGCGCCCCACGTACCCGCCCCTCGCCGAGCGGGTGGCCGAGGTCCGTACTCTCGCTCGCGACATCGAGGACGCCGCCGACCCGCTTCTCGGCGCTGCCCGAGCGCTCAATCGGGCCGCCCTGATTGCCAGCGACTGCGGCCTGCCCGAACTGGCGCGGGAACTGTGCCGGCGGCAGATCGCCCCCTACCGCAACGCTGGCCAGCTCACCGTCCGGCAAGCCACGCGCATGCTCGAACCCGTCGTGAACCTGGCACGGCTGCGCATCCGGGGAGGCGACGCCGAGACGGCGTGGGCCTCACTCAGCACCCTCTACCACGCCCTGCAGACCAACACTCTTGCCATCATCGAGGGCCGGTCGCTGCCGACCCAGGACCTGATCGACAGCCCGCAGGAGCAGCAGGAGCTGCGCATCTGGGCGTATCGCGTCTACCTGTCCGAAGGCACCCGCGCCCTCGTGCGCCTCGGCCGGTGGCAGGAAGCGCTCCGCCCACGTCGAACAGGACAAGGGGATCGGCCCGCACCTGCTGGACGGCCGCCAGGTAAAGATCGTGAACCCCTACCTCGACAGGGACGCGGACGCCGCCCAGACCGTGCTGGACGGCAGCATGATCACGTAGTCGTGGGAAGCCCAAGTTTCCGCGTGCCTGGAGGTGCTGCGCCACCTCGTGGACAACCCGCACGCCGACCGGGAGACCGCCCTGATGATCGAACGGTACCTCGTCGGTAAGACAGAGCCTGGACACGCCATCTTCCGCACCCGCCTGGGCCTGGCCGTCGTCGACCTCGCCACCTGCGCCGCTCCTGCCAGGGTCCACTCCGCGTACCTGCTCACCCTCCTCCCGGGCATGCGTTCAGAAGGACGGGCCGGTGACAAGGAGGGGCCAGGTCAGGGCGGCCATCTCGGCCGGGATGCGCGGGCAGCCGCGCTCGAGCCAGTCGGTGGCCACGCCGAGGAGCGCTCCGGCGGTGAACGCGGCGGGCACGTCGTGGGGAATGTCGGCCGAGGAGTCGCTGTCCGGCGCGGCGCCGGCCTTCCGGCGGCGGCGCTAGTGATGCAATCTCCGCTGCGTAGGTGGCGGCCCGTTCCTCGTAACCCCTCTCGGTCAGCGCCTGACCGGCCGTAACGGCGGGGGCGGTGCTGGCGGTCATGGCTGCGCTATATAGAAGCGGGCGTGCTGGAGGGGCACCGGGTGCGTCAGCTGGCCGGCTCGGGAGATCTGCGCGGCCTGGACGACCGGGTCCTCTTCTCCCAGGAGCACAACGCGGGCGAGCCTCACCAGGTATGTGGCGGCGTTGCTGGTGTAGGCGGCCGTCGCCGGCACCAGCGCCGGCCACGTGTCGACCTTGATGTGGAGGATGCCTCCCACCAAGCGGGGCTCATCGCCAGGCTGCTGGACCGGCCCCGCAGCCGGCAGATAGCCGGGCCCGTAGCCGCAGGTGGCGTCGACGATGACCGCGCCGGGCCGCATCACCCCAATCCGCGTCAGTGATCATGGGCGAGGTGTCGTAGATGGAGACCAGGACCGCGCCCACCAGCAGGTCGGCGTCCTTCAACTGCTCCAGCAGCACGTCACGGCAGTTGACCAGCACCCGAACCCCGGCCGGGGCCCTCCGCTCGTAGTCGGCGCGTGAGGCTTCGCATTTGGCCAGCACAACGACCTGCGCCCCGAGCGCGGCGGCGGTGCGAGCAGCGGTCAGCTCGCGCACATCACCCACGCCATCGCAGGGAGGAAGGTTCAGCCGGTGATCCGGGCCAGGAACTGGCCCTTGGCGTGCTCGTCGGTCTCCCTGGTGCCGTAGCCGGTGGCCCACAGGCCGCCGCCCGGCACAGCTCCGAGTTGCTTGATCCGGTAGTCGTCAAGGAGGGGCGGTTTCGGCGCCTGCTGCCAGGCAGTGCCGTTCCAGCGCAGCAGCACACCGACGCTGCGCGCGGTGGCGTCGTCCTGCCCGCTGCCTCCGGCCCACACCTCGGTGCCGTTCCAGGCCAGCGAGGTGATGGAGGATCCGTACCAGCCGGTGGTCGCCGGGGTCGGCGTCACCGTCCACTCGCTACCGTTCCAGCGCATGGCGAACGCCTCGCGCTTCTTGACCGAAAAGCCGTTGGCCTCGTAGGTGGTCCGCTGACCGGCCGCCCACACCTCGCCGGGCCGCGCGGCCACCGCGTCCAGGGTGGTCTCGACCAGCGCTTCCTTCGGCGGATCCGGCAGCCGGGACCAGGTGTGGCCGTCCCAGTGCAGCACCAGGGTGTGCGCATCGGCGCTCGGTCCGTAGCGGTTGGTGGTGCCGACCGCCCAGACGTCGTCCGGCGCCAGAGCATGCACCGCGCTCAGGTCGGTGTTGCCCGCGAGCGGCGGGAGGCTCATCTTCTGCCAGGCGGTGCCGTCCCAGCGGATCACGCCCGCCGTGGAAACCTCACCGCTCGACTGGTCGGACCTGCCGACCGCGAAGGCAGTGCCGCCCACCGCGGCGACATCATCAAGGTAGAAAGGGTTGTTCTGTTCGGTCGGGTACGGAATGAGCGTCCAGGCCGTACCGTCCCAGTGGTAGGCAATGGTCGAACCGGTGGCCCACACGTCGTTCTCCGCGGCGGCCGACACCGAGGTCAGCGCGCCCCGGCAGGTGATATCCGGCCGGTCGTTCACCCATTTCTGACCGTTCCAGCGAAACAGATCGGGGCAGACCACACCCGGCGGCGGGTACGGCCGGCCCTCCATCCGCACCTGCCCCACAGCCCAAGCTTGGGTGCCGCTCAGCGCGGCGACATCGTTGAGTTCCTTGAGTTGCTTCTCGGATTCGGTGTATCCGTAGGGAAAGGACAGGTGGTCCCAGACCGGCGCAAGTGTCGCGCCCGCCGGGGCCGCGGTCGCCAGGCCCGCGGTGAGCGCGACCGCGCCGAGAATTCCGCTGGATGTCAGGGATAATATTTTTCGCTTGGTCACGAACGCTTTCGTACCATCGCCGGTCAGCCGCGCACATGGCCTAGGGAATGCATAGGGGCCCCTGGACGAATCATAGGGGGCCCTAGGGGGCCCCACTGGCACGTCCATTACGATAGGTATACGCGTAGGCTGGCCGTCACCATATGCGTGGAGAATTCGTCACGGAAGACGCCCATCGAGCGCCAGCGTCCCGAGATTGGCCAGACGATCATTCATTCTGACCCGTGGGGCGCGGTGTACCAGCGCCTTGGCCGATGACGTCTTATCGCTGAGTTTCAGCTGAACTGCCGGTGTTCGAAATGGACGAGAACGAGCGCGGCGTGGACCTGTGGGTGCCCGAAACTCAGCCAGCGGGCTGATCTGGGGTTTGGCGTTTCCGCGCTGGCGGGCATGATCGCTGTTCATGGCGTTGCAGCTGGTTGGTTCGGCTCGCGGGGTAGGTGGTGCTGCTGGGTCGCTCGCAGAGGTCGAAGGATGCGGAGATTCTGGTCCTTCGTCATCAGCTCGCGGTGTTGCGTCGGCAGGTGGCAAGACCTCGGCCGTCGTGGGCCGATCGGGCGGTGATCAGTGCGCTGGCGCGTCTGCTATCTTCAGCGGGTCGTCGGCGGTTGTTCGTGACGCCGGGCACGCTGTTGCGCCGGCATGCGGATCTGGTGCGGCGGCGCTGGACCTTCAAGCGCGGTAGGCAGGGTCGATCTCCCATCCGCGCCTCCGTCCGGGCCTTGGTACTTCGTTTGGCTCGGGAGAATCCGCGGTGGGGTTACCGGCGGATCGCTGGGGGGCTCGCCTCTCTGGGCTGCCGGGTGGGGGCCTCCACGGGGTGGCTGATCTTGAAGAAGGCAGGCATCGACCCGGCGCCGCGGCGCGCGGGACCAACCTGGAGTGAGTTCCTGCGTGCTCAGGCCGAGGGGATCTTGGCATGTGACTTCTTCCACTGCGACACTGAAGTGATCTCAGCGAATTGCTGGTAGGTAGTTGTGCTCGAAGTGGGTGAGGACAAGGGCGGCGCGGGCGATGTCGCCGATTGCGCTGGGGCTG
>NZ_JBFAOQ010000030.1:91461-99216 GCF_040675285.1 Nonomuraea sp. NPDC049625 | reverse complement strand
CTCCGACCCCAACGGCTTCCGTGATCACAGAGGGTGAAGTCCTACGGCACACCGGGGAGGAATACAGATCAATGGATCAATGAAGCCTGCCAGTGAACCGCCGCCCCCTTGTAGAGGTGGAGGTAGTCGACGTAGATGTAGAAGAACATGAAGCTGGTCCAAGCTGCCGTGAGCTTGGCCTGCACGGGGATCGGCGGGTTGTCGAGCAGGCTCGGGGTGTTCGTTCGGATGGTCATCGGTTCTTCTTTCGAGAGGAGCGGTCTCCCCGCCGGAGTGGCGGCAGGTTTGGGCGTGAATACGCACGGGTGGTCGAATTCGAGGCTGTGGCTGCCATCCCCGGGCGGCCCTCCACGGAGTCCTCGCCAGCGTGCGCAACCTCGGCGCCGCCCTCATCTCGGTCACGACCGGACGAGGCGCACGCCGGTCGCGAGCAGCCAGACGAGCCAGGCGACGAACCCTAGGAGCCCGACGAAAATCAGCGGCGAGCCGTCGGCGATCGCGAGGTTGCCCAGCCCCGCGGCGAGCAGCAGGCTCCCGCCCACCATGCCCAGCAGGCGCTGCCAAGCCGGAGTCAGCCCGCTCGCGTGCGCGGCGAGGGCCGAGCCGATGCAGGTGGTGCCGAGCATCGGCAGCGCCAGCGCGAACGCCGCCGCGTGAATCTGCCAGACGAGCCCGAACGCGGGCGTCGGCTCGGCGAGCCCGCCGGCGGAGAGCGCGAGCCCGATCTGCAGGACGTTGACAAGCACGAAGATGGCCGACAGCGTCGCGCCAGCGGCCAAGGCGAGGCGCGACCAGTCAGCGCCCGCTCCGCCGCGCCGCTCCACGAGGCCGTGCAGGCCCGTCACGAACACGAGCAGCAGCGGCAGGTACAGGGCTACCAGACCGGACACGATCGCGACCGCGTCGCGGTTGGCCGCGTAGTAGGCCAGCACTTCCTCGATCGGAGCGCCGTAGGGCAGCGCGCCCGTTACCGCAAACAACACGTTCTCTATCACCACCAACAGCGCGAACGCGATCGCCGCGGCACCGACGAGCCGGCCTCGAACGAACCAACTGCGGGCTGGCGTGGTGGCGGTGTTCTTCGGTGATCTCATCTCTTACTCCTTCGTTGCGGTCGGATGACCGGCGGGTTGTCGAGCAGGTTCGGGGTTTTCGTTGGGATGGTCATCGGTTCTTACTTTCGAGAGGAGCGGTTCGTCCGCCGGAGTGGCGGCAGGTTTGGGCGTGCACACGCATGGGTTGGGTCGTTCTCGTCGCTGCGGTCGTCAGACGGTGACGACGACCTTCCCTCGGGTGTGGCCGGCCGCGATGTAGCGGAGGGCGTCGGCTGCTTCGTCGAGGGGGTACGTGCGGTCGATGGCGGGCGTGACCTGCCCGGTCGTGAGCAGGTCGGCCAGGGTGAGCAGGTCCTGGCGCTTCCCGACCGACGTGAAGGGCTTCAGCTGCTGACGGGTGAACCCGGACAGCACGCGCGCTTTGACGATCCGGCCGAGGGGGCCGAGCCAGCGGCCGCCGCGTCCGCTGTTGGGGATGAGGGTGCCGGTGGGCGTCAGCGCTCGGCGGACAGCCGCCAGGGGCTGGGCTTCCACGTTGTCGAGGATGACGTCGTAGCGCTTCCCGGTGCGGGTGAAGTCGGTCTCGGTGTAGTCGACGACGTGGTCGGCGCCGAGCGACCGGACCAGGTCGACGTTGCGGGTGCTGCACACACCCGTCACCTCGGCGCCGAAGGCCTTGGCGATCTGTACGGCGAAGGAGCCCACGCCGCCCGACGCGCCCGTGATCAGCACCGTCTGGCCCGGTCGAACGTTCGCGATGTCGCGCAATGCCTGCAATGCCGTCATGGCCGACGTGGGCACCGCTGCCGCGTCCACGTCCGACAGGTTGGCAGGCACGGACACGAGGTGGTCCGCCGGGACGCAGGCGTACTCCGCGAGCGTTCCTGTGGTGCTCCAGCCGAACACCTTGTCGCCGGGTCGGAGAGCGGTGACGTCCTTCCCGACCGCTGCCACCACGCCAGCGAGGTCCCTGCCAGGGATGCCGTGGCGCGGCCGGCGGAGCCCGAACACCAGGCGCACCACGTACGGCTCACCGGTCATGACGAAGTAGTCGCCAGGATGTACTGAGGTCGCGCCCACCTGGACGAGCACATCGCCTCGACCGGGCAGCGGTAGCCCGACCTCGGACGACTTGAGCACCGAGGGCGGGCCGTAGCGGTGCTGGACGGCGGCCCGCATCGTCGCCGCCCTGGCCGGACTCGCCCCCGGCACCAGGCCGTCTCCGGTATTCGATCGCTGTTCGATCCCCACAGAAGCCTCCTCCTCCGAACCGCGACACTCGCTGACTCGTACACCGTACGTCGTACGCCGTACGAGTGCGTCTGCTGTACTGTGCTCGTACGCTGTACGATTGTCAATCTGTACGAGCAAGCGAGGAGACCCGTGTCCGGGAGGGAACAAAGGCAGGTCGCGTCCGACGCGGGGCTGAGCAAGCAGCGGGTGGTGGTGGAGGCGGTCCGCCTCGCCGACCGCGAGGGGGTCGACGGGCTGAGCATGCGCCGGCTGGCTCGCGCGCTCGGCGCGGGCGCGATGTCGCTCTACTACTACGTGGCGAGCAAGGACGAGCTGCTGGACGCCATGATCGACGTCGTGTTCGAGGAGATCGAGCTCCCGCCCGAAGGGACCGACTGGCAGTCGGCGATGCGACGGCGGGCGGTATCCGCCCGACAGGTTCTCGCACGCCACCCGTGGGCGAACGGCCTGATGGAGTCGCGGACATCGCCCGGGCCCGCGAACCTCCGCCACCACGAAGCGGTCACCGCCTGCCTGCGGAGGGCCGGCTTCTCGGCCTTGATGGCGACGCACGCCAACTGGTTGCTCGACAGCTATGTCTACGGTTTCGCCTTGCAGGCGGCCAGCCTGCCGTTCGACACCGCCGATGAGTTCGCGGACATGGCCGAGGACGTCTTCCTGCCCCAGCTCCCTCCTGACGAGTTCCCCTACCTCAACGAGTCCGCCGCGGCGCTCGTCTCTGCCGGCTTCGACCCGGCGAAGGAGTTCATCTTCGGCCTCGACCTCGTCCTAGCCGCCCTCGAGTCCCTGAGGGGGCCAGACCAAGTACGAGAGAAAGGGGCAGCGTCCCCTCCCACTCGGAGAAGTTCCTGATCAGTGGGTACGGCGGCGGGGTGCCAGGACCTCGGTGACCTTGGCGATGGCTTCTGCGCCGGGTTTGACGTAGCGCAGGGCGGTGCGGGGGTTCTTGTGGCGGGTCTTGCCCATGATGAGCTGCAGCGGCACTTCGGCCTCGCCGAGGTGGGTGGCGGCGCTGTGGCGCAGCTGGTGCAGATCGAGCCCGGCGTACTTCTCCAGCAAGACGCGGGCGCGGTCGTAGCCCAGGCGGGCGCGGCCGGTGTGCGGGCAGATGTCGGCGGCGGCCGGGCGGCGGGCGGGGACCGGGCGCCGCTCGGACAGAAACAGCGGACCGTGCGTGCGCGTGCTGCCGTCCGGTAGGCGTAGTAGCCGGGGCAGCAGGTGGGCGGTGCCGCGGTCCCAATACACCCACTCGGTGGCCCCGCCCTTAGAGCGGACGGGGGCGCGGCGGTGCTCCAGGTCGAGGTCTTCGACGTTCAGCGCCAGGATCTCCGCTGCCCGGGCCGCCGTCTCGTACAGCATCCGCCACAGCGTCTTCTCCCGGAGCGGGATGTCGCGGCGTGACAGCAGCTGGTGGATGGTGGTCTTGGCGACCGCGCGGGTCTCGTCGGCGCTCTCCTTGCGGCGTTCGGCGTCGGCCGGGACCGAGGGGGCGGCCCAGTGCTTCTTGGTCTGGCACCAGGCGAGCCAGGAGGTGATGGCGGCGCGGTTGCGGTTCCAGGTCGCCGGCGCGCTCGCTCCCCACAGTTCGGTGAGCGCGGTGCCGATCTCGGTGTCGGTGACGTCGGCGAGCGGCCGGTCGCGGCCAAGGAGTGTGGTGACGCGGTCGATGGCTGAGGCGTAGGCGCGGTGGGTGTTGGGGTTGGCCGTGTGCGGGGTGGCCAGGAAGGCGTCGGCCGCCGCGGCGAGCGTGACGTGCCCACCGCGAAGGGCGGTGATCTTCGGTGCGGCGCTCATGCCGCCCCCCGCGCGACGCCTGCGGCGATGTACCGGATAACGTGCCGGAGTCGCGCGCCGCCGCGGCGGGCAGTTCGCCTGGTCGCGGCGCCGCCGTGATCGCTCATGTACGTGATAATAGATGATTATCACGTACATGTGGCCGAATGGCGATCTGGTGCACGATCGCCATTCGGCCCGATGGTTCCAGACTCCCGAATCAGCGGAGTTTGCGGAAGAATTCGCGCAGGTCGCCGATCATGAGGTCGGGGGCCTCCATCGGTGCGAAGTGGCCGCCGCGGTCGAACTCCGACCAGTGCACTACGGTGTTCTGCTTCTCGGCGATGCCGCGAATCGTGTTGTTGCCCGGGAAGACCGCGATGCCGGTGGGGACACCGGAATCGGGGAGCTCCGCGCCCCAGTGCTGGGATTCCTTGTACAACCGCATGGACGAGCCGGTGGTGTTGGTGAACCACAGGATCGAGAGATTGGTGAGCAGCATGTCGCGGTCGATCGCGTCGGAGGGCGTGGCCTTGGCGGGATTCTTGAAGGTGTTCACCACGTCCAGTACCCACGCCAGCATGCCCGCGGGCGAGTCGGCGACCGCCGGCGCGAGGGTCTGCGGGCGGGTGGCGTGCATGCCCGCATAGCCCGAGGTTTCCTTGCTGCTCCAGTCCTTCATTTGCGCCAGCTTCTCCTGATCGCTTGCGCTGTAGCCGGATCCGTCGTCGCCCCAGGAGGGAATGGTGATCGGATCGTTGAGGTGGACTCCCGCCACGTGCTCGGTGTCGGTGCGGCCCAGCTGGGGTGCGATGAACGAGCCCGCATCGCCGCCCTGGGCGCCGTAGCTCTCATATCCCAACTCCGCCATGAGTCTTGCGATGAGCTCCGCGCTACGCTCGGTCGACGCCGCACCGGCCGCGCGTGTCGGGCCGGAGAAGCCGAACCCCGGGAGCGTCGGAATCACCAGGTGGAAGGCGTCTTCCGGAGCAGCGCCGTGCGCAACCGGATCGGTGAGCGCGCCGATCATGGCAGTGAAGTCCTCGAACGGCCAGCCGTGCACCAGGACTAGCGGCAGCGCGTCGGGCTCGGCCGAGCGGATATGCAGGAAATGCACACGCTGCCCATCGATTTCGGTGACGAACTGCGGATACCGATTCCAGGCAGCCTCCTGCGCCCGCCAGTCGAAGCCGGTACGCCAGTACTCGGCCAACTCCCGCACATAGCCGGTCGGGATGCCGTAGGTCCAGCCGACGCCGGGCAGTTCCTCGGGCCAGCGAGTGGCGGCCAATCGCCGGTTCAGATCCTCGAGGTCGGTGTCGGGGATATCGATGCGGAAGGGAGCGATTTTCGTCATGTCTTGAAGCTAGGAGGGCCTTAGGACAGGTTCGTTCCTAAGTTGGTGGCATTCTTGAATCATGCTCGAAACCTCGGCTCGGCTCCTGCGCTTGCTGTCCCTGCTGCAGATGCATCGCGACTGGTCAGGCGGCGATCTGGCAGAACGCCTCGGCGTCAGCGCCCGGACCGTGCGCCGGGACGTGGATCGGCTGCGCGAACTCGGCTATCCGGTGGACGCCGTCCAGGGCGCGGCGGGATACCGGCTGGCCGCGGGCAGCACCCTGCCGCCGCTGCTGCTCGACGATGAGGAGGCGCTGGCCGTCGCGGTCGGCCTGCGCACCACGACGGGCGGGACCGTGGCCGGCTTCGAGGACTCCGCGCTGCGCGCCCTCACCAAACTCGAACAGGTCATGCCCTCGCGCCTGCGGCACCGTCTGCAAGCCTTGCAGCGCTCCTTGATCCGTGTGGAGGCGACCGCGCCACGCGTGGAACCCGACACGCTCATCGCCATTTCCGACGCCTGCCACCGCCACGAGCGGCTGCGCTTCGAGTACACGAATTTCCATGGCCACCAATCGATCAAGGATGTCGAACCACACTCGGTGGTCAACTTCAACCGGCACTGGTACCTGGTCGCGTGGGACGCGGCGGCCGCGGACTGGCGTTCCTATCGGGTGGACCGGCTGCACGCTCGCACACCCACTGGCCCGCGCTTCCCACCCCGCGAGGCGCCGGAAGGGGATGTGGTCACCTATCTTTCGAATCAGCTCTCCGCGCGCGCGTGGCCCTACCGTGCCACCGTCACCCTGCACCGCTCGGCTGCCGGACTGGCCGACCGCATTTGGACTGGTATGGGCGTGCTGGAGGCGATCGACGACGCCAGTTGCCTGCTCCATGTAGGCGCCGACTCCCCGTGGGCGCTGTCCTGGATGATCACGTCCATCGACACCGACTTCACCGTCACCGATCCCCCGGAGCTGGTCGAGCAGATCGAAATCCTCGCTCGCCGTTGCGCAGCCGCGATCCGGGCTTGAGAACACGGCACCGCCCGCTGCCCGGCCAGGCACAGGCCCGCCGGTCAGCGATCACCATCAATGAACCAGGCCCTGCACCCCCAACATCACTGCAGGTCGCGGCTATATCCGACCGAAACTTCGTCAGTGCTACCGGGACCCCTGACGGTCACCGGCCCCTTCGCCTACCGCGCGGCTCGCATCGTCGATGCCGACCAGCGCGTAGATCCGCTGCGTGGTCTCGGGACTCAACCGGGAGGCGATCCGCACCGACCAGGTGACCTCCGCGTTGTGTAGGGCCGAGGCCACGATCCGGGAGATCCGGCCAGGCGCCGGCGGTTCGATCCGCTCCTCGCGCAGATGCTTGAGCAACTCCTCCCGGACCCGTTCAGGCCGTCGCTCGGCGTGCGCGACCTCCTCGGCCAGCCACACCGCCAGCTTCGTTGCGTCCTCGGTCGTGCAGGTGCGAAAGCCCAGGTGCGTACGGATCTGACTGCGGTGGTACTCGATCGTGGAGCCGGACCACTCATAAAAGCCGAGCTCCGAGGCAAGAACCCGGACCTGCTTGGCCACGTGCTCAACCACGTCTTCCGGCAGCTCTGAACGGCCGCGCGGGAACCTGCCGTGCTGCGTGTAGAACTTCAGCAAGATCGCGAAGCCGAGTCGCGTGGCGTCGCGCTTTCCGGCGATCAGATCGCGCTCTTCATCCAGGATCGTCCAGTGCTCGACCAACTCGTCGATGTGCATCGGGGGGTGTTTCATGACCACCCAGCATTGACCAGGCAAGTTACAGCAAGATCAACGCCGTTTGGGGCTCATGACACGTTTCTTACCGGCACCCCAAAACCGGTCATTTCTGAGAACATGAAATGTGACAGCAGTTACACAGAGTTAGTTTGGGGCTAATCGCACGAATCCGAGCGGAGGGCCACTCCTACGGTCATGCTCTCCGACGACTCTCATCGTCGGAGGTGTTGGCAGACGCCAAGCCTTCGTGATCAGGCCAGACGCTCGGACTTACGGGCGCATCGGGCAGGTGGGCTTGTAGGGCGCGTCGGGGACGTACTGTTGCCATTCTTCTTGGGTGAGCCCACGAACGGCGATGGCGCAGACCGCGCTGAGAAGATCAGATGGAAGCTGAATATTCCAGACGTGTACTCTCCCGCTGAGGTCGGCGCTGTATAGGCGGGTGCTATCTGGGGAGAAGACCACCACCTCCACCGAGTCGGTGTGGCCGGTCAAGGGGTTGCCGATCGGCCTGCCAGTGCGGGCATCCCACAGCCGCACGGTCCCATCGTCGCTGCCGCTGGCCAGCCGCGTCC
>NZ_JBFAOQ010000030.1:12284-91365 GCF_040675285.1 Nonomuraea sp. NPDC049625 | reverse complement strand
GTCCCGTCCGGAGAAAAGACCACCGAGCCCACCGAGCCGGTGTGGCCGGTCAAGGGGTTGCCGATCGGCCTGCCGGTGCGGGCATCCCACAGCCGCACGGTCCTATCGATACTGCCGCTGGCCAGCCGCGTCCCGTCCGGAGAAAAGACCACCGAGAACACCGCTCTGGTGTGGCCGATCAGCGGGTTGCCGATCGGCCTGCCGGTGCGGGCATCCCACAGCCGCACGGTCCCATCGTCGCTGCCGCTGGCCAGCCGCGTCCCGTCCGGAGAAAAGACCACCGAGCCCACCGAGCCGGTGTGGCCGGTCAAGGGGTTGCCGATCGGCCTGCCGGTGCGGGCATCCCACAGCCGCACCGTACCGTCCTCACCGGCGCTGGCCAGCCGCATCCCATCCGGGGAGAAGACCACCGAGAACACCCAGCCAATGTGGCCGGTCAGCGGTTTGCCGATCGGCCTGCCGGTGCGGGCATCCCACAGCCGCACGGTCTCGTCGTCCATGCCGCCACTGGCCAGACGCGCCCCGTCCGGAGAGAAGGCCACCGAGAACACATCGTCGATGTGGCCGGTCGACACTTTTCCCATCGGCCTGCCGGTGCGGGCATCCCACAGCCGCACGGTCCCGTCGTCCATGCCCCCACTGGCCAGACGCGCCCCGTCCGGAGAGAAGGCCACGAAGAGCACATCGTCGATGTGGCCGATCGAGGAACTGCCGATCGGCCTTCCGATGCGGGCGCTCCAGATCCGCACCGTCCCGTCGCCGCCAGCGCTGGCCAGCCGCGTCCCGTCCGGGGAGAAGACCACCGAGGACACCGAGTCGGTGTGGCCGGTCAGCGGTTTGCCGATCGGCCTGCCGGTGCGGGCATCCCACAGCCGCACCGTACCGTCCTGACCGGCGCTGGCCAGCCGCATCCCATCCGGGGAGAAGGCCACCTCGTTCGCCCAGCTGGTGTGGCCGGTCAGCGGTTTGCCGATCGGCCTGCCGGTGCGGGCATCCCAGATCCGGACGGTCTTATCGATACTGCCGCTGGCCAGCCGCGTCCCGTCCGGGGAGAAGACCACCGAGAACACCGAGTCGGTGTGGCCGGTCAGCGGTTTGCCGATCGGCCTGCCGGTGCGGGCATCCCACAGCCGCACCGTGCTGTCCTCGCCGGCGCTGGCCAGCCGCGTCCCGTCCGGGGAGAAGACCACCGAGCGCACCCAGCTGGTGTGGCCGGTCAGCGGTTTGCCGATCGGCCTGCCGGTGCGGGCATCCCACAGCCGCACCGTGCTGTCCTCACCGGCGCTGGCCAGCCGCGTCCCATCCGGGGAGAAGACCACCGAGGACACCCGGTGGGTGTGGCCGGTCAGCGGTTTGCCGATCGGCCTGCCGGTGCGGGCATCCCACAGCCGCACCGTACCGTCCTGACCGGCGCTGGCCAGCCGCGTCCCATCCGGGGAGAAGACCACCGAGAACACCGAGCCGGTGTGGCCGGTCAGCGGTTTGCCGATCGGCCTGCCGGTGCGGGCATCCCAGATCCGGACGGTCTTATCGATACTGCCGCTGGCCAGCCGCGTCCCATCCGGGGAGAAGACCACCGAGAACACCGAGCCGGTGTGGCCGTTCAAGACGGCGCGTTGGGGGCGACTCAGCAGGGAAGCCATAGCCGCTGAGGCCTCGTCGGTGGGGAAGATTGACCAGGCGGCGGCAGCGAGCCGAGCAGAGATGGCGGGATCATCAGTTACGGGTTCGCCGTCGCTGTAACTGGCAACCCGCCGAGACACGATCTGAGCACTGCGCTCGAGAGCCACCATGCGTTGCTGGTTGGCGTCATCGCGTTGCTGGTTGGCGTCGTGGCCAGATCGAATGGCCGCCACTGCAGTGATGGCTGCGATCACCAGCAGGATGGTCAGCGCCCCGGCCGCTGATTGCCAACGGCGTCGAGTCCTCGCTTCGGCTCGGGCGCTGTCGTTTAGGAAGGTGGCGCTGGCATCGGAGAGCCTCAAAGCTGGGTGATGGCCGGGATCGGCTCGCCAGCGCCTGGTCGCACGTTGTGCGTCTTCGAGGCGGGATCCCCGGTACAAGAATGCGGAATTGCGGCCACGTTGTTCCCATTCGGCGGTGTCATGGATGATCTGGCCGTGCAGGATCCGATCATCCTGGTCGTCGGTCAGCCAGGTCCGCAGCCGTGGCCAGGTGGTCAGCAGCACATCATGGGCGAGTTCGACCGTTCCGGCCGGCGGCCTGTTTGCCGCGAAATCGCCTGCCGGTTCGGGGGGCCGCGCAGGAGAGTCGGGGACGGAGGCCTCGGCGCGGGAGCCGCGATCGGCTGAGCTTATGGCTAGTTGCGTTGCTGTGCTGGAGGCTGGTTCGGACGAAGGCGTGGTGGTGATGACTGAGGATGTGGTGATCAGCAGGCGGGCGGTGGTGAAGGCCTCGATGACCTGTTCGACCTGCTGCTCGCTGTCGTCTTGGCCGTTGTCGTCCTGGTCGGCGTGGCTGGCCTTGCCGCCCGGATCTGAGCGGACCAGGTCGGTCAGCTCAGGTACGGTGAGTCGGCGCCGGCTGATCCGCCCGTCGGCGCCGGTGATCGTCAGGGCCAGCAGGATCTGCTGCGCTATCCGCTGCTGCCGGTCATCCAGGCTCGTGTAGGTGTCCTCGGCGGTGTCAGTGACGGCGGAGGCCACCCCGCCCGCCCGGTCGTAGGCGGCGTAGGTCAGCCGGACGCCTTCGCGTTCGCTCCAGGTGCGGGCCATGGCCATCGACAGCAGCGGCAGCGCTCCCGCCTCACCCGCCCCTGCCAGGCTGACGGATTGGCCAGGCTGGGCGGTCTGCTGGGCGGCCGTGGCGCGCAGGTGGCCGATCAGGTCATCGACGATCTGCTTGGGCAGGCCGTCATCCACCCACAGCCCGGCCGTCGAAGCCGGTCCGGTGATGGCCAAGCGTAGTTCCTGCTCGCTCATCGGGCCCAGCACGAACATGTTCTCTTCCAGGGCATGGGCCAGCACGGGATGGGTGAAGCAGCGGTCGATGAAATCGGCCCGCACCGCGAGCACCACGATCCCGGTTGGCAGCGGGTCTGCCTGCCCGCCCGCCGCGACGCGGCTACCGCGGTCCTGACCTGGCCCGTCCACCGGCCCGGCCGATCGGCCCATCACGGAAGGCGGGCGGGTGGCAAGCGTTTGCAACGCGGCGAGAAACCCTTCAATGTCCCCGCTCTCGCCGGTATCGTCCTTCTCCCGAAGATCGGCGGCTGGGTCTGGGCGGCGGCTGGCCGAGGTCAGGGTGAACAGTTCCTCGAACTGGTCGACGATCACGATCAACCGGTCCACGCTGGCCCAGGTCTTCGCGGGTGCCCCCGTGCCGGCCGGGCGGCGGATCCGTTCACTGTCCAGGACCTGCCGGGCCCGCCGCACCACCGCTTTGGCGGGGTCGGCGCGCAGCTCGGCCAGGACCTGGTCGACGTCGGCATGGCAACGGACCGCCAGCTGCGTCGCCAGTTGCTGCAGCGGCCGGGGGCCGGGGGTGAAGGTGATCTGCGGCCAGCCGGTCGTGCCGTAGATCGCGGCTAGCGAGCTGGGTGCTGCCCTGCTCAGCCGGGGTAACAGCCCGGCGTGCAGCAGGGAGGACTTGCCCGCCCCCGACGCTCCGGTGACGATGATCGGCCCGTCCCCGGGATGGGTGATCACCATCGTCACCAGCCGGTCGACAGCCTGGCCCCGCCCATAAAACACCCTGGCCTGGGCGGGCCCGAACGGGGCCAGCCCCTGATACGGGCAGATCCCTGCCCAGGCCGCTGAGGGTCGCGCCGGCTGATCCGCCTGTCCGGAATCGGCCGCGGTCTGCGTGGCAGGCAGGTGCAGGGTCAGCTCGGCCAGCTGCTCGTGTACCTCCAGCAGCAGCGCGATCTGCCGCTGATCCTGGGAGCGGTCGAACCGGCGCTCGGCAACCTGCTGGGACAGGGCCTGCTGGATCTGCAGGACCGCGCCATCCAGCCCCCGTAACAGCCGGCCGAACCCGGCCACCTGCCCGCCCAGGCTGGCGAACCCGGCCATCAGTTCCCACAGCAGCTGCTCATGACCGCGGGCCACCACCTCGCCGACCATCACGGTGGCCGCGTCGATCCGCTCTAGCACCTGCGCGAGCGCCTCAGCCAGAGCCTCGGCCTGCTGATCTTGTGCCGCCAGCACCTGCTCGATCCGGGCAGCGATCTCCGCGCGCACCTGCTCGACAAAGGCCGCGTCCCCCGCCTGCAGGCCGAACGTGGCATCGGGTCCGCACCCGCCGCCCGGAGCTGCCGACTGCGGCCCGGCAACTGATCGCCTGCCGGTGTGGGCTCGGGCGGCGGTCAAGGAATCGCTGATGAGGGTGGCCAGCACGTTGGCTCCTACCGAGCCCACCACGTTTAACCCGGCCGCCGCCGCCGGCAGCCCCGGCTCGGCCAACGCGAGAGGGACCAGCGTGCTGGCGCACAACCCGGCCAGCATCGCCCGCGGCCCGGCCCACGCCGCGCCGCGTACCGACGCCGCGGAGGCTTGCCGGATCCAACGACGCGCACCGTCTTGAGCAATGACGACCTGCCCGGCTGCCTCACCCCCGCCACCACCCGGCACCGACGGCTCCATCTCGGCCGATCCGCTCACTTGGCCACCCCCACCACTCGCCACCGTCCCCGGCCCGTTCTGACACCCCTGACCAGACATGGCGGATCGACAGATCCCTAGACATATCGACCCACCCCCAACGGGCGCTACAACCTGTACCCGACTGGTCTCACAGAGATACGCCCAGCGCCGCTGGGGAGCGACTGGCACATCGCCGGGCTGCTGGCCGGGCTGCTGGCCGGGCTGCTGGCCGGGCTGCTGGTCGGGCAGGGCCGGGTGGAGGAGCTACGGGCGCGGGCCGACGCCGGAGACTGGCAGGCCGCCAGTCGGCTGGCTGACGCACTGGTCGCGCAGGGCCTGGTCGAGGAGGCCGTTCGGCTGCGGCGGGATGGGCTGGAGGCCGAGTAGCCCGTCAAGGCGATGTAGACGCGTGACCGGAGAATCCGCATTCGCTTCTGTCTGGTATAGAACCATCCATACCCCATATCCCGCTCGTCGCCGACGCGTCGATCAGGGCTGGTGACAGCCCCGTTAACGGCACCCCGAATGGCGAGCCGATCTCCGCGAGAGCCGCAAGCCCGTGCGCTACGCCCTGGGCTTGGTCGGGGCGAGCGTCCGCACCAGGTTCGAGGACCTGCTGCACCTGTTGTGGCTCACCTGCTGCTGGGTCCTAAGCACAGAACTGCGCACCTGGAGCCTGCTCATCCCGGTCATGGTGGCGGGACTGCACCAAATCATGCAGTCCCAAGGCTGGGGATCGGCGCTGTGGAGCCTGCCGACGGTATGGACCGTCCACGAGGTAGTGCGCCGTCTCCGCCAGCGTTGGAACGTGACAGCCCAGCGGCCCGGCCTCTGGCGACGCAGCATCGGCCGCCATGCCCGTCCCCGTGACGGCTCATCCAGTCGCAGATGAATCACGCGGTGGGCCACCGCCTGCGATGTCAGTCGGTGTCACATCCCCACTCAGGCGCCGGTCCCGGTTTCTCCGAGGTGATCGGTACCCCACGCAAGTGGGGGTGGTGACCCCGCCCACGTTCGCCTGCCAGCACATGCCCGGCGGCACCGTGATTTCGATCGCCGGCGACATGGACACCGCAGGCGCCGCCCAGATGGACGCCTTCATCAGCCGGGCGCGCCAGGCCCGTCCTAGCCGTGCACCACAGCGTGGAACAGGCCATCCTCGCCGCGCTGCACGCGAGCCGAGTCCCCCGACGTGCACGGTGACAGCGTCGGGGAAACCGAACGGTCACCACGCCGGTAGAGGGCTGCCCTTACATAGATCACTACATTAGGTAGTTGTCTATTCACTCTTTGTGGTTGCCTGTGAGAGGACCGGCATGCCTCACCCCCCACGGTGTCACTCCCTTGTCAGCACCACCCTCACCGGCGCGACCCTCCTGGCCAGCGTGACCCTGATGGCCACCACCCCCGATCCCGCGGCCGCGAGCTCTGCCCAGCACACGCCCCGGGCCGCGGCACAGCGCGCGCAAGGACCGCTGCTTGCTGACGCGGTCGCCATGCTGCCGGTGGCCGCCGAGCGGCGCGAGGGCTACCAGCGCACCAGCTTCCGGCACTGGGTCGACGCCGATCGCGACGGCTGCAACACCCGCGCCGAGGTCCTCCTCGACGAAGCCATCACCCCGCCCCAGATCGGGGCAGGCTGCCGGCTGTCGGGAGGGCAGTGGTACTCGTATTACGACGATCAGTACGTCGATGACCCGGCCGGGCTCGACGTCGACCACCTGGTCCCACTGGCCGAAGCCTGGGATTCGGGCGCCTACGACTGGACCGCCGCCCAGCGCCAGGACTACGCCAACGACCTGGACGAGCCCTGGCACCTGGTCGCCGTCACCGCCCGCTCCAACCGGCAGAAAGCCGACCAGGACCCCTCCACCTGGCAACCGCCGTACGAGCCCGCGCGCTGCCGGTATGCCGCCGAGTGGACCGCGATCAAGATCCACTGGCGGCTGTCCATCGACCCTGTCGAGCAGCAGGCCCTGACCGACCTCGCCGACGCCTGCCCCGACCAACGCCTACCCACGACGGACCAGCCCTGATTCACCGCTGACCGGAGAAACGGCGGGTGGGTTGGCCTTGAGCTTCGCGAAACACTGTGCGCGCGAGCCGGGTCGCCGCGTACGGTCACAGCCGTGACCCTTGCTCCCCCGGGACCACCCACCCGCGACCCGGTCGACGTTGCCGCTGACGCCTGCCGGCGCTTCGCCACGCACCTGGACCTGCTGACGCACCAGCTCGGCGAAGCCGCTCTGGAAGCAGGAGATCATGAGCGCCTGGCCGCCGCCCTGGAGGCGGTCGAGAAGGCGGCCGCCAACATGGCCGCGGCCGTCAACGGCTGCCGTCTCGACGGCACAGAGGACGACCACGGCCGCTGACGGAAGACGCTGCAGCACGTGTGGATCTGTGCCGAGGCTGTGGCCTGGTCCGGGCCGATCGCGTCCCCTCCCTGGTCTTGAACGTCGGGAGGGTGCGCCAGACCGGGAGCGGCGGCGCAACGTTGCTCCGCCACTCCAGGCGAGCGACAGGGGTGAACCGTGTGGTCGACCCTCTTGGGTGACTTTTAGCTGACGCGCCACTGGTCGGCGGTGGCCAGGTGGGTGACGCTGGTGGCGGTCCTGGCCATCCGTACGCGGCGCCAGGCTGTCGTCCAAATGGTCAAGTCTTCTTCACCGCCGCCACAGCCGTAGATGAAGGCTGTGACGACCTTCAGCGTCGGCAAGCGGGCGGGTTTGTTTGGGTCGAGCGCCTCGCACAACGTGCTGGCTCCCACGGTCTTGCCTGCGTTGAGGGCGATTTCGCGGTAAGACGGCTCGCCCGCCCAGACGTGGAACTCCCTCATCGCCGACAAGAATTCCTCCTTGGACGTGGCGGTCAACGGGTCCGGCTGCAACTCGTAGCCCGCCACATCCTGGCGAAGCCGGTGGATGTCGTTCTGCGTACTGGCCCTGACGACGATGTGCCTTGACCGCTCAGGTCCATCGGGATGCTGAAGCTGCTCCCAACACCGGCGGATATACCGACGATGGAATGCCTGCGCATCGAGGGCATCAAGGAGCCGTTCGAGCATCGAAAGCGGTGGTACCACACGCCCCTGAAGGAGGCCCTCGATGAGGGCATCCCTCATCCCGGTGCGCGCGGACAGTTCGGAGGGGCCCATGCCTCGGGCGGCTATCAGTTCCAGGAGTCTGCGGATTATGTCCTGGTGTGCGGAGGAGGATCCGGGAGCGACGTAATAGGTAGCGGCGTTGGTGTCGAACAGCGCGGGCTGCGCGGGCAATGGCCGCTTGGGAAGACGGTGCGCGGGCGTGGTCACTGTGCCTGCCGGGGCTCACCTGCGGCGAAGGTGTGCTGCTTCGTGGAGGGTATGCCGAAGAGCTGAAGCGCCGCGGTGGTAACGGTGGTGATCAGCAGCACGATGACGTCGGTGGTCATGCCGATCACGTGCGCCACAGTCGCGAAGACCAACAGGATGATGACGAGGATCAGCCACGCGGGGACGTTGCCAATGCCGGGGATACGAATGCACACAGCGCGCATGCGCAACACCGCCTTTCATGTCGTGTTCGCCTGAGCAGGCAGGGGGTAATTGCTGTCGCGGCCAGAGGCTGCAACCCCTTCGGCGGTCGCGTATGCAGCCAATGATGGCGCATTGTGCCTGCCATGCGCGTCCAGAACTGATTCCCCCAAAAGGTGCAAAACTCCTATTCCGCTCCAGCTCTGCCAGCCATGTGACCAGCGGCGTTCCCTGTAGTTCGGCGGCGTTCGAGAGCGTTCGGTCGTGTTCGGCAGCGTTCTAAGGTGCTCGGGCCTCCAGAAAGAGGGCTAGGAAGACAACACAATGGTTCCCAAGAACGGAAACAGACAGTGTGCTTGCTGGTGTTATCCGTGCTGTCCCATTGAGACGGGGCCCTTTGATGTCACGTTGTCTGAGCAGGCAGGGATATCGAAGGCTGTGGGGTCCGCTGCTGCAACAGCGGGCCCCTCTCATCACCCGCATCCTGCCTGCATGATCATGCAGGCACGCCTGGGCGTTTCAGGCATGGACCGGGGCGCTGTCCGAGGCACCCTCCGCACGGACCCGCAGCCGCCCGTCTGGCAGTTGCTCGGAGGCCGCTCGCAGGCGCGCCTCCCACTCACCTGTGGGCCACAGGGTCCGCTCACTCCAGACCACACCGACGAAATTCGCGCCGGCCAGGTCCGCGCGGGTGAGGTTCGCGCCGGTCAGGTCCACTCGGGTCAGGACCGCGTCGACCAAGTCTGCGTCGGTCAGGTCCGCGCGGGTGAGGTTCGCGCCGGTCAGGTCCACTCGGGTCAGGTCCGCGTCGATCAGGTCCGCGTCGGTCAGGTCCGCGCGGATCAGGTCCGCGTCGGTCAGGTTCGCACCCATCAGGTCCGCGCCGGTCAGGTCTGCACCGACCAGGTTCGCGCGGGTCAAGACCGCGGCGGTTAGGTGCGCGCCGTTCAGGTTCGCGCCGTTCAGGTTCGCGCCAGCCAGGCCCGCTCGGGTCACGTACGCGCCGGTCAGGTTCGCGCTGGGCAGCTGCGCGTCGGTCAGGTTCGTGCGGGTGAGCTTCGCGCGGATCAGGACCGCGTCGACCAGATACGCGCGGTTCAGGGTCGCGGCGCTCAGGTTCGCGTCGCTCAGGTCCACTCGGGTCAGGTCCGCGTCGACCAGGTTCGCGCCGGTCAGGTTCGCGCCGGTCAGGTCCGCGTCGGTCAGGTTCGCGCCGCCCAGGTTCGCACGGGTCAGGTTTGCGCAGGCGAGGTTCACGCGGGCCAGGTCCGCGTCGCTCAGGTCCGCGCGGGTCAGGTCCACGCCGAACAGGAGCGCGCCCGGCCAGATCGGGGGCCAGGAGTGCGCGAACGCAGGGGTGGTGCGGGCCCAGGCTCGCCACCACGACCGTCCGGGCTTGCGGTCGCCGCTCGGGCGGAAAGCGGGCGAGGTACGGGCGAAGGCCGTGATGAGCCGGCCCGCGAGTGAGTCAGCGCGCAGCATCGCTTTCTCCTACCTGCCTGGTGACCGGATCGGCCGATGACGCAGGCCCAGACCCCGGCCTGGACTGATCGCCCTGATCGGGAGCCGCGGCGGCCGGACCCATCTCGGCGGGTCTCGTCACGCCGCCGAAGGTGGGAAGGTTGGCCTGCACGGGGATCTGCTGGCTGAGCTTTTCCAGGATGAGCGGTGCGGCCGCTCCCAGCGCCAGGGCGATGAGGGGTGTCATGCCGTTGACCGACGCGCCGGCGGCGCCGGCCACCACCGCGCTGGCGGCCGCGCGGCCCAGCACTGAGACCAGATAGGGGCCGCCGCCCGGTCCGTACGGATAGCGCCAGGGCCAGCCGTGGCCCACCCGCCGCACCGCCTTGATGAAGTCGAGAGCCTCGATGGCGAGCCCACCGCCCAGCCCCCATAGCGCGAACATCCAGCCCATGCACTCGACCGTAGACGTGTCAGTCGGGAACGCCCACCGCCTTGGGCATCTCCGGCGTTGCTGGCCCTGCAGAGTGGGCCGCGGTCGGCGGCGAACGGGTCGCTGCGCCATTCCGGGACGGAACGAGATCATCGGGTCTCCCCCTGGCCGGCTTCGCCAAGGAGTTCTCTGTCGAGGCATGATGGTGGAGGACCCCACCTCGGTGAGACGGGGTCCTCAACGGGTTCCGCTGGCCACTTGATCGTCGTGATCGTGGTTCCTAGGCCGGGTATCAGCCGATCAGGCAGCGGAGCCCGAGGTCGATCAGGGAGACGATCATGCCGCCGGCCGCCGACGTGATGATCATTCCGAGCATGGTCGACGCTTCGATCTTGGGCTTACGGATCTTCACTTGGGGTTACTCCCTCCCTTCTTTCGGTTCGCCGTCATGGTGTCGTGGGGGCGCGTGTGTCATGCGGCGTCGGTGGTTTCCTCCTCGGGTTCCTCCTCCTGTGCGATCTTGACGCTGCGGTCGTAGGGCGGCGCGAGGGAGTACGGCGTGTGGCTGCTCACGCCGCTGGGGGCGGTGAAATCCACGAAGTACTCGGGTTCGGAGGCCGTGAGGATGCCGAACTCGTGCAGCTTGTTGATGCCGCGATACAGCGTCGAGGCGGAGATCCCGTAGTAGCCCGCGAACTTCTTGGTGCTGGGCAGGAAGAACTCGCGCTTGCGCAGGCTCATGGCGATCAGCAGGACGGCCTTGGCCGACATGTCGAGTTTCGTGAACGCGCCGCTGGTCCAATACTCGTAAGGCAGCTGGAAGTACACGTCGCGCCGGGACCCCCGGGAGCCGCTGGGCGGGGTGTACACGCGCTCGGACCCGTCCTCGAGCAACTTGGTGACCCGGGTGAACCTGCCGTCGGAGCAGCGCTTGATGAGCTTGTTGCGCTCCAGGGTGAGCCACAAGCGGGAGATGACAGCGCTGGCGCCGCCGTCGGTCTCGAATGAGGTGCCCGTAGCCCGCCCCCAGGTTTCGGCCCGCTCGGTGACGCTGTAATCGCCGCCCGAGGTAACGGCGTAGACCAGCATCAGCAGGTCGAAGGCGTGCTCGTTGCGGATGAGCTTGTGGAGTGGCCCGGGCACCTTGGGGGCCTCGGGGCCGGCGCCGTCGAGCTTTTGGACAAAGGCCCGGCGAATCGGGACGGTGTGATTGGTGCGCTTGGAGCGCCGCAGAAGCTCGGATATGGTCTCCTCCCGCGACAAGCGAGGCTTGCCTCGGGGGGTTGTGACCGGGGCGATTCGGCGGGTCATGCCTCAAGTGTGCGACGTGGTGCCTGCGCCCGCGGTCGACGGCGGTCAGGCTCTCTTGCGCCCTTTGACCGCGTTCGATGATTCCCGATGACGACTTAGAAAGACTGATGACAACTGTGTGAGTTCTGTGGGTGTTCGGGATTGAGGGAATCTGCTGTATGGGGGCAGAGTCGACAAAAGGATCATTCGCGTTTCAGATAGCGATCATGACGCTCTGAGGTCCTAATTCTCCACCTCTTCCTGTTGCTCACCTGAAAGGTTTGGATGGCTGGTCTTACCCACCTAGGAAGACTGACGGTGCCCTCCGGCTACCCACAGGCAGTGCTCTGACCCCCTGTAGATCCTTGGTGTCGACCACGTGAGCGCAGCGTGGGCTCGCGCATCATCGCCGGGGGCGGGAGCCGAGAGGCGTAGCACCCGTGACTGAGCCCGCTGAGCTGTTGAAAGGGATCCGCGTCCGCTACGCCCGGATCTCCACCCGGGCCCAGGACCACGCGGCGCAGGTGGAGTTGCTGAACGCGGCCGACTGCCGCGAGATCGTCGAGGAGACCATCTCGACTCGCCGCAAGGACCGTCCCAAGCTGCAGGCCGCCCTGGCGTCGCTGAAGGCCGGCGACACGCTGGTCGTCACCAAGCCGGACCGGGTCGAACGGTTCTCAGCGCCCAGTTCTCAACGACCAGTCACGGAACCCCGAATCGCCGGGTGCGGGGGTCTCGGGCTCCCGCACCCGGCGGTTGTTGGGCTATCTGTCCTCGGCGCTTGGGTCTGCTGGTGGCAGTGGCACCGATCTGACCTCCTCGATCTTGATCACGACGGGGGTGGTACGGTCCGCCTCACGCAAGGCGGTCAGGTAGCCCTGGACCCGGCGGCCCAACAGCAGCCCAGTAAGGCACACCACCCGTGCGAACATGCGCGGATCGTCACGCAAGAGCGAGATCGTAACTACGACGCATGCGAGTACGGTGAGTGCCCCGAGGAATGCCACAGCCGGCAGAAGCGCACCACTCAGCGCCAGGGCGCTAGCGGTACCGCTGACGCCTACCGCGCTCGCGACCCGGGCCCACAACGCCTTGCCCGTGAGCGGAGATGCTCCGGTGTCGCCGGAGCTCTCCGGTACGGCAGCCACGCCCGGCCCTCTACCAACCACCCGGCCGACCAGCGGCCGCGGTGTCCGGGTCGGGCGGCCCCTCGCCGCAGTCGGCGCGCTGTTCTTCGCAGGAGGCGACTGCGGCCGCCTCCTTCTTCCCCCGAGTGTTGGCCATCGTTGTTCCCCTCGCGTTCTGGCAGGTCAGACCGCCTGACACTGCCGTCCGGCACCGGGGATCAGGTTGCACACTGGACTGAATACTTTGCTTATTACTCCGAGCACTGGTTACTCTGCAGGTGGATGTAGCAGGTACTTAGCGCCCGGATCCAGTGTCTGATCCCGGTGTATTGCCTGGTCAAGGGCCCGGAAGGCGCTGCAATCGCCTTCCGGGCTCTCGCATTCTCACCACTCTTGTGTGCGCCATCCCCCTCCGACAGAGTCGGTGGACACCGAAACACAAGGTGTGGTGAACTACATCGGTGTAACTACTACATGTTGTGATCCAACCGTAGAAACGCGGAACCATGAACGCAAGTTGACGACCGGTTGTCCGACGTTGTCGCAGGTCACGCCATGACCGTCCCTTATGTCCCGGGCACATCACTGAGGGTTACCTAAGTCCGACATTAGGTCATTTGCCGCTCGTTTCTCCTCAAATCGCCCGGTGCTGCGTGCATGCTGCGACGGTCGCGATGCGTTCATCGCGATCGGACGCCGGTGTGCGGCCCGCAACAACCTGGCCTACGCCTACCGGGAGGTGGGGGATTTGGGTCGGGCCATTCCGCTATGCGAGTCGACGCTGGCCGACTGTGAGCGGGTGCTGGGGGCGGATCATCCTTTGACGAAGATTGTGCGGGCCAACAGGGTCCCCGTAGTTTCAGTTGGAAATCCAAAACAGATATGCCTCTGGCCTGCATTGACAGACAGGGCTCAGGTCTGGCCTATCAGCCTGAGACCCTATGTATAAGCGCAGGTGAGAGGCATATCCGTTGGATCCTGCGCCATTACTGCCGGGACCCCAGGACTGCACGAGTACCTCCGGTTAGTCACCAGAGGTGAGCGGCGGGTCGAACGGCCGCAAGATCCAGAGCATGAGGGCCAGCACGATGGGCCTGGCGATGAGCTCCCAGGCGCCTCCCACTGCGCCACAGTGGCGATGGCGACCACCGCCCAGGCGGCGATGATCTGCCGGCGTGCCCGGTAGCCGCGATGCCAGTCCTGGACCGACAGTGCCAGCACGACGAGGCCAGCGCCCAGACAGAGCGCCACCACCCACGCCCAGAACGCCGACTGTTCAAGCCCGTGCGGGGGCTGCGCCCAGGCCAGCACGTCGGGAAACGAGAGCCCCCACCATCAAGACCGCTCCGAGTCCGAAGCCCGTGATGTGAATGGCCAGGTGCATCCGCCGTGTCCAGCGCGACTCCACCGGCGCGCGCAACGGAGCTTCCGTCGCGGCAGGCCGACCATCTCGGTCGACCGGGTCGCGCCGGGGGAGTGGGCGGGCTCGTCACGGTCGTGACGGTACGCCGTGGCCCGCCCCGTGCGCAGTGTCAATAGAGAAACAGCGTGGGCGCCGTTCTTCGCCGAGACGCTGACCTGCGGCGCAGTTCTACACTGCGGCGGCCGCAGAGGTCTCGCCAACGCCGAGCTTGGCTCCAAGGCATGCCCGCTGACCTGCGGTAGCGCTTATTGACACGTCAGGGGGTTTCCGTGCAGCGCCTGCGCGCGTCCAGCGGGAGGCCGTGCACGCGTGCACGTGCACAACCTCGGGGGGTTCAGGCTTCGTCGTCGTCCCACAGGTCGTAGTCGTAGGGCTCGCCGCGAGCCAGCCGCTCCGCGCGCATCTTCTCGCGTTCGGCGTCGGTGATGCCGGTGATGTACTCCCACATGCTCACCCGCTGGACCTTGCCGCGGGCCAGGTCGTGCTGCAGCACGATCCGAGACGAGCGGCCCATTTCCGCTTCCTTGACCACCAAGGGGTCGGTCGCCTCCCACGGCACGCCGGCCCAGAAGGCGTTCTCGGCGATCTCGACGGCCGCCCGGTGCGCGGGGGAGCCGTGCTGGCGGGGCCCGTCGGCCAGGGGCTCCCAGCAGGAGGCGCACCGCACCCACGCCACCTTGTCCAGCTGGCCGACGTCGGTGTCGACGACCACGTCCTGCACGCCAGCGCCCGGGTCGGCGGTGTTGACCAGGGCGTTGACCACCGGCCCGGTGTAGGCGACCTGCAGGAAGGAGGACCTGCAGTACGGGCAGACCGGCACCCGCTTGGTCGCCTGCAACCGCTCGCCCAAGGCCTTCTCCTGCGCGCGCCGCTCCCGCTCGGCTTCCTGCTCGGCGAGGTGGCGCTGCCACACCTCGGCGGCCTCGACCGGCAGCAGCACGGCCTCGTTGCGGCCCGGGCCGCGCCGGGTCAACACGACCGGGTCACCGCCGCCGGCCGCTTCGATGAGGTCTGCCAGGCGGGCGCGGGCGTCCCGGATCCCGATCTTCTTCATAATCCGCATTGTGTACACAACCCGGCGCCGGCCGGACGGGAACCCACGCACCGCCTGGGCTCCCGCTGGACTGCCCCGGCGTGGCCCGGGGAAGTCCTTTGTGTACACAACCGAACGCCATTCATGATCGTTTGACGCTAAGGCGAGCGGCGCCGGGGCCTGCGGGGCGTCGACCGCACGCGCCGCGGCGATGGCGCGGGCCTGGTCCACGAGCTCCGCCCGGCGGGCCGCGTTGGCCGCGTTGCGGGCGTCGCCTGCGGCCAGGAGCGCGGCGTGTCCGGTGCCAGCGTCGTCCACCGCGATGATCGGTGGCGGAGCGATCTCCACAACGCGCCTGCCGGGCGGCCCACCGCGTGATTCATCTGCGGCTGGATGAGCCGTCACGGGGACGGGCATGGCGGCCGATGCTGCGTCGCCAGAGGCCGGGCCGCTGGGCTGTCACGTTCCAACGCTGGCGGAGACGGCGCACTACCTCGTGGACGGTCCATACCGTCGGCAGGCTCCACAGCGCCGATCCCCAGCCTTGGGACTGCATGATTTGGTGCAGTCCCGCCACCATGACCGGGATGAGCAGGCTCCAGGTGCGCAGTTCTGTGCTTAGGACCCAGCAGCAGGTGAGCCACAACAGGTGCAGCAGGTCCTCGAACCTGGTGCGGACGCTCGCCCCGACCAAGCCCAGGGCGTAGCGCACGGGCTTGCGGCTCTCGCGGAGATCGGCTCGCCATTCCTGCTGGCGGAAGCGGCGCGCCGAGCCGGCGATCAGGACGGCGATCGTGCACAGGCCACAGATGAGCATCTGCCGTGGAGAGAAGCGCTGCCGCAGCGTAGGCGCGATGGCCACAGGGGCTGCCGACCGGGGCTGGGCGTCAGCGTGGACCTTGGCCAGCGCACCGACTGCCGCCGCGGTGCCACCCATCGCGGCGGCCAGCTGACCCAGGACGAACCAGAGCGTGGCGGAGGAGCTGAAGAGCAGCACCACGGCGCCGGTGACCGACAAGGCGCCGCCGAAGTACAGCGCCGCGGCCGCCAGCTGGCGCTGACGACGCGTCTGGTCGACGAACGAGTAGGAGCGCACTAATCCTCACCGGGGGAGCCCGCCGAGCGGAGCCAGGCGGGGCGGAGCTGGGCGCCACGGCGCTTGCTGCTACGAGCCAGCGCTTCGGCGTACATCTGCCGCCCGGTATCGGAGATGGTGTACAGCCGCCGGGCGGGTCTGGCGTGCGGAGTGTCCGCTTCCCACTGCCCGGTGATCCAGCCTGCCTGTTCCAGGCGTTCCAGGATCGGGTACACCGTGCTGGGGCCAAGGTCGGTCTCGGCGCAGATCCGGTAGCCCCACGGCGGATCCTCCGCTTGGGCGGCCAGTAAGGCGTCGAGCACGAGCCGGACCGGCGTAGTGAGCCGTACCGGGCGAGTGGGCGTGGTCACACCGGGTCGCCTCCTTGTCAGTCGGGGACCCTATATCGAGAACGATAGTCACTCAATGTTATTAGTCGCAACTCTCGGTGTCGTACACCGGTTCGGTATGCCGGTCCGGCATGGCAGGCGCGTCTCGCTGGCGTCCACCATGCGCTGGTCGGGCCGGTGCTGACGGTCCAGGTCACATCCAGCTAGGAACTGTCGCCGGCGTGCTTGGCCAGCAGGCCGGCCAGCCGGTCCCGCAGCGGGGCTCGCACCACCGTGGCGGCGGCCGGGCGGGGCTCGGAACGCGAGGCGCGCTCGGCGATGGCGCGGGCCCGTTCCACGAGCTCCGCCCGGCGGACGGCGTTGGCCTCGTTGCGGGCGGCGTGGGCGGCCAGGAGCGCGGCGTGCCCGGCGCCGGCGTCATCCACCGCGATGGTAGGCGGCGGCGTGATCGCCAGCGCACTCTCGGCGGGCCGCTGAGGGCCGCGTGGAGCGCCGATCGCGTCCAGGTCGGTTGCGATGCCTTGGAGAGGGGTGCGAGCCGCTGGGGGCCACTGAGGGCTGTGTGGCCTCGGCGGGCTGGAGGCGGGCGTCCAGGCGGGCCCGTTCGGCGTCCAACCGCGGTTCGGTGGCCTGCCGGGCCAGCGGCGCAGCGGTCGTAGAGGCGAAACAAGCGATCGGCGATGACGGTTCGGTCGGGGTGTGGGGTGCGGGCCAGGGCGAGCAGGTCCAGCAGGGTCTTCCTCGGCATTCCATGCGGCAAGGATCGGCTTGCCGATCCGACCGAGCGCGTGCAGGTCATCGACCCGGCTGATCCACCACCTGCCGAGACTCAGCGCCGCCACGCCATCCGGCACGCCCCGGCTTCGGCTGAGTCTGCGCCAACACCGGCCACTAATGCTCATGTTGGGTTCGGTAGGTAGGTCCGCCAGGGGTAGCGCCCGGTGTAGTGCGACGGGGATGTGGGAAGCCGTATGACGGCGAGCATGCCTGTGGCGCGGTCAAGTCCGAACTGGTCGTCGGCTCCAATTGTGGTCGTGGCAGCGTAGGCAGCCTGCCTTTCCTCAGAGGGCTGGTCTTGATGGATCAGACCAACCTGGGTCCAGCCCAGCTCGTCATTGATCGCCCGATACAGGTCGGCGTCGTGGCGTGCGTGCTGCTCGTCGGCGGCGAGGACGTGGACGCCACCAAATTCCGGGTACTGCTGAGCGAACCGGCTGTACACGAAGATGGGAAACGCTGCGGCAAGAGCTCGATCACGGGCGGTGGGAAGAAACTCGGCCAGCCTTTGAATGTCACGGGTTGCCTTCTCGCTTCCTGCGGCCTCGTCGAGCATGAGGAGACCTGTGCCCATCTGCACGTCGCTCATGACGATCCCGGTTGAACGCAGGGTTGCTTCGCAGATCAACGCGACGAACTCTGTTGTGGTAAGACCGGCAACTTTCAGCGCGCTCTTCAGGAGGCGACCGTCTTTGCGTCGTCTGAACAGGCCCATTGGTCATCGATTCCCTTCGACTGGCCGCACGGGGAGCGGCGCCCGTGGCACAGGACCTACCTGCATGGTCTCGGGACCCCTCCCAGGCGGCCTTCTAAAGATCATGAGGGCCCACTCTGCCGAAAGCATCAGGACCGGTCCCGAAGTTAACGGGGTACCCCCAGGTCAGTGGGCCTCTGCCGTAGCGGTCTTCCAAACGTGGCCAACGCCGGATTTCGTTCCATCGCCTCGCGCCTCGCGCCTGCTTGATGTGTCTGGGAGCGGCCATGTCCCTGGGGGTTGAGCGGATCTACTACGGTCTGGGCTCTCCGAGCGATGGCGCTGCCGGTGTCGCCGCTGTATGGCGTCCCGCTCGAGACGACATGTCCTTCTCCCGTGTTCCCGAACTTGTGGGTGGCCCAGAACAGAAGAGGTGCGTGCCCAGTTCGCTGGTTATGCCGTCACCGCAACATCACCGGTCCTGCGGCGCTGGTCAGAAACGCTCGTCCAACTTGCCGACTGACAGTTCATACCTATGCGTAGTGCCCCTTCTGCACGTGCCAGCGAATGACCATGGAACCTGCCCCGCTCCATCCACGGCGAGTTCTCGTGGTACCCCTGCCTGGAGCCTCGTGCGTGTCAATAGGCCTCACCCCAGCTCGCAGGGGGCGCCGTAGCGCCCGGCCTCGGCCGCCAGCTCGGTGGCGGTGAAGGACCGTTGCAGCAATTCGATGGCCAGCCCGAGCGGCGGGCCCTGAGGGCCGGGTGGTGTCGGCGGGCTGGAGGCGCGCGTCGAATCTACGTTGTAAAGGGGGTCGTACCGCACAACCTCTCCGCCACTCTGTCGCCGCACGCTCCCGACCCACCGCACGGGGCGCGGTTCCATGGCATCGAGAGCCGGGATTCCGCCTGCATGTCCGGTATCCCTGGTACGGGGAGCAGCCGCACCCAGCAGCCGCGCGGAAGGCTGTGCGATTCCCCGTCCTTTACAACGTAGATTCGATCTCGCCCCTCACCCACCGCCCCCACGCCCCTCCCACTCCTGCCGCACACGAGCTCGTGCCCGCGCCAGCGACGTGGCCTGCCGCAGCGCCTCCCGGGCAGCCTCGATCTCGGCCTCGCTCGGGCCGCTGGCCACCGTCTCCGGCTCCATCGCCCACCGGACCTGCTCCAGATCCTTCTCGGCTTCCCCGTCGGCGCGCTTGCCCCGCCAGCTCTCGTCCGGCCGCCACTCGCGGCGACGTCTGGCGGCTTCCTGCTCCCGCTCTCGCATCGCCTGCGCCGCCCGCGGCGACGTGGCGGCCAGCCACATGCGGGCCAGGGCCGCCCACTGCTCCGTCGGTCGTGCGGGGTTCACCGGGCGGGCTTCGCGGCAGCTACGGCGCGTTCGCGGCGGCGGCGCTCGAGTTCGGCGCGGGCGGCGCGGAAGGCGGCGTTGGCCGCGACCGGTTCGGTGGCGGGGCTGAGAGGTGGGGCGAGTGCTTCGGCCCGGCTCGGCCGCGGCGCCCGGGGGAGTTCGGTGCCGGCGGCGGCCGCTATCGCGTGGAGTTCGTCTCGCCAGGCCTGCTGACTGGCCCGGACGCGGGCGTCGGCGGCCGCCTTGCGCTGTGAGCGCGAGGCCAGCACCTGGCCGTCCGCGTCAATCCAGGCCGCCAGCCGGTAGCGGACCCAGCCCGGGACGTGACGCAGTTCGCTGCTGCTCAGCCAGGTGTAGGTCCATCGGCTGTCATCAGGGCGGACATCCAGGGCATGAAGCACATCGGCGACCGTCCATCCGGCATCGAGGAAGGGTTTGAGCAGATGCCGCAGGTACCAGCCCGTCATTCGGCGGAAGGGTGTGGCCTCATGCCGGAGCCGCTCGCACGCGGCGAGACGGTCGCGTTTCGTCCTGGGCGTGTGATGCAGTCCCCACGTCGGTGAAATGCGGGAGTGTGTTCGGGTAGGGGTGGGGGTCTCGCGCGCGTGCGAGGGATCAGTCGTTTCTCCCCTGTGGGGAGAAACGGTGGGGGGTGCAGTTGTGTCTTCAGGCTGGTCGGCGGGGTGGTGATCATGAGGTGGCGGGGTGGTTTGGCGGGGCACGCACAGCACCCACACGGCGGCGCGGTTGCCGTAGCCGTCGTCGTCCAGGCCGGCCCGGGTGCCCTTGCGGAAGCGGACGGTGGTGCCCTCTTCCACCGTGCCGAGCCAGCCCCGCACGCGCAGCCAGCGCACCCACCGCTTGACCGTGTCCACGTGCAGGCCGGTGCGCTCGACGATGCCCGCCCTGGTCGGCCGCGAGCACATCGTCGTCCAGTCGGCGTGGAAGGCGATGTCGTTGGCGACCCGCAGCAGATTGCTGTAGCCGTCCGAGCGCAGTGCGAGAACCTCCGGGGCCTCCTTCAACGCGCGCAGGAACGCTCGCTGCGACGGGCTACGCCGCATCCCCCGCGGAACCGATGCCGCGATGAGCGCCCGCGAGGGAGCCACGGCCAGATTCGGAATGTCCGACACGCCGGTGAAGGCAGACCGAAATTCGTCGCGACGGCGCCGCTGGCGTGCCGATTTAGGCGTGCCTGTCATGACACGCCACGCTTCCTGCCTCGGGGCATGCTGGCATGACCCCTGGTCCGCCCGTTATCATGGCGGAACCTCCTGCACCTTGATGGAGGTACGACAAAGGCCGAGCCGGTCCCTGCCAGGGGCCAGGTCGGTGAATACGCCGGACGATCCTCCCTGTCGCTCAGCTCTCCGTCGGCCGCCAAACCTTGGTGGAGTTGAACGATGCAGTGGGTCGTCTCGTCTGAGAAACGCCGGGCCTTGCCCGGCTTTCTTACGTTCTGAGGGTCTCCTTCACGCGGCGCCAGCCCTTCGGCTAGGCGGCCGCCACCTTGTCCTTGGGCTTGCCCTGATCGAGCGGAAGCTGCTGCGCCGCCAAGGGCCTGTCGCCCAGGCCGAGCGCCACTACCAGCAATTCCTCGACCGCGCGGGAGAGAGAGCCCCGGCTCGCAGCCAGAGCCCGCACAGCGTCGAGGACATCCTGCCGCTCGTAGCGCATGGTGTGCTTGTAGACCACCGTTGCGTCGGGTCCGGGTTTGCCTCTGCTCATGGTGAGCAATCATGGCGCATTTGCGATTCGCGGATCTATCATCGCGCGGGCGTGTCGCGTAATGACTTTCCGTGTTTTCGATCATCACCCGGGCGCTCGCCTGGCCGGCCCAGGGCACGCGCCTCGCCTCAGGTCTTTCTCCCCGCGCAGAGGCGCCCGGGAGATGGTCGCCACTGCGGCGGCAACGCGGTGAGGACGCGGCCGCAGGACCGGTGTCGGCGTCCGTGCCGCATCGGGTGGGATCGTGGCCAACCCGATGTACTTCACACAGCGGCGTCGCGCGCGACACCGGATCGGTGCGCTCACCGGGAGCGCGGCGGTAGGTCCGCTCGGCCGCCAGCTCATCGCCGAGCTGGTCGCCGAGCGGGCTCAAGCAAGCGGATTGCGGCTGCTGCCTCGGCGTGTCTTCAGGGCGCAGTGGGACAACCGCTGGAGTGGCTGCTATGGTCGTCTCCAGACGTGACAAATCCCGTTGACGTCGATCTGCTCTTCCGCCGGCCAAAGCATCCGAGCTGATCGATTCAGACGAGACGTACGAGATGAAGTTGTTCAACGCCCCGCAGCCTGCGGGGCGTTTTTCTTTGCCTGAGGCGCCTCCCGGCGTCGTGATCAAAGTCGAGTCAGTCCCGAATCCTTCCACGTTGACAACCTGTGGATGAACGCCTTCGCGCCAGAAACCTCTGGCGTGTCGCGCATGGCGAACCCAAACAGGGCGGGAGGGGCGCAGATCGGGCACCGACGCACGGGGGTGGGGCGGGCCGGCCGCGTACGGCGCCGACATGTCCAGATCCTTACCAGACACCTTTACAGATCGCGCGCTCTTTTTGTCAGAATCCCTGTTTAGGGGGCCTTTACAGCCCTTGTCGGGCACTGCGAAGCCCTCGCCCGGGATAACAGGCGAGGGCCGGGCACCCCGCCCGGTACACGGCCAGGCGAGGACCCGCAACGTCGACACCGTCACGCGGCGCTCTCCACGTCCGCCTCGGCTTCGGCGAGAGCCTCCAAGGAGGCGATCCACTCCTCAGCCAGCGCGGCCTCGTGGTGGGCCTGGGCGATGACCTCGATCAGGCGGTGGCGCAGCTCGTCCAGAACGCTCTGGACGCGGGGAAGCAGGGCCTGCACACCGAACTCCGGACAGGTGCGGGCCAGCGTGACCAGCTCAGCGGCGTCGGCCTGGGGCAGGCGCTCCAGCAGCGCGGCGATCGCCTCGAGCTCAGACAGCGTGCTCATGACAGACGGCCCTCCGTCCCGGTGGCGGCCCGGGTGGCGGCGGTGTGGCAGCGCGGGCAGGGCGTCAGCCAGCCGCGCTCATCGGCGCTCTGGCGGGCCGCGGGCAGGCACTGGCCGCACCACCGCAGCCGCCCGTCCAGCGGCGCCAGCGCCTGCAGCAGCGGAGCCACCCGGCCGGCCAGCGGCGTTGCGGTGCCCGGCTCGGTGAGCCGGCTGGTCAGCGCCTCCGGCTCCCAGCCGGCGGCCAGCAGGCCCATGAGCGCCTCGTGGCTGTCCCACCGGTCCATGTCGTCGTAGGTGGAGGCGGCCAGCAGCACGTCGTCGGCGCGGGCGTCCAGCGCGGCCGGCAACAGCGCGTCCCACAGCCCGTCCGGCGCACCGTTGGCCTTGAGCGCCTCCCCGGACTGCCGCCAGTCGACGCCGAGCGCGCCGAGCTGATCGGCCACCACCAAGGCGATCCACGGCGAGGCGTAGTCCGTCACACCCTGGACCGCATCGCCCTGCCAGTGCACGATCAGCCAGTGCGCCCTGTCCTCGCCCTCCTGGGGATCGCGGCTGCGGATCAGCAGGCCGGGCTCGCGGGTGGTGTAGGCGGTCGTGGTGACCACCTGGTCCCGCTCGTGGTCGTGGTAGGCGTACGGGACGCCGGTGAGCACCACGTCGGCCGTCCCCGGCATCGCCGGCATCGCGGTCATCGCGCTCCACCGCCCAGCTCGGCGTAGCGGACGATCTGCCAGGCCAGCACGATCAGCACGGCGAGCTCGGCGACGGAGACAGCGAGCACCGCGGCGGTGTGCGGGCCCGCCGCCCAGATGAGGGTCAGGGCGGCCAGCGGCGGCAGGCAGAACGCGCCCAGGTTGACCGCCAGCTGCAACCGTCGGCGTGAGGCCCGCCAGCGGTCGGCCGTGTGCTCGGTCTCCCACTCGAACATCGGGATGTCGGCGGTGTCGTCGACCAGCGCGTGCAGGCGCGGCCCCAGCCGGTCGCGTACGTACCGGCCGATCGACGTGATCATGTGGTCGTTGTGCAGGTGCGTCCAGCCGAGCACCGTCCCGGCCAGCGGCAGCACCAGCAGCAACTCCAGTCGTCCGGCCGTGGCGGTGACGGCCGCGATCGCGGCCGCCGCGGTGAGCACGGCATACAGCAACTGATCGCGGAACCCGATGCGCGAGCGTTGTTCGGCCTTGAGGGCGTCGTACTCGCTCAGCAGCGCTGTTACGGCCCGCTCACTCGTGTCCATCGGGTTACTCATGAGGTTCTCCCGATGAGGGTCAGCGGCAGTGCGGCCGCCATGGCCAGCAGCGCGAACAGCAGCAAGTGCACGGCGCGGCGCAGCCAGCGGTACTTGCGGTCGGTCAGCTTCGAGATCTGCAGCAGCTCATGGCCGAACTGCACGCTGATGCCGCTCTCGTGGAGGTTGAGCCCGGCGATGAGTTCCTGGACGGTGCCGGCGGCGGCGTGCCGGACGAAGCCGTAGCCGCCGGCGGCCTGGCTGCCGGCGGGCAGGGCGGGCCGGATCACGGCCAGCAGCACGGCCACCGCGGCCGCCAGCAGCGCGGTGCCGGCGACGATGGCCAGCAGGGCGGGCAGCGGCAGGCGGGCGATGCTCGCGGCCGCGGCCAGGATCGCCAGCGCGGTCCCGGCCCAGCCGATCAGCGCGGTCGCCTTGGCGTCGATCCGGGCCAGCTCGGCACGGACGACCTCCAGCTCGCGCAGCAGCCGGGCGGGCGCGCCCGGGAAGGTGACGGTCGCGGTGGTGGTGCTAGCCGTCGTACCGGCTGCCGTGCCCACGTTGCGCGGGTGCGGGGTGCCCGGATCGAAGGCCGGGATGGGCTGCGTCATGATGGGAGTTGCCTCCTGATCTGTTGGGATCGGATGGGGTGTGCGGGCGCGCCCGCCGTGAGCGTTCTTGGCGGAAGGTCACGGTGATGCGCGCCCGTCTGAATGTGTGGCGGGCTCGTCAGGGCAGGCACGCGGGATAGCGCTGGCTGGGCCGCCGGGTGCAGGCCCGGATCTGGGCAGGCGTGGCGGAGCGCTCGTAAGCGGCAAAGCGGTTGAGGATGCCGACCATCAGGACCTTGTCGGCCTTGGTGCCCATGACGATCCCGGCCGGGTCGCTCTTGGACGCCAGCGGAAACGACGGGGCGGCGGTGCAGGCTGATACAGACAGCGCCACGGCGGTGAGCAGGGTGCGGAGCATGGCAGCGAGTCCTCTCCTCATGCGGCGCCGGTCATGGCGCCGTACAGCACCGCGGCGCGCAGGGCGAAGCCGGCGCCGTCGTCGTCGGGCTCACGTTCGTCGTCGTTGGCGGACTGCAGGTTGCCCGCGGTTCGGCGCAGATACAGGTCGTGCTCGCCGCTAGCGGCAGCCAGGAACGCCAGCATCGGCTCGGCGTTGCGGATCACCGCCAGCGGGTCGTGCCGGTTGATCGTCAGGCGGCTGGCCCAGCGCAGCGCGTCGGCGCGGGCGTAGGCCTGGTCGACGTGGTCGATGCGGCTGGCGCGGTTGTGCGGCGTGCGGGCCGGCTCGACGGCCCCGGGGTCCAGTTCGACCACGATGAGGTCATCGATGTCCAGACCGTCCTGGCCGCGGCTGTCGTCGTCGAAGTCGTTCATCGGCGTGTCTCCTCGGGATGCGTGATGGCGGACCGCGCGGCCAGCAGGGCGTAGGCCAGGCCGGTGAGCGCGGACTGCACCAGCAGGTCGCCGCCGGTCGGGCTCTGCGTGTCGGCCAGGTCGCCGGCGTCTCGCAGGTGCTCCAGCGCCTGGCCGCCGGCGACGGGGCCGCCCGCCAGCGTGTGCAGGATGGCCAGCAGCGTGTGGGCGATGACCGCCTCGTGCGGGTCGGCGCTGTCGATGGTGTGGTCGCGGAGCCGGTCGCCGGCCTCGCCCAGCCGCTCGGCGCCGCGTCGGTCGCCCAGCAGGGCACCGGTGGCGCCGAGCACGGCCTGAAGGACGGCGTGGTCGATCGGGTGGGCCAGCAGGTCGGGGTGCTGGCGGGCCCGCTCGGCGGCGCAGGCCAGCAGGTGCCGGGCCTCGGCGCGGGGCGGGCGCTGGACGATCGTGGTGGTCATGGGATTGATCTCCTTTGGTCAGTCGGACGTGGGGTGGGGGTTCGGGCCGGGCCTACTTGGGTGGCCAGCCGATCGGGCGCCACCACACCGGCGCCAAGTGCCACCAGCCCGGACGGCAGCGGCGCAGCTCGCTGTCGCCCGCGGCGCGGTGCGCGGCGCGGTGGGCCTTCGAGAGCAGCCGCTCGCCGGTGGCCACGCAGCACAGCGCGGTGCGCCAGTCCAGGCGGCCGGCGCGGCGGCCGCTGCTCAGGACGTGGACCCGGTCGACGTCGCTGGGGTGGGAGGACAGCAGCCACCCGACGTAGGTGTGCCAGGCGTCGTAGGGCCGGTTGGCGGGGTCGGTGAGCATGGCCGTGACGATGCGCTGGCCCGGCAGGTCATGGCGGTCGAGGATCTCCGCTGCACGAGTGTCGGCGTCGTACTCCTCCAGCCGCATGAGCCATGCGCGCAGGACGTCCAGCGCCAGCGCGGCGACGAACAGCACGGCCGCCGCCCACCACCAGCGCCAGGTGAGCGTGATCGGCGTGATCAGCGCGGTGAAGGCGGCGAAGGCGGCGCCGATGTTGGCCAGGCCACGGATGATGGCCAGCCAGGACGGCAGGGTCCGCTTGTGGTGGGCCAGGTCGCGGTGGGCCAGCTCGTGCGCGAGGGTGCCGGTCAGCGTGTCAAAGTGGTCGTCGTCCAGCAGGTCGCGGCCGATGGCGATCAGCGGGGCGTGCCCGCATCGGTGGCCTTCGACGGTGGCGGCGTTGTCGCCGAGCTCGGGGTCGATCACGACGCTGACGGCGGCCAGGCGGCCGACGTGCTGGACGCGCCAGACCAGCCCGGCCAGCCGCTCGGTGTCGGCTTGGTCGACGGCGTCGGCCGTGCCGTGATGGGCGACGGGTTCGAGGGGACTCATCATGCTCCTTTCGGGTCCAGGAGAGCTGGTCGCTCCGGGCACCGGCCCGGCCTGGTGGCCGGGCGAGCACCCGCAGCGGTCAGCGCTGATCACGGCAACCGGGCCAGGACGGCCCCCAGCGCGTCCTGGCGCTTGATCAGCACCTCGCAGGCTTTGCCCCCGTGGCTGGGGCCGACCACGCCGTGCTGGAACAGCTGGTCCATCAGCGACTTGGCGTGGGCGTGGGTGATGCGCAGCTTGCGCTGCAGCATCGACGTGGAGCCGAACTGGGTCCGCACGACGATCTCGGCGGCTTCGGCCAGCAGCCCGGCGTCGGCCTGGCCGTCCCCGCCGTCACTGCGCCCGCCGTTCTGGTGCCCCTCGTTCTGGTGCCCGCCATTGCCCTGTCCGTCGTCGCCCTGTCCGTCGCGACGGCTGGCCCCGGCCAGATCGGCGACAGGAGCGCCGCGTCGGCCGCGGGCCACGATCTGGGCGATCTCCTTGTCGGAGACGAAGGCGTTCTGCAGCCGGATCGGCGCGCCGGCGCCCATCGGCACGAACAGGGCGTCGCCCTGGCCCAGGAGCTTTTCCGCGCCGGGCTGGTCGAGGATGACCCGGGAATCGGTCAGGCTCGAGACGGCGAAGGCGAGCCTGGACGGCACGTTGGCCTTGATCAGGCCGGTGACCACGTCCACGCTGGGCCGCTGGGTGGCGATCACCAGGTGGATGCCCGCCGCGCGGGCCAGCTGCGTGATGCGCACGATGGAGTCCTCGACGTCGCTCGGCGCGACCATCATGAGGTCGGCCAGCTCGTCGACGATCACCAGCAGGTACGGGTACGGCTCATAGGTGCGTTCGCTGCCGGGCGGCGGCTGCAGCCTGCCCGCGGCCACCGCGGCGTTGAAATCGTCGATGTGCCGGAACCCGGCCGCGGCCATGTCGTCGTAGCGGCGGTCCATCTCGCCCACCACCCATTCGAGGGCTTCGGCGGCCTTCTTCGGGTTGGTGACGATCGGCGTGATCAGGTGGGGGATGCCCTCGTAGACGTTGAGCTCGACCCGCTTGGGGTCGATCAGGATCATGCGCACCTGCTCGGGGGCGGCCCGCATCAGCACCGAACAGATCAGCCCGTTGACGCACACGCTCTTGCCCGCGCCGGTGGCGCCGGCAATCAGCAGGTGCGGCATCTTGGCGAGGTTGGCGATGATGACCCGGCCCTCGACGTCCTTGCCCAGCCCGGCGATGAGCGGGTGCTGATCGTGGCGCGCCACCGGCGAGCGCAGCACGTCGCCCAGCGAGACCAGGTCGCGCTCGGCGTTGGGGATCTCCACCCCGATCGCGGACTTGCCGGCGACCACCGGCAGCACCCGGATGGCCTCCTGGCCGGTGGCGTAGGCGAAGTTCTTGGCCAGGCCGGTGATCTTCTCCACCTTCACCCCCGCCCCCAGGGTGATCTCGTAGCGGGTGACCGAGGGGCCGCGGGTGAAGCCGACCACCTGGGCCTTGAGGTTGAAGTCGGTCAGCACCTGGTTGAGCTGGTCGGCCACGGCCTGGGTGGTGCGGGCCGATCCCTTGCTGGCGCGGCCGGCCCGCAGCAGGTCCAGGTCCGGCAGCGTCGAGCCGACGGCCCCGGTGCCGGGCTGCGCTGGCGAGGTGGTCGGGTTGTCGGCGAGCGTGCTGGCGACCACAGGGCTGTCGTACGGGGTGGACTCGGTGACCAGCTCGGGGTCGGGCACCGCCACCGGCATGGCAGCCGTGCCAGGCGCGGCCGTCGCGACAGGCACCGTGGCGGCCGGGCTGCCCGCCCGCGTGACGGCGGCCGCGGCCCGCGTCGACGGTGCAGGGCCAGGGGCTGGAGTGGGGGCTGGGGCGGGTTCGTCGTCGGCGGCGGGGGTCAGGTCCTGGAGAACGGGCCGGGCCGCCCTCGCCTCTGCCGGCCCTTCCGCGCCGTCCTGGTGGTGACGGTCGGCCAGCGCGGTGACGGCGTCGGCGGCGATCGCGCCCAGCGCGGCCACCGCGATCAGGCCCAGCACCGGGTAAACAATCATGATGGGGAGCGCGGCGGCGGCCGGGGTGGCGATCGCCCAGCCGACCAGGCCGCCCCCTTGCCCGGCTCGCACGGCGGCCTCGGCCGGGGGCTGGCCGGCGGCCAGGTGGGCGATCCCGGCAACCGAGATGATCAGGAAAGTCCATCCGGTAACCACCCGGACCAGACCGTGCTCGCCATGGCGCAGCAGGCGCCAGCCCAGGGCGGCGGCCGCCACCGGGACGACGGCGGACGCCGTGCCCGCCAGCGCCGCCACCACGATGTTGATCATGGGGAGTGGCTGCCAGGGGTTCGCCAGGACCAGGGCGGCGGCCGTCACCGCCGCCGCGAGGAGCAGGGCCAGGCCCTTCTCGTCATGCGTGCCGGTGAGATCCGACTCCGCCGGGCGTACAGCCTGGCCGATGCGGTGGGCGCTCCACCGCCACACCCGACCGGCCCGGGAGGGGCCCCTTCGGCGAGGGCGGGCGGCTCGAGGGCGAGCTGTGCGGGGTCGGGCAGCGGTGCGGGGCTTGCGGGCGGAACGGCGGCGGGTTGCCATGGCTGTCTCCTCAGCAAACGATCATGAAAGGTGGATCGTGGGGGGTGGGCGGTGCCCGTCCTCGGTCGGCGCGCCCTCCCGGCCGGGCCCTCCCGGCGCGAGGCAGGCGCCGGCTCACCAGTCGTCGTCGTCCAGATCCACGCGCCCGGCGTCGAAGGCCACGGGCTCCGCCCCCTGGGCGCGTTCGACGGCGCGGACCACCGTCACGATCTTGTGGGCCAGGGCGCACGTCAGGCCGACCACGAGCATGGCCAGCCACGGGTCGGTGGTGACGGCCAGGAACACCGCCCACCCGACCACGCCCAGCAGGGCCGCCACCTGCAGCATCGGCAGCAGGACCTCCCAGGGCGGCGGCGGGGAGACGAGCGGCGGGGTGGGGGTGATCGGCGTGCGGAACAGGTGGCGGGACGGGCGCCAGGATGAGTGGCGGTCGCCGGGCGCAGGGCTCCAGGTCACGGGAAACGCGCCTCCTCCAGTCGGTGGCGTGGCGGGCTGCGTGGTTACGGTGCGTGCGCGGCCGCCTGGCCGCGCGAGAGGCTGGTGTCGCTGTCCCGGGGTTGTTTGACGGTCGCTGTTTGACATCCCGGGTCCTTAGGGAAACCAAGATCGTTAGGCGATTTGTCTGTTTAACGGCGGGCGGGTCGTTGTCAAACAACGGGGGCCGGACAACGCCCGCGACGGCCCCCGTTTGGTCACTGTGCGTAGCTGAGCTCGGGCTTGGGGTCGGTCTCCAGGACGACGTACCGGCCCCGGGCCGCGGTCGCGTCGATGTAGCCCTGGCTGGCCAGCAGCGGCAGGGTTTGGCGGACCCAGGTCCCCGAGTGGCCAGTGCGCTCCTGCACCGCCTGGTACAGGTCCTTGGGCGCGAACTCGTTGCCCACGCCGATCCCGGCCAGGATCTCCACCAGGACCGCCACCGCCTCCGCCTTGGACGGCTTGGGGCCCTCCGGCGGCTGGCCGGGGAACTCGATGTCCGCCGACTCATCACGGACGAACTCGCCCGGCGCGGGCAGGTCGCCGGCGGTGCCGAGCCGGACGTCGTCGGTCGCGGCGCGCAGCTCGGCGGCGGTCTCGAACGCCAGGTCCGGGTCGTCGTCGCGCTCCACCATCTCGGCGAACGATGCCGCTAGTTCGTCGGCTGCTTCGTTCTTCATCTGGGTCTCCTCCTCGGGCGTGAGCTCGTCGGGGTCGTGGTGGTCGGGCTGGGAAGGGATCAGCATGGCGATGCCGTCCAAGGTCGGCGGGGTGGATGAGGGGGCGGGTGATGGTGCGGGGGAGGTGAGCGCCGCGGCCTGTGCCGACGCGACGGCGCCACCGTGGGCGGCCGGGTTGAAGGAGTGCTGGCGCGGCGCGGCCTCACGAGCGGCGACGCGGGTGGCCACGAACTCGGCATACGGCTTGCCGAGCGAGTCGGCGGTGACCGGGTCCAGGTCCTGGAACAGGTGCCGGTACTCGGCGACGGCCGCCTGCAGGTCAGCGGCGCCGATGTTCGCGTAGCGGGCGGGCATGGTCCGGCGGGCCTTGGGCACCCACGGGGCCTCCATGTACACGTAGCCCGGGTTGTCGGTGCCCCACGCCGACGGGTCGGCGCCCAGGTCGACCAGCCGATCCGAGAGCACCATCCGGGCGTCGACCTCGTCTTCCACGCCGAAGGACTGGCCGGCGCCGAACATGGCGCGGGCGTCGGTGTCGACCTTGGTGTGGGAGGCGCGCTGCAGCTCGAAGTCAATCCAGATGCCGACCGAGCGGCAGCGCTCCACGATGGTGGTGACCGCCTCCACCCCGACCAGCGCGCCGGCCTCGGCGAAGTGGACCGACAGGAACTTCAGCCCGCAGCCGGGCACCCAGTTGGTCAGGTGCTTGCCCAGCAGGTTGCGGGCGGGGTTGCCCAGGTACGCGGCCCGCGCCGGGATGGTGTGGTTGACCAGCCGCGTCAGCAGCCAGCGGATCATCGGGGCGGTGCTGGCCACGTAGGCGGCGGCCTGGTCGAGGCCGTGCAGCGACTGCTCTGCCTTGACCGAGTCACACAAGATCAGCGCCGACTCCGCCCTGCAGGCGATGGAGAAGTCGCTGACCTGCCCGGCCTCGGTCTTGCCGGCGCCGGGCATGCCCGCGGTCAGCAGGTGCGCCACGACCTTGGGCTTGCCGTTGATTGTGGTGTGCGGCAACACCATGGCCAGCGGGGAGCCGTCCCGGTAGCGGCCAAGCTCGATGGGCTCGATGATGCTTTCACCCGGCGCGTGCGGGCCGTGCCAGGGGATCGGGCTGTCCAGGGCGTCCTTGCGCGGGATCATCAGCAGCAGCTTGTTCTGGAAGTTGCCGACGATGGCGGTGGCGCCCTCGCGGATGCCGCCCGCCCACGACTCGATGCGGGGCAGTTCCTCGGTGATGTCCTCGGGGACCTGGCCGGGCCGCAGCTCGACGCCGGCGGTCAGCCGCTCCCCGGAGTCCTCCAGCACGGTCAGCTGCGAACCGTGCGCGGCGGGCAGGTTCTCCGCCGTCCAGGCCCGCCACTCAGCGGCGCGGTCCTTGCCGCCGCCGGCCTGCCCGGCGGCGGCGGTGGTGACCAGCTCGCCGCCCTCGCTGTGGCGGGCATGGCGCATGTTGTGCGCGATCGCCAACGTGATGCCGACCGCGAGGAAGGTCAGCATCACCTCCACGTGGTAGCCGAACGCCACGACCAGCATGATCAGCGTCAGCGGCGCGGCGACGTCGGCGACCTCCAGCACCTTGCGCCACCACGTGCGCTGGTGCGACAGCTTCCAGCGCAGCAGGCTCAACGCCACGGCGGACCCGCCGAACAGCACGCCTCCCAGCCATTCGACCTGCCAGGCGAAAAAGGCGAGCTGCAGCACCGCGGCGGCCAGGAACGTCAGCGGGATCAGCGCCCACGGGGCGCCGATGCGCAGCGCCTTGGGGAACTCATAGCCCTGCTCACGGTCGGTGCGCCGATCGGCGCCCATCTGCCGCGACAGCTTGCGCACAGCGCGCGCCGCAGCGCGGTCGTCGTCGAATCCGTTCATGATGTGTGCCTCACACGTCCAGCGGGTCGTGATCAGGGGACTTGGTCTTGCCCTTACGCCGGCGCAGCTCCTCCAACTCCACGCCGCAGAACTTCTCGATCCGCGGGTAGATCCGCTTGGCCGCCAGCCGCACCGCGCGCAGCGCGATCGTGGCGGTGTAGATGGTCGCCACCGACCGCGACGCCTTCCACCCGATCGACTTGCCATCGCCGATGTGGTTGGCCTTGCAGTACTTGAGCATCGCGATCAACGCGCCGCGCAGCTCATGGGCGCGGCACTCCAGCTCGGTAATCAGGTCAAGCGCGACCTTGTCGAGTTCGCGCCCATAGCCGCGCACGTCCTCGGTGGTCCTGGTCGGCAGGTTCGCGAGATCTTCGTATCGGGCCATGCCCTAGGTCTCCTTCGGGTTGCGGGTCACGACCACCACGCCGCCGGGCGGCGGCGCGGGGTCGGCGGTGCCGGCCGGGCCGGGGGGCCTGGCCCGCTCGAACGTCTGCGGTGGGCCACTCAGCTCAGCCACCTCGCCGAGCACGGCGCCGACCACGTCGCGCCGGTCGTCGGGGTCGCGCAGGTCGCCGGGCAGATCACCGGGCAGGTCGTCGTGGGCGGGCTCGCGCAGGTAGGGGTAGGGGTCGGGCTGGCCCAGAATGCGCCGGTCGGCGGCACTGGTACGCGGCTCGACCCAGTCGGCGCCCAGGCGCAGCCAGTACCAGACCAGCGCCCCGACCCCCACCACCAGGCCCACCCCGACGACCAGCACGACCAGGGCGGCACCGAGAGCGCACGCCCCCGTCAGCAGGCCAGCGGCCAGCAGCACACGGGCGTAGCGGGCCCAGATCCGGCCCGGCCGGCGCAGGTCCCGCTCGTTGCGCCACAGCGCCCGGGGGTTGATCCCGGCGTGACCGGCCCGGACCCCCAGGGCGAGCGCCCCGGCCAGCAGCACACCGGCTACCAGCCAAAACAGCGGTGTGGTGAACAGCCAGCCCGCTTGTGAAACAGACCAAACAGACGAAACAGACAGTGGGGCGGGGCTCTGGCCGGTCTGCCCGGCCAGGGCCGCGACCACGGCGAGGGCGCTCATCGCCGCCCCCCGCCGTTGGCGGGCTCACCGTGCTCAGCCCAGTCCAGCCAGCAGCACACGGTGCGGCTGGTCGGCTCGGAGCGGACCTCGTAGCTGTCGGCCAGCTCCCGAACGAGGGCCAGGCCGTGCCCGCCCTCGCCCTCCGGACGGGCCGCCCTGACCAGCACGGGCCCCAGGTCGATGCAGGTCACCCCCACGCTGTGAGCGGCCGCGTCCACCTCGACCTGCAAGGCGAACCGGCCACCCGGCGCCCCTGACGCCGAATGCATCACCGCGTTGGTCGTCAGCTCGCTGACGACCAGGACGACGTCGTCGACCCGGCCGCAGCCAGCCGGCAACAGCTCCCGCACCCAGGCTCTGGCCTGCGCAATCGCGGCCGGGAGCCCGTCGAACGCGCGCGAGCTCGCGGTGGGCGCGCTGATGGTGATCGCCATCTACGCCACCCCCGCCCGGTGCGTCGACGGGACGGCGGCCTGGGCCAGCAGCCGCACCGGCCGCGCCCCAGCCAGCGGCAGCTGGCCGTGCTCGGCGAGGTGTTCGCGCACGTAGACCAGCGGGTCGGCCTCGCCGAGCTCGGCGGCCGCCACGCTCGCCCGCGCCGCAGCCAGCAGCTCGCTGTAGGCGGCCGCCAGCATCACCAGCTCCTCGCGCCCCAGCCCGCAGGCGGGCGACACCACCGCGGCGGTCATGACGCACCATCCAGCGCGGTCTGGAAGCTGGCCAGCAGAAACTCCTGCACGGCGCCCACGCCCAGCAGCAGCTCCGCGTCCCCGGGCACCGCCAGCAGGATGTCCCTGCTGCGGGCCCGAATGACCCGGCGCGCCCGCTCGACCTCGCGGGCCAGCTCGTCACGGCTGACGCGCCAGCTGACCAGGGAACCGACACTGCTGGGCACGGTGATGACCACCATGGCCCGATCCGTGGGGTCGGCGGCCAGCGTGCCGGTCCGGGTACGCCCGAAGCAGCCGTCGGCCTCGCGGAAGGTCACCTCGACCCGGTGGCCCAGCAGCGCGGCCAGCTCCCGGTCCCAGTCGATCCGCTCGTGCTCACGATCGATCGGGACCGCCTCGATCGTGGCCTGGGCGAACTTGGCCACCAGCGCGCGGGCGGCGAAGAACTTCAGGGCGATGCTGTGCTCCGGCACCAGCGTGATGACCAGGTAACCGGCCGCCTCGTGCGGGCCGACCTGGACATCGCCTTGCCCTGCGGCCGTGCCCTGCCCGACGATCAGCAGAGTCCGGGCGAACTGCCAGGACACCATCTCGCCGGCGTCGCCGTGCGAGTGCGGGAACAGCAGGTGAACCGCGTACGGGTCGTCGGCCTCGAAGGCCAGCACGGCCTGCACCGGCTCCTGGCCCTGCGGCCGGGAGTGCCGGCGGCCGGGCCGCACCTGGTGCTGGTCGACCGGCCACAGCGTCAGCGCCTGCGTCACGGAGGTCGCGCGCTTCATGCCGCACCCCCGACCCGCCCAGCAGCCTGCCCAGCGGCCTGCGCCACGATCGCCTGCTTGACCTTGCTCGCTGGCGTGCTGCCACATCCGAGCGCCTCGCGGAACTTGCCCACGCCCGCATCAGCCGACAGTTCCCCCGCGGCGATCAGGGCGCGCGCCCGGGCCGTCAGCGCCTCGATGTCGACCCTCTGACGGGGCGGCGGAGCGCCGTACTGGCGGCTGGCGTTCGCCCTGTACTGAAGGCCAGTACGGCCATCAGTACGGCCTGTACCGGCCTCCGGTACGGGCAGCACCTCCAGCACCGACCACAGCGCGGGCAGCACCCAAACCGAGGTCACCGCCACGACCGGGCCCAGGCCGTGCACGATCAGGGTCAGCAGATTGAACGCCACCCCCGGCGCGAACGCCGGCGCGCAGTTGAGGATCAGCGTCAGCGCCAGCAGCAGCGCCTCGACGCGGAACATCTTCTTGCCCGCCGGCGACTTGCGGTCGACCACCTTGCCACGCATAGCCGAGTAGGCCTGCACCGCGACCGTGCCCAGCAGTGGCATGCTCATCGCGGGCTCGTAGAGGAACGCGCCCCACCAGGCGATGGAGAACTTCTCCAGGGTCAGCGCCGTGGCCACCGACGCCTGCACACCGATGCTGGAGACGGCCAGGCCGATCGCGACCCCGACCATGACCATCACCGTGGTGGTGCGGCGCACCCGGGCGTCGCGGTAGGCCAGCGCCACCGGATCCTGAGCCAGCTCATGCAGCCGGGCCGCCTCGATGGCGGCGAGCCGACGCCGACGCACCTTCTTGCTCTCGACCAGCAGCGGCGCCTCATCGGCCTGCAGGTCCACCAAACGGCGCGCCTCAGAGACCTGGCGCCGCAGCCGCCGCACCAGCTGGGTCTCCCCGCTGACGTCGTCGTCCGTGGGCATGAGCTCGCCCTCGACGATCTCGCCGTCCTCGCCCTGGTCGGCGTCCTCGTCGAACTCCTCGCCGTCGTCCTGGGCGTCCTGGGTGTCGACGTCGGCCTGAGCGGCGGGCAGGGGCTCGAGGTCGCTCTGTCGGTCATCGACCGGCTGGCCCTCGGGCAGCGGTGCCGGCGGCAGCGCGGGCGGGGCCTGGTCGAGCACCAAACGGCGCTCGATCTCCGACAAGAGACGGTGCACGTCCTGGTGGGACGGCTCCCGGTTGGGAAGGGCGATGCTCATCGAGCGTCCACCTCCGCTCGCGCTGCCACGGCCTGCGCGGCAACCACCTTGAGCAACTCGGTGAGCCGGTCGCTGACGGCCCGCACGGACTCCATCGACGGCACCCCGGCCGGGCCCATCTCCTCCAGCGCCGAGCCCAGGCGCAGCACGGCGTCCTGCACAGGGCCGGAGACGCTGGAGTCCACCACCTTGGGGATGACGGCGTGCGTGGCCTCCCACGTCTCGTAGAGCGTGGCGGCCAGGCCCTGCCGCAGCCCCGATCGGTTGGGGTTGTTCGGCAGCGTCACGGCCCAGTCGGCCAGCACCTCCCGCAGGTGGGCCAGCTGTTCCAGGGCGCGCTGGCCGGCGGGGATCGCGGGGACCAGCGGGGCCGTGTCGAGCGGCGGGAACGACTGCGTCGCCTCGGCTACGCGCTCCGGCTCCGCTGCGGTCTCACTGGCCGCCATGGCGACGTGCCGGCGGCGCGACGGCCACAGCCGCGACCACCAGTGGCCCCGGCGACGGTCGAACAGCAGCGTCATCGTGTCGGCCATGGCGGCCAGGCCGTCCTCGACCTCAGCACGTACGGCCTGGACCTGGTCGGCCTGCGTGTCCATGCGCTCGGCGAGCGTGCCGGTCAGCGCACGGATCGCGCCGGCGACGTCGGCGTCGCGTTCGGCGGACGCGGTCAAGGCGGCGGCCAGGCCGCGCAGCGCGCTGGCGAGCTGGAACAGGTCCTCGCGGGGGGCGCCGACCGCCTGGCGCACCTCCGCGCGCAGCTCGCCGAGCTGGTCGACGACGCCCAGCACCGCGTGCGCGGTCGCGGCCTGCGCCGCGTACATCGCGGTCGCGGCGTCGTCGCCCTTGCGCAACGCGTAGCGAAGCTGGTCATCGCAGATGGAGGAGTTCTCGTAGAAGCGGTCCTTGTTCGCCGCGTCGGCCAGCAGGGCCTTGGCCTGCTCGGCGGCAGTGAGCTGTACGGGAGATGTGGCCATCACGCCACCTCCACGAAGTCAGCGGGGATCTGCAGGGCGGCGTGAACCTCGGCCTCGGGGAATCGGAGGAGGCGACCCCCCGGCGTGCGGATCGCCGCGATCCGCCCGGTGACGGCCCACCGGGCCACGGTCTTGGGGTCGACGCGGAAGAGACTGGCGACCTCCTGGGAGGTCAGCAGCCTGTCGCCGGTCGGGGACAGATCAGCGATGATTGTCATGAGTCGGGTAATCCCTTCAGGTGTCGCGACTCGCCGCGGCCCCGGTGCACCACCACCGGGGCCGCAACTCTTTGCCGAATCGGGCATTCGAGACGTAAAGTGAAGTGACCGACAGCAAGTGCTGTACAGCACTTACGGTAGACGTGTCACAGGGCGCGGTCAAGCAAGTGCTGTACAGCAATTCACGTAGGGTGGATTCATGCAGCACTCCAAGGAACAGATCCCGCCTTCGCGCCGGATCGCCGATGACCTGAGATCGGAGATCAAATCCGGGCAGCTCCCGCCTGGATTCAAGCTGCCCGCCGTGCGGGTGCTCGCCGAGCGGTACGGCGTGACACAGAATCCCGTGCTCAAGGCGCTGGCCACTCTGAAGGCCGAAGGGCTGGTCAACGCCGTTCATGGCTCTGGCGTCTATGTCCGTCAGGCCCACCCCGTCCGCCAACTGGGGCCCGACCGGTATGCCCGCCACCGATGGCAGGTGACCACAGTTGAGGCTCACACTGATGGCCGCGGCGACAGCCCTGCCATCGTCCAGCAGGGCGGCCAGTCGCAGGATGTGGCTTTGGTGCAGGCCGATGAAGCAACGGCGGCGGCGCTGGGAATTTCCGTTGGGGATCCGGTGTATGAGCGCGCCCGAGTGATGACCCGCGATGGCGCGCCAACGCACACCATGACCTCGTACTACCGCCAGGCCGACGTTGATGGCACGCCTCTCGTAGACGCCCGACCGGGGATAGCAGGCAGTTCCGGCGGCTTCCAGGTGCTGACCGACCAGGGGCTGCCTCCCCAAGAGATCACCGAGAACCTGGCAGCGCGAATGCCGACAGCCGACGAAGCCCTGCTTCTCGAACTCCCGGCCGGCGAGCCGGTTGTGGAACTGCACCGGATCACTCGGACAGCCGATGGCAGGCCGATCGAGTACGCCCGAGGCATCCACGCCGCGAGCCGATTCTCCTGGTCGTACTCCTTCGACATCCCCGACTGATCCACCGTTTGGAGCCATCGATCCTCCAGCGAATCGGACACGAATCGCGCTTGGAATACACGGTACGTACCGCCTACTTGGCCATGAGTAGACCCTGGCGCCCACCAGCTGTCAAGTAGGCGGTACGTACCTCCTGCGACTAGGTACCGCGTACCGGGTAGAGTTGCGGCTTATGAGTGGCATCCCGAAGCGAAGCGTGTACCGCCATGTAGCGGACGTGATCCGCCAGGCCATCGCCGACGGCGACTACCCCCGGGGCGGCGCTCTGCCAAGGGAAGATCTGCTGGCCGACGAACTGGGCGTCTCCCGGGCCACCGTCAATGACGCGATCCGAGTGCTGGTTGCAGAGGGGCTGGTGCGCATCCATCGCGGCAAGGGGATGTTCGTGAGCGAGCTTCCACCGATCGTCCGCAACGCCGAAGCCCGCTACAGCACCGATGCGCGTGAGCGTGGCCGTGGCGCCTTCGATGTCGAGGTGAGGGCCCTTGGCCGCACACCCCGGGTCAGCGTTCGCATCGAACGGGTAGTCCCGCCAGCCACGATCGCCGAGATCCTCAAGGTCCCCGCTGATGAGCCGAGCACCGTTGTGCGGATTCGTCACATGGGTGCCGATGACATTCCGCTGCAGATCGCCACGTCCTACATCCCGCTGGACATCGCTGCCGGTACGGCGATCGAACAGGAGGACACCGGCCCTGGCGGGATCATCTCGCGCTTCGCCGAACTCGGGCACAAGCAGGTCAGGATCACCGAGCGCATCACCGCACGCCCACCTACCGCTGAGGAGGTCTCCTACTTGGCGATGACGGAGGATCAGCGTGTCTTCGAGATCGTTCACACAGGCTGGACCGCGGAAGACCGGGCCGTGGAAGTCTGCATCCACGTGATGCCCACCCATGCTTGGACACTCGACTACGGGTGGAAGACCATCTAAGAGGAGTTGGCGCGGAGGTGCCGAGCGGTTGCTGCCCCGAGCCTCAGACGATCAAGTTGGTCCCGTCATGGAGCCGTACCTGCGGCGTCGGCTCCGCTGTCACAGCGTCCTGCAGGCGGATGGCGAACGCCTCGACCATCCGGTGCGCGATCTCCTCAAGCGTGAGCCAAGCCACCTGAGTGGCCTCCTCCGTAGGGCGTGGCTCGCCCCCGATTATGTGGCAGCGGAAGACGAGCGAGACGACGCCCAAGGCCATGTTCTTGTACACGCCGGTCAACGGCCCGGGCTCGACCAGCACGGCGGTCTCCTCCAGCACTTCGCGCCGCACGGCTTGAAGCGGGCCCTCATCCCGCTCCAGGATGCCGCCCGGCAGTTGCCAGGCGCCGTTGTCGCGCCGGCGGATGGCCAGCAGCCGGTTGCCCTCGCCGACCACGGCCGCTCCGACGCTGACGGAGTGCAGAGACCGCTCGTCTGTGGTCACCACGCCTCCATCGGGAACTGAACGAAGGCGAGCGCCTTGTCGTCGTGGGTCTTAAAGCGTGGCCAGCGCCGTGCTTGTGGGTCGCCGAGCTCGGTCTGATGAACGAGATCAAGCATCGCTTCCACTCCGCGGTCCTTCGCCATGGCGAATCCGGCGGCCCAGTCGTCGATTACTCGATAGGTGTCGACACCGGCGGCGGCACCGTCAGTGGCCAGCAGCGCTGCGGCTACTTCTTCGCGCGGCCAGACACCACGTACAGCCTCATTCGCGGCCTCTGGTACAGCTTCGGCTACCCAGTAGCCGCCAGGCCGGTTGCGGTACTCGCGGGTGAACGCCTGCATGTACCGGAGCCGCTCGCGGTCGAAGGCGCTGCCGGTCCTGATGGCTTCGAGATAGGCAGCCCGGTGGGGGTGGTCGAGCTTGTGGAGCCGATCGTCATGCAGGACGGTGGTCTGTTTGCCGAGGCTCTGGAGGGCGAGGCTGGTGTCGCAGAGCACCAAGCCCTCGACCACCTGTGCCGTCCAGCGCAGGATGGTCACCGCGGCGGATGGGGCCCTGCCCGGCCGAAGGTCGTGAGTGACGGCCAGGCTGGCGATCGCTTCGGCGAGCGCGTCGCGTAGGTCAGGGCCGTCAGATGAGGCGAGTTGGCGAGCCAGTTGCTGCCCAAGCATGTCGGCGTACCAGCCGCCACTTCCTGGCCCAAGCTCCACGCTTGTGGCGCCGTCCAGGACGATCACCGCTTGGGGCAGCAGAAATATCCGGTCCTCGGACTCGCCGTCACCGGCCCGCTCTGCGGTCTCGACGGTCGCTTCAACGTGTGTATGCGGCATGTGGACTTAGCTATGAGGCACGTGCACCAATGTCTGAGTGTGGTGTACCTGTATACCAGCTCAGCAGCTCGATGCCGGGCTCGCGGGGCCGGGGCCGGGCAATCCGCCCGGTCCCCGCCAAGGGTCCTGCACTCTCACCTATCCCTTGATCGGCGAATGCTTCAGGAAGACCCTCGGTCGACGGAGACAGTCAGCTCTGCTAACTGGTTGCCAACGTCGGCTGTTTGCGCGGCGCCCGTCGTCATGACGACGCTGTAGCAGAGTGCCAGGCGTCAACCTGATCTCTCCCCATGAAAGCCGTCGGTCTCGACCGTCAGTCTCGGCGATCCGCTCCCGGCTAAACCAGCTCGCGGCGGGGGGTGTAAACGGTCCGGCATGCGCTGAAGATCCTTCGACCTGCGATAGAACGCAGTATGATCTCAATACTTCTGTGATGAGAAGCCAGAAAGGCCGCTTCCGGTCGCCCGGGGCGGCCTTTCTGCGTGCCTGCCGATCACGACCTCTCTAGGATGTCGCGTGTGTCGCTAACGCGCTTGACGCGCCGAGGCGTCACTTCATCACAGGAGGAACTGCATGACCCAAGCACAGCGACGAGCGAGAAGAGTGGCCGTCGCGAACAACAAGGGCGGCACGGGCAAGACGAGCAGCACGATCAATCTCGCCGCAGCTCTCGCCGAGGCCGGCTACAACATCCTGGTCATCGATCTCGACCCGCAGGGCAACGCAGGGCGGCGCCTCGCATATTTGGCGGACCCAACCCAGCCGACCGTCTCAGACGTGCTGAAGACCCTGGCGGAGCAGCCAGACGCCGACTTGGAAGGCTGCGCGGCGGACGCTTTCACCGAGATCGGCTGGCCCGCCCCATACAACGAGCGCATCACCCTGCTGCCCTCCCGCACCGACCTGGAGAACCGGGCGATGCTCGAGGCTGGCCAGCTGGGCGCGGTGCACCGCCTCGAAGTCGCCCTCGACGGCGCCGACGACGAGTTCGACATTGTCCTTATCGACTGCCCGCCGAATTTGGGCCACCTCACCCAGCTCGCGCTCGCCGCCGCCGACGTGACGCTGTGTGTGATGGATCCCGAACTCGACGGGATCGAGGGCGCCATGGCTTTGCGCGACTTCGTCACCAACAACCGCAAGAAGCTGAGCAATCCGAGCCTCGAGGTTGTTGGCTACGTCGTGAACCGCGTTGACACGCGCACTGGCGCCCACAAGTTCCAGGTGGAGGAGTCGATCCCGGAGGCTTTCGGCCAGGACCTGTGGGAGCCGCTGTTGCCCGAGCGGGTCGCCATCAAGGACGCAGCCGACGCCGACCCGCCCCGACCGCTGCGCGCGCTGGGGCGCGACGGCGAAGAGATGGCCTCCCGCTTCGACAAGCTTGCTGCACAGTTGGCCACTCGCATCGGGCTTGGAGTGCCGACGGCGGAGGTGAGCTAGATGGCAACGAAGCCTGCGCGCGGTCGGCCGAACAGGGAGCCGCGTATCGTCGCCGCTCCGGAGCCCGTGTCGGCAGGCGATCAGACGGCAGCCGAGGTCGAGGCAACGGCCAGTCCAGCGGTAACACTCGCTTCTGAGCTGACAGGGACGGGCGGCACGGCACTGTCCCCTGTTAGCGCATCGCCGGAGCCCGCTGGATCCCAGACGCCGTCGGACGTGTTCGTAGAGAAGATGTCCCGCGGTGCCGTGCCGACGCTGGAGGACTGCGAGAGGCACATCACGGCGATCACCACACAGTGGTTGCTCGCGGTCGGTCGTGCGCTGGCCGCCATTCGCGACCACGAGCTTTTTCAAGAGAAGGGGTATACGTCGTTCACGGCCTATATCAAGGCCGAGCACCCCTGGCACCCCTCATACGTCTCTCGCGTCATCGCCGACATTCCCGTGGTAGAGGCATTGTCCGAGCATGGCGTGGATCGTGACCTGAACGAGGGTCAGGCCACTGCCGTACGGCCGGTGCTGGAGATGCACGGTCGTGAGGCTCTGTACGAGGTGTGGGACTCCACCCAGGGCAAGAAGTCCGCCGCCGCTCTCGTCCGGGTGGCTCGCGCCAAGGGCTACCTGTCCACCGAGCACGCCGACGAGTTCGCGCGAGAAGGGACTGCGCATTCGAGGAACCTGGCCCGCTTCCGGCAGTTCGCCGAGCTCGTCAGCGACGGCGAGGGCAGGCGACTGATCGAGGCGGCGAAGGAGGATCCGGACTGGGGCAAGGGTGCCCTCCTTCCCGCACTCAAGCAGGCGGTGTGGATGTTGGAGTCCGAGTTCGGCGATCGATAGTTGATCTTGATGACAAATTTGTCATCAACGCTTCGGGGGGCGCCCAGCCAGATCTGGCTGGGCGCCCACCCGGGGGGGGGGGCCCCCCCCCCGCGGGGGGGGCCCCCCCCCCCCCCGACGTTCCAGGCGACAGCAAGGGCTCCCGACGGCTGTGATGATCTTGTCGCACTGTCGCACAGTGCGACAAGATCATCACAACGGGCGCAGTCGTTCAGACTCAGCTGTTGATCTTCCCGGAGGTGCCGGGCCCGTCGCCGCTCGCGGCGGGATGTTGGAGAACAGTCGCCTGAGGGGTGCCATCTTCGGCGTGGTCAGGGTGGATTGTGGCGTTCTGCTGCCACATCGCGTTGATGATGGCTTGGGCCTTGTCCGGTGGCAGCTGGGCGATGATGCCAGCAGCGACGCCGCGGTGGAGACTTCCCAGCAGCGCTGCGGCGTGGTCGGCGGGCAACTCGGCCACGATGCCGGCGGTGGGGCCTTCATCCTGATCGTCGACCAGGAGATGGACGTTGCCGAAGCGGCGGCGCGGCATCAGGTCGGGGCGCAGCCGGTTGTATTCGGCGCGTGACCAGGCCTCCGTCCAGCCCCGGACCGACATCCACTCGTCCTGACGCTCCATCCCGTTGCGCTCAACGCCGTAGGAGATCAGCCCTTCCACGACCGCCTTGAACAGTTCGAAGGACGGCGGCCGTCGTCCGGTGAAGGCCTCTGACAACGAACTGGGGCTGTGGTAGCCGCCGTTTCTGCGCAGCCAGGCGCTCAGCACCCGTAGGCTCGGGTTGCCCACCGCGATCTTCAGGACGCGGGTCTGGTATATCAGGTCGTCGAAGGTCTGCGCTGCCTCCGGAGCGGGCACCGAGGCCAACGGACTGGCCAGGTCGGGCTTGACTGGGCGTAGCCTGCCCGCGCGGATGGCCTGGCCGGTGCGCGAACGGGTGGGGACGACCACGTCGGCTTCGCCGAGCTTGCGCCGCAACTGGCCGGCAGCCTGCTGAGTCTGTTCCCATTCGCTGTGCCAGGCCGCGACCTCCTCATCAGTGGCGCCGCAGGCGTGCACGAATGCCTCGGTCACCTGCCAGGTGGGCAGCTTCTTACCCGCGCATGCTTCGGCCAGCAGCGCGTGGGAGCACCAGACCTTCGCGGCCAGGCGGCGGAAGGTCGTGGGCGGGGTGACCGCGTCCATTCGGTCGCGCAGTTTCTGGGCGAAGACCCCGACGGGGCCCTTGTCGAGGATCGCATTGCGTTTGCGCCCCATCACCGCCGCCCCTCGATCAGCCGTCTCGGCGGCGAGCCAGCACCGCCAGCCGGGACAGAACCCCGAGTGCCAGCCCACTCAGGCTGGCCGGGACACCCACCGCCACCATGAGGTCCTGGCCCTGAGCCAGCAGGACTAGCACCACGACCGTGAAGAGGATGAAAGTGATCAGAAACAGCGCGAACCACCAGCGCCACTGCGGGTCGGACGACGACCCCGCTTCCGACCCCGCTGCCGTGGTCGTGTCCAGTGCGGGCGGGGGTGTCGGCCCGCCGGGCAGCAGGTCACCCTCCGGGACGGTGATGTCCTCTGGGTCGGTCAGGGGCAGCGCGAGCTCCTGCCGCGCGACAGGTCGAGAGGAAGGGTCCTCGGTCACGGGTGCCTCGCTTCACGGAATGGTCTGGAGCACCGTGCTCGTCTCCCGTAGCCGTCGGGGTGTGCGCGCACGTGGTGCCTTTCATCGTGCCTGGTGCCCTTGAGATCACGAGAGCGCTTTTGTTCTGGGTTTTTGTCAGAGCGTGCGCAATGCGTTCGGTGTGGCGCCGTTTTGGCAATTGTTCGCGCGACAACCCTTGACAATTCCTGCGCTCTGCCAGGTCGAGGGGATGGTGTACGAGATCGTTCGACGCGGGTCGGAAAGCGCTCGGGATTCGACCCGGCCGGCCGGCGCTGCCGCATGGTTGAAGCCATCGCGCCGAGCGAGGCGCAGGTCGAGGTGCTCTTGGTCTGGAGCGTGGTGCCTTGGCAAAGCTCGGGCTCCTGTTAGCCGCAGGGGACTGATCGTTTCGGGATGGGAGGCCCACCACGTGCTAAGCCTCAGAGAGTTGCTCTTCGCTGCTTGCGGGGCGCCCATCTCCGTACTCACACGAGTGCGGGACCGACGACAGCACTGGTCAGCGCCCCGGTGGCGGCTATCCATCGGGGACCCGCCGGCAGTCGTCGGTCCGATTCGAGCCAACCAACATCGGCCCCGGCCTGTAAGAGCCGCGAACTATCCGGGACATGCCCCTGTCAACATGCGGGATCCAGGCCGCCGAACCAGACAATGCACGCTGGCCGACAGTGGCGATGGTCCCCCAGTGGGTCATGCCGTTTCCCACCCACACCCCCCGACGGACGCGCTGCAGCTGTCCGCCGGGCGCGTGAAGGCGCGCTCGCCGGCGACGACCCGGGCCGGCTGCCCCTCAGCACCTTCGTCAGCCGCTGCTAGGGACGGAACGTCACGACCGTCCTTGAGGCTGACGCGCTGACCGTGCTGCGATCTGGTGGAAATCCCCCCCTTGCCGACCCCCTCGTCCGCGTTGTGGACGTTGACCACCGCCACGCGTCAGCGCCTGTTGAGCGGCCGAACGCTCCACGACGATCGCTGAACGAGGACGATGAGAGGACCTCAACGGCAACTCCAGCCGGAAGGTAGGGCTGAACTGCCCGACGACCAGGGGAGGAAAGCAGTGGACGAGACAGAACGCCTCAAGTCGTTGATCATCCACGCGGCGCAGGAACTGTGGGACGACAAGGACGCGCTGAGCAAGTTCCTTGGCGTGGTGCGGCGCAGCGACACGTTCACCGGCCTGGCCAACACGCTGGAGAAGAACCCCGTCAGACCGGCGAACGCCACGTTCTACGGCGTGAAGAGCAGGGAATTCCAGGGCTGACATTCTCGACGCCGCAGAGATCCTCCGCCACGAATACGCCCGCCCAGAAGGTGGTCGCATTCCCCAAGGGCCAAGGCCGCGTCACCTTCCCTCTTGCTTCACCGGACCATCAGCACCAGCGGCGCGGACGCAGGTAACGCCTTCGTCACTATGCGTCCGACTCATGCTGATTCCGGGCCACGACATCCCAGCCCCAGACAGCGACAGGGAGAGCGGAGGGTTGGGGGGTTACGAGGTATCGCGGGTGAGGAAGTTCGCGACCGTTAAGGCGAGGAGAATGAAGCCGCTGAAGGCCGCCCCTCCGGTCAGGATTGCCATTGCTGTCGACACGCCGCCGATCCACGCCAGGCCGCCAGCGATGACGGCGACGATGAAGCCGGTGACAACGATGATCGCCAACCAGAGTGCCCGGGTGTTCATCATGCCCTCCTTGCCCGTCTGCAGGTCACACGCGGTTTTCCGCGTTGCATCCACCTTGTGCCCGGCTGGCGCTGTTGCGGGCACCGGCAACGGTGCAGTCCGTCGCAACACCGTTGCTTGCTGTGTGCAATGCCTCAGAATGGAGTTGTGAGCGCAGAGGAGAACTCCTCGGGAGAGTTAGAGCTCTCCGTCGATAGGTTCGACATCGTTGCCAGGGATGAGCCGCCCGACCAGCTGCTGGCGCAGGTGCTGAGGCAGCTCTTCCAGCAGGTGGCGAGTGCGCGGCAGCTGAGCCAGAACAGGTACGCGGCGCGTATTTACCAGTCGCCGACGAGCGTTTCACGCTGGCTGCACGGCAAAAGGGTGCCTCCCGCGCAGTTCGTCGAGCAGCTCATACGTGATGTCGAGGCAGCGACAGGGATGGTCATACCGCCTGGCGTCCGGACGTCCATTGAGAACCTGCATGTGCGGGCGCTCGCGGCGATGAGCCCGGCCGCTGCCAGGGAGCAGGAGTACGTCTACCAGCTGCACCAGGCACAGGTCCGCATCGAGGAGGCCGATGTAACCATCCAACTTCTGCAGGCCAAGGTGGTGAGCTTGCAGGAGGCGGTCAACCAGCGAGACGTCGAGATCGAGCGCATCACGGGGCTGCATCTGCAAGCTGAGAGCCGGGCGACCGAGATCATCTCCGATTATGAGGATCGGATCCAGCGGCTTGAAGGCGAACGTGAAGAGTTGGACGCCGACCTCACGCGCATGAAGGTCAGTGTCGAGCGGTACGAGGCCGAGCGGGAGAGGGCGCGCCAGGAGTCGGTGGAGCTTGAAGACGCGCTCACCGAGATGCAGCACAGCATGGAAATCACGGGAGTGGAGGATCTCGGCACCCTGGGGGTGGTGGTCGAGCCGAACCGGCAGCCTGAAGTCTGGGAGAGAATTCCGCTGCGCAACAAGAACTTCACCGGCCGGGAGCAGGAGCTCCAGCGGTTGCGGGAACGCTTACGCAGCACTACCCAGCTGGGCATGCCTCAGGTCGTGGTCCTGGAGGGCATGATCGGCGTCGGCAAGACACAGTTGGCGATCGAGTACGTGTGGCGTTATCGGTCCGCGTATGACCTGGTCTGCTGGATTGCGGCAGACCAACCGTCCTTGGTTCGATCAAGTCTTGCCGGGATGGCGCCTGCGCTCGGGTTCCCCACCGCCACCGCCACCGGGATCGAGGAGGCGGCCTCCAGCGTGGTGAAGGCGCTGGGCCAAGGCGTGCCTTATCGGCGGTGGTTGCTGGTGTTCGACAACGCGGTCGATCCGGAGGATCTGCTGGACAGCCTGCCGAGGGGCCAGGGTCATGTGCTGATCACATCCCGGGATCCGGAATGGGCAGGGCCTTATGAGGTTCACCGCATCGACTGCCTCACGCGGCCGGAAAGTATCGCGTTCCTGCGCAAGCGCCTTGGCGTGGATGTCGGGAGGGAAGCCGATCAGCTTGCGGAGGAACTTGGTGATCTTCCGCTGGCCTTGGAGCAAGCAGCAGCGTTCCAGAGCCGCACCGGCATGTCGATCCGTGAATACTCATCCTTGTTACAAGAGGACATTCTGCAGCTCTTGAGCATGAGGAAACCGCACGACTATCCACATGTGCTTCCCGCAGCTTGCCGCCTATCGATGGCGCAACTCGAAGAACAGTTACCGGAAGCGGCGCAGGTCATGCGGTGGTGCGCCTTCTTCGGGCCCGCCCCCGTCCCCCGCCCCTTCTTCCGCCGCCCCCTGTTGCACAGCCAGTTGCGCGATCTCCTCCCCGATCCCCTCTTGCTGAGCAGGATCCTGGGAGAGCTTCAACGCCTCGCGTTGATCCGGCTGGACTCCTCGACCGGCACGATTCATGTTCACCGCCTCGTCCAGGCACTTGTCCGCGCTTACTGTCCGGAAGCCGAACGCGAGGAGCTCCGTCATCACGTTCACCTGCTGATGGAGGCCAACACACCGAGAACCCCGGAGGATCCCTCCAACTGGCCGACCTTGCAGGCGCTGGCGCTGCATGTCATCCCGGCCGGCTTATCCGAGTGCGCCGTGCCGGACGTGCGACACGCTGCGCTTCGCATCGCCCGCTACCAGTATCTGTCCGGGAACTATGACGGCGCCCGCACCCTCCTGCACGCCACGATCGACAGCGGGACCAAGCATGGACTGCCGGATGTGTTCATCGCCCGCCGCCATTTGGCCGACCTGCTGCTGGCGCTCGGTGAATACCCGGAGGCCTACGCCCTCGCCGGGGATAACGTCGCGGCTCTGCGCGCAGAATTCGGCCCGGAGCATTCGGAAACGCTGGCGGCGGCCAGCGGGTTAGGCAAGTGCATCCGTGCGCAAGGCCGCTTCCTCGAGGCTCGGCAACTGCACCAGGAAATCCTGAACGACTGCGAGCGGGTGCTGGGCTCTGACGAACCGGGGACGTTGCGTGTCCTGCACGACCTCGCTTACGACCATGGCCTGACCGGCGACCACGCTACCGCCAGATCCCTCTTCCAAAGGGTGTTTCTGGAGCAGAGCAACGCATCCCACAGCGTCAGCCCTGTTGACGTGCTCGCCTCGTGGAACGGCCTGGCCCGTGAGCTTCGGCTGTGTGGTAGCTACACGGATGCCTGCGACATAGGTGCGGAGGCATACAGATACGGCCGTCAAGAGCTGGCAGTCGAACACCACCAGACCCTGCTGACCGCCAAGGATCTGGCCATCGCCCACAGGAAGAGGGGCGCCCTGACAGAGGCGCTCGACCTCGCACAGGAGACCCACGCACGGCTCGAGCGGCGTCTGGGCGCAAACCACCCCGACACCTTGGCGGCAGCGATCACCTTGTCGAATTCGCTGTGCTCGGTAGGACGGCTGGAGGAGGCATGGGAGATCGAGAAAACGAAGGCGTTTCGATACCCCGAGGTCCTCGGCAAGGATCATCCCTTCAGCTGCGCGTACATGATTAACGTGGCGCTATTGCGTCGGCTGCGCGGCGATGCCAGGGCCGCCCTCTCTCTCAGCCGCCAGGTCTATGACCGTCTCACCGCTCTCGACCAGAGCCACGACCTCTTGCTCGCCTGCGCCGTCAACCTTCAGTCGGATCTCGCCGCCACCGGCGCGACAGCGGAAGCGTGCGAGCTTGGCAAGGCCACCTTGGACAGCATGCGTGAAACGCTGGGCATGGATCATCCCCTAACCCTGGCTTGCGCGGCCAACCTTGCCCTCGACCTGGCGGAGCGGGGAGCCGATGAGGCGGCTCGGCTGCATACCGAGACCATTGAGCGCTACGAGCAAGTCCTCGGGGTTGGACACCTCGAGACGGGGATCGTCCGCACGAAGGGTCGCATCAACTGCGATTTCGATCCGACTCCGCTTTGACGGACCCCTCCGACCGGACCAAGGCGTAGTTCTCGGCGCTGTTCAGCAGGCCAACCAACTCGGCCACCAGCAGTGAAGGAGCGATCAGCTGATGTACCGGACGTTCTTCGTGGAGGACAAGGTCATCCGCGGCGTTCCTGTGCGCATCAACCGGCTGCACTGGGTAGACGGGGAACGCACTTACGAGGTGGTCCAGCGCGACACCATGAAAGTGGTGCCCGGGGGCGGTGACTTCCAGCACTACCCTTCCGACGAGGAGATCGCCGCGCTCCTTAAATGACCCGGCTGGCACCATGTGATGCGTCACCGCTCTCTGACCCTGTCTCGCGCTCCGGCCACCGGTCGGGCAGCGTACGGCCTGACCATCGACTGATTGTCCCTTCCGGCCCAGCCGCGCTCGTGGCGGGGGCGGCCCTGGAGCGTCGTGCTGCGGGGGGCGCCTCACGTGGAGTGCGCGAACGCCTCGGGAGGATCGTTGGGCGCTGTCTGGCGCGCGGCGGCCGGGAGCCGCACGCCCGGACGGCCGATCCGCCAGGCAGTGCCCCGGCGCGCACCGCGCCGAGGCGTTCTTGACCCGCATAAGAACAATTCGGCAACTTGCCGTGCTTAGTGCCCGGTGGTGAGGAACGAGCCACAAGCCGTCGATCGGCCCCGACCCTCCAGGCCGGGACGAAGTCTGCCGATCGTCCAACCTCAGCCCACGATCTTTCGGCAACTCGGCGCGCCTGTCCATCGCAGATGCATAGGTCCATCGCGGTGGATCTCACCGCGATGGCGGAGACGTCGCCCAGTCCGCCGGGCGATACGAGACACTCATGCCGTCGACCACCTGGCGAGAGGAGCCGTTGGAATGAGACATCCAGGGCCGTTCGGGTTCCTGCTGGAGGGTTGGGAGAACCGCAGCGTGTGGGGCTGGGATGAAGGCACCGGCAGTTGGTGGGCGCAGCTGTGGCGCGACGACCTGCCCGACGATCCGGTCGCCGATGCCCCGCATGTGAGCATCGGCCCGCTCGCCGGGCAGCACATCTCCGCGGTGAGCGGCCTGGTGCCGCTGATCGCCGCTGCCACCGGAGCCGATCCGGACCGTATCGACCAACTGCTGGCCGAAAGCATGCGCTGACCCGGGCTCGCCCCACTCAGGGGGTGAGCATGACCATCCCGGCCAGCGGGTCGAGCGGGGACAGGTGAGCACGGGTCGAGACGTTCCTCGAGCGTTGCCGGCCGACGTCCCAGGCCTGCGGCGACAGCGTGCCGTGACCTGCAAACAGGCGTCCACGACCTGGATCGAAGTCTCAACACCTGGGCGGCTGACACAGACCGTAAACACAAGACTGCAATCTTGTGACGATGCCCCCTAGATTCCTCGGCACGGCAACCGAGGAAGGGGCGCAATGTCGGAAATATGGGAGATGTCCGCGTGGGAGCTGGCGCGGCAGATCCAGGCTCGCACAGTGTCGAGCCGCGAGGTGGTCGAGGCGCATCTGCGGCGGATCGCCGAGGTCAACCCTCAGGTGAACGCGGTCACCGCCGTCCTGGCCGAGCAGGCGCTGCAGGCGGCGGACGCGGCCGACCATGCCCTGAGCTCGGGCACGCCGGTCGGCCCGCTGTGCGGGGTCCCGGTGACCGTGAAGGAGAACATCGACGTCGCGGGATCGGCCACGACGCTGGGCATCGTCCCGCTACGCGACGCGGTCGCCGCCGCGGACGCGCCGCACATCGCCGAGCTACGCGCGGCCGGGGCCATCCCGATCGGGCGGACCAACATGCCGGAGTTCGGCATGCGCTGGCATACCGACAACGATCTGCACGGCGCCACCCGTAACCCATGGTCAGCCGCGCACACGCCCGGCGGCTCCAGCGGCGGCGACGCCGTGGCCGTGGCGACCGGTATGGCGGCGCTGGGGCTGGGCAACGACGGGGGCGGCTCGCTGCGCTGGCCCGCCCAGTGCTGCGGCGTCGCCGCGTTGAAGCCGTCGCTGGGGCGCGTGGCCCAGGTCGGCCTGCCGGCCGGCACGGGCGGTCCGCCGCAGCCGACGCCGTTCGGGTTCCAGCTGCTGGCCGTGCACGGGCCGATCGCCCGCAGCGTACGGGACCTGCGCCTGGCCTTCACCCACATGTGCGCGGACCACGGCGGGGACCCCTGGCACGCGCCGGTGCCCCTGCACGGTCCCCCGGTTCCCGCACCCGTGCGGGTCTGGCTCGCCACCGACCCGGACGGCCCCGCTCTGGACCCCGGCGTCGCGGCCGCCCTGCGCCAGGCCGCGGAGCGGCTCTGCGACGCGGGGTACGTCGTGACGGAGGGCCGGGTCCCGGCCCTGGTGCGGGCCGGAGAGATCTACACGCAGCTCTTGTCCGCCTACGGCCGGGTGCACGAAGTACAGCCACCGGTCGAGTCGGTGGCCTCCGAGGGGTTCGTCCGTTTCTGGGCGGAGTACGAGCCGCACTGGAACCGGGCGGCCGGCCAGGCGGCCTTCGATCCTATGATGGAACGCGCCGCGATCGCGCGTGCCTGGATGGCGTGGATGAGCCAGGCTGCGCTCGTCCTCGCGCCGATCTGCACCGGCCCGGCCTTCGCCGTGGGATCCGACCTCGACGCCGACCGGCTCGCTCGGTGGCCGGCGTCCCTGCGCATGGCGTGGACCGTCAACCTCCTGGGGCTTCCAGCGGTGGCCGTCCCCACGGGCGTGGCCGAAGATCTGCCTCAGGGCGTCCAGATCATCGGGCCGCGCTTCCGCGAGGACCTGTGCCTGGACGCCGCCGAAGCGATCGAGGCCCGCACTCCTTCGCTGACTCCGATCACCCCGCGCTAGCCGCCGGGAGGGCTCATCGGGCGCGGCGCAGACCGCGCAGGAAGCTCCACAATCCGCTCATACCGAGATCGCCGGAGCCTACGACCAAGCAACCGCATGGTCACGTCGCCAGCACGACCTCCTCATCCATGACATCAGGCTCTGCTAGCTCCGCCCTCATGTCCAGCGTGCAATGCCCTGCCCACGACCTTGATGGCCGCCGCCACGGCGGCCAGTCGGCGTCCCTCGATGCGGTAGGTCTCCAACACCTGCTCGATCACGTGCGGCTCCGCGTGCGGCTTGAGATCTACGGCCACACCGCGGTAGCCAGCGCGAAGGCGGCCAGGGCGTACTCGGTGTGCCGGGCGGCCATCCACGTGACTACGTACGGGTCGTGCACCACCTGGTGGGCTCAGAAGTCCGCTGGCAGGAAGTCCAGCAGAAACGCCATGGCTTGCGTGGCCCAGTCCGGATCGTCGGCGGGCAGCGGAACCTGCGCTGGCCAGCCAGCGGGGCGGCCCGCCGCGGCGGCCTGACCCGGGGGCGCCGCCTGGGCGGCGCGGTCCTCGATGAACTGCTGGTGTTCGACGACGCGGTAGTCGACGCCAGCGATGAGCTCCACCTGGTCCAGCGGGAGCCATTCCTCGCGTGGATGAAGGCCTCCCCGCGGGCCGGGCGTGATCGCAACCCAGGAGACGAGCACTTCCTGGCGTCCGTCGGCGTGGGTACGCCTCTTGAGCAGGTAGCCTGCACTGTCAGGCAAGATCTTGATTGCTGGCGGATCGGGCATAGCCCACCTACTGTATCGAACACATGTGCGGGCCACCTTTCGGCCAGGGCCGTGTCACCTCTGGCAACGGCCTGACACGGCACCGCATCCCAGGTCACGATCCAAGACATGACGGCAAACGACGATCACATGAACCTGCCGACCTATCACGCCCGACTGGCTCGTGCACGGATCGACCAGGTCGAGTCCGCGATCTCGGACAAGCAGCGCGGCGACCATGAGCACGCGCATACCCTGGCCGTCTGCGCTCAGGCTGAGGCAACGCTTGCGGTTGCGGCCGCCCTGGACAGCATCGCCCGATCGTTGTCCTTGATGGCGGACAAGCCGACGTTCCGGGGCTGAGCACCACAGACGGGATGGCTTGCCTGCGATCACTGCTCTCGCTCTGGCCCCGCGTCCGCCTCCACGATCCTGCGGGTTTCCCCCGAATCATCCCTGTTGCGCAACATCGAGGTTCCCCCTGACGATGCGAGTCGTGGGGTGGTCGGGGCCCAGGACTTGTTCCCGATCGGTGAGTGTCGCCTCGTACAGGGGGATGGCTCGGCCAAGGCGCAGCTGACCGCCGTCGTCGACGGGCTGCGCGGGCGCGGCCTCGTGGACGCCGCCGGCGGGTTCACCGACGCAGGCCGGGAGACCAGGCAGCGGATCGAGGAGCTCACCGACGAGCTGGCCGCGCCGGCGTACGACGTGCTCAGCGCGGACGAGCTCGACGAACTGACCGCGGGGCTCGAGCCGATCGCCGCCGCGGTACAGGCCGTCGACAACTGAGCGGGCGCATCAAGCGGCAGCGACGGCCATGACCGCCAGCCCGGCCACCGAGGTGAGCAGGTCGTTGCGCGGGATCACCCGCCTGGCGTAATCGAAGGCGCCGCCGCCAAGCGGCGCGCGAGGCCGCCGACGCGGCTGCCCGGCAAGAAGAAGACCAGCCGCAGCTCATCATGGGGCAAGACCCGGCACAAGAACCCCCGCACCGTCACGCGCTACGTCAAACCCGGTGCTGAGGCCATCGCCAAGGTCACTGAGGTTCTGGCGCCCCGCCGCCGTACCCACTGACAGAGATGAAGGGCCAGCTGATCGACCCGGAACCGTCCTCGGCCAGATAGCTCTGAGTCTCCCGGCCATTTATCGCCGGGAGACTCACGGGCATACCACGTCACATTCCGACCCCGAAGAAGATCGTCGAAGCCCCGCCGCAGATGCCTGACCAGGCACAACGCTCACGCCTACAGAACGCGGGTCTGACACGAGTCCTACTGAACCTCTTGTCGGGCGAAGAGGAAAAGCAGCCAGTGAGGTGATCTCAGCGAAATAGTTCGGACGAATTGGGATTTCTTGGACGCCGCTGGTGGCGTTCCGGGCCTATCGGGAGGAGTTGCCGAAGGCCGGAAACAGACGTGGAGCCCCCGGTAGAAGAGCTCTCACCACAAGAAATCCCAGCCGCCGGAAGGCTCCACGTGATTGCTCATCGTGCCACGCTCGACGTTTCCCGCGCACTCGTTCAGCACGTCGCCCGCCTCCTGCATGAAGAACGCCGACTGCGCGGCACGCCGAAAGACAGCCGAGTCTTGAGCCCCTTCCGGCAAGCGGTCATGGTGGTGCGCTGGTTCCGCGGCGAGCAGGACATCCCCAAGCTCGGCCGCGATCACCGCGTCTCCCGGGCCACCGCCTACCGCTACATCCACGAGGGAATCGAGGTTCTCGCAGCTCAAGCCCCAGATCTTTCCGGAGCCCTGGACCGCGCCCACGCCGAAGGACTGGCCTACGTGATCCTGGACGGCACCCTGATCCCCATCGACCGCTGCGCCGAGCAGACCATCAGCGTCAAGGGTGAACCCATCGACGCCTGGTACTCAGGCAAGGCCCACCAGCACGCCGGCAACCTCCAAGCCCTCTCGGCACCAGACGGCCTGCCGTTGTGGATCGGCGAGGTCGAGCCCGGCTCCGTCCATGACCTGTCCGCCTCCCGCGCGCACGTGCTGGGCGCGCTGTACGCCGCAGCCGCAGCCGGCCTGCCCACTCTCGCCGACAGCGGCTACGACGGCGCCGGAATCGGCATCCACACGCCGATCAAGCAGCCCGAAGGAAACCAGATCCTCAGCCCGGACAACCGCACCTACAACCGGCTTCTACGAGCCCTGCGCTGTCTCGGCGAACGCGGCTTCGCCCTGCTCAAAGGCCGCTGGCGGACCCTCCAGCACATCACCGTCAGCCCCAGCCGAATCGGCGACATCGCCCGCGCATCACTTGTCCTCACCCACTTCGAGCACAATTACCTGCCGGGAATTCGCTGAGATCACGTCAGTGCACATACTACCTATTAGGTACATGTCCACCCCCCAGCAAATCATTACAACCAAAGTCAAATCGCTTGCAGAATTAAGATGAAATATAGATAACGGAGCGTTCGCTTCCGGATGCCTAAAATTAACACTTCACTTTTCCCGGAAGGACGGGTTTTATAGGCGAGCGAACAAGCGCGCGCCAGCAAAGATCCGTTCCGACAACCCAAGGGAGAGTTACTGCATGCGCAAAAGACTCATAGCTGCATTCATGGCCTGCCTGGCACTAACGCTCGGCATGATCGTGACCCTGACCAGCGCCGCCCAAGCCGCCGACCCATCACAGTGCGCTACCGATCGCCAAACGGCCATCGACCGCCAACTCACCAAGGCGCCAGGAGGCAAGGCACTCGACGAGCGCACCATCTCCTACCTCGAGGGCAAGGTCCTCGTCACCCTGGTCTCGCCGCAGTCCTGCGGGGAGACCACCACCATGGCCAAGTCGGACTGTCCCCTTGGCTGGCTCTGCTTCTGGGAAGACCCCTCCTTCCAGGGCACCCGATGGCAGTTCCAGGATGAGGGTTACTGGCAGGATCTCCGGCAATGGGGCGTCGACATCTTCTACTCCTTCTACAACCACCGAGCCGATGCCTTCCTGCTGCGCAGAACGAGCTCCTCTAACGTCCTCTGCTACAACGCAGAGGGCTCCGGCTCCAACGTCGGTACCACTGTCGGAGGGTACCGATACATATTCCTGCGCCAGACGGCCGGATGCTGAAGGCGTTTGTTTGAAGTCTAGGGACAAGTAGTCCCTCGAATGGGGATTCTCCGCCTAACCTGGAGGGATCCCCATTCGCCATTTCTCATTCACTGCTGGCAGTCCATTCTTGATCAAGGAACAGTGTGTACCCGATGACCGCCGGAGGCCGGACATTGAGCTTTCCGGCCTCTTTGGTGAGCACCTCTTCCAGGGCCAGGAGCCTGCCGTCCTCGGAGCTGACGATCAGGATCCATCTCTTCGGCAGCGAACGGTCGAAGTCGAACGCGAAGGCCTGACCTCCGCGTCCGGCCCTGTCCGCCACCTCGCCGGCCAGCACGAAATCGGGCTGCCGTGCCAGCATCCGCCATAGTCGGCTCGACATAGAGGGCTGGACCACATGGTGAGCATGCAGGATACGGATATTCCACAGCAGCCGGTAGGTCTGCGAGGCGTCCTGGGGCGTGCTCCCCCACAAGAGCCGTTCCTTGAGGTCTTCTAGGGAGGAAGCAGCCGCGAGTTCGCTCGGCGGGGGACCCACCGTACGCCGAGCGGCGGGGTACGTCTCGTCAGCGCGCGGCGCCACATCACTCACCGCCGCAGCAGTGATCTCGCTGGCCTGCTCGAACAGATCCGGGCTCCCCCGGAACTCCACGCGGCGTACCTCGCCGCCCGCTGCCAGCGGCGTCCACTGCTTGACCACTTTGGGGACGACCGCCGAGGTGGTCGTGCCATCAGCGGTGGCCACGCTCAAGTCCCACGTGTTCATGGTGATGCGGCCATAGGCCGCTCCAGCAGGAGGCCGGGCATCGGCCTGTCGGGCCGCAAGCGCGGCCAGCGCAAGCAGAGCCTCTTCGGCAGATGGGACAGACATCGATGCTCCAGCAAGTCGGTAGGCGAGCAGGGGAGGTGTCGCGAGCAGGGGCGGCGGCGTCAACGACCTGTAAGCCAGCACGCCGGCGGCGACGGCCGCCGCGGTTCCCGCGCCGGCGGCGACAAAGCGCCGACGCGTCCACAGGCGGTGTTGCCGCTCGCCGGCAGCCGAGCCGGCGAGCGGCTGCTCAAGGATGGCACGCAGCACGGCCCGGGCCTGTCGTTCCTGAGCCGCCCCGGCGAACATGCCGGGGGGTACCGGGTTCACCCGCCCGACCAGTTGCTCAACGTCCCGCGAGTCGTTCATCGTCGCTCACTCCTTACCTTTGCCTGCGGGAGCTGGATCAGATGCGGCAAGAAGGCGTCGCTCCGCCAAAACGGCCAGAAAACGCCGTTTAGCGCGAAAGGCCCTCACCGCCATCGTCGCCGGCGTACAGCCCAAGACCACGGCAGCCTGGCGAACAGTCAGTTCCTCCCAGCCGAGAAGCTGAAGCACCTCTTGGTCGGCCGGTGACAGCGCTTGCAGGGCTTGCGTCAGCGCCAAGGCCCCAGCGACATGATCTCCCGGGTCCGGAACCGTCGCAGCGTCTCGGTCTCGTCGATCGGCGGCAATTCGGGCGACCAGTCGCTCACTGCGCCGCTCCCGGCGCTTCTCGTTGGCCAGCACCCTTCGCGCCACCCCGTACAGCCATGGCAAGGCATCCTCGTCGGCCTGCGGCACCACCGACCGCTTGCGCCAGGCAATCAGAAAGGTCTCGGCCGTCACGTCACGAGCCGTGTCCAAGTCCACCCGGCGTGCCGTATACCGCAGTACGTCCTCATAGCAGGCATCGAAGAGCCGGATGAATTTGCCCGCTGGCTCTTCCATGACACCTGCCTCCCGCAGATCGCTACATCTGTCTATGTCCGACAGGCCAACAACGATTACGAGGGCGTCGTCGCTACTGGACACTGCACTCGCACATCGCAGATGCATAGGTACGTGCCTGTGGATCTGTAGCTGTTGACCTCAACATCCGCGCTGGCGGGAGTTGTCCAGTCCAGCGGGCGATACGAGACACTCATGCCGCTGACCACTTGGGGAGGGGAGCCGATGGAATGAGACATCCGGGGCCGTTTGGCTTCCTGCTGGAAGGCTGGGAGAACCGCAGCGTATGGGGCTGGGATGAAGGAACCGGCAGCTGGTGGGCGCAACTGTGGCACAACGACCTGCCCGACGACCCGCTCGCCGACGCCCCGCACGTGAGCATCGGCCCGCTTGCCGGGCAGCACATCTCCGCGGCGAGCGGCCTGGTGCCGTTGATCGCCGCCGCCACCGGGGCCGATCCGGACCGTATCGACCATCTGCTGGCCGACAGCATGCGCTGACCGGTCCCGGGGCCCCGCCGCCCGTCGGCGTAGCCGGCGGGGCCCGGGCGGGTCAGCGGCTCAGCCCAGGCCCGCGGTCGACGCCGTGGTCGGGCGGCCGGTAGGCCTGGCGGCGCTCATGCTCGCGCTGCCGCCCGGGTGTGGGGCGGGTGGGGTCGTCGGCCCGGGCGGCGGCCGCGCGCTGGCGTCGGGCGTGCTCGACGCGGGCGGCGCGTTCGAGCTCGCGCCGGTCGGGTGGCAGGCCGGCGCGGCGCTGGCGCTCTCCGCGGAGGGCGTCCAGCTCTTGCTGGGCGAGCTGGTGAGCGTGGCGGGCGCGGCCGGCGCGGTACGTGGCGTCGTCGACGTCGCGGGCCCGGGCCTCGCGCTGGACCGTGGCGAGGTCGCGTTCGAGGTCGGCGTGCTGGCGCCGCACCAGCGGCCAGGCCGCCGGGGGCGGCGCTGCGGCGGCGGCCTGTTGGGCAGCCCTCTCCAGGGCGGGGCCTTCCTTCAGGACGGGCGCCAGGCGCTCGCGCACGGCGGCCAGGTCCTCGCGGATGCGGGGCAGGGTCGCGTCCAGTTCGCGGCGGCGGGCCCGGTGAGAGGGGCGCAGGCGGCCCAGCCCGTCCAGCTCGCGCTGCAGATCAGCCTCATCCTGGCGCAGCTGGCGGAGCTGCTCACGGCCGTCGACGACGGCCTGGCGTGCCTGCTGCAGGCGGTGGGCGGCGTGCTCGGCGGCGTCGATCTGGCGGACTTGTTCGGTGAGCCGTGCCCGTGTCTGCTGCAGCGCTCGTTCGGTGAGGCCGCCGCCGTCGCGGGCGTAGTGCTGAGCTTCCTGTTCGGCTGCCGCGAGCGTGAGGGCCGCCGCCGCGGCGCGCTGGGTGAGCGGCTTCATGCGGGCGGCCAGCTGGGCGTCGGTGAGCAGGCCGACCCCGTACGGCTGCTGGGTCAGGGTCAGCAGGGCGCTGGCGCGCTGTATGGCGGCCTTCGCCTCGCGTTCGGCGTCCTGCAGGTCCCGTTGGGCTTTGCACAGGCCTTCGTCGCCGGCGTCGGCGTCGGCCTGACCGTCGGCGGTCGGCGGCTCTGCAGTGTGCTCGGCGTCGTGGCGGTCCGCGTCGCGGGCCTGGCCGGTCAGCCGCTCGACCGTCCGTGAAGCGCGGGCGGGGTCGGCGGCGCGCTCCCGTTCGGTGTGCCGGCGGGCGATCGGCTCGGGCTCGGCGGTCACCAGGCGGTCGGCGCGATCGCCGCGCAGGGTGGCGGCGTAGGCGGCCAGCGCGCGCTGCAGCTCCACCTCATAGCTGTCCGGCTCGCCGAGCCGGGCCCGGTCGGCGTCGCTCTCCAGCAGCTCGCGCGGCAGGTAGAGGCGGACCGCCTCCCGGTCGCGCGACATCGCCGCATACAACGAGTGCGGGTCCAGGCCCATGCCGTAGACCAGCGCCCGGTCGACGGTGGCGCCCTGCGTCGCGGCCACCGTCAGGGCAGTGCCATAACCGAGCCCGCCGACGGTGATGTACTCCGGGGTGATCCACTCGGATTCCAGGCGCAGCCCGTCGGCGTACGGGGCGCGCCACTCGACCAGCACCCGCCGCTGCTCGTCGATCGCCATCACGCGGCCGCGGTACCCGTTGAGCACGTTGGCGCCCTGGCCGCGCCGCCGGCGGTAGTCGTTGGTGTGCACCCGCACGTAGTCGCCGACCGCCAGGGCGAGCGTGCGGCCACCCGCTTGCCGGTAGCGCACCTCGGGGCCGGTGATCTCACCGGCGGCGCGGCGCACCGCCCGCGCCGCACTATTGAGCCGGTCGACATCGGCATTGCTGCCGGCCAGCAGAGCCACGTTCGCCAGCTCCGCGTGCACATCCCCGGCATACGCGGCGCGAGCCTGCTGCCAGTCGGCCAGCATCGCCGCCAAAGTGTCGTCCGCGCCGCGCCCGGCGTGCACCCGCCCGGCCTGACCCCAGGTACGCAGCGCCTGCTCACGCCGCCCGGCCCGCCACAACGCGAGGGCAGCCCGCTCACCCGGGTCGCGCTGACGCCGGTTCTCGCCCAGCACCAGGCCGTCGACCTGACGGTGGATCGCGGCGAACACGCCACCCACGCCGATGGCGCGCAACTGGACCGGGTCACCGATCAGCACCACCTTGGTCCGCGTACGACGGGCTTCGGCCAGCAGGGTGGCCAGCTGCCGGTCATCCACGATCGCGCCCTCATCGACCACCAGGACGTCCACGCCGTCCAGGCCAGGCCCGCCCTCGATGCGCAGCAGCCAGGTGGCGATCGTGTCGGAAGCGATGCCGGACTCGGCGGCCAAGCCCATGGCGGCCACCGCCGCGGTGGCCGCGCCGGCGACCACCAGACCGCGGCTCTCCCACGCCGAGCGGGCGGCGGCCATCAAGGTCGTCTTACCCGCGCCGGCCACGCCGATGACCGCCTCGACCGCGTGCCCGCCGCGCACCAGGCGGCCCAGGACCTCGCGCTGGGAATCGCTCAACGCGATCCCGGCGCCGGCCTCGAACGCGCCCAGCGCGAGCTCGGCGGCCGCATCGTCCACCAGGGCCAGGCCCGCGCCGTACCCGGCGCGCGCGGCCGCCAGCGCGTCCTGTTCGGCGCCGGTGACGTCGGTGGAGGTGTAGCGCTCGCCGTTGGACAAGGTGACGGCGCCGGCCGGGGTGGCCAGCCGCAGCACCGGGCCGTGCCGCAGCACTTGGTCGGTCAGCGCGTCGGCGTCGGCTAAGCCCGCCACGCCGTCCGGCAGCGCGTCCATCACTTCGGCCAGCACGTCGGCCCGGGACACGATTTTGGTGTGGCCGGTCAGCCCGTGCTCCGGCCGCCAGATCCACGCGGCGATCTCCTGCGGGCTGGGCCGCTGCGGCAGCCCTGGGGCGGCGCCCACGCAGGCGGCGGTCAGCCGTGCCGCCTCGACGCCGGCGGCACGGGCCTGCTCGCGCCAGGACGTACGCGCGTCCACCGGCCCGGCCGGGCTGCTGCCCTGGGCGACGCTGCCCTGGGTGACGCTGTCTTTGGCCTCGCGGGTCTTGGCGCCGGCGGCCTTGCGCTGGGCGGTGCTGGCCGCCGCGGCGTCGGCCAGGCCCAGCTGGGCCAGCAGTTCGGCTGCAGCCTGGCCGCCCCGCTTGGAAAACAGCATCCGCAGCTCGGCGCCGACACCGGCGATCTCCCACGCGCCGGTGTGCTCATCGCGTCGCCAGGCGATGCCGTAGCGCTCGGTCAGCAGCCGCCGCAGCCGGGCCTGCACCAGCGTCCCGGCCGCCTTGTCATGCCGCAGCAGGTCACGTCCCCCGTCGCCGAACACGCCCCACGTGCCATCCACCGCGCGCATCATGTTGGCGAACATCACGTGCGCGTGCAGATGCGGATCACCGACCTGACCCTGGACCGGCCGGGCCGAGCTGTGCCACATGATCCACCCGCTCAGCCCGGTGCCTTCCACCCGTGTCCCGGTCTTGCCCTCGCCCTTTTCGCCGCGGATGCCATAGCCGACCCAGACCTCCACGGCGGCCACCGTGTCGTACACCGCCTGGGCGAAGGCGTCCTCGATGCCGCGGGCCAGCTCATCGTCGGCCAGCCCATACAGCACACTCACGGACTTGGGCAGGTCCAACGTCAAGTCATAGCCGCGGTTGCCGACCCGGACCCGGGCCTTGCGGTGCGCCCGGGCAGCCTGCAGCCGGTCAGCTGTGTAGACGTCGGCCAACTCGACACCGGCCACCTTGGCCAGCCGCTCGGCGTCACCGATCGGGATCTGGTGGGCCGCGCCCTCACGTTCGACCCCGCGCGCCAGCCTGCCGGCGCGTTTGACCGCCCACTTCACCCCGGACACCAGCCTCTCCACGGTGACCTCGCGCTCGCCGGCGGCCTGCTGCAGCGCCTGCAGCAACGGGATCGCTGCCAGACGCGACAGCGGATGGCTCGCCTTCTTCGGCTCCACCAGCCGCTCGCCGGTGCCGGGATGGCAACCGTCCATCAGCGCCCAGGCGGCCTGGTGGTGCTCGGCGGTCAGCGGCAGGCCCGCCGCAATCCCCTCCTGCGCCAGCCCCAGCTCGGCAAGGCCGGCCCCGATCCACGTCAGGCCGCGCCCCACCTCCTGCCCGGCAAACGCCGGCGCGGCCTCACCGGCAGCCTGGCCGTCGGCCAGCCGATAGCTCACCTGATCGCAGCCGGCGCCCTCGCTCAGCCGGTAGTCGATCTGCGCCCGGTCCGGCCCGAGCACCGTCACCCACGCCACCCGGACCACCCCCGAACGCGCCCATGACCTGCGGCTTTTCTCGCTCCTCGTATGGCGTTAGCCATACCTGGGTTCTTCTGATCTTGAAGCTTGGTAGATAAATGGTGACATTTCTGATTCATGAGCGGCAATGAGAATTGTCAGATTCGCTCGTGACCATTGGCGTCAATGAGAGTGTTCTTGGGCTCGTGATGGTGGGGCTGGGTGGCTGTGCGGGGCTTCGTTGCGGCGACCGCCCGAGACGCAAAGAGTCCCTTGGCTCCCCTCGCGGAGGAGGGTGTTGAGCGACGAGTTTCTGTCAGTGGAAACGACAGGTTCTTGGCGGTGGCTCACGACAAGTCGGTGTCAGTGAGGGTGACACTCCGTTCATTGCGCTTCTGGAGGCACAGCCGGGCGGCGCGCGGGCCTGGAAGCCGTCTCGCGGTGCGTGGGTGCCGGCCGGTGCGCTGGGACTGTGGTCGAGACTAAACAAACATCGTCGTCCAGGCTGACGCGGTGGGGCCGTTCTGGCTGTGGAGCAGGCCGCTGTCCTTGAGTGCATGTTCGGCGTCGAGGTGGTCCGGCGCCAGCTCTCATATCCACCGTGCCGTGGAGGACGTTGTCGGCCAGGGCACGGCGCTGGTCGTCAGTGAGCACGTCCAACCGGGCGGAGATGACCCAGCCATCCGGGGGACGCGGCGGAGCGCCACCGGGCCGGCAAGCGCGGGATGTGCGTACGCGTGGCTCAGCCCTGTAGTGACCCGATCGAGCGGCCACCGCAGCGCCGCGGCGTCGGTGTACCAGCGAGGCCGCCGGGCCAGGGTCGGCCTCGGAGATTCACGGCCGCCTGACGTCGGTGGGCTCGGGCACTGGGCTCAGTGTCGTGGCGGCTGGTCGGCGGGCCCGGCTCACCGCCGTACCCCCGTGAGCTTCTCCAAGCTTGCGAGCAGGCTCTCCGCCTGAGGTCTGAGCAACCCTCGGGCCAGCACCTCAATCGCGTCCGTGGCGATGCGCACGTCGGCGGTGTCGAGCAGGCCGAGCCTCCGGCTGCCAGGGAACAGTTGCAGCTCTCTGATCTCGCTGTGAGGTACCTGGGCAACGGTGGAGGGGTGGTAACTGAAGTCCAATTCCGCTGCGTGGACGTACCGGTCGCTTACCAGGACGATCGCCGAACCCGGCGTGATGCCGCGCAACCGGCAGGGGACGAGGCAGACGAATCGCTCCTGTTCCTCCAGGAGTTCCAGGACCGTATCCACCAAATGGTCCTTGTTGCCCAGGGTGCGCTGCATGAGCGGCAGCTGCCTGCAGAGCACGGCGTCTATCTCGGCCCGCGAACGCGGCACTCCCACGGCAGACGGCTTGACCGCTTGCCGGGCGGGTGGCCCACCGGAGTCCTGGGTGAGCAGGAGGTATTCGTGTGTCGCGCGTACGCTGAGGTCAAAGAACCACTGCCGGACGTCGCCTGGCAGCCGTGCGCGGCCGACAAAGATGAGTGCGCAACCGATCAGGGAGAGTAGCTCCTGCTGCCGCCAATGCTCGCCGAAACCGCTGCGGTCGGCCCAGTTCTGCCCTGCTTCGTGGAACGCCGCGCTGACCTTGACCGACCCGAAGACGGAGGTCGCGGGTGACGCCTGAGGATTGACGATCGCCGCCATGAGATCGTGGCGTCCTGGAGAGCCGTCCGCAAGATCGGATAGCCACTCGCGGGCCAGGCTCAGCAGCAGATATACCGGATCGCGGGCCAGTGGTGCGTCGTTCGCGAAACTGGCGAAATCGATGAGTTTGAAGCTCTGCGGATCCCCCTTACGCACTAGAATGTTGTTCGCGTTCAGATCGCCGTGCGCGTTCCCACGCTGGACGAGCAGTTGCTTCGAGCCGTCATCGCTCGCCAGCGCCAGCGGATTGCGGACCTGCCCGCCCTCGCCATCGGAGACCCATCCGACCGTCGCGGGCACCCCGTGCTCGGCCGCCCACCTGGACAGGTTCCTGCCCGGGGCCAGCCGGTCGCCAAGCACCAGGCGAAGGTAGGCGCTCGCCGTCATGAGCTCGTGCTGATGAACGTCTCCGGGGTTCCATCCGTCGAGCACGGATTCGACCACGATTACACACGTCATAGCCAGGCTTTTGTGGTGTCGCATCTCCGCCAGCGGGACGACGGTGGCGTCATAGCCAGTGGAGGAAAGCCAGGACGCCTCCTGAGCATGAACCTGAGAGGTGCGGCGACGCAGGTCGCGAGCGCCTGGGGTGCCCAGCGAGGACTGCGCGATCAAGCGGTCGAGGCGCGATTCGTCAGTGTGATCACCCATGATCGGCGCCTCCCTCAAGCTCTTCTTTCTGCTGGGTTCGCCAGCGATACAGCACTCCCTCGACGGCACGCACAGACTGCTCGCCCAAGAGTTCGACGATCTCTTCTTGGGAGTACCCGTCGAGGGTCAGGGCGACGATCGCCTTGGTGCGCTTGTCAAGGCATGCCAGATCCTCACAGACGCGGGTGTTGCCTAAGACGATGGTCTCGGGATCGGCAGTCGGGCGATCGTCTGGTTCCACCGTAGAGGCGTCACGCAGCTGAGCCTGATTCCATTTCCTGGAGTGGGCGCGATGCTTGCGGAACTCGTTGGGGAAGACGTACAGGCACGCCCCCATGAAGTACGTGGCCAAGCTGGCGCCCCCTTCGAAGCGCCAACCCTCACCGAGCAGAGCCCGCTCACGAAACCGCCCCAGCGCCACTGCCACGGTCATGGTGGCCAGTTCCTCGCGCACATCGGAGTCACGGTGCAGTTCCTCCAACTCGGCCTCGCTGGGATGCACCCTGAGTCCTCGGGCGGCAGCAAGCCTGAAGACGTATCCGGTGTACATCCATCCCCGCAGCACCGACATCCCGTAGCGGGCGAGTTCCGTTTCAAACCGCTGATAATGCGGGCCGGCGAACTGATACCGGGCCAGTTCATCGCGTAGCTCCCGGTCGACGGCCCGCCGCCGGAGGCTTCCTTGCATCTGGCGGGCTTCAGCGGCATCGACCCCAGCGGCCATTCCGGCAAGGACCTCGTCCGACGAGACAACAAGATCATATGGGTCGCCTTCGCCAGGTTGTACGCCGTGAGCAGGCGCGCCGGACGAGCCCTCCGGGCCCGCCGTCTGCTCGCTGCCGCTCACTGTCGCACCCCTCACCGGGCTCGTCGCCGGCCGACCCGCCAAGTCGGGTGGCTCTCCCCGCGGCTGAAGTGCGCTCGCGCGCTCCCAACTTCAGCCATACCAAGGAACAGACCCTTGTAAGTGCCTGCGCAGCGGACACCCCACGGACTTTCCCAAGATTTTTTAGGCCGAACTGATCATGGAATTCCGCGTGGGGTTGTGGCCCATTGTGGACCTATAGCCGCCGTTCGATCACCAACTTCCACGACCACCATGGGGAGGCTCTCGTGACCCCGACGGCGCGTTCCGTTCGGCCTCTGCTTGATCACGCCAGCAGGCCTGCGCGGATCGGCAGGTAAAGGGCATGCCTGCGGCCACCCCGGACAGTTCCCAGGACGCGACATCGAACGACGTCGCCGTGTCTTGCCAGGCAAGGAGGCGTCAAATGGCGGTCCCCGGTGCGGCCACGGCCGCCGCGCTCACCGGCATGCTGGGCGGCTGGGGCACCCTCGCCGCCGCCTCCTACTTCTCGCCCACCCTCGTCTACGTCGTGGCCGAGATCCTGCTCATCACCGTGATGCCTGACTGCGCTCAAACAGACGTCTGCGGCTGCGCTACAAGCCCCCTGGGATGCCGGAGTGCCCGAGGGCCCCTGACTGCCTTAGCCCTTGAACGGAGTCGCAGAACGATTACCGTCAAGGGCATGACACCGGCCGCGACGGAGCCACCCGCGCGGGCTTCGCTGGTGGCGCGGTGCCGCCGGTACCTGCGGTCGCTGGCTGCGCTCAACAAGACCCGGTACTGGCTGCTCACCCGCGCCCTGTGGGTGGCCCTGGCGTTCATCGGGGTCTTCGTCGTCGACGGCGTGCTCATCGGCTGGTCGACGGCGTACGAGGTGCTGATCGGCCTCAAGTCGCCAGCGGAGGCGGGATCGGCGCCGGTGACATGGCTGGTGTCCATCGTGGGCTGGCTGGCGATCCCGGCGTTCGTCGGGGGCACCGTGGGCTACCTGGTGACCCGCCAGATCGAGGACCGCCGCCGACGTTCGACAGCAGACGTGGTCGAGGACCTGCGCCGGCGGGCTCGGGCCAACCGGCGGCCGGAGAGCCGGCGATGAAGTCCCTGGCCGACCTGCACAAGCGGGGAGGGGACTGGGAGCGGTTCGTCGAGACGTTCGTGACCAAGGGCCACCACGGCCGCTGGGCGCACGCCGAAGATCACTGGGAGCGGACCGTGGTGGAGTTCCTCAACACCGAGGAGATGGAGAGGCTGTCGGCGCGGCGGGCCACGGAAGAGGCCCAGCGCCTGGCCATGGCGAACCTGTGGTACCCGGCCAAGCGCTGGGGGACGTGTTCGTGGTGTTCCTGACCCTCCGGGGGTGGGACAGACGGGCGGGAGGCCGCTACGTTGGCTGTATGGCGAGCACGGGCACAGTGACGGCGCAGCAGGTGACGGCACGCCTGATTCTGCGCGCGGCTCCTTCTTCGGAGACGACCGACGACATCGCCTCAGCCGCGGCCGCGCTGGTCGACCTGGCCCGCGCCGGCGACGTCACCGAGGAACAGATCGACCGGGTGATCGCCGAGCACACCACCAGGTCCCGGTCGTCGGCGGGGGAGCGGCCGCTATCGGAAGTGCACTTCCTGACGGTGGCCGAGGTGGCCACGCTCATGCGGACCTCCAAGATGACGGTCTACCGCCTGGTCCACAGCGGGGAACTGCCCGCCATCCGTGTGGGCCGCAGCTTCCGCGTCCCCGAGCAGGCTGTGCACGACTACATGCGCGAGTTCCACGATCACCATCCCCAGTAACGGCAACACCGTTAGGCCAACGACTGGAGGAAGCGCGTGCAGAACATGTCCCCGGCCGTAGAACGGCTTGTCCGGCTCATGCTGCTGATCCCGTCCGACCCCCGCGACCCGCTGTGGGACAGCGCAGGGGACGACTGCGGAGACCTCCCCACCGTCGCGTCCATCCGTGGATGGGTCACCGACACAGCCAAGATGTGGCCCGAAGGAGCCCCCCGCACCCTGGCTGAGATGGTCCTCATCGTGTTCGGCAACCCCAGCGAGAACACCCTCCGCCTGCTGTCGCAAGCGATCGCCCCAACCACCTCCAGCCCTCACCTGGGGACCGGCGTCGGCGCTGCGTGGGCGGCTCGTGCCTGCGAGACGGCCATCGACGTCCTGGCGGAGGCCGACTCGTTGGAGTACGTACTGGAGCGGGCGAAGACCGACTGGGGTTAAGGATGCCCCCCACCAACGAACCTCGTTGGCTGAGCTGGGCCCCTGTCTCAGCGCTGGCCGTCGCGAGGATGTGCTGAAGGAGCTCTGCCTCGCGCGTGGTGAAGCGGACCTCGCCGACCGCCGGATGGTGGACCTGCGCGTCGTTACCGCGCCCGGGTCAAGCCATCAGTTCGTCTCAGGGAAGAGGGCCTGCAGTACGTCGACCGCCGCCGATAAGCCTTGGCGCCATGATTCCGACTCCTTGCGGAATTCATCGTGCGGTTCGGCCAGCTCGCCTCCGGCGTTCGAGCTGTCCAAGAACAGCGACAGCGACCAGGCGGACAGATACCTGCTGAGATGATCGAGGGTGGCGGTGATATCGCTGGTGGCAGGGCCGCCGTGCGCGATGGCGTTACGGGCGCGACGCAGCCGTGCCCCTGCCGTCGTCCACCGCGCGAAGACCCTGTCGGCCCACTCGTCGAGTGTGGTGGGCGAGGCCAGGCGGGATGAGAGCTGGCGCAGTCGGCGGCCCACCCGGCTGTGCAGAGGGTAGAGCTCGATCAGCCGGGGGAGCGCCTTCACGGCGGCCACGCCGCCGAAGTTCACCATGCCAGGCGCAGGAGAAGTTTCGATCTCTTGACGCAACTCGCGCAGCTCGGCGTGGTGGCCGGCCGCCTTGCCCTCCGCGTCCCCCAGGGCTTCGCTCACCACCTGGACCAAGTGGTCGATGATGGTGGCGCGGATCCACGCCGAGGCCAGATAGGTGTCCAGGTAGCCGGTCCAGGTCAGGGTGTCGACTCTGGTGGCGGTGAGCTCGATGACCCGAACGTTCAAGATGAGGGCGGACAGCGACTGCTGCTGCTGGGCCTCCTGCCACCAGTGCACCGCTCCCACCGTCTCCCGCAGTTCCTTGTCGGCTTGGGCCAGCTTGTCCCACACCTTGGGGGTGAGCTCGCTCAGCATGCGTCCGACGGGATCGAACAGAGGCCGGCGCCGACGGGAGTCGGGCAGGCTGAACGTCCGCCAGCCGCCGATGACGCCGTCGATCGCATGCAGATGCCCGTCGAAGGGGATCCACTCACTGCTTCCAGCCCGAAAGCGGGCCAGGCCGACGAGGGCGTGGAGGCGTTCCCTGGCGGTCTGGACAGGGTCGGCGAAGACGCCTTCCCCGAGATCGACTCTGGCCATGACGACGTCGGCGCCCTCCTGCACAAACTCGTAGCTCGCGTCGCTGTCGGGGTGGCTCAGCTCGGCGGGAAGAGGCTGCATCATGCGTGGGGATCCGTCTTGCCATCGTGCGCGCAGCCAGGGTCCGTCGAACAGCGTGACCGGGCCGATCTCCTTCATGGTCAGCGGGGAGGCGGCGTTGGCGAAACTCAGCCAGACCACGTGGTGCGCCGGGCTCGGCGTCCGGAACAGCAGGCGGCGGCACAGCTCGGCGAGCTCTTCCTCCGTCAGCTCCGACGGCTCACGTCGTTCTCCCCATTGATCGTCTGGTGACTCAATGTCGCCCAGCTTCACCCTGGCGCAGGTCACATCGAAGGTTGAGCCGTCCAGCACCGAGCACAGCTCGCTGCTCAGCTCGCTCGGGTGCCAGTCAGTGAAGCGCGCCAGCCGCCAGAACAGGTCGCGGCGGGCCGCGATCACGTCGGCGGGGCACGCCTCGTCGCGGCAGGCGGCCCGCAGATCGTGCCAGGCAGCCTCCAGAACTGTCAGGTCGGACCACCGCTGGCGCAGTGCGTTCATGGCGGCCTTGGCCGGCTCGCGGTCTGGGTGCTCAGCTGTCCCCGGAAACCCCGTGAGGGCGACCTGCACGGCCTGCAGCTGCGGTTGCAGCGCGGTTTGGACGGCTGGTCCTAACCGGGTCACCGCTGCGGTGAACTCCTTGATCGCATCGGTCCAGGGCCACTGGTGGAGCCTCTTGACATACGGCCGTCGATCACCGAGCCAGCCGGCGACCTCCTCGCTGGCCACCACGGCGTCCACGGCATCCCGGTCGCTCCACCAGGGCCTGCTGTCCTGCCACCCCAGAGCCTCGCGCAGCTCGTCAAGCGGGGTGTGGGAGCCGAACCGGGCGGAATGTGGATCACGCATTGGTCCAGTGTGCTGCTTCCAACGTCACGATGGGCGACGAAACCTCATGGTCTGTTGCCAGGTAGGGGGAAGAGGAGGAAGCGCGGCCCTCTTTTGAACAGCCCAGGTCCTCGCGCAGACGGCTGTGGCGGGGCTGATCAGCCGCGTCGGCGCGCCGCGGGGTCACGGCTTTGCTGCCAGCGGGCCAGGGCCTCGGGGGAGACGCGGGCGAGTGAGGCAACGGAGGTGTGGCCGGAGTAGGCGAGCAGGGTGGAGGTGTCGGCGCCGGCCTTCGGCGGCGTGCGTGAACGCGCTGTGGAGCAGCTGGTGCAGCGTGTACGGGCTGTCGGTGACCAGCTCGATGTCGGCTGGGCGGTGGCGGTCGGCCTTGCGTGCCTGCGGCGGAATCGCGCCGAGCCCGGTGAAGTCGACCACGTAAGTAACAGCCTTCCTGGCATAGCTGAGGGGCGCCGTCCGAGACCACACTCGGACGGCGCCCCTCAGCGCACACCACCGTGTAACAGGCGCATGTACGGATGACGCTGACGTTGACGGCGGGGAGGCTTCTTACCCTGCCGCAGGCGCCCGCCGGAGAGATCGCGGGGGAGGGATCGATTCCGGGGAGGGCTCGGCCACAGCCGACAGGCGCGGGGCTGGAGGCGCCGCGCCAACGGGATGGATGCACTCCCTCGCCTTGACCCAAAGCGGGAGCCACAACTCTTCGATGTCTCGCTGACGAGCGCCGAAGACGGTGAGCAGGGCGGCCATCAGCTCCCATCGTGGATGCCTGTGCCCTCTGAAGACCCCCGACAACGTGCCAGACGACGCCGCAAGAGGGGCGAGCCTTGACCGGAGATCCTTGTACTTCGGCGCCCCAGCCAGGACATATGCCCGCTCCAGTTCGCGAGCGAGGTGCTCTCGAGGATCGTCTCCCGGGCTCTCCCGCCCGGGAGGCGGCAGGGGAACCCCCCGGATGGGGGCAGGCATCGCCGGAAGCCACAGAGCGTCTGCTGCTGCGCGCTCCCGGCTCCCGGCATGGCTCTGTCTGCCCATCTCGGCGATGATCTGAGCCGCGTCCGAGAGCGGGATGGAGGTCTCCACCGAGACCTGGACAGCGGCAGGCGTGAAATCGATGTCGAGAGGCCTGCCTGAGGCGAGGAACTCCCGGACCTCCGCGAGCGTGGCTTCAGAGACTCGGAGCGGCTGCTTCGTGCCCCGGGAGTCCCAGCCGGCCTTGAGCGTCTCAACCAGATGTTGAACGCCCTGAGAGTCCCCCGCGAAGGAGGTGTACTCCACGACGAAGGCCGCGCACAGGTCGAGAGCGCCCTGGCTGATGAGGCAGTAGATCGTCCTCATCTTCCGGGTCGACAGGGGGAGAGCTACCAGGCGCGGCATGGGGTTCATCACGACTCCCCGTTGTCCAACTCGTGCTGGCGATCCTCCCGCTCATGAGGGTTCGCCATGGCGGCCCTCAGCGTGAAGGCCAGGATCCGCCCCAGGAACGAACGCTGAGGCAGCACGCTGACCACGCCCTGGGCGGCAGAGATCATCACGACCGTGCGGGTGACGTGGCCGGCGACGAGACAGGTTGTCGTCGCGGAGGCCAGGGCCACCCAGAGGTCGTATCCCTGCGGCAGCAGCATGACGATGAATGTCACGTACGTGACCAGCACGCCGACGAACACGATCGCCCAGGGAGCCTGCTGCTCCCTGGGCGATCGCCCGCCGGACGGCTGGGCCGGACGTCGGGCCTGCTTTCTCCCCCTGCCAGAGTTCCCGCCCCCGGCAGGGGGAGGAGACGCCGACGAAGCCATTAGGCCTCCCTGATTTCGTGTGCTTTATCTGATTGAGTCCAGGTGGGCGCCTGCGGTTAGTAAACCGCCTGGCACGAGCGCCTGTGGGAGAACCTCGTAAGCAGCCCCCTGTCGGCAAACAGGGGTTCGAGAGTTCCTCATTAGAGTGTGTCACCTCCAACCGCCGTGCGCCACTCAACTGCACAGCGGTCGGGCTCCGCTCCCAGAGCAAGTAGACACGGAACGACCCTCCGTCATCAAGGGGAGGTGTCGCTGCAAACCTTCGCCACGTTCAACGCTGCAGAAGGTATAAAAAAGCGAAGAGGCCTCTCGTTGCCGCGAGAGGCCTCTTCTTCTTGCTTCCGATGCCCACCTGGACTCAACAGATAGTCGCCTCGGAATCAGGGATGGCGGGGCCGTCTTTAACGGGAAAAAACAGCCGGACTTGCCATCCTCTGCTTGCGGCCGGAGAACACTCCAACCACAAGATTGAATCCCTTTTATTGTACATGCACTTGCAGGCGCAAGGTCTAGACCCCTCTAGACGCAAGAACCACCTGGTCCACAGCAGGTTCCGCAGGTCGGCAGTCCTCCGCTCCTGGATGCTATTAGAGGATTATCGAGCACTTGGAGCAAGTGGTAATCCAGAATGAAGCGGAATGAAGCGCTGTGAAATCTTATGAAACGCCATGAAATGTTTGGGTATAAATATGAACACTCATTTGCAGGCCGCTTAACACTTAAAACGTCTTAAGAGTTTCGTATGGGGAGGTAGACGCAGAACACGTTCCTATCACAGGAGTACAGCCCGGGCTCTCAGCCTCGAAATCACCACTAAATCAGGCTTCATGTGAGAGTGTTTCAAGTTCGCATGGATGTGAAGCATTGCCGACCTGAGTGACGCGAATTTCGCTAACGTTGAACGTAACATTCTGTTGCTGTAATTAGCAAAATTATATTATGCACCTGACGGGTGCATCCATAGGCTAACGGTAAGGCGGATTTCCTGATTCCGGGTGGTAGAAAATCATCCCCGGGATGAGGATCTTATACCCGCTATGAGCCTTATGTCCTTCACTTTGTGTGCGCATGTGATGACTAAAAGTAGTCACTGAGACTTTCTTAACTGAGAGTCCTGGAACTCATGCACTTAGTAGTCGCGTGAAGGGGTGTCCTGGTTGCCAGGAGACGGGCGAGAGCTCGAGGCGCGCCCCGCCGCGTCACAGGTCGACGATCACCTTTGGCCGGGCAGGGCCGACGCCTTCGCAGTCGCCGATAAGGACCAAGTGGAAGGTGGCCTGCGATCTTGTACGTGAATCAGCGGGGACTTACTGACGTACGGGTCATAGATCGTGCAGGACGGTGTCGGCGGGGTCACCGAACAGCGGGCCGGGAGTGGCGAGCAACTGGTCGACGGCCTCAGTACGGGACGCGGCGCGATGCACGACGACGCGCCCGTCAGGGTTCAGGGCCTGCCAGCGGCGGCCGGAGCGGTAGACGCGGCCCAGCTCCGTGTCGTCGTAGCCGTCGTGGACGTGCACGCGATAGGAGCCATCGGCCAGGCGCGGCAGGTTGTCGGCCAGCGCGGCGGCGGCCAACTGCGCCGGGGTGAAGGGGCAGATCGGCCGCTCGCGCGGGGAGCGGGCGCGCGGCCTGCGGGCAGTGCGGGCCGCGGGGTCGAGCTCGGGCAACGGGGCGGGGGCGACAAGCGCGGCCAGCAGCGCGGTCACGGCCTGCACGCGGCTGGTGCTGGCCGATCCGGGCACCGGGCCGTCGAGGGTGCAGGCGACGTCACGGCCGCCCTCGTCGCGTTGCAGCCAGCCGACGCAGCGGCCGCGCACGATGACGTCGACGCGGCCGGGCACGCGGCCTTTGAGCAGGCTCCAGGACGCCAGGCTCGCCGGCGAGGTGTCCACGGCTCTGCCGCGGTCGTCGGTCAGCGGGCCAACCGTCACCGCCGCGCGTTCAGCACCGGCGATGCCCAGCGCGGCCGCCGCGCGCCGGGCGAGGTCCAGCCCAACCACCACGCCGTGCCCGTGCGTGTCGTCGGTCGGCAGCGTGGTGACCAGCCGCCCGCGGGCGTCGTGGACCTGCCAGCCGTCGGGGGCGGCGTGCAGCCATCCCGCCCGTGCCCCGTCGGCCAGGAGGAGAGCGTCCTCGCCGGCGAGGCGCGCGAGGTACAGCTCCGCCACCGGCGCGGCCGGGGCCCGCTGGTCGACCGGCTGGGCATGCCCGGCGAGGCCTTCGCCGGACGCCTCGGTGAGGGCCTGGCCGCCGTTGCCGTCGGCCGCCGGCATGGCGTTTGCGTCACGGGGCTGGTCATCGGCCTCGCGGGCCGGGGGGCTCGCAATGTCGGCCGGCTCGCGCGCCGGGCTCGGCGAGCTCGTTGCCGTGGCGACCGGGACGGCGGGCTGGTCGTCATCGTGTTCCTGGTCAACGGCGTGGTCGACGGCGGCCGCCGTGGTGGTGTCGGCGGCCGCGCCGCTGGGAGGGGCGTCGTCTTCCAGCGCCCGGTACAGCGTGGAACGGCCGACGCCGAGCTCGCGGGCGATCTGCGTGACCGACTGGCCGCGCGCGCGGCGGGCCTGGGCGGCGGCGAGCACGTCGTCGGTCACCGCGGTCGGGCGGCCGCCCGTACGGCCGGCGGCGCGGGCGGCGGCCAGGCCGTCCAGGGTCCGCTCTTGGATCAGGTCGCGCTCCATCTCGGCGGCCATCGCGGCGACCAGGAACAGCATCTTGTCCCCCATCGTCTGGCCGTTGGGACGGTGGATGCCGGCGCAGATGCCGGTCAGGATGTGCAGGTTGATGCCGCGCGGCGCGAGCTCGTCTTCCAGGAAGACCAGCAGCTCCTTCACGCTGCGGGCCACCCGGTCGGGCTTGGTGATGACCAGCGTGTCGCCCGCCTTCATGCCGTTCAGCGTCGCGGTGAGCTTGGGCCGCTCGGCGCGGCGGGTCGAGATGGTCTTCTCCTCGACGATCTCGCGGCAGTCGGCGCCGCCCAGCAACTCCAGCTGCGCCGCGTGGTCCTGGGCGCGGGTGGAGATCCGGGCGTAGCCGACGCGGATCGCGTTCGCGAGCCCCCGGCGCTCCGCCGTCTCGGTCATGATGCTCCGTTCACGATCTGTTGTGCGGGGACGTTCCGTGCACGGGAGTTCGGACATCCCGTGCAGACGACTTCGGACACCGACAGGAGGAGGCGGCGGGCGCCCCGAGGGGCTCGCCGCCCTCGCGATCAGTCGGTGCCGATGCCCGCCGCCTGCCACTCGCGCAGGGTGGCCAGGAACTCCGGCGTGGGGGTGATCTCGATCGGGACCCCGACGCCTTCGATCTGGACCGCTGCGGCGAGCGTGGCGTGGACGGTCGCGGGGCCGTCGTCGGTGATGACGTCCCAGCTCTCGACCGCGCCGCCGTCGTCGTAGCAGCGGGCGATGTCGCGGATCTGGTTGATCTTCATGAGCTGGCCTCTCTTCGGTGGGCTTACTCACTGTCCCGAAAACCGTCCCGAAACACAAGAGCCCTGGGGATGCTTTCGGGACAAGTTTCGGGACGCGCGTTCCTGCGGAAACGCCGATGTCCGGAGTCCTCTGCACGACCGTCCCGTAAACGACCGATTCGGGCAGGCGTGATGGGGAGGTGGCGCTTTCGTCACTATGGGCTCCGCTCGCACTGATATGAGAGCACTCTGGAGGCATGTCGAAGACGCCAGCGGAGCGCGGGCCCCGCTCGCGGGTGCGGCGGGGCGTGGTGATCGCCGCGATCGCGGCAATGGCGGTCTTGCTCGTGGTGGGGCTGGTCGGGTTCTTCGCCGATCCGCTGCCTCTGCCGGCGCAGGTGCTGGATCAGCGGGCCAGCGTGGTCAGCATGCTCATCGGCGCCACCGGGCTGGTGGTCGCAGTGACAGCATTGCTGCTGCAACTGCGCGCCGAGCGCGTGCCGGACACCGTCGTGACATCCGGCCGGTTCAGTGCCCCACAGGACAAGCCGCCCAAGGTGTCGGCCTCAGATGAGGGAGCGATCGCCATCGGAGGGGACAACCCCGGCATCGCTTCAAGCGGTGATGGTGCGAAGAACGTGCTGATGCGGGGGCAGGCCTCGGCCCAGGGCAGCACGATGTATCAGGCGGCCGGCGACCAGATCCATCATCACTACCCGCCCAAACCGGAGCCGGATCAGATCGTCGAGGGCGATATCCCGCAACGCCCGCCCAGCTTCCAATCACGCGAGCAACTGCTGCAGCGGCTGGCCGACCTGCTCGGCGACCAGGCCCCCGGCAAGAGCGGCGACAGGGGCGGGCACGGGGGAGCGGTGGTGATCTGTGCGGTGGCGGGCACGCCCGGGGTGGGCAAGACGCTGCTGGCCGCTTCCTATGCCTGGGCCTGTCAGGCCGCGCGCTGGCCGGTTGTGGCCTGGATCGCCGCCGAGACCACCGACCAGATCCTGACCGGCCTGGACGCCCTGGCCGAACGGCTTGGGGAACGCCGAGCCGACGACGACGCCGCGGCGGGCGCGGCCCGGGCCAAGGCATGGCTGGCCGCCACCACGCAGCCAGCATTGCTAGTCTTCGACAACGCCACCGACGTGGCGGTGGTGCGCCGCTGGTGCCCGGCTACCGGTGCCACCCGGGTGGTCATCACCACCCGCGACCGCGCGTTCTTACGCGCCTTCGAACCCCTCGAAGTCGAAGTGTTCACCCCTGTCCAGGCGGCCTCCTTTCTGCACCGGCGCACCAACTTGACCGATGCCGACGGCGCCGCCGAGCTGGCTATCGAGCTCGGGCACCTGCCGCTGGCGCTGGCCCAGGCCGCCGCCGTGATCGCCCGCCTGCATCTCGACTACCTCGGCTACCTGGAGCTGCTGCGCAACTTCCCCGTCGGCGACTACCTGCCCGCCCAGCACGGCGACGCCTACCCGGCCGGCACCGCTGAAGCAATCTTGCTGTCGATCACCCAGGCGGAGACAACCCTGCCCTTCGCCCAGCAACTGCTCGCGATCCTGGCGGTGCTGTCCCCCGCCGGTATCCCCCTGCAGGTGCTATCCGGCCTGAGCGGCACCGGGAACGAGCCGGTGCGCCTCAGGGAAATGCTCGCCGATCTGGCCGACACCTCACTGATCACCTTCAACGAGGACGGCTCCGCGATCTTGATGCACCGCCTGGTCCAGCGCGTGCTGCGCGAACGCACCGCGCACCACGGCGACCTCGACACCATCTTGGAACAGGCCGTCCACCTGCTCCACGCCTTCAACGCCACCCTGCCCGACGGTGCCCAGACCTGGAAAGCCCGCCCTGCGGTCGAGATACTCATCGAACAGACCAACACGCTTTACCGGCAGGCCCACGCCAATGACGGCCTCACCGCTGATCTGCTGACGCTCCGCGGCCAGTGCAGCCGGTATCTGTATGATCTGGCCGATCTCACCCGCGCTATCCCCCTGCTGCAGACAACCCTGGCCGATCGGGAGCGGGTGCTGGGCGCCGACCACCCTGACACGCTGACCTCCCGCAACAACTTGGCCAGCGCCTATGAGTCGGCGGGGGATCTGGGCCGGGCCATCCCTCTATTCGAGGCTACGCTCGCCGAACAAGAGCGAGTGGTGGGCGCTGATCACCGCTACACCCTGCGCTCCCGCAACAACCTCGCCCACGCCTACCAGGCGGCGGGGGATCTGGGCCGGGCCATCCCGCTACATGAGGCGACGCTCGCCGACTTCAAGCGGGTGCTGGGTGCCGACCACCGCGACACCTTGGCCAGCCAGGCCAGTCTGGCCTACGCCTACGAGTCAGCGGGGGACCTGGGCCGGGCCATCCCACTGTACGAGACCACCCTCGCCGACCAGGAGCGGGCGCTGGGCGCCGACCACCCCGATACCCTGGGCTCCCGCAACAACCTGGCTGGCGCCTACCGTGCGGCGGGGGATCTGGGCCGGGCCATCCCGCTGTACATGGCCACCCTCGCCGACTTCAAGCGGGTGCTGGGCGCCGACCACCCCCACACCCTGGCCAGCCAGGCCAATCTAGCCGGCGCCTACCGAACGGCAGGCAACCTGGGCCGGGCCATCCCCCTATTGGTGGCCACGCTCGCCGAGCGGGAGCGGGTGCTGGGCGCCGACCACCCCGACACCCTGCACTCCCGTCATAACCTGGCCGACGCCTACCGAGAGGCGGGGGACCTGGACCGGGCCATCCCACTGTACGAACAGGCGCTCGCCGACCGGGAGCGGGTGCTGGGCGCCAACCACCCCCAAACCCTGATCTCCCGTCATAACCTGGCCAGCGCCTACTATTCGGCGGGGGCTCTGAGCCGGGCCATCCCGCTGTACGAGACCACCCTCACCGACCAGGAGCGGGTACTGGGCGCCAACCACCCCGACACGCTGACCTCCCGCAACAACCTGGCTGGCGCCTACCGTGCGGCAGGGGACCTGGACCGGGCCATCCCACTGTGCCAGCAAACCCTGGCTGAGTGTGAGCGGGTGCTGGGCGCCGACCACCCCCAAACCCTGGTCTTCCGCAACAACCTCGCCGGTGCCTACGAAGCCGCGGGCGATCTGGGCCGGGCGATCCCGCTGTTCCAGCAGACCCTGGCCGAGTGTGAGCGGGTGCTGGACGCCAACCACCCTTACACGCTGACCACCCGCCACAACCTCGCGCACGCCTACCAGACGGCGGGGGACCTGGGCCGCGCCATCCCGCTGTACGAACAGGCGCTCGCCGACTGCGAGCGGGTGCTCGGCGCCAACCACCCCACTACTCGAGACGTACGGGGCAACCTTGAGATAGCCGCTGCGGAACATGGTCAAAGATCTGCTGAGTGACGGTGGATCCGGATGCCACCAGGACGCGTTCGGCCTGTCGGCTAGTCATGAAGCCTCAGCCGACAGCTTCATTTAACGATCGTTTTTTGAAGATCTTGAGAACGACGCTCCAGAGCCCCGAAACGCCTTCAAAAACTCCTTCAACAACCCCGGCGTTTCAACAACCCCGGAACACCGTTTGTTGAGAGGATGATGGGCGTGACCGACGCCCTGCAGCTACCCGCCGACCCGCTGGCCGCCTTCCCCGCCCACCGCAGCGAGATCCGCATCGGCTACGCCCGCGTCTCCACCGCCGGCCAGAACCTCGAGCGACAACTCGACGCCCTCAAGGCGGCCGGGTGCCGGAAGGTGTTCGCCGACAAGAAGTCCGGCAAGACCTCCGAGCGACCCGAGCTCGCCGCCTGCCATACGTTCCTGACCGAGGGCGACACCCTGGTCGTTCCGTCGCTTGACCGCTACGGCCGCTCTCTGGCCGACCTCATCACCATGGTCGGCGAACTCCGCATGAGAGAGATCGGCTTCACCTCGCTGCACGAGAACCTCGACACCACCACGCCCGGCGGCCGCCTCATCTTCCACGTCTTCGCCGCCCTGGCCGAGTTCATTCGTGAACTCATCGTCGCCGGCACCCGCGAGGGCCTGGCCGCGGCCAAGGCCCGCGGCCGCACCGGCGGCCGCCCCACCGTCATCACCCCGGAACTGCTGCGCGCCGCTCGCGACATGCTGCCTAACCCGGAGAACTCGATCACCTCGATCGCCAAGCTGCTGGGCGTCTCAGCGGGGACGCTGTACAACCACATCCCCGACCTACGTCAGCTCCGCGAAAACGGCCAGACCCGCGAGCTCACCAGCGATGAGAGGACGCCAGCGGCGGAACTCGCATCCGAGCGACGGGTTACCTGAACGCCGACAGGTTGGCTCGCACCACCGTCGTCGTAGGATGATCCGCGCCCAGCACCCGCTCACAGTCGGCGAGCGTCGCCTCATACAGCGGGATCGCCCGGTCCAGGTCCCCCGCCGACCGGTAAGCGTAGGCGAGGTTGTTGCGGGAGTTCAGGGTGTTCGGGTGGTCGACGCCCAGCACCCGCTCCTGATCGGCGAGCGTCGCCTCATACAGCGGGATCGCCCGGCCCAGATCCCCCGCCGACTCATAGGCGCCAGCGAGGTTGTTGCGGGAGGACAGGGTGTTCGGGTGT
>NZ_JBFAOQ010000030.1:0-12186 GCF_040675285.1 Nonomuraea sp. NPDC049625 | reverse complement strand
CCCGCTCCCGCTCGGCCAGCGTCGCCTCATACAGCGGGATCGCCCGGCCCAGATCCCCCGCCGACTCATAGGCGCCAGCGAGGTTGTTGCGGGAGGACAGGGTGTCGGGGTGATCGACGCCCAGCACCCGCTCGTACGCGGTGCAGGCCCGTTCGAAGGAGCCGATCGCGCGAGTGACGGCGCCTTGGCCGTGCAGGAAGTGGCCGGTCTCGTTGAGCAGCAGGGCGGTGGTTGCGGTGTCGGTGTCGTGGGGTGTGTGGTCGGTCAGGGCGGTGATGTGCGGCAGCAGCGCCCGCCAGGTCGGCCAGTCGGCAGGGTCCTGCGGCGATTCGGGAAGAGCGCTGGCGAGCAATCGGGTGGCTTGGGCGCGGGCGGTGTCGATGTCGGCGGTCTGACGGTGCGGATCGCCGGGATCGGGGGTGCGGGCGACGGCCTGCACCAGTCGGTGCACGGTCACGCTCGTCTCGTCCAACGTGATCATGTTGTAGCCGGCCAGGCCACCCAGCGCCTGCAGCAGTTGCGGCGGCTCGTCCAGGCCGTCCAGCAGCGTGCGCGGGATCGGTTCGGCGCCGTACCAGGCCAGGATGCGCAGCAGCTGCCCGGACAGTGGCGTGTCGGCCAGCCGGTCCAGGGTCAGCCGCCAGATGCGGGCGATGGTGCGCTCCGCCTGCGAACCGCGCGCGGCCTGGTCATACATCACCGCGGGCTGCCGGCGTAACTCCTGCAGATAGGCGTGCGGGGACAGCCGGGACTGCTGCAGGTACGCGCCCGCCTGCTCGATCGCCAGCGGCAGGCACCCCAGCTCGCGCACCAGCTCCAGCGCCCCCTGCGGCCCTTCCGCAGGAGCATCCGCCCCGCGCCCTGGACCAGAGCCGGGCGGCCGGCGCCCGGAGATCCGGGCGAGCAACTCGAGCGCCTCGCCCTCGCTCAGCACCCCCAGCGAGATCACGCGGGCGTCCAGACGGTGCCAGCCCGTAGCGAGCCGGCTGGTCACCAGCACCCGCCCGGCCAGCGTCCGCCCCAGTAGCTGCGCCGCATCGGCCGGGTCGGTGACATCGTCCAGCACCAGCAGCCACCCCTCATGCGCGGCCAGCCAGCCGATAGCGCGCTCGGCCAGGGCTTCCAGCGGCAACGCCTCGGTCAGCTCCGGCTGCAGCGCGACCATCAGTGCGGCCAGCCCGGCCCGCACCGCCTCGGAGCTGTCGGCGGTAATCCACCACACCGGGTTACACGCCTTGGCCTGCGCCACGGCGTAGCGAGCGGCCAGCGTCGACTTGCCGACCCCGCCGAGCCCGTGCACCGCGCCCACCACCACCCCGCCCGGGGCGCCCAACGCCTCCTCCAGAACGGCCAGTTCCTGCCGGCGGCCGACGAACACCTGCCGGTGCCCGGGCACGTTCACCGTCGCCGGCGGCGCGGCCACCTCGGTGACCGGCCGCAGCGCCGCCACCGGCAGCACGCTCTGGTGGACGCGGCTGTGCTCGGAGGCGTGCGCGTGCAACTGCACGTTGGTCGCGCCCGCGCCCGTCGAGACGATGCCCGCGTTACCACCCTGGACGGCGATCGACGGCTGCCCCAAAGCCGACGGACCGTCGAGCTGCTCCCGTTTCTGCTCCGCCGAGCGGCCAGTGGCCAGCTCGTACCCGGCCACGCCCAATCCGGCCACGGCGACGAACAAGCCGATCACGCTGGCCAGCTTGTCGGCATCATCCAGTCCGACCCGCACCAGGTATACGGCCAGCCCGGCGGCGGCCGCCACCGCGACCATGCTCCCCGCCCACAACGGCACGCGCCTGCGCATACCGGCCATCATGAAACCTCAGCCAAGATCACGCCACGTACCTGCGGTATGACGGTTACTCGGACGACCTGGCCCTGCTGACGAACCCGACCAACCGCGCCCTGACGCACCCGCCCCAAACACGACCTTGTCGAGCGGGCTGGGACGGAAGGGGCATCGCAGATAAGCCGTGGGAATCACCGGCCCCGCGGCGAGGTGCTTCCCTTGAACGCACCCGCGTGACCGCAGATATTGGCTCACTATCTGCGATAAGGGCCGCCGCTTGTCACGACGGACGGGCGGACGGACGATCCAAGCGCCGCGGTGTTTCCCTTCAGGAAGGTCAGGGCCGCCCCGTGATCCGCATGCTGATCTCGATCGCGCTCAACCGGCACCTGTCCGGCGATCCCCGCTATGTGCGCTGCGCGACCTGCGGCACCACCGCCAGCGAACGCGAGGCCCCACTGCGGGTCTTGATGCGGTTCACCACCGTCGACGGGCGCCTGGTCGACGGGGACCAGACACCGCAGGAATGGACCTGCCCCTCCTGCGGCCGCGCCGGCCCGCTCCAGGTGGGCGAATTGCTGCCGAACGACACGCTCATCCGCTGCCGACGCACGCGCCTGTGCCGGTATCGCTGGAAGGTCCCGGGCAGCGCCAAGGTGGTCGTCTGTCCGCGCTGCTACACCGCCCAGCCCGGCCCTGCCGAATAGCTCCTGTCCTCGCTATGACCGCATTCGGGACGCTCGTCAGCACGCCTTCCGCGGCACCTGTTCCCTCCAACCCGCGCTCCCGGCTACCGGCGTTCAAGGGCGAGTTGTCCGGCGCGATTGTCCGGGCCTGGTGAGAAGACAACGGCCTTCCCGGGGCAAATCGGGAAGGCCGTTCTGTGTCTCCCTGAGCGCTCGTCCGGACCAACGAACTGACGCCTTGGGACGGCCGACCTGGGCCGACCTCGCCGCGGGGTCTAGGGCGGCTTTCCGGCCACAGCGTGACGCGCTACAAACAATGTGTGGACCATCTCTGGTTCGACCTCGGGTCTTACGCAGGCGGCGCCTGCTTCGAGGTGGAACTGCGCGGCTCGACCGCCCGGGTGTGCCTCATGGACGCCGACGAATACCAGGCCTATCTCGACGGCGACGCGTACGAGTTTCACGGCGACTTCTACGACGTCAGCCCCGTCGTCCTGCAGGTGCCCTACGACGACTACTGGTATCTCGTCGTCGACAGCTACCCCCGGCGAATCAAGGTCTCGTACACCGAGATCTTCGACTGACCGCGTCCGAGCCACATGGCCGACCTGGCGGGCGGCGGCCGACCGATGTCGGGTCCTTGCCTTGGCGCGGCGACAGCAGCAGTGTGATCTCCGTCACATTGAAGGGTGAATGCTGCCCACGCCCCACCGTCTACATCGGCTACTTAGCGCGCTTAGCAGGCGTGCTGGAGGGCACCCGCCGGTACTCCTCGGCAACGATAGGTAATTGGACAGATACTTTGCGTAGCAGCCTGGGCGCTGGAATGCCGCCGCTCGCTCTGTGACCTCCGTGACGTTCTGCACACGCGAGGTCTGTCCGCAGCGATAACGTCTTCCCGAGTCGCCAGACGCAGCCTTTCGAACGGCCGGCCTCCCGCGGGGGTCGACCGGAACGGGCCCCCGGTCGATCTTCTGGAAGAACGACAGGGCCCACGATGGAGAGGAGTCTCCATGGCTGCACGACGGCGGCGGCACAACCGGCCGGTCCCCGGCGATTGGGCAACGCTCGTCATCCGGGCGTTGCTGATCCTGGTGGATTGGTCGCTCAACGGGCACGGGCCCAGGTAGGCATCGCCCCCTAGGCCCGCGTCCTCGCGGTAACGGAGGCTCCGGACCAACTCTCAGGGCGGGCCGGGGCCTCTTCTGCGACTGCAAGACTAGTCCTACTCCCAGGGGAGCCCGCGAGGTTCCACCTACATTCGCGTGGTGCCATTCGAGTGGGGGTTGGGGACCACCGGGCAGCGGCGCCAATAAACAAACCGACCTCTGGCGGCCCCGTCTGCGCGACGTTGACCAGGGGTGACCGGCTTACACCACGGCGGCCACGAAGACCCCCGCCAACGCGAACTCGGCGCCGACATGATGCCGTTGACCTGCGGCACCTCTCATTGACACGAACGGCCTGCAATACCTCGCTGTGCGAGATCGTCGCGCGGGCGCGCGTGGATCTGTCCGCGAAGTCCGCGAACGCTGGCGGGATTTCGTTCGGGCGCTGCCTGGCGGGCGGCGGCCGGGACCGGCCGAAGAGCCGCACGCCAGGCCGGCCGATCCGCCAGGCAGCGCCCCTGCGCGCACCGCGCCGGGGCGCTCTTGATCGAAGAGTCGCCTCAGATCGGCATGGAGAGCCGAAACGTCTCCCGAGTGGCCGCTGACGCGGGCCAGCTTCACCTCATAAACCAGCCCCCGCCAGGCATCGCGGCGACGGACTGCATGAGCTCCCCGCCCAGAGCAGTCCAGGAAGCGAGTCGCAGCAGCTAACGCGGCCGATGCGATGGCCAGGAATGCGGCAGGAATCCGACCGTCGGCGGAGGCCAGTCCAACTGCACCAGAGACCGCGGCCAGGACTACGGCGGGCAACCCGAGCAGAAGGTCGGCGTAGTACCAGACCTTGGCGTAGCGAGCTTGCTGACTGCGTTGGCGTTCCGCATGCGCCTGGAGTTCGTCAAGTTCGCCCCGCATGATGCGTAGCTGGTCGCCCGTCTCTCCCTTGGTCTCTGACATGTGGTCATCGTGACGGATCTCGATCGGGCCGTACAGGCGCCCGTGACGGTTCACCGCTGCCACTGTTCGGGTGTGACGTCCTCGACGGGCAGTGCGGGGCCGAAGATCCCGGCGTTGTTGACGAGCACGTCGATGCGGCCGAACCGGTCGGCGGCCGCGAACAGGCTCCGCACGGACTCGGGTTCGGTGACGTCGGTGGGGACGGCGAGCGTGTTGTCGCGCGCCAGCCGTCCCGTTTCCCGCAGGGCTTCGGCTCTGCGTCCGGCGAGCACCCCGAGGTATCCCGCTCGTCGCAGGGCGAGTGCCGCGTGCCGGCCGATTCCCGATCCGGCTCCGGTGATGACCGCCATCCGGCCGCCCTGGACGTTCACGCGTGTCAGCGTACGGCCTCGCGCCGCCGAGCCATGAAGGTGAGTATGGCTTACTCAGGCGCCCGGCCTGTCGGGGAAAGCACGATCTTCGCATGAGACGTGCATACCTGGCCTTAGGCACGGCCGCCGTGCTGATGGGGCTGACAGTCAGTTCAGCGGTCGCGGACACGGTTGACGGGGAGATCCACGGCTGTGCGGGCGTCCCCTTCGGGGATCTGCGGGTGATCGATCAGGACGCCGGGCAGAAGTGCCTGCCGCGGGTGGAGCGGGCGGTCGACTGGAACTCCAGCGGTCCGGCCGGTCCGGCCGGTCCGGCGGGTCCTGCAGGGCCGGCGGGTCCTGCCGGGGTCAGCACGGTGTACCAGGGCTACGACAGCAACGGCCAGCCGCCGGGCGTCGCCTACGCCCCGGAGTTCCAGGAGATCCTCAAGCCCCTCGCGCACCTGAACGTCCCGGCGGGCTCCTACCTGGCGAGCGCCCAGTTCGCGCTGCGCAACGACTTCGACAACTCCGTGCACTCGGCGGTCTGCCGGCTCACCGGCCGCTTCCCGCCCAGCGAGGACCCACCGGACCAGTTCTCGCTCAACAGCATCCTGGTGCCGCGCCAGGCCTACTACAGCATGCAGCGCGCCTTCACCCTGACCGAGCCGGGCCAGATCGTGCTGTCGTGCAAGACGGACGCCCCGGGCTGGACGGCGCGGGCGGTCAACATCCACCTGACCGCGGCGCAGGTCTCCACCGTAGTGAACCAGGACATCAAGACCGAATGAGTACGAGCGCTCATGACGGCGCCCGCCGGCGGCGGCGACGCTGAGCGCATGACAACGCGGACCATCGCAGCGGCCGCCGCCGGGGAACCTGGCCGCGCGTCACGAACATCGACGCACGAGCTTGCCGCGAACCACCGCCGGATACCTGCTCTTTCAGAGCACGGAAGCTCGTCGGTCAGCACTGCCGAACCCTCCTCTCGCAGGGTTAGTCCGGACGTCGCATGATCGATCGCAAGGTAGGTGCGGACGTCGCAAGGTTCGCGCGGATAGGACAGTGCACGTGCACAACGGATCTTGGGCTGCCGCCGCGTCTCGCAGATACCTTGGTACATTTCCGCCGTTGCCCATTGCGTCCGGGACGAAAGCACGGGGTCAGCGCCGTGACTGCAGCTCGTCCAGCCCGCCCGGGTGAGCCTGCCCCAGCATGACGAGAGCCTCCATCAGAGCCTTGTACAGCTTGCGGTGGTCCCAGGGCCGGGGGGCGAGCGCGCCGCCGTCCTTGCGCAGCTGGTCGGTCAGCGCGGCCAGGTGCTCGACCCAGTCGTGGGCGGTGCTCGGCGGCCGCCGCTCCAGGCGGGTTTGCACGCGCGTGCGGGTGCGGGTGATGGTCTCGGTGCGCACCTCGCGGACCGGCTCGGCGCGCACGGCCGCCGCGGCGATGTCGCGCTGCAGCCGGCGTTCGGCGGTGCGCACTTCCCAGGCCCGGTTGCGGCAGGACTTGCTGCAGTAGTTCGGCGGCCGGCCGCGCCCGGAGTAGGGGATGTAGGTGGCGCACCAGGCGCACGTGCGGCCCTGCAGCCGGTCCCGGGCTTCGACGCTGTCGACCTCGTTGATGTCGGTCATGGCATCTACCAGTAGTCCGCATTTGGTCCCGGACGGAAGGTTAAGACTGTCTTTTCCACTATCTTGCTCCGCGACTTTCCGTCCCAGACGGAACGGAAAGTCCGACTAAACCCATAACTTGTTCCTCAAGAGCGTGGACATGATCATGCAATTCGGGGGGCGCAGGCGCGTTGCACAAGGGACGGCTGGCGCTCACCACGGAGGGACAGCGACGGCGACCGGCGAGGGAGCGCCATCCCAGGTCACCCTGATCTCCCGTGGGGTGTCGTGCACCAGTGACGAGCTGATCATCACCTTGGCTGAAGCGCCCGGCTCCAGCGTCACACCGTCTGGGGCCTGGTCTACGCCGGGCACGGTCGTATCGACCGTCACGCCAGTCGCCGTCTCGGTGCCGGTGTTCCGAAGATAGGCGGCGAACTGCGACGCGCGCGTCACCTCCCACGCGACCGTCAGCTGCATGTCCCGCATCGCCTCGATCTCAGCGACCTGCTCGGCAGCGAGCGCCGAGCGCTCCGCTGCGTCCGCCGACCGCGAACCGGCCGCTGCCGACTCTTCGGCAGCGACCGCCGACCGCTTGGCTTCCTCGACGGCTCGTTTCGCCGCCTTGGCAGAGTCGCGTTGGTACTTGAGCGAGACCAGGGACACCACGAAGGCCGTGCAGGAAAACACGAGAGCGACGACAACCCCGATCCAGGTGGCGAGATCTCCAGTAGCGGCTTCCATGACCGCCCCTTCGCGGATTGGCGATTGAGCGGCGCTCAGCCTACAGACGAAGTCCGCGTTTCCGCTGACAGGATCTCCGCGCTCGACAGGATGGGCCTGCCGACCGAGGCCGCGGGGGCGGGCGTCGTCCGCACCGGGCTTTCGTCCCGGGCGAATCGTGAACTCGGAGTTTTCTACTAACTCGCTCCGGGGCGATCATGTACCCGTTCTTCCCCGCGTCGGGCCACCCACCGCGCCAACCGGAGGCGTCAGGCGAGGGTGCTGTGGCCAGGGGTTCCGTCGACTTCCGTCCCGGACGTATCGACACGAAGGTGTCGATACCTAATGACTCTGTACGACCCCGAGTTTCGCCGACTCGGGCACTCGCCCCAGAAGCCTCGATTCGAATCGGAGCTTGACTCCTGACCGCAGGCCGTGCGGATGGGGCGAGGGTCTGGCGGGTGGCGGTCGACGGGGACCGAGTGAATGCCTGAGTCGATACCGGACCTGGAGTCCTCTGCTAAGGCCGTGCACCTTGGTCCCTCTTGACCGCCACCCGTCACTCACTTCTTTCGCCAAGATCGTGGCGTGAGCCAGCCGCAGGAGACACCACTCGTATCTACCCGGGCACCCAAGCCCTTGCGCAGAACGCGGACCTGCGGCGGGCTGGGGCCACGAACTGCTGATCGGATGTCGAGCCGTCGAGCTCTCTCACTAGGGCGTGACGTGCCCCTGCGCGGCTCACCTGGGCCAATAACGAACGAAGGAGGCGCCGGTGACGGTGACATGCGGAATCGGCTGGAGCGAAAGACACCACGACGTCGCCCTGGTCGATGAAGGCGGCAAGCTGGTGGCCAAACGGCGCATCAGCGACGATGCCCACGGCTGGCGGGTCCTGGTCGAGTTGCTGGCCGAGCACGGCGACCGTCCCGACAACCTGATCCCCGTCGCGATCGAAACCGGGCGTGGGCTGCTGGTGTCCTGCCTGCGAGCCACCGGGCGCAAGGTGTATGCGATCAATCCGCTGGCTGTGGCCCGTTACCGCGAACGTCACACCGTCGCCCGGGCCAAGTCCGACCACGCCGACGCCATGACCTTGGCCAACATCCTGCGCGTGGACGCCGACCACCACCGGCCGCTGCCACAAGACTCCGAGCTGGTCCAAGCGATCACCGTGCTGGCCCGGGCGCAACAAGACGCGGTCTGGAGCCGTCAGCAGCTGGCCAACCAGCTGCGATCCCTGCTGCGGGAGTACTTCCCCGCGGCGTTGCATGCCTTCCACGTCAAGAACATCGGCCTGATCTCCCGCGAGGCTCGTGCCGTCCTGCAGGCGGCGCCCACGCCCACCGCGGCCGCCAAGCTCACCGCCCGCAGATTGCACGCCCTGCTGCGTGCCTCGGGCCGGCAGCGCAACATCGCCACCTGGGCCAGCCGGCTGCAGGCACTGTTTGGCGAAGAACACCTTCACCAGCTCCCGCTGGTGGAGGAAGCGCTCGGCCGCCAGGCCCAGGCGCTGCTGCTGCAGTTGGATGCAGCATGCCGCGCCGCTGACGATCTCGCCGACGCCACCAACGAGGCCTTCCGCCAGCACCCGGACGCGGCCGTCATCACCAGCTTCCCGGGCCTGGCCGACCTCACCGGCGCCCGGGTGCTCGCCGAACTCGGCGACGACCGCTCCCGCTTCGCCGACGCCCGCGCGCTGAAGGCCTACGCCGGCGCAGCCCCGATCACCCGCGCCTCGGGCAAGAGCCTGGCCGTCCACCACCGTAAGGTGAAGAATCAGCGCCTGGCCGCCGCCGGGTACGTGTGGGCCTTTGCCGCCCTGCGAGCACCGGGGCCCAGGGAGCACTACGACCGGCGACGCGCCGAAGGCGACCGGCACTCCAGCGCGCTACGCAACACCTTCAACCGGATGCTTGGCTGCCTGTTCCACTGCCTGCAAAAAAGCAAGACCTATGACGAGCTCACTGCCTTCCCTCCTCGTCCATCGATGCGACTCAACCAAGCGTCCTGAGCGTCGGCCAACCCCTCTACCAGCGGTAATGGGACGAAGCGGCACGCGAACTCCATACCGGCGTCCGCGCCATCACCATGAACACGGTGGTGCCATGCATCAGCGCTGTCGGGGTCGGCGGTGAGCTGGAAGAACGTCGTGTGCCGCGGATGGCCGTTATCTTCACGAGGTCTGTGGTCCACCGCAATGGGCCCGACGATGGCGACTTCGGTCAAGCCGGTCTCCTCGGCGACTTCCCGCAGGACGGCCTGTTCCAGGCTTTCATCCGGCAGGACCCCTCCCGCCGGTACTTGGGTGCCGGCTTCGGGCGCGCCGACATGATCGAAGACAAGGAGCTCCGGGGTGGACCGGTAACGGAGGACGTAGGCAGCGACGCGGATTCTTGGACCAGACATCCCTCCATAATCCCAGGCACCGATCTTGAAGGGTTCGCCAGAGCCAAGGACTTGACACTCTAGGCAGATCGGATGCCTTAGCACTCAGTTTGATCTTGAATTCATGGTTCCTGATTGGATCTTCGCGGTCTCTGTGGTCGGTTTGGGTGCCACTTAATGCCTATCTTGCTGCTGGGGCTTTTCAAGATCGTTCGATGTGCTATCCGGGTTCTGGTCACTGGCCTTTCCGGTTCTGCAGTGATTTTCGTCGACCACGTGGCGGCCGCTGGCGCGCGACGCTATTCGGGGCAGGGGTGTGCGCCGCGATGGGGGCATGACCGTCTGCGTGACACCATTGGCCACGCCTGTGGCGCCCCTTTGGGCGGCCGCTCGATATCACGTACACGCGCCTACGCGCCTACCCGTGGGTGGGGGGCGCGCGAGGCTGGCCGGAGGAGCGCTGTCGGTCAGGTGGCGGTGCCGGCAATGCAGGCAGCGGTTCGGTCGGGCGAGCTCGGCGAGCGCCGGCTCCCACCCGGTCGACGGGCCATGGCCCGGGTCGCCGGCGGCGAGCTCGGTGTGCGCCTGGTCCAGCTCGGCGGTCAGCGCCAGGAGGTCCTCGACTCCGACGGCCAGGCGGCGGCGTAGCCAGTCCAGCTCTTGGTGTGTCTGCTGCAGGCGGAGGCGGGCGCGGTGGGCGGCTTGCCGACAGCTCCGTGCTAGCCGCACTCGCAGTGCCCGCGCCACCCGAGGATCGCCTCGCTCTTCAGGAGGGGCACGGCCGTGTCGTAGCCGACGTGGCCGTTGGCCAGGATCGGACGGGTGCGATCTTGACGCCCGAGGTCCCCATGGAGGGGTACGGCCGGAATACGGCAGGAAGGGGGCGCCCGGCCGCCCGTCAGGGCGGGGGATTCGGCTCGAACATGGCGGGATAAGTCGGGCGCGATAACGTGATCTTGAGTGTTTCCGCAGGTGGGGTTGCCTGATAGGGAGCCTTATGTCAACCCTGTCCGTCCCCCGCGTCCCCACCCGGCCCCGCCTCGCCGCCCTCCTCCTCGCTCTCCTCGCCGGGGACCGCCAGGCGCAGCGTCTGCCACCCGTCCGCCACGTTTACCACCTGCCAGCCCGCCGGCCACACCCGCTCCACGTCTCCTTGGGCCGGCGCCACCCGCGCGCCGCCCAGGTACGCCCGCTCCAGCCCGTTGGCCTCCGCGAAACCAACGCCGCGGGTGAAGGTCGCCTCGCGGAACTCGGCGTGGCTGGTGAAGGTCGCCTTGTCGAACCAGGCGTTGCCGATGAAGGTCGCCTCGCCGAACCAGGCGTAGCCGGTGAAGGTCGCTCCGTGGAACTGGGCGTGGCCGGTGAAGGTCGCCTCGCGGAACCCGGCGTCGCCGGTGAAGGTCGCCTCGCGGAACCCGGCGTAGCCGATGAAGGTCGCCTCGCGGAACCCGGCGTCGCCGATGAAGGTCGCCTCGCCGAACCCGGCGTAGCCGGTGAAGGTCGCCTTGTCGAACCAGGCGTTGCCGATGAAGGTCGCCTCGCCGAACCAGGCGTCGCCGATGAAGGTCGCCGTGTTGAATCCGGTGCGGCCGGTGAAGGTCGCCGTGTTGAACACGACGTAGCCGGTGAAGGTCGCCGTGTTGAATCCGGCGTGGCCGGTGAAGGTCGCCCCGTCGAACCGGGCGTCGCTGACGCGGCAGTGGTCCAGGTCGAGGTCCATCAGGGTGGCGCCGGTGAGGTCGAGGCGGATGCCCGGCCAGTGGCGGTCATCAGTGTCGGGGGTGCGGAACTGCCACCAGCGGCGGGCGGGCGGGTCCTGGTAGCGAAGGTGGGCAGTCAGGATGCGCTGGGCGGTCAGGCGGACCTGGCGCTCCTCGTGGGGATCGCGGCTGGCGGGCGCGGTGACGCCGCCGAGGGCGGCACGCGGCACGGCGGGCTCAGCCGGATCGGTCCCGTCCGGCGGCGGGGTGTACGGCATGCGGAGGTACGCGCAGATCACGTCCACGACCGTCTGCCGGAAGTCCGGGTCGGGGTTGTCCTGGGCGAGCTGTTCCAGGGCGTACAGGCCGCCCAGACGGACCGGCGCCTGAGCGCTGCCGAGCTGCTCGACGGCCTTGCCGTAGCGGTCGGTAACGTGGCCGCGCTCGCCGAGCTGGAAGGTGCGCCGGGCGGTGTCGGCGTTGCGCGCGGTGTAGTAGACCGCGGCCAGCGCGGCCAGCCCGGTGGCCACCGCCAGCACCCGGCCGCGCACCGCGTCCACGGCCGCCGCCAGGTCCTTGCCGGACAACCCCGTCCGGCCGCCGATCGCCACCCCGTCTACGTGCTCCAGCACCCAGCGCGCCCCCGGGCCCAGCACCCAGACGACCCCCATCACCAGCGCCACGCCGACCGCAGCCATCACTATCGAGACAGGCTTCACGTCCTCCACGGTGAACCGAATCGGCGTCCGCAGCCAGAGTTAGCGGTTCCGCGGCCCGTTTCTGCCGTATTCCGGAACTAGCGGCAATTTCATTTGATGAAGAACCCAGATTGGTTGGCACACCGACCGAGAGCGACTGCCGGAACAGCGGATTTGTA
>NZ_JBFAOQ010000029.1:0-107835 GCF_040675285.1 Nonomuraea sp. NPDC049625 | reverse complement strand
TCGTCTGCGGGCAGGCCGCCGGCGAGGGCTTCGCCCAGGTCGTCGGCGTATGCGGTGGCGGAGCGCGTCTGGTGGAGGAACCGGGCCTCGTCGAATGCGGCCAGTGCCTGCTGTGCTCCGGGCGGGGCTTGCAGGGCGCATGACGCCTGGAGCTTCACGATCGGGAGCCCGGTGTGGGCGCCCGCGCCGGGTTCCTCGAAGCCTACGGCCATGTGGCAGGCGTCCAGGCAGAGGCCGAGGTAGTCGTGGTCCACCTGGTTCAGCAGGGCGGTCGCCTGGGGTGTGATCTCGATGATGCAGCCGGGCTCCGGCTCGAAGCCCACCCGGATCATCTTGCCGGTCCGGCCGGCCAGCGTGCGCAGGCCCTGGGCGAGCGCGTCGAGGTTGGCCATGACCGCAGCCGCTTTGTCCCGTGTCCATGCGGTGCGCCAGGCGAGGGGGAGGGTCGAGATCGTGCCCTCGGTGACGTCGTCCGGCAGCAGCGCGGCGAGGATCTCGGCGAGCCCGAGCGTGTACCGCAGTCGCTCCGCGTCGGCCCAGTCGGGCTGGTAGACGCGGTATTTCACGATCTCGTCGTGGAAGCCGCGGTAGGGGAACCCGTTCAGGGTGACGACCTCCAGCCCGAGCGCGGCCAGCCGCTCGCGCAGTCCGGTGACCTCCTCGGGCCGGGCGAGGAGGTCCGCGGCGGCGTGCTGGGACAGCCACAGCCCGAGTCCGAGCCGTTCGACGCCGAGCAGGTGCCTGACCCGCGTGGCGACGCCGGACAGCTGACCGTGGATGCCGGGGAGATCCTCGGCGGCGTGGACGTTGGTGCAGTAGGAAAGGTGCACTGTCGAGCCGTCCGGATGACGTAGCCGCACGGTCACCCCCGCTTGATCGTGTTGCCGGCATGGTCGGGGCCTGCGTGCGAGGCCGGCTCGAGGTCGAGGCGGCCGCTCTGTCCGTAGAAGGCGACCGGGTTGCGCCAGAGCACCTGGTCCACGTCGTCCTCGCCGAAGCCGGCCGCGAACATGGCGTCGGCGACCTCGCGCGTCTTGAGCGGGTCGCTGCGTCCCCAGTCGGCGGCCGAGTTCACCAGCATCCTGTCCGTGCCGTGCTCCTTGAGCAGGGCCACCATCCGGTCCGGGTCCATCTTGGTGTCGGGGTAGATGGAGAATCCCATCCAGCAGCCCGAGTCCGCGACCATGCCGACGGTCAGCTCGTTGAGGTGGTCGATGAGCACGCGTTCGGGGGGTATCCCGGCGTCCCGGATCACGTGGAGGGTCCGGCGGGTGCCCGCGGCCTTGTCCCGGTGCGGCGTGTGCACGAGCACCGGGAGATCGTTCTCCCGTGCCAGGGCGAGCTGGGCCTCGAAGGCCCGTTCCTCCTCCGCCGTCATGGAGTCGTAGCCGACTTCGCCGACGGCGACGACGGAGTCCTTCAGCAGGTATCGCGGCAGTTCGGCCAACACGCCCGCGCACCGCGGATCGTTCGCCTCTTTCGGGTTGAGCGCGAGCGCGCAGTGGTGGCGGATGCCGTACTGCGCGGCGCGGTACGGCTCCCAGCCGAGCAGCGCGTCGAAGTAGTCGAGGAAGCTGCCCACGTTGGTACGGGGCTGCCCCAGCCAGAAGGCGGGCTCCACCACGGCCCGGACTCCCGCGGCGTGCATGCGCTGGTAGTCGTCGGTGGTCCGGGAGCTCATGTGGATGTGGGGGTCGAAGATACGCATTCAGATCCTCTCCAGGACGTCGCGCGGGACGGGCCGGCCGGCCGCCCGCAGCTCCGCCGCGTAGTCCGACAGCATCCGGGCCAGCTCGGCGTCGAAGCGGCGCTCCAGGCCGGTCACCGAGGCCAGCGGGATCGACATGAAGACGCATTTGAGCACCCCTTGACGGAAGGAGTGGTCGTCCAGCCACGCCGACCCGTAGGAGCCCAGGGCCGCGGCGACCAGCCGGGCGTCGTTGGTGCGCAGCGCGTCCTCCACCAGCCCGACCGCAGTCCCTTCCGAATCGAGCTCGTGCAGGACGGTCAGGATCGCCAGCCGCTCGCCGCTGTCGCCGGCCTCGTACAGTTTGCGGATCACCGCGTGGTGACCGTGCAGCGCGCCGAGCAGCGCGCGCCGCGCACCTGGGCCGCCCCGCCGTTCGGCCTGCGGGAAGAGCAGGTGGATCGCGTCCGGGTCAGCCTCGACCCGCCGTACGGCCTCTGTCTGCCACTCGTCCCTCATGTGCCCTCCTCAGGAACTCGATCGATCGGCGGGCGACCTGCGGGGCCGCGTGGCTGTGCCTGGCCAGCTCCACGGCCACCAGACCCGAGTAGCCGCGCAGCTCGGCGAGCACCGGGACGAAGTCGATCTCACCCTCGCCGAACTCCAGGTGCTCGTGGACTCCCCGGCGCATGTCCTCGATCTGGACGTGCACGGTGTACGGCAGCGCCCGCCGGACACAGGCGGGCAGATCGTCCCGCTCCACGCAATGGCAGTGCCCGATGTCGAGGGTGAGGCCGAACCGGGGATGGTCGCCGAGCATCCGGCGCAGCCGCTCGAAGCCGTCCAGGTCGGCGACGAGCATCCCGGGTTCGGGTTCGAAGCCCAATGTGACACCCACCTGGTCGGCCTCGTCGAGCAGCCGTGCGCACTGGCGGGCCAGCCGCGTGTACGCCTCCTCCTCCGTCATGCCGTCGGGCCGGACCCCGCTCCACAGGTGCACCACGGGAGCGCCCAGATCGGCGGCGACCCGCATCGCGGTGGTCAGGAACTCCACTCTGCGCTCGGCGTCGTCGCTGATGAGGGTCGGATGGTGTTTGCGCAGGCGATCGAGGGTGTAACGCCCGCCCGTCTCGACCACGGCATCGAGGCGGAGGCGTTCGAGGAGCCCGGCGATCCTCGACACCTCCGCGGCCAGGCCGGGGGAGTGGGGGTCGAGATGACCGTGGTCGAGCGTGATCGCCGCACCCGTGTACCCCAGATTGGCCAGGACCGCGAGTGCCTCGGGGAGCCGATGGTCGGCGAAGCCGTTGGTGCAGTAGGCCCACTTCACGATGTCGCCATCCGGGATGAGAGCCATCTGCCCAGGGGCAGCGAGCACAGCAGCGCGCCTGCCGTCGCGAACCGCCCGCCACCGGCGACCGCGGCCGCCTGGAGCGGGATCAGGGCGAGGATGCTGAGGCGGACGGCCTGCCGTACGTTCTCGGGGTCGGGACGGGCCCGTAACCCGGCCTGGACCGGGAGGGTGAAGGCGAGATAGCCGGCGATGAGGACGCCCGCTCCGGCCCGGGCGGCGGCTCGGTTGCGCACGCAGGAGGCAACCGCGAGCCCGGCCGCCGCGGTGCTGGCCACGAGCGCTCGCTCGGCGGTCCCGGGTGCCGCCCCTGTCACCTCGGCCCGGCCGAGGATGCTGATCCCGTAGGTGTGCGCGCCGACCGCCAGCGCCATCGGCACGGCGGCTCTCCCGTCCGAACCGGCGCCCAGGAGCACGTCCAGGGCGCGGCAGGCGGCCATCGAGGCGGGGCCCGCCGCCGTCCGTTTGAGGCCCAGGTCGTAGGCCCACACCGCACCGGCCAGCAGACCGGCGACGGTGAGGCCGCGGCGTCCACCGGCGAGGGCTGCGGTGGCCAGGCCCGCGCCAGTCAGGGCGGCCGCGAGCCCGAGCGCGGCGCCCGGGCGGACCCGGCCTGACGGGATCGGGCGTTCAGGACGCTCGACGGCGTCCGCCTCACGATCTGCCCAGTCGTTGAGCGCCATGCCCGACCAGTACATGAGCACCGACGCCAGGGCCAGACCGGGTGCCGGACGCCGCCCCGCGGCGGCGGCCCCCGCCATCGTGTCCCCCGGCACCGACAGTGCGGCCGGTGCGCGCACCAGCTCGAGCAGCGCTCTCATGACAGCTCCTCGGCGAAGGCGCGCAGCCGGGCGTACTGGACGGCCAGCGCGTGCTCGTCCGTTCCCAGCGGGCTCTTGAAGAAGTAGCCGAGCTCGGGCAGGACGCCACACCGCCCTTTCTCATGCGCACGGGCGACCAGCCGGGCCAGGTCCAGGACGAGCGGAGCGGCCAGCGCCGAATCGCAGCCCTGCCAGGTGAACTGCAGCGCCATCCGCACGCCGAGAAAGCCCTCGAAGGTCACATGGTCCCAGGCGGTCTTCCACTCTCCGAGATCCGGGACGTAGTCGATGTGCGTTTCACCCTCGACGGGTCCTCCCAGGACCTTCGCGACGACCTGGTCCTTGGAGAGCTCCTTGCTCGACCTGGCGGCCGGATCGGCGAGCGTCGCCCCATCCCCTCCGCCGAGCAGATTGAGCCCTGACCAGGAGCGCACCCGTAACGCCCGATCGGCGAACATGGGCGCCAGGGCGCTCTTGACCAGGGTCTCGCCGGTCTTGCCGTCGCGTCCCGCGTACGGCACGCCCCGCCGGGCGGCGAGTTCCGCCAGCGCCGGCAGGGTGGGCCCGGTGGAGGGTGTGAACTCCACGTAGCCGCACCCGGCCTGGAACGCCGCATAGGCGTACAGCGAACTCGGCGGCAGGACGTCGTCCCCCGCGGCGAGCCGCTCCTCCAGATCGGCCAGCCTCTCGAACTCAGGACGCGGGCCGACGGGAGGCTCGGTCGACGACACGTTGACGACGACCACCCGGGCCAGCCCGTGCCGGGCACGGAAGCCGGAGATGTCGTCGATCAGCCGGGTCGCGGTCCGGCCGCCGTCGCCGGGGACGTAGCCCGGCCGGATCTCGGCGTCGGCGGCGTCCAGGTCGGACGCGAGCAGCCCCGGGAGGTCCGGTGATATGACCCCTGCTCTGCCCAGCTGTTCGGCGCGCTTGCGCAAGGAGGTCTCGGTGATGTCATGGCCGCCGAAGGCCAGGTCGGTCAGCGGAACCAGGTGCCCGGGAAAGCCGGGGGACTCGCTCACGCATCCTTGCGGGGTCGCGGCTCCCGCCCTGATGGCCGCGGCGCCCACGATGACGGTGGTCGCCACGGATCCCCGTGCCCCGATAAGCCACACACCGAGCTTGTCCATGAAAGCTCCATCGTGTCGGGACTACCCCCGCATGCGGAAGGCATCCGGTAGGTAAGTCTCCGCGATGGTAAGAGCTATTTTTGTCGATGGTCAACCATAAGCAGGCTAATCGGCGTCCTTATCGTCCGCCGCTTACGGCCATCACCGCCCGGTCCGCTGCCGCACCGGTGATGCGAGCTCGCTTGCCACGGCCTCCCGGTTATGTCGTACGGGTGCGAACTTTTGCTTGACCGTCGATATAAGCCCGCTTAACATCCGGCAGCATGAGGGACATGAGCCCGAAATTTGCCGATGGCCCCAGGCTCACCCTCATGGCGGGGGAGATGGGGAGGTGGGCGGGGTGCTGAGCATGCGTGGCATCGGCAAGAGCTTCCTGGGCGTGCGGGTGCTGTCCGGAGTGGACCTGGACGTGACGGCCGGCGAGGTCCACGCCGTAGTCGGCGAGAACGGCGCCGGAAAGTCCACCCTGATGAAGATCATTTGCGGCGTTCACCCGCCGGACGAGGGCACGATCGAGATCGACGGTCATCCCGTCTCCTTCGGCCATCCGCTCGAGGCGCAGCGTTCCGGTATCGCGATCATCTACCAGGAGTTCAACCTGCTGCCCGAGCGCACCGTCGCCGAGAACGTCTTCCTCGGGCGCGAGCCCGTCAGGCGCGGCCTGGTCGATCGGGCCGCCATGGAGCAGGCGACCGGGCGGCTCCTCGACGAGCTCGGCGAGCACTCCTTCGGCCCCCGCGACGCCGTCAAGCGCCTGTCGGTGGCCCAGCAGCAGGTCGTCGAGATCGTCAAGGCGTTATCGGTGAACGCCCGGCTCGTCGTCATGGACGAGCCCAGCGCGGCACTCGCCGAGCACGAGGTCGAGCTGCTCTACCGGCTGATCGGGCGGCTACGGGAGCGTGGAGTCGCCGTCGTGTACATTTCCCACCGATTACGCGAGGTGTTCGACCTCGCCGACCGGGTCACCGTGCTCAAGGACGGCTCGCGCGTCACCACGCTCCCGATCAGCGAGGTGACCCCCGACGAGCTGATCCGCCTGATGGTGGGCCGCGACCTCGGCACCTACTTCCCGCCCCGCTCGACCGGCGCCGGCGAGGTACGGCTCAGCCTGCGCGGAGCGGGCAACCGCAAGCTCCGCGACATCGATCTGGAACTGCGTGCCGGGGAGATCGTCGGCATCGCGGGCCTGCAGGGATCCGGCAGATCGGAACTCGCCAAAGCGATCTTCGGCGCGGAGCCGTTCACCACGGGCGAGATGACCCCGTCGCGCCCCCGCTCGGTCCGGGAAGGCGTGGCCATGGGCATCGGGCTGGTGACCGAGGACCGCAAGGCCGAAGGGCTCGCGCTGCGCCAGTCCGTACGCGACAACGCCCTGCTCGTCGCCCGCGCGGTGGGCGCCAAGGGCCGCAACGGCCTCCGCGACCTGCTCGAACGGGTACGCCTCTCGCCTCCGCGCCAGGAACAGGAGGTCCGCTACCTGTCCGGAGGCAACCAGCAGAAGGTCGTGCTCGCCAAATGGATGACCATGGCGCCGCGCGTGCTGCTGTTCGACGAACCGACCCGGGGCGTCGACGTCGGGGCCAAGGCCGCGATCCACGACCTGATGCGCGAACTGGCGAATGACGGTATGGCCATCATGATGATCTCTTCCGAACTGCCCGAGCTCATCGGCATGAGCGATCGCGTCGTCGTCCTGCGCGACGGCCGCATCGCCGGCACGCTGCCGGTCGGCCCCTCGGAGGAGGCCGTCATGCGCCTGGCTGCGGGAGAGGGGCCTGAATGAACCTGCTCGTGCCCGCCCGCCGCGGCGAGGCGCAAGGCGGCCTGGCGGCCCGGTTACGTGAGCCCACGCAGGTGGTGTTTCTGGCGCTGCTCGGCCTGGTCGCGGTCGGCTGGGTCCTCGTCGCGCTCGACGGCGGTCAGTTCCTGACCATGGAAAGCGTCGTCGGGATCCAGCAGCGCTCGGCGGCCCTCGGCATCGTGGCGGTCGGTCAGACGCTGGCGATCCTGGCCGGCTCGCTCGATTTGTCCGTGGCGTACCTGATCAGCCTGACCTCGCTGGTCGCGGCGGAGATCATGGCGGGCCGGGACGGGAACATCCTGCCGGCGGTCGCCGCGGTGCTGGCCATCAGCGCGCTGGTGGGGCTGGTCAACGGGCTGATCATCACCAGGCTCCAGGTGCACGCCTTCATCGCCACGCTCGGCGTCGCTCTGATCATCAAGGGCGTCGTCGACCACCTGTACGACGGGCCGGCGGGCAAGGTGCCCGAGTCGTTCCAGATCCTCGGCTACTCCCGCATCGGGCCGATCCCCGTCTCCGCCCTGCTCTGGGCGGGCGTGGCCGTCGTGGCCTGGCTCCTGCTGAGCAGGACCCGGCTGGGCTACCGGATCTACGCGGTCGGCGGGAACGAGGAGGTCGCCCGCCTGTCCGGGATCCGTACGGGCCGCGTCATCGTGATCACCCACGTGGTCTGCTCCGTCTGCGCCGGCATCGCGGGCCTGCTGCTGGCCGCCAGGCTCGGGGCGGGGGCGCCCACGGTGGGCACCGACGGGGGCTACGACCTGGAGTCCATCGCCGCGGTCGTGCTCGGCGGGACCGCGCTGGCCGGCGGCAAGGGCGGGGTCGCCGGAACCGTGGGCGGGGTCCTGCTGCTGGCCGTCCTGGACAGCATCTTCAACCAGCTCGAAATCAACTCCTTCGTCAAGGACGTGGTCCGCGGCGTGGTCATCGTCATCGCGGTGGCCGCCTACGCCCGGCGCGGAACAAGGCGGTCGGCATGAAACGGGCACTTCCCATCCTCGCGGTCCTCGTGGTGCTGCTGGCCGCGATCGCGGTCGCCAACCCCTTATTCCTGGAGCCAGCCGGGTTCCTGGCGTTCCTCAAACGGGCCGCGCCACTGGTGATCCTCGCCGCGGGACAGTATTTCGTCATCGTCTCCGGCGAGTTCGACCTGTCGGTCGGCTCGCTGGTGACGGCCGAAGTGGTGATCGCCGCGCGGCTCATCGACGGCGACGAGTCCGCCACCTGGCCGGTCCTGGTCCTCCTGATCGTCGTCGGTCTGTTCGTCGGGCTGGTCAATGGCGTGCTCACCACCAAGCTGCGGGTGCCGTCGTTCATCGTGACGCTCGGCATGCTGCTCGTCCTCAGCGGGGCGGTCTTCCTCTGGACCGGCGGCGCGCCGCGTGGCGCGCTGTCGGAGGGCTTCCGGGTGTTCGGCCGCGGCGGCCTCGGGCCGTTGCCGTGGTCGGTGCTGATCCTGCTGGCCGTGGGCGTGGCGGCGATCTGGCTCATGCGTGCCGATTTCGGCAAGACGCTCATCGCCACCGGCGACAACGAGCGTGCTGCCGCACTGTCCGGGGTCCGGGTGGACCGGGCCAAGATCTTCGCCTTCATGCTCTCCGGTCTGGCCGCCGCCGTCGCGGCGATCCTGCTCGGCGGTTTCGCCGGAGTCTCGGCACAGGTCGGCCAGGGACTCGAGTTCTCCGCCATCACCGCGGTCGTCCTCGGCGGCGTGGCGCTCGGCGGCGGGCGCGGCTCCGTGCCGGCCGCCATGGCCGGCGCCTTCACGCTGGAGGCGCTGTTCACCCTGCTCAACCTGTACGGAATCTCGGGGGCCCTGGAGTTCACCGTGCAGGGCGTCATCATCATCGCCGCGGTCGCGGCGGGAGCCATCCGGCTTCCCCGGAAGTTCACCCCCCGAAGAGGAGACGCACATGCCGCGTCATAAGGCCGCAGTCGCGGTGTTCGCCGCGCTTGTCCTCGCCGGCTGCACCACCGACAAGCCGACGTCCGCCACCCAGTCCGCGGCGCCCGCCACGAGCGCTCAGGGTTCGGGCACGGGCGCTCAGTCGAAGTTCTTCGTGCAGGCGGACTTCGACGCCCAGCTGGCGATGCGCTCCCAGACGCCGCAGGGTCCCACGGACAAGCCCTGGGAGCAGGCCATCGCCCCGAAGATGGTCGACACGGCGAAGTACAAGAAGGACGGGCCGTACCACCTGTGCTTCTCCAACGCCGCGGTCAACAACCCCTGGCGCCAGGTCGGCTGGAAGACGATGCAGGCAGAGGCCGGCCTGCACAAGGAGATCGAGAAGTTCACGGCCCTCGACGCCGAGGGCAAGGACGACAAGCAGATCTCCGACATCGCCGAGCTGCAGGCCAAGGGCTGCGACGCGCTGATCGTCTCGCCGAACACCACGGCCACGCTCACCCCCGCCGTGACGGCCGCCTGCGGGAAGGTGCCCGTCATCGTGTTCGACCGGGGCGTGCAGACGGACTGCCCGGTGACGTTCATCAAGCCCATCGGCGGCTACGCCTTCGGCGCCGACGCCGCCGAGTTCCTGGTCGGGAAGGTGCCGGCGGGCGGGAAGGTGCTGGCGCTGCGCATCCTGCCGGGCGTGGACGTGCTGGAGACCCGCTGGTCGGCGGCGAAGGTGGTCTTCGACAAGAGCCGGCTCCAGGTGGCGGGGGTGGAGTTCACCGACGGCGACGCCGCCAAGACCAAGAGCATCGTCAGCGACTACATCCAGCGGTACGGCAAGATCGACGGCGTCTGGATGGACGCGGGCGCCACGGCGGTGGCGGCGATCGAGGCGTTCGAGGACGCGGGCGTGCCGGTGCCGCCGATCAACGGCGAGGACCAGCAGGACTTCCTGCAGAAGTGGAAGGACGCCAAGCTCACCGCCGTCGCGCCCACGTACCCGACCTACCAGTGGCGCACCCCGATCATCGCCGCGCTGAAGATCCTCAAGGGCGAGGAAGTGCCCAAGATGTGGAACCTGCCGCAGCCGAAGGTCACCAGCGAGAACCTGTCGACCTACCTGCAGCCCAACATGCCGCCGCTGCACTACGCGCTCTGCGGCTGCGAGACCCTGCCCGGGTTCCCCGAGAACTGGGGCGGGAAGAAGAACTGATCGACACCGACCGCGAAGAGGGGCGCATGTACTCCATCGGCGTGAACACCTGGGTCTGGGTCTCCCCGCTGACCGACGACGACCTGGCGCGGCTCGCGCCCCGCATCGCCGGGTGGGGCTTCGACGTCATCGAGCTGCCCGTCGAGCAACCCGGCGACTGGAACCCGGACAAGGCCGCCGCGGTGCTGGCCGAGCACGGGCTGGCCGCATCCGTGGTGCTGGTCATGCCGCCGGGGCGCGAGCTCGTGGCCGCCTCCCCCGAAACCGTCCGCGACACCCAGGACTATCTGCGGCACTGCGTGGACGTGGCGGTGACCGTCGGTTCCCCCGTGATCGGGGGGCCGGCGTACGCCTCGGTCGGCCGTACGTGGCGGCTGTCACCGGACGAGCGCCGGGCGGTCTACGCCGAGTTGCGTGAGCAGCTGCGGCCCGTCCTGGACCACGCGGCCGAGTGCGGGGTGAAGCTCGCGGTCGAACCGCTCAACCGGTACGAGACCAGCCTCGTCAACACCGTCGAGCAGGCCCTCGACGCGCTGCCCGAGGACTGCCACCTGGCACTCGACACCTACCACATGAACATCGAGGAGAAAGACCCCGCCCAGGCGGTGCGGGTCGCGGCGGACCGGATCGCGCACGTGCAGGTGTGCGGCACCGATCGCGGCACGCCGGGGGCCGACCGCTTCGACTGGCCCGGCGTCACCCGGGCCCTGCGCGACGTCGGCTATCAAGGGCCGCTCGTCATCGAGTCCTTCACCGCGCACAACCAGACCATCGCCACCGCGGCCTCCATCTGGCGGCCCCTCGCGCAAAGCCAGGACGCGCTCGCCGTGGACGGCCTCGCCTACCTGCGCACCCTCTGATCAAGGTGGTGCTTGAAAGTTTCATACTTATTGATGAGCTTTTTCTAGTATTGGTGAGACAGAGCGGCACCGGCGACGCCGCCTACACCTGCAGATTTCCAGTAAAAGCAGCAGGACCCCGGCCCGGCGGAAGCGAAAAGGTGGTCTTGGGATTCGCTGGATAAGCATGCTTGACACTTAAGATTGGCCCGACCTATTTTCGTTCCGAATCGATTCGATATCTGGTCGCATGGTCAGGCCCCGACGCCCGGATCGATGGGTGAGCCACTGCTGCTTCCCACCCTTCGACTCCGACCGTAGCCGGTAACCCCCCAGGAGATCCTTCATGCGAACATCACGCCTGCTTCCCGCCCTCGTCGCAGCCTTATTAGGGCTGTGGCTGTCCGCGGTGCCACTGGTGGCGCACGCGGCCGCCCCGCAGTTCAAGGTGCTGCTGTTCACCAAGACCGCGAGCGGCGCCTACCGGCACGACTCCATCCCCGCCGGTGTCGCGATGTTCCAGCAGCTGGCGACCGACAACAACTTCCAGCTCGACCAGAGCGAGGACTCCGCCGTCTTCACGACCGCGACCCTGAACACCTACGACGCGGTGATCATGTTCCAGACCAGCGGCATGGTCTGGGACAACGACGCCCAGCGTCAGGCCTTCCAGGCGTACGTACGCAGCGGCCACGGCGTCGTCGCGATCCACAACGCCACCGACATGAACATCGAGGCGCAGTTTCCCTGGTGGGACCAGGTTGCCCTGGCCGGCGCGCACATGACCGCGCATTCGGCGATCCTGCAGGGCACCGCCAAGGTGGCCGACAAGGTTCACCCCTCCACGAAGGGGCTGCCGGATCGATGGGTGCGCACAGAGGAGTGGTACAACTTCGACAAGAACCTGCGGGGCTCGGTGCACGTGCTGGTGAGCGCGGACGAGACCACCTATGACGCGGGGCCGAACAAGATGGGTGCCGACCACCCGATCTCCTGGTGTCACAATCCGGAGGGCGGCCGGGTGTGGGCCACCGCGATGGGCCACCAGGCGTCCTCCTATTCGGAGTCGTCGTTCAAGCAGCACCTGCTGGGCGGGGTGAAGTGGGCGGCGGGCGCGGCGCCGGGTGACTGCGGCGGCACCGTCGCGGCCCGGTTCCAGAAGGTGACCCTCGACGGCGCACCGGACCAGCCGATGGAACTCGACGTGGCCGGCGACGGCAGGGTCTTCTACATTTCGCGCTCGGGCAAGGTGAATCTGATCCCCGCCAACGGCGGGGGCACGCGCGTCATCGCCACCCTGTCGGTGTACGACGGCGGCGAGGACGGTGGCGTCGGGCTGGCGCTGGATCCGAACTTCGCCACCAACGGCTGGATCTACGTCAACTATTCGCCGTCCAACGGCGGTGAGGTGAACCGGGTGTCGAGGTTCACCTTCAACGGCACCAGCCTCGACCTGGCGAGCGAGAAGAAGATCATCGAGGTTCCGGCGTACCGCAACGTCGACGAGCCCGGCCACACCGGCGGCTACCTCGCGTTCGGGCCGGGCGGGAACCTGTACATCGGCCCGGGTGACGACACCAATCCCAACGGGTCCAGCGGCTACGCCCCGATCGACGAGCGGCCGGGCCGGGAGCATTACGACGCCCAGCGGTCCGCGGCCAACACCAACGACCTGCGCGGCAAGATCCTGCGCATCCACCCCGAGGCCGACGGCACCTACACGGTTCCATCCGGCAACCTGTTCGCGCCCGGCACCGCCAAGACGCGGCCGGAGATCTACGCGATGGGCTTCCGCAACGCGTTCCGCTTCTCGGTCGACAAGGTCACGGGCTGGATCTCGGCGGGTGACTACGGTCCCGACGCCGGCGCCGCGAACCCCAACCGCGGTCCCGAGGGCACCGTCGAGTGGAACCTGATCAAGCAGCCGGGCTTCTACGGCTGGCCGTACTGCGTCGGCAACAACATCCCGTTCAACGACTTCAACTTCGCCACCAACACCTCCGGCGCGAAGTTCAACTGCTCGGCACCGGTCAACGACTCGCCCAACAACACCGGCCTGACCAATCTGCCCGCGGCCAAGCCCGCGACCGTCTGGTACAACTACCACGCCTCGGCCGAGTTCCCGGAGATCGACTGCTGCGGCGGTGCCGCCCCGATGGGCGGCCCCTTCTACCGCTACGACCCGACCAGCACCTCTGACCGCAAGTTCCCCGAGTATTTCGACGGCACGCCGTTCCTCTACGAATGGAGCCGCAACTTCGTCAAGGAGTTCCGCCTGGACTCCTCGGGCAACCTCCTGAAGATCAACCCCTTCGTGGCACAGCTCGCCCCGCATGCGCCGATCGACATGAAGTTCGGCCCGGACGGCGCCCTGTACATGGCCGACTGGGGCAACGGCTTCGGCCACTCGAACACCGATGACAGCGTCTACCGGGTCGACTACGTAGCCGGGAACCGCGCGCCCCTGGCCAAGGCGAGCGCCAACCCCGACTCGGGCGCGGCGCCGCTGACGGTGGCGTTCTCCTCGGCCGGCTCGTCCGACCCCGACGGCGACGCGATCACCTACGCATGGGACTTCGGTGACGGCGGGACCTCCACCAGCGCCAACCCGTCCCACACCTACAACGCCAACGGCACGTACACGGCCAAGCTGACCGTACGGGACTCCGGCGGGAAGACGGGCAGCGTCACGTTGCCCATCGCCGTCGGCAACACCCGTCCGAAGGTCGTCTTCTCGGCTCCGCCCGACGGCGGGTTCATCGACTTCGGCGACCAGGTGGCCTACACGGTGAACGTCACCGACCCCGAGGACGGCGCCGTCGACTGCACCAAGGTCAACGTGATCACGGCGCTCGGCCATGACCAGCACGCCCACGACACCGGCCAGTACACCGGTTGCTCCGGGACGGTCACGACCACCGCGTCCGGCCATGACGAGGCCGCCAACGTCTACTACGCCCTGTCCGCCGACTACACGGACAAGGGCGGTCTGAAGGGCAGCGCCGGCGTCACCCTGCAGCCCAAGCACAAGCAGGCCGAGCACTTCACCGGCTCGTCCGGAATCCGGATCGTCGACGAGTCCGGAGCCGAAGGCGGCAGGCGCATCGGCGACATCTCCAACAACGACTGGATCTCCTTCAGCCCGATCAACCTGTCCGGGATCGACACGGTGTCCTTCCGCGTCTCGGCACCGTCCAACACCGGGGCGTCCATCGAGTTGCACGCCGACTCGCCGACGGGGGCCCTTATCGCCTCCAGCCCCGTCCCGGCCACCGGGGGATGGAACACCTACGTGTCCCTGCCCGCGGTGCAGGTCACCGATCCCGGTGGCACCCACAATGTCTACGTCGTGTTCAAGGCGCCGTCCGCGAACTCGTTCGACGCGGACTCGTTCACCTTCAATGGCAAGGGCGTCGGGCAGGGCGACGGCTCGCCCCCTGGCAGCACCAGCGCGCTGCGGGGTGTGGGATCGAACCGATGCGTCAACGGAGCCTCGCAGACGAACGGCACACAGGTGCAGATCTGGGACTGCAACGGGCAGCCCGGCCAGCAGTGGACGTCGACCGCCGCGGGTGAGCTGCGGGTGTACGGCAACAAGTGCCTGGATGTGAACGGGGGCGGCACGGCGGACGGCACCGCCTTGATCATCTGGGACTGCAACGGGCGGAACAACCAGAAATGGCGGTTCAACGCCGATGGCAGCATCACCGCCGTCGGAGCGAACAAGTGCGTGGACGTCAGCGGCGCCGGCACCGCCAACGGCACCAAGGTGCAGATCTGGACGTGCAACGGCCAGAACAACCAGAAGTGGACCCGCGTCTGAACGCCATGTGACGTCCGGACCCTGGAGCCGGCCCGCTCTCCTGCGGCGGCTCCAGCGGTCTGGACGGCCGCTCATTTCAGGCGGTCGAGCCGAGGCGGAACGTCGCGAGCCGAACGTCGCCGTGCACGTTCACCTGCAGATCATGGACGCCGTCCGGCGACGTCGTCAGGTCGCCGGCCACGGTCGTCCATGCGTAGCGGCTCCCGGTGACCGGCACCGACATCTCCGCCAGCAGCCGGTCACCTGCCAGGAACTCCAGCTTCCCTGGACACACACCGGCGACCTCGGCCTCGACCCGGACCGCGCCGGACAGCTCGACGGAGCGGAACAGCAGGGTCGCGGGCTGCTCGTGCTTCGCGGGAGCGACCGCGTCGCCGGTGGTACGGGTGGCGTCGACCAGGGTGATGGCCGCGTGGTCGTCGAAGTCGACGGCCGACGTGCGCCTGTCGACGACGACGCGCGGCTCGGGGACGGGACCGCTCACTGTGATCGGCGCCGTCAGGGTGATGTCACCCGCGGAGCGGCCCACCAGCACCTCATAGTCGCCGGGGTCAACGGTGAAGGCCCCGCCGGCCACGTCCCAGTGGGCGAGGTGCTCGGCTGACAGCCGGAACGTGAGATCCAGCCTGTCGCCCGGAGACAGCGCGACCTTGCGGAAGTCGGCGAGCCGGAGCGAAGGGGCCTCGTAGCGGGGGTTCAACGCCCGGACGTAGAGCTGCACCACCTCGGATCCCTGCCGGGTTCCGGCGTTGGTCAGCGTGAGCGAGACGTCAACCGTACCGTCCTGGGGCAAAGTTCCCGAGGACAGCCGCAGGTCGCCGTAGGCAAACTCCGTGTAGGAGAGCCCGTGGCCGAAGGGGTACAGCGGAGCGGCCCGGTGGTACTGGTAGGTCCAGCCCGCCTTGATGATGTCGTAGTCCAGGGGGTGCGGCAGCTCGTCGTCGCCGCGATACCAGGTCTGCGGCAACCGCCCGCTCGGTTCGGCCTCGCCGAGCAGGACGGCGGCCACCGCCCGGCCGGTTTCCTGCCCGCCGTGGGACGTCCACACCACGGCGGGCAGGCGCTCATCGGCCCAGTCCAGGGCGTAGGGGTAGCTGCTCATGGTGACGAGCACGGTTTCGGGGCGCACCTCGGCGACCGCGCGCAGCAGCGCTTCCTGCCCCTCGGGCAGCGCGAGGTCCCGGCGATCCTCCGTCTCGCGGCCGTTGATGAGCGGGTGGTTGCCGAGCACCACGACGGCGACGTCTGCGTCCTCGGCCGCGGACCGGGCCGCTGCCGTACCGTCATGGAGCAGTTCCCGCTCCCAGCACTCGGCGTCGGCGGGAGTTTCGGCGGTGACGCTGACTCGCCCGTCAACGGGGTCGACGACGGCGTACCGGCCGGTGCGAACGTTGCGCAGCACCACGCCATCGGCGACCGCTTCAAGGTAGAAAGTTTCGTTGATGTGCCAGGTCTTGAGCACCTCCCGATCTGCGGCGAGCGAGCCGTCCGCCTGGAGGCTGAGGTAGCGGCCGTTGGCGGCGTCACGCAGCGTGGACGCCCCGCCGCCCCAGTCGACGACGTCGAAGGAGGACTTGCCCAGCAGGTCACCGGTGGAGCGTGAACGCAGGGCGATCCGGTCGGCGCCTTCCACGCGGACGACCTCGCCGAGCGCCGCCTCCAGCCCGGCGGCGACGCTGATCCGGTACGGCATGGTGCCGCTGTACCAGTCCTCGAACAACGTGTCCGCGAGCGGTCCGATGACGGCGACTCGCGGGTTGCGCTCCAGGGGCAGCAGGCCGTCGTTCTTGAGCAGCACCACCGACTCGGTCGCGGCGCGCAGGGCGAGAGCCCGGTGGTCGGCGCAGTCGATCACTTCGGGGCCGATGGCGGCGTACGGGTCGAGGTCCGGATCGAACTCCCCGAGCCGGAAGCGCAGCGAAAGTTGCCGTCGCACCGCGCGGTCGATGTCGTCCTCGTCGATCAGTCCTCGATCCAGCGCCTCGCGCAGCCTGCCGACCGGAGTCCCGCTGTCCTCGCCGTGGTCGGTGAAACTGTCGATCCCGGCCTTGAGCGCGGCGGCATGGGATTCGGCGTGATCGTCGAAGTAATGCTCCAGGTCGACCAGGTTGGACGGCGCCTCCGCGTCGCTGACCACGAACAGCTCGTGCCCGGTCGGCTCGGCCCAGCGCCGCAGCTCCGTCTCGATGAGCGGGCTGACGTGGCAGGGACGGCCGTTGACCAGGTTGTACGCGGCCATCGCGCCGGTGGCCAGGCCCGAGGCGACCACGGGCCGGAACGCTGCCAGATCGTATTCGTGCAGCACCCGGGGACGGACGCCGGAGGAGGTGACGCATCGGTCGTCCTCGTTGTTGTACGCGAGGAAGTGCTTGAGCACCGGGGCCGCACGAAGGAAGGCCGGGTGATCGCCGGCCAGGCCCTGGCAGTAGGCCACGCCGAGCCGTGCGGTGTGCACCGGGTCCTCGGAGTAGCCCTCCTCGTTGCGCCCCCAGCGCGGGTCGCGCAACGGGTTCACCACGGGAGCCCACGCCTGCAGGCTGTTGGCGCCGGAGCCGATCACGGGCGGGCGGTGGCGGTGGAAGGCGCGCAGCTCGACCGAGACGGCCTCGGCGACCAGCCGCACCAACTCCTCGTCCCACGTCGCACCCAGGCCAACTGCCTGCGGAAATACCGTCGCCACCCCCAGCCACGCCACGCCGTGCAGGGCTTCGCTCCCGGTGCGGAACAAGGCGATGCCCAGACGCGGTACGGCAGGCGCGTACTGGTGCAGCATCGCGATTCTTTCGTCGAGTGTTAACCGTTCGAGTAGGTCATCGACGCGCTTGCGCATCGGCAGAGCGTGGTCCCTGAAGGGAAACGTGACGGCTGCGGACGGAGGCGGGAAGCTCACGTGTCAGACCTCTAAGCAGGCTCGATGGGAGGGCGGTCAGCGAAGCGCATCGACGCTGTCACGAGCCTGCTGGAGTGTCAATGCCTCACAGGAGAGAAACTTTCGTTTAAAAACTTCCCTTGTGCTGTCGGAAACATGTCATTAGTCTCGCGGCAACATAGAAGCGCTTCGACGACTTCGAAGGGTAACCCCCCCATGACCCCCGAGTTGAACCGCAGAGCCTTCATCGGCGCCGCGGCGATGGTTCCTCTCCTCGCCGCCTGCAGCAACGCGCCCCAGCGGAAGATCGGCACGAACACCAAGACCGGGCTCCAGGCAGCGCTTCCGTCGTACGTGCCGAGCGCCTCCGTCAAGGCCGACATCCCGTCCGTGCCAGGGCCGCCCGGAGCGGCGACCGACCCCGCCTTTCTGGCCTACCCATCCCCGTCCACTGCGGTCAAGACCGTCTCGGCAGTGCCGGGCAAGGGCGGTAGCTACACCGCCGTCACTCCGCTCTGGGGGACGGCGCCGAAGCCGGGGAACTCCTTCTACGAGGCCATGAACAAGGCCCTGGGCGTCACCCTCACCATGAAGCCGGCGGACGGCAACAACTACAACACCATCGTCCCGCCGATGACGGCCGCCAAGCGCCTACCCGACTGGATCCAGCTGCCGACCTGGTGGAACACCAACTTCAACATCGGCGGGCTGGTCGGGACCCAGCTCGCCGACCTGACCCCCTACCTGGCCGGCGACAAGATCAAGAAGTATCCCAACCTCGCCGCCATCCCCACCGGCGCCTGGCAGGCCGGCGCGTGGGGCGACAAGCTGTACGGCATCCCCTCCTTCTCCAGCAACTTCGTCGTCAACGGGTGCATCTACTACCGGCGGGACATCCTGGAGGCGCGAGGAATCACCGCTGACCAGGTGAAGTCCGTCGATGACATGATGAACCTGGGCAAGGAGCTGACCGACGCCAAGCGCGGCGTGTGGGCCTTCGGCGACGTCTTCACCTACCTCTTCACCGCCTGGGACATCCCGTACAACTGGAAGGTCGAGGGTGGCAAGCTGGTCCACAAGTACGAGCTGCCGCAATACCTCGAGGCGCTCGACTGGCACTACCGCCTGGCGAAGGCCGGCTACCTCCACCCGGACGCGATCGCCGGGCAGAACGCCAACGGCATCACCCGCTTCTACTCGGGCAAGGAGCTGATCCACGGCGGCGGCACCGGCGGCTGGAACCTCACCGACCACGAGTCGGGCACCGCCGCCGACAAGAACTACCGGCGCGCCGCGTTCAACTACTTCACCCACGACGGCACGGGCAAGCCGCAGACCTTCCTGGGCGCCTCCACGAGCATCTTCAGCTATCTCAACGCCAACCTGAAGCCCGAGCAGATCGAGGAGTTGCTGGCGGTCGCCAACTATCTGGCCGCCCCGTTCGGGTCCGCCGAGTACACGATGGTCAACTTCGGGGTGGAGGGCGTCCACTACACGATGAAGGACGGAGTGCCGACCGCGAACGAGGACGGCAAGAAGTTCGTCCAGCCGCAGACCTTCCCGTTCCTGGCCTCGCCGCCCGCCGTGATCAGCAACCCCGGCGCCGGCCAGGTCACAAAGGACTACGCCGCCTGGCAGGCCGCAAATGTTGACGCTCTCTACAAGCCGGTGTTCTGGAACATGAACATCAACATGCCCCAGCAACTGTCCATGGCCAACGCGCCGCAGTCCATCGACGACGCCGTCAAGGACTGCTACCACGGCAAGAAGAAGGTCTCCGAGGTCCAGGAGGTCATCGACACCTGGAAGAAGAGCAGCCTGGACCGGCTCAAGGGGTGGATGACCGAGAACGTGCTGAACAAGTACGGCACGGGCCAGTGAACGAAGGCCTGACCTGGTGGGGCAGGCTGCGCCGCGACCGGTCACTGTTGATCATGGTGACGCCCGCGGTCGTCCTGCTCCTGATCTTCAACTACGCCCCGATGGTCGGGGTCATCACCGCCTTCCAGTACTACGACCCGCTGGTGGGGATCTGGAGCAGTGACTGGGCAGGACTCGACCAGTTCCGCCAGTTCTTCACCGACCCGCTGTTCTGGGGCGCGCTGAAGAACACGCTCTACCTGAGTTTCGTCCAGCTCGTCCTGTTTTTCCCCGTCCCGATCGCGCTGGCGATCCTCCTCAACTCGGTGCTCAGCGAGCGGGTGCGCAACTTCGTCCAGTCGGTCGTCTACCTGCCGCACTTCTTCTCGTGGGTGCTGGTCATCACGATCTTCCAGCAGATGCTGGGCGGCGCGGGCGCGCTCAACCAGTTCCTGCGCTCGCACGACCTCCAGACCTGGGACGTGATGACCAACCCGGACACTTTCGCGCTCCTGGTCACCTTCCAGGGGGTGTGGAAGGAGGCCGGCTGGGGGATCATCGTCTTCCTGGCCGCGCTGGCCGCCATCAACCCCGGCCTCTATGAGGCGGCGGCCGCGGACGGCGCCGGGCCCTTCCGGCGGATATGGCACATCACCCTGCCGGGCCTGCGGGGAGTCATCGTGCTGATGCTGGTGCTCCGGCTCGGCGGAGCGCTCTCCGTCGGGTTCGAGCAGTTCCTCATCCAGCGGGACGCGGTCGGCCACGAGAGCGCGGAGGTGCTCGACACCTACGCCTTCTATTACGGCGTCGCCACGGCCAACTACAGCTTCGGCGCGGCGGCCGGGCTCTTCAAGAGCGTGATCTCGCTCCTGCTCATCTGGGGCGCCAACAGGTTGGCGCACTCCTTCGGCGAGGACGGGTTGTACCGGAAATGACCAAGGTATTCACCATCGGAGGCGCCAGGCGCGCGGTGCGGGCGCCGCGAGCGCGGCGGGCGACACGCCCGAGCTGGCAGGAACCGCCGACTGTCGCCGGTCAGTCGGCCAAGGGCATCACCCTCGGCGGTGTGCTGCTGGTCGTGCTGGTCCCTCTGTGGATCGTCGTGGTGACCAGCCTGTCCACCCGCGGCGCCATCGGCCGGGCCGGCGGCCTGGTGATCTGGCCGGATGGCCTGACCTTCCAGGCATATGAGGAGATGCTGACCGACTCGACCGTACGTACCGCGCTGCTGGTGAGCCTCGGCATCACCGTCGTCGGCACGGCGCTGTCCATGGTGGTGTCGGTCCTGTGCGCGTACGGCCTGTCGCGGCCGCGTTCGCTCGGGCACCGCTTCATCTTGGTGCTGCTGATCGTCACGATGTTCGTGGGCGGCGGCCTCATCCCGACCTTCCTGGTGGTGACCGGGCTCGGCGGCTATGGCCAGTGGTGGGCGCTGATCCTCCCGAGCGCGGTCTCGGTCTTCAACATCCTGGTGCTCCGCTCCTTCTACTCCAGCACCGCGGGCGAGCTGATCGACGCGGCGCGGATGGACGGCGCGTCGGACTGGCGGATCCTCCTGTCCGTCGTCCTGCCCACCTCGCGGGCGGTGACCGCGGTGATCGCGCTCTTCTACGCCGTCGGCTACTGGAACTCCTTCTTCAACGTCATGCTCTACATGCCGACAGAGAGCGAGAAGTGGCCGCTGCAGTACGTCCTGCTGACCTACGTCAACCGCGGAGTCGGCATGCCCGGCATGGTCAACGCCGGCTTCGGCATGGCACACGCGCAGACCGCCCCCCTGTCGCTGCAGATGGCCGTGGTGGTCCTCACCCTGGTGCCGCTCGTGCTCGTCTACCCGTTCGTTCAGAAGCACTTCCGGACCGGCGTCCTGACCGGCGCCATCAAGGGCTGAACCGATGGTGACCATCGCCGATGTGGCCAAGGCGGCGGGCGTCTCCCCGAGCACGGTCAGCTATACGCTCAGCGGCAAGCGCCGCGTCTCCGCCGAGACCCGGCGGCGCGTCGAGCGGTGCGTGATCGAGCTCGGATACCACCCGAACGCGGGCGCCCGGGCGCTGGCGGGCAAGCGCTCGCACATCCTCGCTCTGGCAGTGCCGCTCCGCAGCGACGTGTACGTGCCGATCATGATGGAGATCGCCACCTCGGTCACCGTGGCCGCCCGCAAGCACAGTTACGACGTCCTGCTGATCACCAATGACGAGGGCCCCGGCGGTATCCGCCGCCTCGCCGCCAGCGGCCTGGCCGACGGCGTCATCCTCATGGACGTCGAGCTGGACGACAAGCGCATCCCGACGCTGGGGGACCTGCGTACCCAGGCGGCGCTCATCGGCCTGCCCGACGATCCCCGAGGGCTGTCCTGCGTCGACCACGACTTCTCCGCCGCCGGCGCGCTGTGTGCGGATCATCTGGCCGACCAGGGCCACCGCGACATCGCCTTCATCGGCTACGGCTCCGGCATCTACCGGCGGCACGCAGGATACGCCGAGCGCACCCTGGCGGGGTTCCGCGCGCGTGCGGAGGAGCGCGGTCTGCGCTTCCTGCACCGTCCATGCGAGGGCACCTATGAGAGCACGGCCGGTGCGCTCGGACGGATCCTGTCGGACAGGCCCGATACCACCGGCTTCGTGGTGCAGAACGAGGGAGCCATCGGGCCGCTGCTCGACCTCCTGCGCGCCGGCGGGCGGACGGTTCCCGAGGACGCGTCGGTGATCGCCCTGTGCCCCGAACATCTGCCCGAACGGTACGCGCCCGCCCTCACAGCGGTAACCGGCCCCGCGAAGGAGCTCGGCCGGATCGCCGTCGAGCAGGTCATGTCACGGATCACCGCGTCTATGCGTGGCGAGCAGCCCACCGACGAACTGGTGCTGCTCGCCCCCACCTTGACCATCCGCGAGAGCACCGGCCCGGCCCCCCGGCACAGCCTCATCTAGGAGCACTCCATATGTCCCCCCATTTTCGCGACCCCGAGGCCTGGCACATCGAGGACGCTTTCCTGCGCGACGGAGCGCGGCTCCCGATCAGGGCGGAGGAAGCGTGATGTTCTTCGGCGGCGACTACAACCCCGAGCAGTGGGACGAAGCGGTCTGGAAGGAAGACGACGCGCTGATGCGCCGCGCCAGGGTCAACCTGGCGACGGTCGGCGTCTTCTCCTGGGCGCTGCTGGAGCCGGAAGAGGGCCGCTACGACTTCGCCTGGCTCGACGCACACCTCGACCGGCTCCACGCCAACGGCGTCTCGGTGGACTTGGCGACTCCCACGGCCTCCCCGCCACCGTGGTTCACCCTGGCCCATCCCGACGCCATGCCCGTCACACGAGACGGCGCCCGGCACATTCACGGCAGCCGGGACACCTATTGCCTGGCCTCCCCGGCCTACCGCACTGCTGCGCGAAACATCGCAAAAGCACTCGCGGAGCGGTACGGCGAGCATCCGGCGGTCGTGATGTGGCACGTGCACAACGAGTACGTCACGCTCTGCTGGTGCGACCACACCGCCGCCGCGTTCCGCGACTGGTTGCGTGACCGTCACGGGTCGCTTGAGGCTCTCAACGAGGCGTGGGGGACGGCGTTCTGGAGTCAGCGGTACGGCTCCTGGGAGCAGGTGCTGCCGCCGCGTGCCACCAACTGGCACCAGAACCCGGGCCAGCACCTGGACTTCCGGCGGTTCTGGTCCGACCTGGTGCTGGTGGCCTTCCGGGAGCAGCGCGACGCGATTCGCGAGCACAGCGACCGGCCGGTGACGACCAACATGATGCTTCCCGGCTACCAGAACGTGGACCTGTGGGCCCTGGGCCGCGAGGTGGACGTGATCGCCATCGACCACTACCCGGACGCGCCGGGCCTGGCCGCCGCCGCGGACACCGCCTTCGCCGCCGACCGCGCCCGCTCCTTCGCTGGCGGGCGCCCCTGGCTGCTGATGGAGCAGGGCACCAACACCGTCTACGACGGCGACCGGATCCTCGGCAAGGAGCCCGGCGAGATCCTGCGCCACACGATCGGCCACATCGCCCGTGGCTCGGAGGGCGCCCTGTTCTTCCAGTGGCGGCAGTCCCGCGCCGGGGCCGAGCAGTGGCACTCGGCGATGGTTCCGCACGCGGGAGCCGACAGCCGGATCTTCCGCGAGGTCCAGGCGGTGGGCGAGGCCGTCGAGCGGCTCGGCGAGGTCGAGGGTTCGACGGTCACCGCGCAGGTGGCCGTGCTGCACGACGCGGACGCCTGGTGGGCGCTGGAGGTCGACGGCCTGCCCTCGGCGGACCTCGACTATCACGGCAGCCTGCGCCGCGCCCACCGCGCGCTGTGGGAGGCCGGAGTCACGGTCGACTTCGCCCACCCCGAGCACGACCTGAGCCGGTACCGATTCATCGTCGCTCCGGCCCTTTTCCTGCTCTCCGGCGCCGGGGCGGCGAACCTGCGCCGCTACGTCTCCGGCGGCGGGACGCTGCTCGTCCAGCACTTCACCGGCTCCGTCGACGAGTACCTTCACGCCCGCCTCGGCGGCTACCCCGCGACGCCGCTGCGCGAGGCGCTGGGCATCCGTGTCGAGGAGCACCGTCCGCTGCGGCGAGGCGAGCACATCGTCCTGTCGGACGGCACCCGAGCCACGGTCTGGAGCGAACTGCTGCGCACCGAGGGCGCCGAAACGGTCCTCACCTACACCCACGGCATGCTCACCGGGCAACCCGCCCTCACCCGGCACCGGTTCGGTCAGGGCGAGGGCTGGTACCTGTCGACGCGGCTCGACGACCCCGGTTACGCCGCCCTGATCACCCGGATCCTCGGGGTCGGCGCGGAGCCGCCCGGCGTCGAATCCGTCACCCGGCATGCCACGGACGGTCGCAGCTGGCAGTTCCTCCTCAACCACACCGCCACAACCATCAGCCTCCCCGAAAGCGCCCACGATCTGCTGACCGGCGCTCCCGTGAGCGAGCTGCCGCCAGGCGGCTGCGTCGTTCTGAGGAAGAACCGATGATCACCTGGGGCCATGACGCCCTACGACTCGAGATCAGTGACGACGCTCGCCTGGCCTACCTCGGCCCGCCCGGCGGCGAGCCGTACCAGGCGGCGCTCCCGCTGGTCGAGGTGACCGCGACCGGGCACGGCCGCCATTGGTCGACCCACCGGCTCGTCGACACCACCATCGGCGCGCGGATGCGCTACCGGCGACACCACGCCACCGCGGACGAGCTCACCGTCGAACTTCACGACCCGCAAACGGGGCTCGCCGCGGAGGTGATCTACCGGTCGCCGGAGGGCCTGCCCGTGCTCCGCAGTGAGGTGATCCTCCGCAACGAGGGCGAGGAGACGCTGCTGCTGGAGTCGGTCACCTCCCTGACGGTCGGCGGGCTCACCGCCGACGTGGACAGCGCCGACGTGCTGTGGGCCGACAACGACTGGCTCGCCGAGTACAGGTGGCAGCGCCGGCCGCTGCGTGTCACCTCCCCCCGGCTCAGCGGCCGGGTCAGGTACGGCAACGGCAAGTGCTGCTTCACCCTGGCCGGGCAGGGGGTCTGGTCGAGCTGCGGCAACCTCCCGATGGGCGGCCTGGCCGACCGCGAGACCGGCCGCACGTGGCTGTGGCAGATCGAGCACAACGGCGGTGGCTGGCGCTGGGAGTGCGGGGAGCGCGAAGGCACCGCCTATGTGGCGCTGTCCGGTCCCAGCGACGCCCACCACGGCTGGCGTCACCCGCTGGCGCCCGGCGAAGAGTTCCGCTCCGTGCCCGTCGCGCTCGCCGTGGGCGACCACGACGGAGCCTTCGCCGCGCTGACCCGATATCGCCGGGCCATCCGCCGCCCGCATCCGGACCACCAGTGGCTGCCCGTCATCTTCAACGACTACATGAACTGCCTGATGGGCGATCCCACGACGGAGAAACTGCTTCCCCTCATCGACGCGGCGGCGGAAGCCGGGGCGGAGTACTTCGTCATCGACGCCGGCTGGTACGCCGACGCCGACGAGGACTGGTGGGGCTCGGTCGGGGCGTGGGAGCCGTCCGCCTCGCGCTTCCCAGGCGAGCGGGGCATCCACGAGGTCCTGGATCGCATCAGGGCAAGCGGCATGACCCCCGGCCTGTGGCTGGAACCTGAGGTGATCGGCGTCCGCAGCCCTCTGGCGAAGTCCCTGCCCGACGAGGCGTTCTTCCGCCGCGACGGCGTCCGTGTCACCGAGAACCTCCGGCACCACCTGGACCTGCGCCACCCGGCGGCCCGCGGCCACCTCGACCGGGTGGTGGACCGCCTGGTCAGCGAGTGGGGCATCGGCTACCTCAAGCTGGACCACAACATCGACCCCGGCTCCGGAACGAGCAGCCATGACGGCGAGGCCCCCGCCGCCGGGCTGCTCGGCCACAACCGCGCCCAGCTCGACTGGCTCGACGGCATCCTGGACCGCCACCCGCGCCTGGTGCTGGAGAACTGCGCCTCCGGCGGCATGCGCTCCGACCACGCCCTGCTCTCCCGGCTCCAACTGCAGTCCACCAGCGACCAGCAGAACCTCCAGCTCTACGCGCCCATCGCGGCCTCGGCCCCCACCGCCGTCCCGCCCGAGCAGGGCGCCGTCTGGGCCTATCCGCAGCCTGGGGACTCCCCGGACGAGGTGGCGTTCACCATGGTCGGCGCGCTGCTCGGCCGGATCCACCTGTCCGGCCTGATCACGGAACTCAGCCCCGAAGCCCGCGACCTCGTCCACGAGGCCGTGACCGTCTACAAGGACCTCCGGGCCGACCTGCCGCAGGCCGTACCCGCCTGGCCGCTCGGCCTGCCGGCCTGGGACGACCCGTGGATCGTGCTGGCCCTGCACGCCCCGACCGCCACCTATCTCACCCTCTGGCGACGCGGCGGCGAGGAAACCCTCCGCCTGCCGTACCCGAACCGAGCAGAACTGCTCTATCCCGCCGGCGGCAAGACCGCGATCAGAGCGGGTCGGCAGCTCACCGTGACCCTGCCCACCGCTCCGTCCGCAGCGTTGCTCCGCCTCCGATGAAAGGACCACGCGGCGTGTCCAACCCTCATCCGGTTATCGCCGGATTCCATCCCGACCCCAGCATCTGCCGCGTCGGCGACGACTACTACCTCGTCTGCTCCAGCTTCGAATACTTCCCCGGCGTGCCCGTCTTCCACAGCCGCGACCTCGTGCGCTGGACGCAGATCGGCAACGCGCTGGAGCGGCCGAGCCAGTTGCGCCTGTCCTCCGGCACCCTCTCGTCGGCCGGGGTCTACGCGCCCACGCTCCGGCACCACGACGGCCGGTTCTGGCTGATCGTCACCGTCGTGGCCGATGGCGGCGGCAACATGCTGTTCACCGCCACCGACCCGGCCGGGCCGTGGTCCGACCCGATCCGGCTGCCCGGCGTCCCCGGCATCGACCCCGATCTGGCCTGGGACGACGACGGCACCTGCTGGTGTACGGTCGCCGGGATCGTGCAGGTGCGTATCGACCCGCGGACGGGAGAGACGTTCGGGGAGCCGCACAAGCTCTGGTCAGGCACGCCGGGCGCCGCCGCCCCGGAGGCGCCGCATCTCTACCGGATCGGTGACTACTGGTACCTGCTCATCGCCGAGGGCGGCACCGAGCGGGGCCACGGCGTGTCGATCGCCCGCGGGCCCGCGCCCGACGGGCCGTTCGAGCCGTGCCCGGCCAACCCGATCCTGACGCACCGCAGCACCGGCCATCCGGTCCAGAACACCGGCCACGCGGATCTCGTCCAGGCTCCCGACGGCTCCTGGTGGATGGCCTTTCTCGGCGTTCGGCCCGGCGGAGGCACCCCCGGCTGGCATGTCCTCGGCCGTGAAACCTTCCTCGCCCCGGTGACCTGGGAGGAGGGCTGGCCGGTCGTCGGCGGGATCGTCTCCGGCTCGCCGTCCGGATCGTTCATGGACGACTTCGACCTGGCTGAGCTTCAGGCTTGCTGGATCTCGATGCGGAGCCGCCCGGCGGACCTGTACACCACCAAGGAGCGGGCCGGATCGCTGACGCTCCGCGCCGCCGGCGCCTCCCTGGACGAGCACGACGTGACCTTCCTCGGCCGCCGCGCGCAGCACCTGAGGTGGCGGGCCAGGACCCTGATCGACTCCGCGCAGGGGCGCGGCGGCCTGGCGGTCCGGCTCGACGAGCACCACCACTACGAGATCGAGGCGGGCGACGGCCGGGTCCAGGTCATCGCCCGCATCGGCTCGGTACGGAGCGTGGTCGCGGAACAGGCCGTCCCCGCCGGTCCGCTGGTGCTCGCGGTCCAGGCCGGCGACCCGCGGTCTCCCGGTGATCCGCGCTCGGCGCCCGACACGCTCTCGTTCAGCGTCGAGGGCTCCACCGTGCTCGCCTCCCTCGACGGCCGCTTCCTGTCCACCGAGGTGGCGGGCGGCTTCACCGGCCGGGTGATCGGCATGTACGCCGCGACCGGCACCGTCCACTTCGACTGGTTCGACTACGAGGTCACGCCATGAACTCTCCGCCGGCGCCGGCCGCCTGATCCTCACGCACCGCATCCACTCCACGGCGCAGCAGGCGCTGTGGCGACTCATGGAAGGGAAGAAATGAGGAGAACCCCCCTCTCGCGCGCGGCGAGCCTTCTCATCGCGCTGATCACCGTACTGGGGCTGGCCAGCAGTCCCACCGCGGCCTCGACCGACAAGGGCGTCCGCAGCGCGATGGATGTCGTGGCGGCGATGCAGCCCGGCTGGAACCTGGGCAACACGCTGGACGCGATCCCCGACGAGACCTCATGGGGTAACCCGCGGGCCACCAAGGCTCTGTTCGAAACCATCCGTGCCCAGGGCTTCCGCAGCGTCCGCATCCCCGTCACCTGGACCGACCACCAGTCCGCCACCGCGCCGTACACCATCGACGTGAAGTGGATGAACCGGGTCAAGGAGGTCGTCGACCTGGCGCTCGCCTCCGACCTCTATGTCCTGATCAACATCCACCACGACTCGTGGCAGTGGATCGCCAAGATGGCCACCGACCGCGACCAGGTGGTCGCCCGCTTCAACGACTCCTGGACCCAGATCGCCGCCGCGTTCCGGGACGCGCCGCGCAAGGTGCTCTTCGAGAGCGTCAACGAACCCCAGTTCGACAACACCACCGAGGGGGAGGCGACCAAGCTCCTGGCCGAGCTCAACCGCTCCTTCCACGGCATCGTCCGCGCCTCCGGCGGCCAGAACGCCGACCGCATCCTGGTGCTGCCGACCCTCCACACCAACGCGACCCAGAACCTCCTGGACGCTCTGTACGGTGAGATCACCTCGCTGAACGACAAGAACCTGGCCGTGACCATCCACCACTACGGCTACTGGCCGTTCAGCGTGAACATCGCCGGGGTCACCACCTTCAACGAAGAGTCCCAGCAGGAACTCATCGGCTACTACGACAGGACGGCCCAGACGTTCATCTCCCGCGGCATCCCGGCGATCCTCGGTGAGTACGGCCTGCTCAGCTTCGACGTGGACGTGAACGCCGTCCAGCGGGGTGAGAAGCTGAAGTTCTTCGAACTGCTGGGCTACCAGGCGCGGATCAAGAAGCTGACCACGATGTGGTGGGACAACGGCCAGCACCTCAACCGGGAGACCCAGCAGTGGAAGGACCCCGAGCTGTTCGCCCAGATCAAGTCGAGCTGGACCACGCGTTCGGGCACGGCTTCCGCTGATTCGATCTACGTGCCGAAGTCGAGTGCGATCGGGGCCCAGTCGCTCACCCTGAACCTGAACGGGACCTCGTTCCGTGGACTCTGGCATGGCGATGCCAGGCTCGCCCCGGGCCGGGACTACACGGTGTCCGGCGACAAGCTCACGCTCACGGCGGCCGCCCTCACCCGGCTGGCGGGCGATCGCGCCCACGGCGTCAACGCGACGATCCAGGCCCGGTTCTCCCAGGGCATCCCGTGGCAGATCAACGTGATCAGTTACGAGACGCCGGTGTTGTCGGGCGCGGCCGGCACCACCGAGTCCCTGACCGTCCCGGCCCAGTTCCGGGGTGACCGGGTGGCCACGATGGAGGCCAAGTACGCCGACGGCACCAACGCCGCTCCCCACGAGTGGACGTCCTACAAGGAGTACGGCAGGACCTTCTCTCCCGACTACGCCGGCAACTCCATCCGCCTCCTCAAGGACTTCCTCGGCGTCATGCGCGAGGGCGCCCCGCTGACGCTCACCTTCCACTTCTGGAGTGGCGCCAAGGTCACCTACCAGGTGACCAGGTCCGGCGACACGGTCACCGGCACCGCGTCGTGACTCCTCTGATCTGACGCCACCGCCCCGCGCATACGCGGGGCGGTGGCTCTTTGTTCAGGACGTCGTCGACAGGATGAAGGCAAAGTCGGCGCTCGGGGACCAGGTCGGTCTGGTACCGGACCGCCGCGAGGTGCCGGTCGCCCACGCTGGAGACGTCATAGTCGGCCTGTACGAACACGTCCCCCCGCGCACGAGTCCACCCCCTCGAAGCCCACCGGTCTGCGAGGACGGCGCGGTGCCGGCTTGCCGTAGCCGGGTGAGAAGTCTTCGAAATAGCGAAGGGGCATGCCTTTTTCAGCGTAGCGCGAAAGTTTCTCGCGAAACCGTACTATCGAACATCTCGTGCGGAAAGCCCTGCCGTACCAGCGATGACAGCCATGCCCTGGCTCTGCATGCCGGCCGCTGCGAGGTTCGCCCGCATGGGGCGCGAGGCGAAACCACCGTTTGCCATCAGTGACGGAGTCCTGGCAGCAGGAAAGTTTTCGTCGGACTTGCTCTATAGTTTCCTTGGTGTAGGTGATGATTCGTGGCCTGCCGCCCCGCGTGGGCAGGACGCATCGCCTACGGTCCGGCCGCCCTGGCACCCGGTGCGAGAATGGCCGGGGACAAGCCGTGGCGGACCCGCCGCTGATGAGGAAGGGTGCACGTGACGGACAACCGATCGGGCGAACCGGCGGCCGACGAGCAGAGCCCGCGTGGTGACGGACCGGCGTCGGTCACCATCGCGTACATCGCCGAGTCCGCGGGCGTCTCGATCCCCACCGTGTCGAAAGTGCTCAACGGACGGTCGGGAGTCTCGGAGCAGACCCGTGCCCGTGTCGAAGAGCTGATCAACCGGCACGGATACCGCAGGCCCTCGGCCAGCCGGAGCAATGTCGTGGAGCTCGTGTTCCGCGAGCTTGAGCACATGTGGGCCGTGGAGATCATCCGCGGTGTGGAGCAGGTGGCGCGAAAGACCCGCGTCGGGGTCATGGTTTCGGAGTTCGGCCTCCACGGCACGCCTACGATGTCCATCGACGACACGGTCGGCCGGCGGCCTAGCTGCGTCTTGTCAGTGGCCCAGCTCTCGCCGTCCGAGCGTGACAAGTTGAAGGCGAAAGGCATCCCGTTCGTCGTCTTCGACCCGATCGAGGAGTTGCCGGACGGCGTCCCCTTCGTGGGCGCCACCAACTGGAGGGGTGGCCAGACGGCGACCCGGCACCTGCTCGAACTGGGGCACCGCCGCATCGCCATGATCAGCGGCCCGGATCATGCCTTCTGCCGCGCCAGAGTGGCCGGCTACCTCTCCGCGCTGGCTGAAGCCGACGTGCCCGCGGATCCCGAACTCCTGGTCAGGACCCTTCTCACCCGCGATGACGGCTGCGCCGCGGCGCGCGAGCTCCTGTCCAGGCCTGACCGGCCGACCGCGATCTTCACCGCGAACGACATGCAGGCGCTCGGCGTCTACCAAGCCGCTCGCGAGCTCGGGCTGTCCATCCCCGGGGACCTGAGCGTGGTGGGCTTCGACGATGTTCCGGTCGTGGCCTGGGTCGATCCGCCTCTGACCACGGTCCACCAGCCGCTGAGCGAGATGGCGGTCGCCGCCACCGAACTGGCGCTGGCCATCGGCCGCGGGGAGTCGGTCCCCCAAGCGGGGCTGGAGCTCGCGACAACTCTCACGGTCCGTGAGAGCACAGCACCACCGAGGGACTGAGCTGTTTCGGTGGAGCAGATCCACCAAGGCGTCCACGTCCGGGGGCGACCTGCTCGGCGAGGGGAAGCCCTCGGGGCGCCTGCTGGCGAACTCGGCCCGTTGACCCTTGGATGCCGCGCTTCGGCTCAGGCGGGCGGGAGCATGGGAGGTCCGGTGCTCTCGCGTACGACGAGTTCGGTGGCCAGCTCGACGCGGCTCTGCGGCAGTTGCTCGCCTTGGGCCAGTGTCAGCAGCATCGAGGTTGCCGCGGCGGCCATCTCGGTGAGGGGCTGGCGGATGGTGGTCAGCGGTGGAACGGCCCACCGCACGGACGGCATGTCATCGAAGCCGATCACGCTGAGATCATCCGGGATGCGCAGGCCGAGCCGATGGGCCGCGTGGTAGACGCCGATGGCCTGGCCGTCGTTCGTGGCGAAGATCGCGGTTGGCCGGTCGGGCAGGCGCAGCATGCGGTGCGCTTGGGCCAGACCGCCCTCGATGAAGAAGTCCCCCCGGCCGATCAGCTCCGGGTCGACGGGCACGCCGGCCATGTCGAGGGCGGTGCGGTAGCCGTCGAGACGGGCCCGGCTGGACAGCGCGGAGTCGGGCCCCGTGATGATGGCGATACGGCGATGCCCGAGCTCCAGGAGGTGGTGGGTGGCCGTGAGCCCGCCGTTCCAGTTGCCGGCGCCGACCGATGGGATGTTCCGCGCGGGAGTGTCGGCCGGATCCAGCAGGACCAGCGGGATCTCGCGGCGGGCGAGTTGTTCGTGCTGGGTCTCGGTCAGGCCGGAGAACACCGCGATCACGCCGCTCGGGCGGCGCCGCAGCACGCTCTCCAGCCAGGCGTCTCCGGCGGCGTGGTCACGGTGCAGGTCCGATATCCCCACCAGGAGGTCGTGCTGACGGGCGACCTCCGCCACGCCTTTGGTGATCTCGACGGGATAGTCGCCCTCCAGAGCGTGGAAGACGAGCTCCACCAGGGCCGTCGGCATGGAGCGGCGGCGCTGGCGGCGGTAGCCGTGCCGGCGGATGAGCTCCTCCACGGCGGCGCGGGTTTCGGACGACACCTCGGAACGGCCGTTCACGACCTTGGAGACCGTCGCGGTGGAAACTCCGGCCAGCTCGGCGAGCTGAGCGAGGGTGAGAGGAGACGGCTCCGTGGGCATGGCGGCAGTTTAGTCACGGAGTGCGGGGAAACGGGCAGCCGCTGACGGAGGGGCGACCCGGATCGCCGGGCCGCCCCGAAACGGTGTTCCGAGCCGGAGGGCCGTCTCGCGGACGGGCGCGAGCAGGGCGGCCCTGCCACGCCGGCTCCGAGCCGGACCCTGTCACGTCATCAGCGTTGCAGCGTCAGCAGACCGGGCCGGTAGGGCAGGAGGCCGTAGTCGCCGCCGGAGTTGGGGTTGCGTCCCTGGTAGAGCAGCTGCAGGTTGCAGGGATCGACGGTCATGGTCTGATCGGCGCCGGCGCGGATCAGCTCGCCGTGGCTGATGTCGTTGGTCCAGGTGGCGCCGCTGTTGGCCTTGCCTGCGAAGGGGTTGCTCTCGGTGGCGGCCTGGGGTGTCCACGAGCCGTTCAGACTGGTGGCGGTGAACGAGCGGAAGTAGCGGCCCTGCGAGCCGATCGCTTCGACGAGCATGAGGTATTTGTTCTGGCCTTGGAGCTTGTAGACCTGAACGGCCTCGAACAGGTTGTTCGTCGTGTCGCTCATGATCACCGTCGAGGTCGAGCCGAAACTGCCCGGGAAGTTCCCGATGGGCATGCCGGCCCGGTAGATCTTGCCGTTGTCCCCGGCGAAGAACAGGTACATGTTGGTGCTGTCACCGATGAGGGTCTGGTCGATGGGGCCTGTTCCGGAGCCGGAGATGCTTCCGGAGAAGAGCACCTGCTGCGATGACCAGCCGTTCGGATTGGTGGGGTCGCTGGAGGTCCGGTAGGAGAAGGCGGTCCCGCCCCACTGGTAGGCGAGCACCCAGACGTTCTTCGGGGCGAAGTAGAAGAGCGTGGGCGCCACTGTGGAGGAGGACATCGTGTTCTGGCTGGCCGAGGCCATGTCGGACCAGTTGGTGAAGAGGCCGAAGTTCATCGAACCCCAGCTCGTTCCCGTGTCGTGCGTCGTGGCGTAGACGAGGTGCCTGCCGTTGTAGGGGGCGACGGTGAAGTCCTTGAGCGAGACCCACCCCGACTTCGGGTTCGCCAGCGCGCCGGTCGATGTCCAGCGGTATGTCGACGGAAGATCGCACTGACCGGGGTTGCCGCCGCCGTCCACCCGGACGAGCTGCCACTGCTGGTTGTTGCCGCCCCAGTCGTCGTACTGGACGATGTTGGCGCCGTCGGCGGTGGAGGCGCCCTGGACCTCCAGGGCCTTGTTGCTGTGGCGCGAGATGAACCTGACATAGCCGTCCGAGCTGTCGGCCAGTCGCCACTGCTGGTTGGTGCCGTTGCCGTCGGCCCATTGCACGATCGCGCCGCCGTTGGCGGTGGAGAAGTTGTAGACGTCGAGCACCTTGCCGGAGTGGCGGGACTTGATGCGGTAGTAGCCGCCGCCGGAGTCGACGAACTGCCATTGCTGCTGGTTCTGGTTGTTACGGGTCCACTGGGTGATGCGGCCGCCGTCGGCGGTCGAGAGGTTGTAGACGTCCAGGGCCTTGCCGCTGTTGCGGTTGACCAGGACGTACCAGGCGTTGGTGTCGACGGTGGCCGCGTTGGCGGACTGAGTCTGAAGGGCGACGAACAGGCTCGCCAGTAAGGTGACCACCGTCGCGAGAACGGATAGGGATCTAAATTTCATGATGCGCTCCGATTTATCCGACTTAGGCGAGTTGCCATTGCTGGTTGGTGCCTTCCCGTGTCGACGTGTGCGTCAGGGGGTGGTGAGGTCGAAGCGGCGTACGGTGACCGCGCCGCCGAGGGACTGGGTGGCGTAGTTGAAGATCCCGAAGCGGTAGCCCATGAAGAACTGCCAGGCGTTGTTCAGGGTGAAGGCCGGGCCGAGGCTGACGAAGTTGCTGCCGTCGGTGCTGTAGGAGAAGCGGGCCTGCCTGCCGGAGCCGGGCCTGATGTCAGCGTTGACCCGCAACCAGATCCGGCCGCCTGAGATGTTGGCGCCGGCCGCCTCGGTGCCGGTGCCGGTGGTCTGCCAGGAGCTGTTCATGGTCAGCCCGTTGGTCATCACGACCCGGTTGACGCCGTTGTCGCGTTTGACGCCGATCCAGGCCGACTGGTCGCGCAGCATCGCCAGCCCGGCGCGGTCGCCGTTGGCCAGCTGCGAGTAGTCGAGCTCGATCGTCGCCGTGGACGACGGGCCCTGGATGCGGTGGGTCAAAGTATTCCGGGCGTTGTAGAGGTCGTTGGTGACCGTCGCGGTCTGCAGGCGCAGGCCGTTGCCGGTGGAGAAGCGGCTGGTGTCAGGGTTGTGGTTCCACTCCCAGCGGTGGCCGAGGCTGCCTGACGTGAAGGTGTCGGGGCCGATCATGGAGGCCACGGTCCGGCTGGTCTGGATGTCCGGCTTCGGGTAGTTGACGCCCCAACCGCCGTTGACGGTCTGGATGGTCGGCCAGTCGTCGGTCCAGGTGATCGGCGCGAGCGCCGGGACCCGGCCGCCGGGGTAGGCGTCGACGAACGACATGTAGTACCAGGCGCCGTTCTGGGTCTGGACGAGCCCGCCCTGGTGGGGCACGCCGCCGCCGGAGATGGGCCCGGGCATGTTGAGCAGGACCTGGCGCATCTCGTACGGGCCCCATGGCGACGTGGAGCGGAGCACGTACTGGCCGTTGGCGGGGCGGGTCAGCCAGATGTAGTAGTAGCCGTTGCGCTTGTAGAAGCGGGAGCCCTCCAGGGTGCCGACGTTGCTCGGGGTCTGGAACACCTGCTGGGAGCGCACCTGGCTGAGCCCGTCGGCCGAGAGCTGGGCCACGCTGATGGTGCTGTTGCCGTAGGCGACGTACATGGTGTCGTTGGTGTCGATCAGCAGGCCGGCGTCGTAGTAGCAGTTGTTGATCTGCGAGCGCTTGGTCCACGTGCCGTCGACGGCTGAGGCGGTGTAGACGTAGGTCCGGTTGAACTCGACGCAGCCGATCCAGTAGTAGGTGCTGTTGCTGGGCCGGTAGTTCAGGGTCGAGGCCCAGATGCCCTTCACGTACGCCCGGCCGCCGTTGAGGTCGTAGGCGCCGGAGTTGAAGTCGAGCCTCGGGACCGAATGTCCGGCGTACTCCCAGTCGACCAGGTTGTAGGAGCGCAGGATCGGCGCGCCCGGCGAGTAGTGCATCGTCGAGGCCGAGTAGTAGTAGGCGTCGCCGACCCGGATGATGTCGCCGTCGGCGAAGTCCTGCCAGACGACCGGGTTGGTGTAGTCGCCGCCCGGGTTCGGGTCGCTGCCGATCGGGACGAGTTGCCACTGCTGGTTGTCGCCGCCCCAGTCGTCGTACTGGACGATGTTGGCGTTGTCGGCGGTGGAGGCGTTCTGGACCTCCAGGGCCTTGGCGCTGTTGCGGTTGATCAGGCGTACGTAGCCGCCCGCCGAGTCGGCCAGGCGCCACTGCTGGTTGGTGCCGTTGTGGTCGGCCCACTGGACGATCGCGCCGCCGTTGGCGGTGGAGGAGTTGCTGACGTCCAGGACCTTGCCGCTGTTACGGGACTTGAGGCGGTAGTAGCCGCCGCCGGAGTCGACGAACTGCCATTGCTGCTGGTTCTGGTTGTTACGGGTCCACTGCGTGATCCGGCCGCCGTCGGCGGTGGATGCGTTGTAGACGTCCAGGGCCTTGCCGCTGTTGCGGTTGACCAGGACGTACCACGCGTTGGTGTCGACCGTGGCGGCCGACGCCGTGGGCGTGAGGAGCACGCCCACGAGAAGCAGGGACGAGAGCACCGCGAGCACGCGCCTCACAGGAACCTCCAGAGGTTGTTGTTCGAGCCGTTGTCGTCGGCGAGCACGACCTGCGAGCCCTGGGACGTCCCACCGAGCCCGAGGACCCGGCCGCCGTTGGCGCACTGGACGCGGAAGGCGGCACCCGACCCGTAGCGCAGCCGCCAGCGGTGGTCGTCGGTGCCGCTGTCGGCCCACTGCGTGACGCGCGAGCCGGAGGCGGTGCCGCCGTTCTCCACACCCAGCACCTTCTGGCTGTTGGAGTTGCGCAGCCGCAGGTAGCCGCCGGTGTCGACGATCGCCGTCCACAGGTGGTCGGCGGTGCCGGTGTCGCCCCACTGGACGACGAGCGCGCCGTCGGCCGTGGACATGCCGGTGACGCCGAGCACCATCCCGGTGCCCACGTTCTGGATACGCCGCGCACCGTTCGGCACGAACCGCCACTGGTTGTCCGCGCTGCCGTTGTTGGAGTCCTGGACCACCGGGGCCCCGTTGGCGGTCGAGCCGTTCTGGATGCCGAGCAGCTTGGAGCTGTGGACATTACGGATCTTGACGGAGCCGTCGCCGACGTCGCTGATCGTCCAGCGGTGGTCGGCCGTGCCGGTGTCACCCCACTGGAGCACCCGGGCATTGTCGGCGGTCGACATGTTCTCGACGCCGAGCACCTTGCCACTGTGCACGTTGCGGAACCGCAGGCCGTCACCGTCGACGACCGGGACCCAGTCGTGGTCGGCGGTGCCGTTGTCGGTCCACTGGAGGGCCGGGCCGCCGTCGGCGGTGGACATGTTCTGGATGCCGAGGGCCAGCCCGCTGGCCGCGTTGAGCAGCCGGAAGCTCGCCGCGCCGGTGCCGCCCTGACCACCGGTGTTCCAGTAGACGACGTAGTTGTGGTCATGGGCGTCGTAGAACGGCCCCAGCCGCACCGACGCCCCGTTGGCCGTGGCCGTGAAGGCCAGGGACGAGGTGCTGGTCCGGGTGATCGATGAGGACGTCAGGGCCGGGGCCGACGAAAGGCTGGTGTTGCCGTAGTTGCCCGACAACACGACCGGTCCGTAGGTGACGGCTTGCACGCCGGGGTTGTCGTTGGCGGCCTTCGTGACCACCCGCATGGGCAGCCGCACGGTCACGGTGTCGCCCGACGTCCACGAGCGGGTGAGGTCGGCGTAGGTGCCTGGCGTGGTGGCGATCGTCTGCTGGACTCCGTTGACGCTGATCGTCGCGCCCTGGGTCCAGGCCGGGATGCGGATGCGCATCGCCCACGATCCGCTCACGTTGCCGGTGACCTGCAGCGACGTGGTGTCGTCGACCGGGTAGGAAGTCGTCTGGGTGACCGTGATGCCGCGCTGGCTCCAGTTGAGCGTGGAGGGCGCGAACAGGTTCACGAACAGCGTGGTGCCGTTGTGGAAGTAGATCGAGTCCATCAGCTTGGTGTTGGTCTCGATGCCGGTGCCCTGACAGCACCAGAAGGAGTTGTAGTCCGTGCTCCAGGTGCCGCCGCCCCAGGCCGGGCCGACGCCCCGGCGTCCGCCCGGGTTGAGCGGGGTGAAGTAGGTGACGTGCCCGCGCGCGTCAGCCGGGTTCTGCTGCCCGATCAGGTGGTTGAGCAGGGCGTTCTCGTAGTAGTCGAAGTAGTCGGCCCGGGTCGGCGACAGCAGCCACAGCTCCCGGGTGAGCTTGAGCATGTTGTAGGTGTTGCACGCCTCGCCGGTGTCTCTGGTCAGGTGGGCGGCGATCGCGTTGGGGGCGCGGAAGTGCTCGGCCTGGCTGTTGGAGCCGTTCGCGTACGTGTGCGCGCCGACGGTGATGGACCAGGCGTTGGCGGCGATGTCGCGGTAGCGGGTCGTGCCCGTGGCCTTGTACTCGCGGGCCGCCCCGATCCACTTGGGCACCTGCGTGTTGGCGTGCAACCCGTTGAGCTGGTCCTGGCCGGCGGCCAGCGGGTTGAACACGGCCGCGTGGTCGAACCGCTGGGCCGTGGTCAGCCAGCGGGAGTCGCCGGTCATCTGGTACACGTCCGTCAGCACGGCGTTCATGCCGCCGAACTCGGTGCCGAGCATGGCCTGCATCTGGCTCGAGCTGAGCCGCGACGTGCGGGTGTCCACCCACGCGGCCAGGGCCAGCAGCACGGTCCGGGCCTGGGTGTTGCCGATCAGCCGCCACGCGTCCAGCAGCCCGGCCAGGGTCTTGTGGATGCAGTAGTACGGCACGTTGCCGTTGGTCAGGGTGCGGTTCTCCACGGCCGTGATGTCCGACTCGGGAAAACCGGACAGGTAGCCGCTGGTGAATCCGGCGGCGCCGTTGTTGGCCTGGCATTTGGCCAGCTCCGCCACCATGTGGTTGGCCTTGTCCCGGCAGGTGGTGTCGCCGAGCACCGCGTAGGCCTGCGCCCACGCCGTCAGGAAATGGCCCTGCATGTGGGACCGGAACGGGAAGCTGGGCGCGTCCCAGCCGCCGTTGGCCGCCGCGCCGTTGGTGGACAGGCGATGGTTGGCCCGGAAGACGTACAGCAGCCGGTCGACATCGACGAAGCGCAGGTAGCTCAGGGTGCGGTTCTGGTTGTCCAGCCACCGGCCGGTGGTCAGCCGGACCTGGCCGAGGTCGAACTCGTAGGCCGAGACGCCGATGTCGGATCTGGCCCAGGGGAGTGCGGCCAGAGCGGAGGACGTGCCGATTACCTGGCCGGCGGCCGAGAACGCGACGGTCGCGCCCGCGGCCTGTAAGAGCCGGCGACGGCTCAAGGACATGGGGGCTCCTTGGAGGTGGGGGGCGGTGACCGGCGTCCGCCGGTCACGTGTTCACCAGGTCAGGCCCTCGAAGGCCGTTCTTGGCGATGTGTTAGCGCTAACACATCGCTGGTGAGCGAACCGTAGCCGTCATGGCTCCTGTGTCGTCGTGGGGGACGAGAGGGGACATCCAGGCCTCCGTTACCGAATCGCAGAGGGCAACCTGTTAGCGCTAACAGTCGATCCTTGGCCTACTCCGTTGAGCGCGTTGTCGCGGAGTACATCCGACGGTCAGGCCCGGCGTCAACGAGGGGCGCCCTCGCCGACCTGGGCGTTGCCGTCGGAATGCCTTCCCGCCTGGAGTTTTGCCTCCAGGGAGATCGCGCCGCACTGCTCGTGCATGTGAAAGTTTCACAGAAGTTACGCGTTGGCAATAGGGTAACTTGCGGCAGCTCGCGAATTAAGTTGCTGACCTGGAGTCGAGGCGTGGATGAGCCTTGGGCCTGGTGCTGCGCTCAGGTCGCCGCTCATCGGCAACATGCTGCCGGCCTGTGGCTGCGCTACCGGCGCGGCCGGCAGCCTAATTGATCTTAGTTAAGTTTCGTCCCTGAGCGGTTCGCGAACACCGGGAACCCGCAGTTCTCGGTGCTGCCCGCGGCGATGGCGGTGCCGAAGTAACGGCCGCTCTGCGCGGCTGCCGCGCAGAGCGTGGCTCCGCACCACAAGGGCGTCGTTACAGCGCCCCCTGTCGCGCACCACCGATCTGACAGGGAAATCGCCCTCGGGAACTCAGTGTGGGAATCTCACCGAAACCTGGCAATGGAACGGTGAAAATTTTCGGCGACGCCGTCCGATGCTTATGCCCCTTGTAGTGGCACTACTGTCGATCAGGTGGACCTGAAATTTTCGGCCCGACTGGCCGTGCGGGACCTCAGATGAAAGTTTCATGGCGACGCCCTCGTCGATCGACTGCGGCCTTGCCCGGGAAACGCCAGGTGAGCGCGCTCGGCCTCCGTCTCCTTTGATCCGCTGCCGGCTCGGGTGCTCTTGACATTACCTTTCTGTCTCGTATTTGCTCCGTGAGGCCACCACCTCCCACCGGCCCTCCGAGGAGGAGTTCGACGAGCAAGCTGCTTGTTAGCGCTAACAACTGGGATTGGCCGAGCGGGCGCTGACGACCGCAGTCGAGCGAGATCCGCGCAGGCACCACACACCAGGCCGCCGGACGCTCCGTGGCCGCTCCCCGTCCCGTATCGGCGCAGTCGGCTCGCGAGCGTCGGCGACTCGGAAGTAGGGGCCGTCCGACGTGTCTCCGCCAAGACGGCAGCCCCATAGTTGAAGAGAAGGGCAGCGAATGAAACCGCGTCCTAAGGCGTACGCCACCATCGGAGCCGGCGTGGCGGCTCTGATCGCTGTCGTGGCCGCCGCACTGTCCATGTTCCTCACCGTTGCGCCGCGAGCGTCGGCGGCGGCCCTGACCGAAGTGACGAACTTCGGAGCCAACCCCGGCGGTCTGCGGATGTACCTCTACGTCCCCGACAGAGTGGCCTCCCGGCCCGGCGTGCTGGTGGCGATGCACGGCTGCAACGGCTGGGCCCCGGGCTTCCACCAGGGCACCGAGTTCGCCTCGCTCGCCGACCGGTACGGTTTCATCGTCATCTACCCGCAGGCGAACAAGAGCGCCAACGGCATGTCGAACTGCTTCGACGTGTGGTCGAACGAGGCCCTGCGCCACGGTGGCGGCAGTGACCCGGTGTCGATCGTCTCCATGACGGCCTACGTGCTGCAGCGCTACAACGGTGACCCGGAGCGGGTGTTCGCCAGCGGGTTCTCCTCCGGCGCGATGGAGACCAACAACCTGCTCGCCACGTATCCGGACGTGTTCAAGGCCGGCGCGCCGTTCTCCGGAGTTCCTTACGGCTGCCTCGGGCCCGCCGGATGCGGGGACAAGACGCCGCAGCAGTGGGGCGACCTGGTCAGGAACGCCTACCCCGGCTACACCGGGCCCCGGCCGCGCGTGATGGCCTGGCACGGCACCGCCGACTCCGTGCTGCCGTACACGATGCTGCAGGAAGAGGTCGACCAGTGGACCAACGTGCACGGACTGACCCAGACTCCGGCTTCCACTGACAGCCCGCAATCCGGATGGACTCGGCGAGTCTTCGGCTCCGGGCAGGTCGAGGCGTACACCATCACCGGCGCCGGCCACGATCTGCCGCACGCCGGGATGGCCGCCTACGCCATCCGCTTCTTCGGGCTGGACGGCGGCTCGTCCACTCCGACGTCGACGCCCACCGTGCCCGGTGACGGCACCGGGCCGATCAGGGGAGTGGGTTCCGGACGTTGCCTGGACGTTCCGAACGCCGCCACCGCGGATGGCACCGCGGTGCAGTTGTGGGACTGCAACGGTCGGGACAACCAGAAATGGACCGCCACGTCGGCCGGCGAGATCAGGGTCTATGGCAACAAGTGCCTCGACGCGGCCGGGACCGGCAACGGTGCCAGGATCCAGATCTACTCCTGCTGGGGCGGAGACAACCAGAAGTGGCGCGTGAACTCCGACGGCTCCATCACCGGCGTGCAGTCCGGGCTGTGCCTGGACGCCGTGGGGCAGGGCACCGCGAACGGCACCCGGCTCCAGCTCTACACCTGCCACGGCGGCGTCAACCAGCGCTGGACCCGTACCTGACGCACCGCGGTCCGCAATCCGGAAGGTGATCATGAAACTTCGGTTCGAAGTCTTACCCGGGCGCGGCGCGCTTGTGATCATGGCGCTGCTCTGCCTCGTGACGATGATCCCTGGCACGGCCAGGGCGGACAACCCGATCGTCCAGACCATCTACACCGCCGACCCCGCTCCGCTGGTGCACAACGGCCGGGTGTATCTCTACACGGGACACGACGAGGACGGCTCGACGTACTTCACCATGAAGGAGTGGCGGGTCTGGTCGTCCGCGGACATGGTGAACTGGACCGACCACGGCTCGCCGATGAGCGTCGCCACCTTCAGCTGGGCGAGCGCGGACGCGTGGGCCGGCCAGGCCGTCTACAGAAACGGCAAGTTCTACTGGTACGTACCGGTGAAAGACCGGGCGAGCGGTCAGATGGCCATCGGCGTCGGGGTCTCGAACAGCCCCACCGGGCCTTTCACCGACGCCATCGGGCGCCCGCTGGTCAGGAACGGTGAGATCGACCCCACCGTCTTCATCGACGACAACGGGCAGGCCTATCTGTATTGGGGCAATCCCAACCTGTGGTACGTCAGGCTCAACCCGGACATGATCTCGTACTCGGGCAGTCCCACGCAGATCCCCCTCACCACCGCGGGCTTCGGCACCCGCACCGGCAACACGAGCCGACCGACCCTGTACGAAGAGGGACCCTGGGTCTACAAGCGCAACGGCCTGTACTACAACGTCTTCGCGGCGAAATGCTGCTCAGAGTTCATCGGTTACTCGACGGCCCCCGGCCCCACCGGGCCCTGGACCTACCGCGGGACGGTCATGCCCACGCAGGGCAGCAGCTTCACCAACCACCCCGGAATCATCGACTTCAACGGCGGGTCGTACTTCTTCTACCACAACGGCGCCCTGCCGGGCGGCGGCGGCTTCACCCGCTCGGTCGCCGTGGAGAAATTCAGCTACAACGCCGACGGCACCATCCCCACGATCAACATGACCACGACCGGAGCACCCCAGGTGGCCACGCTGAACCCCTACGTCCGCCAGGAGGCCGAGACGATCGCCGGGGAGTCAGGCGTGGAGACCCAGCCCTCCAGCGAGGGTGGCATGAACGTCGGCTGGATCGAGAACGGCGACCACATCAAGGTCAAGGGCGTCGCCTTCGGCTCCGGCGCGACGTCCTTCACCGCGCGGGTGGCCTCCGCGACCAGCGGCGGCCGGATCGAGCTCCACCTCGACGGTGTCAACGGCACGCTGGTGGGGACCTGCACCGTGCCGGGAACCGGCGGCTGGCAGACGTGGACGACCGTCACCTGCCCGGTGAACGGCGCGACGGGCACTCATGACCTGTACTTCAAGTACACCGGCGGGAGCGGCAATCTCTTCAACGTCAACTGGTGGCAGTTCAGCGGCGGTACTGCTGCCGGCGGGAACCTGCTGGCCAACGGCGACATGGAGAGCGGCACGACGGGCTGGGGCGCGTCCGGCGGAGCCCTGTCCGGTGGAGGAGGTGCGGCGCAAGGTCCGGCACCCGCCAGGACCTCAATCCCACGGTGACCGGCCGCGGTCGTCGAACTCCCCGATGCCGAACGCCCCCTCCGCCATGTCCCGTCCACCTTCACCCGTGACGCCTGCACCGGCGTCTACCCAGAGGTGGCCCGCGCCGCCGCGGAATCCACCGCCGCCCTCGTCAACACCGCAGCCGCAGTCGCCCAGACCTCCCGGCTGATCACCCTGCCGAACCACACCGGCGACGCCACAACCTGAACCACCGAACCCAGCAGGCCCGTCGTTGCTTCGGCGGGCCTGCGTCTTTGTCCTCAGCGCTGTCGTGATGCAGCCGATCGATCCCTAGCCCGTGCTGTAAACGGGACCGAGAGGATCGCCGCGAGAAGCAGCGGATCTTTGTTGCTCATCACCGGGGTCCGAGTTGGCGATGGCCGCCTAAACGATCTACCGCGATACACGGTCCGGCCCTGTCATCGCGTCGGGAAGTGGCGGAGGATGCCGCGCCGTATCGTGTACACGCGAGCTGCCAGCAGAACTTGTAGTCGCTTCGAAAGTGGTGCAGAGCCTGTTTGACCGGGCATGGATGTGGTTTTCGGCAGGCGCAGAGTCATAGGTCGGATTCCAGGAGGTTCAGGTCCGGCGGAACCAGGGTCGTCGACTCCACCAGGCCCCTGAGGAGGTTGTGCAGGAGCTGGTTGTCGTACGGCCGGCCGGCGTCCTTGTCGTGGAGCAGCGGGTACGGGAAGCCGCCGGCGTCGAGGCGGTGGCGGACGATCTCGATCCTGTTCTCGATGGTGCGTGTCCGCCAGCCCTCCTCCGGGCGGAGGTAGGCCAGCCGCTCCGCGGCCTGCTTGTACGTCAACGGCCGGGGCGACTCCTCGTACAGCAGATAGTGCTCACCCAGGACGACCAGGAGCAGGCGTTCCGCGTCGCTCAGATCCCAGATCCTGGGCGGGATGGTCTCGGCCCGGTGCCGGTTCGTCTGGGGCTCGCCGTCCTCGCCGGTGACGTAGAGCTCCACCAGGTGCTGCCGGTAGCCGGAGCCCCTGATGAACAGTGGGGTGTAGCCGTCGGCCAGCGGGATGGGGTCGGTCGAGGAATGCACCAGCCGGCCGCGCGGCAGGCGCAGGAGCTGCCAGCCCACGTTACGCAGCCACCACCGTTCGTCCCGGTAGGTCACCTCGGCGTGCAGGCGGCTCACCGACTGGTCGTCCACGCCGACGCTCAGGTCGACGTCGGGGCGTTCGGCGCGGCCGAAGCGCACGTTGCGACCGGGGATAGGTCGTACCCTGATACCACCCATGATCGTACGGGCGTGCAGCGTGCCGGGCAGGGCCGAGCCCACGCCGTGCGCGAGGCTGCCACTCATCGTTTCGCCTCCATCGGCGCTGGTCGGATGTGCGCACAAGCAGGATCTCAGGGTTCGTCCGGACCGGTCCCAGAGGTCACGATCCGCGGAGCTGGGCAGCGGCGGAGCGAGCGAGGTCGGTGGCCATCCGGCACAGCCGGTCCGTGGGGAGCGAGCCGTCGACCACGATCCGCACCTTCTCCACGGCGGTCTCGCCGCGCTGGTCAGTGTACGACCGGTAGACCACCTGGAGCAGGCAGGTCCCGCCGCCCTCGCCCTTCGGCGTGACGAAGGCCCGGTAGCCGTTGACGCGGGTGGGCGTCCCGTCGTCCTCGGTGTTTCGCAGAAGCTCGCGGTCGAACTGCAGATACACCGACGTGTCGTCGGTGGTGCTGTCCCAGGAGCACCGCCATCCACCGAACCCGGGATCGAGGCCGGCGGCGTCGATGTGTGCGTCGCCGCGCAGCAGCGCGCAGGCGTCCTTCTGGGCCAGGGAGCCGGCGGGCGGTGGCGGGGAGCGGCGTTTGATCGGGCCGCCGGCGAGCACCTGGGCCGCCGTGGTGGTGGCGGCGTCGGCGATGGCGCACAGGTCGGCTTCGCCGACCTCCACCATGTCCGCGAAGACCTTCACGACGGTGTCATGGACGCCGGGCAGCAAGAGCGTGCGTGAGCACACCGTGCTCTCGGCGGGGTCGTGGACGATCTCGATCGGGCCCACGGTCCTGGCCGGCCGGGCCCGCTCGGGCGGCGGGTCGCGGTCGAGCAGCACCTTGACGTCGACGACGCCCTTGGCGGGCGGGAGCACGATGACGTCGCACCGGTCGAAGTTGCCGTAGCCGACGTCGAGCTCCGTCCTGCCGAACCGGCTGAGCGCGGTGGGGTCGGTCAGGGCGCACGGGTCGGCGGTGCGCGGGTCACCGATCAGGGAAGCCGATGGGCTGACCGATGGAGCGACCGTGCCGGCCGGGTGCCCTGCCGGGCCGGCTGAGGGCCTGGCCGAACTGGCCGAGCTTGCTGTGAGCGCGTCTGGGTTCCTTTTGCCCGGCGGCCCGCTCACCGTGTGATACACCGCGTAAGCGACGACGACGACCAACGCCGCGCCCGCCACGATGAACGGCCACCGCCGGGGACGGGCCGCCGCGGATCCCGCGATCTTCTCCAGCCGCCGCCGGACCTCAGCGGCGCTCGGCCGCTCCACCGGCTCACGCTGCAGCATGTCCGCCAGCAGGCTTTCCAGCGGCCCGACGTCGGCCGTCATATCGACGGCGCCACGCGCGGCCTCCCACGCAGTGACGTACGTGTCGGACTCCTCCTCGTCCGCCCCCGGCCGCGGCCGCCCGGCGACCAGCGCATACAGGGTGGCGCCGAGGGAGAACACATCCGAGGCCGGCTCCGGCCGCCCCAGGATCACCTCGGGCGAGGCGTAGTCGACGGTGTAGCTGATGGCGCCGTTGGGCGTGATCGTCTCCCTGCCGCCGACCCGGTACGCGGCGCCGAAGTCGGCCAGCTTGGTCACACCGTCGTCGGTAAGGATGATGTTGCCCGGCTTCACGTCCAGGTGCACGATGCCCTTGCCGTGCAGGGCGGTCAGCGCGCCGGCGATCTGCGCGCCGAGCCGAGCCGCCTGCTGCGGCGGCATGGGCGGGTGTTCGTCGAGGCTTCCGCCGGGCACGTGCTCCATCACCATCCACGATGCCGCCTCGTCCTCGTCCTGCACGGCGTCGTACAGGGTGACCACGTGCGGGTGGTTGAAGGCGGCCAGGGCGCGGGCCTCGGCCTGTAAACGGCTGAAGCCGGCGTTGTCCACGAGCATGCGTTTGAGCACGACATCCCGGTTGAGCAGCAGGTCGCGGGCCACCCAGACCTCTGTGGCGCGGCTGCTGACAAGGCAGGTCTCCTGGCGGTAGCGCCCGCCGACCGTCCTGCCCTGGCGCACCGTCCGTTCTCCCCTCGCCGATCACCGGGAACCTCGAATTTACTGGGTGAGCGGGGAAATACACAGCGTCTTGGTCACCCGTTTTGACGGCCTATGTCACCCGAAGTCAGCTCGGTACGGCCCAGACTGCTACGCCGGCCTCGACCTGCACCAACTGCGCCACAGCGGCCACCGACGCCCCGGCATCGCGGCGGTGAAGACGCCGCCGCGGACGTCGAGGTGAACTGCCATGCCGAGCGCTGGGTCCGGACGGTGGGAGTCGAGTGAACCGACTGCATGCTGATCCATGGCGAGCGTCACGTGCGCTCGGGGAAACCCCAGCTCAACCATGCGCGCGAGATACGCAGAGGCTCAATTGCATTTTGACGGCTTTCGCTACACGTCCATGGTCGAGGAGTCGGACACAAGACGGGACCGGTCCCGGATGTGTGGCGCTACCTTGCGTCGAACAGCGGCGATCAAGCGGGAAGGGACGTGCGGACGTGGGACTGCTGAGTTCCATAAGGGCGCAGGTACGGCAGCTACGTCACCCGAGGGAATTCCGCATCCACGCTGCGGCCTGGCCTGAGGATGCCCTGGTGGCGTTCGAGCGCCTCGTGACGGACCGGCCCACGGAGACTCCGGACGACACTCTCCCAGGGCGCTCGGTGGCCGAGGTGGTGACGAGTATCTGGCGGCTCGATCGCCGGGTGCGGCGGCTCCCGGGGGAGACGCGGGCCGTGACCCGCTACCTGGAGATGGCCTGGGATGCCTTCGCCCAGGCCGGCATCAAGATCCAGGAGCACTTGAACGATCCGTTCGACCCGGGGCTCGCGATCGAGGTGCTGTCCTACCAGCCCGCGCTCGGACTCGACCGTGACCGGGTGGTGGAGACCATCCGGCCGAGCATTTACCTGAACGATCATGTGATTCAGCGAGGAGAGGTGATCGTGGGAACCCCCGACCCCGTCGCGAAGGAAGCCACCCCGTGACCAGGACCACGATCGGCTACGGGATCGACCTCGGTACCACCAACAGCTCGATCGCCGTGCTGAACGGCGTCGATGTCGAGGTGGTCAAGAACAACCGCCAATCAGAGATCACTCCTTCCGCCATCTGGATCGACCGAGCGGAACGGCTCCACGTCGGCGACGTCGCCAAGAAGCGCAGCGAGCTGGATCACGAGAACACCTGCATCGAGTTCAAGGCCAGGATGGGCATGACAGACCAGCCCAAGGTCTTCGCCGACGGCGGCCGGTCGATGACGCCGGAGGAGATGTCCGCTGAAGTGCTGAAGTCACTGAAGGGCGACGTGGCGCAGCGGACCGGCGATGATCTGCGGGCGGCGGTCATCACGGTGCCGGCGGCCTTCCAGTTGAGCGCTTGCGAGGCGACCAAGCAGGCCGCCAGGCTCGCCGGGCTGGAGCACGCGCCGCTGCTGCAGGAGCCCACCGCGGCCGCGCTGGCGTACGGGTTCCAGAGCACGGCTGACAACGCCTTCTGGCTGGTGTACGACCTGGGAGGCGGGACGTTCGACGCGGCCGTGGTCAATATCAGGGACGGCGAGTTCACCGTCGTCAACCACCGGGGTGACAACACCCTCGGCGGGAAGCTGGTCGACTGGAAGATCGTCGAGGAGCTGTTCGTCCCGGCCCTGACGAGGGAGTACCGGTTCGCCGATCTCAGCCGGGGCAACCCGAGCTCACTCGCGACCATCAGCCAGCTCAAGCGGGCCGCGGAAGAGGCAAAGATCGAGCTGTCGCGGAGCGATTCCGCGTCGATCTCCCTCTTGCTGAAGGACGACCGTGGCGACGATATCGACTTCTTCTACGACCTGGGGCGGGCGGAGCTGGAGCGGCTCACCGAGCCGCTCATCGTGCGCTCGGTGAACCTCTGCAAGAAGGCCCTGGAGGAGCGCGGGCTCGGCGCGGCCGACATCGAGAAGGTCCTGCTGGTGGGCGGCCCCACACTGTCGCCGTACCTCCGGGAACGGCTTGCCGACGCCCGGGAGGGGCTCGGGATCCCGCTCGACCACAGCAAGGACCCCATCACGGCCGTGGCCACGGGCGCCGCCATCTTCGCCGGAACCCAACGCCTGGACGCCATGGAGCCGCTGTCCGTCCCGCCCGCCGGTGAGTACGTAGTGGATCTGGCCTACCAGCCGGTGGGGGCGGACACCGAGCCGCTCATCGGAGGCCGGGTGTCGGGGGCGGACACAGCGGGGTTCGCGATCGAGCTGGTCAACCCGGAGGCCCGGCCGGAGTGGCGGAGCGGCAAGATCGCGCTGGACGCCGACGGGACGTTCACCACCACACTGTGGGCCGAGCGCGGGCGGGCCAACACGTTCCGCGTCGAGCTCACCGACGGCTCGGGAACCCGGCGCAAGGTGACCCCCGACCGGCTGACCTACACCGTCGGAGCCGTCGACTCCCAACCCACGCTCACCAACGCGATCGGCGTATGGCTGGAGGACCAAGGCGTGGCCTGGCTGCTCCCGAGGGGGACGCCGCTCCCGGCGAGGCGCAGGCACACGCTGCGCACCACGATCGCGCTCAGCCGGAGCCGTCTCGAGGGCTACATCCGCATCCCGATCGTGGAGGGCGAGCATTCGCGCGCCGACCGCAACCGGCGGGTCGGCCGGTTGCAGATCGATCCTGGCCAGGTCACCCGTGACGTGCCGGCGGGCAGCGAGGTGGAGTTCTCCGTGGTGGTCGACGAATCCCGGCTGGTCGTCGCCCGTGCCTACATCCCGCTCCTTGACGAGGAGTTCGAGCACGTCGTCAACCTGCGTACCGAGACGACTCCCACGCACGACGAGCTGAACAGGAAGGTGCATGCGGAAAAGCACCGGCTGCACGAGCTGCGCACGGAGGCCGGCGACCTCGGCGACGCCAGGGCCGAGACGCTGCTCGCCAGGATCGACGCGGAAGGGACCGCCAAGGACCTCGACCGGCTTGTCGACGCGGCCCGCGCCGATCCGAACGCCGCCACGGAGTGCGGCAAGCGTCTGCTCGATCTCCAAGTTGCCATCGACGAGGTCGAGGAGATGGTGGAGTGGCCCAAGCTGGTCCAGGAGGCGAAGGACACGATGGCCGGCGTCCGGGACATCGTGCTGAGCATGGGCGACCTGAACGACCAGCGGACCCTGACCACGCTCGAGTCCGCGATGCGGGAGGCGATCAACGCTCATGACGCCGACCTGCTCAGGAGACGTGTCGACGACCTGTACGGACTGGCGGCGGAAGTGCTGGAGAGAACGGACGAGCTCCCCCGCATCCGGTTCGACCATCTCCGGAGCCTGCTGCCTGACATGCGTGACGGGCACGAGGCCGCCCAGCTCATCGACACGGGCAGGAAGGCGATGGAGCGGGGCGACATGAGGACGGTACGCGACGTGAACCGCGAACTGGAGAGCATGCTGCCCGCGCCGCCACCGCTCGATCTGTCCAGCACCGTCGTACGCGGGTCATGAAGCAGGCGACCATGTCCCTTTCCATCACCCGCGAGCTGGTCCTGGCCCAGGCCAGGACCCTGGCACGGAGCGGTCGCCACGGCGAGGCCGTGGAGCTGCTGGAAGATCTCCAGGAGAAGCCCAGCGTGACCGTGCTGGACCTGCTGGCTCGCATCCACGCCCAGCAGGGCGACCTCGACCGGGCGGACCAGTGCTGGGCCGAGGCGGAGCGGCTGGCCCCAGGCGGGGCGGAGATCGCCGCCGGGCGGCGGCGGATCGCGGCCATGCGCCCCGCCGCCCGGCGACGCGGGCTCGGCAAGGGCCTGCTCGCCACGTGCACGGTGCTGGTCACAGGTGCGGTGCTCGTCCTGCTCGTCGATATCCGCCTGGAGACCGCCGGGCTGCGGATGTCCCAGCAGCCCGCGGCCCTGCCGACGGGCCGGGAGGTCGCCGCCCCACCGACAGTCGTGACGATCTCGCCGCCGGAGAAGCCCGACGTGCTCGCCCGCATGAGACTCGATGTGCCGGGAATCCGGGTGAGGCGGTCGCCGGGGGAGATCTCCATCGTCTTCGAAGAGGCCCTGTTCAGCCAGGGCACCGAGCTGACTCGCCGCGGTCAGGCCGTGCTCGACGGCCTGGGCGGGCGCCTGCGCCCGTACGCCAACGAGATAGACGTGGCCGTCGTCGGCCACACGGACCGCGACGCGCTCCTGCCGGGCGGCGAGTACGTCAGCAACACCGACCTCGGCCTGGCCAGGGCCACCTACGTTCGCGAGATCCTCCGCACCACGTCGCGGATCCCCACGACCAGGTTCGCGCTGTCGTCCCTGGGCGGGGTCATGCCGCCGTACCGCGACGACGCTCGGAATCGTACCGTCACCCTGCGGATCTCCGGAGCCGCCGGATGAAGCTGGTGGGGCTGCGGCCGGACCTGTACCGGGAGAACGCCTTCCGGATCACGGGGCTCCCGGTGCGCGCGACGACACGCGACATCCGGAGGCACACAGAGAAACTGCGCCTCATGGAGAGCCTCGGCAGGGTCGGCGCGAGCGAGGGGATACTGCCGCCCGCGCAACCCCCTGACGAGGACGCGCGGCAACGGGCCGCACAGCGGCTCAGGGATCCGGTGTCCCGGCTGGTGGACGAGCTGTTCTGGCTGTGGCCGATGGCCGACGGCGAGACCGACGCCGCCATGGCCGCCCTGCTCAAGGGCGAGCCGTACGACGCGCTCCGCGTGTGGGAGCGCACGACGAAGCGGCCCGCCAAGGCCATCGCGGTGCACAACATCGCGGTGTTGTCACACGTTTGGGCGCTTGACGCGGACAGGCTGGACGCCGACGCCATACGGCTGTGGAAGCGGGCTTACAAGTGCTGGGCCGAGGTGATCGCCGACGACTCCTTCTGGGACCTGATGCGGGCACGGGCCAAGGAGCTCGACGATCCGCGGCTGACCGCGGGCACGGTCCGCCGGATACGTGAGGATCTGCCTGCTGCCCTGCTGGCGATCAACGCCCAACTGGCGGTCGCAGCCGCACGGGACGGGCAGCTCAAGGACTCACGCGGGCACATCAGCGGCATGCGTGCGTCCGGATTCGCGTCCGAGCTGGTCGACGAGGCCCTGCACGGCGCGGTGGAGCACGAGAAGTCCAGGATCAAGACGCTGTGCGAGAACGCGGGGCAGGCCATCAGAGCGGCCCCTGGGCGTGGGGACGAGCTGGCCGAGCGGTTCCTCGATGAGGCCAAGCCCCTTCTCAGAGTGGTGACCAGCGTGCTGCCCGACGATCACCGGGTGGTGCGGGACGCCGGTGACGACATGGCCCTGACCGTTCTCGGCTGCGTCGTGGCCTACGTCAACACGGCCAAGGGGTATCAGCGATCTTTGGACCTTCTCCAGCCCGCTCTCGCCCTGGCGAACACGGAATCGGTCCGTGACCGCGTGCAGGAGAACGTCGACATCATTCGCGACAACCTCTCCTATGCCTCCTGCTTCTTCTGCGGACAGGACGCCGACAAGGCGTGCGCGCTGAAACTGCCTATGCACGGTGACGTCAACCGCGAGACCGCGTATTACCAGACTCGGATAACCTGGCGGACGGTTACGGTCCACGTGCCGCGCTGCCGCCGGTGCAGGAGGAAGCGCGGCTGGAGAATCGCCGGGTCCGTGCTGATCGGACCCTTGGCCGCGGTTACGGTCGTCGCGTTCTTGATGGACGCCATCGCCCTGGGCACCGTCCTGATCGCGGTCGGAATCTTCGTGACGAGCTGGCTGATCGCGGGTTCGCGCCGCGACCTCACCGAGTTCGGGCCGGTCAAGGAGCTGTACGCCAAGGGTTGGCGGCCCGGTGACCGTCCGTCGGAGGCCGGACGCTAGCCGACCATGCCGGTCACCTACGGGAGCGTTGATCTGGACCGACCAGGGCTCCGGCGATGAGTTGCATGACGCCGGGGGGCGACACCGCCGTCGCGGAGCATGGTGATCATGGTGTGGCGGAGAGCGTGCGGGGTGATGTCCCCACTGATGGGGACGGCTCGAGTAGTTGCCGGTGCGGTCGGCAGACGGAACCCGGTGCAGGGCGAGGAAGTCAGCAAGGGAGGCTCGCCGTCCTCGCCTTGCTGTAGGCGAGCCTGCTTCTCGCCACCGCCGCAGCATGTGCGGGGAGATACGGCCGGTCTTCTTCACCGGGATGTTGTTCGGCTGCGCGGGTGTGGCCCGCAGCGGCTTTCCATGGAGAAGCCACCGCCTGTGAGCGCCCCAGTCGGCGCGGCCGGCGCATGTGGGGGGGTCACGGGGGGAAACGAGCGTGAAACCAGCCCTTGACAAGAGGTGTGTCCGGAATCGAGAGTAATGGGCATCCCCCGTCTGACTACGTAGTCAGGCGACAGATCCGCCGTGTATGACTACGTAGTCAGTATCGAGGAGCTCTCATGCCGGAGGCCAGGCGCCGCGCCCCTACCAGCATCGACGTCGCGCGGCGCGCCGGCGTCTCGCAGAAGACCGTCTCGCGTGTCATGAACGGAGAGCCGTACGTCAGCGCCGACGTTCGGGAGCGGGTTCTCGCGGTGGCTCGCGAGCTCGGGTATCGGCCCAACACCGCGGCCCGCGCGCTCAATCTGGGCCGCTTCCAGCGCATCGGGGTGGTCTCGCTCGGCAGCTCGCTGTACGGGCCCTCGTCGCTGCTGGTCGCGCTGGAGCGGCGGGCCAGGCAGACGAGCTACGCGTTGAGCGTCGTCCACACGTTCGAGGGCGGACCGGACAGCATCATGAGCGCGGTGGAGTCCCTGCTGGACCAAGGTGTGGACGGCATCGTGCTGTCCGAGCCGGTAGACGATGGGCAGGAGCTGCGCATCGACCCGGACATCCCCGTGCTCAGCTTCGGCAGGTTCCCTGGTCTCGACGGCCCCCGGATGGTGGTCACCGGAACATCCGGCTTCGATGCGGGCCGGGTCGCCACCGAGCACCTGCTCGGCCTGGGGCACGCGACGGTCTGGCATGTCGCGGGACCTGGTCAGTGGCCGTCGTCGCACGACCGGGCCCGCGGCTGGCGGCACGCGCTCGACTCCGCCGGGATCGCCGCGCCACCGCCGATTGAAGGGGACTGGTCGCCCGCCTCGGGTTACGAGGCCGGCCGGCGACTGGCCGCAGACCCGGAGGTCACCGCGGTGTTCGTGGCCAACGACGAGATGGCGATCGGCCTGCTGCGGGCCATGACCGAGGCGGGCCGTGCCGTCCCCGAAGAGGTGAGCGTCGTCGGGATGGACGACATCCCGGCCGCGGCGTACCTGTCGCCACCGCTCACCACCATCGGCCAGGACTTCGAGGCGATCGCCGCACACGCGCTCGACCTGCTCCTCCACCAGATCGAGAACGCCCCCGGCTCGGCGACCGTCGACGACTTGCCGGCGCAGCTCGTGCTGCGCCGGTCGACCACCCCCCCAAGGAGTAAGAGATGACCATGCCAAGGATGAGGCGGCTCGCCGTGGGAGCCGCCGCCACCCTGTTCCTCGCCGGATGCGCCGGCGGCACGACCGGCAGCACCGACGGCGGCGGGGGCAAGCCCGCCGCCGCCATCAGCCAGGCCGACATCGACAAGGCGATGAAGACGCCTACCGAGCTCACGTTCTGGACCTGGCTGCCCGACATCGAGAAGGAAGTGGCGCTGTTCCAGAAGAAATATCCCGCCATCAGCGTCAAGGTGGTCAACGCAGGTAACAGCCAGGCGGAGTACACGAAACTGCGGACGGCGCTCAAGGCCGGCAGCGGCGCCCCGGACGTCGTGCAGATCGAGTACCAGCACATTCCCGGCTTCGCCATCACCGGCGGTCTGCTGGACCTGCGGCCGTACGGCGCGCAGGCGCTCGGGGACCGGTTCGTCGACTGGGCGTGGGGGCAGGTGAGCGGCAGGAACGGCGAGGTCTGGGCGATCCCCCAGGACACCGGGCCGATGGGGATGCTCTACCGCAAGGACATCTTCGACAAGCACGGCATCCAGCCGCCGAAGACCTGGGACGAGTTCGCCGCCGCGGCCCGCAAGCTGCACGCCGCCGACCCCGGCGTGTACCTGACCAACTTCCCCACCAACCACAACTCCATCTGGACGGGCCTGATGTGGCAGGCCGGCGTCAAGCCGTTCCAGATGAAGGGCGCCGACCAAATCTCCGTCGACGTCGCCGGTGCGACGCCGAAGAAGCTCGCCTCCTACTGGAGCGGCCTGGTCAAGGAGGGGGTCCTGTCGGCCGACGCCGACTTCAGCGACCAGTGGTTCCAAGGTCTCAACAAGGGAAGGTACGCGACCTGGCTGACCGCCGCCTGGGGCCCGCTCTTCCTGTCCACCAGCGCCAAGGAGACCCGCGGAAAGTGGCGTGTCGCGCCGTTGCCGCAGTGGACGGCCGGTGAACAGAAATCCGGCAACTGGGGCGGCTCGACCAGCGCCGTCGTCAAGACGACCAAGAACCCGATCGCCGCGGCCATGTTCGCCCAATTCCTCAACACCGACCCCGAGTCGGCCAAGATGCTGACGACCCTGCAGTTCCTGTATCCGCCGATCAAGGCGCTGCTGAGCGACCCGGGCTTTGTCGAGCAGAAATCGGACTTCTACGGCGGGCAGCAGGTGAACAAGGTGTTCGCCGACATCAGCGGCACGGTCCCCACCGACTTCACCTGGCTGCCGTTCATGGACCAGATCAACAATGACTGGAACGAGACGGTGGGCAAGTCGCTCGCCGACAGGACCGACACGGCCGCCGCGTTGGACAAGTGGCAGCAGACAATCACCGCCTACGCCGAGAAGCAGGGCTTCAAGGTCGCGCCATGAGCGTCATGACAGTGCCGCCGTCCCGGCGGGCGAGCGCCCGCCGGAACCGGGTGGGTTACCTCTTCGTCGCGCCGTTCCTCCTCGTGTTCGTCGCCATGCTCGTGGCACCGCTGGCGTACGCCGGATATCTGAGCCTGTTCCGGGAGCAGTTGATCGGCGGTGTCACGTTCTCCGGTCTCGACAACTACATCCAGGCGCTGAGCGACGAGCGGCTGCTCGACGGCGTGCTGCGCGTGAGCCGGTTCTTCCTCGTCCAGGTGCCGATCATGCTGGGGCTGGCGTTGTTGTTCGCCCTCGCCCTGGACAGCGGCGTGATGTGGCTGTCGCGGGTGATCCGGCTGGGGATCTTCGTCCCGTACGCGGTGCCCGGCGTGATCGCCGCGCTGATGTGGAGTTACCTGTACGGCCCGCAGTTCGGGCCGATCACCCAGCTCGTCGAGGCGCTGGGCCTGCCCGCGCCGAACCTGCTCAGCGGCGACCTGATGCTGGGCTCGGTGGCCAACATCGTGACCTGGGAGTTCACCGGGTACAACATGATCATCCTGTATGCCGCGCTGCGCGCCATCCCCACCGAGCTGTACGAGGCCGCGGCCGTGGACGGTGCCGGCGCCTGGCGGATCGCCTGGAGCGTGAAGATCCCCGCTCTGCGTCCCGCCCTTCTGATGGCATTGATCTTCTCGGTGATCGGCAGCTTCCAGCTGTTCAACGAGCCGGCGTTGCTGCAGCGCCTGGCCCCCAACGTCATCGACAGCGCCTACACCCCCAACCTGTACACCTACTCCCTGGCCTTCATCAGCCAGGACGTCAACTACGCGGCGGCCGTCTCCTTCCTGCTCGGGCTCGTCATCGTCGTGGTGTCGTACACCGTCCAGCTCGCCGTCGCCCGGAGGAGAACATGACCGTCACCGCAACGGCGCCGCCCCGGGCCGCGGCCGGCGCCGCCCATTCCGCCGCAGTGGTCCGGCGTCGTAGCCCGGTGCTCACGCTGGGGATGCTCGCCGTCCTGGTCTACTTCCTGCTGCCGCTGTTCTGGCTGGTGGTGGCGGCCACGAAGACCACGGGCGCGCTGTTCTCCAGCTTCGGGCTCTGGTTCGGCGGGGACTTCGCGCTGCCGGCCAACGTCCGGAACGTCTTCACCGCCGACGGCGGAGTGTACGTCCACTGGCTGCTCAACACGGCGATGTACGCGCTGGTGAGCGCGGGCGGCGCGGCGCTGCTGGCCGCCCTGGGCGGCTACGGGTTCGCCAAGTTCGCCTTCCGCGGCAACAGGCTGCTGTTCGGAGCCGTCCTCGGCGCGATCATGGTGCCCAGCACCGCCCTGGTCATTCCCACGTACCTGATCTTCTCGAATGCCGGGCTGGTGAACACGCCCTGGGCGGTCATCCTGCCCTCGCTGGCGAACCCGTTCGGGCTCTACCTCATGCGGGTGTACGTCGAGGAGGCGGTGCCCGACAGCATCCTCGAAGCGGCCCGCATCGACGGGGCCGGCGAGTTCCGGATCTTCCGCCAGGTGGTGCTGCGCCTGCTCGCGCCGGGCTTCGTCACCGTGCTGCTCTTCACGCTCGTCGCCACCTGGAACAACTACTTCCTGCCACTGATCATGCTCAACAACCCTTCCCTCTACCCCGTCACCGTCGGCCTGGCCAACTGGGCGGCGCGGGCGTCGGTGGGCGGCGGCGGCACCGGCGACGTCATCCCCCTCGTGGTCACCGGCTCGCTGTTGTCCATCATCCCGCTGGTCGCGGCGTTCCTGATGCTCCAGCGCTACTGGCAGAACGGCCTCACCGCCGGCGGGGTCAAGCAATGAACGAAACGAAGGAAACACACGTGCCCCGGGTACTCTTCGGCTCCGCCTACTATCCCGAATACCACCCCAGCGAGCTGCTGAAGACCGACCTCGACCTGATGGCCGAGGCGCGCTTCTCCGTCATCAGGGTCGGCGAGTCCGTCTGGTCGACCTGGGAGCCCGAGAACGGGCGCTTCAACCTGGACTGGCTCCAGCCCACGCTCGACGGCGCGCACGAGCGCGGCATCGGCGTCATCCTCGGCACCCCGACCTATGCCGTGCCGCCCTGGCTCGCCCGCCAGTACCCCGAGATCGCCGGCGAGCGGGGCGCGGGACGGCGCATCCCGTGGGGCGGCCGCCAGGAGATGGACTTCACCCACCCGGCCTACCGCTTCCACGCCGAGCGGATCATCCGGCGCGTCGTGGAGCGGTACGCCGGCCACCCGGCGGTGATCGGCTTCCAGGTGGACAACGAGCCCGGCCTGGTGCTGCTGCACAACCACGGCGTCTTCCAGCGCTTCGTTGATCACTTGCGCGACCGCTACGGCGACGTGGAGACGCTCAACGAGGAGTGGGGCCTGGTCTACTGGTCGCATCGCCTGTCGACCTGGGCGGACCTGTGGACGCCGGACGGCAACGCGCAACCGCAGTACGAGCAGGCCTGGCGTCGCTTTCAGGCCGAGCAGGTCACCGAGTTCATCGCCTGGCAGGCGGACATCGTGCGCGAATACGCCAGGCCGGACCAGTTCGTCACCACCTGCGTCTCCTACGAACGGCCTGGAGTGGCCGACGACGAGCTGACCCGGCGTCTCGACGTCACCGCCGGCAACCCGTACTACGCCATGCAGGACGGTCTCGCCCTGCCCGCCGGGCAGAGCGGCCCGCAGCTGTGGGACACCCACGACACCTGGTCGTTCTACCTCGGCGCCGACCGGATGTTCTCCTCACGTCAGGAGCCCTTCCTGGTCACCGAGACCAACGCGCAGGCCATCGGTCCGTCGTGGATGAACCATCCCGCGTACGACGGTCAGTGGCGGCAGGCCGCCTGGGCGCTCGTCTCGCGGGGCGCGAACATGATCGAGTACTGGCAGTGGCGCACCCTGGTCTCCGGCACCGAGACCTACTGGGGCGGCGTCCTGCCGCACAGCGGCCGCCCGGGCCGCGTCTATCGGGAGATCGCCCAGATCGGCGCGGAGCTGGAGACGGCCGGCGAGCTGGTCGCGGGCCTGACCCCGGACGCCGACGTCGCGATGCTCTACTCCACGCCGAGCAAGTGGGCGCTGACCGCCCAGCCGGCTCTGGCGCTGCCGGACGGCGGCCCGGACCGGCATTCCTACCAGGGCATCTTCGACCCGTTCTACCGTGGCGCGTTCGAGGCGGGCCTCCAGGTGCGGGTGCTGCACGCGGCTCAGGCGGTGGCGGCCGAGCCGGGCGAGCTGGCCGCCCGGCACCCCGTCCTCGTCGCCGCCGGACTGTACGCGGCCGACGACGCCACGCTGGACTGGCTGGCGGCCTACGCCTCGGCCGGCGGCCACCTGGTGCTCGGGCCGCGCACCGCCTACGCCGACCACGAGGCACGCGCGCGCCGCGAGGTCCAGCCGGCCCGGCTCGCCGAGCCCGCGGGCGTGTCGTACGACGAGTTCAGCAACCTGCCGGCCGACCTGCCCGTGCGGGCCATGCCCGGCTCGCCGCTGACGCTGCCGTCCGACGCCGCGGGCACCCGATGGGCGGACGGCGTGCACGCGCAGGACGCCGAGGTGCTCGCCGACTACCGGCACCCGCACTTCGGCCGGTGGGCGGCCGTGACCACCCGCCCGTACGGCGCGGGCCGCATCACCTGCGTCGGCACCATCCCCAACCCCGGCATGGCCACGGCGCTGTTCCGCTGGCTCGTCCCCGACGCCGGGTCGTGGGGCGGCATGCCGGCGGGCGTCACCTCGACCGGCGCCGTCACGGCGGACGGGCGGCGGCTGCGCTTCCTGCACAACTGGACCTGGCAGGAGATCGCCGTCACGGCACCGACCGCAGTGCGTGATGTGCTCGCCGGCGCTGACCATGCGGCCGGTGCGGAACTACGTCTCGGTCCATGGGATGTACGCGTCCTGCTGGAGACGACATAGCCGTCGCTGCGCCCCGGCCTCTCGGGCCGGGGCCGCTCCCGTAAGCACCTCCGGCAGGCGCAGGCCGAGATCGGCGCGCTCGGCGGCGACGAGTTCCGGCGCCGGGCGGTCGAGTTCGCGCGCCAAGGCGGCAAACCGCTCCTCCAGCTCACCTTCGTCCGCCACATCTTCCACGACCAGCGGCAGCACGCGCACCTGCGACAGATCCTGGCCGAGTACGAGCGCGGCACCGGACAAGACCAGGCGAAGGGGTACGACCGAACCACCTACAGCGACACGTTCGCGCCCTCCAGCACGCGCATGAAAGCACGCGACCATTCAGGCAGGTCCGGCCAGCCACGACAGGAGACCATCGCGCCGTCCACCACGTCGGGGGCGTCCACGAAGGTCGCACCCGCCATCTCCATGTCGGTCCTCAATGGCGGGAACGCCGCCGTGGTACGGCCGCGCAGCAGGCCAAGCGCCGCCGGCACCTGCGGGCCGTGGCAGATCGTGCCCACCGGCAGGCCGCGCTCGAAGAAGTAGTGCACGATACGGGCGACGTCGGGATCGGTGCGGATGTACTCCGGCGCGCGGCCGCCCGGGATCACCAGCGCCTGGTAGTCCTCGGGGCGCACGTCGGCGAATGCGAGATCCACCGGCAGTTGATGGCCGGGCCTCTCGGTGTAGGCGTCCCAGCCGGGCTCGAAGTCGTGGACCACCAGCTTCACCGCACGCGTGGTGGGGGCGGCCACGATCGCCTCATGGCCTCCTTCCCGGAGCCGGAAGACGGGGTACATGGAGTCCAGCTCTTCCGCCGCATCGCCGGTCAGAACAAGCACTCGGGCCATGACTCACTCCTATTCTCCCACGGTGGATCTTAATTTGCAGGGGGCAGAAATGGCAGCCCCCGCCGGCAGCCTCACCCGCGGACCGCTGTGTACGCCGAGCACCGACTGGCCTACACGCACGCTGCGATGCGCTCGGCGCTCGAGCCCGGCCCTCGCGTGCTCGGCCTTGGCGCCGGAACCGGCAAACTGACCGCCGTCCTGGTCACGCTGGGCGCCGACGTCGTCGCGGTCGAGCCGACCCGGCGATGCCGGCGATCTGCGCCGCGCGCTGCGGGCCATCCATCCTGTTGTATTCGCCAATTCCCGGCCGGCCGACTTCAGCGCCGGACGCTCATGCGGTGCCGCCAGGCGAGGGCGATCCAGGCCGCGAGGGCGACGAGCGCCACGAGGACGATGATGCCGATCTTGAGGGGAGTCCCCATCGCACCCTGGTCGTCCATCACGGTCGCCGGCGCGGCGACCTTGTTCCGCGCGGGCGCCGTCGCCTGACCCGTCGCCTGACCCGTCGCCGCCACGGGGGAGGCGGCGACAACGCCCGCCTTCACCTTCACCGTCGCTTTCGCCTTGGAGGGCTCGGTCGCGGTCACGGTGACCCGCCACTCGCCGCCCGGCAGCGGCTCGGCGGAGTGGTAGAGGTTCTGGCCCTCGGGCGCCGACCTGAGCGGGACCGGCCCGAAGGACCGGCCGTCTGCCGAGGTCGCCTTCAGCGTGGCCTGGACGATCTCCGTTACGGGATGGCCGTCCTTTTTGTAGGTGACCAGCACGTTGACGTTGTCGGCGCCGTCTCCCGTCACCTCCAGCTTGATCGGCCCGCCGTGGGCGGAGGCCGCCGGTGCGCCGAGCACCAGCATGAGCCCGGCCAGCAGGACGGTGAGGACGTATGCCGGTGCCTTGTTCACGAGTCGTGACTCCCCTCGGGTTCGGTGTCGGGGGGTGAGCGCCCCTTCGCCGGGTGATGTCGGTAGGAACACGTGCCGGTGGCTGTGGCCCGCGTCGATGTTCACGGCGTCGGGAGCGGTGGCTCCGATCGAGCAGGTGAAGAGCGCGTCGGCGCGTTGCCGTACGGCCAGATCCATGGCGGCGGCGCGGGCCGCCTGGGTCGGCCGCCTGGGTCGGTTGCCTGGGTCGGTTGATGGTCGCCACCTCCTGAGGACGGATGTCGATGACGCTCACGCCTCCTGAGGCGTGCCTTTGCCGTGGAGCATGATCAGCTTCTCGATGCGCTTGCGGCGCCAGGCGGCGACCAGCCGGATGGCGAAGGGGGCGAGGATGAGGAGGACGAGGAGGGAGAGCTGCGGCCACGGCAGGGCCCAGACCGTGGTGTCGATCGCCATCCGCTGGGCGGTGACGCCCGGGATCGGCTGGCCCGCGGGCGAGGGGATCACCGTGACCGTCGTGCCGATGGGACCCAGCGGCCAGGCGCCGGGCACCCGTGCGACGAACGTGCGGCTGCCGCCCGGCATGAGCTCCCTGGCCTTGGCCGCGGACGGGTCACTCCAGTTGTTCTCGCCCACGAACGTGGACGTCAGGACCCGGTTGTCCGCGACCAGCCGGACGTTGCCGGCGTTGGCCACGGTGTAGGTCACCTCGACGGATCCGGCGGCGAAGGGATTCCACGATCCCGTGTACTCGGCTTGCACGTCGGTTACTGCCACCTTGGCCACATAGTCGCCGGTGACGCGGATGTTCAGGCGGACGCCCACCCGGTTCTGGACCCGTACCTGACCGGAGACGGTCTCCAGGGACGCGGTCACACCTGCGGGGTGATCGCCCGGCGTTGCGTTCTGGGGGATCGACACCGTCACCGGCACGACGGAGGTGGCCCCCGCGGCGATGGTCACCTTCTCGGGAACCGCGATCCAGGAGCCGCCGTCGGTCGGTTTCGCGTCAGAGGGCCGCATGTCGAAGTAGCCCTTGGAGGTCAGGTAGCCGTCGTTGGCGTCGATCGCGAAGTCGACCGGTTGAGTGGAGCGGTTGATGACCGCCACATGCTCGACCACCTGCTGCCCGCCGGCGAGTTCGAGGTCGATGACGCTGCGGCCGTCAGGGCCGTCGGCGTTGGCCGGAACGACCGACCAGGTGGTGTCGGCGTCGGACGGGGTCGCGAACGCGACCGTGGCGGCCAGGACGGCGACCAGCAGGGCAACGCCGACGGCGGGTAAGACGGCGAGGCGGGCGAGGGCGTCTCGCGAACGGCTTGTGGTCAACAGAGGTGTCTCCAGTCTCATCGTGGCCGTCCGGGACCTGCGCCAGGCCGGCACAGGTCCCGGACGCCCAGAGCGGGCGATGGCGTCCTGCCTCCGGGTTCAGGACTGGTTGAAGAGGGAGAGCGTCAGAGTCGAGTGGTACTCGCCGGCGGCGACGTCGGCGGGAGTGCGCAGCGCGAGGCCGGCGTTGACCTGCCAGGTGCCGATCTCGTCGGCGGAGTTCGCCGTCGACACCAGCAGCTCCTGCCCCTGCAGACCGACGGCGGGCGCTCCCGAGCCGTCCGAGATGACGCTGGAGACGGGCTCACCGGCCTCCACCGCCCCGGAGGAGGAGTCGCTCAGCAGGCGCGGCCGCCAGCCCAGGTACTGCGGGCCGATGGGCGGCGCCGAACCGCTCGTCGCGGTGAACTCGCTGGCCTGGCCGACGACCGCCCAGAAGTCACCGGCCGGGATCTCCTCGGGCCGGCGGCTGTCGGTCACCGTGACCGTCGGCAGGGTGCCGACGAACTGGCGGGCGGCGGCGTTGGAGCCGTCCTCCTGAAGGGCCACGCCGCCGTTGTCGGCGACGGTCATGGACACCTCACCGGGAGTGGTGTTCGGCTCGATCGTCACCGACACGTCGATGCCGTTGTCGGGATCGTCGTCCGCCACCGCGGGACCGGCCGCGCCGGCGCCGGCGGCGGCGAGCGCGACACCGAGCATCGCCGCGGCGAGCATCTGTGTAGTCCTGTGCATTTTCATGTGTTCGCTCCATTGAGGGGGTGGGGCCGGTCGGCGCTCGGCCGGCCGGCCCGGGTTCTGCTATCGGGGCTCAGCGGCAGCTGAGCGCCGGGTAGGCGGCGTCGTACGACGAGGTGACCTGCCCGCCGCCGATCGTCGCGGTCCCCTTCACGGTCACCGTGCCCGCGTCGATCTGCCCGGCCCGGCTGTTGAAGGACTGGTACGCCTGCTTGCCCGGGGCCACGTCGGCCACGGTCTTCGAACCGAACGGGGTGGTCAGCGTCACCGTCGCCGGCACGTCCGAGCCGTTGACGGCCGTGACCGCCACGTACGCCGAGGTGCCGATGCAGCGGGACGAGGCGGAGACCGTCAGCTTGACCTGCGGCGCGGACGCCGAGATCGTCAGCGTCAGCGTCTTGGCCTCTTCGACGTTGCCCGCCTTGTCGGCCGAGCGGTACTTCAGCGCGTGCTGCCCGTCGCCGGTCACGGTGACCGGTCCGGTGTAGGCGGTCCAGCCACCGCCGTCGAGCTGGTACTCGGTCTTGTCGACCCCGCTGCCGCCGTCCTCGTCGGCGGCCTTCAGCGTGACCGACACCGGACCGGTGAACGTGCCGCCCGCCGGCTGCTCCGGATCGGTCGTCGCCGTCGTCACGGGCGCGGTCTTGTCCTCGTCCGAGCCTGCCTTGGTCAGGTGGAAGTAGTCGAACGTGACCGTCTTCGACGCCGACTGGTTGGTGCCGATGGTGTACACGCCGACCTTCGCGCCGGTGGCCACCGCGGCGTTCTCCACCGTCGCGGAGAGATCCGTCCAGGTCCGGCCGTCGGAGGAGTAGGAGCCGGTGTAGGTGGTGCCCGCCTTTTTCAGCCGCAGCCACCACACGCCGCCGGTGAGGTTGTTCACCTGCGGCTGCGGGTTCTGCACGGTGCCGCCGGCCTCGCTGCGCAGTTCGATGCTCCGCGCCACCGTCGAGCCTGCCGAGTTGGTGGTGAGGAAGTCGAGCTTCACGTAGTCGTCGTCGCCGGTGTACACCATGAGGCCGCCCTGCTGGTACTGCTCGGTGAGCGCCGAGGCGTCCACCTTGGTCTCCAGCGTCCAGTCGCCGCTCGGCGCCGTCTGCAGGATGAAGTTCTTCGGGCCGCTGTTGCCGGTCCCGTAGATGTCACCGGTCGTGGTGTCGAGCTCCAGCTTGCCGTTGCCGACGCGCGCCGCCGTGGCGTCGGGGCGCACGACCGCGTTCCAGCGGCAGGAGTCGAGCGCGGTGCCCTCGAACTCGTCGTCCGGGTCCGGCGCCGTCGCCTTGTCGTCCGGCGTGATGTGGAACCAGTCGAAGGACGCATCCACCACCGGGTGGTTGGCCCCGGCCAGCGAGATCAGGCCGATCTTGGGGTTGGCGATCCCGGCGAGCGGCTTGGTCTGCGGCATCGCGGTGAACGTGGTGCCGTCCGAGGAGTAGTGGGCGGTGATGTTGGTGCCGTCGCTGACGAACCGCACGTACACCGTGTCGGGGTAGGAGTCCCCGAGGTTGGCCGTGTTGCTCTGCGACACCTCGTTCGGGCTGCCGTTCTCCTCCCGGATGAACTGGAAGATACGGCTGGCGTGGTTGGAACCCGAGGTCGACCGCGCCTGCAGCACCATCTTGGCGTAGTTGTCGTCGTCGCCGTAGATGATCAGGCCCGCCTGCTGGTACGCGTCACGCGCGTCCAGCGTGAGCTTGGCGGTGGCGGTCCACGCACCCGATGGCGCCGGCTGCACGACGATGTTCGGCGTGTTGCCGCCCGTGCTGTAGATGTCGGTGGTCGAGGTCGGGATCACGAGCTTGCCGTCCGCGACCTCGAGGTCCTGGTTCTCCCGGATGACCGACCAGCGGTCACGGTCGAGCTGGCTGCCCAGGAAGTTGTCGGAACGGCCGGCGAAGCACACCGTGGCCGCCGCGTCCACCTTGACCGGGACCTGGGCGGTGGCCGAAGCGCCCTTGTCGTCGGTCACGGTCACCACGACCGTGTAGTTGCCCGGCGCGGTGTAGGTGTAGCTCGCCTCGGCCGTGGTGGGCTCCGGCGCGCCGGTCACCCCGAAGTTCCACTTGTAGGTGATCGGGTCGCCTTCGGGGTCGGTGGCCGTCGCCTTGAAGCCGACCTTCAGCGGGGCGACGCCCGTCGCCGGGGTCGCCGTCGCGGTCACGGCCGGACGCTCGTTGTCCGTGGCGCCCTTGCCGACGAAGTCGACCCAGTTGAAGTTGGCCAGGTAGGCGTTGTCGGCCGCGCTCGCCGGCTTGCGCACGACGAAGTACAGCGGTCCGCTCTCGGCCGGTGGGCTGGTCAGGTCGAGTGTGACGTCGGTGAACGTCTGCCAGCCGCCGGTGGGCGGCACGTCGACCGAGCCGACCAGAGCGCCGGTCTCGGGGTTGCCCGCCCGGACCTGCACGGTTCCGCCGGCTCCGCCCGAGGAGGCCCGGAGCCGAATCGCGGTGACGTTCGACAGGTTCACCGGGTCGAACGACCACCAGTCGCCGTCCTGGACGAACGCGATGTGCTGGTTGCCGCCCTGGGTGTCGGTCGTGGTCTCCGCCTGGACGCCCGCGGCGTCGGTGCCCTTGCCGCCGGCCACCCGGCCGGTCTGCGCGAAGTGCTCGGCCTGCTTGCGCTTGGGCTCCAGGATGATCTGGCCCCGCCCGGTCAGCGGTCCGGCGCCATTGGCGCCCCCGTCGGTGTAGCTGGCCTCGATGGCGTAGAAGAGGTTGTCGTACTCGCCGTGGCCCGCCTGCTGGGTCTGCAGGGTGCCCTCACAGCCCTTGAGCTGGTCGAGCGGGTGGCCGTGGCTGTCGTGGCCGAGGATCGCCTGGATCTTGACCTTGTCGCAGTCGATCGTGCCGTCCTCGGCGTCGGTGACGGTGACCTTGAACTTCACCTGGTCGCCGAACTCGAAGAAGGCGCCGTTCGGCGGAACGTCCACCGTGACGGTGGGACGGGTGTTGCCCGCGCTGATCGACACGCTGGCGGTGGCGGTCTTGCCGTCGGGGGTCTTGACGGTCAGGACCACGCTGTAATCGCCCCCCTTCTCGTAGGTGAAGGTGGGGTTGGGGTCGGTGGAGTCGGTGTCCCCGTCACCGTCGAGGTCCCAGGCGTAGGTGAGCGTCTTGCCCTCCGGGTCCCGGCTGCCCTCGCTGGAGAACGTGACCGCCAGCGGCAGGGGCCCGTTGGTCTTGTCCGCCGTGGCTCGGGCGATCGGCGGTCGGGTGCCCTTGGTGTACTCGATGCGGTAGATGCCGGAGTCGGCGTTGTCGCCGCCGAAGCCGGAGCCCCACTCGATCATGTACAGCGCGCCGTCGGGACCGAACTTCATGTCCATCGGCTTCTTGAACGACAGGGAGCCGAGGATCGGGTTCATCTCGACGACCTTGCTGCCGTTCTCGTCGAGCTGGAACGACCACACCTTGTCGTTGTTCCACTCACCGAAGACGGCCTTGCCGTCCCAGTACGCCGGCCACTTCACGTCCGACTGCAGGTTCGGGTCGGAACGGTAGACCGGGCCGCCCATCGGCGCGCCACCGCTCAGCTCCGGGAAGTTCTGCGGGTCGGCCGCGTAGTGGTACCAGATCGTCGCCGGGATCACCGGCGGCAGGCTGGTCAGGCCGTCGTTGTTCGGCGAGTCGTTGACCGGCGCGGCACAGTTGAACGGCGACCCCGACTGCTTGGTGGCGAAGTTGTAGTCGACGTACGGGGTGTTGTTGCCGATGCAGTACGGCCAGCCCAGGTTGCCGGGCTTCGTGATGAGGTTCCACTCGACCGTGTTCTGCGGACCCCGGGTGGAGCTCGCCGCGTTCGCGTCGGGACCGTACTCACCGAGCATGATGTTGCCCGTCTTGGGGTCGAGACCCATGCGGAACGGGTTGCGCAGGCCCATGCCGTAGATCTCCGGCTTGGTCTTCGCCGTGCCCGGCGCGAACAGGTTGCCGGACGGGATGGTGTAGGTGCCGTCGGCCTCGGGGTGGATCCGCAGCAGCTTGCCGCTCAGGCTGTTGGTGTTGCCGGCAGTGCGCTGGGAGTCCCAGCTGGCGCGGCCGGACTGCTCGTCGAGCGGCGCGTAGCCGTCGGAGGCGAACGGGTTGGTGTTGTCGCCCGTGCCCAGCCACAGATTGCCGGTCTTGGGGTCCACCACCATGCCGCCGCCGTGGTGGCAGCACTCGGCCCGCTGCACCGGGACGTCGAGGATCTTCTTCTCGCTCGACAGGTCCAGGGTGTCACCGGTGACGGTGAACCTGCTCAGCCGGTCGACGTTCGTCCCGGTGGGCGAGTAGTAGAGATACACCCAGTGGTTCGAGTCGAAGCCGGGGTCGAGCGCCATGCCGAGCAGGCCGCTCTCGTTGGCGGTGAAGACGCTCAGCTTGGCCGCCGTCACCGTGCCGCCGGCCGGCTTGATGATCTTTACCTCGCCGAGCCGGTCGATGTAGAAGACCCGGCCGTCCTTGGCGACGTCCACCATCATCGGGTTCGACGTGTTGTCGTCGAGGGTGACCTTCTCGAAGCTCGAGCTCTGCGAGGCCGAGCAGTCGGCCTTGACCGCGCCGGAGGCGGTCTGGATGCCGCCGAGCAGCAGCTTCAGGAAGTTGGGCTCGCTGTAGTTCTCCTTGAGGTGGCCGAGCCCGGTGTACCACGACCGGCCGCCGTCGAAGTCCTGGCACCACGTGTTCGGGTGGTCGGCGCCCATCGTGGCGCCGGTGTAGGACTTCTCGTCCATCGACGTCAGCACGTGGACCGTGCCACGCGGGTTCGCCTGGTAGTCGTACCATTCGTCGGTACGGGTCCAGGTCGTCGGGAGATCCTTGGTCGCCGGGTGCGCCGGGTCCTCGACCTTGACCGTGGCCTGCTGGATCGCCGGGTGCTGCTTGAAGTACGCCCCGACCAGCTTGCCGTACCAGGCCCAGTTGTAGCCGCTGTCGGCGGCGGCGTGGACGCCCACGAAGCCGCCGCCGCCCTGGATGTAGCGCTGGAAGGCGTCCTTCTGCTCCTGCGTGCCCAGCGGGTCACCGGTCGTGGACATGAAGACCACGGCCTGGTACTGCGCCAGGTTCTGGTCCGTGAACAGGGCGCTGTCCTCGGTCGTGTCGACCGCGAAGTTGTTGTCCTGGCCGAGCTTCTGCACGGCCGCGATGCCCTCGGGGATCGAGTCGTGCCGGAATCCGGTCGTCTTCGAGAAGACGAGCACCTTGAAGGCGGGCTCCGCCGCCGTGGCGGCCTCGGCGCTCGCGGGCGCCGCAAGGGGAATGAGGAAAGGGGCGACGAGGGCTAAGGCCATCGTGGTGGCGGTTCGACGTCTCGGGCGTCGTCCGCCTTCTGGCAGGACCGCGTTGAGCAGCCTCTCTGCCCATGTTCGAGGACGTGGTGACATGGAAAACCCTTCCTGACCGGGGGGACGTCAGGCAAGGCGCGCGCCGCCGCGCTGTTGCCACTTGGTGGTAGCGGATAGTGCGGGTTGCTGGAGGGTGCCGTCTCCAGGTCTGTGGGGCCGTCAGTAAGGTGCCGGCCTGCGGAGTGAATCCAAGATCGTCGTCGGATCGTCGATGATGTGGTTGACCACCATGCTCGCGGCGCCCCGGGAGGCGGCGCCGAAGCCGAGCGTGGAGGCGACGAATCGGCACTCGGCGGCGGGAGCGGCCACCACGAGCCGTCGCAGCTGCTCTTGTGCGTGCGGCAGCAGCCACTGGGCCAGTGAGGCGAAGTAGCCGCCGATGACGATCACCCGCGGGTTGAACAGGTTGGCCAGGATCGAGCCGCCGAGCCCGAGCCACTCGCCGACCTGCGCCACCGCCATCGTCATCCGCCGGTCGCCCGAGGCCAGGCCCCTGGCGATGTCGGCCACCCGTTCGCCGGGATCGGGCACCGGCATGCCGGGCAACCCGTACGCCTGTTCGGGCATGGCCGCGCGTACGAGCGCGGCCAGGCCGACTTTGGTCTCCCAGCAGCCGATGCGGCCACAGCCGCATCGGTCGCCGTTGGGGTCGACCCGCAGATGCCCGACCTCGCCGGAGAATCCGTCCGCTCCGCGCAGAAGTTCGCCGCCTGAGATGATGCCGCCGCCCACGCCCACCTCTCCGGTGAGATAGACCAGGTGGGGCGTGCCGGCGGCGACGCCGGAGGTGTATTCGGCCAGGGCGGCGAGGTTCGCGTCGTTGTCCACCCACACCGGCACGCTCCGCGGGCCGAGTATGGAGCTCAGCTGCTCGGCCAGGGGCAGGTCGCGCCAGTGGAGGTTCGGCGCGAGTGTCACGACGCCGCGTGTCACGTCCACGAGCCCGGGGACGGCCACCGCGATGCCGGTCGGGACCGATCCGGCCCGCCGCATCGCCTCCACGGCCTCCTTGGCCACGAGCCCGAGCCGGCGCACGGCGCTGTCCGGGCCGCTGCCCATCGCGTCGTGGACCACCCGGCGCTCGACCAGGCTCCGGCCGCTCAGGTCGGTGCCGTGGACCGCGATGTAGTCGACGTTGATCTCCATGCCCAGGGCGCCGACGTGCGCGCCGTGCAGCGCCACCGCCCGTCTGGGACGCCCGATCGCGCCCACGTGCTCGACACCGACCTCCCGCACCAGCCGCCGTTCCAGGAGTTCGGCCATGAGATTGGAGACGGTGGCCCGGTGCAGCCCGGTCGCCTGCGCGATCTCGGCACGGGACAGGGATGTGTGCTCGCGCAGCTCGCGCAGCACGAGCGAGAGGTTCGCCCGGCGCAGCGTGGCGGGACCCGTCGGCGCGGCGCCGCCAGGGGAGCGGGAGCGGGACGTTCTGTACGTCACCCGCACCACCTGCCCCTTTGTTTGTCTCCGAGATCAATTAATCAGGGTTGTAACACGGCGATGTCGGACCACGCACCCCTCAAGTCCGTAACGAGTTGGCATCGCTCGCTTCTGTGCACTTCGGCCAGGTTTCTCGCTCTAGTTATCGGAACGTTACGCAAGTTACGAACGATTTAATACTTGTGCCCGCCGGAAGTCGTGCCTTTAATTCGGCTAGCCATCCGAACTAATCGAGGAGGAGCGTGGATCACAGCCGGGCCGACGGCCACGCGACCGACTCGATGAGTCGCGGCGGGTCCGCGGGAGCTCCCGCGGATCAGGCCACCGTGCGCCGTTCCAACCTCGCCCTCGTGCTGCGTCACGTCAGCGCGTGCGGCCCGTGCACCCGATCGGCCGTCGCCGCCGCGACCGGGCTGAACAAGGCGACCGTCACCAGTCTGGTGAGCGAGCTGCAGGCGCGCGGACTGGTCAAGGAGATGGGGCCGCAGCACGCCGGCTCCGTCGGCCGTCCGGGTGTCGCGCTCGCCCTGGACGGCTCCCGGGTCGGCGCCCTCGGCATGGAAGTCAACGTCGACTACATCGCCGCGATCGCCACCGACCTGGCCGGCAGGGTGATCATCGACCGGCGCATCGGTTTCGACGCCATGGGCTCCAGCCCGGAACGCTCGCTGGACGAGCTGGCCCGCATGGCCGAGAGGACCGTCGCCGACCTCGACCGGCTCGGGATCACGCCGGCCGGGATCATCGTGGCCGTCCCCGGCCTGATCGACGCCACCACCGGCACCGTCGTCGTCGCCCCGAACCTCGGCTGGCGCGGGGTGGCGGTGGCGGAGCGGCTGTCCCACGCGAACATCGCCGCGGACATCCCCGTCGCGGTGGACAACGACGCCAACCTCGCCGCCCTGGCCGAGTACACCTCGGGCGTCGCGGCGGGCACCTCCGACCTGGTCTACCTCACAGGCGAGGTGGGCATCGGCGGCGGCGTCATCGCCGGCGGCCGGCTGCTGGGCGGAGCGGACGGATTCGCGGGGGAGGTCGGCCACGTCGTGATCGATCCCTCCGGCGAGTCGTGCCGCTGCGGCCGGGTCGGTTGCTGGGAGACCAAAGTCGGGCTGGCCGCGCTGGTCCGTATGGCCACACCGGACCGCGCGTACGGCACGGGCCCGCAACTCGTCCGTGACCCGGAGGAGCGGCTGGCCGAGATCGAGCACCGACGGGCCGAAGGAGATCCCCGCGTCGACGCCGCCGCCGCGGAGGTGGGCCGGTGGCTCGGAATCGGGGCGGCCATGCTGGTCAACCTCTTCAACCCACGGGTGATCGTGCTGGGCGGGTACTTCGCGCGACTCGCCGACCTGATCATCCCCGCAGCGCAACAGACGCTGGCACTCCTGGGCATGAGCGACGCCGTCGAGCGCTGCCGGTTCGTCGCCTCAGACCTCGGCTTCGGCGCCGCCTCACGCGGAGCGGCCGGAGTCGTCGTCGAACGAGCACTGTCCAACCCCACAAGCATCTCGAGCCGAACGCCTCCAACCATCGGGGTTATCGAGGGAACCCCGATGGCTTGATCGCCACAGTCAGCCTGACCCGCGTGCCGGCACGCGGTCCCGATCTACCGCCCGCTCCCTGAACCTCCCGTCCGCCTGACCGTCCTGTTCCGCACCGCCTCGGCACATCCCGTCCATCTCGCGTGCCGCGGCCATGGGGCATGCGGCCAGGCGGGCGGAAACCCCTGTGCCCTTTTCCCCGTGCCCTTTCCCCACCCAGAACGTCCCGCCTGCCTGATCGGTCACCCGAAGCCGCACCGGCACCGTTGACGCCGACCTCGGTGCCGTCGCGGCGGTGCCAACCGGCGCCGTCAGGCGGGCGGGGCCATCAGGCGGGCACGGCCACACCGTAACCGAGGGAGGCCCTGTGCCGCGGTCACCGTCCGACTCGTCATCGCTGCTCGTGATGCGAGGAATCGTCAAGCAGTTCCCGGGCGTGCGCGCCTTGGACGACGTGAACCTTGAGGTCAGAGCCGGAGAGGTGCACTGCCTGCTCGGCCAGAACGGCGCCGGGAAGTCCACGCTCATCAAGATCCTGTCCGGTGCCCACGAACCCGACGAGGGTGAGGTGCTGCTCGACGGCTCGCCCGTACGGCTGGCGCCGCCGACCGCGGCGATGGGCCACGGAATCGCCACCATCTACCAGGAACTCGATCTGGTGGACGGGTTGAGCGTGACAGAGAACATCTTCCTCGGCCACGAGATGGCGACCTTCGGGTTCTCCCGCCGGGCCGAGGCCGACCGGGCGACGGCCGAGCTGCTCCATCGGCTGGGGCACGGCGAGATCCGTCCCCGCACCGAGGTGGGCTCGCTGTCGCCGGCGCACAAGCAGATCGTCAGCATGGCCAGGGCGCTGTCGCACTCGGCCCGGGTGATCATCATGGACGAGCCGTCGGCCGCGCTGGACCACGACGAGGTCGGCAACCTGTTCCGGGTGATCCGTGACCTCACCTCCCAGGGCGTGGCGGTGATCTACATCTCCCACCGGCTGGAGGAGATCCGCGAGATCGGCGACCGGGTCACCGTGCTCAAGGACGGGCGCACGGTCGCGGTGGGGCTGGCGGCCAAGGACACCGCGACCTCGAAGATCGTGGCGCTGATGACCGGCCGCAACGTCGAGTACGTCTTCCCGCCCCGGCCGGGCAGGGGAGCCCACGAGGGCCGGCCCGAGGTGCTGCGGGTGGAGAACCTGACGCTGCCCGGCCGGTTCGCGGACGTGTCGTTCAGCATCAGGACCGGCGAGATCGTCGGCCTGGCGGGCCTGGTCGGCTCCGGCCGCAGCGAGATCATCGAGGCGATCTACGGCGCGCGGCGGGCCGGTGGCCGGGTCGTGCTCGACGGGCGGACGGTGCGGCCGGGCAGCACGACCCGCGCGGTGCGGATGGGCATGGGCCTGGCCCCCGAGGAGCGCAAGGCGCAGGCGTTGCTGCTGGACCACCCCGTCGCGCAGAACATCACGCTGGCGAGCCTGAGCCGCTACACCAGGCCGCGGTGGCTGGGCTGGCTCGACCGCCGGACCGAGTTCGCCGAGGCCGAACGGCTGTCGCAGGCGCTGGACATCCGTCCGCCCGATCCGCGCCGGCCGATCAGGACCTTGTCGGGCGGCAACCAGCAGAAGGCGGTGCTGGGACGCTGGCTGGCCGAGGACCGCAAGCTGCTGCTGCTGGACGAGCCCACGCGTGGGGTGGACGTCGGTGCCCGGGCCGAGCTGTACGCGCTGGTGCGCAAGCTGGCCGACGACGGCATCGGTGTGCTGCTGGTGTCCAGCGAGGTGCCCGAGGTGCTGGGCCTGGCCGACCGCGTGCTGGTCATCCGCGAGGGCCGGATCGTCCATGAGGCGCCGGCCGAGGACCTGGACGAGCACCGGGTGCTCGACCTGGTGATGGTCTCCGCAGGACAGAGGCCCGGATCCGATGTGGCAAATCCTCCCACCGAAGGAGCATCGCATGACTGAGGTCGATCGGGCCGCGCCGACAGGTCCGCGGTTGAAGGCGGCGGGACCGGGCGGGCCGTTCGGCCGGCTGGGTGAGGTCCGGCATCTGGGGCTGGTCGCGGCGTTGACACTGCTGGCGATCGTGGGATTGGTGACGAGGCCGGAGAACTTCGCCACCTCCTCCAACTTGGTGAGCATCCTGGCGCTGGCCTCGACCATCGGGGTGATCACTGTTGGCATGACGTTCGTGATCATCGGTGGTGGCATCGATCTGTCGGTGGGCGCGCTGATGGCGTTGGCGTCGGTATGGGCGACCACGCTGGCGACCCAGTCCTACGGGCCGGTCGTGATGATCGTGTGCGCGGTGCTGGTGGGCACCGGCGCGGGCCTGCTGAACGGGATCTTGATCGCCTACGGCCGGATGGTGCCGTTCATCGCGACGCTGGCGATGATGGTGGCCGGGCGCGGCCTGGCGCAGCGGATGTCCAACCAGCGCACACAGCTCGTGCAGCAGGACAACTCGATGATCGTGAGCCTGTCGACCACGCGGGTGCTCGGGCTGCCGCTGCTGGTGTACGTGTTCGCGCTGGTGGTGCTGTTCGGCTGGCTGGTGCTCAACCGCACGACGTTCGGCCGGCGCACCTACGCGGTCGGCGGCAACCCCGAGGCCGCCCGCCTGGCCGGCATCGACGTGCGCAAGCACACGCTGCTGTTGTACGCCCTGTCGGGGTTGTGCTGCGGGATCGCCGCGGTGCTGATCATGGCCAGGACCACGACCGGATCGTCCACACACGGCGACCTGTACGAGCTGGACGCGATCGCCGCAGTGATCATCGGCGGGACGCTGCTGAGCGGCGGCCGGGGCACGATCATCGGATCGATCCTCGGTCTGCTGATCTTCACTGTGATCACCAACCTGTTCATCTTGAACGGCCTGAACACCGCCGACCAGCTCATCGCCAAGGGCGCGATCATCGTCGCCGCCGTGCTGCTGCAGCGGCGAAGCCTCAAAACACACACCTGACACCAGGGCCGGATCGCAAGCCTTCCGGCTTCAGCAAGGAGAGAAGACATGGACAAGAACGTCGCCCGGCGCGGCTTCCTCTTCAGCGGCGCCGCCCTTGGCGCGGGTGCCCTCATCAGCGCCTGCACCAGCAACGAGCCGGTCGCCACCCAGCAGGCGAGCGCGCCCGCCGCCGCTCCCGCGGCCAAGGACGGCAACGACGCCCCTGGCGACAAGGTCGTCATCGGCTTCTCGGCCCCGGCCGCCGACCACGGCTGGATCGCCGCCATCAGCAAGAACGCGGCGGACGCGGCCAAGCAGTACACCGACGTCGAATTCAAGCCGGTCGAGCCGACCAACGACATCAACCAGCAGATCTCGGCGGTGGAGTCGCTGATCCAGGCGAAGGTCAACGTGCTGGTGATCCTGCCGAACGACGGCCAGCAGCTCAACCAGGTCGCCCGGCAGGCCATGGACGCGGGCATCCCGGTGGTCAACGTGGACCGCGTCTTCCCGGACAAGCTGTCGTACCGGGCCTGGATCGGAGGGGACAACTACGGCATGGGTGTGGCCGCCGGACACCACATCGGCAAGACGCTGAAGGACAAGGGCGTCTCCAACCCGGTCATCCTGGAGATCCAGGGCATCGCCACGCTGCCGCTGACCCAGGACCGCAGCAAGGGCTTCGCCGACGCGCTGAAGACGTACGGCTTCAAGGTGACCGCGCAACAGGACGCCAAGTTCACGGTGGAGTCCGGAACGCAGGTGGCCGCCAACCTGCTCCAGGCGCACAAGAAGATCGACGCGATCTGGAACCACGACGACGACCAGGGCATCGGCGTGCTGGCGGCGATCAAGGAGGCCGGTCGCAACGAGTTCTTCATGGTCGGCGGCGCGGGCTCGGCCAACGCGATGCGTGACATCCAGGCCGACAGCGGCGTGCTGAAGGCCACCGTCACCTATCCCCCCACCATGGCCGCCTCGGCGATCAAGATCGCCCGGCTGATCGCCCAGGGCAAGGGCATGAGCGACCTGCTGGAGCAGCAGGTGCCGCAGTCGATCACCCTGGCTTCGGAGACCATCACCAAGGACAACGCCGCCCAGTACCTGCCCCTCGGGTTCGAGTCATGAGGCCTGTCATCGGGATCGGCATGGTCGGCTACGCGTTCATGGGCCGTACCCACTCCCAGGCGTGGCGCAGCGTGGACGCGTTCTTCGACCTGCCGTTCAGACCCTCGATGGTGGCCGTGGCCGGCAGATCCGCCGAGGCGGCCGCGCAGGCCGCCGAGAAGCTGGGGTGGGCCGGCGCGGAGCCCGACTGGAAGCGCCTCCTCGACCGCGACGACGTGCAGATCGTCGACATCTGCACGCCCGGCGACTCGCACGCCGAGATCGCCGTCGCGGCGCTGGCGGCAGGCAAGCACGTGATCTGCGAGAAACCGCTCGCCAACACCGTCGCCGAGGCCGAGGCCATGGCCGCGGTGGCGAAGGAGGCGGCGGCGCGCGGCGTGCGCAGCATGGTCGCCTTCAACTACCGCCGCGTGCCCGCCGTCGCGCTGGCCCGGCGGTTCGTCGAAGAGGGCATGCTCGGCGCGATCCGGCACGTACGGGCGCAGTATCTGCAGGACTGGATCGTCGACCCCGAGTTTCCCCTGGTCTGGCGGCTCCAGAAGGACAAGGCCGGCTCCGGGGCCCTCGGCGACATCGGCGCTCACATCATCGACGTCGCCGAGTTCATCACCGGTGAGCGGCTGACCGGGGTGGCGGCGCTGACCGAGACCTTCGTCAAGGAGCGTCCCCTGGCGGCCAGTTCGGCCGGGCTCTCGGCCGGCGGCGGCACCGGGAGGGGCGCGGTCACCGTGGACGACGCGGCGCTGTTCATCGGACGGCTCAGCGGCGGCGGGCTGGCCTCCTTCGAGGCCACCCGCTTCGCGACCGGGCGTAAGAACGCGCTGCGCATCGAGATCAACGGCGCCCTGGGCAGCCTGGCCTTCGACTTCGAGTCGATGAACGACCTGTGGTTCCACGACCACACCATCGACAGCGCCGAGCACGGATTCCGGCGGGTGCTGGTGACCGAGCCGGACCACCCGTACGCCGGGGCGTGGTGGCCGCCGGGCCACGGCCTCGGGTACGAGCACACCTTCGTCCACGAGACGAAGGACTTCCTGGAGGCGATCGCCGCCGGCACCGACCCCACACCGTCCTTCGAGGACGGCCTGCGGGTGCAGCGGGTGCTGGCGGCCGTCGAGCAGAGCGCGGCTGAGAACAGCCGCTTCATCACTGTGGAGGGTTCATGACGAGGCCGGTCACGTTGTTCACCGGGCAGTGGGCGGACCTGCCGTTCGAGGAGGTCTGCCGGCTGGCGTCGGAGTGGGGCTACGACGGCCTGGAGATCGCCTGCTGGGGCGACCACTTCGAGGTCGACAAGGCCCTCGCGGACGACTCCTACATCGAACGCAAGAAGGAGACCCTGGCCAAGTACAACCTCGGTGTGTGGACGATCTCCAACCACCTGGTCGGCCAGGCGGTCTGCGACCACCCCATCGACGAGCGCCACAAGGGCATCCTGCCCGCCCGCATCTGGGGCGACGGCGAACCCGAAGGCGTACGGCGGCGCGCCGCCGAAGAGATCAAGAACACCGCCCGCGCGGCGGCCGCGCTCGGCGTGACGACCGTCGTCGGCTTCACCGGGTCGTCAATCTGGCACACGCTGGCGATGTTCCCGCCGGTGCCCCCGTCGATGATCGAGGCGGGGTACGCCGACTTCGCCGACCGGTGGAACCCGATCCTCGACGTCTTCGACGAGGTCGGGGTGCGCTTCGCCCATGAGGTGCACCCGAGCGAGATCGCCTACGACTACCACACCACGGTGCGGACGCTGGAGGCCATCGGGCACCGGCCGGCCTTCGGGCTGAACTGGGACCCCTCGCACATGGTGTGGCAGGACCTGGACCCGGCGAACTTCATCCTCGACTTCGCCGACCGGATCTACCACGTGGACTGCAAGGACGCCCGGGTGGCCACCCGCGACGGCCGGCGCGGCCGTCTGGCCTCCCACCTGGCGTGGGCCGACCCCCGGCGTGGCTGGGACTTCGTGTCCACAGGCCGGGGCGACGTGCCGTGGGAGGCGTGCTTCCGCGCGCTCAACCACATCGGCTACGACGGCCCGATCTCCATCGAGTGGGAGGACGCGGGCATGGACCGGCTGCACGGCGCGCCGGAATCCCTCGCCTACATCCGCTCGCTCAACGCCATCACCCCACCGGCCGCCGCTTTCGACGCCGCCTTCTCCTCCGAATGACCCACCAGGCCGGGCGGCGGCCGCACAGTGGCCGCCGCCCACCGTCCCGGTGAACGATCGAGCGAGGAGACAGATGAGAACCGGAGTATGGCTGGTCGGAAGAGGAGAGCTGGTCCAGGGCGAACAGGGGGCCGGCCGGCTTCGAGGCGATGGAGGCGACGATCTCGGTGTATGCGACCAGGGGCGACGCAGGAGACGGCGTGCACGACGGGGATGGTGGCCTGGCCGCCGCAGGTGACCAGGTTGAGGTTGCCCGCGCCGAGGTGGGCGTCGAGGTTGACCGGGAGGACGACGAACGGGCCGATCGGGGGCGATGAGGGTTTTGCCGTACGGCTCCAGCTTGGCGGCGTCGGCGAGGTAGGCCTTGGCGGAGGTGGCGTCGAAGACGATGTCGATGTCGGCGAAGCCGTCCATGGCGATCAGGCCGTCCACGCCGTCGTGGGTGGTGGGCACCTTGAGGCGGCGGGCGACCGACGGCGACCGGCTGGACGCCCACCGCGAACTCCTGGAAGGCGTTGCGGCTTCCTGGCCGGACGACGCCCCCTACATGGCCGAGGAGGTACGGCGGATCCTGGCGGGTGAGGACGACTGACCTGGGCAAGGCTCCTCAACGCCTGTGCTCTCCGAGCGTCTGACCGGGGTGAGGTGAGTCAGAGTCGGGCCGCGGTCCAGCAGTCCGGCGCGCCAGGCTTCCCACATCCCACCATGGCGTCGAGGATCTTGCCCAGGTCGGACGTCCTCGCGTTGCCGGGGTCGTTGGACTCCTGGTTCGGATCCGCCACCGTGTTGTAGTACTCGGGCTGCACCTCGCCCTCGTACTCCACGTACAGCTCTCCGGCAGTGCGCACCGCCGCGTAGCTGGGCGGCTGTGAGTTCCCCGCCTCGAGCGGCTCGGCATCGGGGTCCGGCTCGCCCGGCGCGGCCGGGTTGGGCTTGACGTGCTCGATCAGCGCCGTCTTCCGCCAGTCCTTCACCTTGTGGCCCTGGATGAGCGGCAGCAGGCTGCGCCCGTCGCGGCTGTCACGGGTGGCCGCGGCGACCCCGGCCATGTCGAGGAAGGTCGCGAACAGGTCGACGTTCTGGGCGATGGCGCCGGTCACCAGGTCGCCGTGCCGTCCCGCCGCAGGACGTTTGACCAGCAGCGGCACCCGGACGTCGTGGTCGTAGGCGGTGGACTTGCCGCGTACGAGGCGGTGCTGGCCGAGATGGAAGCCGTTGTCGCTGGTGAACACCACGTACGTGTTGCGCTTTTCAGCGTCCGTCAGCGTGGAAAGGACACGCGCCACCATGTCGTCCACCGACTGCACCATGCGGATCCGGTCGCGGAAGTCCTTGCGCAGCTCCTTGACCAGCGCGGGGGCGAGCGGAGCGCGGCGTACCCACGAGGGCTTGTCGGCGGTGTCCTCGTTGAACGCCGGCAACGTGCTCACGTCGATGTCGTTGCAATCGGGCCCGCCGCAGTCGCCGTGCGGGAACTCCCCGGCCGGGAACTGGGTCTTCGGCCGGTCGCGGCGGGCGGGCGGGAAGCGCGGCTCCTTGTCGCCCGGCTTGGCACCGATCCTGGAGTGCGGCGCGAACGGCGAGACCTGGAGGAAGAACGGCCGGTCCGGGGCGCGCTCGCGGGAGCGCTCGATGAAGTCCGTGGCCCGCTTGGCGAGCTCGTCCACCAGGTAAGTGCCGTCGGAGGTGTCCAGGCCGGGAGCCTCCCCCTTGACGTAGCGGGTGAGCTGGTACTTGAACTCGCTGTAACCGCCGCCGGCCGCCACATGCCACTCGTCCCAGCCGGGCGGGACGTGGTAATCGGCGTCCACCGGATACTCGTTGATGTACTTGCCGAGGTAGCCGGTGCGGTATCCGGCCTGTTCCAGCGAGACGGCGTAGGTCCTGGGCTCGTGCGGTGCGAACGCCTTGTAGCCACCGCGATCGGAGTTCTTGTTCGTGGCCACGCCGGTATTGTGCGGGAACTGGCCGGTGAACATCGAGGCGCGTGACGGGCAGCACAGCGAGTTGGACACGTAGTAGTTGCTGAACGTCGTGCCGTCGTCGGCCAGGCCGCGCACGGTGTCCATGTACGCGAGCAGGTCGGCGGACATGTCGTCGACGAGGAAGAAGATGATGTTCGGCCGCTGGGGCTTGGCGACCGTCACCGTCCCCGCGCTTGCTTGCGAAACCAGGCTCAGGCTGAGAACAAGCGCGGTGGCCACCGCTAAAGCTCTGCGGATATGTCGGGATATGGCCATGACCGCCTTCTTTACAATTGTCCGACGATGAGGGTGGGATGCAGGCTAATAGCGCTCAATACGGCGATCAACCGATTGATCCTTAAGGCTTCCTGGCAAAGCGCGCCGAATGCGCGTCACGGCCGGCCTCACTGCCGTCGGACGGGTGTGACCGAGGTCAGGTCGGCGCGGGTACGGCCCGGGCCTCCGCCCGCTCGATGCGCGCCTTGACGTCGCGGAAGTGCAGCCGCATCGCCTCCCGTGCGGCCTCGGCGTCCCGAGCGCGAAGCGCCGCCACGATCCGGCGGTGGTTGACCGCGATCTCGGCGCTCCGCTCCTCCGGCGGGCCGAGCGTCGGCTCGACCTCGTGGTAGACGTCCCAGAACAGGCCGATCAGCTGCAGCACCAGCTCGTTGCCGCACGAGTCGTACAGCAGCGCGTGGAACGCCCGATCGGCTTCCCGGTCCCGATCCATGCCATTGGCCAGGGCCTCCAACGCGGCCAGCCGGGGGGCGCTGGTGCTCCGAGCCACCTGGCCGATCAGCCCGGTCTCGAGCAGCTCGCGGACCTCGACCAGATCGTGCAGCGCGCGGATCCCACCCGGCCCCGAACGCACCCGGAAGGCGAACGACGGAGTCAGCGCGTCGAGCGACGCGTGCCCGACGAACGTCCCATGTCCGTGCCGGATCTCGACGATGCCCAACGCCTGCAGCGCCCGCACGGCCTCGCGGACGCTGTTGCGGCTCGCCCCGAGCAGCTCCATCAACTGCACTTCGGTCGGCATCGGCGACCCGGGGGCCAGTCCGCGCTCGTGAATCAGGGCGACGATACGCTCCTGAAGTGACGCATCGTCACGTGTACGCATGCCACCCCCAGGCTCGTCGAAGGCCTTGCGTCAAACATCCCGCCTCTTGGTCCCGGAAGGCCAGCCCGGTAGGGGAAAGTTTACGCCGACGACACAGATGACCCCCCGGGCGGACATGGCCTGTTCGCGCGCTCATCACGGGACATAGGATGTTCTACGTGTACCGAACGGATGGCGGGGTGCCGTGGAGACGTTGACGCCGGGGTCGCTCGGCGGCACCTGGGGCACGGTCCTGCTGCCCATCCGGGACGACGAGTCGATCGACTGGACACGCCTTGAGGCGGCGCTGGACGTGCTCGTCGCCGCGGGGCTTGACGGCCTGTACGCGCACGGCACCGCGGGCGAGTTCCACGCGCTCGGTGAGGATGAGTACGACCGCGTCAACGCGCTGATGGCCGAGCGGTGCGAACGGCACGGGCTCCCGTTCCAGATCGGCGCCGGCCACATGAGCGCGCAGACCTGCCTGGCCAGAGTGGCCCGCGCGCGAGTGCTCCGGCCCGGTGCGATCCAGGTGACGCTGCCGGACTGGTTGCCGCTGTCGCGCGGCGAGGTGGTGCGCTTCCTGGCCCGCGTCGCGGCCGCCGCCGACCCGGTGCCGCTCGTGCTGTACAACCCGCCGCACGCCAAGACGCAGGTGCCGGCCGACCTGTACCCGGTGATCCGCCGTGAGGTTCCCGCGGTCATCGGGATCAAGGTGGCCGGCGGCGACGCGGGCTGGTACGCGGAGATGCGGCGCCACGCGGCCGGCCTTGCCGTCTTCGTCGCCGGCCACGACCTGGCGACCGGACGGCGGCACGGCGCCGCCGGCTCCTACTCGAACATCGCCGCCCTCAGCCCGGCCGGCGCCATGGCATGGCAGCGGATGATGGTCGCGCGACCCGATGCCGCGCTCGACGTGGAACGACGGATCCACGAGTTCTTCGCCGCGCATGTCCAGCCGCTCCGGCACAGCGGGTACGCCAACCCCGCGCTGGACAAGTTCCTGGCCCACCTCGGCGGCTGGGCCGACATCGGCACTCGAGTCCGGTGGCCGTACGAGTCGGTCGACGCCTCGCTCGCCGTACGGCTCAGGCCACTGGCCCGGGCACAACTGCCCGAGCTCTTCCCCGGCGATCAGCACAGGACGTAGGACGTCCTTCGCCGTCAAGGTTCGGCGATGGCGCCCGCCGGGGCCGGCGAGCGCCATCGCCGAACGGCTTCAGCTGACGTGGTCGAACAGCAGCCGCAGCCCGAGCTGACCGCCCACCGGGAGGTTCCGCTGCCGGATCAGGTCCAGCTCGGCGTCGGTGACGGCACGCCGGTAGACGCGTACCTCGTCCAGCGACCCACGGAAGCGGTCCACGCCGTCCAACCGCTGCCCGATGTGGATTCCCTCGAGCCCGAACTCCTTGCCGAGGGTCAGCGAGCCGGGCGGCGCCGCCGCAGACGAGACCTGTACGCCGTCCACCAGGAGCCGGAGCTCGCCACGTACCCGCTGGAGCGCCACGAAGTGCCACTGCCCGTCGTTGTACGCGCTCGGCGACTGCACGGTCACGTTGAACCGGCCGACGGAGAGGACCGCCCGGATACGGTTGCTGGCCGGTTCGGCCCGCAGCCACAGCGCCGGCGGGTTGGTGCCCCTGTTCACCCGATGGAACCAGAGGATCGCGTGCGAGCCGGTCTGCTCCGAGTACCGGATCCAGGAGGTCAGCGTGAAGTCCTTCGCGCCGAGGTCGATGGAGTCGTTGAACGGCACCTCCACCCGGTCGTCCACCCGGTCCAGAGCCAGCCCGTTGCCGAACCGCCCGTCGGTGGTCTGAGCGCCGCCGCGGACATACGCCTGGTTGCGGTACGGCGACTTGTCCGGCGTCGTCGGGCCGGGCGCCGGAGGGCCGGGGATGCCGGGCGGGGTGCCGTTCGGCGTCTCCAGGTACGCCTCGTTGAACCGTGCGAAGCGGATCTGCTCGTACGGCGTGATGGTGCCGGCCTCGTACATCAGGGCCGCTTCGTCGCCGTCCAGACGCACCATGTCCGAGTACGCCGTCGGCCCCCAGTAGAAGACCTTGCCCTCGTCCCAGGTCTCGAAGCGGCGCCCCTCGTCGTAGGACGACCGGATCCCCATCGCTTCCCGGGCGCCCGGGTGCATCGGCGAGGAGAAGAGGATGCGCCCGTCGCTGAACCGCAGCAGCGACGCCTGGACGTCGGTCGTCGCCAGCGCCGGCACGGTGCGGAACGGGGCGTCCCACGTCTGGCCGCTGTCGCTGCTGGTCGCGTACGCCCGGCTGCCCTCGTCGGTGCCGCGCTCACGGGCCGAGGCGTAGATCCGCCCGTCGGTCAGCTCGACGACGGTGACCTCCTGGGCGATGACCGTGCCGTCATCGCGGGACGTCTCGGCGCCGATGTTCCACGTCGCCCCGCTGTCGTCGCTGTAGAGCAGGTGTGTGCCGTAGACGTGCTTGCCGACCCGGTCCCAGCTCTCGAAACTCGCCCCGACGACCAGCCGCCCGGCGTGCGGGCCCCGCTTGAGCTGGATGCCGTGCATCGGGCCGGTGGCGTACCAGAAGTTCCACTCCGGACGCTTGCCCTCGGTCATCTCCCTGGCGGCCGACCAGGTCGCCCCGTGATCGTCGCTGAACTGCACCCAGGGGTCGCGGTCACAGCCGTTCGGGCACGGCTCCGGACCGTTGTGGGTGCTCACCAGCACGATCCGCCCGGTGCGCTCGTCGACGATCGGCACCGGGTTGCCGTGGGTCGTGCCGTTGCCCTCCGAGATCACCTGCAGCGGGCCCCAGGTCCGGCCGCTGTCGGCGGAACGGCGCACCACGAGGTCGATGTCCTCGTCGTCGCCGCAGTCCTTCACCCGTCCCTCGGCGAACGCCAGGAGCATGCCGTTCGTGGCCCGCACCACGGCGGGGATCCGGAAGCAGCCGTATCCGAAGTCGCCCTGTTTGTAGAGCACCTGCTCGTCCACGAACGGTGCGGCTTCGGCGGTCGCGCCGGCCTCGAACGTTTCCGCCGGTGCCGGTGCCGGTGCCGGTGCCGGTGCCGGTGCCGCGGTCGCCGGCCCGGCGAACGCGCTGACGAGTAAGCCGGCGAGCACCACTACGGCGCCCGCCCGTCGGCGCCGGGATCGACGTCCGGCACGGCCCTCCGGGGGATGGCCATCGTGCATGTCCACGCCCTTCCTGACAGGAGAAGGTTACGAGGGGACATCCTACGTCCAACGTCCCATGTTAAATAGACGGTGAACGTAGAATGTTCTCCAATGGGCGCTGAGCGGATGGCGGACGCGTTCTTCGGCGACGCGGGCACCAGGACCACTCCTGAGAGTGAGGGACGCTGTCCGTCGTGAGAGGGATGCGCCGGGCGGCATGAATCCTGATACTGGGCGAGATGCCCGGACTCACTGAGCGGCTGCGCACCCGGTTCCAGAACGTACCCCCACGCGTGGTCGACATCGCGATCACTGTCGTCGTGTCGGCCGCCACCGTCGGTCCCGCGCTGGTCCCCTTCCCGCAGCCGTGGTGGGTGGTCACGCTGGCCGTGCTGGCTTCGGTGCCGGTGCTGTGGCGGCGGACGGCGCCACTCGTGGTGACCGGTGTGGTCGGGCTGGCGATGACGGCGCTGGTGATGTGGGAGAAGCCGATGCTGCCGTACGGGCCGCTGGTCGGCACCTACACCATCGCCGCGCTGAGCCCGCCGCTGCTGCGGCTGGTGGCCGTCCCGGTCATCGGCGCCGGAGTGTACGTCTCGCTCGTCCTGCCGCAGGAAGATCTGGATTCTTATCGGGTGGTGGGTACGGCGTTCGTCGCGGCGTACGCGCTGGGCACCAGTACCCGCGCCCGCCGCGCCCGAGCCGCCGAGCTGGCCGAACGCGCCCTGCGGATGGAGCGGGAGCGCGCCATCGCCGCAGCTCACGAGCGGGCTCGCATCGCCCGGGACATGCATGACATCCTCACCCACTCGGTCGGCCTCATCGTCGTCCAGGCTGAGGCCGGGCCGCTGATGCTCCGGGCCGATCCCGAACGTGCGGAGGCCGCCTTCGACGCGATCGCCGACACCGGCCGGGGCGCGATCGCCCAGCTGCGGGCCCTGCTCGGCGCGATGCGCTCGGGCCAGGACGGTCACCGGGAGCCGCAACCCGGGCTCGCGGCCCTGCCGGACCTGGTCGAGCGGACCGGCCGTACCGGGCTGCGGGTGACCTTGACCAGCGACGGCCCGTCGCGGCCGATCCCCGCGGAGGTAGACGTGGCGGCGTACCGGATCGTGCAGGAGGCGCTGACGAACGTGCTGCGCCACGCGCACGCGCGCACCGCGCGGGTACGACTGTGCTGGACGCCGAGCGCGCTGCGGGTCGAGGTGACCGACGACGGCAGCGGCGTGGACGGCGCCCCCGGAGGGCATGGCCTGATCGGGATGCGCGAACGGGCCACCGCTTGCGGGGGGACGCTGCACGCCGGTCCGGGGGACAAGGGCTTCGTGGTGGTGGCCACGCTTCCGGTTGGATAGGCGTATGCTCCGCGTGCTCGTGGCCGACGATCAGGATCTGTTCCGGGGCGGCTTCGCCATGATCCTGAACGCTCAGGCCGACATCACCGTCGTCGGCGAGGCGGCCGACGGCGCCGAGGCCGTTCAGGCAGCCACCGAGCTGCGCCCGGACGTCGTGCTGATGGACATCAGGATGCCCGGCATGGGCGGGATCGAGGCGACTGAGCGGATCTGCTCGGCGACGTCCGCCAAGGTGCTGGTGTTGACCATGTTCGATCTGGACGAGTACGTCTACGACGCGCTGCGCGCGGGGGCCAGCGGATTCCTGCTGAAGGACATCCGTCGCGACGAACTGGTCGCGGCGGTGCGCGTGGTGGCGGCGGGAGAGTCCCTGCTGGCGCCCACGGTGACCAGACGTCTCATCGAGGACCTGGTCCTGCGGCCGAATCATGGGGTGGCGCCCCGGCTGGCCGCCCGCCTCACCGAGCTGACCAGCCGTGAGGCCGAGACGCTGCGGCTGGTGGCCCGGGGGCTGTCCAACGCGGAGATCGCCGGCGAGATGGTCGTCAGCGAGTACACGGTCAAGAGCCATGTCAGCCGAATCCTGACGAAACTGGGACTGCGCGATCGGGTACAGGCGGTCGTGTTCGCCTACGAGTCGGGACTCATCGTCGCCGGTGGCGCCTGAGCGTCCGTGAGGGGGAGTGCGGAGATCACTCTTCCCGCCGATGTGGCGGCAGGGCTCCGGTGCGGAGTATCGAGGCAGTTCCCAGGTGGAGGAGTCTGCTCGATGAGATCACAACGATGGTGGCTGATCGCCGCGGCGGTGCTGTCGGCCACGCTGTTCTGGTTCGGAACCGGCTTGCGGCCGGTGCCCTGGTGTACGTGGATCGCGCCGATCCCGATCCTCGTCCTGGTGCCGCGCTACTCGGCGCGTGCGGCACTCGCCAGCGCGTCCGTCGCCTGGCTCGCAGGCCAGACCCCCATGTGGGGATATTTCCTGAACACGGTGCAGATACCGCCGGTGATGGTCGTCCTCCTGCTCGTCGGTTCGGCGCTGCTGTTCGGCCTGGTGGTGATCGCCTACCGGGGCCTGACGTTGCGCGGACGCCCGCTGATGGCCGTCGGCGTCGTCCCGGCGGCGTGGGCCGTCATCGAGTACGCGCTGTCGCTGATCACACCGAACGGCGCCTGGTGGAGCCTGGCCTACACCCAGGCCGACGTCCTTCCCGTCATCCAGCTCGCCTCGGCCACCGGGCCATGGGGAGTGACGTTCCTGCTGATGGGAGCCCCGGCCGCGGCCGCCGCCCTGCTGACGCACGCTGCGGTCGGCCGGGTGCGGGTGGCCGTGGCCGCCGCGCTGGTCGCGGCCGTGGCGGCGGGATACGGATTCTGGCAGCTACGGCCGGCCGAAGCGGGAACGGCGGTCAAGGCGGCGATGCTGGCCACCGACCGGTCGATCGACCCGGCGGCGGTGACCGGTCCCGAAGGGCGAACCCTGCTGGCCGGCTACATGAGCCGCATCCCGGCCCTGGCCGAGCGTGGCGCCGACGTCGTCGTACTTCCCGAGAAGGCGTTCCGGGTGGATGAGGCGGACCTGCCGTCGCTCGCCGGACCGTTGTCCCGGCTCGCCTCCGACCATCGCCTCGACATCATCGTCGGGCTGATCCTCACCAGGGACGGCCGCGAGTACAACGCGGCCATCGACTTCCCCTCCCACGGCGGCCGGCCCGTCGAGTACGTCAAGCGCCACCTCGTCCCGGGCCTGGAGAGCGAGTTCCAGGCAGGAACGGCGCAGGCGTTCGTACCCGGGTCCGGCGGGCGATGGGCGATCGCGATCTGCTTCGATCTCGACTTCCCCGACCTGGTCCGCGACTACCGGCGCGACGGGGCGACCGCGCTGTTCGTACCGGCCTGGGATTTCGGCGACGACGCCTGGCTGCACAGCCGGATGGCGATCACGCGCGGGATCGAGAACGGCCTGACGGTGGCACGAGCGTCCCGGCAGGGCGCCCTGACCGTGAGCGACCCCAACGGTCGCCTGCTGGCCGAGGCCCGCACCACGGACGACTCCTTCGTGTCGGTGACCGCGGACCTGCCGGACCGTGCGGTGCGGACCCTGTACACCAGGTTCGGCGACTGGTTCGCGTGGGCCTGCATTCTCCTGCTGGCCGCGATATGCGCGGGCGTGACCTTCCTGCGGCCCCGGGCTTCGACTCCGTCAGCAGGAAGCAAGCGACATGAAGCACCGACAGCCCTGATCCCGTGATGAACGGGAACAGGACGTAGTTCGGTGGGAGCCTGTGACCAGGTGGATTCCAGACAGCGGAAGGCCGGCCAGGTGCGGGCGAGCATCCCCGCGGCGGCCTGTTGCCCGGGCCGGCGAGCGGGGGATCCTGGATGCGTGCAGACACGACGATCCGCCTCCGAACCGCCGACCTCGCCGCTGCTGGAGCGCATCCGCGCCGCCGTCATCGGCGACGACGAGGTGCTGCGGGGCCCGTACGGACCGCGCCGCATCATCTACGCCGACTACACCGCCTCGGGCCGGTCGCTCGGCTTCATCGAGGACTTCGTCCGCGACCACGTCCTGCCGCGCTACGCCAACACCCACACCGAGAGCTCCGGAACCGGGCTGCAGACCAGCCGATTACGCGAGGAGGCCCGCGGCGCCGTCCACGACGCCGTCGGCGGTGGCCCGGACGACGTGGTGATCTTCTGCGGTTCGGGCGCGACCGCGGCGATCAACAAGCTCGTCGGCATCCTGGAGCTGCGGGTCCCCGGCCGGTACGCGCCGATGGTCCCGGAGGAGGACCGGCCGGTGGTGTTCGTCGGTCCGTACGAGCACCACTCGAACGAGTTGCCCTGGCGCGAGTCCATCGCCGACACCGTCGCCATCGGCGAGGACCGCGACGGCCACATCGACTGCGACGACCTGCGTGTCCAGCTGGCGCGCCACGCCGGCCGGCCGCTGCTGATCGGCAGCTTCTCGGCCGCCTCGAACGTGACCGGCATCCTGTCCGACACCGAGCGCATCGCGGCGCTGCTCCACGAGCACGGCGCGCTGTCGTTCTGGGACTACGCGGCGGCCGGGCCGTACGTGCCGATCCGGATGGCCGCCAGCGCGCCCGGGGCGAACGACCACAAGGATGCGATCTTCCTGTCGCCGCACAAGTTCATCGGCGGGCCGCAGACGCCCGGTGCCCTGGTGGTGAGGCGCGAACTGGTCCGCAACCGGGTGCCCACCGCGCCGGGCGGCGGCACCGTGCTGTTCGTGGACCCCACCGGGCACCGCTATCTCGACGACGCGGTCGCCCGCGAGGAGGGCGGCACACCGGCCATCGTCGAGTCGATCCGCGCCGGGCTGGTCTTCCGGCTCAAGCAGGCCATCGGCACCGACCTCATCCAGGCTCGTGAGGAACGCTTCTGGCAACGGGCCCTGCGTCGATGGGAGAGCAACCCGAACATCGAGATCCTCGGCGACCGGCACTCTCGGCGGCTGTCCATCGTGTCGGTACGCATCCGGTCCGGGGAGCTGTTCCTGCACCACAACTACGTGGTGGCGGTGCTGAACGACCTGCTCGGCATCCAGGCGCGCGGCGGCTGCTCCTGCGCCGGCCCCTACGGCCACCGCCTGCTGGCCATCGACGCCGCGCGCTCGCGGGCCTTCGAGGAGGAGATCGGGCATGGCTGCCAGGGCATCAAACCGGGCTGGGTACGCATCAACTTCAACTACTTCGTCTCGGACGCGGTCTGCGACTACCTCATCGAGGCCGTCGAACTGGTCGCCCGGTACGGCCACCGGTTGTTGCCCGATTACCGCTTCGAGCCCCGTACCGGGCTGTGGCGGCACCACCGCGACTCCGCCGAGCCGCCACTGCACCTTTCCGACTTGCGCTTTGACGACCCCGGCGCGCCGCCCGCCCCACATGTCCGGGCCGGCGAGGACGCCCTGCCCGGCTACCTGGAGGAGGCGCGGGCCATCCTGGCGGCCCGCCCCGACGAGATCGACCTGCGCCCGCCCGGCCTGCCGGACGACTTCGAGCGGCTGCGCTGGTTCCCGCTGCCGGCCTCCTGCCTGGCCACTGCGGCGAGGAGGCCATCGCTTCGGTGATCGCCGGGCCGGTGTCTCAGGCGTTCCGGCAGGCGGCCAACCGGTCGGCCGTATGCGAAGCACTGCTTCTTCCTCGGCGAGAACGGCCGGACAAACCGACATTCTCCGGGAACCAACAGTCGAAGATCGCGGGTGTGCATGTACGGACGATGATCGGGTACTCATGTCGTCATGCCCGTTACAGGCTATGAAGGATGGTTATTAGGGGCTCGGTACAGGTTACTGGCCGAGCTGGGCCGAGGGGCCATGGGCAGGGTCTGGCGCGCTCATGACGAGCTGCTGGATCGGCAGGTGGCGGTCAAGGAGATCCGCATCCCGCACCAGCCGGGGCCAGAGCGCGAGGCGCTGCTCAGGCGGACCCTGCGCGAGGCTCGCCTGACCGCGCGGCTGAGCCACCCGCGCATAGCAGCCGTGTACGACGTCGTGGTCGCCGACGAACGGCCGTGGATCGTACTTCAGCTCGTCCCCGCCCCCAGCCTCGCCCAGGTGATCAACGAACGGGGACCGCTGCCCTCGTCCGCGGTCGCTCGAATCGGGCTCGAAGTGCTGGACGCCCTGCGCGCCGCCCACGCCGGCGGCATCGTGCACCGCGACATCAAGCCCGCCAACATCCTCATCACCGACGACGAGCACGCCATCCTCACCGACTTCGGGCTGGCCAGCACCCTGGATGACCAGGCGCGCCGCACCCGGGAGAGCGTCGTCGTCGGCACCCCCGCCTACATCGCCCCCGAACGCGCCCGCGGTGGCCCCGCCACGCCGCAGGCCGATCTGTGGTCGCTGGGCGCCACCTTGTACGCGGCGGTCGAGGGCCGTGCCCCGTTCGGGTTCAGCAGTGAGCTGGCCACCCTGTCCGCGGTGATGGCCTCGGACCCCTTGCCGTTGGAGCACGCAGGGCCGCTCACCTCGATCATCGCCGGGCTGCTGGACAAGGATCCGGCCCGGCGTACGGACGCGGCTCGCCTTCACGAGCAACTGTCCACCCTGTGTGAGCAACCGGTCATTCCGATCTCTTCGGACCCTCCGACCGTTGACGGTGACAGCGGGCAGATCAGCGGCTCGCCCGTCGGCCGCCCGCTTGGGGAACGGACGCCGTACCGGCAGTGGGCCGTCGAGCATTGGCGGCAGGCGGCCGTCATCGCGGCCCTGATCGTCAGCGTCATGGCGACCACCTCGTGGTGGCGCGTCGAGCCGAGCACGCACCATTCGCCACCCCTGACGGAGGCCACTCCGCCGCCCACCGCGATCGAGCCGGATACGGCGCTGCCGGCCCATCTCATCTCGGGCCAGCGCCGGGTCGCGAGGAGCGAACCGGAGCATGCTCGTACGGAACCACCCCTCTCCACCGACGTGGCCGGCGTCCCGCATGGACAGGCTAAGAAGATCAAGACGAAGAAGATCAAGATAAAGGGTCACGGCCCGAAATGACGGTCGCGGCCGCTGGTGTTCGAGACCATGGAGCACGGTGGCGGCGCCCGTCGTCAGCAGGCCGAGTCGGGGCACCGGTGTGACAGGTCGTCGTCTGTTTGAGCCGGAGGCGGAACCTGGGCTGTTCTGCCCGTCACGCCGACGCGCGTACGACCACGAGAACCACCACCAACGCCAGCACCAGGACATCGACGGATACCGTCGCCGCCGAGTCGGACACCCGGATCCGGCTGATGACTGCACCGGCCATCAACATGACCAGTCCGATCGACGCGGCCACGCCGAGCAACGGCACCGCGAGCCCGGCGAGCAGCCCCAGACCCCCGGCTGACTCGCACACGCCGATCAATTGCCACAACCTCGGCCGGAGTCCGAGATGATCGCGGATCGCCAGCGACTGCGGCAGACTCAGCACCTTGACCCCGCCGGTCCCGAGGAACAGCAGACCGAGCAGGATCGACAGCACGACAACGACGGTGCTCATCAGTGGCGCTCCAAAGATCCATACAGCACAAATGACCTGCGCTATCGCGGCACCCGCTTATCGATCGGCCGCACCATCGGACGAGGTGGCGTCGCGCCCGCGCGAGCGGTACTTGGCGATCTTGGCAAGGTTGCCGCAGCGGTCCATCGAACACCAGCGACGGCGGCGCGCCTGGGAGTCGTCGAGGAACACCAGCGTGCAGTCAGGGCTCTCGCACTCTTTCACCCTCGCGGCAAGAGGCCCGCTGAGCAGGTCGATCCCGTCCCGCGCGAGGGTGGACAGCGCCGCGCCGACCGGCGTGGGGGTCGGCCATCGCGCGGTGAGGGGGCTCGTCCCTGAAGCGGTGGCGACCTCCAGTCGCGGCGCAAGATCGGCGACGGCTGCCATCCGGTTGATCACCGCCAGCGCGTGCCGGTCCGGGCGCGTCCCGTCGAGCACGCAGCGCACCAGCCGGTAAATGGCCTCGCGCAGCTTGCGGGCCTGGTCCAGCTCGTCCTCGGAGACCAGTGGTGGCTTGTTGGCGAGACCGACCTCGCGCAGCCACCTGCCGAGGCGCTCGGGCGTGGGCAGGCGCTCGATGTCGAGTGTGCCGCGCTTGCCGAGCGTGTCCACCAGGTCCAGGCACGGTCGGCCGCCGACGAAGACGAAGGCGGGAAGCGGCTCGGCCTCGGACGTTCGCGGGTTCATGGCAGCACCCTACCAGTTGACACCGGTTGAACCAGTGTTGCAGGCTGACACCTGTTCAAACGGTGTCACGAAGGAGAGTCATGCGCGCTGTGGTGGTGCAGGCATTCGGAGGTCCGGAGGTCCTCAACGTCGTCGAGGTGCCCGATCCGTCACCCGGCCCCGGCCAGGTGCTGGTTCAGATCGAAGCCGTGGGAGTGAACCGGGCCGACGCGCTCCTCCGATCGGGCCGTTACCACCGGGCCGACCCGCCACCCGTGATCCTCGGCCTGGAGGCGGCCGGGACGATCAGCGCCTTGGGCGAGCGCACGCACGGCTTCCGCGTCGGGCAGAAGGTCCTGATGAGGGGGGAGCCCAACGCACCTGGTTTCTACGCCGAGCAGGCTGCGATCTCGACCGAGCGGGTGCTGGCGCTGCCGGACGGCGTGGATCCGTTCCACGCGGCGGCGCTGCCGGTCGCGTGGCTGACAGCCTGGTACTGCCTCACCACCCTCGGACAGATCCAACCCGGCCAGACGGTGCTGATCCACGCGGCGGCCAGTGGCGTGGGGAGCGCGGCGGTGCAGATCGCCGCGGCGGCCGGGGCGCGGGTGATCGCGGCGGCCGGCACCAAGGAGAAGACCACGTGGGTGGCCGAACTCGGCGCGCACGAGGTGCTCGACTCCCGGCAGTTGTCCGGCGACGACCTCCTCGACCACGTCAAAGCCTTGACAGGCGGACGCGGGGCCGAGGTGGTGCTCGACACGGTCGGCGGCGACGTCTTCCCGCTGAGCCTCAAAGCCGCCGCGCCGGGCGGGCGGGTCGTGGCCTTGGCCAACGTCGCCCTGGCGCCGAGCGTGATCGACACACGCGACTTCTATCCGAAGAACGTGAGTATCCACGGCTACCAGTCCGCCAACCTCGTCGAGCTCGGATACGACCCGCGTGCCGACCTCGAGCAGTTGGTCGCGAAGGTGGCCGGCGGCGAGCTGCGCGTGCCGGTGGATTCCGTCTTCGCCCTGCAGGACGCAGCGGAAGCACACCGGCGCTTGGAGTCCCGCGCCAACCGCGGCAAGGTCATGCTCGGCACCGGCGATGGCCACAGGCTGCCTGGCTGACAAGCCGCTGCTCCACCGATGAGGACGGGCCCGCGCCGTACGGCCCAAGCTGGGGAGACGCTTCAGCGGCCGGCCGTGGCACCTGAACTTGAGTGAGCGCTGTCGCAAGCTGGGCGATCTCGACCGCGCCCGTGATCATGCCTGGTCGGTGCGGGGCGTGAGCAACCGCGACCTGGGCTGATGCCTGGCGACAGGTCTCCGTGTCGCCAGGCGTCAGCCGATCAGCGCACGGCGTACGCGCGGGTGATGGTCTGGGTCACCGCGCTGCCCGACATGTCGGTCGCGACTGCTCGGAGGGAGACGAACCCGGCGGTACGGGGGTTCGGCACTGCCGCCGTCCAGCCGGACCCCTTCCGGACCACCGGAACCGCCCGCCAGTGAGCCCCATCATCGGCGGACATCTCCAGCCGGAGCGACCGTACGTCCGCCGGCCCCGAGCCGGGGTCACGCTCGATCCACAGCGGCAGCCGGGTCACGCTCCCGCCGGCGGCGCGGTTGGCGTCGTCCAGGCCCTCGGGCCGGAAGCGGACCGCCATCAGCGGCAGCGCCTGCTCCTTCGCGGTGGTCCCGGAGCGGAACGTCCACACCGACTCCACCGCCGTGGACAGCGCCGACGACGACCGCCGCATCGACGCGGTGAGCGTGTACGCGCCCGTCCCGGCGGCCAAGGCGGCCCGCAGCTCACACCGTCCCGGATCGAAGGCGTCGCAGGTGGACAACTCCGCCCGCGCCACCTCCGCCCCGTCCCTGGTCAGCGTGGCGGTGCCGGTGGCGGCGGTGTCCGAGCCCGTCCTGCGCTCGAACCCGTCCGCGAACATTCCCGTCCCCGCGAAGACCAGCTCGTCGCCGGTACGCGTACCGGCTGGCAGCAGGAACGACGGCCCGACGACCGCGGCGTTCCAGACCTCGCTGCGGCTCTCACCGCGCTTCGCCATTCTGCTTCCGCCGAACATCAGCGCGTCGCCGACCTGGAGCCCGCTCTCGTACACCAGCCCGGGCGTCAGGTACTGGACCAGCGTCCCCGGTAGCGGGATCTCGCCGACCGGCCCGCTGAGGGTCGAGCCGGGCGAGTAAGGGGAGCTCAGCCCGAGCATAGGCGTGCCCGACTCCCCCGAACCCCGGTAGGTCGCGGTCACCTTGGCCAGGTCCCGCTGCCTGAAGGCGCGCGAAGGATCCTCGGGAAGGCCGCCGTTACGCCGGTCGACGAGATCGTAGACGTACGGGCTGGGCGTCCGGTCCTTGCTGAGCCAGGTGGTCCTCAGCGAGTACGTCAGCCCGGCCTGGGAACTCGGGACGACGAAGAGCTGGCTGTTGGCGTCTATCCGGCTCTGGCTTCCGCCGTTGCTCCAGGCCCCGTGGACCACTTCCTCGTCGAACCCCGGCTGGAGCTCCGCGCTCGGATCGTCCACTGTGATCTTGACCGGACGGCCCTGACGCGCGTCCACCGTGAACCGCTGGTCGCCGTCCACCCTCAGCGGGCTGTCGGACATCGTCACGACGGTCTTGCCGTTGATCTTCTCGTACATGTAGGCGTAGACGTTCCAGTCGCCCTTGGGCAGCCGGGCCTTGGCCGCGCCGTCCTGGAAGAACAGGGCGTGGATGGTGCCGGTCCTCGCGTCGTAGATCTCGCAGATCAAGGGGTCGACCGGGGCGCCCTGCCTGCCGACGACGTTGACGGTGACGTCGTACGACTCCGGCTCGACGTACGCGCCGGCCAGCGTGCGGATCACGGTCTCGCCCGACCTGGCGGTCACCGTGCCCGGATAGTCGCCGGGCGCCTTCCCCGCGGCGTCGATCGTGAGCGTGAGCGACGCCTCGCCCCCGGCCGGGACCGTGATCTGGCCGGCCGGCAGCTTCAGCGTCTCACCGTCCGCCTCCAGGGCCAGGGTGACGGGGGTCTCGCCGGCGTTGGCGTACGTGATCGTCCTGGTCGCCGTACGCTCGTCCGAGCCGTTGTACGGGAACGCCGCCCACACGTTGGCCTGCTGGGCCACGACGTCCTGGCGCAGCACGCGTACCAGGTCGATCAGCCCGGCGCCCTGCCGGTAGAGCGTCGCCCCCTGGACCGGCGCGGCGCTGCCGATCAGCGCGGCCTTGAGACGCGCGCCCGTCCAGTCGGGATGGCGCTGGGCCAGGATCGCCGCCGCCCCCGCCACGTGGGGGGCGGCCATCGAGGTGCCGCCCTTCGACTCGTGACCGCCCCCGGGAACGGCGGCCATGATGCCCACGCCAGGCGCGGTGACGTCGGGTTTGATCGCGTGGTCGCCCGCTCGCGGGCCCGAACCGGAGAAGTCGGCGAGCCGGCCCTGCTTGTCCACCGCACCCACAGTGAGCGCCGCGTCGGCGCTGCCGGGAGTGAAGACCATGGGCCGGTCGTTGCCCGCCGCCACGACGAACAGCGTGCCCGTACGCTCCGACAGCGTGTTCACCGCCTGTTCCATCGGGTCCAGGTCGGGGCCGTCGGGGGCGCCGAGGCTCATGTTCACCACCTTGGCCTTGACCTCGGTGGCGGCCCATTCCATGCCGGCCAGGACGGTCGAGTCCGTCATGCCGCTCCGGCCGCCCACCTTCCCGATGGCCAGGTTCGCCTCCGGCGCCACCCCCCGGTACTTCTCATCGCGGCTCGCCACGATCGAGGCGACATGGGTGCCGTGGCCGTTCTCGTCGCGGATGTCGGGGTCGGTGGTGAAGTTCCGTTCCTGGGCGACCGCGCCCTTCAAATCCGGATGGTCGGGGTCGTACCCCGAGTCCAGGACCGCGACCGTGACGCCCTTGCCCGTGAACCCCTGCTCCCACGCCCGCGGAGCGCCGATCTGCTTGACGCTCTCGTCCAGCGTGAACTCCTTGCGGCCGTCCAGCCAGAGTTTGGTACGGCCGGCCGTCAGAGTGCGGGCTCGGGTGAGGTCGTGCCAGGTCCGGGCGGCGTTCGCCTTGGGCAGGCGGGCCGCGCTCATGCCGAGGGCCGACAGCCGCCGTACCTGGCCCTGGGAGCTGGTGAACCCCTGCGAGATGATGGGGATGTCGGGGGTGTCGGCGTCGCCGTAGCGCCACTGGAGGAGCTGGGTGACGTCGAACAGGCGCCGGTCCAGTACGTCCTGGGCGAGCAGCGGCAGGGCGTCGGACGGGATCACGTACAGATGGCCTTCCCGGACCTGCCGCGTGAAGGAGACCTCACGGCCGGGACCGGGCTGCACGCGATACCTCTGGCCGGTGACCGTGACGCGGTCCCCGGTGATCAGGGTCACGCTGTCCGGCCGCTGGGTAGGCTGCTGGGTGGCTTGCTGAGTGGGGGCCGGCGTCGCGCCCGTGGTCGCCGCCGTCACCAGGACGGCGGCGAGTAATGCCTCGCCTCTGGTCACGGGCGGCCCTCCGGCGTCTCGGGGAGCTCGTCCGTCCAGTCGGTGGTCACGGTGATGTACCCGTCGGTCCGCGCCACGCCTCCGTCACCGGCGAGGAGGAGGTTGGCACGGACGACCCGGGCGCTCTCGGGATCGACGACCAGCTCGATCGGCTTCCCCTCGCCGTCGGGGTCGGGCATCCGCAGGGCCTGGCCGCCTTCGACCGCGCCCGTGTTCTCGACTCCCGGCGTCGCGGCGAGCGCCCGGAACGCCGCCGAACGGACCTCCGTGGGCACGGGCAGCTCCGTGATCAGCGCGAGCAGGGTGAGGGTGGGGTCCCCCTGGATCTCGGACGCGGACATGTCGTTCGGGTTGCCCTTGCGCTGGACGATCCACGCCTTCAGCGCCTCCGGATCCGTCGGCAGCTTCTCGAGGTCGGCGAAGCTCACGTCGGCGCCCTTGAGCGCGAGCGAGACCGGGGTCGATACGACGTCGCCCGGAGGGTCGCCCGGCCCGTTCCTCGTCCAGCGCCTGCCGTCGCGCGAGGTCCAGCTCTCCATGGGGGGAATGTCGCTCTGTGACACCGTGGCGGTGACGTGCCAGTAGGTCCCGGAGCTTTGCGGCATACGTTCCGCGCTGACGGCAGCCATGAGCAGGACCTCCTTGCCCGAGACCGGAGCCGCGGCGATCACCTGCACCGGTGCGCCGCCGTTCGTGACCGCCCCCGTAGCGATCACGACCGCGGCGGCCGCCCCGGCGGCGACCAGCGCCACGCTCGGTACGAACCACCTGACGCGCCCCCGGCCCAGCGTCCTGTGGCCCCGCGTCCTGTGCTGGAGCCTGCTTCGGCTGCGCGCGGCCACCTCCTCGGACGGCTCCGGCTTGGCCAGCAGGCTGGCCACTTCCTCCAGGTCATTCATGGGGTCTCCTTGCCTTTGAGTGCGCTGTCGATAAAGGCGCCGTCGATCCGGGCGTGGATCTTGGCGCGGGCCCGGCTGAGCCGCGAACCCACCGTGCCGATGGAGATGCCGAGGGCCTGGGCGATCTCGTCGTAGCTCAGCCCTCCCAGCGCCAGGAGCAGCAGCACGTCACGCTCGCCACCGTTCAGCGAGGCGAGCGCCATGGCCAACTGTGGCTGCATGCGCTGGGCGGATACCGAAGCGACGACCCGGTTCTCGTGCCCTTCCACGACCGGTGCGGGGTCCAGCCGGGCCAGCGCCTTGTAGTGGCGGGCCTCCTTACGGCGATGCCTGGCCACCAGGTTCGTGGCGAACCCGAACAGCCAAGGCCGTAATCCCCCCAGCTCCGGGTCGAACCGATCCCGCCGATCGAACGCCAGCAGGAACGTCTCCGCCGCGATGTCCTCGGCCACCTGCGTGTCCAGGCGGCCCGCCACGTACAGGTAGATGTCGCGGAAATAGCGGTCATGCACGGCGGTGAACAGCTCGGGGTTCCGCCGATAACCGGCGACGAGGTCGGCGTCGGTCACCTGCTCGCCCACGTCGGCGGTCACGTGCCCGTCTCCATCATGAGTGTGCCTTCCGGACGGTGATCATTGCTTTCATCCATCCTTCGTCGCAGGCCCACTTCTTCTTCCCACCACCCCCAACCGCCCTCCCAGCACCCACCGCGCCACCGCACATCAGCGGCGTACCGGGTGGCGGTTCGGATCAGGTACTGGCATCGGTGACCATAAGCCGGCCGACGCGGGGGAGCGTCAGCTGGGCGGCCTCGTGCCGGCCACCCGCTCGGCAGCGTCGGCGCGCGGCGGCCGGACCAGCTCGCCCTCGGTGACGCCCGGCGCGACCTCTCAAGGACCCGACGACGTGTGTCCTCGATTCGGGGGGGCGAAGTACGGTTGCGTCACCGGCGATCCATCCCGTTCCGTGGGAGGCGATGCGGCGCGGGGTCGCCTTCGCGTTGCCGCCGAACAGCAAGGCGGGCCCGCCCGGTGCGGCCGGTCGCGGGCCCACGGGCCGTTGGACGCCGTGACTGCGGTGAGCCGATCCAGCGTGACCGGATCGCCCGTCAGCGTGGCTGGTCGGGCTTGATCGGGAGGCCGTGTGAGCCGGTCGGGTCGTACCGCAGGAGCGCTTGGAGATCGGCGACGGGCAGGACTCCGGAGACCGGCGGGCGGCCGTTGATCACGAGGCTGGGCACGCCGGTGACGCCGTGCTCGGTCGCGCGGCGCCGGTCGGCGTGGACCTCGTCGGCGTAACCGTCGCCGTCCAGGACAGCGCGCACCTCTCCGGCGTTCAGCCCGGCCTCGCCGCCCAGGCGCCGCAGGACCTGCAGGTCGGCCACGTTGAGCCCTTCGGTGTGGTACGCATGCAGCAGCAGCTCCAGCGTCTGGTCGGCCCGGCCGCGGTCAGCGGCGAGCTTGACCAGCCGGTGCGCGTCGAAGGTGTTCACCGGGCGGGCCAGCTGCAGGTTCAGCTCCCGGCCTTCGGCCGCGCCCAGCGACCGGATCCGGGCGATGCGGGCGGGCGCCTGCTCGCCCCACCAGCCGGCCATGGCCTCTGCGGCGGTCGGGCCGGGGGTTCGGCCTTCGTCCGGTGCGAGTTCGTAGCCGCGCCAGATGATCGCGATGCTGTCGCGGCCGGTGTGCTGGGCCAAGGTGGCCGTCAGGCGTCTTTTGCCGATGTAGCACCAGGGGCACAGCACATCGGCGTATATCTCAAGCTTCATGAGCGTCCCGCACGGTGATCGTGGTTGATGGAGCGAGTTCGGCCCACCCGGCGGCGTGCAGCCGCCCGCCGGGAGGGATCGGGCGATCAGGCATCGGGGCCCTGCGGCCCGGGTCCGATCTCTCAACCGCAGTTGAGGTCAACCGCCGTGCGGAGGCGTAACCGACCCTGCTCTACTTCCGGCCGGAAGCAGTCTCCGGGAGTGACTTCCGGAAACACAACGCAGCGATGAGGTGGCGCCTGCTTCCAGGGCTGCCAGTGGCCGTGGGGCCTGGGTTCGTCTGAGCGCGCGCTGCGCGGTCGTGCGAAGACAGCTTCCCCGCAAGTGGGCGGCGGGGGCGACCGACTGGCTCGCCGAAGGACCCGGTGCTGGACCGATCAACGAGTATCACCAAGCTGTGAGGGCGGTCTGTGAGGACGGTCTGGGAGGGATATGCGCCGAGACCGGCGGGCGGCGTTCAAGAGGGAGGCCGCCCGCCGGCCGGGGTCACGTGTCCTTGCAGCCCTTGCCCGGCTTCGGGCATCCCGGGCCCGGTGTGGACTTGACCAGCATGAACCTGGCCGTGCCGACAGCCGAGGTGTTGCCGGCCTTGTCGGTGGCCCGGTAGGTCACGGTGTGGGCGCCCGGCTGGGTGACGGCGAGCGGCTTCGCGTACACCGCGTACGGCTGGCCGTCGAGAGAGTACTCCACCGTGTCGACCCCGGACCCGGCGTCGGTCGCGGTGAGCGTCACCGTGGCGGAGCCCACGTAGTTCCAGGCCCAGTCCATGTTGCCGGTGATCTGCGCCGTCACCTGCGGCGCGGTGGTGTCCTCTCCCGGAGGAGCCGCCACGGTGAACGTCACCGAGCCCACCGGCGAGGTGTTGCCGGCCTTGTCGGTGGCCCGGTAACGCACGATGTGCGCGCCCGCCCGGTTGACCGACACCGGAGCCGAGTACGCTGTGAAGGCGCCGTTGTCCAGGGAGTGCTCCACGGTGTCGACCCCGGACTGGGTGTCGGTCGCCGTGAGGGTGACGGTCGCGGAGCCGATGTAGTTGCCGTCGTCGTTCCGGTCACCGGTCACCTGGGCGGTCACCTGCGGGGGAGTGGTGTCCTTCTCCTGCTCCGCCACCACCGTGAACGTCGTCGTGCCCGGGTCGGAGGTGTTGCCCGCCTTGTCGGTGGCCCGGTAGGCCACGGTGTGGGCGCCCGGCTGGGTGACGGCGAGAGGCTGCGCGTACACCGCGTACGGCTGGCCGTCGAGGGAGTACTCCACCGTGCCGACCCCGGACCCGGCGTCGGTCGCGGAGAGGGTGACGGTCGCGGAGCCGATGTAGTTGCCGTCATCGTTCCGGTCGCCCGCCACCTGGGCGGTCACCTGCGGGGGAGTGGTGTCCTGGCCTGGAGGGGCCACCACGGTGAACGTCGTCGTGCCCGGCTCGGAGGTGTTGCCGGCCTTGTCGGTGGCGCGGTAACGCACAGTGTGCGCACTCACCTCGTTGACCGTCACCGGAGCCGAGTACGCCGTGAACGTCCCGCCGTCGAGCGCGTACTCCACCGTTTCCACCCCCGACTCGGTGTCGGTCGCCGTGAGGGTCACGGTCGCGGAGCCGATGTAGTTGCCGTCGTCGTTCCGGTCGCCCGCCACCTGCGCCGACACCTGCGGCGCGGTGGTGTCCGTGCCGCCGCCGTCGGTGACCACCAGTTCGCCGACCATCTGGCCGTGACCGGGAATCGCGCAGAAGAAGCGGTACTTGCCCGGAGTGAGGTTCACCTGCGCCTGGTGCCGGCCGCCGTTCGCGTCGAAGGGGCTGGCGATGATGTTGAGGCTGACATCGTGGTTGTAGCCGGGGGTGGAGACGTCGAAGGTCAGGGTGTGCGTCATGCCGGTGGTGTTGCCGGTCGCCGCACTGTTCTCGAAGACGATGGTGGTGGGCCCCGCGGTGGCGGTGTCCGGCGTCGACTTGTACGCGGTCATGCTGTTGTCGGCGTTCCAGGTGAGCACCTGGTCCGCCTGGGCCGTCAGCCGCATGGGGGGCTGCGCGCCGGCCTGGACCGACGACAGGAAGAGCGCGGGAAGCCCCACGGCCAGCAGCACCACGGCCAGGCCCGGCGCCGTGGCAGCGGCTTTGAACGTCCTGCGTAAGGCATGGATCAATCGGACATGCATGGGATCGATGCACCTCTCAAAGTCTGCGCGGCTGGGGTGGGGTGCCGGGCGGGGTTAGCGCCCCGGCCCGGCACCCGGCCGATGGACCGGCCTAGAGTTCGCGCACCCGGATGTTGCGGAATTCGATCGCGTCGTTGTTGCTGTGGTTCTGCAACCCGACGAACCCGCTGATGAACTGGCGCAGGTCCGTGGGCGGGTCGCCGGCGCGGGACGACGTCTTGCCCGGCGTGTTGTCGAACTCGTTGATCACCTTGCCGTTGCGGGTGATCGTGTAGTGCTGCCCGACCGCCCGGACCTCGTAGTCGTTCCACGTGCCCTTCGGGGTGACCCCGGCCTTGTCCAGGCCCATGGCGGCGAAGTTGTAGACGGAGCCGGTCTTTTGCGGCTCGCCCGTGTCGCCGTCGTAGATCTGGATCTCGTGACCGCAGAAGATCGCGACCCAGGCGGGCGATGTACGGGCCGAGCCGGTCGTTCCGCAGCTTCCCGCCGGACGTTGCTCCAGCGGCGTTCTCGGGTCGGGGAACCGTACGAAGACCCCGCTGTTGGCGCGGAGCGCGTCGGGCGCGACGTCACGGAACTGCAGCCTCAGCGAGAAGTCGGCGTACGCCTTCTTGGAGTACCACAGCATTCCGAGACCGCCGGAAGCGCGGATCGTGCCGTCCGGCTGCAGGTTGAACTGTCCTGACGGGGCCTGCGTCCATCCCTGGAGCGACTGCGCCGTCCCGTCGAAGAGGGTCTCGTATCCGTTCGTCTTGCCGATCTGGGACTCGGCGGCCGCCTTCTTGAGCGCGGACGCCTCGCGGTCGTCGATGACGCCGTCCTTGCGGGCCTTGTTCACCACGTCGTTGAGGTGGCTCATGAACTCGCCGTGGTTCTTCCAGTCGCGCTCGTCGTCGATCAGGTCGTTCAGCGTGCAGCCGCCGCCGGCCACGCGGTTGGCCACGCCGGTGTCGGTGTCGAGCAGCCGGACCGTCGGCCGGGCGTCGGGGGCGGTGCATTCGACCTTGACGTCGATCGTGCCGGTGGCTGTCGTGCCGTCGGCGTAGGTGACCTTCAGCGTCGCCTTGTAGGTGCCGAAGTCCTTGTAGGAGTGCGTGGGGTTCGCCTCCTTCGACGGCCTGCCGCCGTCGCCGAAGTTCCACTCCCACGACACGCCGCCGGCCTTCGTGCTGGAGAACGCCATCGTCCTGGGGTCGCTCTGCCGGACGGGACGCGCCACGGCCAAACTCGGGTTCGGCGTCGCCGGACCACCCTTGTAGGCGACGCGGATCAGCTTCTGGTTGGGGTGGAGGCTGAAGAACCCGCCGGCGTAGTCGAGCATGTAGAGCGCGCCGTCCGGCCCGAACTTGGCGTCCATCCACGACTGCATCTGGGTGTTGCCGCCGCCGCCCGGGATGATCTGGCGCAGGTCCTCGCCGAACACGGGCCGGCCCGCCTCGGGCACGGTCTTCGGGTCGACGGTCACGGCGACGCGGTTGTTGCCGTTGGACTCGTCACCGATGAACCACTTGTTCTCCCAGTACGCCGGCCACGCCACACCGCTGTCGGTGTCGACCTGGGAGCGATGGTAGGTCGGCCCCGACATGACCGCCTGGCCGCCGCCCTTGAGGTAGGGAATGGTGAGGGTCTCCTCGCCCGGCTTGTACGTGGGCAGGCCGCTGCCGTCGGTCCGCTTCGGGTAGACGGGGCCGCCGCCCTGCGGCGAGTACCAGATCATGTTGGAGCGCGCCGGCGGGATGTCGACGAGGCCGGTGTTGCGCGGTGAGGTGTTCTTCAGGTGGTCGCAGTCGTACCAGTCGGCGGGCTGGGTGGCGTCGACGTTGCTGCGGTCACGGTAGGGCTGCTTGTCGCCCATGCAGTACGGCCAGCCCTGGTTGCCGGCGGACCTGAGGATTGTCGCGGTCTCGTACTTGGCGGGACCCCAGGTCTCGCTGGGGCCGCCGGCGTCGGGACCGACCCATCCGGCGGTCAGCCAGTCGTTCACGTTGTCCCAGGCGATGCGCGCGATGTTGCGGACGCCCATCACCCAGATCTCCGGGCGGGTCTTGCCGCCGCCCTCCTCCTTGCCGGTGAACAGGTTGCCCTTGGGGATGGTGTAGGTGCCGTCGGGCTCCGGGTGGATACGGAGGATCTTGCCGTTGAGGTCGTTGGTGTTGCCCGCGGTACGGCGGGCGTCCTGGAATGAGACGCCCTTGTAGTCCGCGGTCCAGTTGTTGCCGGAGTAGCCGCCCGAGCCGCCGGAGGAGTTGCTGTCACCGCTGCCGACGTAGAGGTTGCCGTCCTTGTCGAAGGCCATGCCGCCACCCGCGTGGCAGCAGCTGTGGATCTGGGTGTCCCACTGCAGCAGGTCCTTGCGGGTGGCCTGGTCCATGGTCTGGTTGGCGGCGTCGTAGGTGAGCCGGGAGACCGTCCGCTTGCCGATCCGCTTGTCCCTGTCGATCGACTCGTGCGGCATCCAGTAGACGTAGACCCAGCCGTTCTGCTCGAACTTGGGGTCGAGCGTGATGCCGATCAGGCCTTCCTCGTTCTTGACCAGTTCGTCGCCGCTGCCGCGGTTGCCCATGACGGCGAGCGTGGTCAGGAGCTTGACCTGCTTGGTCTTCGGGTCCCACTGGTGGATGGTGCCGCAGCCGAGGCCGACCTTGGGGTCGTTCCAGTCGGCGATCGGGCCGGTCGTGCAGGCCGCCTTGCCGATGTAGAAGACCTTGCCGTCCGGGGCGATGGTCAGACCGTGGGGCTCGCCGATCTGGTCGAGCTGGCCCGGCTTGTTCTGCGCGGTCAGCCGCTCGACGGTGTAGTTCGAGGCGATCGTCGCCTGGCAGTCACCGCGCACCAGGCCGGCCGCCCACCGGATGGCGCCGCCGAGGTGGCTCTGGAACTGCTCGTCGCCGGTGTAGCCGGCCTTGGTGCCGCCCATGCCGGTGTAGAACGACCGGCCACCGTCGTAGTCGCGGCACCACGAGATCGGATGGAACGCGCCGTTGCCGTTCAGGCCCTGGTCGTACGTGTGCTCGCCGACCTGCGCGACCGTGTGGACCTTGCCCAGCGGGTTGGGGCTCCAGTTCATCCACGTGTCGGTGCGCTTCACGGTGAAGGGCAGCCCCTTGTTCGCCGGGTGCTGGCGGTCGACGAGGTCGACGACGGCCTCCTGCGGCTTGCTCTCCGGCGGCTCTCCGGCGGTGGGGCCGAACAGCCGCAGCTCGGCGAGCTGGATCAGGGGCTCGCCGCTGTTCGCGGTGATGTTGAGCCGGTAGTACTGGTACGCCGTGCTGTTGGCGAACGTGTATTCCTTGGTCTGGAACCGCTGGGAAAAGCTCTCCCCGCTCCGCTTGTCGAGGTCGGTCCAGTCCGTCCCGTTCTGGGAGCCTTGTAGGGCCCAGTCCTTCGGGTCACGCCCGGGGAAGTCGTTGGCGGACGTCAACGCGTAGTGCGCGATCGCGACCGGCTTCTCGAGCTTCCCCTGGATCCATCCGGTCGGCGTCCGGGCCAGCCACTTGGTGTCGTTGCTCCCGTCGAACAGCTTGTCCTTCGTCTCGTTCGGCGGGTTCTCAGCGCTGGCGGCGCTCTCCACCACCTTCTCCGGAGGGGGCAGGGCGCCGGCGGGGCGGGTGCCGATCAGTTCGGTGAACCAGGCCGAGTCCGCCTGGGCGCGCGCGGCGTCGTGGACTCCGACGAACCCGCCGCCGTCCCTGATGTACGCCTGGAAGGCGGCCAGCTGGCCGTCGTTCAGCTCCGCGCCCTTGGCGGACAGGAACACCACGCCGCGGTAGCGCGCCAGGTTGTCGGTGGTGAAGACCGCCGGATCCTGCGAGGCGTCGACGGAGAAGCCGTTCTTCCCGCCCAGTTCCTTGATCGCCGCCGTGGCCTGCTTGACCGGGTCGTCCTGCTTGTCGGCGGGGCCGTGGAAGACCAGCACGCTGACAGGGCCCTTTCCGGGGCCGTGTTCCGGCGGCTTCGGGGCGGCGGCCTGTGCCTGGGCGGGTACGGCGGCGGGGGTCGCCAGCCCGAGGATCAGGACGGCGCTCGACATCGTGATCAGTAAGCGGCGCCAAGCGGTCGGTCGGGGCGGTAAGAGGGCTTTTCGGCCCATCGTTCGCTCCTTCGGGTTGAGGGTGATTCGGGACCTGCTGGGGAAGAGCTGAGGGTTCTGCCGCGGCCGGGTCCTGGGCCGCGTCAGTGATGCGCGCCCGTCGTGGGGCTCGTCGTGGGGCTCGTCGTGGGGCCCGCATGGCCGTCACCCGAGTGATCGGGGACGTTCCCGTCCGCGTCGGTGACCGTGAAGATCCCGGCCATCCCCATGTCGGAGTGGCTCTGGACGTGGCAGTGGTACATCCACGCTCCCGGGCCGACGCGTTCCCCGGCGATCACCTGGAAGCCGAACGACTCGGCCGGTCCGGTGATCTTGGTGTCGATGATCCGGCTCTGGTCCTGCGGGTGTTCCAGCAGGCCGGTGCGGTTGTCGGCCCAGCGGTGCCCGTGGATGTGGAACGTGTGGTAGAACTCGCCGTGCGTGATCACGATCCACTCCACCCGCTCGCCGAGCTTCGCGACGAACTCGGGCGCCTGGTGGGCCGGCTGGTTGTTGATCGACATGTCGTTGAAGACGACGGTGAACTGCTTGTCCGGCCTGATGTCGCCCCTACGACGGACCACCAGCGGCCCGTAGAGCCCCTGCCGGATCCCCCCTGTGCCATGATCGGTTCCCACGACGTGGTCGTGGTAATGCCAGTAGCCGGCGCTGCCGGGCTCGATGCTGCCGCCCGGGCGCCGGCCGGGGGCGTGGGTGCGCCAGGTGTAGGTACGCCGGCCGCCCGGTTCCACCACGCTGTCGTTCAGTCGGGTGCCGTCGCTGGCCGCGTCGTAGTCGACCCCGTGCACGTGCAGGCTGGCCGGCACGTCCAGGTTGTTGACCATCTCGATCTCGAGGGTGTCGCCCTCGACCATTTCGATGAGAGGGCCGGGGATCGTGGGCTTGCCGGGCTCCAGGCCGTAGCCCAGCCGGCCGTCCGGCAGTCGCTCGGCGTAGAGGGTCATGCGGCGGACGTTGCCCTTGCCGGGCTTGTCCGCGGGCTTGTCGATCGTTGCTTCTGCCTGGCTGGATGCCACTAACGGTGCGACCGCGGCGAACGCCGCGGAGGCGGTGAAGGCACGCCGGGAGAACAGGCTTTTCGCCATGCCTCTGCCTACCTCGGTCATGGTTCCCCAATCGGTGACGGCGCCCCACTCGCGTGAGGGCTGGGATGCGGCTGCTCGTGTGGTTCGGGAGCGAGCGTGTAAGAGTGGGAATCACAGAGGGTCGAGGGTGGTAGTTAGGGTGACCGCCGATGGAAGTACGCGCCTTTTTTGACCAAATGTCAAGACTTTCGCCAGAATCTGGCCAAAGGTCTGCGCGATCCTCTACGTGGCGACCCGCCGGGTGTGTCGGTCGCATCCGATCGACGTGGCGATAGGGCACGAGCCGGTCATCTTCTGCTTGACCATCGGTAAAAGTCGCTCTTAGCATCGCGGCTAGTGACATATCGGACGTATTTCTCGTCCGGCATGGAGCCCGACACGTAGGAGCTTGTATGGACAAGGTCGGGGTGTGGCTCATTGGGGCACGGGGATCCGCGGCGACCACCGCGACCGCCGGTGCCGCGGCGATCAGGGCAGGGCTCGCGCCCCCGCAGGGATGCGTGACCGAGTCCCCGGGATTTCCCGCGAGGCTCGTCCCGTTCGCCGGCCTGGTCTTCGGCGGCCACGACATCAGCGAGGTCTCCTTACGCAAACGCGCCGAACAGCTGAGCAGGGCGGGGGTGATCCCGCCGGACCTGCCACGGCTGATCGCCGCGGACCTGGACGCCGCCGACGCCGAGATCCGGCGCGGCCACGTCCCCGGCGACGGCGGGCAGGCCGCGGCCGCGGCCCGCCTGAGCGGGGACATCGCCGGCTTCCGCGCCCGGCACGGGCTGGCCCGGGTGGTCGTCGTCAACGTGTCGTCGACCGAGCCTCCCGTCGGCCCGCGTCCTGAGTTCGAGAGGCTGGCCGATCTGGAGGAGCGGCTTGCGACGGGGGATGACGTCCTGCCGCCGAGTTCGCTGTACGCCTATGCGGCGTTCCAGGCCGGGTGCGGCTATGTGGAGTTCACGCCTTCCCCCGGGCCGACCCTGCCGGCGCTGGCGGAACTCGCCGCCCGGCGGGGCGTGCCGTACGCGGGACGCGATGGGAAGACCGGCGAGACCCTGGTCAAGAGCGCGCTCGCGCCCATGTTCGCCGATCGGGCGTTACGGGTGCGCTCCTGGTCAGGGCTCAATCTGCTCGGCGGAGGGGATGGGGCGACGCTCGCCGATCCGGCTGCCAGGTCGAGCAAGGAGCTCTCCAAGGACCAGGTCGTCGCCGGGGTCGTGGGAGAGCCCGTCGAGGGGCGGACGCACATCGACTACGTCGCTGACCTGGGAGAGTGGAAGACCGCCTGGGACCATGTGACCTTCGAGGGCTTTCTCGGCGTGCGGATGGCGTTGCAGTTCACCTGGCAGGGCTGCGATTCGGCGCTGGCGGCCCCGCTCGTCCTGGACCTGGCCCGGCTGGTTGCGCGGGCGCATGAGAAGGGACGCAGCGGGGTGCTCCCCGAGCTCGGCTACTTCTTCAAGAACCCCTTGGGCACCGGCGAACACGCCCTGGCCGCCCAGTACGCCCGCCTGCTCGCCTTCGCCGGGGAGCTGTCGTGAGGGCGCTGCTGGAGCTGGTCCGCGCGCCGGCCGCGCTGTCGGTGCCCGGCGACACCATGGCGGGTGCGGTCGCCGCTGGACGTAGCCCGAACCCGGGGCTGGCCGTGGCGTCGGTGCTCATGTACTGGTCGGGAATGGCGCTCAACGATTGGGCCGACCGCGAGGCCGACGCCATCGAGCGGCCCGAGCGCCCGATCCCGTCCGGCAGGGTCCGCCCGGGCGCCGCGCTCGGGGTCGCCGCCGCCCTCACCGGTGCGGGCCTGGCCGTCGCCGCCGTCGCCGGTGGACGCCGCGGCCTCACCGTCGCCGGTCTGCTGGCCGGTGCGGTGTGGGCCTACGACCTGGGCCTCAAACGGACGGCGGCGGGCCCC
>NZ_JBFAOQ010000028.1:0-110716 GCF_040675285.1 Nonomuraea sp. NPDC049625 | reverse complement strand
GGGCCTTAGACAAGTCCGATCCTCCCAGCTCAAGGGCACTTTTCTTATGTGAACGATCAGGCCGGCTCAAATTCGCCGTGAAAGCCGCAGGCTAGATCGCCACGCCCATCAGCCCCAAGCGCCCTTAATGCTCTCCCGGCAGCTTCACCGTCATCCAAAACAGGGTCCACGCTGCTGCCGGCGGCGCCATCCTGCTCACCACGCCCCTGCCACTGGCCCTCTGGTGGAACCGCCCCCGAACCGAACCACTGACGACATCCTGCAGTCGAACCGCCTCGGTGGGCCCCGCCAACTCGAGACCGTCCACGTCCGGTTCTGCGGCTTGGACCACACGACTGGATATGTCGGCATCGCCCGACGAATCAGCGGGCACAGCCGTCAGCAGACAATCTCCTCTGCGTTGGCCCCGCGGACGAGGCGGACGCGGGCTCTTTCACGTCACGGTCACGTCCTCACTGACGGACTCCCCCCAGCCCCGGCAGGTCTGTGGTTGATTAGGCGTTGCGGATCACACGGTACTTTCGCTGAGACAAAGGCATTGGAGGAGTCGCAGACCCTGCTGTAGGAGCGCGGTGGCCGTATGGATGACATTCATGCTGTGAGCTGCGCGAACGCTGCACGCGGGCTGAGCCACTCGTAAATCATCCCGCGCATGTCCCGCATCAGTTGGGTGCGGCCGTGTCAGTGAACCATTGGACGGCGCTGCACGCACAGTAGCCCGGACAGCGGCCGCCCGTTGTCTACTTCGCTGAGCTGGGGTGACGTCCCTCCGCCCGCCGCGCGCGCCGCCGCCCGCCGCCTCCTTCGCTCATTCGATACGGCGGGAAGACAACATGCCTGCCCACTGCCATTGGCATCGAGATAACGTGTCACGGTCGTGGTTTACACGATTTCGGCGTTTCGCGAGCCCCCGGACGGTCGGCTATCTGCCCAATTTTGTCGCACCCCCGCTGTACGCTGGGCGCCCTCGGCATCTCGGCCAAGATCAGGGGCGTCTACCGGCCGTTGCCCGGGTTGAACGTTGCGTGGAGACAGGGGAAGGTATGGGCGTCGACGAGGCATTCGACGATTTCCAGAAGACGGTCGATGCCGACCGGGATCAGGTGACACTGGCGCGCGACCGGCGTGACACCTTCAAGAAGGCATTCGGCGCCGAGAGGGGCGTGACGGAGGTCTTCGGCTCGGGGTCGCTGCGCCGCAGCACACAGCTGAAGCCCGTGCACGACGTTGACCTCGTGATCGTTTACGACCAGGAGGATCACCCTTCCTGGGGCCAGCCGGGAGACTCCGCCGAGGATGCACTCGATTACGTTCGCCAGCGAGTCAATGTCCTGCTCGGGGGCACCAACGGAACGGTCGAGCAACTGGTTCGCCTGGCTCGTTGGCGCAACCACGCCGTCAAGTGCTTCATTGACCCTCCGGAGGATCCGGAGGCGTTCACCGTCGATACCATGCCTGCGCTGCGTCAGTCTGACGGAACATTGCTCATCCCAGAGGCGCTCAACAAGCAGTGGGTGGTCGCCGATCCGGAGGATCTGATCCGCCGGGTCGCGGAGCACCAGTCCGACTGGCAGTACTTTCGGCCGATGGTTCGCGTGCTCAAGCAGTGGCGACACTCGGTACCGGTCGAGGGGAAGATCAAGTCTCTGGTGATGGAGGTTCTCGCGCTGGAGTGCATGCCCCGCGCTGGCTCTCGCTCGGCAGCGCTCCGCGCCTTCTTCACCGCAGCTGCAGTGAGGGTGAACTGGGATCTAGCCGATCCTGCGGGGCATTGTGGCCTGATACAGCCGGACTTGGACAGGGCGGGTCTGCGCACCGCGCTGGAGGCGGCGTCCGAGACCGCGACGCGAGCGTGCGAGGCCGCCGCCAACGGCGATACCGACGACGCGTTGCGCGCCTGGCAGGAGATCTTCGGCTCCACATTCCCGGCACCCGAGGGGAAGAAGGCCAGCCCTTGGGGCACCGGCCCGGCGCTGATCACTCCGCGCCCGGTCAAGGACGCCCCGCAAGGTTGAACGCGGGCATGCAGGACAGTCGGGAGAACACCGTCCGGGTGACGTGGTGGCAGTGCGAGCCCCGCCGAATGGCCCGTGATCGGGCTGAAATCAGCGAGCGGTTTCCCGGTTTGGAATGGTACGGCCGGGGAGCGGGCGCGTGGGTGGGGTGGCTGCCCCGATGGCCCTTCGTTCGCCCTGAACCCTCCCGGCTGGTCGACCTAATCGGTTTTGATGGCCTGAAGGTCGCGGTTGAGTATGGGCACGCGTACCCAATGGTGCCGCCGCTGATCCGTCCGCTTGAGCCCGAACCCGGGCTCTTGGAGCGTACTGACCACAAGTGGCATGTCATGGGCGACGGCAGCCTGTGCCTGCTGCAGGATGACGCCACGTGGACCGGCCGGGACTCCGTCGTTGATCTGTTGCTTAAGGCGGCAGGCTGGCGGGTGGAGTACGCGCTCATGAAGGCGGACGTTATCGAGGCGATGACCCTGCGCGGCATCGTCGATGACGACCAGTTCGACCGCCTCGTCGCTCTCGCTGCTGACACTGGCACCTCCACCGTCGACGAGCCGCCCGACGCGGTCGAGGACGGGGTGTCGGGGTGAACCGATTGATCGTCCTGGTACCTCGCGAGGCCGCCGGCATCATCCGCGACGGCGGGGGCTGGGGACACGTCACTGTCAAGGTCTCCGATGCCGAGAACGCCGGCTATGTGCGGGCTGTCTCGGTCAAGCGCGAGATGCGCCTGCCGGTCACGCTCGCTCCCAAGACGCACTTCCTGAACTCCGGCGAGGACCGCCCAGCTGGTTTCTGGTATTGGGTGAGACCGGAATTACATGTCCTGTGGGCGGATCTTCAGCGGCGCCAATCGGCGCTAACGGTGGAGGGGTTCGCCGGCTTCGTTCCTTCTGGGTTCAAGGTCGCCGGTGGTGGCGCCCCGTACATCGCGATCACGTACGCGCCCGATGTGGAGTCCGCTTTCCCCGGCGCTGGAGTCGCCGATCTCGTCGCGTGGCATGTGTCGGCGGACGGTGTTGAACCGGTTGACGTCGAGTGCGAGCCCGAGGTTGTCGGCAACGCGCAACTTGCCGCGCGGTGGCCGGTCGACCTGCTGGCTGCGACCACGGTCATAGTCGTCGGCGTCGGCAGTATCGGTGGGGCCACGGTGCATGCCCTCGCTAGCTACGGGATTGGTCGGCTGCTACTCGTCGATCCGGACCGGCTGCGCTGGCACAATCTCGTACGGCATGTCTGCGGTCCGGCTCACGTCGGGAAGATGAAGGTCTCCGCTCTGAGGGACGACCTGCGACTGTTGCGCCCCGATACCAATGTCGAAGCGTATCCGCTCGATGTCGTCGCCGAGGCTGACCAGATCCGTCCGCTGCTCAGCCGCACAGATCTCGTCGTGTGCGCTGCTGATGCGGTCGCCTCACGCCGGGTGGTTAGCCACCTGGCTCGACGTGCGGGCCGTGACGCGGTCCTCGCCTGCGTTCTTGAGGACGGAGGCCTCGGTGAGGTATTGCGATTGCGGCCATGGAGGGACCGCGGCTGCCTCGTTTGCCAACGTCAGGCACTCGCGGCGGCGGGCGCGATCGATCCAGAGCCGAACCTCGATGCCGGCTATGGAACCGGCACTCGGCACCGGGCGATGACCGCCGTAGGTGGTGACCTCCACCTCGTTGGCCAACTCGCAGCGAAGATTTCGGTCGCGACCGTCCTGGAGCGTGGCGGGCACCCGGACCAGCGACTGCCCGGCGAACACTCCCTCCTAGCCCTGCGCCCGCAGCCTGGCTGGGCGCCGCCGTTCGACCTCTCCCGGGCCGGTGAGATCCGGTGGCTGGGCGTGAGCGCCCCGTTGCCCGACTGCCCCACTTGCGAGGACCCATGACCGCCTTCGCCGGTGGAATCCGGCGCGTGCAACTGTGCCGACCCGCTGCGGCCACCATCCTTCGTGAGGCCTCCGAGTCGCGTGACGGTCGCGAGACCGGCGGCATCCTGCTGGGTCATGTGCGCGCCGACGGGACAGTCGAGGTTCGCTGTGCCGGTGGCCCCGGGCCTGTGGCCGTTCGGCAGCCAAGGTTCTTCCTCCGAGACCTCGATCACGCCTGGTGCATTGCTGAAGAGGCCTTCGCCCGGGACGGCAGCACATGGATTGGCGAGTGGCACACTCATCCCACCACTGCGCCGATGCCCAGCGACCGTGACCTTTACACCTACGTCCGACTGCTCGCCGACCCCGACCTCCACTTCGAGGTCGTCCTCTCAATCATTGTCGTCGGGCAGGGCGACTGGAGCGACCCGGTCGCATGCGCTTGGGCCTGCTATCCCAACCGTGCCGAGGGCGTACCCCTCGTCGTTGACCGCCCATGTGCCGTGGCAGGGACGCCACTTATGGAGGAAAACCCATGACTGAACCCAAACCAGCCGCAGGGCCGCCCTCCCGCAGCGGCGTGCGCAGGTTCGGCGACCGCTACCAGGACTTGATCGCCTGGTCTGCGGCGATGCGGGTTATCCAGCGCGGCAGCCCGTTCGATCAGTTGGGGATCGAGGTCAACGGCACCGGGAACGTCGACGACGTGATTCTCCGATCGTGCCGGGGCCGGCACCACTACATCCAGGTGAAGTGGACGACCCGCCCGGCCGACGTGGTCGACAATGAGTACCTGACCAACATGCCGAAGAACGGCAAGTCGGTGCTGCAGAAGTTCTACGCCAGTTGGAAACTGCTGTTGCGCCGCGACGACCAGCCGCCGATCATGGAGCTGGTCACCAACCGAAGCCTGGACCGCGCCGACCCCCTGCTAAGTCTGATCGATGGGCGGAGCGACCTGCTCAACCCCGCTGCACGTGACGCCTCGCCTGCCTCCCCTGCCGGTCAGCGGATCAACGAATGGGCGCTGCATCTGGAGTGCGACCGTGACGATGTTCTGGCGATGCTGGACTCGCTGCTGTTCAAGACCGGCCTGACCGTCAGCGGCGAGGAGGATCGCGCACAAACGCTGATGCTGGCCAACGGTCTACTTGGTGACGCCGACGCCCTCGCGCGCGGTATTAGTGCCGTCACCGACTGGGTACTTGACGGTCGCCGAGTTCTAAGTAGTGACGACATCACCAAGGAGGTCGAGCGTATGCGTCTACACGCCGACGATCCCCGGGCAGTCCTACTGGTGCAGGCCATCAACCGCGACCCTCACCCCGACGACGCCACCATCGCCCTCGACTGGGTCGACCTCTACGAGGGCGATTCCCCATCCACCCGCCGCTGCCCTCGCGACCCGGGCGATTGGGCAACCATGAGCCACGACATCGACCGGGCCGTGAGCAGCATTACCGCACAAGGATTCACCGACATCGTGGTGCGTGGCGCCATGCGGCAGGCCACCTTCTTTACCGTCGGCGCCCGGCTCGCCCAGGTCACCGGTACCACCATCTCCTACGTGCAGCACGGCACCCCCTGGCCCTCGAACGCGCCCCGCGTCCCCGTCCCCGCACCCGAGGTGTCGATAACAACCGTCGACGCAGGGCACGAACTCGCCGTCGCCGTGGGCATGGCGGTCAACCCCACCCTCGCCGTTACCCGCTTCATTAACGCCGTCAACCTGCCGGTACAGATACTTCTCACTCTCATGCCAGCCGAAGGCGCTCACGACCAGTCAGTTGCTGGTCCTGGGGAGGCCGTCGCCTACGCCCAAGCACTACGCAACGCCGTCCGCGAGCAACTCGAATCCACGTCCGCCGACCGAGTTCACCTTTTCCTCGCAGGCCCTGGCGGCCTGGCTCTACTCCTCGGACACCGATGGAACCGGGTCGCTCCGACAGTGGTGTACGAAGACCTCGGCCCCGGACGCGGATACGTCGCCGCGTTCACGGTCGCCGCCTAGCTAGAGCAACACGGATCCCCGTACCTCATCGGTTTCACGGCGGGAACCTTCGTAGCGGCGGTAGGTGTCGAGGTGGTCGTCGAGGTAGGAGCTCTTCCCATCGAGGATGATTTCGGTCTCGGTGAGTGCCGCGGCCAGGCGGGCGTCGTCGCCGTACAGCGCTCTTTGCTTGCCGCTCAGGGTCGGTCGTATCCAGCGGTCGATGACGCCGCGGGCGGTGCGCAGCCACGAGGCGCGTTTAGACGCGGTGCTGACCTGCTCGCGGAGTGCTCTTTTCCATCAGCCGGGCGAGCGCAACTTGGGCGCTGACGACACCTGTCGATCATCAGCTGCTGCAGGACGCGGCCAACGTCGACGGTGCCGTTCCCTTTCGGTCGTTCGTGTTGGCGGGGATTCCAGTCGCGTCCACGTCGGTGATGTCCTTGTGCGACCGAAGTGGATGGACGAATGCGATCAGGATCGACATGATCAGCAACGGTGTAGATTCAGCAAACGTGGGCGAGGAGGGGCTTCCCGTCTGGTATTCCGGGGTTGTGTTGTGAGTCGACGGGGAGAGGGGCGACGTGACCACGGGGAAGAGATTGCTGAGCCCGGTGTTCGAACGCCTACTCGCGATGGGGTTCGCACACCTGACGCCGAACCCGGTAACGATATTGATAGGGGATCCAGGTTGGAGCGAGGATCCGCTCGATGTACCTGAGGCGTGGTCAGTCATCCGGGAGTTGTCAGCGGAACTTTTGAGCGCCAGGACCAGTGACCTCCTTGAGGAGGGCCCGATTCTCCTCATGCCGCCATGGGAACGCCAAACAAACAGCTCATCAGTAAGAGACTCCTCATTAGCAAAGAGGGTCCGCCGTCGAGTCTTCTACGCGTACGAGGACGTGTTACGCGCCTGCAGGCCCGCGGGCGCTGATAGCGTGATGGCTGTCTTGACCCCCATGGAGCTGTGGAATTCGGATGCCCCATGGGCAGCTAGCCTCAGGCATGATCTGGGGGAACACTGGGACGTACACCTCGTACTCTACAGCTCCGGGGTGATCCCGGGGATCCATCACAGCGTTGCGATTGCCGCCGCCCTTCTGCGAGGCAAGAGCGTGCACCGTCCGCCTCTCAAGATTTTCCAGGCTCGGCGCGAGGAAGATGAATCGGCCGTCGAGAAGGACTTCCAGACGCTGTTGACCCGAGGAGGCGGGCGTACCCGGTACGGGTATGTCCTTCGCGATCTGCCGCCTCCGACAGAGAGTCTGGATTTCGACCGCCACGACCCTGTCGTGTTGCAGCAGCGTGCCGATTTGGCTGGCTTCGGCGGCCTGTGTGCTCTGGGCGATCTGTGCGTTACGGTCCCACGTATCCACAGGGCAGCTGATGCGCAGCTGATCAGCTCCGAAGAGAAACCTGGTACGGTCCGACTGGTGACGGGGCGCGACATTCAACGCGATGGCACTATCGCGTCGCCCGCCGATGAGGTCTGTTGGGTAGAGGCCGAGCCCGAGTACCTGCTCAAACCGGGCGATCTGGTCATCCGTGAGGTCTACGGCCACGGAGACCCGCACAGCTTGATTGTCGCTGTGGTGACAGAGCAGGATCTTCCAGCAGTCGCGTCCAATACGATCGTTGTGCTGCGCCCCCGCGCCGACGTTGATCAGCAACAGATTCGCTTTGCTGTCATGTTCCTGCGTACGCCGCTGGCCCGTACGTTGGTTGGTAGATCTGGACACCATGTCACCGTCAGCAGGCTGGCGGCTCTTCCAGTTCCTCAGCCCGACGAGGCTTTGACACAGGCATTCGATGATCTGAACGCGGCCAGGTTGCAGCTTGAGGAGTGGCAGAAGGAAGCGGATTCTCTCCTGGAATCTGTGTTCACGTATGAGACGGCGGCTCAGGCCCGCTCAAAGATCATCGAGCAGGGCCGTGCGCTGCGGTTGCGCGTGGATGCGGCAGCCCTTCTCGACGACCTGGGGCATACAGTGCGCACACGCTTTCCCTACCCGGTTGCCTATCGGTGGCGTGAGACCGAAGCCCGGATGAGCGCGCGAGATCTAGAAGCCGCCTACAGCGCCGTGCTCGATACGGCAGAGATCCTTCTCTGCTACACCGCCCAGGTCGCCCTCGCACTCGGCCGGGAGGCCGGAATCAGCTTTGGCGCAGTAACAGCGATCCGGGAGAAACTCGCCGGCGGTCGCAGCGGTCCCGGCTTCGGTGACTGGGCAGCAGTGCTGCACGAGGCCGCCTCCAGCCGTCAACTCCGCAGTCTGCCCGCCGAACACCCACTCCACGACATCCGCGGCCTTCTGGCAAGCCAGGAGGCCGCCGACGCACGCCAGCGCCTGAATGACCGCCGGAACGACCAGGCCCACCTGCGGCGCATCGACCCCATCGACCTGCCTGCTGCTCTCCAGGGTGCCTTCGCTGAGCTGACCATCCTGGTAGAGCGGGCCCGTTTCCTCGCTGACTACTCTCTACTGCATATCACCGACGTGCGCTGGGATACGCTGCAGAAGACGGCTCAGGTGCATTACCGCGAACTGATGGGAGATCACCCAGTCGTCCCAACCAGATCTATGGTCTTACCCCGCAACGACCTGGAATCCGGCAGCTTGTACTTGCGTGATTCCGATCATCGACTTCATCTACTGCGGCCCTTCCTGGTAGGACAGGATTGTCCAGTCTGTCGGGCTTGGTCCACATTCCACGTTGATCGCGTCCCCAAGACTGGTGTGCTCATCAAGAGCCTCGAACATGGGCATGTCGTTCGGGAGGTCTCGCAAGGCACGACCGCGGTGCTGGCGAGTGTTGGTCTGCTGTGATAGCTGGGGCGCGCGAGGCCGAAACCTCGGCCCTAATCTTTGCTGTGATCGGGGTGCTTGATGCCATCGCGCGACAGGTTGGTGTGGCCAAGTCGCTTGCGTACAGGCGTAACGGTCGGTAATCGAGCCGTGATAACAAGGAGGATGCAGGGGTGGGAATGCCTCGCTCCACGGCCTTATGACCATTAGAGTGCTCCTCCACGAGTTTTCGAAGATCGCAGAATACGGGCGGGATGGACGTCTTCAAGGTTCACGAGCAGCTGATCGCAGACTACGCTGCGTTCACGGCCGGATTTACGGAGATCGAAGACGAGCGGATCAAGAAGCATGTGCGCGACAGGCTCGCCGCCGGGGATCAGTGGCCTGACCCTTACCTGGCGTTGAATCCGAACTTTGAGCCCGGTGGATCAGTCAACGATCTCGTTCAGCAACATCTCCTCGTCGCGGAATGTGAGCGTATCTTCCGCGTTGGTAAGTCCGGCGACTCCGCGGGCCAGGTTCTCAACCTTCACCGGCATCAGCGCGAGGCAGTGGAAATCGCCAGGTCCGGGGCGAGTTATGTGCTGACCACGGGCACTGGGTCCGGCAAGAGTTTGAGCTACATCGTGCCTATCGTGGACTGGATCCTGCGACAAAAGGCCGAGGGCGTCTACCAGCCAGGCGTGAAAGCGATCATCGTTTACCCGATGAACGCACTGGCCAATAGCCAGGTTCATGAGCTCGACAAGTTTCTCAAGGAGGGGTACGGCCCTGGCCGTGAACCGGTCACGTTCCGCCGCTATACCGGCCAAGAGAAGATGGACGAGCGGCGGCAGATCCTCGCCGATCCGCCAGACATCCTGCTGACCAACTACGTCATGCTCGATCTGGTGCTCACCCGGCCGGGCGAGCGGGACAGTCTGATCACTGCTGCACGCGGTTTGCGTTGGCTGGTCCTAGATGAGCTGCACACCTACCGTGGCCGGCAGGGCGCTGACGTCGCGATGCTTGTCCGACGAGTGCGTGAAGCCTGCGAGGCGGCCGAGATCCAGTGCGTCGGAACGTCCGCGACGATCACCACCGAGGGTAGCGAGCACTCCCGGCGTGCCAAGGTGGCCGAAACAGCTAGCCGGCTGTTCGGTGTTCCAGTCTCCCGCGCGCACGTCATTGGCGAGACCTTGGAACGTGTTACTATCGCGGATCCAACTCACGTAACCCGGCTCAAGTTGCCCGAGCCCGAGTATGGATCCTTCATCGCGGATCCGCTCGCTGCCTGGGTGGAGGCGCAGTTTGGCGTCGTGACTGACCAGGAGACTGGCAAGCTTGTTCGCCCTCCGCGACCGCGAACTGTTGCGGAAGCAGCCGCCGAGCTGGCGGAGTTGGTCAATGAAGATCCCGAGGATTGCGCCATCGCGATTCAGGAGATTCTCAAACTCGGCGCCTCGATCCCGCATCTTCGCACGCAACGTCCGGTGTTCGCCTTCCGGCTGCACCAGTTCCTCTCCAAAGGCGATGACGTCTACCTCAGCATCGAATCCGAGGCTGACCGGTACATCACCAGCCGGTACCAGACCGTCGTGCCAGAGCCGGGCAGGGAGGATCACATCCTCGTTCCCGCCTCTTTCTGCCGGGAGTGCGGCCAGGAGTATCTGACCGTCCGAAAGGTCGACGAGCGCTTCACGTCACGGCTTGACAGTGACACCACGGGCGACGAGAAGGATGGCTACCTTTACATCTCGACGGACTTCCCCTGGCCTGACACGGTCGAGGTCGCCATCGATGACCAGCGGGTGCCGGAGTCATGGGTGGAGACCCGGAAGGACGGCTCACCCGGGGTGATCTCGGCTAAACAGAAGTACCTGCCGAAGGTTGTCACGGTGGCGCCCAACGGCCACATCGCTGAGGAGGGGACGCGAGCCGCCTACATCGCCGCTCCATTCACCTTCTGCTTGGCCTGCCGTACCTCCTATGAGCAGGTGCGCGGTAGCGACTTCGCCAAGCTGGGGTCGCTGGCGGTGGAGGGGCGCAGCTCGGCCACCAGCGTGATCAGTTCGACGGTGGTCCGGACTCTGCGTGAAGACGCGAACCTCGAAAGGCCTGAGCGCAAGCTGCTGGCGTTCACCGACAACAGGCAGGATGCCAGCCTCCAGGCCGGTCATTTCAATGACTTCGTTCAAGTCGTCCAGCTTCGTGGTGCCCTCTATCGGGCTCTGCAGGACTGTCCGGATGGGCTGACCCACGAGGTGATCGCGCAGAAGGTAACCGAGTCGCTCAATCTGAGCTTCTCGGACTTCGCTCAAAAGCCTGAGGCCCGATTCTCGGCTGAGCGCAACACCTGGAAGGCGCTCCGCCAGCTGGTCAATTACCGGCTCTACCTTGATCTGGAGCGTGGCTGGCGAATCACCATGCCCAATCTGGAGCAAACCGGATTGCTCACGGTGGATTACCTCGATCTTCCGGAGATCGCCGCAGCTCAGGATCTGTGGGATGGCGTCCATTATGCGCTTCGCGATGACGCGCCGGAGCTGCGTGAGGAGCTGCTGCGGACCTTGCTGGACGAGCTGCGCCGCGTGCTGGCGATCGACGTCGACTGCCTTACCGAGCCGGGGTTCGTCCAGATCAAGGAAGAGAGTCGGCATTACCTGAAGGACCCGTGGGCGATGGAGCCAACGGAGAATGTCGTGTATGCCCCGATCGCCTACCCGCGAGCCGGAAGTCATGGCGGGTTGCGCTCCAGCAAGGACTTGTATCTCACCGGATTCGGCGCGTACGGCAAGTATCTGCTCCGCGAACACTCCGGGCTGACCCGTGACGATGCGCACGCGATGATTCGTGACATGCTCGCAGTGACCGAGCGCTGCGGTCTGCTCACCATGGACAGGGATGGCTATCAGCTGAAGGCATCCGCACTGGTGTGGCGGCTCGGTGACGGCAAGGCCGGTGCAGTGGACCGCATCAGAAAGCACGTCGCCACCGAAAAAGGCCCGCGGATCAATCCGTTCTTCCAACGCCTCTACACAGATAAGGCGGCTCAGCTCGCGGGTCTCCAAGCCCGTGAGCACACCGCCCAGGTGATGAACGAGGTTCGCGCCCAGCGCGAGGAGCAGTTCCGCGCAGGCGATCTACAGGTGCTCTACTGCTCACCCACGATGGAACTGGGCATTGACATCGCCAGCCTGAACGCGGTCGCACTACGGAACGTGCCGCCAACCCCGGCCAACTACGCCCAGCGGGCCGGTAGAGCGGGCCGGTCGGGGCAGCCGGCGCTGGTCGTGACGTACTGCGCTTCCGGATATGCCCACGACCAGTACTACTTCCGTCATCGCGATCAGATGGTGGCAGGGTCGGTAGCCGCGCCGCGACTGGACCTCACCAACGAGGACCTAATCAGTTCACACGTCAACGCGATCTGGCTTGCTGAGATTCAGCTGCCGTTGGACAGTTCGATCTCGCAGATTCTCGACGTCGATCAGCCCGGCTTCCCGTTGCTGCCAGACGTTGCTGCGGCAGCCGCGAACCCGCAGGCCCAGCTCCGGGCCGCCGAGCGGGCCCGACACGTGCTGGCCGAAAGGGTCAGAGAACTGAAGATCACCTCGTGGTGGCATGACGGCTGGATCGACCGGTCCGCCCAGGATGCTCCGGCGGCGTTCAACGCCGCCTTCGATCGCTGGCGCGACCTGTACCGGACGGCGCAGGCCGAACGGGAGGAACAGCACCGCATCATCGGCGACCATTCCACAAGCAAGGGGGCCCGGGAAGGGGCCATCATCCGCCGCCGTGAGGCAGAAAACCAGCTGAAGCTGCTCAGGAACGAGGACTCCGAAGACTTCCAGACCGACTTCTACTCCTACCGATACTTGGCATCGGAGGGGTTCCTCCCCGGTTACTCCTTCCCGCGGCTTCCGCTGCGCGCGTACATCGCCGCCCGCAAAGGAAAGAGCACCGAAGTCGAGTTCATCCATCGTCCCCGCTTCATCGCGATCCGCGAGTTCGGACCCGACGCCCTCATCTATCACGAAGGCTCCCGGTATCAGGTCAAGGAAGTGCAGCTCGCACCCAACGAGCAGGGTGGCGGCGGGCTGGACACCCGATCTGCACGGCGCTGCGAGTTCTGCGGCTATCTGCACGAGGCGGTCGTCGGCACCGACGTCTGCGACTCGTGCAATGGACTACTCGGCAAGACCATGAACCGGCTGCTGCGGCTGCAGACCGTCAAGACGGTTCGACGCGACCGGATCTCCTCAGACGAGGAGGAGCGCCGCCGGGCCGGCTACGACCTGGTCACCTCCTACCGCTTCAACGACCACGGCGTACGGCCCGGCCGCCTGGATGCCAAAGCAGTGCGGGATGCAGCACCGCTCCTGGAACTCACCTACGGAGACACCTCCACAGTCCGCGTCACCAACATGGGACGCAAGAGGCACGCGAGCGACGGCTTCTGGATCAACGTGCAGACCGGGCGCTGGCTGTCGGAGAAGGACGCTCTCACCCCTGACCTGCATCGCCTGGATGACGCCTCGCTCGTTCAAACCAAGCAGCAAGTCATTCCCTACGTCGAGGATCGAAGGAACATCCTGGTGACTCGGATGCTCGGCTCCGTAAGCCACGAGGCCGCGATCAGTTTCATGTATGCGCTGGAGCGGGGCATCGAGGCCGAGTTCCAGTTGGAGGACGGCGAGCTCACCAGCGAACTGCTACCTGACGAAGCACACCGCGGCCGGGCACTGTTCATCGAGAGTTCTGAAGGTGGCGCGGGCGTGCTACGGCGACTGGTCATGGAGCCCGACGCACTCGCACGGGCCGCACGGAAAGCACTCGAGATCGCCCACTTCGACGTCGCCACCGGCGAGGACACGGGTGGGGCCGTCAACAACGAGCGCTGCGCCAAGGCATGTTACGACTGCCTGCTTTCCTTCGGCAACCAGGCCCACCACGATCTGATCGATCGTCACCTCGCCCGGGATCTGCTGCTCGCGTTGTCGCTCTCGGACGTGCCCGAGCCGCCGGTGGCTTCCCCTCAGGACATCTGGGAGCCCGTACGCTACGCCGCCGAACTCAACGATCCGGTGCACGCCTTTGTCTCCTGGTTGGAGGAGTGGGAATACCGGGCTCCGGATGAGCTGAGTGTGGACCTCGGGGTAGCCATCCCAGAGATGGTCTATCCGGGCCAGGTCGCCGTGTTCGTCGACGGCCCGGACAACGGCGCCTCACCCGGCAGGGATGAGGAGGCCGAGGACGAACTCCGCGAACTCGGCTGGAGTGTCGTACGCGTTCCCTATCGTGGGGACTATGCGCAGATCGTGAAGAAATATCCGAGCGTCTTCGGGACCAGTCGCAGGGAGCCGCGTTGACCACTGTCTTCAGCCCGGGAACGCTTGTGAGCGCCCGCAACCGCGACTGGGTGGTGCTTCCGGGCTCCAGCGACACGTTTCTGGTGGTCCGTCCGCTCGGCGGTGGAGACGACGAGGTCGCCGGCATCCTGACCCAGGTTGAGGAGGTTGCACAGGCCACCTTTCCGCCGCCAAGTGCCGACGACGCCGGCAACGCGGTCAGCGCCGGCCTGCTGCGTACGGCCTTGCAGATCGGGTTCCGCGCGACGGCGGGGCCGTTCCGGTCGCTCGCGGGGCTGGCCGTGGAACCCCGGCCATACCAACTGGTCCCGCTGCTGATGGCGTTGCGGCAGGAGACGGTCCGGCTGTTGATCGCCGATGACGTCGGCATCGGCAAGACCATCGAGGCGTCGCTGATCGCGGCCGAACTCCTCGCCCAGGGCAGCGTGACAGGGCTGACCGTGCTGTGCAGTCCTGCCTTGGCCGAACAGTGGCAGGAAGAACTCGCGACGAAGTTTCGCATCGACGCCGAGTTGGTGCTGCCGAGCACGGTCAAGCGGCTGCAGCGCAACATCGTCGACGACGATCAGTCGATCTTCGACTTCTACAAGCACACCGTGGTCTCCACGGATTTCATCAAGTCTCCGAGCCGGATGAAGGAGTTCATCACCTCCTGCCGCGACTTGGTGATCGTGGATGAGGCGCACACCTGCGTCGCGGACGGCACCTCCACCGGCGGTCGGACCAGGCGCTACAACCTGATCCGTGAACTGGCCGAAAATCGCGATCGGCATCTCATCCTCGTGACGGCCACTCCGCACAGTGGCAAGGATGAGGGATTCCGCAACCTCATCGGCCTGCTCGATCCCGAGTTGCCGGCGCTGAACCTCGACGACGCCAAGGGCCGTGAACGGCTCGCCCGCCACATGGTCCAGCGACGTCGGGGTGACATCAAGGACTATCTCAATGAGGACACCAAGTTCCCCCAGCGGCGTGAGACGCGGGAGGAGCGCTACTACCTGACTGACGACTACCGCAAACTCCTGCGCCAGGTCCTCGCCTACGCGCGGGAGACCGTTCGCGACGTCTCGCGCGGGCAGTTGCGGCAGCGGGTCCGCTACTGGTCGGTGCTGGCGCTGATGCGAGCGCTCGCCTCCTCGCCCAACGCGGCGGCGGCGACGTTGCGGACGCGTGCGGAGGGAGCGGGTAAGGAAACCCCGGAGGAGGCGGACCGGATCGGCCGTTCGACGGTGCTGGACACCGACGATGACGAGGCTGCCGGGTCCGTCGATGTGATCCCCGGCGCCGACGACCTCGATGAAGACGATCAGAGCGAGCGCGCCAGGCTGCTGCGTTTCGCCAAGGCGGCCGACGCCCTGGCCGGGAGGCAGGACGCCAAACTGGCCAAGGTCGGCGACGTCGTGGAAGCGCTGCTGGCCGACGGGTTCGACCCGATCGTGTTCTGTCGGTTCATCGACACTGCCGAATACGTCGCCGCGCACCTGCGCGAGCGCCTGAGCGGAGCGGCGGAGGTCGCCTGCGTCACCGGCACGCTCCCGCCCAGCGAACGGGAGGCGCGGATCGACGAGCTTCGCGCGGTGGAGGGGCGCCACGTGCTCGTGGCCACCGACTGCCTGTCCGAGGGGGTCAACCTTCAAGATGCCTTCCAGGCGGTCGTCCATTACGACCTCGCGTGGAACCCCACCCGCCATGAGCAACGCGAAGGCCGGGTCGACCGGTTCGGCCAGGCTGCCGAGATCGTCCGGGCGGTGACGATTCTCGGTGCCGACAATCTCATCGACGAGATCGTCATGCGGGTCCTGATCCGCAAGCACGAGGAGATCAGGAAGAGCCTCGGCGTCAGCGTGCCCGTGCCGAACTTCTCCAACCAGCTCGTTGAAGCGCTGATGGAGGAACTGCTCACCTCCAATACCGACAGCTGGGAGCAACTCCCGCTGGAGGGTTTCAGCGCGACGAATCTGCACACCGAGTGGGAGAACTCGGCCGAGCGGGAGCGCCGCTCCCGTACCAAGTTCGCCCAAGCCGGCATCAAGCCAGATGAGGTAGCCAGGGAGCTGGCGGAAGTCCGGGCCAGCCTCGGCTCACCCACAGAGATCGACGGTTTTGTCCGCGAGGCCCTCGACGCGCTCGGCTCTTCACTCGTCGAGGCCGCAGACGGTTTCACGGCCGTAACGGCTACTCTTCCCCTTGGTCTGCGCGATGCGCTGCCTCCAGGTCAGGCGCAGCCACTGCCGTTCCACCGTGACCTGCCGGTTCCTCGCCGACACGCGCATCTGGACCGCACCGACGCCAGCGTCGGAGCGATCGCCCGCTACGTGCTCGACAGCGCGCTAGATGCGAAGACTCCGGGCCCGCGGCCGGCCCGCAGATGCGGCGTGATGAGAACGAGCGCCGTGCAGCGGCGGACGACCCTGCTGCTCACCCGGTTCCGGATGCATCTGACCCTGCCCGGCCACGACGGCGCCCGCCCTCTCGTGGCCGAAGAGGCGCGCGTACTGGCTTTTCGCGGGCGCCCGGACAATTCTGAGTGGCTCCCTGCGGAAGAGGTCGACGCGCTCCTGAAGGCGACGCCCGGCGGCAACATCGCGCCCGACCTGGCCCGTGACGATCTCGACCGGTTGCTCGCTCCCGGCGATGACAGCCTGCCGAAACTCCTCTCACAACTGCGCCCCGCCCTGGACGCCGAAGCTGACGCCATGGCCGAACGGCTTCGCGACTCGCATCGCCGCGTCCGCGAGGCATCCCGCCAAAGTGGCCTCAGCAAGATCCAGGTTGCCGCCAACAAGCCGGTTGATCTGCTTGGCGTTTACGTCTACCTGCCGGTGGTGTCCCGATGAGCAGATCCCCCTACCCCTCTCTCCGTACGGCCGGCGGCCTGCTCTCCGCCGACCTGTTCGAACGGGTCATGGACGCCCGGCAAGGCGAGAACGCACTGCCGGGGCGCGAACCAGAGACCTACGGGCTGCTGCCACACGAGAACGTCCGCGAGGCGGCGGCCCGCGCATTCGACTACCTCAAGAACGCCTGGGCCCAGTTCACCAAGGAACGAGAGCGTGCCCGGGAGGAGGGGCGTTCCCCACGTGCCCGCGACCGGTGGCTGATCCCGCTGCTGCGACAGCTCGACTACGGGGTGCTCCACCCGGCCGGCGGGATCACCGTCGAGGACGTCACCTACCCGGTCAGCCATCGCTTCGAGCAGGTGCCCATCCATCTGGTCGGCTGGAATGTCGACCTCGACCACCGCACCGCCCGCGTCAACACCCAGGCGCCGCAGTCGATGGTGCAGGAGTTGCTGAATCGGAGCGACGACCACCTGTGGGCAGTGCTTTCCAACGGCAGCAAGCTGCGGCTCCTCCGCGACACTCGTTCGCTGGCTGGCTCCGCCTATGTCGAGTTCGACCTTGAGCTGATCTTCGAGGAGCAGCTCTTCGCCGACTTCGTGCTGCTCTACCGGCTAGTGCACGCCACGCGGCTCGCCGTACCTGAAGACAAGACGCCTGCGGATTGCTGGCTGGAGCGCTGGCGAGCCGATGCCGTCCAGGCTGGCGATCGCGTGCTCGCACGGTTGAAGAAGGGTGTCCAGGAGGCCATAAATACCCTGGGCACCGGCTTTCTCCGTCATTCGGCAAACGATCGGCTCCGGAAGCACCTGGAGGGCCGCAGCACGATGGCCGGGCTCGGCATCGGGACCCAGGAGAAGGTGCACCGGCTCAGCAAAGAGGATTACAACCGCGCCCTGCTCCGGCTGGTGTACCGGATGCTGTTCTGGTTCATCGCCGAAGATCGTGACGTGCTGCTCCTGCCGATTCCGGAAGAGGAGGAGTTGGTTGAGGAGCGCAAGCAGATCATCGCCGCTCGAAAGCGTTACGCCGATTACTTCTCGGCCCACCGCTTGCGCGATCGGGCGATCCGTGGCGGCGCGGATCATCACGATGACCTGTGGGAAGCCGTTCAGCTCGTGATGCGTGGTCTCGGAGAGGAGGGGGGCCGACCCGAGCTGGCCGTTCCGGGCCTCGGCGGACTGTTCGAGCGGATCATCGAACTACCCGACGGCACCCGGCTGGACCGAAGCCTCCCCGACGAGTTGGACGCGCCCCTGGAAGGGATGCGGATCGACAACACCCACCTGCTGAAGGCCATTCGGCACCTCGCCGTCGTCGACACGGGCATCCAGCGCAGGCCGGCCAACTTCCGCGAACTCGGCTCGGAGGAACTGGGCAGCGTCTATGAGTGGCTGCTGGAGTTCCACGTCGATCTTGATACCGCTGACCGGACGTTCACGCTCTGGAAAGCGGATGGCAGCGCCCGGAAGACCACCGGCTCGTACTACACACCTACGTCGCTGCGGGAGGCGTTGCTCGACAGTACGCTCGATCCGGTCCTGGACCAAGCGGCCGGGTCCGCCGACACCGTCGAGGGCAAGGTTGAGGCGCTGCTGAGTGTGACCGTCTGCGACCCTGCCTGTGGGTCCGGGGCTTTCCTCGTGGCTGCTGCCCACCGGATCGCCCGCCGTATCGCCCAGATCCGCTCCGGTGAGGACGAGCCGTCTCCGACTCGGGTGCGGCATGCCATGCGCGAGGTGGTCTCCCGCTGCATCTACGGAGTCGACCTCAACGAAATGGCCGTAGAGCTCGCCAAGGTGTCGCTCTGGATCGAATCGGTCGAGCCCGGCAAACCGCTGGCGTTCCTGGACACCAACATCCGGGTCGGCAACTCGCTGCTGGGCGCCACCCCGGCGCTCATCGACCTCGGCATCCCGAAGGAGGCCTTCAAGGCCATCGAGGGCGATGACAAGAAGGTGGCCGCCGCGGTGGCCAAGGAGAGCGAGACAGAGAAGACCCTCGCCAAGCGCGGAGAGTTCGCCGACACGCTCTTCGACCTTGATGAGGAGACGAACCGGGCGAACGATCGGCTCGCCAGAGACACACGAGCCATCGTCACCGCCTTGCCCGATGACCTGGTCGGCGCGGCCGTGCAGCGGCGGCGGCTGCGGCTGATCGACGCGGAACGGCTGCCTGCCAAGCGCGTCGCTGATGCCTGGTGCACTGCCTTCGTTCAGGAGCTCACCCCCGAGACCAGGACCAGCGCGATCACTCAGTCAACGCTGGACTGGATCGGCGGCGAGCAGTCCGATGACCGCCGGAGGCGGGTTGCCGCTCGGGTGAGCGAGCTGGCCAAGGCTTACCGGTTCTTCCACTGGCATGTGGAGTTCCCGCACCTGTTTCGTGTCTCCGACGGCGGGCCGGTGGACGGGAAGACCGGCTGGGTGGGCGGTTTCACCTGCGTCATCGGCAACCCGCCATGGGAACGGGTGAAGATCCAGGAGAAGGAGTTCTTCGCCTCCCGCGACGAGGACATCGCCAATGCCAAGAACGCCGCCGCGCGGAAGAAGGCGATCGCCGCGCTCGCGGACAGCGAGGAAGAAGCCGACCGTGCCCTGTACGCCGAGTTCGTGGGCGAGCTACGTCAGGCAGAAGGTCAGACGCTGTTTCTGCGCGAATCCGGCCGCTACCCGCTGACCGGACGCGGCGACATCAACACCTACGCCGTCTTCGCAGAGACCGGACGCACGGCCATCGCCGGTGACGGACGGGTCGGGATGGTGCTACCCACCGGCATCGCCACCGACGCGACCACACAGTTCTTCTTCAAGGACCTGGTGGAGACCAAGACCCTCGCCTCGCTCTACGACTTCGAGAACGAGGAGAAGCTCTTCGAGAACGTCCACCATTCCTTCCGCTTCTGCCTGTGGAGCGGAACGGGGTGGCGAGCGCCGCAGCGCAGAATCCATCTGGCGTTCCGGCTCCGGCAGGTCCCGCAGATCGCGGACCGCCGCTTCACCCTCACGCCCGGGGACATCACCCTCCTCAACCCGAACACGGGCACCCTGCCCGTCTTCGACTTCAAGCGCAACGCCGAGATCACCGTCGGCATTTACCGGCGGGTCCCCATCCTCTGGCGCGACTCCGCCGGTGGTGGGGAGGGGATCAACCCGTGGGAACTGTCGTTCCTGGCCATGCTGCACATGGCCAACGACTCAACCCTGTTCCGGCCCAGCGCCGCCGACGGGGAGACCCTGGAGGAGATGCTCGACGACGGCTGGGAATTCGACGGCAACGCCCTCGTACGCGACGGCGAGCGACTGGTGCCGTTGTATGAGGCAAAGATGCTGCACCACTTTGACGATCGGTTCGGCACCTACGAGGGCCAGACCGAGGCCCAGGCCAACGTCGGCACTCTTCCCCGTCCCTCGGCTGCGCAGAAGGACGATCCAGGTTATGTGACGATTCCGCGGTACTGGGTGCCTGCTAAGGAGGTCAAGGCTCGGCTCCGTCCATCCGAGGGGACGCGGAACAGCCGCCGTGCTCTCGACTGGGACCGAGACTGGATCTTCGGATGGCGCAAAGTATGCCGCTCTTCGGACACCCGAACGGTGATTGCGTCGGCGTTCCCTCTTGCCGGTTACGGGGACTCGGGCTACATCGCCACTTTCGGAGCGGGAGCACCTTGTCTGGCCGTCGCGAATCTCAGTGCCTACGTGTTGGACTTTGTGCTGCGGCAAAAAATGGCCGGCACCAACTTGAACTACTTCCTAATTCGGCAGCTCCCCGTGCTGCCGCCCTCGGCGTACGAGGAAACGTGCCCCTGGGACTCCGATGAGCGCCTCAACAAGTGGGTGCGGCTCCGGGTGCTCGAGTTGGCCTACACCTCCTACGCGATGGAGCCCTTCGCGCGCGACCACTTCGATGACGGCCCGCCATACCGCTGGGACGATGAGCGCCGTTTCTGGCTCCGGGCCGAGTTGGACGCCGCCTACTTCCACCTGTACGGCGTCGCTCGCGACGACGTCGACTACATCCTGGACACCTTCCGCGCCTTCAGGAACACCCGGCCGGAGGAGTTCGCCCGAACCAAGAAGGCCATCCTGGAGATCTACGACGCGATGAGCGCCGCGATCAGCTCTGGCCAGCCTTTCCAGACGATCCTTAACCCCCCGCCCGGCGAGGGCTCGCGTCATCCCGGGCGCGAGCGCGAGGAGATCACAGAGCATGCCTGACGATCTGCGCTATGGCCTCATTCTTCGCACCGCGATGGAAATACTTCGCGACCGGGCAGTTCCGATTCCTCCAGCAGAGGTGTATGAGGAGTACGCGCGCAGGTTCACGCCGAACGACGACGAGAGCAAGCTGATCAAGAGTGGGGAGCCCCGCTGGCAGGCGATCCGCGGCTTCGTCACTGGTGATGCGGTCAACGTCGGCTGGATGAGCAAGCGGGGCGGCTGGAGCCTCACCGAGGCCGGGCACGCGGCGCTTGAGGAGTACCCCACAGATGAGGAGCTCGGCGCTGAGTGCGGTCGCCTCCTGAAAGAGATCAATAAGCGCCGCAGGAGCGCTTACGAATCTCTTGGCGGCGTCCATGATGTGATCGCGCGGGCGCTTGAGCTCGTTGGCCCAGGTACATGGACCAGTTTCGACGACATCGCCGAACTGGCAGGGACCACCAGTGAGGAAGTCGCGCACTTCTTGGCGGACGCCAAGGTCAAAATTCCCAACAGCCGACGTGTAATTAATTCGGACGGATCGCATCCATCGGACTGGATGGTGAACGCTAGTTTCCGTGGCACTGACCTGCTCGGGCGATTGGCGGCAGAGGGCGTTCAGCTCAACCCGGACAAGCGTGCCAGGCAGGAAGACCGTCTGACATCAGACGTACTTCGCGACCTTCTCGACGTCCATCAGGCGTCCGACGCTGTACTGGCGGGGCGACGGGCGTGGCTTATCCGAGGATCGTCGGTGGACGGGCGCGACCTGGTGCCGGTCTGGTTGCACAAGGGTTCTGCGTCGCTTGCGGCAACGACCCTTCGAGAGATCCCGATCCCCCTCTCCCGTGACGAGCTTAAGACAGTCGTCCAAGACGACTACCAGCACAAGTCGTACGCTGTCAGGGAAGCCAAGCTCGCCGAGTTCGACGCGTTCTGCAATCGCATGCGGCCGGGCGACTACGTGCTGACGACCACCCAGGGCAAGGCATACGTCGGCCTGATCGCCGGTAACGCCTCCTACGTCGCCTCCTCGGACCAACGGTCCAACCTCCGGCGAACCGTCGACTGGCTGAACGAAACCCAGCCGGTCCCCTTCGCGCACCTGCCGCAGCCGCTGCCCGCCAAGCTGCACAGTCAGTCCGACGTCGTCGAACTGACCGAGAACATCCCGGCGATCGAAGAATTGCTCGCGGCTCTGGACATCACGCTCGGCGAGACCGAGCCGGAGCCGGTCCGCGCCCTGGCCTTCCCCGAGATCGGCCAGGACCTCGCCGACGACATCCTCATCACCCGCGAGGACCTGCAACGCCTGGCCGACCTCCTGTGGGAGAACAAGCAGCTCATCCTGTACGGCCCGCCCGGCACGGGCAAGACGTTCCTCGCTCGCAAACTCGCCGGGCAGTTGGCCGAGCCGAGCGCGGTCAAGCTCGTCCAGTTCCACCCGTCCTACACCTATGAGGACTTCTTCGAAGGCTTCCGCCCGGTCCAGCGAACGGACGGCCAGCTCGCCTTCGATCTGCGCCCAGGCCCGTTCCGGCAGCTCGTCGAGGCCGCCCGGCAACACCCTTCGGACCCGTACATCCTCATCATCGACGAGATCAACCGGGCCAATCTGGCGAAGGTCTTCGGCGAGCTCTACTTCCTGCTGGAATATCGCGACGACGCGATCGGCCTCCTTTACTCAGCCGAGTCGGATTTCACGCTGCCACCCAACGTTTTCGTCATCGGCACCATGAACACCACCGACCGCTCGATCGCCCTCGTCGACGCGGCGATGCGGCGCCGGTTCCGCTTCATGGAGTTGCATCCGTCTCATGCTCCCATCCAGGGACTTCTCGATCGATGGCTCGCACGGCTGCGCAACGACGACGAGCTCGCCGTTCACAACGTGGACGCACCGAAGATCCTTGACGCGCTCAACACGCGCATCGAAGACCACGACCTCGCCATCGGCCCGTCCTACCTGATGAAGCCGAGCATCTACCAACGCGAGAGCGGCCTGGCCGAGGTGTGGGAGACTGCTATCCTCCCGCTCCTCGCCGAGCAGCATTACGGCAGCCCGCTCGCTGTTCTCGACCGCTATCGCCTGCCCGCCCTCCGGCAAGCCGTACGCCAAGCCGCCCCTGAAGCCGAGCCGGAACAGCACGCGTCGTGATGCGTCTGACGGTTGCCGAGAACGATCAGCTGGTCGCGCGCCTCGGCCGTGAGCAGGGACGACGGCTGGCGGACTCGGGTGTCCTTCAGGCGCGTCCTTCTCCCTTCGATGCCGGGCTGTGGGAGCTCACTCCGCAGGGGAAGGTTGGCGTGGCGCGGGTGGGCGACGTCGAGGTGTGGGTGACACCGAAGCTAGAGATCGACCGGCTGCTGTTTCTCGTCGGGTACGCAGCGGATCCGAAAGGATGGCGGGACGAGCTGGTTCATCTGGAGGTACGGGAGGGGCTGATCCCCGCCGTCGCCGATGCGTTGTGGCGGCAGACAGAGCGTGCGCTCCGACAAGGGCTGCTTCAGGGATATCGAACGGCCGAGGAGACCTCGTACGTGTTGCGCGGACGCCTCCGCGAGGCCGACCAGCTCCGTCGGCACCACGGTCGCCCTATCCCCATGGAGATCCGTCACGACGACTTCACCATCGACATCCCGGAGAACCAGATCCTGCTCGCGGCCATCACACGGCTGCTGAGGGTTCCTCGTGTCTCCGGAAGCTCACGTCGGAGGCTGGCTGCCCTCCGGGTCCGCCTCGCGGGCGTCACCAGCCTGATTCTCGGGGCGCGCCTGCCGAGTTGGCAGCCGACGCGGCTGAATGCCCGGTACCATGCCGCCCTCCGGCTCGCAGAGATCGTGTGGCGGGCGACCTCACCCGAGCACGCTCCGGGCACGACGGTTGCCAGCGGGTTCCTCTTCGACCTGCCGAAGATCTTCGAAGACTTCGTGACCGTGGCGGTCTCGGAGGAACTGCATGACCGCTTCGGCGGGATTGTTTATCCGCAGTACCCCTGCCACCTGGACGAGGCATTGGCCGTACGGATGAAGCCCGATCTGGTGTGGGAACTGAGCGGTGTTCCCCGAGCCGTGGTCGACGCCAAGTACAAGCAGGAGAAGCCGGCCGGATACCCAGACGCCGATCTGTACCAGATGCTGGCCTACTGCACGGCCCTCGGGCTGCCTCGTGGACACCTGATCTACGCCAAGGGGAACGGATCAGGTGTCTCACACGTCGTAAGGCATGCGGGCATCGAGATCATCTGCCATGCGCTCAACCTCGCTTCGGGACCCGAGGCCATACTTTCGCACATCAGCAAGATCGTAAGTGAGCTCTGACAGGCGAGGAGGATCCGTGGCACGTCTGGCGATCGACAGCAGCTTCCTGTGGGAATTCGGCAAGCTGAACCAGCCGATTTCAGTTCCGCAGGTCCGCACGCATCACGAGCTGGCCAGTCGGTGATCAGCGTGGACATCTAGAAGAACGAACTGATCGGACCGTTCAAGAACGCCCGGGCGGCAATGGCTACCGAGTGGTGAGCCGGCGCCGGTCAACGTCTAGTACTTCGCCGAGTCCGCGGCGGGCCAGGCGATCGCGTACAGCGCGCATGTCAGCCAACCGGCGCCGGAAGCTCTTGAGATCGCCGGGCGCAAGGCGTTGCTGTCCAAGAGGCACGGGAGGGCGATGTGCAAGCTGGATGATGCCCAGCTCGCGTATCTGGAGCAGGTCCTGGATGAAGAACGGATGGCATACGGGTTGCCAGGCCGGTGCTGGACACTAGCTCGGATCGCCGAGGTGGTCGAACCGCCTCTTAAAGATCGGCTCCACGGTGGACGGGGCGTTACCTGCTCCGCTGGATCGGCTGGAGCTGGCAGACCCCGGCCCAGCGCGCCGCCGAACGGGACGAGCAGGCTCAGTTGGCGGGCAACGCTCAGGTACGCCGCCCGACAGCACCCTCGACGCTCGTCACCAGAAGATTTCCTGCATCACGCTGCCGTTCTGGTTGACCCGCATAGCCACCCCGATCAGCCGCCATACAGCCTCGTCGGGTGTACGGCCGAGTGCGTGGTACTTGTGGTTGAAGATCATGAGAGTTGCGACATGCCGCAGGTCCGGCAATGCTGCATCCTTGTAAGGATCTTGGGGATCGTCGGGATCGCGCTCGACGACTTCGATCCCGTACAAGCCCAGCTGCTTGTGCAGGTGGGGAAGGTTCACTGATAGGACGAGGTCAGGCTCTTTGGCTGCGACCTCTGCATACTCCTGTACCTGCTTGATTACCCCGGCAAGTTCCTTGAGGATGAGGCTCCGATCAGGTGAGGAGACGCGCCAGGTGTCCAGCAGGTCCTGGATCCGGGCGGCATGGTCGGCGCGCATGATTTCGCTCAGCAGATCCCAGGCTGCTTCCCGGGCTTCCTGACGCGTGTAGGGGGAGTCGTCGATTTCCTCCTCCTCTTCGCCGGAGCGGGAGATCTTCGCAGCATCGCGGTTGCCGACCGACTGTGCGGATGTTGATGGCTGACTGCGCGTCGTGGCCGAGTCGGTATCGGGGCGTGGATGGGGCGGTGGTGGTTCGTGGTTCTGGCCGTGAGAGCTTGCGGCGAGGTCGGTGGCACGGGCGGCTTCCACCCACAGCGGTCGGAAGTCCTCTGGGCTTGTTTTCAGGGCTTCTGCCACGAGTTCGACTTGCCCCCAGCGGGGGAGCTTCTCGCATCGCAGCACCGCTCTGGCAGTGGTGTGGCTTAGGGCTTTGCCGGTGCGGCGTTCGATCTCGCGGTAGCTCGGTCTGCCGCTGTGTAGGTACGCATGGCTCAGTTGCTCGCGCAGCGCGGCCAACGCCGCGGCAGCGTCGTCCGTGCCGGGCGGGACGGCTGCGGGTTCGGTGGGAGAGCTCATGATGGGTCGAGCGTCCCAGAGTGGAAGAAAACGTAAAACCCACTTTGAGAAAGTCGCCCGCGCCTGGTGTGAAGTGTCAACCTCTGTCAGCGAACGCGGCCAGATGGAAGGATGTGCGCCCGCGGTGGAAGACCTTGGCGGAGATCGGAAACGCCCTCGTTCCTGCCTCCATGCTGGGGAGTACGTCCCCTACTGCGAGGACCGCGCCAGCGAGGCGCACCCGCGCCGCCCCTTAGTACCGGACACGGCGCAGGAGCACCCGCGAGGTGCCCCAACCACGGAAGGAATACCCCCACCAATGATGCCGCAACTTGCCCTGGGCGCCCTGGTCCTGCTGTCTCTGTTCGCCGTCCTGGCCGGCGTCTACCTGTACTCTGCTGACCAGGGCCGCCGCGACCGCGCCTGGCGCCTCCTACGCCTGCTGCTGCCGCGCCGATAGCCCCCGCCACGGTCTGGGCAGGCTTCGGGCTAGCTCAGGCCTTCATGCGAAAGTCGCTGACGGCGTCTTGAGACCGAGTTGCGCACCCACGATGAGCTCGGTAGGAAGGTTCGCAGCGTCGACGATGACAAGCGAGAGCACGACTGGCGGCGGACCATTCGAGACCGGCCATTGGAAGCGCAGCACGACGACTGTGCCGGCTACTTCCTTCTACACCTGGTACGTCCTGGTCGGAGATCATCCGGAGTTCCATGCGTTCGCCCGGCACGTTAGGTATGTTCACTCCGGCCTGTCTGAAGCTGTTCGGCACCCCTTGAAATTGTCAGCCCACGTGGAGCGACGCGGAGCGGTCGGCAGTTTTGGCAAGCAGGTGGGTGTGAAGGAACGTGCTGATGGCCTCGTACGCGGTCAGTTCGTTGGCGCGGTTGGTGAAGCCGTGTCCTTCGTCGGGGTAGATGTCGTAGCGGACTTCGACGCCGCGTTCGCGCAGCCGGGCGACGATCTGGTCGGATTCGGCTTGGGGGACGCGTGGGTCATGGGCTCCTTGGAGGACGAACAGGGGAGCGTTGATGCTGTCGGCGTGGGTGACGGGACTGCGTGCCAGGAGGTGTTCGGCCCGCGTGTCAGGGTCGCCGAGGACTGTGGCGACAAAGGTCTTCCAGGTGGGAGGCGACGCCTTCGCCAAGGTGAGCAGGTTACTCGGACCGCACATGGAGACGCCCGCAGCCCAGGGGTAGGGGAGACGGGCCAGGCAGGACAGAGCAGCGAAACCACCGTAGGAAGCGCCCATGACGGCGAGGCGGTTCGGGTCGGTCCAGTCGAGGGTGTGGAGGTACTTGACGGCGTGGTCCAGGTCGTCGAGGTCGATGCCACCCCAGTCGCAGTAGATGAGCTTTTGGTGGGCGGTGCCGTAGCCGGTGGATCCGGCGAAGTTGGGGGCCAGGATGGCGATGCCCTGATGGAGAAGATGCTGGTAGAGACCCGAGCGGGCGTAGAGGGGGCGTTCCTGGGATTCCGGACCGCCGTGGATGGACAGCAGGACCGGGTGAGGGCCGGGGCCGTCCGGGCGGTAGAGCAGAGCGTGGACGTCGCGTCCGTCGCGAGCCGGGTAGGTGATCAGCTCGGGGGCGACGGGGTCGATGACGTGCAGTGCCGGAGGGCGGGTGTCGGTGAGGTAGCGGAACTCGTGGTGGGCCAGGTCCAGGACCGCTATTTCCGCCGGCCTCGCCGCGGAGTTGATCAGGACGGCCGCGAAGGAGGCGTCAGGCGCCAGGGACAGCGCGGAGATGACGCCGGGCGGGATGCCGGGCAGCGAGATGGGGCTGCCATCGCGGTCGGCGTGCAGGCGGGAGCTGCCGCCCTCGTTGACTGACCAGATGCGGACTCCCGCGGCGGCGTCGAGGACCTCGACGTCCCAACTCGGGCGCGCGATCGCCTGCAGGGAGCTGGCTGCGAGGTCGTAGAAGGCGGCGGCGGTGAACTCGCTCCAATGGTCGGTGAGCAGGTGGAAGCCGCTGGAGTCCGCCGCCCAGGCTCCGGGCTCGAAGAGACCCTCGCCCAGGGCGGATGTCATGCAGATCGGCGTGGCGTTCGGGTCGCTCAGGTCGGTGAGATAGATGGCTATGTTGGTGTTGGAACGGAACCCGGTCGCCAGCAGCCAGCGGCCGTCGGGGGAGAGGCTGACGGCTTCGAACGCGACCCCTTGCGGGGGCGTGAAGCGGCGGAGCTCACTGCTCTCTAGATCGTGGACGATGAGGTCCTGAGCGGAGGGGTCGCGGTCATTGGCGGTGTAGGCCAGGAAGCGGCCGGTCGGGTCGAACGGCGATGTGGCCAATACACGCTGACAGTCCGGACCGGAGCTGATCTCGGTCAGGCCGCTGCCATCCAGAGCGACGAGGTAGATGCGGAACTGCTCATCCCCGTTTTCGTCGGCGGTGAAGACCAGTCGGCCCCCGGAGGGGGTCCAGGCGATCTGGCGGACTGTCCGGTCGTCGAAGCCCGCCACGCGGCGCGGCTCGCCACCGGCGACGGGAACGACCCACAGGTCGTAGTGCCCGGAGACGTGGCTGGAGTAGGCGACCAGTTGGCCGTCCGGGGACAGCGCAAGGGTGGGCTGGAAGCGTTGCTGGGGAACAAAGTCCAGGTATTCGGGCATGTGACAGGGCCTCTCGGGTTCAGTTGATCCAGCCGCGGCGCGCTGCTGCGGCTCCGGCGGCGAAGCGGGTCTCCACGTCCAGCGCATCGCGGATGGCGGTCCAGTGTCTGCGCATGGTGTTGACGCTGATGTCCATCCGCCGGGCAATCGCCTCGTCGGATAGTCCTTGATTGAGCAACTGCAGTACCTGCGACTGCGCAGGGGTGAGTGGCCCGACGGCTTCCGCGCTTCCGAAGGGGATCGCCTTCTCCCAGAGCAGTTCGAAGTACTCGCGCAGCGCACCGACGATGACGGGCGAGCGTACGAGCAGAGCCCCGCCCATCCCTGTGGGCGTCAGCGGAAGGAGCGCGACTGCCTCGTCTGCGAGCTTCATCTTCATCCCGATGCGAGGCAGCAGCCGCGCCTGTTCCCCGGCTTCCACAGCAGCCTCGATCGTCTTCGCACCGATTGGATGCTCTGCGCAGCGGGTCTCGTAGATAGCCCGGCATTGCACCTGGCCCTCGAAGACTGGTAGCGGTACGTACCCGGTGGAGTCCTCGACGGGCGCCTCCAGGACGTAGTTGTCCAACGTGAGCCAGTCGTGCCGCGCGGCGTTGATGAGTGCGTAGGACAGGCGGCTGATCTCGTCCCGATCGGTGACGATCTGCACGAGCCGGTCCATCGTTGAGTTCGAGGATGCCGCGGCCGGCGTCTGGTGGAACTCCCTCAGTCGCTTGTGTCCAGCCAGCAACCGCTCCTGATCGCTGACGAGACGGCGTGAAAGGTCTGTCAAGACGCCCTGCAGCGCGAGTTCTGGGGGAGCCGGGACGAGACGCGGCGGCATCGAGGGGCCGTCCGGCCGGCGATGCGCCATCCCGCGGGCCGTAAGTTCCGCGACCTGCTCACTGCTTCCAAGCAGGGACGCGGCGTCGTCCTCAGGGCAGCCGCCCTCCGTGAGCAGCATGGAGTACGACACGAAGATCTCTTCTGGGACGACGCCCTCCAATAGGCGCTGCGCTTTGACCTGATCCTGTCCGTCCACCGTCACCTCCGATCAGAGAGTAGTGGTCCCAACACGTGTTGTGATGGCCCTCCTTGCCGTGTCGGGCGATGAGTGCTTCCGAGCGATGGTGAGTTCTCACCATCGAGCGCTGTGCCGCAGAGGCCCGCTGTCATAGGCGTTCTCGCTGCTCCGGACACCGCGCCCCCGCCAGTAGCTGCCGTGGAGAGTTTCACCACCTCCGATGCGGTGCCGCGCACGGTCTGATCAGTGCGAAGGCTCAAAAGCGGCAGGGAGGCAGTATGCGGCGGCAACTCGTCGAAGACGTAGCGAGGAAGCTGAGTGCAGCGGTTGCGGCGTCAATTCTGTTTGGCGTCGGTTCGCCAGCCAGTGCGTTGGCTAACGCAGAGCCTTACTGTCCGCAGGTGGGCCGGGCGCCACGTCAGGTGTACGACATCGAGAAGTTCTGTGCGTTGGTGTATGGCGACCTGGTGGAAGGCCGGGCGCTGGATCTCGTGGAGTTGCTGGAACGGTCGCAGCGCAATCCGGTGCATGCCTCGCTCTCTCCTAAGCCGCAGAAGGTGTCGAGGCCACGCGAGGTGGTTTCTACGGTGAAACAGCCTGAAGCGGAGCCAGCCAAATTTCGTAGGAGGGATGCCGAACCGCGCATGCCGCGTGAAAGCGGCCGGGAAGCTGGCCGGGCTCCGGGTCGCGTTCTCAACCGAGATCGTCAGGCAAGGGCTAACCGTCACCAGCGCCCACGAAGGAACGGTAGGGGGCCATCGTCCACGACGGTTCTCACACCACCGGCTCCATCGGAAACGCCGTCGGCATCGGCCTCCACGTCTTCCTCTGTGCCTGCGCCGGGCGATGCGGTGAGGCCGAGGCCAGGGCATCTGCCTGAGGCGATGGGTCCGCTGGGTGCTGCGCTGGCGTTCGGGCTCATGCTCATGGTCCTGAGCGCTGCGCTTATCGGTCGTCTACGGTCCTGGCCCGCGCAGGCGAGCGCGGGCTCCTCTGCCTTGAGCCTGCCTGGCGGTGTCGCCTGTCCACGCGGTATCGATGGTCGCAACGGTGAGGACCCTGAAGTACCCCCGGCGGTTGTCCTGACATCCGCTGGGGCGCAGGCGCCTGCGGTCGACTGCGTGACGACGGAGTCGTTTGCCGTCGTTGAGGGCAGTGAACCTCTGGCGGTGCCTACGGCGCAGCTTGACCAGCCCAGCTCCGGCCTGGCAGAGGAGGAGGCTGAGGCGCCCCTCGTGCCAGGTGCTTCAGCCGTGCTGGGGTCGAGGTTCGTAGCGGCGGCGGGAAAGGCGAAGGTCGAGGTGCTGGGGGTACCGCGGCTGTCGTATGGCAGGGCAGAGGTCTCCTTCGGCCGTGCCGAGGCGCGGGAGTTGTTCGCGTTGCTTTCGGTGTCGCGGGACGGAATTTCGGCGGAGGGGATCGCCGAGACGCTGTGGCCGGGGGAGGTTGGCGGGCGCCGGTTGGAGTCGGCGGTGCGGGAGATCAACCGGGCTATGCGGCAGGCGACGGGGTGCGCGACTGGCGTGCGGTTCGTGCTGAAGTCCAGGGAGCGGCGACTGCTGCCCGCGGCATCGTTCGATGTGGACTTTTGGCGGTTCGAGGACGCGTGCAAGCTGGCCTCGATCGCGGCCGAGGACGCTATGCGGGTGGCGGCGTTGCATGAGGTGCTGGCCTTGTATCGGGGGCCGCTGCTGGCTGGGAGTGATGATCTGTGGGTTCTCCCGTTGCGGCAGGCCGCTCAGCGGCAGGCGGCGGATGCCGCTGAGCGGCTGGCCGAGCTGGTGCGGGCCGAGGATCCAGGCCGGGCGGTGGACGTGCTGCGGTTGGCGGTCGAGCGCATCGATCCATGCAGCGAGACGTTGTGGTGCCTGCTGATGTCGGTTCAAGGCGAACTCGGGCGCCTGCCCGCGGTACGGCGTTCGTTCGAGCTGCTGAGGGAGCGGCTGGTGGGGATCGACGCGGTGCCGAGTACGCAGGCGCGGCAGGTATATGAGCGGTTCATTCGTTAACCGGGCCCGTCGAAGAGCGGCGGATAGTAGAGACCTGGCGGTGCCCCGGCCGAGGCTCTCTCTTCTTCGTGAAGAATGCGCTGGTCGTGCCCTGCGTAGGTGGCCAGCACCTCGGCCGTGAGCAGATGGGCGGGGCGGGTCCCGTAGATGCGGGCCAGCAGGCAGAGCGTGGAGACGGAGGGTCGCCGGCCTGCTTGCGGCCAGTTCTCGTAGTCGTAGAGGCGAGACTCGCGCAGTCCGGCCCCCATGGTGCCGGCGAGCTGGTGGAAGACCTCGATTGTCTGCCCCGCGGTGAGTCCGGCGGCATGCCGGTAGAGGCGGAGCGGGGTGGAGGGATGGTCGAGGCTGAGGATGACGGCGATCTGGTCCACGGTGAAGCCGTGCCGGCGTAGGTATCGGCTGCGGCGGCGGCAGTCGAGAAGCGTCTGGTATCCGGTACCTGACATGCGTTGACGTCCCCTTTCCTGCCCACGCGCGGTGGGCGCGTCGGTGCCCCGCATTCGGGATTGGGGGACGGTAGGCGGCCTTTGGGGAGGGGCTCCAGTCTCCGCGTGGGGTGATCGCCGGGGTCGGTCTCGGGTGTCGGCGGTAGTGGGAATGGTGTTGCCGCAGGCCGGGGTGGGTGGGCGCGTGGTGGCGGGTTGGGGATGTGATTCGGGCGGCGAGGTGAGTGATCGTGCAGGCCGCTCCCCGGATTGGGCCGGGGGCGTGACCGAAGGGACATCCGCATGGACACACGCACACAGCACGCCACGGCCGACTCGAACCCTCTCCTCGTTTCGTCGACGTGCCAGCGGCCGTCAGCGGTGGAGGAGTTCCCGGATCTGGCGCCAGGACTGGTGATGTCGACGCTGCGCGCCTCGCAGGTGTGGAGCGGGATGGCCTGGCGGCGGGCCTTTCCCGGGCGAGGAGATCAGTCGGCTCCCGCGCGCCGCATGGTGGGCCAGCTTCTGGCCGACACCGGCCGGGTGGATGACGCGCGGTGGGTGACGGCCGAGCTGGTCAGCAACGCACTGCGGCACTCGCGTTCGGGCCGGGAACGGGGGTTCTTCGTGGTCGAGGTGCTACGCGGCACAGACGTGGCCCGGATCGTGGTCTATGACCTGGGCGGCGGCCCATCCCCGGACTTCTCTCGCGCGCCTGGCTCAGTTCCCGAGGCGGCCGAGCACGGGTGGGGTCTGGCCGGGGTGGCTGAGCTGGCGGCCCGGACAGGGATGGCGGGTGATGCGATCACGGGCCACGCGGTCTGGGCTGATCTCGCGCTGGAGCCGGTCCCTACTGGGCCGAGTGAGCCGATGATCACCGGCGAGGTCGCCTGCCCCCACCGTGCCTTCGTGGGGCAGCAGGGATCATCAGGCGATGTACCGGATGGTCGGCTGAGCGCCTTGCGGGAGGGCGTGATGATTTCGGCGAGTAGACCAGGGCCGATTGGCGAGGAAGGAGCTGCTGGCCTGGACCCTTCCGCAGGCCTGTGGGAGGCGAGCTGAGGCCGAACGCGGACCAGGTGTCCGCATTCGGGCAGGAACTGTGGGCGCGGCAGGCGTTGGCAGGATTGCGCCGGGATTGGCCCGACTGGGCTTTTCTGGTGGTGCGGTATCGGTGGCTGGCGTTGCGCGGCAAGCAGGCGATGATCAGCGCGACTGGACCGGAGGAGCTGCGTCAGGCCCTGCCGCCGATCCCGCCCAAGCCGGGCCTAATGGAGCCGGCCTCGGCCGGGTCCGGTCCGGTCGAGCATGGCGAGAGGGGGCCCAGCACGGCTCTACCGGCCTTGGCCGAGTTGCTTTCGACGGAAATGGATGTGAACCAGGCGAGATCGAGAACGTCACCGGCTTCGGCGTTAGCGGCGGGAACTGATGGGGGGCACAGGGTCGATGGGCCCGGGACAGGGCTGAGCGGCACTGTGGCGGCTGTTCGGTCAGCGTCGCGGGAACGGTCCGGGACAGGCACGTGGGCGGTTGTCGCCGCTGACCGGGCGCGGGTGGCATGGTGGCCGCACGGGTGGGGATGGTGGCCGTGGTGCAGGCGTCGGGACCGATCGCGGAACAGTTCGCGTGTTGGGAAAGGCGCGCGTCCGTCCGGCCGGGACGGGCCGGTGAGTGGGTCTCGCCCTCGACGAGTCCGGTCGAGGTCCACCGTCGTGGCAGCCGCCTGAGTGGTGGAACATCCCGCGCGTGGCGGGCGGGACGCGCGCTTGACACCTGGGGTGCAGGTGGGCGTTGATGCCGCTCCACCCGCCCGGCGCGGAAGGGGACCGGGCGGCCGGACGGGCCGGGGTGGGGGCCGCCCATGGAGGGGAGAGGCGAGCCCACCCTTGCCCACGGTTGCGGATCGGGCCTCGCATTGGTGTCTGAATGGGGACTGATTTGCGCACTGGAAATAGGGATAGCGTTCGGATTGGCAATTAAGGCCGCTACCCCCATCCGGATTTGTTTTCGCGGGTCTTGCCGGTTCTGGCCGGTGCGTTGGGCGGCCCGACTCGTCTAAAGACGAGTCCCTGAATATGTGCGCGCGTGTGTTGTCATGGTCGGCTGTGCTCTTTGTGTCCCCTCCTTGCTTGCCTTGGGGTCTTGGCCTCCCTCCCCGCTGCTATTTGCTGGCCTGCGGCCGAGGCCGCAGGCCAGCCGGCCCCTGCGCTGACCTTGGCCCGGATGGCGCTCACGTCTTCGTCCTGAGGGCTGTTTCGGTGTCCGACATGCGTCGGGGCGGTACGGCCGGGGCTGGCGCGGTGTCGGTGCGCGGGGCCGGGAATCGCCTGAAGACTTTACCTTGTAGCGGCGAGAAAAAGTCCCATGGTCTATGGGTGTTGGCGTTGTCGAGATAAAATAAGAATGTCGGCGAGAAAAGCGGAAAGGAAAAGAAGATGGTTTATCCGTCGGGGGACTGGGATGGCGAGTTCATGGCGGTGACGGCTGTGGACGTTCGGCCCACGGATGTGGTGCTGAACCCGGCTCGGTACGTGACGGACACGGTATGCCTACCGGGCGGCGTGATCGACATCTTCCGTCCGGCCGACCCGTCACGGGCGTGTGAGGGGTGTGGCGCGGGGCCGGGGGAACCGTGCGAGTGGGACTGTTTGGGGTTGGCGGCGTTGGATGACGCGACCGGCTACGGGTTCGCCGACGTCGGCTGACCGGTGAGGGGACGCGTGCGGCCCCGGTATCGCCGTAGGGGCGATGCCGGGGCCGTTCGGTTGTCGGGGGAGGTCAGGTGGTGGCTGGTGGGTGAATGGCGATGTGGGCGGCGATCAGGGCGGCTACGTCGGCGGGCGTGGTGTCGGTGGGGATCACGGTGACGGGCGTGGGGGCATCCGGGTTGGCGAGTCTGAGGTAGGACCATGCGATGGTGAGCGGGGTGTTGGGGGCGACGGGGATCTTCAGCATGACGAGGTGGCCGTCGGGTGAGCGGTAGTGCTGATCAAAGGTGGCGTCGTGGAGGGTGCCCTGGGAGAGCCGGTGGAAGCCGTGTTCGGTGAGGGCGCGGGTGTAGGGGACGGTCTCGCACATGTAGTCGGCGATGGCATCACGGCTGGAGTAGAAGTCGCCCAGGATGTCGGTCATGTCGTCGGCGATGGCGTCGAAGTCGGGATTATCATCGATGTCGCAGGTAGTGCAATCGTCACAGTTGTCGTGTTGGCCCCTCAGGTTGAACATTCCCTCGTAGGTGCAGATTTCCAGCAGGAACCCGTCGTCGCCGCGTTCGGTGGGCACGATGATGGGTTGGGCGTGGCGGTCGTTCCACATGATCGACCAGCCGGGGCCGTGGGCGGCTAGGGCGCGGGCGTGCGCCGGTTCGACTTCGAGGTAGTGGGGGCTGTCGGGGAAGCCGGTGTCGTTGGGAGCGCGGTAGCCGGTGGCGGTGTGCGGGATGAGTCCGGTGGCGGCGGCGATCAGTGCGGCGACGGCGGCGGGCGGGGTGCGGCGGGGAACAGTCACGGTGTACGCGGGGTCTGTGCCAGAGCGGGGGTCGGCGATGGTGATCGTGATGGGTGTGATCGAGTCGGGGAAGTACGGCATGGTGATCGAGGCGGTCGCGCCCGTCGGGGTGATCCGGTATGCGGTGGTGATGTAGCCGTCGTTAGTGGCGGGGTGGCTGACCTGGTGGCGGTGGATGCCGTGGGGGCGTAGGGCGGTGGTGTAGGGGCCGGTTACGCGCATCATCTTCTGGGTGTGCCGCCATTGGCTGAGGCGGGTGCGGGCCTGGCCGGTGACGTCGGCGGCGATGGTGGCGGGGTTGGCCGGTTGGCCGCGCCGGGCGGACTGCTCGTGCATGGCGGTGGCGTCCTCGTAGTTGATGATCTCGAGGACGGTCCCGTCGTCGGCTACGTCGGCGGTTGCGGTGAACACGTCGTGTCCATCCCACATCAGTGCCCGCCCGGGGCCGCTGGCGGTCAGGCCGCGTATGTGGGCAGCGTTCACGTTGATGGCGTCGGTGGCGGCGATTGCGGGTGCCATGCGTTTTCCTTTCGTTTCCCCGGCTCGTTATTCGGGTGCGGTTTGTCGGCGGTGTTTCCCGTCTAATTCCATGGACGCTCGATCGCGCATGAATGTCAACCGGGACGCATGTTTATCTGCGAGATTTCGCAATCGGGAATCGGGCAAAACGGCGTCGTTCGCCGTCGTCCGGTGGAATGCGGGAAGAGCCGGGCCGGCGGCGAATGTCAAGCCGTCGTGGGAGCTTCTCGCGAGATGTTTTCGCAGGTCGTATGTATTGTTAGTTAGGTTAGCCTCTCCAGTCGTTGGGGTGACGAAAAAAGTTTCCGGGTCGGCTTGCTTCCCCGTTGCATGCGAGGGATGGTCGTCGCACAAACAAAACACCGGTCCGGAATCGGGGCCGGTAAATGCGACCGGAAAGGGCGTCACGCAATGGCTATCACCACCCCGGAAAAGACCGCTGACAAAACGATTTCTGCAGCCATCGACGCCGCGCCCGTGATGGCCCCTGACGGCCCCGGGACTGTCCCCCCGGACGCTGACCCCACGGCGGGCGTGGACGCGCGGGCGGCGGCGGTGTGGGCGGCGCTGAACGCCCAGCCGGGCGCATCCGCCACGATCATCGGCGCGGCGGCCGATCTGAGCCGGATGGTCGCGGGCAAGATCCTCAACCAGTTCGAAGCCGACGGACAGGCCCGCCGTGAGCCGGGCGGGCAGGACGCCCAGACCCGAGGCCGAACCCCTGACCGGTGGTATGCAGTCACCGGCGAAACCCCCGACACGGCCCCGGACGCCGAAGCATCGCTCGCCGAAGACGACGCGGACCTCGCGTCCGCCCTGGACGGGGAGGCGGTCACCGACACCACGGAGACAGCCGATGCCATCCCGGCGGACGAGGACGAGCCGACCGACGATGGACCGGCCGAAGAGCCGGATGGTCACACGGACGAGACGAACGGCGGGACCGTCTCAGTTGTCCCCACCGACGCGTCCGAGGCCACATCCGAGCCGGTTGCGGCGGAAGATCCGGCGTGGACGCAGGCACGAACCGAACTGATCGAACTGGTCAACCTCCTAGGCAGGGTGGTGACGGAGAAGGACACCCACGACGACACGGTGGTGGCGTTGGGGTGTCTGGAAATGGCGGTGGCGAAGGTCGCTTCGGTACACCGCAATGCGCGGGCGGTGCTGACCGGCATCGTCGCCGCCCCGGCCCGCGCCACGTCCGCCCGGCCGAGTGGGGGTGTGGGCGGCGGCGTACGGCCGGGCGCGTTGCGCGACCGGGTACACGCACACCTGATCGAGTTCCCGGGGAAGGATTTCACCCCGTATGAGATCGCGAGGGTGTTGGACGCCTCGTCCGGTGCGGTGGCCAACGCGTTGGACCGGCTCGTCAATCTCGGTCACGCGGTGCTGACCTGTGAGCGGCCCCGCCGGTTCGCCCTCGCCCCCACCGCCGAGGCCCCCGCCCCGACCGAGCCCGGCGACACGGACACCACGGGTACCGACAGTTACGGCGACTGAGCCCGGGAGGGCGGGCCACTCCACACCGGCCCGCCTTCCCGGACCCCCAACCCGGTCGAGGTGCCTTACCGACGCCTATGGGCAATCCGACCGCCACGTACGGCAGCCCCGTCCCCTCGCGCCGAGCGGTAAGCGACCAGCCGGCCCCCACTTCGCCACATTCGACATCGCGTCTGTTTCGCATGCCCACAGATCAGAAAGGCACTGTCATGGCTCACGAGATCGAGATCTTCGCCAACGGTTCGGCCGGGTTCGCCGCCGCAGGGAAGCCGGGCTGGCACCGGCTCGGCTACACCGCGCCCGGCCCGATGACCGCCGAGGAACTCCTGACCCGCGCCAACCTCGCCGGATGGAACGTTCGAAAGGTGCCGATCGGCCAGGTCACGGACCCTGTCACCGACCAGCCGGTCACCACGGACGAGGACTTCCTCGTGGTGCGCACCAACCCCGTCACCGGTCAGCCCGAACGGCTCGGCCGCGTCGGCAAAGAGTACGAGGTGCTGCAGAACGAAGAGGTCACCGCCTTTCTGCAGACCCTCGTGGACGAGTCCGGGGCTGTGTTCGACACGGGCGGGTCTCTGAACAATGGGCGGCGCATCTTCGTCACCATGCGGCTGCCCGAGCCGCTCATGGTCGGTGGCTTCGATCAGCTCGATCTATACCTGGCGGCGTTCTCCCGGCATGACGGGTGGGGGTCGTTCGTCACGGTCGCGACGCCGGTACGGGTGGTGTGCGCCAACACCGAACGAGCCGCGCTGGCCAACCACGCCTCGAAGTTCACGGTCCGGCACACCGGCCGCATTGCGGGGCGCATCGCCGAGGCGCGCGATGCGCTGAAGCTGACGTGGCGGCACGGTCAGGCGTTCGCCGCCGAAGCCGAGAAGCTCCTTGCCATGCCGATGGATGTGAAGGAGTTCCGGCAGTTCGCCGCCCGCCTCCACCCCCTGCCCGCCGACGCCAAAGAGCTCGCGAAGCGCAATCACGACCTGACGATGCGGGAGCTGGAGTACCTGTTCACCACTGCGCCCACGCAGGAGCCGATTCGCAACACGCGGTGGGCGGCCTACAACGCGGTGACCGAGCGGCTCGATCACAAGAGCCCGGTGTTCGGCACCCGCGACGTGGCCACCGTGCGCGCTGAGCGGGCCCTGCTCGACGACCACGACAACGCGAAGATCAAGACTCGCGCGTTTCGGCTCCTCGCCACGGCCTGACTACCGAAGAGCGCCCTGTACGGCCCCGGCGTGGGCCGTACAGGACCAACGCCGACCAACCCCGGGCGGTCACACGGGCCGCCTGCCACACCATCCCCGGGTTGCCCCCGGCGGGCGGTGGGTCCGGTCCGAGACGGGCGCTCCGACCGGCTGATTTCGCGCCCCACGTACGTCACCAACCGCTACCGAAGGAGATCCCGATGGGACGACTCGAAGACCTGGCCGTCCACTACGCCAACGCCGCCCGCTGGGAACTCAGCGAGGCCCTCAACCGCATCGCCTCCCTCGATGATGAAGGGACGTTGCACGACAAGGACCTGGGCCGCATCGCCTACGCCTACCAACGGATGTCGTGGTGGCAGCAGGTCACCGATCTCACCCACGGCAGCGAAGAGACGGTTGACGGCGGTACTGCGCTGCGGACCGTGCGGCAACGGGCTCACGAGTCCCTGGTCAACGCCCGCCCGGTTAACAACGGCGGCTTGTTCGCCCAGGCGATGGCCGAGTCCCGGCGGGGCGGCGCGCGTGCCTTCCTGGACGCGACTGAGAAGCTCGCCGAGGCACTTGCCCTCCCCTCCGATCAGGATGCCCGTTCGGCCGACATCGACATCCCAACCACCGCGATCAGCGAGTCCCGGCCATCCTGACCGCCGCTGACGAGCGCGCTGCATGCGGGGCGGCCAACCGCCTCCCACTGTCCGCCCCACCCGGCCCGTGCCTGTTGAACTCGGGCGGGGTGAACCCCCGAGCCGACCAGACGGGCGGCCCCCCACGACCCTCACCCTTCACCACCCTGTCACCCGACGAATGGAAGACACATGATGGATGACCTCAGCCAGCCCGGCCCCCTGTCCCCGCCCGGTGAGCCAAGCGGTGTCACCCTCGCATCGGACGTCATTGCGAACCAGACCGAGAAGGCGGCGCGCTTGTTCGAGCAGCGGACCGCCGAAAAGATCAGCGCCGCCCGCTGCGTGTTCTACGCGGCGTCAGCCGAGGCGGTCTTCGTCTTGCAGAACGGGCAGCGACTGTCCGGCGAGCAGTCGTTCGCCGCCGCCCACGCCCAGGCATCGCGCGCCTGGTGGGATCTGGTGGACGAGGAGATCACCGGCAAGAAGCTGGCGCCCGATCATGCCGTACGGCGGGTGCGCTCCTGGGCCCGCCACTACCTCACCGGGGAACCACCGGCCGCCCGGCCGGGCACGTTGTTCGATCACGCCCTCGCCCACGCCGCGCGCATAGCCGCCCGAGACTTCCTCAACGACAGCGGCCACCTCCTCACCCAGCACCTCATCGACCAGGCAGGCAACCCGGTCACGGCCGCGCCCGTGGAACACGACCGCCCCCAATTGGCCAGCCCCTGCACGCCCTCCTCGACAGCGGCGGGGCCAGGACCAAGCAGTCGACCCCACTAGCGCATCCCCGGAAGAAAGGAACCCATGTCATGAACAACTCCCAGCAGCATCCCGCCACCGGCGCACCGCCCACAGTGGCTCCGGTTTCACTGGAGGCGGTCATCGACCAGGCCCGAAGCACCCGCCAGCAGCACATCGACGACCTCTTCCGGCGTCTTGGCCGGGGCGAGCGGCTGACCGCCGAGCAACTCCACAACACCCTGCACGCGCAGACCCTCTCCACGTGGTGGCTGCTGGTGGCCCGGCACATCGAGCACGCCGATGGCGGAAGCTTGCCTCCGGCTCAGGCCATAGCCAGGTTCGTCTCCTGGATCACCCCCTACCTCGAAGACCCCACCCCACCAGACTCCGAGATCGCCGTACAGGCCCTCGGCTTGAGCAGCGAGCACGAGCTCGCCCTGGCCCACCTCGACCGCAGCCTGGCACTTATCCGGCAAGGCGCCGCCCGCGCCTTCCTCGCGCAAGCCGAGATGCTCGTGCCGGCCTGCTCCACAGAGCAGTCTCCGGGCGCTTCGACCGGGCAGGAGGCGACAGCATGAGCCACCGAGCCGCTACCGGCGATCGCCCTCCCCTCCCGCCGGAGTCTCCACTCGCGAGCAAAACCGCGCTGGGTCGGATGGATAGCTCGCGCGTGGAGTTCTTCCAGATGCTGGCTTGGCGGTGGGACGTTACCGCCGCCAAGAAGCTGACCCAGGGCCGCACGCCGGACGGCCGGATCGAGCCGAGCGAATGGGCGGGCATGCTCCGGCTGGTCGCTATCAACGCCGAGCATGCGACTCAGGTGGATCTGTCCGAGCCGCTGATCGTGGCCCCGGTGCCCAACGGCGGCCTGTTGATCATCGACGGCTGGCATCGGCTCCGTAAGGCATTGGACACCGGCGTTCCGGAACTGTTCGCCGTGGTCCTCACCGCTGAGGAGGAACTCACCTGCCGGATGTTCGGTGGGGAGAAAGGAGAGGGCTACATCCGGTAGCGCCTGATCCGGTGGCGTAGGAGGCATGCCCCGGCCAGCACATCCGTATTGTGCTGGCCGGGGCACACCTCCTGCACCACCGGCTCTGTCGGCCCGAGCTTCCTACCAACCCTCATAGGTGCCGTCATTCAAGCTCTTCAGCTTGGTCTCCAGTTCAGCGAGTATCTGCTCCTTTTGTACGTCGGGCCCTTCTGCTGGAGCGGTGCCGATCATTGTGGTGACGTGCTCCCCACGCGTGGTGTCGATCATTCTGACCCTTGGCCCACCACCGTCGGGGGCGTCGTCTGGCCTGCGGTCGAGGGTATGGCCGATGAGTCGGAGGACGGCTTCGATGGGCAGGAGATAGTCGATGAGGCTCGTTTGGTCGTCGTCGGAGAGGGTGGGGTCGTGGGGGCGGTTGCGGTTGCGCAGATCGACTTGCCCGGCATTGGCGAGGCGGTCGTAGAGGCGCTCTTCCAGCCATCCAGCCTCACTGCTGTTCAACGTCTCATCGTCGTTGGATTCGTAGCGAATGAGCAGCGCCCGGTACCAATGGTCGCGGTCTTTGAGCTGCTGCAGGACGCGGTGGCGTAGTCCCGGGGTGGTGGCTTTGCCGACGTAGGCTCCCCACCGGCCCTCGGCGTTCGGTCGGTCGAGCAGGAGGTATGCGCCGGGGACATTCCAGCCTCGGTCGAGGCGGTTGGCGTAGTCGCGGTCGAGTAGAAGCATGCCGGCGACCTTGTGCTTGGAGCGGATCTTCATCGGGTTGTTGAGGTCATAGGAGAGGCTGACGACGAGCTGTGACGGGGCGAGCCGTATCGCGCACACGCGGCCATCTCCTTCACCTGAGCCGCTGGAGATCTTCCCGGACAGTATCGGCCACCTTCCTCTCCGTGACCGCGAGTTTCTGGGAAGAAACCAGCAGCTCACCCACCGGATAGGTACTGCGAGTACCACTTCATGGCCGGTCGGGGCTGTACGGCGGCCGGTAGGCCGTTCCATGGGCGTGAGTGGTTGGGGGATGCCGCTCCGGCGGTCAGCCGGTGGTGGGGTGAGCGTGGGGCCGGGTGAACCCGATCAGGTCCTCGCGCTGGTAGGTGTCGATTTTGACGACGGTGCGCCGGTTGGGGGCGTGGATCATCCGTTCGTTTCCGATGACAAGGCCGACGTGCCCCGGGCCGTCTGCTTCCATGCGGAAGAAGGCCAGGTCGCCGGGCTGTTCCTGACCGCGCGAGATAGGCGGTCCATGCCGCCATTGGTCGGCGGCAACCCTTGGAATCGAGATCCCGGCTGCTTGGTAGGCGCGCATGGTCAGGCCGGAGCAGTCGAAGGCGGTCGGTCCTTCGGCCCCCCAGAGGTACGGCTTGCCGAGTTGGGCGTGGGCGTAGGCGAGGACGGCCATCACGCGCTCGCCGGGGATGACGGTGACGCAGGTTCCGGCGAGGGCGTCGACGGTGCGTTGTGCGAGCGGCTCCCACTGCGCGTAGGAGCTCGGCGAGGCAGAGCGCTGGACGGCCTGGGCTGCTTGGGTGAGTGGGAGCTGTTCCCAGCGGGGCACTTTCACCAGGTGGTCGTAGAAGGTGCTGGTGGCGTAGCGGGGGTCGAGGATCTGCTCGGGTGTTCCCCAGCCTTGCGAGGGACGCTGCTGGAACAGGCCGAGGCTGTCGAGGTGCCCGTGCCGCAGGTTTCGCAGTTTGGATTCCTGGAGGGTGGTGGCGACCGCGATGACGGCCGCTCGCGCGGGCAGACCGCGCTCCATGGCGACTTGGACGATGAGTACGGCGTTTGCCTGCTGCTCGACGTCGAGGTCCAGCATCGGTGCCGTACGAGCCGAGGGTGAGACCGCGACCGGGCCGCCCGTCATGCTGCTTGTCGTGGATGCGATCGTGCAGGCGATGCCGCCGGGTGTTGGCGAGCTCGTCAGGATACTGGTGGCAGCTGCGACGAAGGCCAAGACGATGAGCAGCAGGAGCGCGGTGCCGGCCGCGGCAGCCTTCACCTCTTCTCGTCTTCCTTCGGGAACAGGCTGTCGATGAAGTCGGCGACGGTGTCGTGGTGGCTGCCGGTGGTGGGCTGGGATTGGGTGCGGCCGAGGGTGAGGTGGGGCCAGCCGTTGGCGAGATCGGCCAGCCGCATCTTGGGCTGACCCATCTCGGCTGGGGCTGGAAGCCAGATGGGTCCGGCGGGGCCATCGCCGCAGGTGGTGTGGGCGGCGGTGGCGATCGGGAGGTCACGGTTGGTGAGGAGTTTGCGCAGGTTGGCTTCGCGGGTGGGGTTGGGCAGCCAGAACAGGATGGGAGTGGTGATCTGGGTGGCGTCGGCGAGATCGCGGTAGCTATGGAGTTTGTCGGCCACGCGCTGGAGGGTCTCGGTTCCGGTGTCGTGTTCGAGGAAGAAGTCAATCTCGTGGTCGTTTTCGTGCCAGCAGCCGTAGGCGTCGGGCCGGGCCAGGTCGCCCCACTGCTTGGCGCACTGCTTCTCCGACCACCACGCTCTCAAGTGGGTTGCCGGGGTGTGGCGGGCGTGGTGCTGCAGGCGGGAGAAGAAGTCGTTGACGCCGACTTGGTGAGCCAGACGGGAGGAGACGGCGATGGTGATGTCGGGGTCGTAGCCGAGTTCCTTGAGTGACATGCCGTGGTGGGCGGCCAGTGCAGCGGCTCCCGCTTTACCGAGGGCCCAGTGGATGGGAGCTGAGCCTGCGCCGTATCCGGCCCAGGGGCGGAAGCGGGTGACGGCGTTGAGGTGGAACAGAGTGGTCATGCGTTTGCGAGTGGCTTGGGGGATGCCGAAGAAGATGCGCTGGAGTTGGTGGGTGGTCAAGACGCGGTGGCGGTGCAGGTGGTCGAGGATCTGGTAGTCGCGTTCGGTGAGTCGTGCGGCGAGGGCGGTCAGGGCGGCGCGGTCGAGGCGGGGCTGAGCTGCGGGGACGGGTTGCACGGTCCAGCGAGGCAGCTTGCGAGAGGGCGGGCGGGACACGGGCTGGTCACTGGATTGGCAGGCGCACGAGCAGGTGCAGGGCGTGTTCGGCATGGTGGTAACTCCGTGAAGTGATGGGGCGTGGGCTGGGTCAGGACCGGTTGGTGGGCTGCTGGGCTCCGGCGGCTTCGCTGTCGCGGGGGTCATGGCCGGAGGCGTTATTACCCGCTCGCTGCTTGTGTGAGCGGCTTGCGTGCCCGGTGGTGGCACTGCTGGTGAACCGCTCGCGTGATGCGTGGCGGATGGCTTCTTCCCGGCCTTCGGCTGGGGCAGGGAGGGGGCGGGTGCGCAAGGTGAAGGCGGGTGTCTGCTGGCGGTCGATGATGAGGCGGGCGACGGCTTGATAGGCGCCGAGGTGGGTGAGATCGTGCGGGCTGATCAGAGGGGCGGTGTGGTGCTTCAACTCGCCTGCGTCTTTGGGTGAGGCGTTGAAGTAGATCTTGTTGCGAGCGTCGGCGGACAGGGCTTCGCGCAGGTCGGCGGGGAGTTGGTCGAGGTGCTGGTGGGCCAGGACGAGGGAGAGACGGTAGCCGCGTGCTTCGGCGAGGACGTCGTTGATGTGGCCCGGTAGGTTGAGGAAGTTGTGGCATTCGTCGATGACGAGCGCGGCGTCGGGCCGGTCTGCTTCGGCGAGGTTGGTGCGGCGGGTGGTGGCTTGCCAGGTGTGGGCGAGCAGGATGGAGCCGAACAGCCGAGCGGCGTCGTCACCGAGGATGCCTTTCGGCAGGCGGGCCAGGATGAGGCCGCCTCGGTCGAGGAGTTGGCCGACGGGGACGGTGGTGTCCGGGCTGGCCAGCGCTTGCCGTACGAACGGTCGCAGCAGGACGGCGCGGAGTTTGTTCATCACGGGGCCGATGACGCCTGCTTGGCCGGCCGGGGTAAGGGCTTCGTAGGAGTCCCAGAAGCCGGCCAGTAGCTCATCGTGTAGGCCCAAGGTGATCCGGGTACGGAAGGCGGAGTCGGTGAGCAGTCGTGGAACGTCGGCCAGGGTGGCCTTGCGGCCCAGGACGTTGGTCAGAGTGAGACAGGTGGAACGCAGCAGGTCATCCACGCGTGGTCCCCAGGCTGTGGAGAAGCAGCGGTGGAAGATGGTGACGACGGAGTCGACGGCGAAGGTGGGGTCGCCTCCGGCGAGGATGTTGATCGAGGGTGGTGGTGCCGGGTCTTGCGGGTCGAACACGACGGTCTTGCCGACCGCTCGTTCGGGCAGCCGGTTGAGGATGTCGGTGACCAGGTCCCCCTTCGGGTCTATGACCAGGGCACCTCTCCCAGCATGAGCGTCTGCCAGGACCATGTTGGCCAACAGGGTGGATTTCCCGACGCCGGTCCCGCCCAGGACGTGCGTGTGATGGCGGCCGTCGGCCACGGGCAACGCCACGGGTCGCTGTGGTCCGCTGTCGGCGTCGCCCAGGATGCGGGCCGTACCGCCCGCCGTATGGCGGGGTACGGCCGGGGACGGCGCGACAGGACGAGCCCCGGCGCGGGTGATGCCGGGGGCGTCGATGTCCCAGGGCAGGTGGGCGAGCGCGGCCAGCTCAGCGACGGAGAGCAGGTGGCCACCGTCGAGGCGGCGCGAGCCGATCACCCGGTCAGCGCGCCAGAGACGGGCTCGGCGCAAGTACTGGTGGCCACCGGTGAAGAGGGCGAAGACGCCGGCCAGAGTGTGGGCCTGGCCTCGCAGCCACCCACGAACCAGGTCACGCGAATCCGTATCGCCTGTCGGCACGTTGGCGAAGGTGGGTTCGCGGTTGGTGGCGACGGCGTAGCGGATGGCGACCGTGTAGCGCGGCTGGCCAGCCTTGGCCAGGATCGCGCGGACCTGCTCGGCGCGTTCGGGAAACTCGCGAGCCAGCTCGCCGCTGCGGTGGCGGTTGCGGCCGGCATCGGGCAGGGGAAGCAGTTCGTCGAAGACGCGGCCGAGGCTGTGACGGCTGCCTCCTCCGCGCAGGTTGGCGGCTGCCCGGTACGCGTGGCGCAGGCGCCTGCCGGTGGTTGGGCGGGCCAGGATCTGGACGACCGCATGCTCGCCTTCGCGTAGCCCGCTCATGGCTTCCAGAAGGGAGCGAACGGGGTCGTGGTCGTGGTCGGTCTTGAGCGGGAAGTGCTCCGGCGCGGCCAGCACGAGCCGTCCACCGGTGGTCTCTGCCGCTGCAGGTAGGGGCGAGGTGGCCGGGCATGTGGTGGTGATCGCCCCCGGCCAGGCGGCTTGGATCGCCTTCTCCACGATGCCGGGCGGGATGGCGCCGGGCACCCACACGCGGATGCGCACTCCGGCGTCGCTGCCGTGGTACTCCCACACCAGGTGCGGTTGTCCGGTGAAGGCGCGTTTCCAGGCTGGACGGAGCAACCCGACGAGCTGCCGCCACAGCACTACGGCGCCTTCGGGGTCGCTACGCGGCGGGGTGGAGATCTCGATCAAGCGGGCTTCGGATGTCATATCGGCGTGATGTAGCCAGCCGAGCAGGTAGCGCACTGCAGCGGCTACGGCCCACACCACCCCCACGGCCAGAGCGAGACGGGGGCCGTAGGTGAGGGCTAGTTCGGGCAGGCGGGCGGGCAGCTCGGCCAGGAAGTCGAGGGCGGTCTGGACGTCATGTTCGTCAATGCCGCACAGCAGGCACGGCCCATCTGGGCCCGGTGACAGGTTGCTGGTCATAGCGGGTCGCCTTCCTCATCCTGGTAGCCAGTGCTGATCTCGAAGAGGCCGGGTGGGTCGGCCGGTTGCGCAGTTCGCCCCTGGAGCGGGTCGAGTTGGGCGAGATGGGCAGGGTCAGTGGTGATCAGCTCGACCTCGCGGGGCGAGGCGATGACGTGGAAAGCGGCTCGGCTGGCGGGGCCGGCGACCAGGAGCGCCTCGCCGCGCTCGGCGGTGAGCAGGAACTGGCGCTCACCGTCGGTCAGGTCGAAGGCATCCCCGACCGCACCAATGGCTTGTGGTGCTTGCCGTAGAAGGATCTGGTTGGCGGCGTTGGCGACGATCGCCTGCCCCAGCTCGGTGCCGAGCAGGTCGGCGGCGTCCTGGGTGACGACAGCGAGCCCGGCCCAGTGCTTGCGCGCGGCCTTGGCCATCCGGAAGAGGAAGCGGGCGCCTTCCGGTTCCTTCATGAGCAGCCAGGCTTCGTCCACGACGACGAGGCGCTTCTTACGGTCGCGGGGGTTGGCCACTTTCCGCCAGATCGCGTCGAGAGCCAGCAGGGTACCGACGGCTTTCATCTCTTCAGGCAGGTCCCGTAGGGAGAAGACCGTCAGGTGTCCGGCTGGGTGGGTGGTGGTCGGTCCGTCGAACAGCTCGCGGTAAGAGCCGGAGACATAGGGAGCGAGCTGTGCGGCCAGTTCCGCCTCAGCCTGACCGCCTATCTCTTTGGTAAGTGTGGTTACCAGATCCGCGAGCAGCGGTGCGGGTCGGGTCCAGGTGTCGGGGTCGCGGGTGATTCCTGCGGCCTGGTAGGTCGCGATGATCGCCGAGTCGAGCGCGGCGCGCATCTGCGGCGTGAGCTGCGTGCCGCCGAGCATGGTGGCGATGAGAGTCTGCAGGAACATGGCCCGCCGAGACAGCACGTCATCGTGCGGGCCGTGGCTGGCGGGCAGGTCGAAGGGGTTCCACCGAACTCCGGCCGCGCCGAGGTGCAGGCAGGTGCCGCCAACTGCTTGAGCGAGGCGTGCGTACTCATCTTCAGGGTCGACGACAGCGACCTCAACGCCTTGGTAGAGGAGGCGGAGGGTTTCGAGTTTGGTGAAGAAGCTCTTGCCGGCGCCGGAGCGCGCGAGAACGACGGAGTTGTGGTTGTCCTGGGCGTAGCGGTCCCACAAGACGACGCCGGAACTGGTGGCGCTCAGCCCATACAAGACCCCGGTCTCGCCGATGGTGGTGGTCAGGTCCGGCGAGGTGAACGGGAAGGCCGCCGCCAGAGCGGTCGTGTCGAACGTACGTGTTGCCTGGATGGAGTCGACGCCCAGGGGCAGCGTCGTGGTCCAGCCTTGCAGGGCGCGGAAGGTGGCGGGTTGTGCGTCGAGCAGGAGGGAGGCGGCGAGGGCACGGACGCGTTCCACTTCGGCGGCGAGGGCGGGTTCTGTGGGAGCGTGGATGGTGAGGTAGAGACCAACTTTGAACAGACGGCCGTGGCCACGGGCGAGGCTGTCGGCCAGGTCGGTGGCGTCATCGGCGGCGGCCTCGGCGGCGAAATCCTGGAGCCTGCCGTGTTGTGCGTCGGAGCGGCTGGCCGATTCCAGCCGGGCGAGCTGGCGGCGCAACCGCATAGCGGCCACCTGCTGTGGGATCGGCTCGACATGCAGGGACACGTCGAGGCGGCCAGGGTAGGTGAGCAGGGGCTCGAGCCACCCGGCGCCGACGTCGCGGGGGTAGCCGATGACGGCGAACGACGCGGTGACAGCGCTGGGCAGGGTCACGGTGCTGACGCCAATGTGCGCCGATCCCGGGTGGGCGAGGGTGCTGGCCTCGTCGCGGTTGCGTCGGCGTAGCTTCACGGAGTGCTCCTGGTCGAGGTGATCAGTTCGTGGGGGAGGGCCGGGCCGAGCGGGTGCCGGCCGCCGGGGTCGAGGCACTCGGTCAGCGCCTGGTTGGCTGCCTCGGCGTCGAGGATGCGGGTGGTGATGCCGAGCGCTGCGAGGTTGCGTTCTGCTTCGACGGCTCGCCGCAGGACGACGGCTGCGGCGGTGTCTCGCCGTACCGAGCGGCGGCTTCGACGGGCGGTGGGATGGTCGCGGAGCACGATGAGAACCTGCCGGGTCAGTAGTTCGTGGGAGGCGTTGAGTTCGGCCAGGTAGTCGGCGTGCTCGCGGGCGGCCGCGGCGAGCGCGGAGTGGGGCAGACTCGCCGCCTGTTGCTCAACGGTCTCGACCAGGTCGGTGAGGTCGGCGGAGCGGGCGCGGGCGAGGATCTGCACGGGCGCTTCAAGCGAGTTCAGCCACCGCCCGAACGCCCCGACGAGTGCGGCCTGCTCGCTCGTGGTGCGCAAGTGGAAAGACAGGGTGCTGGTCTCCACCAGCACCGCGACCCCTCCGTCCGCGAGCTCAAGTGCGCCGTCGGTACGGATTGCCCGGACCGGTAGCTGGAGTGGGGCGGGTAGCTTGCCGCGCAGGCGGCACCACCTTGGCGGTCCGGCGATCCCCTCTGGCGCAGCGACCAGTCTTTTGTTCGCACGACTGTGGAACAGGGCAGCGAAGGCGAAGCGGTCCAGGCTCAACCCGTCTCGTCGGCCTAGTGCGACCGTGAGACCAAGCGCGAGGAGCGGGAGGAGGATGGCGGCGAGGATGATGACGGGCAGGTGCCGGTGGAACAGGTAGAAGACGGCGGCGGCGATGCCGCCGGTCAGGATCAGGATGAGGATCTGCCGGAAGGTTAGCCCGTAGGCGATCTTGTCGGCCTGGTTGACATCGGCGGGAATGCGGGCGAGCAGCGGCGGCGGCTCTGGGCTGTGGTTCACCGGCCCTCATTTCTGGGTTGGCGCTGGGTGCGTGGGATGCGGCGGAGCGGCGGGTCGAGGCGGAGGCGGAGCTGGCCAGGACGCGGCGTGCGGATGGGCATGCCAGGCAGCCGGTCCTGGACCCAGGGCGGGCGCGGCCGGATCCACGGCCCCGCCGAGGTGGAGGGCGTTGCCATTGACGCGGTGCGGGGTGGGCGTGGAACGCGGGTGACCGGGAACGGCAGCGCGAGCTGGGTGCCCTGCCGGGCACGTTTGGCCGCAGCAGCTGCAGCTTTGGGTGTCGGTGTGCTCGTTGAGCGGGGTGGCAGGTTGAGGGGGAGTGGGAGCTGCTGCCAGGCGGGCGTGTGGTTGGGCATTGCGGCTCCCGGTGTTGGGCTGGGCGGAGTGTGAGGGCCAGGGCGATGCGGTCGTGGGCCCCTTGGGCCTTGCGGCCCGGTGGGGCGGCCTTGGGGCGGTAGCCCGCTCTGCCGACGTCTGGCCTGTGCGGTTCCGCGCTTGGCTGCATGTCCGGCTTTACCGAGGGCGCGGGCGGCGCCGAGGGTCTTGTAGACGACCACGGCTTTGAGTAGCCGTTTGAGCATGTGGGGTTGGCCCTGCTGCCAGATGGTGCGGGCGACCCACCCCGGGATCTTGATCAAGACGAAGAGGATGCCGATCACGATGAGCGCGTCCAAGACCCGGTTGACCGTGGGCCGCAACGTCGCCTCGGCCGCATCCCCAAGACTGGGGCCGGCCGGCTGAAGCGGATAGGTGCCGGGTGAATCGGTCAGGAACAACTTGAACGCCAGGATCAAGCCGAGGGCTTGCAAGACCTGGATGGCGAGCAGCCCGAAGAAGCACCGCCACCACAGCCGGGCAACGCCTTCGGTTTGCGGGAGGGCGTGAAACAACAGGGCGAGCGGTGCGGCGACAATGAGGAACAGCAGCAGGGTGATGCGGATGAGGCCGATGAAGGCAAGCAGGAGCCCCATCAGCACCGCCGCGCCGATCAGCAGCACCAGGAACAGCGCGGTGCCTTCCGGGTCCTTGATCAGGGTGTCGACCTTGGCGGCAATGAGGTTCCCGGCCCGCTGCCCGTCGGCTCCGTCACCGAGTAGCGCGGCAACCAGAGCGTTGGTTAGCTCGATGGCGTACTGGCAGATGGTGAGCGAGGCGTTCAACGCCACCACCGCGACGACGAGGCGTGGGATGACCTCGGCCGGGGTGGTGGAGGTTTGCGCGCTGCCGTAAGCCATCACGATGACGCCCCCGGCGAGCACCATCAGTACGAGCAGCGCGTTGGCGACCAGCCGCACGTGATCGGATAGCTCTCGGACCCGCTCCAGCATCGTCGGCGGTGGCGCGGAGAGCAGAACGCTGCCGACCAGGACGAAAGCCGGATTGATGGCATCGACCACCAGATGGGTGAACCAGCCGTTCATCGCCTGGTTGATCTTGCAGCCGATATCCGTCCATCCGCACTCCTCCATGCCTGTAGACGGTGAGGAGGGTGACGGGATAGGTGGAATCCAGGTCACCTGAGGTGACGGGGCAGGTCTGGAAGCGGATGAAGGCGAGGGTGTGGGCGTCGGCTCGGCCTGGGCGGGTGCTGTCGTGGCGAGCCCGGCGAAAAGAGTGAGGATGGCGATGACGGTGGCCGGTCGAGGCAAGCCCGGTGGCCGTCTGAGCCGTTGTGACGGATGGGGCATGGTCAGGCTCCGACGATGCCTTTGAGGATGGTGACGAGGAGAGGGGCGAGGACGGCGATGCCATAGCCGAGGGCGGCGTAGCGCAGTGTCTTCTTGGCTGCTTCGACTTCCCCTGGGTCGCCTCCGGCCAGGATGTAGCGGACTCCTCCGACAGTGAGGAAGAGCGTGGCCAGGGCCACCAGCAGGCCGACGATGACGTTGCGAAGGTTGTCGATCACTGCGTTCAGTGATGCCGGCGCAGCTAGAAACCGGCCGGAGGCCAGGACGGCACTGGAAGAGCTGGCGGCTGTGGCGGCGTGGGCGATGGCGTACTCGAGCAGGGTGCCCAGGACGATGCCGCCGAGGATCGTCAAGGCGACGAGCAGGACTTTGAGGCTGAGGATCTGGGACGAGGAGGTGGTTCGGCGTGGGCGGGACGTCATGTGCTGCCTCCCTGGAGTGGTTGGGTGTTCGTGTGGCCTCGGCGCTGGATGGTCGCGGCCTGGTTCTCGTTGGGTGAAGGCGGCGCGGAGGCGCTGGGCACGGCGCGGGGCCGGGTGGGCGTCCTCCTTCGAGCGGCGGAAGAGATGGGCTGGGCCGGGTGACAGGGACCGGTGACCAGGTACAGGTCCCGCTGCCGGGCTCGGCGCCCTCCGCGCTGCCTTCTCATCTGGTAAAAGACCTGGGTGAAGAGCCGAGTTAAGGCATCGGGGCCAGCGAATTTTGTGCAGTCTTTGCTGGGTGCTCGCCGCTGGCGCCCGACGTGATCGCTACAGGTCGCGGGATAGTTCGCCGCGCTGGAGTGCCTGGTAGAGGGCATTTTCGGCGCGCTGGCGGCGCCTGAGCCCAGTGCAGTAGAGCAGGCCGCGGCGACGGCAGTAGGAGCTGAGCGGGACGCCCTCCAGCCGGGTGAAGGCGATGAGCTCAGCCTCCTCATTGGTGAGAATCTGTTGGGCGACGGCCCTGTTGAGGAGCACGTCAGGGTGGCCGGCCGGGTAGGCGAGCGTCTGCTGACCGCTCTCGGCCCGGTCGGTGAGATCAGGGTCGGCCAGCAGAGCGGGCTGGTCGGTGGCGTGGGTGCGGACGACGGCGATCTGGGTCAGCCGCGACAGCCGTAGTACCGGGTGCGACCAGGCCAGGTTCACTCGGCAGATGGCTTCCATGTAGGCCGTTAGGACGTCGGCCTCCAGGTCCTCGCGATCGATCCGCTCGGCCGGGATCTTGCTGGCGAGGGTGCTGATGAGGCGGCGCAGCATCGGGATCGCCAGGGCGACGGCGGCGACCATCCATGCTCCTCGATGGGTGCGGGCCTGGTCGATGAGGTGTCGCCACACATGGTCGCGGGTGGTGCGTGAACAGGACGGATGCAGCAGCATCTCTCGCAGCTCGTTCAGCGGGATCGGCCGTGCCGGAAGCCCGTGCCTGAGCTGCGCGCCGTCGACCGACAGCGGGGCAGGGCCGCGCATGAGGAGGGTGAAGGCGTGCTCGGCCACGTCCAGCGGCAGGGAGCCGTCCTTACGACATGAGCTGCCGACGAGGCGGTTGGGCGCCTGGCTGGGTTGGACGTTGTCTGCTTCGAGGGCGACGGTGGACAACGGGTCGGTGATGGTCGTGCTCGTGATGGCCGCATCGGCGGAGAGGCGGATCGAAGGGTGGGACATAGCGACGCTCCCGATAAGACGTGTTCGTTTCGGACGTCGCTAGGTCGCCATAGCGCCCGGGCAGGAACCGGGCAGGAAATGATCAGACATCGGGCACGGCAAAGATCACACCATGCTTGGATCATGCGTCGGAACCGATGATGACCTGCGGAAACGCTGGCCTGCTGGAGCAATGTCCGTTGGGTGGCAGCGAGACGAGATCCATGACGCTGCGCACGGAAGCTGCCGTGAGCTGCGGTAACGGGATGAAGCTGAAAGTGTCAGGTCAAGCTTGTGTCAACGCGGTGGACGAGGCCTGGACCGTTGGATCGCCGCCGCCGAGATGGGCCTGCGGCGGGTCACTCAGAGGTCCACGCCGGGGCCGGGCGGACGGGTAGGGAGGGGCGCGCTGGTGCGGAGCATGCGGGCCTCAGCTTGCGCTCGGGCAAGGATGGCCGAGACAGCATCGGCTGAACGGCGAGCCGCCAGCTCCCGGACCTCCTGGGGCGGGTCGCGGTCATCGATGACGATGGCTGTCCCGTCGTCGGTGACATGAGTCCGAACCCGCCAGCCGAGCTGGCGTCCCGCCGCCCTCGCGGCCCGTCGGACCTCGGCCACATCACCCAACTCGGCCATTGCGTCGCGGGCGAGAATGAGCTGGCCGTAGAAGCCGCGATACTCCGGCTTGAGGCAGGCGACCATCATCGCCTTGACCTGGTCGACGAGCTTGGCGAAGCGGCGTTCGGCCAGTTCGTCCTTCCGGTTCGGCATGCAGATCGCCTCCCGGCTGACACGTCGTGGTGTGCTGTCTTTTCAGGGTAGGTCGCACCGGGCAACGGTGCTTGGTCACCGTGATGAGCCCGGTGACGGAGGTTGCTCGGAACGTGCACGAAAACGCTGCGACCTGCGAAAATAGCTTCCTTGGCGAAGTGTTGGAGGAAGGAGGTGGGGGAGTGTGATCTGGCGAGCGCCTGCCCGGCACGGTCGCCGACAGCCTGCGGACCACCCGCTAGGAGCGCCGGGGGACGGGCGCCTGGAGTGGAGCCGGCCTTGCCGAACCTTTACGTGATGGGTTGCCTCAACTCGGGTCTTGCGGCAGGTATTTGAATCAGTGACAGGGATCGGTGGCCCGGTATTTGGGCCACACCCACATGACCGAACCCACTACATCTTCGACTGCTCCTGCATCTGCCAGTTCCTGCGTCTCTACCAGGCCTGCCACGGCCGACACCTCGTTCATCGCATCCGGACCGGACGCTCGGCTCCATGGCTCTGGCTTTCGGCTGGTTCGGGGGCATCTGCCGCTGTCGGTGTGGTCTGCGGCAGCCGACACCGAATCGGTAGCAACCTGTCCGGCGGGCTGCTGCCACCCGGTTAGCGGTCTACTGGCCCGTCACCTCGTCGCGGCGTGCTCCCGGCTCGGTGAGACGGTGATCCACCTCGGTGCGACGGATCATCAGCTGGTCTCGGCCGCGCTGACGGCGGGTTGCCTGCCGGTGGCCGTCTTCGGCGACGTCGCTCGCGCGGGCGTGTCCTGGACCTGCCTCGCGCGTGCACACCCTGACTACGACCTGGAGGTCGCTGAACTGCGTGTCACCGATTCTGGCGATGAGTACTCGGTCCTGGCGGATCTCGCGGGCGGTGCGGGGTTGGTTGTGGCCGAGCAGACCTGCCGACGGCCCCTGGGCCGGTTGACCGGGGGGACGGGCTCGGAGCCTGAAGCCGAGGTCTTCGACATCGCCCGCGCTGCGGGGCTGGTGAAGCCGGGCGGACATCTGGTCGTGGTGACCGGTCTGCGGCGCGAAGGCACGGTGGTAGACCCGGCGCCGGAGGTCATCGAGCTGGCCTGTGACGCGGGGCTGGTGTATTTGCAGCATGTCATTGCTCTGCGGCATCCCGTCCGCGGTGAGCGCATCGACCCGCACCTCTCCCGCCGTTTCCTGGCCGGGCTACGAGACCTGCCTGCGTGCTCCGGGTTGCCAGCGAGCGCGCGGGTGCACTCGGACGTGCTGCTGTTCACCAAACCGCGGAGGCCCTCGGGCCCAGAGACATCGAGGCTTCCAGACGCTGAGGGCACCGAGGCTTCCGCTCGACCGGAGGTGAGCGTTGATGGTTGAGGTGACGATGTCGGTGTGGGCGACCGGGCAACGGCCCTCGCGGGTGCAGCGGCGGGGCCGGTACGTGCCGGAGTCGATGCAGCATCCCGGCAAGATGCTGCCCTCGATCGCCGCCAGGGTGATCGAGACCTATACCAGCCCAGGGGAGCTGGTGGTCGATCCGATGTGCGGGATCGGCACCACCCTCGTCGAAGCTGCCCATCTCGGTAGGCACGCCGCAGGCGTGGAGTACGAGGAGCGGTGGGCGCGGCTGGCGGTCGCCAACCTTGGCCACGCCCGCAAGCAGGGGGCGTCCGGCTTCGGGCGGGTGATGGCCGGGGATTCCCGGCACATCGCCCGGCTGCTCCCCGACCTGGTAGGGAAGGCGGCGCTGGTGCTCACCTCGCCTCCGTACGGGGCGGCCACGCACGGGCACATCCGCTCCACCCGTGATACCGGTGAGCCGGGCGTGCGTAAATGGAACCAGCGCTACTCCCACGACCGCGCCAACCTCGCCCACCAGCAGCTCCCGCAACTCCTCGACGGGTTCGGCCGCATTCTGGCCGGATGCGTGGCACTGCTGCGGCCGGGCGGCGTGGTGGCAATCACGGTGCGGCCGTACCGGATACGCGGCGAACTGGTCGACCTACCCGGCCGCGTACAGTCGCTTGCTCGGGAGAACGGGCTGGCGTTCGTGGATCGGATCGTGTGCCTGCTGTGCGGGCTCGGTGACGGCCAGCTCCTCAACCGGGCGTCATTCTTCCAGCTCCACGAGGCGCGCAAGGGATGGGCGCGCGGTCTGCCGATCCACGCGGTCGCGCATGAGGACCTGCTCGTGTTTCGCCGGTCTCAGATGCCGGCCCAGCTCGATCCTGGTTCTGCACTGGCAACCGTCCACGAGTTGGAGTAGCCCCGTGTAGCTCTGGTCCCCGGCCTGGCCTCGGGCCGGGCGCTGGGGCGCGGGCGCATGGAGGAGGGCGTCGATACCGCCTGCCGCCCACCCATCCGCCCCGGTATCGGACCCCGAACCGGGGCTGTGGCCGCCCGTCGATTAACGGCGGTCACGCCCCCGCGCCCCTGGGCCGGCCCGGACCCGGGTTGGGGGCGTAGCGCCCACCACAGCCCGCCAGAAACGCGCGGTCCATGGACCCGCATGTCCTTGTTCCTCAATGCTCATGGAGGTGATGCATGACCAGCACAACCCCAACCGGTCATCCGGCGCAGCCGGAGCCGGAGGTGATCAGTCTGCTCGCGGCCGGGCGGCTGCTCGGAATAGGCCGCACCAAGGCATACCGCCTCGCGAAGGCAGGTGAGTTTCCGTGCCGGGTGCTGCGTATCGGTGGCCGGTACGCGGTGCCGGTGTGCGGGCTGCGGGCGCTACTCGACCACACGAACGAGGGCGGCAGCGAGAGCCGCCCTGCACGCGAGGATGGATAACCACGATGGCGAAAGACCCTGATAAGGCGGTGAGCAAGGACCTCAAAAGTCGCCAAGGGTAGATTCCCCCGTAGCACGACCGCGGTCATGGCCAAGCGCCTGTCCGGAGGTGTGAGAGGAGGGTGAGGTGATCTCGCCCTCCTCCTCGATTGGGCTAGAAGTCGAATTCGCCGGCTTTGGCGCCGGCCACGAAGGCGCGCAAGACACTCCCGCGTACGATCCACGGCTGCACGTCGTCGGGCTGTTCTGTGTCTCGGATGCCGAAGTGGTCGCCGCTCAGCTGGGCCACCTCGATGCAGTCGCCGCCATTGGCACCGCTGAAGGAGGACTTACGCCACTGCGCTGTCTCCAGCTCGGCAGCCAGCTCGTCAGTCACGTTCATACATCACCATCTTCTCGCGTATCGCGTCTGCGGTCTCATTGACCGGTCGGGCATATGACCGGATGGCGTCGAATCTGACACTAACGGTGCGCACGCGGTCCACGCGATCTGTTACCTCGCCGTCTGCGGCTGAGTCCAAGTACACGGCGTCTGGTCCCTGGAGGAGTTGGGCGATGACGAATCCGCCCAACAGGCCGATCGTGGGTACGGCGGCCATCGGAACGATCTGCAGGGTGATGCAGGGGTGAGCCAGCAGTTTGAGGAGGTGGTCGAGTTGCTGTCGCATCACCTCGGCTCCTCCGATGGGGCGCAGGAGGACTCCTTCGTCGATGACCGCCGCATACATGGGTGGCTCGGGACGGTCGAACACCACCTGCCTGGCGAGGCGTGCCTCAGCTTCTTCGTCGACGCGTTCGTTGCTGATACCCGGCTGCCCGCTCAGGATCGCGCGAGCGTAGTTGCGCGTCTGAAGCAGTCCGGGAACCACGAGGGGTTGCCACGTCCGCAGGGTATGAGCATTGGCCTCGATCTTGGGCCACTGGCGGAACCAGGTCGGTCCTGTCTTGATTACGAGGGGCAAGAGGCGGAGCAGGTCTCCCTTGAGGCCGAGAAGGCTCTCTACCTGCTCGGTGAAGTCTCGCTGCGGTGTGCGCTTGGCGTTCTCAATCTGGCTGACCAGGCTCTTGCTGACATGGGCGTAGTCCGCGATCTCTTCCTGCGTTACGCCTCTTTCGTCCCGCAGCCTCCTCAGTTCGGCCCCGAAGAGAGCGAGAGGACTGGCTCCTGGGTCGAGTTCGCTTGCGGCCATGGACGCATCACCCTCATGTTCACAAGTACACACACATCCGTGAACCCGATGTGTGTAGCAACTGTGTCGCCTGTTGACTACTCAAAGTAACTGGCGGGGGCCAGTCTGGGGAGTGTCTTCAACGAACCAGGAGAACTCGGGTTCACAAGAAGAGCCGATCTTGTGGACCTTGAGGCCAACCCCCGAGATGGTCGGTGATATCCATGCCAACGGAAACCGCACCCGTGCCGGTGCAGGAATCTCGCCCGCCGACAGCGATGATCCTGATTTCGCAGATCAGCCTGCCTCGTAACGCGAGGGCACCTCGCCAGGGGCGACATGTCCTCACCCAGTGGATTGGCAAGGACGATCTGTTGCTCCCTTCGCTCCTCCAGGTGGCCAGCGAACTGCTCACCAACGCCGTCATCCACCCGGCACACGGTCTGGGTCGTGAGTCGGTAGTGCTACGCGTAAGTCGCGGCCGCCGCTTCCTCCTGCTGGAGGTCATCGATCCCGGCACCCTGGACATGTCCCCCTTGCCGCAGCCGCATTCGCCGGCCTTCACCTCACAGACAGGTCGCGGCCTGGGCATCGTGGCGGAGTACGCCACTGCCTGGGGCACCTACACCTGCGATGCCAGACGCCGAAATGTGTGGGCTGTCCTGGGGGAAGATGCGTCTGCGACAGGCGACGCGAGAGTCGATGGTCCCGTTGAGCCTTCCCAGCTCCCAACGGCGGGTATCGCCGTCTGCGGGTGGGGGACTGCAGGTTGCCAGGCCCTTCACGGTCTGGCAGACCAGCCTCACCGGCGTGTCGGCAGGGACATCCCTCATGGTCAATGACCACGGCAAGAGGATCAATGGTCCGCACACCTACGGGCTCGGTGGGGCCCCCGTAAGTCGACGGCACCGTCCTGGCGTACGCATCGATCAGCGATGTGGGGGACGCTGCTGCGGTGCGGGACATGAGCAACCTCAACGCGAGCACGCCACTCGTGCCGTGCAATGCACCGCGCAAGCTGGGCGTGGCGATCTAGGGCAGAACGAACTCTCGGACCGGAGATGTGCCTCCTTCGGCCCCGGACCCGTGGCCGGCGCGGCAGTGATATGGCCCACACGCCCCCAAGTGCCGCCGCCGCGCCCCTCCATGATGCGGTCGGATTTTCACCTGTTGGGAGCGCACCCCGCGCACGCTGGTAACGCGACATGAGTGCCCGACGAGCGTGCTGCCGCGAGTGCGGCAGGGACGTGATCAAGGTGTACCTGTTCGATCGCGGTGGTCTCCGCATCGATCTCGATCCCGAGGCGGTCGTTGGCGGCGACTACACGTACTGGAACCCCACCTATGAGCGTGACCCGCAGATCTGGCGTGCCACCTACCGGCCGATCAAAGTGACGGCCCCTCTCAATATCTCAAATCAGGACCTCAAGGAGTGGGATGGCCGGAAAGCCGCAAACAGCCGCCGGTGGTATGTAGAACACGTGTGCGGGCTGACGGCCGCGCAGGTCGTAGCAGGACGACGCCGAAGAAGGAGCGCATAGACTGCCCGGCCGCTCGCGCAAGATTGCAGACTGGCCCGGCTTACCCAAGGCCGGAGCGTGAGATCCAGGTGGAGGGTCGGCAGGAGCCGTACTTACGACCTTCACAGAGCTTGAAGGCGGTGATGCGGCTGAAGAAGGTGGAGTCGGTTTTGCACCCCCAGTGGGCGCCGTTGGAGTCGACGATGGTCCATGTCTGCAGGTAGGAGGTGGCGTATTCGACCCGGACAGCACGGCCGTCGTCGCTTAGGTCGCAGACGGTGATGCGGTGGCGGTCGGCCGAGACGCTGACCGATCCCCAGCCGGCGTCATCATGCCAGCCGTCCGAGGTCTGGGCCTTGGCAGGCGAGGGAGCCAGCAGGACGGCGAGAGCGGCGGCTGACAGGGCGATGCGACGGATCATGGGCTATCCGTTCCGGGTGAGGAGATCAGAACGGAGCCACTGTGAACCTCCTGCGTGTTTGGGTCCCGCAGCCCAGCATCCCTGGCGACGTGGCTTGATCAACATTTGGGCGGCACTTCACAAGGCCGTCGATCCAGCGTCATTGCGAGCTGCTCCGGGCTGGGGAGAGTTGCCGTTGCTCAGGTCAACCGATCCTGGCGGTGGCGTCCATTCACGTTGAGGCGCTCTGCGCATGTGCGCCTGCCGCTTGATGCCGAAGGCGCCCGCGTGGTCGACGTGGAACTGGAAGCGCTGACCAGTTAGTCTCGCTGGCGAAATATTTGGACGCCCGGCGCAGGATGTCACGTCCCAGCTCCAGTTCTTCGAACTGGTCGAACCAGGTATGGGTTGGACGCGTGGACTGCCGATCCATGCCACCGCGCGCGAAGATCTGCTGATCTTCCGCAAGCCGCCGATGTCTCATTCCTCGCCGCTTAATCGCCCGACGGTTGGACCAGCGCTGAGCTGCCGTGACACGTGAGCGCACCAAATCGCTGGACTTGACGACGCGGCCAGAGGTGAGGGTCCATAGCCCGTGCCTCAGCCGTCCGGCGATCACTACCACGCGGTGATCACCGGGGCCATACGTCCGTCAGGACACCCGACGGGTCGAGGCCAGAGTAGATCACTGGAGAGGAAAGACGCGTACCTTGGAGAACCTTGCCCATTCCCGCGCCGCCATGGAGACGACCGACCGGCTCAACGGCCGGACTGACGACTGCCGGGCCAGCCACATCCGCAGAACCGGCGGGCCTCGTCGACGCATTCACCTACGTGGCAGTGTGAACCGCCCCAATCGCACCCCAAGCGGGCTCCTCCACCACGACAACACCACCCATGACCCGGACAGCGCACAAGGCGTCCACTGCAAGATCCGACGTGTCCGTACGCTATCCGGCCCCGCGGACAGCGGTCGCACCGGTATCTGCGATCCAAACACGGGAGTTGGTCGATGACCAGGCATGACGAGTTGCTGACCGTTCCTCAGGTCCTCAAAGAGCTGGGCGGCGTGTCCCGCCGCACCTTCTACCGCTGGCGTCAGCTTGGCCGGGCACCGGTCTGCGTCCAACTGCCCAACCTCGAACTCCGCGTCTGGCGGAGCGATCTCATGGCCTGGCTCGACTCACGGCGGGAGTCGAGGTGAGCACCACGTACGACGTGAAACTGGGCTGCGTTCAGCAACGCTCCAATAGAAGTGCACCCACCTACATCGCTCGCTGGCGAGTGGCCGGCAAGGAGAGGTCGAAGAGCTTCCGGACCAAGGGCCTGGCCAACGCCTTCATATCCGACTTGCGGCAGGCGACCAAGGTGGGGGAGGAGTTCGACCTCGCCACCGGTCTCCCGGTGTCGAAGCGCGCGCGGCAATCCTCCGGGCCGTCCGCCCTGCAGTTCGCTCAGGCGTACCTCCTTCGGCGCTGGAACTCGACAGCTCCTCGAACCCGAGAGACAGACGCGTACGCACTGCTGTCTCTCGTCCCTGCGCTGGTCATCGACGCACCGCACCGTCCCACCACCGGGGAACTCAGGGAGGTTCTCCGGATCCACGCGCTGCTCCCGGAGAAGCGGCGGGCCGACCTGACACCGGCACAAGCCCAGGCCTTGAGCTGGTTGGAGAGGACCTCTCTACCGCTGACGGCCTTGGAAGAAGCACAGGTCCTTCGCAAGGCCCTCGACGCCATCTCGATCACCTTCTCCGGTACACCGGCGGCAGCCAACACGGTACGGCGCAAGCGCGCCATCCTGCATCACCTGCTGGAGCATGCAGTCGAGGAGCGACTGTTCAACAGCAACCCGCTGGACAAGATCAAAAGGAGAGTACCCAAGCCTGTAGCACTCGTTGATCCCCGCACGGTGGTCAACCCCGCCCAAGCACGGCAACTCCTCGACGCAGTGCCCAAAGTAGGCCGCAAGCGCGGTCCTCGGCTCAAGACCCTGTTCGCATGCGTCTACTATGCCGCGCTTCGGCCGGAGGAAGCGGCGGACCTGCGACTGACCAACTGCACCTTGCCGGACGAGGGCTGGGGCCTGATCGTCCTGGAAAGGGCGCGGCCCCAGGGAACGAAGCGCTGGACCAACTCCGGCGAGACCCACGAGTCGCGCAACCTAAAGCACCGCGCGGACAAGGAAACACGAGAGATCCCCATCCCGCCCGTCCTGGTCGTTATGCTTCGCGAGCACATCACCGAGTACGGCACCGCCGCGGACGGCAGAGTCTTCCACACAGGCACCGGTGGCACCTACTCCAGTTCGGCGCATTCCTACGTCTGGCAGGAAGCTCGCAAACTCGCGCTCACCCCCGCGCAGTTCGCCTTTTCCTTGGCTGCTCGACCGTACGATCTGCGGCACGCGGCAGTTTCGCTTTGGTTGAAAGCGGGCGTCCCGGCCGTCGAAGTCGCCAAGCGCGCCGGCCATAGCGTGGACGTCCTGCTGCGGGTTTACGCGAAATGCATGGACGGCCAGCAAGAGCACATCAATGGCAAGATCAACGAGGCTCTGAACGAATAGCCTGCATGTATCTGCTTTCGGCCCCGGCTCGACCGGGGCCTTTTCACTTCCTGCCCCGCGTCATGTCGGTGTTCCCGCCACGGGACGCCGCGCTCGGTATGCCTGAATGATTCGCCCTGTCGGCTCCCTGCACAGTCGCCACACGGCATCCGCCCGCTCGATGCCTCCGTGACACCATGGCCGGGCAACCCTTAGAGGCCAAAAAGCCTGCTCAATCACCGGCGTGAATGGATATCAGGGCGGACTGGCAGGAATTCGATACCGTCGCTTGATGAGCCGCTCCATGCGCCTGGTTGCTATGAGGTGGAGGTAGATACCTCCGTCCGAGAGTCGGTGGAAGTGGCAAGCTGGTTGTCGCCCTGCTGATGAGGCGGTCGGTAGTCTCGGCCTTCGATCGACTGTGTACGCGTGAGCCCATCACTTGCCTCGGCCGGAAGTCTGCTTCCATGCTCCGTCCGCGTCGAGAAGGATGGGTCTGAGCTGACGAATGAACTCGGCGGCGTCCTTCTGAGGATCCCTGTTCGAGGGGGTCTCGGCGAGCGTCACGGTGAGCATGCTGCTGCCATCCCGCGCCCATGCCCAGCCGGCGCTCTCGTATTTCACCCCGGACTCCATGAGGGTGAAGGTGAATCCGGGCCCGGCCTCGGCGGGCAGGTCGACTCCGTCGCTGGATGCTTTGATGCGCTCAATATCGCTTAGCGGGAGTGGTGACGTATTATCGATCTCGATTCTGAGGCGATAGCCGCTTTTGTTGCGAGGTTTGGTGTAGATGTAACAGGAATCGAGGTGCTTGCCATCGTCGGACATGTACTTCTGGACAGTGAAGTCACTGAGGCCGGTGGCGCGTTCGATGGACTGTCTCGAGATCAAATCGCATTCCTTGGGCGCGGTGGTGACATCGCCGAGTGGCCGCGTGTCCGGTGCGGGTGGCGGGGGCGATGATGGAGAGGCCGAGCAGGCGGTCAGCAGGCCTGCCGCAAGAAGTAATGCTGTGGGCGGTAACAGGCTTCTCATGCTGAAGGAGGTTTCACTCATGCGGGCCTCTGTCGTGGATCAAGAGTCTCGGGTTATGGCGGCATCTGCGCCATAGAAGATACGTTTCGTATCACTGTTCAGATAGAGCCATTCACGGTACGCCCTTCTTTGGTCTGCGCTCATCTCATCCTTTGGCATGATCTTCCCGTTTACCAGGAAGTCGCCACGAGAGCCCTTCGGGAACTGCTTGGAAGCATATGGATGAGTCGGCGCCGGTGCCGATCCGTCACCGAAAAGGCCGTGCCGCATCATGGCTGCCGCAGTGGCATCCCGGAACATGATCTTGGCGTCCTCCATCGCGTTCCCAGCCTCTACTCTTGCCTTGTCCTCTAATTTGGAGGTGAATTTTCCGTAGATGTGGTCCTTTGCCTGGCTCACCAGCAGGCCGACGAACTTGCCCTGCGGTCCCGGAGCCAGGTCGATGATCTTTGTCGCCATGTTCTTGAACGCCGCGTATCGCTCGTCGTTCTTCTTGGCTTCCTCGATCTTGGCGATGTTCGCGGCATCCGTGATCGCGTACGTCGTCTCGCTGAGGTCGTTAACCGCGCCCTGGAACTCAAAAGCTCCTCCGCCGCCTCCCATCTTCTTCTCGAGGATGTCCTGCCGCTTCTCGTCGACCTGCTTCTTGGTCGCCTCGGGATGCGACTTGTGCCATGTCGCGAACTCGGCTCTGACCTCTGCGGCCAGCCCGGATGCCGTCTCGTCCAGGACCTTCACCGAGTACTGCGCGTGGGCCGCCGCCACGGTCATGAACGCGTCGTTGTCCTTGAACGCCCACGTCATGGCCTTCTTCAGTTCGTCCTTGTTGAAGACGGCGCCATAGGGCTGCACACCGGACAGGGACTTGTCGGGATCGTAGGCGGCGTCCACGCCTATTTCCGTGGTCGGCGGCGCCTGGTAGGCCCGGTGAACGTCACTGATGTAGTTGGCGTGGATGGAAGCGGCCCAGATCCGGGTGTTCGGCAGGTTCTGCTGCACCTTCTCCTCGGCCCAGTAGTGGCTCGCCCACGAGGCGATGAGTGCGGCCTTGTATCCGCTCGACTGCTCCCGGGGCATGTCGTGGTCCCGGAATTTCGTTGACGCCTCGTAGAGGGCGGCGCCGAGCAGGTTGTCGCTCTCCGGTCCCCATCGCCGCTCGCGCATCAGGTAGGCCAGCGGCCTGCGCTTGGGGTCGGTGAAGAAATCTTGGGCCACCTTCGGATGATGGATCAGAGCGCTCAGCACCGTGCTCATGGGGCTCACGTCGGGGGCGGGCCGAACCTTGTCCTGGCCGGGAAGCGGCGACTCCGGCTCTCTTGCCCGCGCCTGAGGGTGAGCCACGTCGAAGTCGTAGACCCGCTTCACCACATCGAGCATGAACGCGTGGTCGAACTTCCCCTTGCCGAGGAGCTTGCCGATGGCGAAGGCGCTCTGCGGGTCGTCCAGATCCTTGAGCAGTTCATCGGCGTACTTATCGGGCAGCTTCCCGGCCCGGGAGGCGGTGCCCAGGATGGTGCTGAACAGCCCGGCGACCCTTTTCTCTGTGTCCAGATCCTTCTCGTCCGGCCGCCCGGTGGGAGGAAGGTCTGTTCTGAACATGCGGGAGATCAATCGCTTGAGCTCATCAGGCGGGATCTCCTTGGCGAATGCGGCCGCGAAGAGCGGATCGTTCTTGTGCTTCTCAAGTTCAGCGATCGTCTGGGTGTTGAAGGTTCCGGATTTGGCCTGCGCCCGGACTTTCGCCGCCACCGCCTGGGCGGCGGCAGTGCCTTCCGTGGTGCTGGACTGCCAGTCCGCGCCGTCCGCCCAGATGATGCCGTCGCGCTCGAGCTCCGCGTCGGGGGTGGCGAGGATCAGGTCCAGGCGACCTTGAAGGTCCGGTGGCTTCGCGCTCATTTGGTCGGCGACCCTGCGTAGCGCGGGCGAGGTCCAGAACTCGACGCCGAGACGGCCGAGCGCGCTTTCGACCTGGCGGCTGGATTCTCGGAACTCAGGGCCCGTGCGCTTGAGCATGGCTATGACCTTGGTCATGAGTTCAGGATTGATACCCACGCGAGGACTCATGGAGACACCTCGGACGCGGGGAGGTCGTGGAGAGTGTCCAGGGCCGCCCGGAAGTAGTTCTTAGTGTCGCGCTCCCATTGGCGGATATCGGCGGAGAGCTTGTCTCCCTCCGGCCCTTTCAGTGCGCCACCCTCGGCGAGGCGGATGAGCTCGCGTAAATCCGCCTCGCACTGATCGGAAAGACGCTCGATCTGTCGACGAGCAGTCTCTACCTCATCTTTCGTCGGCATGACGGCCTGACCCGGGAAAGACGACTGGACACTTGAATGGTAACCATGGGTGGCACATCTGGGACGAGTCCGACCAAGTGGATATCGCTCGAACCTAGAAGCTTCGGCCGTACGTACAACGTGGGAAGTGGCTATGGCTCAGGTGCGGAGCGGCGGTCTGAGCCGCCGCGCGAATCCGCGAGAGAAGGGACAAGCCATGATTAGCCCTGCTGAGCCGGCTGGCGAGGATCTGACCACGCGTTCAAGGCGCTGTTCGTTCAGGCGGTAGCCCGTCGCGCTCGCCGCCGGTAGAGCGCCAAAACTGCAACGGCCGCAAGGGTCATCCATACCTTGCCGAGAATCTGTCCGGGAAGGTAGTCGAGAGATCCAAAGGCCAGTTCAAGGAACAAGAGACTGTCGCATAGGAGGCCGACGGCGTTCGACACGAGCATGGCGACTATCAGCCCCCGTTGGCGGAGCGGTTCATAGACAGCGAAGTCCGCCAGTTCAGCCACGGCGAACGCCACAGCTGAGGCCATGGCTAGGTCGGGATCAGCCAGCAAGTACGAGAGGACAACACCGACGGCTATTGCCACAAGAACAGCGGCGCGCCCAGCGGCTTCTCGACTGAGGTCGCGAAGCACAAGCGCTAACCCAACCATGTAGACGCCAGCTGGCGCGGGGTAGCCGAAGCCCACGGGTACCACGCCGAAGTGGGTCACTGCAAGGTTTGCAGCAGGGATCGTAGCAATGTACGCCAGGAGCGTGACGCTGCCTGCCCTTACAACTTTCACGGTCTGCCTTCTGATCGACGGCCTGTTTGGCGCTCCCCGAGGCGATGCCGGGGCGAGCTTCCCGACATTACAGCCCAAAGCACCGACAACTGTGCGGATCCTGCCACTGCAGAGGCTGTACGGTGTCTTCGGCTCTGGCCTGTAATCATGGTGGCGCTGAGTGATCCTCTGCCAGGCTGGGCCGTGGTGGAGATCGACGATCTTACGGGTGTCGTGTTCGGAGGGTTGTCTGCCCTGGTCATCGAGGCAGGTAGAGGACGAGGACGATCTCATTCGGGTCAGGGCTGGTATTCAGGATGAGCCGGCACGGTGCCCGGTGTGCAAAGCGCTGACTGCTCGGGTGTATGGCTACGCCAGCCGGACAGTCAGGGATCCCGGTCGACGACCAGGTCACGACCGGAGGTGAACAGGGCGTCGATCTCGGCACGGATGGCCTGGAGAGGCGATATTCGACGTGTCACGAGGGTGGGACCTGTTTCGTGCGAACTTGGTGGTTCAATACGGAACCTACGCTCGTGACGCATTTACACCGCACTCGGACGCGACTGCGAGCCGTCAGCGCATGTCAGTGGGATCGGGCCACGGCCCAGTGCATATGAGCTTCTGGCAGAGGAAGGGATGACTGCTTTCGCATTGTTCCTTGATCTCTATGGAAATCTGGAGCATACTGGCTGCTCATTTTGTCTCACCTCCCCGCTATCTTCGGGTGGAGCAAGATGAGCAAGCACCCATCCCTGTGTGACTACTCGACGGTGACTACTGGAGGGAGTCGTGGCCCACATGCCTAGTCGCATGGCCGTCGGTCGACTGGTCGAGTATCCAGGTTCCCCTGGCGTCGGACGGGTAGGCGAGATCACCGGCGCGCAAGCCCGCATCGACTTCTTCGAGTCAGTTGCGGAGCCCGTGGCTCACTCGGAGGTAGTGCCCGTCAAGAACCTCCAGCGTGCAATCCTGGAACGTGAGACCAGGGTGTACCGCAGGAACCCGGACACAGGAGACTGGCTCGCCGGTCGAGTCATGGCAGTGGTAGACGGCAGGCACTACGTCACCTTTCCCAACGTCGACTACGACTTCCCGGTGGCAGAGGAAGAGCTACGGGTCCGGTGGAACCGGCCCATCTCGAGCCCCGTGAGCGCCCTCACTGCTGGCGGTAACGAGAGCGCCTACTACTACAACGCCCGCCTTCCTTTCCTCCACAACCTCGTGTCCCAGCGAGCAGCCAGTGCAAGCACCCCTGCCCTGCTCTCGTCGGCCGCAGAGATCTTTCCCCATCAAATCAGCACGGCACTCACAGTCCTCTCTGACCCCGTTCAGCGCTACCTCCTAGCCGACGAGGTCGGATTGGGGAAGACCGTTCAGGCAGGCTTCATCATCCGGCAGACCTTGATCGACAACCCCAGAGCGCGCATCTGCTTGATCGTTCCGGATGTCCTCCGTCGACAGTGGATTGGTGAACTACGCGACAAGTTCTTTATCGACGATTTCCCTGGCGCCAAGGTCAAGTGCTCCGCTCACGAGACACCGGAGAACTGGAGTGCCTACCACGGATATGACCTGGTGGTGGTGGACGAAGTCCACCGTTTGGTTCAGGTGACGGACCCGGACAAGTCACCCTATCGGGAATTAGCAGATCTTGCTCACTCATCCCTCCGACTCCTGCTTCTGTCCGCAACACCAGTCATGTCGCATTACCTGACGCAACTGGCGATGCTGCACCTCCTCGACCAGCATCTGTACAGCTGGGAAGATCGCGAGGGGTTCCAGCGGAAGTACCAACTCCGTTCTCAGCTTGCAAACAGCGTCTTTATGTTGGACAGCGACTTCACATACGCTCTGCCGTCGGCCGTCGATGAGATCCGTAGCTTGATTCCAGAGAGTGACCATCGCTTCAACGAGTTGAGCTGCATGGTTCTCGATCTCCTCGACGAGAACGACGAACTCAGAGCAGGTGTCGATCAGATCGAACTCAAGGCTCGCACTGAGGCGTTGCGCGCACATATCGGCGAGGCCTACCGTCTCCACCGGCGCGTCATCCGGCATCGCCGGCACACAGTCCTGCGTGAAGACCCAAACTCCATCTTCATGCCCTACGAGGTGCGTGGCCGCGTAGTGCCCGAAGTCCTGTCGCTTGGTGATTCCGTTAGCTACTCTGCCGCCGAACTCATCGAGCAGTGGAGGTCACAGGTCTGGGATCACCTGTTGGACCACGGCCTCGAGGACCGAAAGCATGACTATGCAATGGTCCTCGCTGTACTCGCTGCTCGCGGGTTCGGCTTCGATCGCGATCTCGAGTCCGCTCTAGCGTGGCGGATCAACAAGGACGAAGCTGCTGCGCTACGCGCCGGCCTGGCCGTGGAGGAACGCGCTCTCCTTTCTAAACCACAGGTCCTCGATGTGGAGCTAGAGCTTCTGCAGCACATCGCCCAGGACAGTGATGACCGCTCTCAAGCCCAGTTGGCGAGCCTCACCTCAGCCATGCGCCCAGCGCTGGAGACGAGCAGGCGCGCTGTGGTCTTCTGCGGGCCGGGGCCTTTGGCCGGGCAGCTTGTGGAACGATTCAAACAGGAGTTCCTTCACGCGAAACTCTTCGAGCACTCTCAGCAGTCTGGACCCGAGGCATCTGCGACCGCCGTCCGGAACTGGGCCGCCACCACAACCACGAAGAGCGTCCTTGTCGTGGACGAATCAGCAGAAGACGGCCTCAATCTCCAAGTCGCAGATGCCGTCATACACGTCCGACTGCCTTGGTCTCCGAATCGATTTGAGCAGCGGATTGGTCGGGTCGATCGGTACAGAGACCAGAACACTCCTCTTACACCTGCACGAATGTACCGCCTCGGCGCATTGGACAGTGAGAGTTCCTTTCTGGACGCCTGGTCCGACCTCTTCGCCAAGGGTTACCACATTTTCGACGAGTCGGTTTCAACACTCCAGGATGCGATCGCTGAAGGTCTCACCGCTGTCTGGACTGCAGCACTCGAACGCGGGCCGGAAGGTTTGAGGGCCTCCGCCCCTGTGGTCAAAAAACAATTGGCGGAGGCGCGCCAGGAGATCGACAAGATGGATATGCTCGAAGCTATCCACGATGTGACCGCCGAAAGCAGCACCATAGCCGAAGCCCTCATAGAGTTGGAAGCCAACTGGGCTGAGGTGAAGAAGAGCATGCTGGACTACACCGCGGACGCGGGGGGGATCAGACTCCGCCACACGACGCGGACGATCAACCTCTGCGAGCAGACAATCTTTAGCATCCGAGACTCACGTCCACTCATCGATCCTCGACTCTGGCTTGACGCAAAATACCGACTTGGCGGTCACCCGGAGTTCTCCCAAGGCACGTTCCACCGCTCACACGCGCTAAGGGCCTCGAGAGTTCGGCTGTTCCGTCAGGGAAACCCCCTGGTCGACACGTTGGCGAGGGCAGTCTATTTCGACGATCGCGGACAAGCATCCGCCTTCCGGCGCATCGACCAGGCATATACGAGCGATCCGATCGCGTACTTCGGATTCGATCTTCTCGCCGAGAGCGATCTCACTGACGCCCTCCGCCTGGTCGCTAGCCACTCCGATGCTGAACTGGCGCTTCGCCGCCAGGCAGATCGTCTGCTCCCGCCATTCACACTTAAGGTATGGGTTGAAGCCGGGTCTGGGACACCCATAACAAACCCTCAGTCACTTAGGTGGCTGAACCGTCCGTACGATAACCGACGGGATCGGAATTACAACAGGACCAATATCTCACAGTTGCTCGACGCCTTCGGCGGTTGGGACGGGTACGCTCGTGCCGCTACGCATGCCGAACGGTCAGCACGCGAACTTCTCGCCGAGACCACTGATCTGGTCGCCAGGTGTGAGGAAGCTCAGGTTCAGGCACGTCAGCGCATTGCGATCACCCGGGCTCAGGCCCAGGCACGTCAAGCGGCGGGGCACCTCGTCGGTGATGCGGAAAGTCTGATTACCGACACTGCCGTGACGGAAGCCCTTGTCGCCGGACTGACCCGCCCGGTAGTCAAGGTCATCGCTGTTACATGCCTCGTTCGCTCGGGTCCTGGAGGTGCACCATCGTGACCACCAGCGATTGGGCCAAGGCCAAGGCCGCCTTTGCTGAGTGGCCGCACATCTCGGCGTCGGCGAACGAGACCGGGACCATCCGACGATTGATCGATGCTCTAAGTGATCTACCAAGGGGCAGATCGGGCTGGCGCGATGTGGCGTCGCTTACCAGGCAAGTCCTCCTGGAAAGCGGTGCCCTCGGGAACACGTCGCCGCTGATCGTGCCTACCGACCCCGCGCTGCCCACACGGGAGCAATGGGCAGAGGCGGGATGCTTCGCACATCCCGTTGGCGAAGGACAAGTTTCAGTATCAGCACGCCCGTGGCATCCAAAGACCCCCTCAGGCTGGGCCGAGGAGGCCACTGCTGCTGACCTTGCGGAGGTCTACAGGGGCAGGCAGTCCAGACAGCGGCGCCAGATCGATAGAGTGCCGGCCGACCCGTTCTGGAGATCTGCCCTGGGCTATGACTTCTATCATTCGTTGGGGCAGCGCCAGGCAGCACGTAGTGTCGTTACGGCCCCGCCAGGCAGCACAACCATTGTCTGCCTCCCCACCGGCCACGGAAAGACGCCTGTCGCCTTGGCCCCGATTCTCCTCGGCGACAAAGGCAACGGCGTCTCTGTCGTTGTTGTGCCTACAGTCGTTCTTGCCATAGATATGGAGCGCAGGACGCGTGATCTTCTGGCGAAGAGAAAGCGGAAATCTCCAACAGGCCACTACGCTTACACGGCGGACCTGCCGGATGACCTGAAGCATCAGATCAGTGAGGATGTCCGAACCGGTAGGCAACCCGTGCTCTTCACTGCTCCCGAGGCCGTCACCAGTAGCTTGCAGAAGCCACTCGACGATGCCGCACAGGCTGGATTGCTGAAGTACTTCGTGATTGACGAAGCTCATCTTGTTGAACAGTGGGGGAACGAGTTCAGGCCAGCTTTTCAGGTGATCGCAGGTCAACGCCGTAACTGGCTACGCCGTGCACCGAAGGGATACGAGCCTCGAACTATAGCCATGAGCGCGACTCTCACGGCGCAACAAATGCAGACTATAGAACACCTTTTCGGTACACCGGGAGCGACCGAGGTGCTCTGGGCGGCGCAATTGCGATCCGAGCCCAGCTACTACATCGACTCTTTCAACGACAAGGCATCGCGCGCCAACGCCGTCCTGAGCGCGCTGAGCCATCTGCCGAGACCGACCATCCTCTACGTCTCTCGGGTAGAGGACGCGGAAGACTGGGCAACGCGCCTCAAGGAAGCCGGGATCCACCGAACAGCTGTTGTAACTGGAAAAACGCAACCGGATCTCAGGCGCACAGCGCTCGAAGGATGGAGTGGGATCAGTGCCGAAGGCTTAATCTCCACGAAATACGATGTGATCGTGGGAACATCAGCCTTCGGCTTGGGCGTCGATCTTGCTGACGTCAAAACAGTGATTCATGCTTGTCTGCCGGAAACTGTGGATCGATACTACCAAGAAGTTGGCCGTAGCGGCCGTGACGGTAGTCCCACCATTGCCTATATGGCCACAGTCCCGGGCATAGATCTTCCCATTGCGGAACACCTTAGCAAACAGGTTATCCTTAAGCCTGAGACCGCGCGTAACCGATGGACCTCCATGTTCCAGCAGCGCGCCGCCGACATGCCAAACGGATATCTGGTGAACCTCGACGCGCTCCCCACAAATTTGTCGATCGGCTACGAGCGCAACCGCCTCTGGAATGTTCGTACACTCAATTTGATGACACTCGCCGGTCTTGTCGAACTTAAAGCACCAGAACCCCCAGAGGCCATGCCAAACGAAGGCGATAATGCCTGGCAGGATCGCATAAAAGAGTATTACGACACACTCTCCTCACGTGTCGTGGCCTCTTTTCTTGACCCCATGACCAATAACCCGCAACATTTTGAAAAGGTTGTCGCTCGGACCCGACAAAAAATAATCAAAGCGCAGGACATTGCACTCTCCCAGATGAAAACGCTCATCAGCGGAAGCGCATGCATCTCAGAGACGCTCGCCGAGTACTACACGGTCCACTTCGGAATCAGAACATTTCTTACAGCCAAGGCGTGCCGTGGCTGCCCATATTGCCGAGAAAATCTAGAGCCTCGCAGAGATGGCAGACTGTATCGCTCGCCCTGGCACCCCTATCCGGGGATTGCCGTATGGGACCGCGCAGATGATATCCCTTTGCAAAAATACTTCAGCAGCGAGAATCAACAACTGAGCATCTACTGGGATTCTGAGGCGGAGTATCGCACGCTCTTGCCTCAACTTCTGGAGGCACTGGCAAGTCGAGGTATCGCTTTAGTCGGAGGGCCAGGACTAGACCCGATGGCCGCTCAACGCGTACAGAAAGAAGTGGGCTCCAGACCAATCATCCTCGACGTCGACGGGCATCTCTTTAGAGAGTTCCCCGGCCCGATCGCCTGGGTGCTTGGTCGAACACAAGACAGCCTTCGCGAGGACGAACTTGTTCGCTTCCGCGGAAGCGAAACCGCATATTTCATCCATAGTAGGTCTCTCAAGCACCCCGACAAGCCGGGTAGTCTTCTGACAGAGTTGCACACGGACAGCATTTCCGTCGCTCAAGCCCTGAGGTCCCTCTAGTGTCCCTTATCAACCAAGAATCCTGGCCTGGTCCTATGTGGGCAACCATGCGTCTGCTGGCGTTCAAGTCACATCCGGTTTCCTTTGATGAGGCTCGAGCACTTTTGAGCCCACCCACGCTGGGGGTCGGAGTTGAGGACATGTTCGAAACGGCCGTAATGACGCTCGAATCGCTGGGACTGGTTACGCGCCTGGAAACGGGCAAACTTGCTCGGTCGGGACCTGTAGCTGATCTCGACGGGCAAGACTATGACGCCTTCATCGCCGTTCTGCGCCAAGTTGTCATCGACCCGCGCCGGAACACCGATTTGGGCATAAGTAATTCGCAGGCCGGACCAAGGGATCTTTGCCGAGCACTCTGCTGGTTCCTGAGCGAGGATCCATTGGGACGGCCGCTAAACTGGGAGGCCGCGGAACAAGCACAGATCAATGCACTTAATGAAGACGCCGGACCTGCGATCATTAATAACACGCGTTGGCCGCGGTTCGTCGAATGGGCGACTGCGCTGGGCTTTGGTACGACAGCGCTTCCCATCCACGGCACGGCTGCTCAGATCGTACCCGACTGTACTCGTGCCGTTCGCCAAACAGTGCGTGACCTCTGGAAACCTAACGAGACCGTCCCAGCCGTGGAATTCCTGTCTCGCCTTCGAGAGGCTTTGCCGGTGATCCCCGGGGGCGCACTTTCCATGGATGTTGGCATCCGTTCCCCAGGTGAAGGGGTAGCCGGCTTTGCTGTGTCCTTCGCTATCTTGCGTGGGATGGACGAAGGCTGGCTGACTCTCAGGAGAGACGCTGACGCCCGATTCTCCCTTAGCCTACATGATCACGATGCTCCTGCTTCTCCGCATCTCTACAGCACCGTGACGATTCACAAGGACCACGATGACGACTGAGCTCCGCGGCCACCGGTGTTGGGAGCCGGCAGCGGCCTCCAGAGCGATCAAGACTGAGGCAGTCAACCCTTCTCCGGCTCTCTTCCTCGCCACGCATGCTCCGCTCCGAATCCACAAGGCGCGTATTCAGGGGCGCACGCTGATGTCGGAGGCGCAGTCTGAAACCGTCGATGAGGGAGCGGTGCTGCATGACTTTCTCACTCGCCAGTCCCCGACTGGCACTCTCCTCATGCCGGTGGTGGGGGACTCCGGTTCGGGAAAGTCGCACCTTGTGCGCTGGGTACGGGAAAACATCCCTAACCCTCCGGAAAGCTCGGGTGAGTACAAGGTCATCTATCTTGAGAAGTCACAGACCAGTCTCAAAGCAGTTATCGAGTCCCTGATCGAGGGAGTAGACGATGAGTCTCTGGATGCCCTGCGCACCGAAATTCGTTCGTTCAGCTCGACTACTACCCAGGAGAAGCTCGCCAGGCGCTTGATCAATGCCTTGAACGAAGCACTGGCGGCGACAAATCCCAACGATGTCACCGGCGCCACAGCCCGCATGCTGACAGGCCCCAAGGGCTTGGCTCTGTTGCTCCAGGACCCGCACATCCAGGACCACATGCTGGCCGACGGCAAGTTTATCCCCCAACTAGCGGATCAACTCCTTCGGGATCGAGGCACGAGCGCGGGAGATCGGCCGCCCGGTTTTACCGTGCGGGACCTTCCGCTCAACGTTCAGGACATCGAGCAGGCCGCAGTAGTGTCTAAGAAGCTACTTGGGATGGTTCTGAGCCGCTCTGAGCTTCAAACAGTTGCTGTTGACCTCTTGAATGTGCACCTTGAAGGCGCTATTAGAGAGGCATCTAACCTTGGCGTAGGAAAGCTTCTCGATGCCATGCTCCAGGTCAGAAAGACCTACGCCCGGAACAAGACGGAGATCATTCTCCTTATCGAGGACTTCGCCTTGATCCAAGGAGTACAGGGCGAACTGCTCGAAGCACTCACAGAGTCCGCGACACGTGAGGGTGCGACCCGGTACGCTCCGATCCGTACCTTGATGGCCGTAACCACTGGTTACTTCCAAGATCTCCCGGAAACTGTTATGAGTCGCGTAGCAGCAGCGACTGCAGGGTTCGTCTACGACTTGGATCATGTCTTCGACGAATCTGATGACGGAACCGAAATGATCGCCTCTTTCGTTGGTCGCTATCTCAACGCAGCACGCGTAGGGGACGAGGAACTCGATCGTCGACGGGGGCAGGCTGTCCTGAATCACTGCACGCAGTGCCCCTTGAGCGAAACTTGCCATCAGTCATTCGGAAAAACAGAAGAAGGTTATGGGCTCTACCCCTTCAACCGAGAGTCGTTGCTGCGTATGGTTCATTCCGTCGCGCCGTCGGACCGGCCTTATGCATTTGTGCCGCGTACCATACTAAGCAACGTTGTTCGTCCAATCCTCGTGGAACATGCGGACGAGATCCGCGAAGTGAGGTTCCCTGGACCGAACTTCAAAGTACGGTTCAGGACCGCGGATATCGATGAAGCTTTGCCTACTTCCATCATCGAAGTGGTGGAGCAACAGAATCCGCACGACGCCGACCGACAGTTGGCTGTTCTTGAGTTCTGGGGGGACGGTCCGCGGGCACCACTTGTGGACAAGGGTGTCCTGGACGTGTTTGGCGTTCCTGCGCTGCCCGACCAGATCAAGCCCGATCCAGTTCTTCGGCGGACTGGCGATAGCGATCGACAGCAGGCGCCAGGGATTAAGGAATCTCTCCGCCGCAAGCTTGCGCTGGTAGAAAATTGGGCGGCAAGAGACGATCACGCGCTCCCGCAGACGATTGCGGCTGATCTGCGTGGTTGGATCGCTGAATCTGTTACTCGCCACTACACATGGGCCACTCCTCTCATGAAGGAGATGACCAAGGGAGAACTCGAGAAAGTCTGGTCTGTAAAGGTTGCAACGGTATCAATCGAGGGAGCCAGCGGCGAGCGACTGCCGGGCATGGAGAATGCGCCGATCAAATTTCGGCGGAATGCTGTGAATAGCCAATTCTTTCAAAGCCTTATCAAGGTGAAAGAAAAGGATTCCTCGGCACGGGTCGTTGACATCAGACGTCTCGCGAATCTGGCAGACGCAAGAGCACGTGACTTCAAGGCCAGACTTGAAGCGGCTCTTCAGATCTCGGATGCTGATCTTGTTGTGGCGTTTCGGGCGTCGCTCATTGGGGCGGCCCTTGCGGGTACGGCGTGGCCCGGGATGGAGGAGTCCTCCTTGCTCGCCGCGAGTCTCGATGAGGGACAGGCTTGGGTTCGTCAGGATCAAGGTCTGCGCAGTCAGAAGTGGCAGTCCTTGCTCGAACGCCATGTGTCAAAGCGACCGCAACTCGTCCACCGGCTACGGGACTCCATCGGCATCTCGCAGGGTGGCGGTGCCGTCAAGATGATCGACGCCGCGCGCGCTCTATCACTCCTTCGCGAGGCGGTGAGTTCATGGGCGTGGGGGACAGATCAGTCGGTGCCCGAATGGGTGAAGCCTACGGTCACTGGCTTCAATGGGTGGTTGGAGCTGGCAGACGATCACCTGCAGGTGCTGGCGAACGTTGTACAGACGATACGTCGGCACGTTCCGGTTGGGACTGGCGGTTCGCAGAGCGTGGACTCCCTCATGCAGGCGCTCAGAGACGCCGAAAGAGTCGGAGTTGATGGAGGCGACACCCGCCCAATCCACGACTTGGCGGCTAAGACCAAAGACATGGATTGGCATCTCCTTCCACGTCTGGAAGAGGACCTTAAGAAGGCTTTCGGCGATGGCCAGCGTTCTTTTGAGACGCGACTTCGTCTGACTATAAGGGACTACGGTCCATCTCTTGAGCACGCCAGAAATTTCCTCGTCCTTGCCGATCAGTGGCTTGATCGCGCTCTCTCCGATGCCAAGGCGCGCACCCACACCACTGGAGAAAATATCGCTGCAGATCTCCAGGGCATCCTCGAAAGGTGGACGACTCTCAGCGCTGAAGGGGGGCAGGGTCGATGAGTGAGGCAACATCAATACTCAACAAAGCCGAGCAGTTGCAGAGCCTCGCTCGAACCATTGAACTGAGCCAGAAGGACGAGCAGCAAAAACAACGCGTTCGAGAGCGCATTGCGTCATTGTCTCAAGCTCTTAGCAACCTGGAGACCCAGGTGAAGCTTGCACGAACGCTGATCCCTCTCGGCCTCCATATCGACCTTTCGATCGCCGACACGGGCCGGGCAGAATTCGTTCGCCGCGCAAGTGATGGGCTGCCGAGCAATCCTTCTTTCAACAGTGCCGCAGGCAAGATCGAGACATCCGCCAACGCGATTTCAGCGGAGATCGCCCAGCAATGGCAGACATGGGCCGAAACGAAACTCCTGACCTTGCCTAGCAGTCGCATAGCGATGCTGGACACTTCCACCCAGAAGATAGCCAGGGAAACGATGAGCTTGCTGCGCGAACTCGCCGGCAAAAAACCCCTGCAGCTGTCCGACGTCATCCAGTTCCAAACCAGCTTCGGCCTCCAGTCGGAGCGCCTTCAAAATGTCGGGGACGCGCCTGACGAACTCATCAATCTACTACAGCGCATCGGTGGCACCCGCCCTGTCAAGCTGAGCGAATGCTCGGACGAGGAAATAGCGCTACTACGCAATTATTCTATGGATGAAGAGATCTTCCTTCGGAGGAAGGGCGCATGACCTCAACTCACATCAGAGTCTTCTACGGTTATCTGCTCAACAAGCTCGAAGACCGAGAACTTCCCTTGCTCTCGTGGGGCGTCACCGATAACGCCTTGTCGGAAGACGAAGTCCTTGAGGCCATCGTCGAATCCTTGGATCACCCTGATGCCCCAAGCCTGGGTGAGGATGACATCCTGGAAGACCTGCTCGATCGCGCCTTGGTATTTAGGGTTCCCGGCGAGGTCCCGCCACGCTACCGAACCAGGTTCGCTGAGGGCCTGCGGCTTACATCGCAGCTTCGGCAACTCTTCGCGCCTCAGGGGAGTGTGGAAGATCAGCCTCCTAACTGGTGGAGTCGTGGAGCTAGGCTGGTCGCAGACTACAGGCTACACGTGGCGCCACGACGGTATCCGAAGCGAGATATCACGTTTGCAAATGCCCTGACTGAGTTGCAACAACTACCGCAGTGGGACGTGCTTCATGGCAAAGTGGCGGCCTCCGTTGTAGGTCTTAGAAAGCTGTCAGAGTTCCAGGTAACAGCAGCCAAAGCCGTCCTTTCTGCTCTTGCGCTGCCTCGGTCCTCCGGCGTTATTGTCGGAGCCGGCACCGGCAGCGGCAAGACGTTGTCGTTTTACCTCCCTGCCTTCGCCGCCATGGCAGCCCATGTAAGGTCTGGCGCGTCGGGCGTTCACACTCTCGCTATTTACCCTCGGATCGAGCTGCTTCGGGACCAGCTACGTGAGGCCTTGTCCGGGATTGACGCAATCGATCGAGTTGTCGGGCGAGTAGGCAAGCGTGGCCTTCGCGTCGGGGCGCTCTACGGTGGTACCCCGTCCACGCCCAGCGAACTTGACGGTAACGGGAAGAGAGTCAAAGCGTGGGTCCGACGGACCGGTGGATTCGTTTGTCCTTTCCTCACCTGTCCGCAGTGCCCGGCCGGGGATCTGCTCTGGCAGGATACCGACCGCAATTCTGAATCTGAGCGCCTTGTATGTATGAGTTGTAGGTCAGAGATCCCATCAGGCCGTCTCGCTCTTACCCGGCAATCTCTACAGCAGAATCCGCCCGATCTCCTGTTTACTACCACTGAGATGCTGAACAGGAACAGCACCAACCCGAATCTTGGCCGAATTCTTGGCTGGATCGGCAATCAAAAACCGTCACTGGTTCTCCTCGACGAAGTTCATACCTATTCGGGCCTGCACGGTGCCCAAATCGCGCTTCTTCTGCGACGCTGGCAGCACGCCGTTGGCAAGCGTGTCACTTTCGTCGGTCTCAGTGCAACGTTGAAGGATGCACCCCGATTCTTTTCAGAGCTTACGGGGGTCCGCTCCGACGCCATCCAATATATTGAGCCCAATCCCTTGCACCTTGAGGACGAGGGCCGTGAGTACGCAATTGCTCTCAGAGGTGATCCCGTATCCGGAGCCAGTCTCCTCTCTACATCGATCCAGACCGCCATGCTATTCGGGCGTGTCCTCGACCCTCCGGGAACAAGTCTTGCCAATGATGATGAGTCCCTCTACGGATCGACAGGCTTCCTGTTCACCGACGATCTTGACGTAACGAACCGTTTCTACGACAACCTTCGCCACGCTGAGGGCTTGTCTGGCGGCCGCGAAAGATCTGTCTTGGCTGGCCTTCGGTCAAGGGAGCTCCCTCACAGGCTCGACCGGTTTCGAGATGGGCAGTCCTGGGATCTTGCCGACAAGATCGGCCACTACCTCGATCCTGATCTTCGGACAGGGAGTCTCCAGATCGGACGCACGTCGTCTCAAGACGCCGGCATGGATTTCAAGGCGAACCTGATCGTCGCAACCGCCTCGCTAGAGGTCGGCTTCAACGACCCCCGCGTCGGGCTTGTCCTCCAACATAAGTCACCGCATGACGCTGCCGCCTTCCTGCAGCGCAAAGGTCGCGCGGGCCGGGATCGGGGCACCAGACCCATCACGGTCGTCACCCTGTCGGACTACGGTCGTGACCGACTCAGCTACCAAGGCTACGAGTCCCTGTTCGCCCCTACGTTCGAGGCGAGAAACCTTCCCATTCGCAACCGGTTCGTACTGAAAATCCAGGCCAGCCAAGCCCTCATGGACTGGCTAAGCCGAAATCGTCCATCGAAACACAGGTGGCAGGATGTGCGAACTCTCCTCACCAGACCGTACAACGACGGTTCGAATTGGAGTGCAGCTAATGAGGCTGGCCGACTTTGGCTCGCCGACCAGCTTGAGAAACTGCTCACCAGCAGCGACCGACAGGACAGACTGGCAAGACATCTACAGGCCGCTCTCCAGATCAGCCCAGATGAAGCCCTCGCGGTGCTGTGGGAACAGCCGAGGTCGCTCCTGCTCGCCGTCGTGCCAACCGCGTTACGGCATCTTCGTAGCAACTGGCAACCGCTGCGGGAGGATCCCGGAGCGCTCCCAGGGTCACTTCTTCCGCAGTTCATCACCAAAGCGCTGTTTGAGCCGCTCAATGTGCCAGAGGTTGAGTTCACTCTGCCTTTCGACTCCGATGAGGATGAGAGCCTTCCGATCGCCAAGGCGCTCAGGGAAGCTGTTCCAGGACGTGTAAGCCGCCGGTACGGCTACCAACACAGCAGCCATCGAACATGGTTGCCAATCCCGGACGACAACTCCTCGATTGAACTCAGCAGTCTAGTGTCGCTATCACAAGAAGAAGGAGTCTGGCACCCTCACGGCCATGGCTCAGCAGGCATGGTCGTTCTGCGGCCGTATCAGATCACACTGCACAGACCCGATTCGGATATCGAAGATCGGTCGACGGCATCCCCGAAGTGGGCGAGCCAGATAGTGGTTGCGGAAAATAATCCCCCACACGCGGCCGAGATTCCAACACCTTCCCTGTGGTCAAAACGCATCTCGAACGTTGGTTTCTGCACGCATGCCGCTGGCAATCCAATCGAGGTCCGGCGGCTAACATACGGTGTGGAAGGCGAGATCGCCAAGAATCGCCCCATCTCTAAGAGGCGTTTCCATGTCCGGTATCATCACAACGGCCGGCCCGCTGCGATGGGCTTTCGACTGCTGGTGGACGCAATGTCCATCGAAGTGAATCCGCTGGACATCAACGATACGAACGTCAAAGAGTTCCTACAGTCTCCTCAGTGGCGTTCCAAAGCGTTCTTCCGGGCTGTCGCCGAGGATCCGGCTCTCAGCGAGATTGCGAACTATTTCCAACGCAACTGGCTTGCATTGGTCTATATAACCGCCTTTTCCCTCGCCGCGCTCGATAGCCCCCGCGATCCCAATCAAGTCCATATGTCGCTCGGCGGCGGAGCCTGGCGTGATGATCTCAGCACGATCTTCAACGTCCTGTATCGCGACGACAATGCTGCAGACAGCCAAGCCACATCACGTCTTATCGCCGCTCTCTCCGAGTTGAGTCATGAGCAACGAGTGGTAGAAGCTCTCAACCGCGCCGGAGAACTGCTGTTCACTGCTGACGTTGCTTCCCGTACCGCTTCACTCGCCCAGCGGTCATACCGGGACACATTCGCCGCGGCCGTGCTCGCGGCGGCGCTCAAGGCGTGTCCGGACGCCCAGGAACGCGACCTGATAGTGGACGTGGTGCCGAGCCCAGATCCACACCTGCCAGACACAGTGTGGCTCGGTGAGACGTCGATCGGCGGCCTGGGCATCGTCGAGCAACTGGTGCATTTCTACTCGGCCGATCCGCGCCGATTCTGGTCACTTGTCGCCGGCGCGCTCAGGCCGAACGAGTACGAGTACACGGACTCAACAGTCACTCGCCTTCTTCAGGACATCGTCGTCGACCATCCGCACGGCCCTGCAGCCGTAGCAATGGCTCGTATCAGGCAAGCGACGTCAGCACGTGATGCCGATCACGCTTTGCGAGAACTTCTCAAGGCATGGGGCGAACTCGATGGCCCACCTCGCCATAGCGCGGTAGCCACGCTATCGACGCGTCTCCTTCGCCCCGGAAGCAGTAAGGAAACGGACACCACCTGTCTGAAACTCTTGGATGCGTGGACGACACTCGAGCAACGGTTGGGATTTGAGGTTGATGCTCGTGTTGTCGCCTATGCGGCAGGAAGTGGAAAGTTGAGCGGAGGGCAGATTACGGTTAAGGCCGATCAGGCTTTCAGCATGCTATGGCCCCGCGGCGCCCAAGCACGTGATCAACACCTTGAACACTATCAACCATATATCGACGTAGATCGACCTATGGTTCTTGATCGGCTGCTGATCTCGATGGCACACAACGACCGGCTGCCGCGTATCGATGTGACGCAATCAGGATGGGAAAGCCTCTACCAGGTGGCCTTGTCAGAGAACGGAGCCGCCGATTTGGTCTGCCCAGTCACAGCAAGGCCGAAGCTCGCCGCTGCTCTCGCCCATGTCCCAGCGCTACCCATCGATCGCGGATTCCTTCGCATCTACGGCGAACTCGTCAGTGTCGTGAGGGACGGCAGTCAGTTCATTGCACGCGTCGAGTTGCAGGAGGCTGAGCAGTGACGCGACTGCGACGAACTGTGAGAACGGGCGGGCGGATGAGCTTGCGGGGTGATTCGATCCTGCGCACAGCACTGCTGGCTGAACTCGTCGACCCTGGAGGCGCACTCTGGCTCGTCTCTGGCTGGATCACAAATGTCGAGGTCCTCGATAACACCCAGGGAGCCTTCGACGCACTACTCGGAGACAATCCGCCCAGCATCTGCCGCTTGTCAGACCTTCTTGTCCGATTGGTCGGGTCTGGTACCGATGTCTATATCGTCACCCGACCGGACTCGCACAATAGAGTGTTTACTGAACGTGTGCGCGCCGCTCTGCCGGACTCGAGCAAGATCCACATCATCTTCGATGCGAAAGTTCACGAAAAAACGATTTGTGGTCGAGATTGGATGATCACTGGATCGATGAACTTCACTGTGAGTGGATTCGGGGATAACGAGGAGTCCATTACTTATCACATGGACGATCCAGACGTAGCTCAGGCACACCTTGATTTCGCTGAGAAGTGGAAGCGGCAGGTATGACCGATATGACTCAGAGCGACCCTCGCCTAGAACTCCTCTTGACAAGGTTCTTTGGAGAGGGGAATGACGTTGTCCTCTGGCCAGGAGTAGCGGAGGAATATAAGAGGCTTGCCAGGTCCGGCGACGCCAGTTGTATTCAACTCCCTAGGTACGTACGGAGAAATGATGACTTCTCCATGTATGTGATTGCTGAGTCCTCAGCACATGCCAATCAAGTAGGAGAACTGATCTCCGCGTTTGTCGGACGTACGTACTCCACGAATGGTGAAGTCCTACCGGCATCACTTGATCCGCAGGATCCTATCGATGCGGCAGTCCTTGATTTCGCCTGGCCTCATGGCACGTTCATCATCCGCACCACTTCGCACAAAGGCCACCGCCAGAACCTGCGCACAGCTCTGCAGTTGATGCATCTGACCGTCAACGCTCGGCCACTTCGATCCTGGCACGTCGCCCGTCCGCTAGGTCGCCTGCTCGCAGAGTTCGACGGTGTTCTCGCTGCTGGTGGCGCTGCGTCCTCCAAGGCAGTACTCGACCTAATAGCAGCACAGGGGGGCATCACAGCAACGAACCTTGCCCACCTCCGTATCAAGCGCCTAGACCGTCTCGGCCAGAGCGAAGAGATGCTCTCGCTCGAAGGGTTGGCCAACGTTCTGCGCCAGGACCCACCAGTCCCAGTTAAGGAAGCGGTTCTGAACGCCGTTCATTCGGCAGTAGTCGCTGAACCTCTGCAGCAGAACGACGTCTCGTTGGCACTGACGCGTTTGCAATCGATCTCTCTCCCCCTCCCCGTCCACGAAGATATCGGCACGTATGGGACCGAGGCCGCAGTTGTTGCAATGCTGGCCGCTGTCGGCAGACGAGATTCATCTGCGTTGATGCAAATGCGATACGTTCTCCAGCAGAGCGACCGACTTGCTGAGCTACCAACATCCCTCTCGAGACATATCGAACTCCTCGTAGGGGAGGATGCCGGATACACCACGGGCGATGATGACTCCGCCAATCCGTCGCCTTCCGTAGCAGCGAGCACGGAGACGCGTGCCGATGTCAACGCTTCTCTCCCCTCACAGGCATCGGCCCTTAGTTCGGCCTTCACGAGTTGGACTGATCTTCTCCGTGGGCTCGCAGAAGACCCCCCCGGAGCGGCCAAGGCTATGAGTGATGACGTCTGGAAAACCTGGCCGTCCGTCGCAGAGACCGATGCTGAACTGGCCAGCGTTCTGGGCACCTTCGATGACCAGGCATGGGAGGGCGCCTGGAAGGTCGTCGGCGATCTGATCGACTCACTAGGTTACGGCGAATCCGCCCCGCAGACAGTCCGGGCTTTCATCACTTCTGCCCTCGCCTTCGACCGCTTCTCCGTGGGAGATCTCGTCATCCTCCAAGCGCTGGTCGAGATCTATCTCCGCTCCGCCCCTCCAGCTGCCGCCTACAGAGAACTTCTCGAAGAATTGCGGTCCTCCTGTGCCCAGTGGGTGTCGCCCGAGACCGCAGTGATCGCCTTGGACTTCGCAGACCGTCTTGTCTTGTCGGCCTGCCCAGACCCTGATATGCGACATGCGCTGGCCAATGCCCTGCTCTGGCCACTTCGACAGCATCAGAGACGACTCGACCGAAGCACTTTGCTCTTCGCGCAGCAACTCGCCCATGAGTTGGGCACGGAAGTCGAGTGGGAAGAATACGAGGCCGCCGGCAACGAGAGCCCTCTCTCCGCACTCTCTGGCAAGTCTATTCTGCTCTATTCACTCGATGAGGCAGTCCTCTCTCGAGTGAGCAACGAGTTGCAGCGTATAATCCCCGACATCAAAGTCAGTACGGCACACGATAAAGTGGGCCATCCTTCACTTAAGAAAAAGGCGCAGAATGCAAACGCAGTCGCACTTGCCACGCGATGTGCAACGCATGCTGCAACTGGTTTCATAACGGACAACGCCAAGAAGGCGAAAGTCACTTACGCTGATGGGGCAGGCTCTGCGTCGCTCCTCCGCGCAGCGATGGTGGCACTGAACACTCTGGGTTCGTTGCCAAATTGATATGAACACGAAGAGTGACCGGACTCCCGGCCACCCTTACGCTTCTTGTGGCCCATCCTTCCTCATCCCCGAATGTGGTTGATTACTGCTTGCGTTAACATTATTCCTATAAATTCGCCCAATCGTAGGCATGGGGTAATCGGCGCACCCAAACGGGACAAATCGCACTAAGCCTCCATATGCCTAGTGGGCACAAAAAATCGCGAGCATATATCTGACACCCTAGTCCGGGATTTCTCGTGTCGTCAACGAGGGTGGGGCATGTTTCTTCATTACTGTCAGTGGCCGTCTTTGATATGAGGCTACTAGGCGATCTATTGGCACTTCGGATTGCGACTGCTAGGGTTCATCTACTCTGACCCGTTTTCTTTGTCCTGGGAGGTGAGGCCCGAGAACTTCGGGAATTCGGGATAGGCATGTCTCTGGCTAGAGGCGTGCCATAATTTGGCGCGTCACTTTGACGAGTCGACCCATGGAATGAAATGGGTCGGCAAGAACCCCTATTCTCGCCGACCCGTGTGTCAGTCCCGAACACGGGGCGAAAGCCCCACGACCGATCCGGGAGTGCACTGTGGTATTCCACCGTGCCGACGACGCCGAGTCAAGCAAGGACGACGACGGTGGGGACGACTCTCCTCCGGTTGCACCTGCTGACGAGGAGGCTGCTCAGGAGTGCTACCAACCAGCAAGCGACATGATCGACCCGTCGCTGTGTTGCCACGAGGAGTTGCAGCGACACCCTGAGCCTGATCCCGACCAGGCGTGCGTCCGATGCGGGGATCTTCACAGGGAGATCTCTCTCTGATGCTTCCCGCAGCCTGGCCGATCAACGCATGAGACGGGAGGAAGCATACATATGGGGGTTGGTCGTCCCCTCCTGGCGGAGGAGATCAACCAACCCCTTCTCATGTGTCAGAAGAGGGCTTCCTGATTGATTAGGTAGAGGAGTCCGTCCGTGAGCAAGCGGACGTCGTTGGGTGTGTTCTGGAAGCTGTTCCACTTGCGGGCTTCACCTGTGCCGAACCTCCATGATCCGCCCGTCCAGGCAGCGCCTGCCTCGATCCGTTTGAGGGCCTCGTTGACTGCGCCGCCGATCTCTTGAGGACGCACATCCTCTGTCAGGTGATCCATGACGAATCCCATTGCCTGGATGCCGACTCCATGAGTGAGTCGCGAGAGTCTGGGCGGGAGACACCATGCCTCCTCGAAGGCCTCTTTCACCATGCCCCAGTAGGTATTCAGGTGAGAGAGCATCTGCTCGACATCACCGGCGCCGTCCATAGGGTCGCGATACTGATAGAGAGCGCCCTGGTACAGACTGTGCTCGATCATCCTCAGGATGCTGTTGTCCTTGATGTAGCCATCTGGGGACGTAGGCGTCGCAATGGCTCGATAGAACGGGCCACCGAATGTCCCGTTGAGGCGGGTCATGAGAGCCGCGGGAAGTTGGCGACGAGCGTAGGCGGGCGGCAGATGCGTGTTCGTATCTGGAAGCAGCTCGTGGATGAGCCCCTTGGGCAGCGGCTTTGTGTTGTTGACGAGGATGAACTGGGCGCGCTGTTCGGCCTCGTTATCCGCGATAAACCCGACGGCCGCGACGGGGAACTCGCCGATGTCGGCGTCTCTGATAGCAGCGCTCCGCTGCTGACCATCGACGACCCAGGCCGGCTTCTGGTCGTCCTCTAGCGTCTCGTCGATTGGGACGACCAGTTCTCCAGGTACGGAGTAACCGATCTCGTGACTCGCGGTCGAAGCTTCGAAGTGAACACGGCTGTCGAAGGCGAGCACCAGCGCGTTCGGCAGCATTGGGTTTTCGGACTCCAGGTAACGCTGGATGGCGCGGATGTGGGCGGCGACCTCAGGTCGCTGGTACCCCTGGAGGTGGTCCTTGTCATCGCGACGTATGCGGGAGACGGCGGCGAACTCGTGCAACCTCTTACCGTCGACGGCAAAGCAATAGATTCGGCGCGATCCCTGCCGGACCTCCAACGCTGGAAGACGAAGGATCTGGCGATCGGCCATTAGTTCTCCTGTCCAAGAGGGTGCTTGATGTGGTGCATCTTTGTAGCGAATACCGACAAATTATGAAAGCCGCGTCGCTTGTTTCGTTCAGAACCGCGGAAAATGGCTATCTCGATACCATGCGCCGTACACAGGGTGCACTTACATGACTTCCATGGCTTAGCCTCGAGCGTGGTCCGGTAAGCTGAAAGCTTGCTCTTCTTTTTGTCCGGCTCTACCAGTCGCTCGTACTCTCCGAGAATCTCAATTGCCCGATCCGCGGTTTCCGAGCCCTGATCAAACGCGCGAAGACGTTTCATGCACTCGCGTTCTGCCAATTTGGCCTTCGTTTGTGACACCTCACCTGCCAGGACCCGGCGCTTCAGGGCAGGATTCCCGTCGACCTGAGGCACGCGAATGGCGGTGTACGATTCGTCCGTGGTGTGATAGTTGTTACGATCATCCATGAATGACTGCCGGAAAGGTGAGGTGCTATCGAAACTGGTCACCCCGTGGAGGGCGAACTCCTCCATTGACGTCACCCGCGTGATCCCCAGCAGGTGCAACTGTGTCGTCGGCCAGCGTACTTGCTTGATTTCTTTCAGGCAGGCCAGAATGTCGGGCGTCTTCAGGGGCACCATGCCCCCGAGAGCAATACGCTCATACCCCATGTCCTGCAATCGCCGGACGCTGTCGGCATAGCTGGCAGGGCTCCATCCTTGTGCAGCCCCGACGGGCTCGATCTTACCTCCTCTCCGCTCGACAGCCTCATAGAAGTCGGCAGCGTACTGCAACGAGATCTCACGTCGCTTTTTCCATGCCGGACTCACGTCTTCGTCGGAGACCTTCGCGTCGTAGCCGAAAATCACATGGTCGATGCTGATGCCCGAGTGGAAGCCGCAGCGCTCGTAGAAGTTCAAGACCTCGTCGATCGTGTAAGGGGGAAACTCCTCGTCGACGTAATTGAAGGCGCCACAGTCCCCTAGGGTTACGACTTCTTCAGGAAGTCTAAAATATCTTGTGACGCCCAGGCGGTACAGTCGCTCTCGCTGCGGCATGGAATACTTGCCGGCTCCCTTCACAGAGCCATCAACAATAGCCTTGCTAACGAGGAGGCCGTCGTAGGGCAGGGGTTCGAGGATCTCGTGTGCGTACTTGTCATCGCGTTGCCGTACGCGATACGGCGAATGTTCCTCGGTAATGAAGTTAAACGTCGGACTGACCTGGTCCTGGCTGTCCGGAAAGTAAAACTTCACACCAGCCCCCTACGTGCGCTCTGATAGACGCGGATGAGATAGTTCGAGAGTTCGTGAACGTGTTTGGCAACATTCTCAATCTCGTTCCAGGCATGGCCTATCTCGTCCCAGGCCCCTGATGTCCACCTGCAGTACGGGGCAACGAGTTCCAAGTGCTTCCTCACTGTTTCCGGCGCGTCGGCCCGCAACGGGTCGACGACGCCCAAGATGCGGTCCATTAGCCGTCCCATGGCCCTTATGCCGGCGCCATGCATGAGGCGGCTTTTCTCCGGCGATTTTCCCCAAGCATCAGGAAAGGTCTCTCGAACCGCTGTCCAGTAGATGAGGAGCGCCTGGATGATCCCGTCGAAGTCGGTCTCTCCTCGGCCAATGTCGCGATAGGGATAGAGAGCGCCGGACGACGATGTCAGGCTCTCCTGGATCATGTCGACGACGCCAGTGTCCGTCACCACAGCTCCAGACTGCTTGGCACCGGCGGTGGAGGCACGCTTAATCAGACCATAGAACGGCGAGTTCTTGTCCGCATTCAGGACGTCGCACAATTGCGACGGCGCTTTCCTGATCGCCAGCCGTGGCGGAAGCGGGCTATCCACCTCGGGAAGAAGTTCCGTCACCAGTCCTCGCGGGAGCGGCTTGGTGTTGTTGATCCTGACAAACTGATCCCGCTGCAGGCCGATCGTATCGGCTATAAATGCGGTGATCGGAACGGGGAAATCACGCCGTCGTGCCTGGGCAAGCGCCAACGCCCGCTGCTGACCATCGACAATCCAGGCCGGTTTAGGCTTGCCCTTTTCTGGGAGAGGGACGAAGAGCCTTCCGGTATCCGAAACGCCGTCATCCGGATGCCTGTTGCCGCCACGAGTGCATCGGAAGTGCACACGTGAAGACAGGGCCATGATTATCGGGTTCGGAAAGATCGGCAGATCGCTGTCCAGGTATTGCGCGATCTCCTGGATGTGCTTCCTCACCTGAGGGCGCTGATACCCAATCAACTTCCCGGCCTCGTCCCTGCTCACCCTGGAGATGTCGGCGAACTCCAGCACCTGGTCCGCACGCAACATAAACACGTAGAGCGGGTAGTCCTTCGCCTGGATGATTCGGAGGGCGCGAACTTCAAGTTCGCCCGGCTTCTGCGGTGCCGCCATCACCAACCACCGTCCAAAGCGCGCTGCTCTGCCCGAAACAGGTCGCTGAAGCGGGCTTGCTCGCAAGAAAGCCCAGAGTTCCGCAACTCGCGTAGCAGTGGTGTGGCCGACGTAGGTCCGTACTGCAGCCTCTCTCGGATGAACGCCCGGACTTGATCGTCGGTCATACGCTCACCAGTCGGCTTGCGTGGAATCTCCGGCGCTGCATCATGAGTGTCGCTCATGAGCTTGACCAGCAGGGGGCGCCGCACAGCATCTCCACGCAGATGCGTTTCCTTGAGCACATGCATCGCGGCTCTGACATTCAACGAGAGCAGGCTTCCGCCGACCGTGGATCTGAGTGCCGCTTTAACGGGTACCACCAGGTCATCGATCTCCGAGCAGCGTCCGGCAGGCCCTATCACCGAGAGATTGTCACTGTTGGACAGCCGTGAAGCCGCTGCTCGCAGATCGTCCGCGCACGCCCGGAGGTATGGATCCGATAGAACGGCGACGATCGCGGAGTCCGGGTAAAGGCCGGCGAGCGCGGCGAAGGAACGGGGTCTGCCCTTGTCCGGCCCAACCCAGCGTGAGAGCAGTTCCCACCACTGACGCGCTCCGGCAGTGTCTGAGGACACCGAGTCCCCATGCCCGAGAGCAAAGGTAGCTGCGTACGGGGCGATGGGAACATCAATGGGGATCAACCCATATCCCGCAGAGCACACCCACAGCGTCGTCTGTTCACCAGCAACCTCTGCCAGGCGCCGGGCAATGAGCCAGTGTTCACCGGCGTACATGTCGCCCGCGGAAGCCTGCGGCGTAGCGAGTGAAAGTCGCTCGATCCATTCGTCGCAACGCGCAGTCACATCCTCGAACTTCAGGCTTCCGACATGGAGATGCTCGGGAACTGAAATCCTTTTGCGGTTAGTGCACGTCACCACGATATGTACGGCTCGGTCGTTTCGACCAACGGTGTCGCTCATGGCGCTATGCGCCATTGGGCGAAGGCCAGGAGAGCGCCGCGTATGCCGCGTGGTTGTGGATGCTCTCGTCGTTGACAGCACGTACGCGATAGGAACTGAGACGATCCGAAGCCGTGAGAACCTGGCTGACGTTCCTGACCATGTCTTCGACGAAAACCGGATTGTCGTAACCCGCCATGGTCACATGACGCTCGTCCGGTCGCTTGAGCAGGGCATAGACCGGCGATGATGCGGCACCCTCAGCTATGTCGATCAACTCGTCGAACCACAGATCGGTCGTATGGCCGGACGGCTTTACCTCAATCGTGATACGTCCGCGTTGATTGTGCGCACCACGATCACTGATGGCTTTGCTGCAAGGACACACGCTGGTGACCGGCACCTCGACACTTAACATCAATTGGGTATCGGCAGCACTGCTCCACACGGTTACACCGCATGTGTATTCAACGAAGGCACGGGCCTTTGTCACCGGTGCCTCGCGCTCGAGGAAGTATGGGAAGGTCAGGTGGATGCGCGCACCGGAACTTCCCATGTGCTGCCGCAACTCATCCGCCAAACCAATGGCGTTCGCAGAGGTCAGCTGCTGCCATGAACCATGCAGCACCTCGATGAAACGGCTTAGATGCGCACCCTTGACTTCGGGTTCGAGCGTGACCGACATCTCGGCCGTGGCAACGGTCTCGCGCTTAGCGCCCTGCCCGTCGGCGACAAGAATCGGGTAGCGGAGCCCTTCGATGCCGACCTCGTCCAAGGCGATGCCACGGCTGTCAGGCGTACCCTGTACATCGGGAAGCATCATGCCTCCCCTCGGTATACGCAACCGGACGTGCATGTCTCGTACACGTGGATCGCCAACAGCGGCAACGAGTCGACCAGTCGGTCCCAGATCCACTTGGCGAGGACTTCGCTCGTTGGGTTCTCGAGCCCTTCGATCTCGTTCAGGTAGTAATGATCGAGTCGGTCGAGCAGTGGTTTGAACGCCTTCTTGATGTCACCGAAGTCCATCAGCCAACCGGCAGTGGGATCGACCTCGCCGCGGATGTGCACTTGGACTCGGTAACTATGCCCGTGAAGCCTGGCGCACTTGTGGCCCTCAGGCACGTTCGGCAGCCGGTGGGCCGCTTCAAACGTGAATTCACGAAATATCTCGATCAACGGATTCCCAAAAGCTTGTGGGTCTGGATGCTCAACTGCCACTGCGGATGATCGAGGCAGTACTCGATCGCCGCCTTGGTGTTGGCGATGAGGTCCTCGCCATCCATCGGCTGGAGCAGGAAACGGTCAAAGTCAAGGTGTTCGAAGAGCTCAGGCTCTGCACCAACCTGCGGGAAGACCAACTTCAGGTCGTGGCCCGACGTCAGGACAAGCTCGGTGCTGGCCTTGGGGCTCACGCAGATCCAGTCGATTCCTGCGGGCGCGGTTCGCGTGCCATTGGTCTCAACGGCTACCTCGAACCCTTCAGCATGCAAGGCATCGACTGCTTCTGCGTCGAGTTGGAGGAGAGGCTCTCCGCCCGTGCATACTACGTAGGGCCGACTGCGTCGGTGCGGCTTGCCGGCCCACGTCTTGGCGACCGCTGCAGCTAGCTCGGCAGCGGTCGCGAACCGTCCGCCGCCCGGCCCGTCCGTGCCGACGAAATCTGTGTCACAGAACTTGCAGATCGCCCGGTGCCGATCCTTCTCCCTACCTGTCCACAAGTTGCAGCTCGTGAACCGGCAGAATACGGACGATCGCCCTACGTGACTGCCTTCACCTTGGAGGGTGTAGAAAATCTCCTTGATTCGATACATGTCGGATCAAGCCTTGGATGTGAAGGATGGGTCCACCAGCCCCAACTGCTCAAAGCCTCGGCTCCGAAGAAGGCAGGAGTCGCACGTCTGGCAAGCGCGTCCGTCGACAGGGTCGTAGCAGCTGTGGGTCAGGGAATAGTCGACACCAAGCTCTCGACCACGCTGAATGGTCTCAGCTTTAGTGAGATTGATCAGTGGCGTGTGGATCTTGAGCTGCTGCGTGCCCTCGACGCCGGCCTTGGTCGCGAGGTTGGCCATGTGCTCGTACGCCTCGATGTACTCAGGGCGACAGTCTGGATATCCAGAGTAGTCAAGTGCGTTGACTCCGATGAAGATATCCGACGAACCTAGCGTCTCGGCCCAGGCAAGCGCGAAGGAGAGGAAAACGGTGTTGCGGGCCGGAACGTACGTGATCGGGATGCCGTCACCTAGATCGTCGACGCTCTCGTGGTGGGGAACCTTGAGAGCCGGGTCGGTGAGTGCGGACCCGCCGAACGCCGCAAGGTTGATGTCGGCGACCACATGCTGGGTAGCCCCGAGTTCGGCGGCAATCTTCTTCGCCGCGTCGAGTTCCTCTGTGTGCCGCTGCCCGTAGCGGAAACTGAGAGCATAGGCCTCGAAGCCTTCATGGCGGGCAATGGCGAGGACGGTCGTCGAGTCGAGGCCGCCACTCAGGAGCACAACAGCCCTACGCCTATCGGTAGTCACTTAATCACCCTCTGTTCACGTGGAGACCCGCAGAAACTTACAGCATAGTAGTCAGGCGTCGGACTGAAGTTTAGGAAGACGCTGCTGTTGATGCAGAAGTGATCTAGTTGTGTCCCGGAGCGCTGCAGCACGCTCAGCTCGGCTTACGCGGGTGCGCAGAGCGGTACATATGTCCGCCTGTCGAGCTATTTTCACCCGCCAAAAACTGCATGACCCTCGATGGGCCGAGGTGTGGCAGTTTCCTGCACCCGCGGCGCCGCTTGAGGGAGGAGCATCCTCGAATCGCGCCCTACAAGATCTCGCGACTGTAGATCTTGATGTAGGAGTGCGCGTCTGTCGGCCGACCTCCGCCAAGACGCGTTCAATACCCTGGGTCGCCGGCAGGGCCGGCCGCGCTGTCTCCGCATCGGCGGATGGACCGTAGCAGCGGCATCACCTGGGTGACGTCGTTGCGGTTGCTGCCGGTCAGGCCGAAAGCGATGCCGTTGCCATCGGCGACGACATACTGCTTGGAGCCCGTCTCGTGCACCTTGGGGTCGGTCAGCATGCGCACGATGACGAGCGCTCGCCACAGCGGTCAGGCCTGGGCAGTCGTCGGGTCGGTTACCAGCTGAGGGTCTGCGCCCGGGAAGAGTTCGTTGACTTCCTCGTGGCCGAGGGGACGGTCCTCGGGTGAGGTGGACGAACGCCTGTGACACGTGGCCGGCCTGGTGCAGGTGCAGCACCGTGCGCTGCGCCGTCACACTGTTCTTGGCTGCCTCGCGTCAGGGGTTGACACTGATGTGCCGGGTGCTCTGCGCCGCGGTGATCGCGGCGGGTAGTTCGTTAAGGTTGCCCTCGTCGCTGAACTGCGCCCCGACGATCAGCCGGACGGGTATCCGTCGGGCCTGGAACTGGCGCAGTACCGGCATGGTGAGGCCGTCTCGTTGGTAGGTGAGCCTCGCCGCTCCGGCTTCTTTTAGGTACGCCGCGCGCCGTTTGCGCGAGGGCGTCACCATCGCGTCCCGCAGTTCCTGAGCGACTCGTGCCATGTTCTGCACCGGAGTCTGTGTGGTGTCGTGGTAGCGGACGAGGCTGGAGTTGGTCCCACGCGACGTGCCGTCGTACATCGCGACGCCGGGCAGCGGCGGGCTCCCATCGGCAAAGCGGAGCTCGACCAGAACGGCCTCGACAGGGTTCATCACCCCGTGGCTCAGGATCGAGTCGCGGTAGTCGGCGCCGGGGTCAAGTAGCGTTTCGCGGACCGTGCTTTCCACCAGGTTCTCGGCTTCGGCGATCGAATCGAATTCGACGACGAGCTGTGCCTGGAGGCGGCCGACTTCGTCTCGAACGCCGGTGATTCGGGGCCCCTTCGGCACGTCTTTCAACAGGTCACCCAGCCGCGGGTTTCCCATGACGTACAACGGCACCTCGGCGTCTGCTGCGCCTTCGAGGATGAACATGGGTGCTGCCGGCGTACTGGGAGCTCAGGCCGTCGTAGCCGGCTTCATGCTTGGCGATGCGGATCATCTTGGGTGGGTCGATGAACAGCCCGACCGCAGTCTCGATCTGGGCTTCCCCTAGTTATCCGGACGCTTGACCTGAGGTCGCCTTTGATCATTAGGAAGGATGTCCTCAATGCCCGCAGCGAAGAACAGCGATGCTGGAGGAAGCGATCGCGGGTGTGTAGCAGTTCATACGCAATATGTGACGGCAACTGCGCATGCGAGGATCGCGTCCTACCCTCGGTGAGGGTTCGTTTGACGGATGGGAGACAGTCATGGAACTCGCCCCGGAGACGCTGAGCCTGTATCGCGGGCGGGTCAGAGGGTGCGTGCTGGCGGGGGCGATCGGTGACGCGCTCGGGGCGCCGGTCGAGTTCGACTCCATCGCCGCGATCAGGGCACGGTACGGCGATTCGGGCCTCACCGAGTTCGCCGCTGAGGGCGGTGGGCGGGTGACCGACGACACGCAGTTGACGCTCTTCACTATGGAAGGGTTGATGCGCGCGGACATCCGCTTCACGCACAGGGGCATCTGCCACATGCCCACCGTGATACGGCACGCCTACCTGCGGTGGCTGGACACCCAGGAGCACGCCGCCCCGCCACCGGCGAGAGACGATCATGTCCGTAACGGATGGCTCCGGGAGCAGAGGTGGCTGTACAGCCGTCGTTCCCCCGGCTCGGCCTGCCTGTCCGGGTTGCGGTCCGATGCCTGGGAGCCCCTCGAGTTCGACGAGTTCGCGGTGGAGGGCCGGGCCGGGCCGGTCAATTCCGGGTCCAAGGGGTGCGGCGCGGTCATGCGGTCCGCGCCGTTCGGGCTGTTGAACGGGTCGGCTCGCGCGGTCTTCGAGTCGGCGGCGGAGTGCGCGCGGATCACACACGGCCATCCGACCGCCTACCTCGCGGCGGGGGCATTCGCGATGCTGATCCATTCACTGGTGCACGGTGCCGGCCTACGCGAGGCGGTGGAAGTAGTGCTGGGCCGCCTCGCCACGTGCGCCGGACACGAGGAGACCTCGCGGGCCCTGCGGGCGGCAGTCGCGCTCGCCGATCGCGGACAGGCTTCGCCCGAGCGGGTCGAGACGCTGGGCGGTGGGTGGGTGGCCGAGGAGGCGCTGGCCATCGCGGTCTACTGCGCCCTGGTGGAGCAGGCTCCCGCCGGTCATCGAGGGGAGGAGCTTGGCGCGTACCCGGGGATCACGCCGTTCCAGCGGGCGTTGCTGCTGGCGGTCAACCACTCGGGTGACAGCGACTCCACGGGGGCCATGTGTGGCAACCTCCTGGGCGCCCGTCATGGGGACGCCGTCCTGCCGGGGGAGTGGCTGGTCCGGCTCGAAGGGCGGGCCACCATCACGGAACTGGCCGATGACTTCGCGATCCAGATGACGGACGGCGGGGCCGCGGTTTACTGCGAGGCCTGGTTCGCCAAATACCCGGGCGTTTGATCCATTCGTACGTCACGGGCTGTGGCCCGAATGCCCCAGGGCCCGGTCGGCGGCCCCGAGGCGAGCGGGTCAATGGGGAGTCGCGGCGGACTCCACCGTTTGTTTGGGGCATCACACGCGGCCGGCGCTCCGAGGGTGGGGATCGGCAGGCTGAGCCGCCGGGCGGGATCGCGACGGAGTCAGCCGATGACGTGCTGGGCCGCTCCCGGGGAGGCTTGTCCTCCAAGCTGTATCTGGTGTGCGAGCGGGACAGAGGCTGCTGTCGGTGGTGGTGACCGCTGGGCAGTGTGGGAACGCGCCACTGCGCCTACCGAAAATTCATCCATGCAGGTCAAGCGGCATGTGAGTACTCGTGGGGGACTCCGCTGAGCCGCTCGAATATTTAGTTACGTGGCTTACCCGAGCACGGACCAGCGCGGTGCCGCTGATCGATATTCTGAAGGAGACGATCCTGTGGACTGGCTGCCTGAACCGGGTGATCGCGGTGCCCGGGGCAGCGAAGAGAAACATCATGCGCGCAGGAAGCGGCCGAGCGCCTGGCTTCCCGCGCGCATTGGGATCTAGCAGGGAACCGAGGTGGGGATGAAGACCCCCGGAGCGAACCACGACATGCTCACGTAGATGCCGCAACCGCGGTCCATGGCGCGCAGTCGCTCGTGCACCGCCGCCACGAAGGGCGCCAGGAGCTTGATCCACGGGGCGGCCGGGCTGGGAATGTTCCCGCCGATGGCGGCGACCGTCGCGTTCACCATGTCGGCCGATTTGAGGATGGTTTCCAGGTCGTCGTGCCCGATCTCCACGTGGAAGCCCCACCAGAAGGCCCGGACCACGGTACCGCCGTCAGCGGGCGAGAGGGCGAGCGCCGGCGTGCCGGGTTGCGGGACGACGGGGGTGAAGAATGCCGCCTGCGCGGCCAGCGAGTTGGCCTGCGCGATGGCCATGGAGGTGGCCGAGTGCGCGGCCCCATCGCCGACGATGGCGGACAGGCTCGCGGAGATGTCGGTCCAGTCTCCGCCGGTTCTTGTTGCGCTCATGTCTACTCCTGTTGAGGTGGTGGCCGGTCAGCGCTGGGCGACGTAGAGGACCCGTGAGATCTGCCCGTCGTCGGAATCGACCGCGAGCCAGCGCCCGCACGGAAAGAACCATTCGCGAGACGTGCTGTCCTCGCGCGTGATCAGGACGGAATCCAGAAACCATCCGGGCCGGCTGCCGCTGTTGTCGTGCCGTATCCGGATCCAGTCGAGGTCTCCAAGGTCTGCGCTGTTGACGGCGAACACGTCGGTGGCGCCGTTCTCGAAATCGTCCCTGAACGTGTCGAGCGTTTGCTCCCTGCTGGTGCCGTACGCACCGTGGAGGGTGAGGTAGATGTTGGCGTCGGTGCCAGCGCCGTCAGCCGTTCCCGTCTGAACGATGACCCTGTAACGGATCTCCGGGATCGCGTGCGTGCTGGCCAGCGCAGGGAGGGCATCGCGGACAGCGGTTCGGGCTGCTGCCGACTGAACCGTCAGCATGCGGTTGAGGATGCGTTGCTGACCGTGCTCGCCTCCGTAGATCTTCCCGAGCTCTGTCGCCACGTCGTCCCAGTTGCCATTGGTGTCCATGGCCGGTCCCCTTGGTGGGTGCTCTGCGGTGGTCATGGCTGCGAGTACAACAGCGAGGGCGCTCGCGCCGCTTCGGGGAGTTCCCCGAAGCCGCCGCGTCCGTGCTGGAGGGTGCGGATCACGGACCGGACGCGGAGGCGCGCCGGATGCGACTGGCGTGCAGGATTCAGCCTGCTGCGCACTTGTGCGATCGGGCCGGTGCCGATCGTGGAAGTAAGCCCTGGCCGAGCATCGGGGAAATCCCTAGACTCGGCGCGATCCGGAGAGCCGACCCAACGCCTACGGCAGGTCTCAGCATGATGCTCCGCTCAGGCGTCTGCCGGCGTATATGCGGGGTGGAGGCTGAGACGCGCGGCCAGGGCCCAGGCGATCACGCCATGTCGGTCTCGACGCGGACGAGGTATCGCACGAGTTGCGTTCGCGAGGACAGCTCTAACTTCCGGTACACGCTGGACAGGTGGGCCTCGACCGTCTTGCGGGAGATGAACAGCGTGGCAGCGACCTCCGGATTGCTCAATCCTCGCGCCACCGCTGTGGCGACCTGCAGTTCTTGCGGCGTGAGCTGCCGGAGTGGGCTCTCCTCGCGGATCGTGTCGACCGGCTGGCCGCCCGCTGCGGCCAGTTCCGCCGCTGCCCGCCGGGCGAAGGGCAGGGCGCCGAGCCGGTTGAACGTGGCAAGCGCTTCGTGCAGCAGTGGCCGTGCGGAGGCAGGATGTCGGTGACGCCGCAACGCTTCGCCATGGCAGAGCGCGGTCCTGGCCTGTTCAAAGGGGTTCGGGGCGCTCAGGTGCAGGGCGGCCGCAGCCGCGAAGTGGGAGTCCATCTCTGAACGGCCGGCCAGCATTCCGTGACAACGTTGCGCCACCGCTTGCGGCGTGGGCAGGCCTGTCGCCTTCGCGCTCGCATCCAGTTCGGCCAGCCGCTCCGCGGCTTCCCCCGGGCGTCCGGCCCGCCAATAGGCTTCGACAAGGTCGGGCTCCCATAGAACGATGTTGGGGTTGCCCAGCCCGTGCTGGCGCGCGAACTTGCGAATCGGCTCCAGAGTTCCGATCGCCTGCTCCGGAGCGCCTATGGCCAGATGCAGAAGCCCTCTCACCCCGCCCTCCCATATCCGCAGGCCACCCATGCCCTGCGGGCCCGAGTTCTTCGCTGCCTGTCCAAGTCGTTCGGTCACCAGAGCGGCCTGGCCGCGCGCGGCGTCCAAGCGTGCCAGCAGTACGGCCGACAGACTCAGTGCCATGGGTGACCAGCTCTCACGGGCCAGGCGTAGCGCCTGCTCGGCGTCGGCATACGCCTGCGCCCAATTGCCGGTGCACCGTGCGATCTCGCTGCGGTAGTTGAGGGCGGGAGCCAGCACCCCGAGACGACCGTTGTGCTGGGCTGAATCGATGACGCCATCCAGGATCCGCCGTGCCTGGTCGTATTCCTCGAGCCAGCAGTGGCAGATGCCCACCATGCTCTGGACCAGTGCGTCCTCGACGGGACTCAGCACGCTCGTGGCGGCTGCCAGCACCGATCGAGCGGCCGCCACGTTCCCGCCGAGCACATGGGCCTGAGCCAGGACGACCTTGGCTCGATTGAGCACGCGTGGGTCGGCGGCGACCGTCGCCAGCCGTACCGCGCGCCGGCTGGTCTCCTCGGCGACGAGGATCCGGCCCTCCGTGAAGATCGGCAAGGTCGCCTCGCATAGGAGGTGGGCGGCTCGGCCCGGATCGGTTGCCTCGACCGCCTGCGCCGCGCTGGTCAACACGCGCTGGGCGAGGTCTGGCGTAGCACGGATGGCCAACGCGCGGCCGCGGAGCATGTCGATGTCGGCCAATGTACACGGGTCCGTGGTGGCCGCGCGTGCCTCATCCAGCCACGCGGTGGCCTCATCCAGGTAGCCGGCGTTGAGGGCGTCCGTCGCCGCCTGGAGCAACCGTGGGGTCCGGCGTTCTGGATTCGTGCCGAGTTCAGCAGCACGGTGCATGACCCGTGCCGCCGTAGCCAACCCGGATCGATCGCGCATGCGCTGCGCTGCCGCCTCCAGCTCACCGGCGAGCCGCTCGTCGGGCCCGGTTGCTGCGGCCGCCCGGTAGCTCAGTGCGGTGTCGCCCTCGGACGCGCCGATGAGCGCGTAGTAAGCGCGGCGCCGCGCCGTTCCGGTCGCTGCCATTTCGACGGCCGAGCGGATCACGGGATGGAAGAATCGTACGTGCTGACCTTCAGTGACGATCAGCCCCGCTTCCTCGGCAGGGTCCAGGGCGGTGAGAGGCAGGCCGAGTCGCTCCAGGGCACCGAGCAGCACCGGCAGCTCCGGTGGTGTGGCCAGGGCCAGCACCAGCAACGCGGTTCGGGTACTCATCGGCATCGGCTGGAGATGATCGGTGAAGGCCTGGACCAGATCGGGGCCGAGGGGGAGCGGGTCCGGGAGCGGGCGCAGGCCACGCAGCTGCGACTTGTCGAGCCGTGCGGTCACTTCGCGTATCGCCAGCGGGTTGCCGCCCGTCGCCCGCCACAGGCGGCTGGCGATCGCCGGTGGGACGGCCCAGCCGCAGAGCTGCTCGACGAGGCGGCCTGTGTGCTCGGCGTCCAGCCCGCTCAGTTGCAGCCGGTCCAGCCCGCGGGTGTCCAGCGGTGACGCGGGACCGTCGCGAAGCGTGAAAAGCACGGCCACAGGGTCATTGGCCAGCCGCCGAGAGACGAAGGAGAAGACGACCGCGGAAGCTGGGTCCAGCCATTGCACGTCATCGACGAGCAGGACGACGGGCCGTTCCTCCGCGGTGTCGGTGAGCAATGTCAAGGTGGCCATGCAGATCGTGAACAACGCGGCCGGCCGTTCGCCTGCGTCCAGCACGAGTGCGGTTCTTAATGCCTCCGCCTGCGGCGCGGGGAGCTTCGCGATCCGCGGCAGCAGTGGACGGAGGGCATCGCCCAACGCAACGAACGGCAGCTCTGATTCCGACTCCAACCCGGTCGCACGCAGAAGGGTGCAATGCTTCGCTGCGTGTCCCGCGTACTCCAGCAGCGCGGTCTTGCCGATCCCAGGCTCGCCGAAGATCACCAAGGCGCTGCCTCGGGTCTGGTTCAATCCGTCTATCAGCGCGGTGATGCGTCGGCGTGGCTCGTCACGGCCCACGAGGGGAGGCCTGAAGTCTGCGGCTGGCGCATCCACATTCCCCATATGCCTGCGAAGTGAGGGATGTGTCAATGCGGCTCGGTTGGCCATGGCCGATCATGATCTGATGCTCGCCGGCGACGCGCTATGTGCGCTACCTACCCGTATACCCCTGGCCGGTGCGAGGTTGATCGGCGTCGGCAGCCCACGCTTGTCGCCGAACCGGGATCGCCATCCATAATCGGGACCAACGGCCAGGCGGCTTGGTCCCGGTGACCCAACAGCGGCCTCGCGCGCCGGCTGATCCTGGAGCCGGGCAAGAGGTACCCGGTATGTGCCTGGCGTGACCGCAAGTTTCGATTTCCAGAGATCGCTTTTTAAGCGATGGCTTAGACCTGTTGAGCAGACGGTTAACTAGCTTGAGTGCTTGCGTAAGTGCCGCTGGCTGTAGAACGGCGTGCGACGCGTCTGGATTGGGCGGGTAACGCGATTGTGGCGGCCTTCGGGACGCTCAGGTGGTCCGCCAGTCCCGCAGCGTGTCGAGCGCCGGCGTGGACAGCCAGTTGACGACGAAGCCGAGCAGGAAGGTCAGGACCAGGAAGACCACCTGCTGCACGAGCTGCGCCTTGACCTGGCCGACCAGGCGCTTGCCAATGACGACGTCCACCATCCTGGTCTGCTCCTCCGTCAGCAGGACTTCCTTACGCACCTCTTCGAGACGGGCGTCGAGCTCGTCGAGCCGGGCGAGCTTCTCTGCGATCTCCCGGTCGAGGTCCTGCGACACGCTCGCCGATTCGCGCACGACATCCTGGACGGCCTTGGCCCTGGTCTCCAGCACGATCGTGTGCCGGTCCGCCCGCTCCTTGTGCCTTTCCAGCAGGCTCAGTATCCCCCAGCCGCCGCCCCCGACCACGACTGCGAGGCCCGGCAGGCCGTAGTACACCGGCTCGAAGTAGTCCTCGAAGAGCTTGTCCAACTCGGGGGTGTTCGGGTCCATGCCGAGCAGCGTGCCGACGATCCCGAGGATGAAGCCCACGACGATCGCCCACCCGAACAGGACGGTGAGCACGATGCCGGCACCGGCGGCGAACCCCTTGAGGAGGTCCGACCCCCATGCGAAGAGCGTCTCGGCCGGCGGGCCGGTTCTGATCGCCGGGCTCGGGGTCACCCTCAGAAGACGGAGATGTCTGCACTTCATTAGAGGCCGCTGCTTTCCTTGGTAAACAATGGTTATGGACCTAGTGCGACACGCGTGGGGCGGCTACCAGCGGCCGTGGCGCTGCGTCCTGATATGCCAGCGCCCGACCACCCGAAGCGCCGCCGCGCTGTCGGAACCAGCGACGACTTCGATCGGAGCGGGCACCTGCGCCGCGGAAATCATTGAGGGGCGTACGGGTTAAAGCGCGTGCCGAGCACTGCGACCGTCACCTATAGATGGTGCCAGCATGGCTGGAGCGCGGGATCCATTCCGAGGGCCTGTCTATGCAATCATCGAATAGGGTGTCAGCCGTGCTCGGTGCGTGCTCGTACGCCCCGTCACACGCCGTCAGCACCCGGCATCGCCTGACACGCAAAACGCGCTGAGGTGGCACGAACCGTCACCCAACGGCACGGCGCGGCACCAAAAGATCTTGCTTCTAATCCGATGGTCGCAGTGCTCGCAACTCCGATGTCTGCGCTGTCGAGACGAGTCGAAACGAAGCTTGATCTCGTCTTTATGTTCGATCGCGTTTGCGGCCAACGCTTGATTTATCGAAAGCAGCGCGTTGCCAATGATTTGCTGAACATGTACAGAATGCCTTGTCTCAAACTTCGGTAGGGCTCGCGCACGAATTCTGGGGACTTCGACTGCCTAATCCGACGGTTGCAGGTTCGAATCCTGCGGGGCGCGCTTTGATCATGGTCTGACCTGTGGTTATGCGGGATCGAATGCGTTCTAGAATTTTCGTCTAGCGCTTCCGTGCTCCGTGCGTGCTCGCGCGCACCAAACCCGCACACACCATGATCGACATCGGCCTTCTGGGGACCTCCTTGGCAAAGGAAACGGCCCCGTCCCGCCGTGCAAGCGCGGCGATCACGAGGCCGGTCTCCTGATGGAGCGGGTCAGGCCCGCAGCGGGATCACCTCTCCCGGCTCCTCCTGGTCCTCCTCCTCGGCGAGCAGCAGGGCTGCGGTCTTCTTCGCCGCAGCCACCGCCACCTGGGGGAAACCGAGGTGTAGGTGTCGGCGGTGAAGGAACTGGAGGTGTGCCCCAGCGTCTCCTGCACGACCTTCATCTCTCTCCCCCCGCGGCCAGCATCAGTGAGGTGGCGCCGTGGCGGAGATCGTGGAGGTGGATGGGTGGCAAGATCCGCCGTGGCAGGCCTCACTGGGAGCAGAATCCCGACACCGGAAATATCGGCAGGTCGTCGACCGGTGGCATGTCGGCTTCACCGACCTGACCGGCGGCCAGGGGCTGCTGGGCCAGGTTGAGGGCCGCGTCTCGGCCGTGGTGGCCGCCTGGCTGACGGTCCAGCCCGCCACCTGGCGTGGCGCCATCACTCATGTGGCCATCGACATGTGTGCCATATTCCGCTCGGCGATCCGCGCTGCGCTGCCACACGCGAGGATCGTCGTCGATCATTTCCACGTGGTGCAGCTGGCCAATGCCAAGCTCACCGAGCTGCGCAGGCGGATGACATGGAAGATGCGCGGGCGCCGGGGCCGCAAGGGCGATCCCGAATACGATCATCGCAGGCTGCTGCGCTCGACCGCCGAAGAGCTCACCGATCAGCAGCGCAGCGTCCTGGAACGGGACCTGACCAGGATCGGCACCTACGGGTGGCACATCCCGGCCGGCTGGCTCGCCAAGGAGAAACTGCGCGATCTGCTCGCCCTGGCCCGCACCCACCCTGCCCGCTCGCAGATCAGCCACCGCCTGCACGCCTTCTACGCCTGGTGCGCCGACCACGCCTACCTGCCCGAGCTCGTGACGCTCGCCGCGACCGTCGAGGCCTGGCAGAGCGAGATCGAGGTGTTCCTTCCCGCCGGGATCACCAACGCCAAGAGCGAGGGGACCAGCCGAGTCATCAAGCTCAAAGCCCGGCTGCGTGTACGGCTTTCGCAATGTCGCGGCTGGTCCATCGCACCGATGGGTGGAGGTGTTTCCGGTCGCCCCGGCGACAATCTTGCGCCGGCATCGCCACCTGGTAGCACACAAGTGGACCTTCACCGATAGACGACGGCCGGGACGCCCTCGCACTCGCCGGCCGGTCAAGGCGCTGATCGTGCGGATGGCGCGGGAGAACCCGACCTGGGGGCATCGGCGGATCCAGGGCGAGTTGGCCCGTCTGGGCGACACGATCGCAGCATCTACAGTGTGGGAGATCCTGCACGCGGCCGGTATCGATCCGGCGCCCCGCCGGACCGGGCCGACCTGGCGGCAGTTCCTGACCGCTCAAGCCCATGCGATCATCGCGTGCGACTTCCTGGTGGTCGAGACGGTGCTGCTCAAGGGGCTGTATGTGCTGGTCTTCATCGAGCACGGCACCCGGCGATCGCACCTGGCCGGAGTGACCGCGCACCCGACCGGGGCGTGGATGGTGCAGCAGGCCCGTAACCTGGTCATGGACGTGGGTGACCGTATCGCCGAGCTGCGGTTCCTGATCCACGATCGGGACCCGCTCTTCACCTCCGCCTTTCGGGAGGTTTTCACAGCTGAAGGGCTACGGGCCATCACCGCCCTGCCGCGGACGCCGAGGATGAACGCCATCTGTGCGCGGGTCATCGGCACCCTGCGCCGCGAGCTCCTGGACGGGATCTTGATCCTCAGTGAACGCCACCTGACCTTCGTGCTCCGCGAGTATCTGATCCACTACAACGGGCACCGGCCACATCAGTCCCAGTACCAACGGCCCCGGATGCCACGACGCAGCCCGCCTGCGACGTGACCGACCTTGACGACCTGCGGACCGTTCGCCGAAGACCCGTCGTCGCAGGTGTGATCAACGAATACCACCACACCGCTTAACTGCAGCTCAGCCGACGTAACCCAATATTCGAGCGGTACAGGATGTCTACGGAAAGATCATCCTCACCACGTTCTGACCCCTGTTGCCACGGTGCTGAACACGTGTTTACTATAGTAAACGTGTGTTCAGCCACTTCGGCGGATCTGACCGCCCAGGCCAAGATCCGTAACGCCGCCATCGCGCACTTCGCCCGCGATGGCTTCCAGAAGACGAACCTGCGCGCCATCGCGGCCACCGCGGGGGTGAGCGCCGCCCTGGTCATCCGGCACTTCGGCAGCAAGGACAACCTGCGGAGCGTCTGCGACGAGCACGTCCTGCAGATCCTGGTGCGGAGGGCCCGGACCGTGGCCGACCTGGTCGGCGTGCGGGATCTGTCCCAGGAATATCTGTCGGACTCGGAGGAGTACCGCCTCCATGTGCAGTACATGGTGCGCGCGATCGAGGAGGACTCCTCCGCGGCCACTACGTTCGTCAACACGCTGGTGGAGGAGACCGAGCAGCTCTTCCGGGACGGGATCGCCGGCGGCTCGATGCGCCGGTCCTCCGACGTGCGGGCGCTGGCCGTGCTCACCGTGCTGGTGAGCCTGGCCACGCTGACCATGGCGCCACCCCTGACCCGCGCGCTCGGCTTCGAGCGGATGGGTCCCGACGTGCTGCGGCGCATAGGGCTGCCCATGCTCGAGATCTACACCCACGGCTTGTACGCCGACGACACCATGCTCAAAGCCGCCCAGGCCGCCTGGGAGGCCCAGCGGGGAGACGATCTCTAGCCCTCTCCTCATCACCACATAAGGACACCCATGATGACTGAGACCGATGCCATCTCCATGGCCGGATTGGTCAAGTCGTTCGGCCCGGCACGGGCACTGAACGGCCTCGACCTCGTCGTACGGACTGGCGAGGTGCACGGCTTCCTCGGGCCCAACGGCGCGGGCAAGAGCACCACGATCCGGATCCTGCTGGGCCTGATGCGCCTCGACGCGGGCACCGCCCGGCTGCTCGGCGGCGACCCCTGGACACAGACCGCTGAGCTGCACCGCCGCCTGGCGTACGTGCCCGGCGACGTCACCCTGTGGCCCAACCTGTCCGGTGGCGAGGCCATCGACCTGCTCGGCCGGCTGCGCGGCAGCCTCGACCGGCGGCGCCGGGACGAGCTGATCGAACGCTTCGACCTCGACCCGCGCAAGAAGGGCCGCACCTACTCCAAAGGCAACCGGCAGAAGGTGGCCCTGGTCGCCGCGCTGGCCTCCGACGCCGAGCTGCTCATCCTCGACGAACCCACCTCCGGCCTGGACCCGCTGATGGAGGAGGTCTTCCGGCAGACGATCCAAGAGGTGCGGCGCGCGGGTGACCGTACGGTGCTGCTGTCCAGCCACATCCTCTCCGAGGTCGAGGCACTCTGCGACCGGATCACGATCATCCGCGACGGCCGTACCGTCGAGACCGGCACCATGGCCGAGCTGCGGCACCTCACCCGCACCTCCATCGACGCCGAGCTGGCCGCCCCACCGGACGGGCTGGCCGGCCTGCCGGGCGTGCACGGCCTGCGCGCCGACGGCGGCCGGGTACGCTTCAGCGTCGACGCCGCCGCGCTGGACCTCGCACTTCGCCACCTCACCAAGGTCGGCGTGCGCAGCCTGGTCAGCCGGCCTCCGACGCTGGAGGAACTGTTCCTGCGGCACTACGACCGCGCGAACGTCAAGGGTCGGCACACGGAGGCAGGACGATGAACGCGTTCGCCGGCACGGGAAAGCTCATCCGCCTGGTGCTGCGGCGCGATCGTGTGCTGCTGCCGCTGTGGGTGGCCTTCATCTGCATGATCCCGGTGGTGTTCGTCGGCGCCTTCACCGGCGCGTACCCCACGGCCGAGGCCCGCCAGCACTACTACGAGACCAGCGTCCACACCAGGGCCTTCACCATCGCCTACGGCGTGCTGAACGGATCCAGCCTCGGCGAGCTCGTCGCCTGGCGGTCGGGATTCGTCACGTTCATGGTCGCGCTGTTCGCCCTGCTCACGGTCATCCGGCACACGCGTACGGAAGAGGCGGCCGGGCGGCGCGAACTGGTCGGGGCCACAGCAGTGTCCCGCCACGCCGACCTGGCCGCCACCCTGATCGTCACCTGCGGGGCCGCCCTCGTCCTGGGCATAGCCTCGGCGGTGGCGCTGATCGGCCAGGGCCTGCCCGCCGCCGGCTCCCTGGCGCTCGGACTCGGGTTCACGGTGGCCGCCTGCGCGTTCGCCTCGATCGGCGCGGTGACAGCGCAGCTCACGACCAGCGCGGGAGGCGCGCGCGCCATCGGGATCAGCACGCTCGGCGCCGCGATCCTGCTGCGCGGCGTCGGCGACGTCGCCGCGCAGTCCGGTGACGGGCCCGCCTGGGTGTCCTGGATGACGCCGCTCGGCTGGGCGGAGGCGCTGCGGCCCTACAGCGGCGAACGCTGGTGGGTGCTCACGCTCGCGGCCGGCGCCGTGCTGGCGCTGATCGTGCTGGCCGTGGCGCTGTCGGAGCGGCGCGACCTCGGCGCCGGCATGTTTCAGGCCCGCCTGGGCCCGGCCGCCGCCGGACCCCGCCTGCGCAGCCCGCTGGCGCTGGCCTGGCGGCTGCACCGCGGGCCGCTGATCAGCAGGCTCGCCGGACTCGCCCTGGTCGGGCTCGTGGTCGGCGCGATGTCGGCGAGCCTTGGGACGCTGATGGACAACGGTGGCGCCGCGGCCCGAGAGGCGCTGGCCCGGCTCGGCGGTCCCGGCACGCTCGTCGACCAGTTCCTCGCCCCCATGATGACCATGCTCGGCCTGGTCAGCGCCGGCTTCGCCATCCAGGCCGCGCTGCTGCTCAGGAACGAGGAGCGCGACGGGCGGGCCGAGCCCCTGCTGGCCACCCCGGTGCGCCGGCTGCGCTGGGCGGGCAGCCACTTCGCGTTCATACTGCTCGGCCCAGTGCTCGGGTTGATCGCCTTCGGGACGGCCGCCGGTCTGGCGCACGGCCTCAACACCGGCGACGTCGCCCGTGAGCTGTCCCGCCTCCTGGCCGCCGCTCTCGTGCAACTCCCTGTGGTGTGGGTGTTCACCGGAGTCGCGTTCGCCCTGTTCGGTCTGCTGCCCCGGTTGGTCGCCGGCACGTTCGCGGTGGCCATGGTGAGCATGTTGTTCGGCTGGGTCGGCCTGGAGTTGCAGCTCGACCAGTGGGTCATCAACCTGTCGGTCTTCGAGCACGTACCGAAACTTCCCGGCGGGGTCATGACGGCCACGCCACTGATCGTCATGACCGTCGTCGCGGCGGCCCTCGTCGCGGCCGGTCTGGCCGGATTCACCCGACGCGACATGCCCACCACCTGAGCCTGGAGGACATCATGGGGGTGACCCTTCCTACCCTGACCCCGCTGCAGGAAACCCTGTGGGTGACGCTGTGCGGCCGGGCGCTCGACAGCCGCCTGCCACGCCCCATACTCGGCGACCGCATGGCCTACGAGATCATCCACAAGACCGGCTACGACCACCGCAAACTCCGCTGGAGCGCGGCCTCGGCCATCGACGTCGCCCAGCGCGCCAAGAAGCTGGACGAGGTGGCCCAGCAGTTCATGGCCCGCCACCCCGACGCGATCGGCATCGATCTGGGAGCCGGCCTCGACACCCGGGCCCTCCGCATCGACCCGCCGCCCACAGCGGACTGGTACGACGTCGACTTCCCCGAAGTCGTGGACGCCCGGCACCGGGTCATCCCCGATCGGCCGCACACGCACAGGATCGGCGCGGACCTGACCGAGCCCGGCTGGCTGGAGGCGCTCCCCGCCGACCGCCCCGCCGTGATCGTCGCCGACGGCGTGCTGCCCTTTCTCTCCCAGGAAGAGATGATCACGCTGCTGGACCGTCTCACCAGCCACTTTCCCAGTGGGGAGATAGCGTTCAACGTCTACACCAGATTCACCGTCTGGGCAGCGAAACACTACTCCGGCAGCCGGTTCCTGGTCCCGCTCTTCAAGTCCCCCGGCTTCGACCGCCTCGACCCCGTACGGTGGAACCCGCGACTGACCCTGATCCGGCACATCCTGCTCACTCGGGAGCCCGAGGTCGACCAGTTCCCTCCGGCCCTGCGCCTGTGGACCCGACTGTCGGCGCTCAGCGCGGCCTTCTCCAGGCTGGGCACCACGGTCGCGCACTACCGTTTCTGACGATTCCGGCCGGCGACTCACGCCGGGCCGGGCAGGTCCATCGCCGCCAGCCGGGCCGGGTCGACCAGGGCCGCGATGCCCGTGATCCGTCCGTCGGCGACGATGAATATGAGGACCGATAGTGAAGTGCCGTCCTCGCGCCAGGAGAGCATCCCGGGCAGGCCGTTGACCAGCACCGCCCGCCCGCGTGGCCGAGCCGGAGAACAGCTGCGCGCGGCCTGCGATCTCGGTGGCGCCGAGGGCGACGACCACGCCGCCGAGGGTGTCGACGGTCAGCTTCACCTCGGGGTCGAGCACGCGCAACCGCGCGGTGGCTCGACCGAGCACAACGGCACAGCGAACGCGCCGAGCTACCGACACTGGCCGCCACCTGCCCGGTGCCGGTTCGCCTCGTCACCGGCGAATTCGATCCGCTGATCGACGCCACCCTCGACGCCCGGGTGACCGTCATCCCCGGAACCGGCCATCATCCACAGCTCACCCATCCGGCCCACGTGGCCGCCGTCGCAAAAGCAAACGTCCCGATCTGCTGATCCCAAAAACTGGGGAGAACCTCGCGATCGAGATTGTGGATGCTGCGCTGAGATCTCGGCGATTCTCTGCGCTGGACATCCCGAAATACACCGGTAACGCTGACTTCTGCGCTGACTTTGAGAAATGAGGATACGGGTGAATGGAGAACAAACGTCTCGTTCGCGTGTGATGACTTGGAGAGACTGGGCCGCTGGCGCGGATATGAGCCGGGAGATCGACAGGGGGGATCTCTGCGCCAGCGCACGTGTGCTCGATCTCGGCGTGGCCGTGCTGGAGGTGAAAAGGTTTCATCCGGTGACGGCTCAACGCGAGCCGTGCCGCGCGGGCACCGAGCATGAGGACGTGGTCCATCTCATTGTGCCGCTGCACGGCACCGTGAACGCGACCTGGTCGGGGCTGCAGGACACCGTAACCGTCGGTGATCTTTACGCGCACGACCTCGCCGGGCTGGAGGAGATGAGCTTGCAGACCGACGGACGTGATCATCTGGAGTTGGTCATGCTCGCCATCCCGAAGCCGCTGCTGCCGCTGCGCGGTGACGTGATGGCTGCTCTCCTCGGGCACGGCGTGTCCGTCGACGGCGGAATGAGCGGGCTGCTCAAACAATTCATCGAGGAACTGTCCGACGAGAAACTGTCGCTCAACCCGGCGGACGGGCAGCGGCTCGGGATGGTGCTGGTGGATCTCGTGGCCGCGTGCTTCTCCAGTCTGCACGAATCCGAGCAGGGCCCCCGGTCGAGCTCCCAACGGGAGGCCCTTGGCCTGCGCATACGTGCCTACATTCAGCGCCATCTGCATGATCCCGAGCTCAGCCCGCGGACGGTCGCGGCGGCGAACCACTTCTCGGTCAGCTACCTCCATCGGCTGTTCCAGGAGCAGGGCGACACGGTCTCGGCGTGGATCCGCGACCAGCGCCTCGGGCGCATACGCCGTGACCTCGCCGACGCCGCCCTGGCCGACGTGCCGATCCACGAGATCGCTGCCCGCTGGGGGTTCGGCCGGCCGGGCGACTTCAGTCGGGCCTTCCGCACGGCCTATGGCGTGTCGCCGCGCGAGTTCAGGTCCGGAACGGCGTGCCGCTCCTGAGCTTGGCGACCGGCCAGACGGCCAGGAAGACCAGGGTGTCGCCGTCATAGTCGCCTCCACGGTCACCCGGTCGCCGTCGGTACGGGATGCGTGGAAGGTGACGCCGACGTCAAGGGTGAACAGGCGGGGAAGTCCTCGGCGGAGAAGCGTACGATCGCCTTCCTACCCACCATATGGTCACTCGCCTCGGGCGCGACGGCGGTGGCGTTTCCTTGGGGCGACAGCCACTCGGCGTCCTCGGTGAAGACCACGGCGATGCGATCGGGGTCGTTGCTCGCGAGCGCCTGGAAGGCGTTCTGGATGATGTCGTGGCTCATGGCTCCACTGTCACCGTCACCGCGCGCCAGCGTCTTGAACGAATGCCCGGTCGATGGCCTCTTGGCATGGGGTCATACGATCCGGCGCGCACGAGCATGGGTGGGAGGTTGCGAGGCCGCCGCGGCCCAGCCGGGTGGCCGGACGTGTCCAGCCCACAGCCGCCTTCAGTGCCTCACGGGTGCGGGTCCAGCCGACGCCGAGCGCGCCGAGTCGGTCGGCCACGGCCGGCGTCTGCCAGGGCGAGCGAAAGTCACGCCAGCCCTGTAGCGCCGTCCGGCCGGGCAGAGGACCGGGGCGAGACGCGGTCTGAGGCCGGAACACAAGCCATCCAGGGCGTTGGCGGGCACGGCCAGGCGCTCCCGGAGGTGACGGTTCGGTGCCACCTCCGGGAGGGGGCGTCACGGCCCACACCGCCGCTCCCGGCGATAGGCGGTCACTCGATCATTCGGTTTCTACCAGTATCGGAGGTCGAGATCGCTGGGCTCCACGGCATCGTGTAGACACACTGCGAAATATTCGTGGATTCTACTACGGCAGCCGCCATTCGCTGTGTGAGCTGGGATGACGCGCGGCTGGTCGATGCCCTCTTCTGATGGGATTCCCGTACAACGAGAGCAGCCGCTCGTGATCATGTCTGTGTGACGAGAACAAGTGCGCCACGAGGTGCGGTTAGTTCCGGATGGGGGTGAAAGACCATCCATTCCTTCGCCGTCGTAGCGGCGGAGTAAAGCTGGAGGCAGCC